>CALRJV020000001.1:0-661610 GCA_943367705.1 Synechococcus sp. UW140
AGCCAGCCGCCCAAGGCCAAATAGGCCGTGGGGAACAGCAGCAGACCGGACCACCCCACGAAAACGAAGCGGTCGCGCTTGAGCCAGTCGTCGAGGACGTCGAACCATCCACGGGTGGCAGGGGCGCGCCCCAGGGCGATCGTCATGGGAGGTGCTTCACGAAGCTTTACAAGCCGATCGTAAAAGAAGACGCCCGTTCTGCGCGGCCGGGGAGCCGCGGCCGCAAGGGAATGAGTACAAGTACCCAACCCTCCCCGGCGGCCGACGATTCGCCAGAGTGGCCTCGCCAGCCCTCCCCGCCGTCCCGGCCCCAGCCCCCTCCACCATGTACGTCGTCGAGATCTCCCTCCGGCTCAGCCCCATGCCCGTTGCCGTCCAGCGCAAGGAGCTGGACGGCGCCCAGGCCCTGTACGGGGACGTGCGCCAGGCGCTCGAGAGCGGGCACCCCAAGGTGCTCGAACTCACCTGCGAGAAGGACGAGCAGAAGCGCGTCAGCCTGCTGAGCGGTGAGATCGTCGCCGTGCAGATTTATGAGAAGTCGTCGGTCGCCGGCGGCGGCAAGCGTCCCGGCTTCAGCTTCGAGCCTTGAACGCATCGGCGGCCTCCGGGGCGCTCGAGCCGCCCCTGGAGATCGAGGGGCTCCGCTTCGGCTGGGGCGAAGGGGCCCCGGCCCTGCGGGACTGCCGGCTGCGGATTCCAGGGCCCGGGCTGTGGATGCTCGTCGGCAGCAACGGCAGCGGCAAGAGCACCCTGCTGCGCCTGATCGCTGGCCTGCTGACGCCGACGGCCGGCCAGATCACCTGCCAGGGACGGCCGGCCCTGGTGTTCCAGAACCCCGACCACCAGCTGCTGCTGCCCAGCTGCGGCAGCGACCTGCAACTGGCCCTCCCTGAGGGGCTCGGCGACGGCGATCGTGCCGCTCGGGTCGCCTCAGCCCTGGCCCAGGTGGGTCTGGCGGGCCTGCAGCAGCGCCCCATCCACACCCTGAGCGGCGGCCAGAAGCAGCGGCTGGCGATCGCCGGAGCCCTGGCCAGCGCCGCGACGCTGCTGCTCCTGGATGAACCCACCGCCCTGCTGGATCCCAACAGCCAGAAGGAGGTGCTGGAGCTGATCCATCAGCTCTGCCACCGCAGCCCGGCCCCCCTCACCGCGCTGTGGATCACCCACCGTCTCGAGGAACTGGAGTGCTGCGACGGAGCCGCCCGCATGGAAACCGGCACGATCGGCCCCTGGCAGAGCGGCGAAAGCCTGCGCCGCTCCCTGGCCCCCTTGCCCGCCGGCGGGGCCGAAAGGTAAGGTCTTCGGATCCCGGTCAGCCGGGTGTCTTCCTCGGTAGCTCAGTGGTAGAGCGGTCGGCTGTTAACCGATTGGTCGCAGGTTCGAATCCCGCCCGGGGAGTTTTTTCCACCCGTTTCAGGGTCCCGGCGCTCCGTCTAGGGCGTCCTGGCTCTGGGCGCTGAGCCCGCCCCCCAGCATCGGCCAGGAGGCGCACCTGCACCCTGGCCCCTGCAGCCGTCCCGCAAATCCGCGACACTGATGGCCTCCGTGCCCGTGCTCCCCACCCAGGCACCCACGACGCCACGCCTCGACTCGATCTCTCCCATGAAGCCCTCCATCCTGCTCATCGAAGATGACGGCGACATGCTGGATCTCGTCGCCGGACACCTTGAGCACGGCGGCTTCGATGTCCAGAGGGCAGCTGACGGCATCAAGGGCCAGGCCCTCGCTGTTCAGTATTCCCCCGATGTGATCCTCCTCGACCTCATGCTCCCCAAGGTCGACGGTCTCACCCTCTGTCAGCGCCTTCGCCGCGACGAGCGAACCGCCAAGATCCCCATCCTGATGCTCACCGCCCTCGGCAGCACCAAGGACAAGGTGAGCGGCTTCAACTCCGGCGCCGACGACTACCTCACCAAGCCCTTCGATCTGGAGGAGCTCATGGTCAGGGTCAAGGCACTCCTGCGGCGCAGCGAGCGTGCGCCCCTCTCCGCCAAGCACAACGAGATCCTCAGCTTCAGCTCCCTCACCCTCGTCCCCGAGCGCTTCGAGGCCATCTGGTTCGATGCGCCCGTCCGACTCACCCACACCGAGTTCGAACTCCTCCACTGCCTGCTCCAGCGCCACGGTCAGACCGTCGCCCCCTCCCTCATCCTCAAGGAGGTCTGGGGGTACGAACCCGATGACGACATCGAGACCATCCGGGTCCACATCCGTCACCTGCGCACCAAGCTCGAGCCCGATCCCCGCAAGCCCCGCTTCATCAAGACCGTCTACGGCGCCGGCTACTGCCTCGAGCTGCCCCCAACCGATCAGATCGAACCGCTCGGCGCCGCCATCCGCTCCGCCAGGGAAGCCAGGCTCGCCGCGGTGTCTAAAGCGGGTGAAGGGGCGGTGGCCTGAGGCCAGCCCTCAGCCCCCATCCCTCAGCCCCCACCCCTCAGCCCCCCCAGGTCCAGCAGGGCCACCTCCCAGGCCAGCCGCGGCTGCACGTAGGCCAGCAGGTGGCTGCGCAGCTGCTCGATGCGCCGCAGGGGTGCCGGCTCGTGCCGCCGCCGCCAGAGGTGCAGCTGCCACCAGTCGAGCAGCCAGAGCTGCTGCTCGCCATCGAGGGCCTCGCTGAGGTCGCGGGCCAGGCCCAGGGCCTCCATCGGCTCCCGGCCCAGGGCCAGCAAGCGGTCCGCCAGGCCCTCCGGCAGCCCCTGCCAGACCCGCCGGTGGCGCAGCAGGGCCCCGGGGGATCCGGCGGCCAGTTCCAGCAGTTCGGGGGGATCGGCCACGGCCCGCTCCGATGTCCCCTCCTGCGCCACGTCCGGCGCCGGCAGGCCCGCCAGCACCTGGTGCACCAGGGCGGGGGACAGGCGCGCGAAGGGGATGGCCTGGCAGCGGGAGCGGATGGTGCTCAGCAGCCGGTCCGGTGTGGCCGTGAGCAGGATCAGCAGACCGTGGCCCGGTTCCTCGAGGGTCTTGAGCAGGGCATTGGCGGCCGCTTCGGCCATCGCCTCGACCGTCTCCAGCACCACCAGGGAACGCTCCCCCTCCACCGGTCGGCGGGCCAGGAAACGGGTCACCTCCCGCACCTGCTCCAGGCGCAGCTGGGGGGGGCTGCGACGGCTGAGGCCCTGGGCCTCGGCCTCGGAGGCCTTCACCAGCCGGCCCTGGTGCAGGTAGGTGGGCTCGACCCAGAGCAG
Source organism: Synechococcus sp. UW140 (assembly GCA_943367705.1). Taxonomy (GTDB): domain Bacteria; phylum Cyanobacteriota; class Cyanobacteriia; order PCC-6307; family Cyanobiaceae; genus Cyanobium. The sequence goes on from CALRJV020000001.1 coordinate 3,189, forward strand.
ATCGGGGTGGTTGCCCTCCGCCAGGCGTCGCCGCAGCGGCACCGATCCGGCGGTGCCACCGGCGAGCACCCCCTCGAGCAGGCGCAGGGCCGCCAGCCGGCGGCCCACCCCGTCGGGGCCGACGAACAGGTAGGCAGGTGCCAGCCGCCGCCGTTCCAGGGCGGCCGTGAGCAGGGCCACCGCCTGGGGCTGGCCCACCAGATCGGCGAACAGCTCGGCATCGGCCAGCAACTCAGCCATGGCCCCCTGCGCCGGCGGCCCCCAGGTGTTCCGTGATCAGGGAGCGGCAGCGGGCCGTCACCTCCTCGATCGGCCCAGCGGCCGCGACGCGCTGCCAGCCCCTCTCGGCGGCCAGGCTGGCGAAACCATCGCTGACCCGCTGCAGGAAGGCCTCGCCCGCGGCCTCGATCCGGTCGGCGGGCCGGTCACCGCGGCGCCGCAGGGACCCCGCCAGGGGCAGATCGAGCCAGAGGGTGAGATCGGGCTCCAGGCCGCCGGTGGCCATCGCCTCGAGCTGGCGGATGGTGTCGAGGGGCAGGCCGCGGCCATAGCCCTGGTAGGCCGCCGTGGAGCCGCTGAAGCGATCGCTCAGCACCCAGTCGCCGGCGGCCAGGGCCGGACGCAGGCACTCCTGGACGTGCTGGGCCCGGTCGGCGGCATAGAGCATCAGCTCGCAGAGGCTGCAGGGGGCGGCCCCCTCCGGCGGCGACAACAGCAGGGCCCTCAGGGCCTGGCCCAGGGCCGTCCCGCCCGGTTCCCGCGTCACCACCAGCCGGGAACCGGGCGCCATCAGGCCGCTGAGGGGCAGCCAGGCACGCAGGGCCTCGATCTGGGTGGTCTTGCCGCAGCCGTCGATGCCCTCCAGCACCAGGAAGCGCCCGCTCATGGCGCGGCATCCCTCGGGAGACCCTGCAGGAGCAGGGCGTTGCCGACCACGGTGATCGAGCTGAAGGCCATCAGCAGGGCCGCCAGTTCGGGCGAGAGGCTCAGGCCGAAGCCCGGCAGGAGCGCACCGGCGGCGATCGGCAGGACGATCAGGTTGTAGCCGAAGGCCCAGGCCAGGTTCTGGCGAACCTTGGCCATGGTGCGCCGGGCGATCGCCAGGGCTCGGACGATGCCGTCGAGTCCCTCGCCCATCACCACCAGGGACGCACTCTCCTGGGCGATCTGGGTGCCCGTGCCGACGGCGATGCCCAGGTCGGCGGCGGCGAGGGCGGGGGCATCGTTGATGCCGTCGCCCACCATCGCCACGGCCCCCTGGCGATGGGCCAGCAGGAGCCGTTCCAGCTTCTCCTCGGGCCGCAGCTCCCAGGCCAGCTCCTCCGGCCGCAGGCCCAGCCGGCGGCCCAGACCCTCGACGCTAGCGCGCCGATCGCCGCTGAGCAGGCCCAGTCGCAGCCCCAGCCGCCGCAGGCGGCTCACGGTGGCGGCGGCATCGGCCCGGGGCCGGTCCTCCACGGCCAGGAGTCCCAGCAGCCGTCGGTCAACGGCCACCGCCAGCGGGGTGGCACCACCGGCCTCAAGGGCCTGCTGCAGGGCAGCGGCAGCGGGCTCCGCGCTCACCCCCTGGCGGGCGAGCCAGTCGAGCCGACCCACCCGCACAAGGCCGGCGCCCTCCACCAGCCCCTGCACCCCTTCGCCGGGAAGGGTCCGGGCTTCGCTGACGGCCAGCAGGGGGAGCCCCCGGCACTGGGCCTCCTGCAGCACGGCGTGGGCCAGGGGATGGCGGCTGTGCTGCTCCAGGCTCGCCGCCACCTGCACCAGCCCGTTGGCGCCAGCCCCCTCCTCGGGGCTGCCCGGGGCCGCCCCCACGACCCGGACGGCCGTCACCAGGGGACGGCCGATGGTGAGGGTGCCGGTCTTGTCGAACAGCACCGCCTCCAGCCGGGCGGCGGTCTCAATCGCATCGCCACCCCGGAACAGGAGCCCCGAGCGGGCCGCCAGCCCGGAGCCCACGGTGATCGCCGTCGGCGTGGCCAGGCCGAGGGCGCAGGGGCAGGCCACCACCAGCACCGCGATGGCCAGCTGCAACCCCAGGCTGAAGGGTGTGTCGGCTGCACCGCCGCCATGGGCCAGGGCGCCGTGGGCGGAGGAGAGGTGGCCGTGGGAGCCCTGCCCCCCGGCAACGGCCATGGTGAGCACCTCCGGCCAGTGCCGGCATCCCCACAGCCACCAGAACAGCAGGGTGGCCAGCGCCAGCAGGAGCACCACGAAGGTGAAGCGGCCGGCGACCCTGTCGGCCAGCCCCTGGATCGGGGCCTTGCGGGCCTGGGCCCGCTCCACCAGGCGCACGATGCGGGCGATGGCGCTGTCGGCACCGCTGCGGCTCACCTCCAGCACCAGGGAACTCTCCAGGTTGAGCAGACCGGCGGCCAGCTCGCTGCCGGGCTCGACGGACTGGGGCAGGGGCTCGCCGGTGAGGCTGGAGGCATCGACGCGCGAGCAGCCCTCCAGAACCACCCCATCCACCGGCACCCGGTCGCCCGGCAGCAGCCGCAGCCGGTCCCCCGGCCGCAGCCCCCCCACCCGGACCTGGCGGGGGGGGCCGTCGCCCAGGAGCAGCAGGGCATGGTCGGGCTGGAGGGCGGACAGCTCCTCGATGGCCCGGCCGGTGCGGTAGCGGGCCCGCTCCTCCAGGAAACGACCGGTGAGGACAAAGCCCAGCAGCATCACCGGCTCGTTGAAATAGCAGGGCCAGCCGCTGGCCGGCCACAGCCAGCCCACCAGGCTGGAGAGGTAGGCGCTGGCCACCCCCAGTCCCACCAGGGTGTCCATGCCGGGCACCCCGGCCAGGGCCGAACGGACGCCGCGAACCAGGATCGGCCGGCCGGGGAAAGCCAGGGCCAGGGTGGCCACCAGGGCGTGGAACCAGGGGCTGCCCAGCAGCGGCCAGGGACCGCGCCAGGCCAGCAGACCGGCATCGGCCAGGTGCCCCAGGCCGGAAACGAGCAGCAGCAGCAGGGCCACCAGCAGCTGGCGCCAGTGGCGCCACCACTGCTCGGCCTGGCGCCGCTCCCGCTGGCTGGCCGGTTCCGGCTCCTGGGGGCGCAGCCGGGCCTGGAAACCCAGTCCCTCGAGGCTGCCCAGCAGGGCGGGCAGGGGATCGGCGTCGGTGCCGTCGGCTCCGTCGACCCCGGGCTCCAGATCCACCCAGGCCGTGCGGGTCAGCAGGTTGACGCTCGCCTGGCGCACCCCTTCGGTCTGCAGGAGGCGCTGCTCAACGGCGCGAACGCAGCCGCCGCATTTCATGCCCTCCACATCGAGGAGCAAAGGCTCGCGGGGGCTGCTGGCGGGGGGGATGGCGCTCAAGCGGGGGGTGCCGGGGCTGGGTGCCGGAGCGGGGGGCCGGGCCCAGGCTAGGGAGCCGCCACGCCCTTGCCCCGGGCGCCCAAGGCAGGATGGGGGGACGATCCGGACCTGGACCCTTGCCCCGCTCGCAGCGCAACGACAACTTCATCGACAAGAGCTTCACGGTCATGGCCGACCTGATCGTCAAGCTGCTGCCGATCGATCCCAAGGCGAAGGAGGCCTACGTCTATTACCGCGACGGCCTGTCGGCCCAGAACGACGGCGACTACGCCGAGGCGCTGGAGAACTACGAGGAGGCCCTGAAGCTCGAGGAGAACAGCATCGACCGGGGCGAGATCCTCAAGAACATGGCGATCATCTTCATGAGCAACGGCGAGGAGGAGAAGGCCCTCGACTACTACCGCCAGTCCCTGGACGCCAACGGCAACTCCCCCTCCTGTCTCAAGAACATGGGGCTGATCTACGAGAAGTGGGGCCGCCTGGCCGAGGAGACCGGCGACCAGGACGCCGCCGACCGCTGGTTCGACGAGGCCGCCGCCTACTGGACCAAGGCGGTGCGGCTCTACCCGGGCGGCTACCTGGACATCGAGAACTGGCTCAAGTCCTCCGGCCGCAGCAACGTCGACGTCTACTTCTGAGCCACTCCCACCGGGCCGCCCTCATGGGGCGGGGTTGACCCCCAGGCCGGCCACCAGGGCCTCCGCCACCGTGGCCGCCTCCAGCAGCTGCAGGCCCAGGCCCGCCGCCACCGGCCCCAGGGCGCTGCCGCGGGGCACCACGGCCCGGGCGAACCCCAGCCGGGCCGCCTCCTGCAGGCGCAGCTCCAGCTGGCCCACGGGCCGCAGCTGGCCCCCCAGGCCCAGTTCCCCCAGCAGCACCGTGCCCGCCGGCAGGGTGAGGTCGCGGTAGCTGGCCACCACGGCGGCCGCCACCCCCAGATCCGCCGCCGGCTCCTCCACCTCCAGGCCGCCGGCCACCGCCAGGTAGCAGTCGAAGCGGGACAGGGGCAGGCCCATGTGCTTCTCCAGCACCGCCAGGATCTGGTGCAGCCGGTTGGTGCCGATCCCGGTGGCGGTGCGCCGCGGGCTGGCATAGCTGGTGGGGCTGACCAGGGCCTGGATCTCCACCAGGAGCGGGCGGGTGCCCTCGCAGGCCACGATCGTGGCGGTGCCGGGGCTGGGGCCATCCCCGGCCAGGAACAGCTCGCTGGGGTTGCTCACCTCCACCAGCCCCGCCCCCCGCATCTCGAACACCCCCAGTTCGTGGGTGGCGCCGAAGCGGTTCTTCGCCGCCCGCAGCAGCCGGTGGCTGGCGAAGCGGTCCCCCTCGAAGGTGAGCACCGCGTCCACCAGATGCTCGAGCACCTTGGGGCCCGCCAGCATCCCCTCCTTGGTGACGTGCCCCACCAGCACCAGGGCGGTGTGCTGCCGCTTGGCGATGCGCTGCAGGGCGGCGGCACATTCCCGCACCTGGGACACCGACCCGGGGGCACTGCCCAGCTCGGCGTCATGCAGGGCCTGGATGCTGTCGATGATCGCCACCTCGGGCCGCAGGGTCTCCAGCTCCTGCAGGACCAGCTCCAGGTCGGTCTCCGCCAGCAGGCGCAGACCTTCGCTCTCGCCATCGCCCAGGCCGTCCTCGGCCAGGCGCCGCCAGCGCAGCTTCACCTGCTGGGCCGACTCCTCGGCGCTCACATAGAGCACCACCGCCCGGGCGGCCATGGCCCGGGCGCTCTGCAGCAGCAGGGTGCTCTTGCCGATGCCCGGATCGCCCCCCAGGAGCACCAGGGAGCCAGGCACCAGGCCGCCCCCCAGCACCCGGTCCAGTTCGCCGTAGCCGCTGGCCAGGCGCTGCAGGGGCCTGTCCCCCACCGCCTGGATCGGTTCGGAGCGGCGCGGCCGCCCCGGCGACCCGGCCCCGTCAGGCCCCGGAGCGGTGGCGGCCGCCACCGGCCGGCGCCGGCGGGTGTCGCCGCTGGGCTCGCTCTGCTCCACCAGGGTGTTCCAGCCGCCGCAGCCGGCGCAACGGCCGAAGAACTGCCGCGTCCTGGCGCCACAGGCCTGGCAGACGAACGAGGAACCGGGACGGGCCAAGGGGAGCGGGCGGTGTGTATGAAGAAAGGTGGCGTTCGGTGAATTCCCGACCTTCCGGCCGGTTCAGTGGGTCGGATCCGTGTTGCATTCTCCTCGCCGCGCAATGACGGCCTCCCCCACCGCCAAGGAAACGATCCTCGTTGTCGATGACGAGGCCAGCATTCGCCGGATCCTCGAGACGCGCCTCTCGATGATCGGCTATCAGGTGGTCACCGCCAGCGATGGCGAGGAAGCCATCGAGGCCTTCCACCGCGTCCTGCCGGACCTGGTGGTCCTCGACGTGATGATGCCCAAGCTCGACGGCTACGGCGTCTGCCAGGAGCTGCGCAAGGAATCGGACGTGCCGATCGTCATGCTCACCGCCCTCGGTGACGTGGCCGACCGCATCACCGGCCTCGAGCTCGGGGCCGACGACTACGTCGTCAAACCCTTCAGCCCCAAGGAACTGGAGGCCCGCATCCGCTGCGTGCTGCGGCGGGTCGAGAAGGACCCGGGCGCCGGGATCCCCAACTCCGGCGTGATCCAGGTGGGCGACCTCCGCATCGACACCAACAAGCGCCAGGTGTACCGGGGCGACGAGCGGATCCGCCTGACCGGGATGGAGTTCAGCCTGCTGGAGCTGCTGGTGAGCCGTTCCGGCGAGCCCTTCAGCCGCGGCGAGATCCTCAAGGAAGTGTGGGGCTACACGCCTGAGCGTCACGTGGACACCCGCGTGGTGGATGTCCACATCTCGCGGCTGCGCTCCAAACTGGAGGATGATCCAGCCAACCCCGAGCTGATCCTCACGGCGCGGGGCACCGGCTATCTGTTCCAGCGCATCGTTGAACCCGTTGCCACCGAAGGATCCTGAAGGCGCAGGGCGCGACGGCCGTCGCTTCGCCTCCAACCGCCCCAAACCCAACCGCACGATCCGCCGCCTGGTGATCTGGTACCGGCGCAACGCGGCCGTCACCAGCCTCGTTGGCACCGCCACCGCCACCGCCAGCGGCGCCGCCTCGGGGGCGGTTTCGGTGGCCGGCAGCATGGCCGGCGCCGCCACCAACGTGGCGGGCTCCGTGCTCCAGCCCCTGGTGTTCGATCCGCTGCGGCGTCTGCAGCAGGGCAGCCACACCGGCGCCGCCATCGACGACCGCCAGCGCCTCTGGGTGGCCGTCGACGGCATGGGCGGGGACCACGCCCCGGGGCCGATCCTGGAGGGCTGCCTGCGGGCCGTGGCCCTGCTGCCCCTGCGCATCCGCTTCGTGGCCGAGCCGGAGCCGCTGCGGCAGGCGGTGGCCGCCATGGGCCTGGGCCAGGAGCTGGAGGAGGCGGTGCAGCGCGGCCTGATCCAGGTGGTGCCCAGCGGCCTTTCGGTGGGCATGAACGAGGAGGCCACCGTGGTGCGCCGCAAGCGCGACGCCAGCATCAACGTGGCCATGGACCTGGTCAAGAAGGGCGAAGCCACCGCCGTCTATTCCGCCGGCAACTCCGGTGCCGTGATGGCGGCGGCGATCTTCCGCCTCGGCCGGCTGGCCGGCATCGACCGCCCGGCCATCGGCGCCCTCTTCCCCACCAAGGACCCCGGCCAGCAGGTGCTGGTGCTCGACGTGGGGGCCAACATGGACTGCAAGCCCGAATGGCTGCACCAGTTCGCCCTGCTCGGGAACATCTACAGCCGCGACGTGCTGCAGGTGAAGCGGCCCCGCATCGGCCTGGTGAACATCGGCGAGGAGGAGTGCAAGGGCAACGACCTCTGCCTGCGCACCCACCCGCTGCTGGCGGCCGACGAGCGCTTCGTGTTCGCCGGCAACTGCGAGGGGCGCGACATCCTCTCCGGCGACTTCGACGTGGTGGTCTGCGACGGCTTCACCGGCAACGTGCTGCTCAAATTCCTCGAATCGGTGGGCAGCGTCCTGCTGGACGTGCTGCGGGCCGAGCTGCCCCGGGGTCGCCGGGGCAAGGTGGGGTCGGCCTTCCTGCGCAGCAACCTGGTACGGATCAAGAAGCGCCTCGACCACGCCGAGCACGGCGGCGCCCTGCTGCTCGGGGTCGACGGCATCTGCGTGATCGGCCACGGCAGCAGCCGGGCCCTTTCGGTGGTCAGCGCCCTGCGGCTGGCCCACTCCGCCGCCAGCCACGGCGTCATGGACGACCTGCACGCCCTCGGCGAGGGGAGCGCCGGAGTGGCAACCACCTGTGGTTGACTGAGCCCACCTGTGAACCGAATGGGTGCCGCTCGGCTCGGACAAGACGGTGACCACGGCCGCCTTGAGGGGAATGGCTTTGGTGGGCTGCGGACGCGCCCTCCCCGCCGCCAGCATCAGTAACGACCAGCTGAGCGAGCGGGTCGAGACCAACGACGACTGGATCCGCAGCCGCACCGGCATCGGTGCCCGGCGGGTGGCCGGCCCCGGTGAGACCGTCACCAGCCTGGCCGCCGAGGCGGGCCGGGCGGCCCTGGCCCATGCGGGCTGGGCCCCCGAGCAGGTGGATCTGATCCTGCTGGCCACCTCCAGCCCGGACGACCTGTTCGGCACCGCCCCGCGGGTGCAGGCGGCCCTGGGGGCCCATCGGGCGGTGGCCTTCGATCTCACGGCGGCCTGCAGCGGCTTCCTGTTCGCCCTGATCACGGCGGCCCAGTACATCCGCTGCGGCACGATGCGGCGGGTGCTGGTGATCGGCGCCGACCAGCTGAGCCGCTGGCTCGACTGGGACGACCGCCGCACCTGCGTCCTGTTCGGCGACGGGGCCGGTGCCCTGGCCGTGGAGGCCTGTGACCCCACAGGCGACGGCCTGCTGGGTTTCCGCATGCGCTCGGACGGCAGCCGCAACGCCTGCCTCACCCTGGCCCAGGTGGCCGAGCACCAGCCGTTGGTGGGGGATCTCTCGGCCCAGGTGGGCGGCTTCGCGCCGATCCACATGAACGGCCAGGAGGTCTACAAGTTCGCCGTGCGCGAGGTGCCCGCCGTGCTGGCGGAGCTGCTGGAGGCCACGGGCACCGCCGCCGACAACGTCGACTGGCTGCTGCTCCACCAGGCCAACCAGCGCATCCTCGACGCGGTGGCCGACCGCTTCGCCATGCCTGCCGAGCGGGTGCTCAGCAACCTCTCGGCCTACGGCAACACCTCCGCCGCCACGATCCCGCTGATGCTCGATGAAGCGGTGCGCGACGGCCGTGTCGGCGCCGGCGACCTGATCGCCAGCAGCGGCTTCGGCGCCGGCCTCAGCTGGGGCGCCGCCCTGTTCCGCTGGAGCGGTCCTGGGCGCCCGCCAGCCGAGCCTTAATCTCCTGCCGTTGCACGGGAGGCTTGCATGGCCATCGCCTGGGTGTTTCCGGGACAGGGTTCGCAGAAGCCGGGGATGGCCGAGGGGGTGATCGACCTGCCGGGGGCCCGGGAGCGCTTCGACCGGGCCTCGGAGCTGCTCGGCCGCGACCTGCTGGCCATCTGTGACGATGGCGACCTCAACGACACCCGCAACACCCAGCCGGCCCTGTTCGTGGTCGAGAGCCTGCTGGTGGACGCGCTCCACGGCCAGGGCCGCAGCGCCCGGCTGGTGGCGGGCCACAGCCTGGGTGAGCTGGTGGCGCTCTACGCCGCCGGGGTCTTCGATGCCGAGACCGGCCTGAAGCTGATGCGCCGCCGCAGCGAACTGATGGCGGCCGCCGGCGGCGGCGCCATGACCGCCGTGATGGGCTTCGACCGGGACGAGCTGGAGCAGGCGGTGGCCGCCACCGAGGGGGTGGTGATCGCCAACGACAACAGTGCCGCCCAGGTGGTGCTCTCGGGCACCCCGGAAGCGGTGGCCAGTGTCACGGCCGCGGTGCGCTGCAAGCGGGCCATCCCCCTGGCGGTGTCCGGCGCCTTCCATTCCCCCTTCATGGCCCCCGCCGCCGAGGCCTTCGCCGCCGAACTGGAGGCGGTGCCGTTCGCCGACGCCCGGATCCCCGTGCTCAGCAACGCCGATCCCCGGCCCGAGACCGACGCCACGGTGCTCAAGGAGCGTCTGCGGCAGCAGATGACCATGGGGGTGCGCTGGCGGGAGACGATGGACCGGCTGCAGGGCGAAGGGATCAGCACCGCCGTGGAGATCGGACCGGGCAACGTGCTCTCCGGCCTGATCAAGCGCAGCTGCCCCGGGCTGGGCACCGCCCAGATCGCCACCTCCGGCGACCTGGGCCAGTGAGACGCCGCCGCCGCCCCCCCGCCGATCCCCCCGCCCTGCTGAGCACGCCGAAGCCGAGCCTCACCTACCGGCTGATCAGCTACCTGCTGGTGTTTCCTGTGTTCCGGCTGCTGTTCCGGGGCCGGACCACCGGCAACGACAACGTGCCCCTGGAGGGGGCCGTGGTGGTGGTGGCCAACCACGGCTCCCACCTGGATCCGCCGCTCCTGGGGCACGCCCTCGGCCGGCCGGTGGCCTTCATGGCCAAGGCGGAGCTGTTCCGGGTGCCCCTGCTGGGGCCGATCATCCGGGCCTGCGGCGCCTACCCGGTGGAGCGCGGTGCCGGCGACAGGGAAGCGATCCGCACCGCCACCGACCGGCTGCTGCAGGGCTGGGCCACCGGCGTGTTCATCGACGGCACCCGGCAGGCGAACGGCCGCGTCAATGCCCCCCAGCCAGGGGCCGCCCTGCTGGCGGCCCGGGCCGGCGTGCCGCTGCTGCCGGTGGCGATCATCAACAGCCACCGGGCCCTCGGACCCGGCGGCCACGGCCCGAGGCTGGTGCCCATCCACATCCGCATCGGCACACCGATCCCGCCGCCGGCCTCCCGGCGCCGCCCTGACCTGGACGCCGCGACCCGCGCTGCCCAGGAGCAGATCAACCGGATGCTCGACCTGGGTCCGATCAGCGGAAGCCTGCTTTTTCCAGCCAGGGAGCCACCCGCTCTTCCACCCACGGCCTGATGTCCTGACCGCTGATCACCCAGAGGGCCGCCCTGGCGCCGTCGCCCCACAGGCGCCGCCGGCCCTCGACGACGCAGAGCTTGCCGCACGGCACGGGGACCGGGGTGAGATGGATGCCGCGGCTGCCGGCCACGATCCGTCCCACCAGCAGGGCCCGCTCCATGTGGTCGGCGGAGGTGACCAGCAGGGCATGGCGGATCCGGGCCTTGCGCAGGTCGTCGACCAGGGAGGTGAAGTTGGACATCGTGTCGCGGGCCCGGTAGTCGAGCTGGACCTGGCGGGCAGGCAGACCCTCCTTCTGCTGGAACAGCCAGTGGGCGTACTCGGGGTTGGTGCCGCCGGTGACCACCACCGGCAGTCCGTCCACCCGGGCCAGGCGGGCCGCCGCCGCCTCCCGATCCGCATCCCCCCCCAGCACCAGGATCATCTGGGGCGGCGGCGGCGTGGGCCACCAGCCGCCGCGCGACAGCCACAGCAGGGCCAGTCCCGCCAGGCCCACCAGCACCACCCGCCCTGAAACCGGTCGCCGGGGACGCGGCCCGCGGCGGGAGCGCTGGGGGGCGACGGCCGGGGGCATGGCGGCGGCGGCCGTGGTGGCGGGGCGGCGCGAGCGGCGCCGGCGCGGCCGGGGCTGGGGGCGGGGTCCGGGGCGGCTCAGCATGGGAGCGCCTCCACCGGGCTGGTGGGATAGAGGGGCAGCACCGGTTGCCAGGGGGCGTCCCGTCCCGCGGCGGCGTTGGCCGCACCGAAGCCCAGCAGCTGGATCACGTCCTCCGGCAACTGCACCAGGGCCGGATGGATCGGGTACCGGGCCAGCGCCCCACTGTCGCGATGGAGACGGGGCGCCTCCAGTTCGGCGACGCCACCGGGCTGGCCCGGGTCGGCGCCGTAGAGCCCGGCCACCACACCGCGCCGCGGCAGCTCCTGCAGCAACCAGAAAGGACCATCGCTGGGGGGCTCGGATCCGGTGAGCAGGCGGCGGGCCATCAGGCGGAAACTGCTGATACCGTCGAGGGGCAGCGCCAGCTGCTGGGCCAGCGTGCGGGCCAGCACCACCGTGAGGCGGGTGCCCGTGAAGCCCCCGGGGCCGGTGGCCACCGCCAGGCGGCCGAGCTGGGGCCAGGCGCTGGCCGGCAGCACCGACTCCAGACTGTCAAACAGCCCGTTGGAGAGGGAGCGGCCGAGGGGGAACGTCTCGAGCCGCTCGGGCGCCGCCGCCCCGAGGCGCTGCAGCCCCACACCGAGGCTCTCGCTGGAGCTGTGCAGGGCCAGCAGCCAGGGGCGGCCGTCGGGATCGGGGAGCAGGGTCATGTGGGCAGCGGTCCGTCGGGGCGGCAGCGACGCCAGCGACCCGGATCGGAGCGGAAGTCGGAGCAGGCCCGCACGTCCCACTCCACCCCCACGCTGGTGCCGGTGGCGTCGAGATCAAGCACCTGCACGTGGATGCGCGGCTGGCTGGGGCTGAAGTCGGGCGCGGGATTGAGGTGGGCGACGCCATGCTGGCGCTCGACCGCGTGGTAGGCCTGACACCGCTCGACCCAGTGGCAATCCACGCAGATGCACATGCCGCCGCGGCCCAGCAGGGCGCCCATTGTGGCGTGCGAGCCGGGACGTCAAGTCCCGGAACTGTGGCGGGCCCTGGCGCCGGAGACCTGGCCGGTGGCCCCCCAGCAGCTGCCGGCGGGCACGGCGCTGGTGGGGGGGGCGGTCCGGGACGGCCTGCTGGGTCGCCTGAGCGTCCGCCCGGATCTGGACCTGGTGGTGCCCGTGGACGCCATCGACCTGGCCAGGCGCCTGGGGCGGCAGCTGGGCGGCAGCTGTGTGGTGCTGGACCAGGAGCGCTCGATCGCCCGGCTGGTGCTGGCGGGCTGGACGATCGACCTGGCCCGCTGCGCCGGAGAGGATCTGACCGCCGATCTGACCCGCCGCGACTTCACCGCCAACGCCATCGCCCTGCCCCTGGAGGGAGCGACGCCGTCAGGCCGCGAATCGGCCGCGGATCTGCGGCTGATCGACCCCTGCGGCGGCCTGCCGGATCTGGCGGCAGGCCGGCTGGTGGCCATCAGCGAAGCCAACCTGCTCGATGACCCCCTGCGGCTGCTGCGGGGGGTGCGGCTGGCCTGCGAACTGGCGTTCCACATCGCTCCGGCCACCTGGGAGCTGATCGGGCGCCATCGGCAGCGGATCACCGCCGTGGCCGGGGAGCGGGTGCTGGCGGAGCTGGAGCGGCTGGCCGCCGCTCCCGAGGGGCACCGGGGGCTGGGGCTGGCCCTGGAGGCGGGGCTGCTCCAGCCCTGGGGGGCCGCCGACGGGTCCGGGCCCCGGCTGGAGCCCCTTGGGCCGCAACGGCCGCAGGCCTGCGGCCTGACGCCGCCGGAGGCAGCCTGGGCCCTGCCGCTGGCGCGGCTGGCGGCCGTGCTCGACGGCCCGACCCTGGAGCGGCTGCGGGCCAGCAAGCGCCTGCAGCAACGCTGCCAGCGGCTGCGGCACTGGCACGACCGGCTCCAGCCCAGCGCTTCGCCCCAAGGCGCGCCGTCCCTGGGGGCGCTGAGCGAAGCGGATCGGCTGCAGATGCACCGCCAGCTGGAGGCGGATCTGCCCGCCCTGCTGATGCCTCTGGATCCGGCGACGGCCCGGGCGGCCATGGAGCGGTGGCGCAACCCGGCGGATCGCCTGTTCCACCCCCGCCCGCCCCTGGACGGCCGCCGGCTGCAGGAGCTCCTGGCCATCCCGCCGGGGCCCCGTCTGGGCCAGCTGATCGACCATCTCACGGCTGAACGGGCCTTCGGTCGACTCGGCGGAACAGCAGCGACGGACACAGCGGAGTTGGCCGACCATTATGCGGTCGAAGAGGCCATTGCAGCGGCCCGGCTCTGGCTCGACCGCCTTGGACCCGGCGCGGAACCGGACCCACGACGTGATTAACTGCTGGATGCAATGGCGCGATCGCACCGCCTGCCAGAGTTTTTTCCTTTTCCTGAGCCCCTCCCCATGAGCGTTCGTCTCTATGTCGGCAACCTGCCGCAAACCTTTGATGCCAAAGAACTGGATGCTCTCTTCTCGAGCGTGGGAGAAGGGGTTCGCTTCAAGGCCGTGAATGACCGGGAGACCGGCGCCTGCCGCGGCTTCGGCTTCGCCAACGTCGACGACCTGGCCCAGGCCGAAGCCGTGATCGCCCAGCTCAACGGCAAGGACTTCGGCGGCAGCACCCTGCGCATCGAGATTTCCGAGCAGCGCCGTGAGGTCCGCGGTGCCGCCGGCAACGACCGCCGCCCCGGCAGCGCCCCCACGGCCGCCCGCAAGAGCGTCAACAAAGTGGTCCATGCCGACGCCGTCGGCGAAGGCGCTCCCGATCCCCGCTGGGCCGGCGAACTGGCCAAGCTCAAGAGCCTGCTGGCCAACCAGAAGGCCGCCGTCTGAGCTGGGTTCCGTCCCCCCTGGGGCCGGCCTCAGGGAAGGACCGCCATCAGACCGATCACCCCGACGAAGATCGCCAGGAAGAAGAAGCCCATGCGGGTCATCTTCCGCTCATGGCTGTCGATGCCTTCCTCCACATCGGCACTGATCAGCTCCCGGAATTCGGAGAGGGCGTGCTCCTTGTCTTCGGGGGGGACCGGCTGGATGCTCATGGAACGGGACCAGGGGAGATGGGCTGCGTCATCAAGGCTCAGCCCCGGTGAAAGTACCAGTAGGAACCGATCGCCAGCAGCACCATCAGGACGATCGGAACGGCGATGGCGGCCATGCCGCTGTGGCTGCGAACCACCCGGCCCTCGTGGGCGACGACAGCCTCGCGGATGCTCTCCTGCATCTCCTCCCGCAGCCGGGCCAGGTCAGACTCGAGGGTCTCGTTGGTGTACAGGTCCCGGAGGCGGTCGAAGACGCTGCGTCCGAGCACCAGGCTGCGCTCGGGATGCTCGAACAGCAGGTCCATCAGCTCGTCGCGGTTGAAGACGAGCAGTTCGGTGGGCTGGGAGGCCCTGGCGGTGTGGGTGCGGGGGCGGCCGTCGATCAGCTCCACCTCGCCGAACACATGGCCGGGGCCATGGCGCCCGTCGATGCCTTCCCCCGTTTCGGGATAGAGGGTGACCAGTTCGATCGCCCCGGTGCGGACGAGATACACATCCTGACCACTGTCTCCACTTCGGTAGGCGAACTCACCGGGGTCCAGGTGAAGCTTGCGCAACGGTCGCCGTCCAACAGGAACCGATTCTAAATCGTTCAGCAATTCCTTCAGCCGGTTCATCTTGGATCCAGGCCCCATCGGTGCTAAACAGGGTCGGTCGACCCGTGGAACCCGTGTCGCACCCGGCTCAAGAACGCCCCGAAGAACGCCCTGAAGAACGACCCGAGGAATGACCCAGGGACTCGAGAACTTCTGGTATGCGGTGGAGCATGCCCACGGGCTCCGCGACCAACCCGTCTCCGTCACCCTCCTGGGGCGCCGCTACCTCCTCTTCCGTGACGAGGCCGGCCAGGCCCATGGGCTGGCCGACTACTGCGCCCACCGCGGCGCCAGCCTGGCCAAGGGATGGGTGGAGGGTTCCTGCGTGCGCTGCCCCTACCACGGCTGGAGCTATGACGCCGATGGGCACTGCGTCAGGATTCCGGCCGATCCCCCGGGGACGCCCATCCCCGCCCTGGCCCGGATGGCCACCTTCCCCGTCCGGGAGCAATCCGGCTTCGTCTGGATCTTTCCCGGCGAGGCCGGGCTGGCCGCCTCGGTCCCCATTCCCCCCTTCCCGGAACTCGGCCAGCCGGGCTGGCGGGCGGTGAGCGGGTCCTACACCTGGAACGCCCACTTCAGCCGGGTGGTGGAGTCGGGGCTGGACACCTCCCACGCCCCCTTCGTGCACCGGCCCTTCTTCGGCAACCGGGAGGACGCGAGCGTGGAGAGCCTGGAGATCGTCAGCGAACCGGGTCTGGTGTCCACCCATCACAAGTTGAAGCCACCGGCCCGGGTGGGTCTGCTGAAGTACATCGTCAAGCGGAAAAGAAGCCACTCCAGCTCCACCCTCACCGGCTACCTTCCCAACATCAACAGGATCGCCCTGGACTTCAACTGGAAGGGGTATCAGTACATCTATTTCGCCAGCAACATCCCCGTCGACGACCACACCACCCTCACCAAGTGGATCGGCGTGCGCAATTTCCTCCCCTACGGCTGGGCCGACGGCAACTCGATCCGCAACACGGTCGACACCTACGAGGAGGACAAGGCGGTGGTGGAAACCCAGCCCCCGGGCCCGTCCTGGAGCACCCAGGGGGATGAGCTGCTGCTGGCCTCCGACCAGCTGATCCTGGCCTACCGCCGCGCCCTGGCCCGGGCCTGCCCGGCCACCGCCCCCGTGCCCACGCCCCCCGTCCCCACGCCCTGAGATGCCGACCCCGTCGCCCTGGCCCAGCGACTGCTGGTACGCCGTCGGGCTCTCCAGCCAGGTGGGGAACCAGCCCCTGGTCCACCGCTTCCAGGGCCGGGAGGTGGTGCTGATGCGCGAGGGCGGCGGCCGGGTGCTGGCCTTCGATGGCCGCTGCGCCCACCGGGGCTGCTCCCTGGCGGCCGGCTGGGTCCAGGGGGACAGCCTGGTCTGTCCTTACCACGGCTGGCAGTACGACGCCCAGGGCACCTGCGTACACATCCCGGCCCTGCGGGCCGAGGAGTCGATCCCGCGCCAGGCGCGGCTGCGCACCTTCCCCACCCGGGAGCGGCACGGCTTCGTCTGGCTGTGGCTGGCCGGCCGCCAGGCCAGCCCCGATGGGGATGTGCTCGACATCCCGGAACTGGACGGGCTGACCCTGCGGGCCGGCGGTGACATGGCTTACACCTACGCCACCCATTTCACCCGCACGATCGAGAACGGCATCGATCCCACCCACGCCGCCTTCGTGCATGGCAAGAGCATCGGACGGGTCGACCCGACCACCGACTTCAGCCTCGAGCACTATCCGGTGCAGGTGGAACCCGGCAGCCTCTACGGGCGCATGCCGATCAAGGTGAAGAAGCTCAATGGCCTCACCCGCCTGCTGCTGAAGGGGGACAGCGCCAATGCCTACAAGGAGTACCGCTTCCTCTACCCCAACGTGGTGGTCTCGATCATCCATTTCGGTGCGGTGACCCTGGCGGCGCTGCAGGCCCACGTGCCCGACAACGACGGCGAAACCACCGTCCGGGTCACCAACGGCCGCAACGTCCTCACCGCCACCCCCCTGCTGAGCCGGCTGTTCGATCGCATCACCCTGGACACGGGCCTGCAGATCTCCAAGGAGGACGCGTCCGTGATCAGCGAACAGGAGCCCAAGCGGGTGACCTTCCGGGGCTCCCACGAGGTGCTGATCGAGTCCGACCTGATCCTGGTGGAGTACCGGCGGATGATGCGCGAGCGCGCCCGCGTCTGAGGCACACCCACTCAGCCGGCGATCTCAACCGGCACCGGCACCGGTTCCCTGACGCCGCGCAGCAGGGGCGCCCCCAGCAGACAGACCACCGCCTGGAGCAGGAAGCAGAGGGTGGGGGAGAGGTCGTAGAGCACCCCCGCCAGCATCGGACCGAGGGCACTGGCCAGGCCCGTCAGGGCCAGCAGGCTGCCCAGCATCACCCCCTGCCGGTTCTCCGGCACCAGCCGCGAGACCAGGCTGCGGGCCGTGGGGATCACGCAGGCCGCCCCCACCGACAGCATCACGGCGGCCGTGACGATCACGACGGCGGCGGCGGCGCCGAACACACTGGCCAGGGGGATCAGGGCAATGCCGGCGGCGACCGCCAGCAGGCCGTAGATGTTGAGGCGGGCCTCCCCGTGGCGTCGCACCAGCGGGCCGGTGAGGGCCACCTGCACGTAGGTGACGGTGAGGCCGACGATCACGAAGATGCCGCTCGACTGCGACGCCGACCAGGAGAACTGATCCTTGAGATAGAGCACCAGCAGGGTGGTGAAGCCGCTGAAGGCGAAGTTGAAGCAGCAGAAGGCCAGCGCAACGCGGTTGGCCTTCGGCAACGCCAGCAGGGCCATGACCGGGGCCAGTCCGTTGATCTGGGACCACTGGAAGCGGGGCCTGTTCTGGAGCGGCAGGGTCTCCTTGAGATAGAGAAACGCCATCAGAAAGTTGTAGGCCGCCAGGGCGGCGGCCACGAACACCGGGATACGCATGCCGAATCCCACCAGCGCTCCCCCCAGGGCAGGGCCGGCGATGGCCCCGAGGCCGAAGGCGGCGCCGCTGATGCCGAAGTTGCGGGCCCGGTTGGCAGGAGTGGAGATATCGGAGATGTAGGCCTGGGCCGTGCCGACCGTGGCCGTGGAAACGCCGTTGATCGCCCTGGAAAGAAAGATCAGCCCCAGCGTTCCGGCCAGGCCGAACATGAACAGGGACAGACAGTTGATGGCCACGCAGAGGAGAATCACCGGCCTCCTGCCGCAGGCATCGCTGAGGGAACCGATGATCGGCGACGCCAGCACCGAGAACAGGGTGGCCGTGGAGGCCAGCAGCCCCAGGGTGAGTCCGTCGGGAGAGAATTTCTCGAGGATGAAGGGAAGCAGGGGGTAGACGATGTTTTCGCCCAGCTTGTCCAGCAACAGGGTGAGAAACACGATCGCCAGGGGACTGCGCAGCTTGCGAATCACTTGCGGATCATTCGGACAGCAGTGTGGGACGACCCAACCTTGGCGGCGGCGCCAATCTAGGCGGTGTCGCTCTCTCGATCGGGACACTTCGCTTAAGATCCGCGCAGCATCGGCAGACCATGTCATTGGCGGGGACCACTTCAGAGACATCTCCTTCCCAGGTGTCTCAACTGGCCCGGAACTGCTGGTACGCCGTCGCCTCTTCGTTCGTCTTCCGCAAGGGTCCGGTGGCCGTCCCCTTCGCGGGGCACGATTTCGTGCTGTTCCCGGATGCCGAAGGCCGGCCCCGGCTGTTCAGCGACCGCTGTCCCCACCGGGGGGCCTCCCTGGCCCTGGGGCGGCTGGAGGAGGGCGGCTGCCTGCGCTGCCCTTTCCACGGCTGGAAATTCGCCGCCGACGGGACCTGCCTCGAGGCCCCCGCCGAGCCGGCCGGCTCCAGCCCTCCGGCCCGCAGCAACCTGGTGGGTGAGCGGCCGGCGGTCGAGTCCCGGGGCTTCATCTGGATGTGGTGGGGCGAGGGCCCGCCCGATCCGGCCCTGCTGCCCGATCTGCCCGTCTTCCCGGACGACGTCTGGGGCCATGTGGAGAGCAGCTTCGACTGGGACACCCATTTCAGCCGGGTGATCGAGTCCAACCTCGACAATTCCCATGCCTACTGGGTGCACAAGAGCACCTTCGCCAGCCAGGATTCACCCCTGTCGATCCCCGTCGATCTCCGCAAGGAGGACCTCATGATCGCCGCCACGGTGAGCTTCGAACTGCCGGTGAAGGGGATCCTGAAGCTGCTGCGCACCCTGAGCGGCCAGAGCGGCCCCCTCTGCGCCACCACCACCTTCAGCTTCTTTTACCCGAATCTGAACATCGTCGACACCAGCATCGGCGACCAGCTGCGTTTCGTCTTCTTCAACGCCAGCCTTCCCCAGAGCGACACCCACACCCTGGCCCGCTGGGTGAAGTATTCCAAACGCAAGCGCCTGCGGCTGCCCGGCAGCGAAGCCCAGTCGATCGCCATCTCCCGCACCATCTTCCAGGAGGACCATGGGGTGGTGCGCAGCCAGCGGCCGACCCCCGTCCCCCTGGATCTCACCCAGGAGCGGCACGTGGCCTCCGACATCCTCTCGATTGAGTACCGCCGCATGCACCGCCGCTGGCTGGACGCGGATCCCGCGGTTACCATGACGCGCCCGGAGCCCCTCGGTTCGTGACGGAAACGCCGCACGGCGACAGGCTGGAGGGCCTGCAGCGCACCTGGCGGGAGCGGGCCTGGGGCAGCGGCCGGCGCAAGGTCGTCACGGTGTCCGTGCTGGCCGTGCTCGGGCTGGCGGGCTGGCAGCTGACCCACCGGCCCCCGCCGCCGCCGCCGCCCCTGGCGCCCCGGGCCGTGACCGCCCTGGGACGCCTCACCCCCCAGGGCGGCGTCGTGTCCCTGTCCGCCGCCTCGGGCAACAGCGGCGGTTCCGAGGTCGTCGAGAAGTGGCTGGTGCCCGAGGGGGCGGCGATCCGCCGCGCCCAGCTGCTGGGTTTCCTCAGCAGCTGGGCCAGTCTCCGCAAGGGGGTCGTCCAGGCCGAGAGCCAGCTGGCCCTCAGCGAGGCCAAGCTGGCCCAGGTGGATGCGGGGGCCCGTAAGGGCGCCCGGGCCAAGGCCCAGGCGGATCTCAAGGCCGAGCAGGTGGTGATTCCCTACCTCAAGATCAGCCAGCAGAAGAGCGTGGAGCTGTTCAAGGCCGGGGCGATCTCCGAGGAGGAACTCGGCAAGGCCGATGCGGCCCTTGCCCAGGGGCAGGCCAACATCGCGGCCCTCAAGGGCACCCTCTACGACAACCTCACGGTCCGCCCGGTCGACCGGGAGGTGGCCGTCGCCGACGTGGCGGTGGCCAAGGCCAACCTGGCCCAGGCCCGCAGCCAGCTGCGCAACGCCGAGATCCGCTCCCCCCTCGACGGCAAGCTGCTGCGGATCTACAGCTGGCCGGGCATGAAGGAAACGGACCAGGGGCTCGCCCAGATCGGCAAGATCGGCGCCATGCAGGTCTGGGCCCAGGTGTTCCAGAGCGACATTCCCCAGGTGCGCCCTGACCAGCCGGTGGAAATCTGGCCGGAAAGCGGCGGCTTCAGCGGCAAGCTGCAGGGCCGGGTCCTGGCCATCACCGGGGAGGTCTCCGACCGGGATCTGTTCAGCGTCAATTCCAACAACAACGTCAATGCCCGGGTGGTGCTGGTGAAGATCGCGCTGAGCCCCGCCGACTCCGCCCGCCTCGCCAGGCTCAGCGGGCTGAACGTGAACGTCCGCTTCCTGCCGTGATCGGCCGCTCCCTGAGGCGCAGCCTGGGCGATCTGCCGGTGGCCTGGCTGCAGCTGAAGCGCCAGCCGATCCGCTACCTGGTGGCCGTCACCGGCATCGGCTTCGCCGCCCTGCTGATGTTCATGCAACTGGGCTTCCAGTCCGGTCTGCTCACCAGCGCCACCACCTTTTACCAGGCCCTGATCACGGATCTGGTGGTGATCAGCCCCGGCACCCGCGACAGCGGCGCCTTCCAGCAGTTCCCCCAGTCCCAACTCTATCAGTCGCTGGGGGTGCCGGGGGTGGCCGATGTCATCCCCGTCTATGTCGCCAATGTGAATGCCCAGCAGATGGGCGGGATCAAGCCCACCAGCCTGCGCCTGATCGGTTTCGATCCCGACCGGCAGATTCTCGATCTGGCGCCGGTCCGCGAGCAGATCGACCGTATCCGCACCCCCGGCTACGTGCTGTTCGACGCGGCCGGCAACAGCAACACCGGGCCTGTCGCCGCGGCGGTGAGGGCCCAGGGGAGCCAGACGATGATCCTCGCCGACTACTCCAAGACCTTCCGGGTGGTGGGCCTGTTCCGCCTCGGCTCCACCTTCGCCGCCGACAGCAACCTGATCAGCAGCGACACCACGGCCCTGCAACTCGCCTACAAGCAGATCAACGAAGGCGAGATCTCCATGGGCCTGATCCGCGTCACCGATCCGGCCGCCATCGCCCCCGTCCAGCGTCATCTGCGGGCCCTCTACGGCAGCCAGCTCCAGGTGTTCACCAAGCCCGAGCTGATCGCCAGCGAGCAGAACTACTGGAACACCAGCTCATCCTTCGGCATCATCTTCGGCTTCGGCACGATCATGGGTCTGCTGGTGGGGGGGGTGATCGTCTATCAGGTGCTGTACACCGATGTCAGCGACCACCTGCACGAGTACGCCACCCTCAAGGCCCTGGGCTTCCGCAATCGATTCCTGCTGATCCTGGTGCTGCAGGAGGCCTCGATCCTGGCGATCTCCTCCTTCGTTCCCGCCCTGGTGGCGAGCGCCGCCCTCTATGCCTTCCTCACCGCCGTCTCCGGCATCCAGATCGTCATGACCACCGGCAAGACCGTGCTGGTGTTCAGCCTCACCATCGGGGTCTGCGCCGTGGCGGCCGCCATCGCGCTCAACAAGCTGCGGGATGCGGATCCGGCCAGCGTCTTCTGATCCCGATGCTGCCTGTCGTCGCCGAGAATCTGCGTCACGCCTACGGGGAAGGTCCGCTGCGCAGCGAGATCCTGCACGGGATCAGCTTCACGGTGAACCCCGGTGAGATCACCCTGCTGGTGGGGCCCTCCGGCAGCGGCAAGAGCACCCTGCTCACCCTGGTGGGGGCGCTGCGATCGGTCCAGGAGGGCTCCCTGCGGGTGCTGGGCAGCGAGGTGCGGCGCTCCAGTGAGCGGATGCGGGTGGAGATCCGCCGCCGCATCGGCTTCATCTTCCAGAGCCACAACCTGGTGGCCTCCCTCACCAGCCTGCAGAACGTGGCGCTCGTGCTGCAGCTGAGCGAGCCGGACCCTGAGCGGCGCCGGCACCGGGCCACCGCCCTGCTGGAGGCGGTGGGTCTGGGCCACCGCCTGCACCACTTCCCCTCCGAGCTCTCCGGCGGCCAGCGGCAGCGGGTGGCGATCGCCCGGGCCCTGGCCCCCGAGCCCGATCTGGTGCTGGCGGACGAACCCACCGCCTCCCTCGACAGCACCGCCGGCCAGGAGGTGGTGGCCCTGCTGGGCGACCTCTGCCGCAAACGGGGCAGTTCCGTGCTGCTGGTGACCCACGACCTGCGCCTGCTCGATGACGCCGATCGGATCTGGGCCATCGAAGATGGCAGGGTCGAACCCTGGAAGGGGTCCCATTGAATCCCCCGACCCCAGGCCCCATGACCGTGACACCCCCGGCCGACGGCGGCGCGGTTTTCCCGACGGACTGGCTGGGCAGCTGGTCGTGGCAGGGGCAGACCATCAGCTACGTGGCCCACCCATCGGCGGCCCCGGAGGCGAGCGGGGCGCTGCCCGTGCTGCTGATCCACGGCTTCGGCGCCTGCAAGGAGCATTGGCGCCACAACCTGCCGGCGCTGGCCGGCCGGCGCCCGGTGTACGCCATCGACCTGGTGGGCTTCGGGGCCAGCAGCAAGCCCCCCTCCCGACTCGAGGATGAGCCGGAGGATGGGCTGGCGCTCCGCTACGGCATCGACCTGTGGGCCGACCAGGTGGCCGCCTTCGTGCGGGAGGTGATCGGCACGCCGGTCCAGCTGGTCGGCAATTCGATCGGGGGCGTCGTGGCCCTGGCCGCCGCCGCCAGGCTCGGCGACGACGCCCGCCAGGTGATCCTGATCGACTGTGCCCAGCGCAGCCTCGACGACCGCCGCCTGAGCGAGCAGCCGCCCCTGCGCCGGATCGGCCGCCCCCTGCTGAAGCGCCTGGTACGCCAGCGCTGGCTCACGGGCCGCCTGTTCCGCTGGGTGGCCAACCCCGGCGTGATCCGTAGGGTTCTGGGCGCCGCCTATCCCAGCGGCGCCGGTATCGACGACCAACTGGTGCAGCTGCTGCTGACCCCGGCCCGCAGCCCCGGCGCCGAGGAGAGCTTCCGGGGATTCATCAACCTCTTCCGGGATCGGCTCGCCCCGGACATGCTGGCGGAGCTGACCATCCCGGTCCGGCTGCTCTGGGGGGAGGCCGATCCGTGGGAGCCGGTCGCCGAGGCCCGGCGCTGGGCCGAGGTCTTCGCCGCCGTGCGCGACCTGCGCGTCCTGAGCGGCCTCGGCCACTGCCCCCACGACGAGGATCCCTCCCGGGTGAACCCGGTGCTGGAGGAATGGCTGGCCCTGGCGGATCAGCCCTGAGACGGTGCCGCCGGAGTGGTGGCGCCGAGCCGGGTGCGCCAGCGCTGGCGATCGGGATCCCAGGCCAGCCAGCCCTGCTCCTGCAGCCGGGCCCGCAGCTCCGCCGGCGCCTGGCCGGGGGCCGCCGCGGCCGCACAGCCGGCGTCGAGTTCATCCTCGGTCAGTCCGGCCCGCAGTCCCGTCGTCAGGAGCCGCCGCAGCGCGGCGGGTTCAAGCGCCAGCAGCCGGGCCATGGTCAGCGGGCCAGCGGCGGCGGGGTCAGCACCGGTGTCGGGCTCAGAGGAGCGCATCGGCGAGATCAGCCGCAAGTTGGGTGACCCCGGCGCTCCAGGGGTGGGAGGGGACATCCACCAGGGCCAGGCTGCCACTGGCGATGGTGAGCAGGTCTTCGCTGAGGGGCAGGATCGCGCCGACGGGAATGCCATAGCTCTGGGCCACGCGGGCACGCACCTGTTCGGCGTCGAAATGGGCCGGCAGCTTGTTCACCACCAGCCGGGCCTCCGGCACCATGAGCCTCTGGGCCACTTCGATCGCCACGGCCGTGCCGAGGTAGTCCTGCTGGTCGGGGCGCATCACCATCACCAGGCAGTCGGAGATGGCGGTGGTGAGCAGGGTCTCCTCGTTGATCCCGGGGTGGGTGTCCACGATCAGCAGATCCAGGCGCTGGCTCTGGCCGAGGCTGAACAGGGCGTCATTGAGCCGCTCGACTTCATAGCCTTCCCGCAGCAGCCGGGCGATCCGGTCGCCCTCCATGGCGGCAGGCACCAGAAAGATGCGCCCCTTGCCACCCGCCATCGAAGCGGGGGTGACGTCATGGGCGCACTTTTCAATCGGAATGGAGCCCTGAATATGATCATTCAAGGTGTGGGATTCCGGCCCTGCCGTGAACCCGAACAGCACATGAATACCTGGTGAAGCAAGATCGGTGTCAAAGACGCCGACCCTGAGTCCGCGGGCTGCGAATGCGGCCGCGAGATTCGCCGAGAGGTTGGATTTTCCCGTTCCACCGCGGAAGGAATGGACGGAAAGGATCCTGGTCATGAAGCGATCCATCGCACGGACGTGAGAAAATCATAGGCATGGCGTTGAAGGCCCTTTTGACGATTCGCCAACGGCTCGCCGGACGGCCTCAACGGACAGCGGGGGTGAGGAAGGGGCGACCCTTGCGCCTGTCCGTGCGGCTGATGCTCCTGGGGGTCAGCGGCCCGCTCGTGAGCCTGGCGATCTTCCTGGCGCTGGCCACCGTCGGCTCGATCCGCCTGGCCCAGAAGGCCCGGATCGAGATCAGCACCATGTTCGACCACGACAACCTTTCCTCCCTGGCGGTCACCACCTCGATCATCGAGAAGTCGGCCGAGGAGTTCAGCCGGGTCATCCTTCAGGACTCCCAGGACCTGCGCAAGGCCCTGGCGCCGTTACGGATGGACACCGAAGGCCGCCTGTCCTGGAAGGGCCAGCCCTTCAAACCAGCCCAGGCCCCCGCCCTGCTGAACGACCAGCTGCGACTCCCCCTGGCCCTGCTCCGGGAGCGGGCCGCCATCTACTACCGCGACCGCAGCGGCACCTGGCGGCGACTCACGGGCATCACCAGCCAGGGCCAGGCCCTGAAGTCCGGCGCTCCGGCCCTGCCAGCCACGGTGGACGACTTCGACCATCTCTTCAAGGGAGCCCCGGCCGAAGAGATGAGTCGCACTGCCATGTTGCAGCTGGATGGGGAATGGCGGATGGCCCGGCTGACGATCCTTTCCGGCCGGAAACCGGGGGAGGGTCACCTGGCCCTGCTGGTGGACGTCAGCACCCAGGCCGCCTCCAAGCTCCTGGCTGCCGGCTCCAGCCTCTTCCCCGCCGAGACCCACCAGGCGGCCTTCTTCGGCATCACTCCCAACGGGGGGCTGTACTGCAACTACCAGACCGTGGACACCCAGGCCTGCGTCGACCTGGCCCTGGCCCTGCGGGAGAACGGCGGCATTCCGGATCCACGCACCATGGGCCAGACCCGCACCTTCGAGCGCAAGGCCATGGTGCGCCCCCCGGGCTCCACCATCCCGGTGCTGCAGCACCTCTACATCGCCACCTTCCCGGAGTGGAACTGGCTGGCGGTCGTGTCCGTGGAGCAGGAGGCCCTGGCGGATGCTCTCCTGCCGATGCAGCTGGCCAAGGACGAAATGGTCCACCGGCTGGTGATCCTCACCCTCATCCTGATCAGCGCCAGTGGCGCCGCCGCCTGGCTGATCGCCCGCGGCATCCGACGGGAGCTGCGGGAACTGGCGACGGCCGCCGACGCCATCGCCGACGGCCAGGGCCATCAGGCGCTCACCTACCCGTCAGACGACGCCATCGGCCGGCTGGTGCGGGCCTTCAACCGGATGTCCGGGGCGGTGGCGGACCGGGAGAACTCCCTGCGGGACCAGATCCGGCAGATGGAGATCAACATCAACGCCAGCGAGCTGCAGGGCCAGGTCTGCTCGATCCTCAACGACGCCGGCTTCGAGCAGCTCAGCGCCCGGGCCCGGGCGATGCGCCAGCGGCGTCTGGAGCAGATCAGCGCATCTGTGCCATCCGCGTCGGCAGACGCAGGGTCTGCAGGGGATTGCCCACCGCCTGGAGAAGGGCGGGATCAGGCTGAACAGGCAGGCCGCTCGAACGGCTGAGCTGCACCAGGGTGTCGTTGTAGGTGGCCAGGTTCTGGATGTAGGAGCTCACCGCCTGGCTGATCTCCTGCTGGGCCTGCACCACATCGGTGATCGTGCCGTAGCCGGCGTTGAAGCGCATGGTCTGGAGACGCAGCGCCCCGTTGGCCGCCTTGACCCGTTCGGCACCGGCCAGGACGATGCTGCGGCCGGAGCGGGCCTGGGCCACCAGGGACTGGACCTCGCTGCGCACCTGCAGCAGGGTGGCGCTGTAGGTCTCGGCGGCGGCCGCCGCCTGGCGGCGGGCGGCGGCGGCATTCATGCGGGCCTGGCCGCCGTCGAAGCCCGTGAACGTCAGTTGCAGCAGGGCGGATCCGTTCCATTCGTCGGAGCGGGCATTGGGCACGAACGGCGGGCCCTGGTTGAGGTAACCCACACCCTTCGTCCAGTAGAGGGAGGTGATCAGCTGCAGGGTGGGGCGGTAGGTGGCCAGGTAGATCCGGGCCTGGGCCTCGTTGGTCTGGACGGCGAGGAGCTGCTGCTCGAGCACCTTGCGGTAGGCGATGCTCGCCGTGATCGAGTCATCAAGGGAATGGCCCCAGGCGCCGAGGGGGGCGAAGGGCGTGGCGGGCGCGAGGGCGTCGGGACTGGGGGTGGCCAGCAACTGGGCGAGGTTGGCCCGGGCCGTCTCCACCTGCTGCTCGGCCGCCAGCAGGGCCTGACGGTCGGCCAGCAGGACGGTCTGCTGCTTGAAGACCTCCAGCCTGGAGGCCACCCCCATCTGCACCCGGGTCTGGGCGAGGCGGTAGAGAAGCTCGTCGTTCTCGACGATCTCCCGGCCGGTCTGGACGGCGGCGAGGGCCCGCTGCAGATCGATGTAGGCCGACTGGGTCTTGAGGCGCTGGTCGCGACGGGTGATCACATAGGTGTCGGCCGCCTGGCGGACCAGGTACTTGTTCTGCCAGATCGTGGCGGTCCGGGTGGGGTCGATCAGGTTCCAGGTGGTGTCGATCTGACCGATCGCCTGGAAGTAGCTGGCCTCGAACACCCTCTCACTGCTGAGGCCGGAGCCCGAGATCGGGAAGCCCGCGGAGGCGCTGAAGGGGTAGTTGTAGAAGGTCTTGGAGGCGTAGGGCCCGCCGTTGAGGCTGAGGTTGAGGGTGGGCCACCAGCTGGCATAGGCGGCGCCGAGGCTGTTCTGGGTGGCCACCAATGACTGATAGGCGGAGCGCACCACGGGATTCCGGTCCACGGCCCAGGCCGCCGCCTGCTCCATCGTCAGGGCCCCCAGGAGCTCGGGGGGCAGGGGGGGCAGGCGGTCACCGGTGGGCATCGGACCAGGCCATCCGGCCCCGAGCCCCTCGACGGCCTTCACCTCGGGGGGGCTGACCGAAGCCGGCAGGGACTGGGCCAGGACCGGGCCCGTCAACGCCATCGCCAGCCCATAGGAGGTGGCGCACACGGTGACACAGGCAGTGGCACAGGCAGTGGCACAGGCAGTGGCGCAGGTGAGCCCGAAGGTGAGGCGGATGGGGCGCCGCTTCATCGCGTCTGGGCGATCACATAGGAGAGGGGGAGATCCAGCAATTTGCCGACCCGAGGCACGAAGGCGCGGTGATTGAAGACGTCATAATCCAACCTCTCGATCACATCAAGGATCCCCCGATACAGCCGCAGCGATGCCCACACCGGCCAGCGGGCATCGGGAGCCAGCCAGCGCACCCCGGCCTCGGAGCGGTTGAACCAGTCCCGGGCCCGCTCCAGCTGGAACCGCATCAGCGCCTGCCAGTTCTCATTGAGACGCCCGGCCATCAGGTCGGCTTCGGAGTAACCGAAGCGGTCGAGATCCTCCTGGGGCAGGTAGATGCGGCCGCGGCCACGATCCTCACCCACATCCCGCAGGATGTTGGTCAGCTGGTTGGCGATGCCCAGGGCCACGGCCGCCTCGGAGGTGTCGGGACGCTCGCTCCAGGGGGCGGAGGTGTAGGCCGCATCGACCCCCATCACCTCCTGGGTCATCAGACCCACGGTGCCCGCCACCCGGTAGCAGTAGAGCTGGAGATCGGAGAAGCTGGCGTAGCGGTCGCGCAGCACATCCATCCGCTGGCCCTCGATCATGTCGAGATAGGCCTGCAGGGGCTGGGGAAAGCGCTCGATCGTGTCCAGCATCACCCGGTCGAGGCCGTCGACGGCATGGCCGGCGAACAGCGCGCGGGTGCGCTCCTCCCAGGCATCGAGACGCGCCAGCAGGACCTCGGCCGAGAGCGTCTGCGCCTGGGCGCTGTCCATCAGTTCATCGGTGCGACGGCACCAGACGTAGATCGCCCAGATCGCCCGGCGCTTGGCCGGCGGCAGCAGCATCGTGCCGAGATAGAAAGTCTTGGCCCACTGCGCCGTCTCCTGACGGCAGGATTCGTAGGCCTCCTCCAGCTCGGAAGCGCGGTCGAGGGGCAGCGGGGCCAGCACACTCACACCGTCGCCAGGCTTTGGGCCGGGGCCGGACCCTGGCCGCTGCCGGAGAGGTGGGCGTCGACGGCGGCGGCGCAGAGCTTGCCGCTCAGCACCGCCCCCTCCATCGAGGCCAGGTAGCGCTGCATGGTGAAGCAGCCCGCCAGGAAGAAGTTCGGGATGGGGGAATCCTGGGAGGGCCGCAGCTGCTGACAGCCCGGCACGGTTTTGTAGACGGACAGTGGCGTCTTGACGACCACCGACTTGCGCAGCGCGGCCGGGGCGTCGCCGGTGAAGTGGATGGGGAACAGGCGCTTGAGCTCTTCCATGGTGGCGGCCACGATCTCCGCATCGGGGCGACCGATCCAGTCGGCGGCCGGAGCGAACACCAGCTCGAGCATGGAGCGGTCGGGATCCTCGTACTCCCGGCAGGTGTTGCTCATGTCGGCATAGACGCTGAGCAGGTCGGAGCGGCTGAACAGCAGGTGGTCGATGTCGGTGAGCTTGCGGTCGAACCAGAGGTGGATGTTGATCACCGGCACCCCCCGCAGGCCCTCGAGCTTGCTGAAGTACGGCAGCGCCTTCCAGGCCTCCGGCAGCAGCAGCTTGAGCGGATCGACGGGCATGGCGCTCACGTAGGCGTCGGCCTGGATCTCCCGCTCGGGCCGCCCCTTGATGCCGCCGATGCGGAAGCCCGTCACGGCGCCGTCGTTGTCGATGCGGATCTCCCTGAGGGGCGATTCCAGGTGCACCTCACCGCCCCGGGCCTGGATGTAATCGACCATCGGCTGGCAGAGCCGCTCGGGCGGGTTGCCGTCCAGAAAGGCCATTTTGGAGCCATCGGTCTCCTGGAGGAAGCGGTTGAGGGCGGTGAGCACCACCGTGCTGGAGATCTCTTCAGGGTTGATGAAGTTGAGCGCCTTGCTCATGGCGAGAAAGACTTCATCGTTGACGCGCTCGGGGATATTGTGAATCCGCAGCCATTCACTCCAGCTGTACTTGTCGCATTCCTCCACATAGGCCTGGCCGCGCAGCATCGCCGGCACCAGGCCGAGACCGAAGGCGATCTTCTCCGGCCAGGTGAGCATGTCGTTGTTGCCCAGGATCGCCGCCACCCCGTTCAGCGGGGCCGGCAGATCCGGAAAATCGAAGCGGCTGTAGGTGCCAGGCACTTCCTTCTGGTTGAAGATCATGGAGTGGGATTTCCACTGCAGACGGTCTTCGATGTCCAGCTCGGCGAAGAGTTGGCGCATGTTGCGATAGGCGCCGAAGAAGATATGCAGACCGGTTTCGTACCAGTCGCCATCGGCGTCCTGCCAGGCCGCCACCTTGCCGCCCAGCACGTCTCTGGCTTCGAGCACGATCGGGGTGTGGCCGGCGTCGCAGAGGTATTTGGCGCAGGACAGGCCGGCCAGCCCGGCCCCGGCGATGACAACCCGCATGTCGTACCCGAGATCAGCAGCAACCTTATCGGGCCTCCCAGGGCAGGGGTGACCGGCGCCGGGGGGCCGCGGCGGCGGAATCGGCCGCCGACCTACCTAAAGTTGCGCCAGCACCTGCTGGGTGCCACCCCCTTCTCCCGATCCCCGCCCCCGAGGCCGATCCCATGGTCGAGACGCTGCTCAAGTCCACCACCCGCCACATCCGGCTGTTCACGGCGCGGGTCGAGAACAACGACCTCATCCCGGACCCGGATCAACTCACCCTCGACATCGATCCCGACAACGAGTTCCTCTGGGACGAGGCGGCCCTCGAGAAGGTGCGCGCCCGGTTCCGGGAGCTGGTGGCGGCCCAGGCCGGCCAGGACCTGAGCGACTACAGCCTGCGCCGCATCGGCTCCGAGCTCGAGGGACTGGTGCGTCAGATGCTCCAGGCCGGTGAACTCAGCTACAACCCCGAGGCCCGGGTCCTGAACTACTCGATGGGCCTGCCCCGCAGCCCGGAAACCCTGTGACCCGCTCCCGCAGCAGCGCCGGCCGCCCCGAACCGGGCGGCTACGGGCCCCGCCCCGACCGCACCGATCCCCGCTACGACCCCCGGGCCGACGCGCGCTCCGGCCGCTACGACGACCGGACCGATCGCTTCGCCACCGGCTACGACCGCCGGGAAGATCCCCGCTACGGGCCCCAGGGCCGCCGCGGCAGCAACGGCGGTGGCCCCTCCGGAGGCGGGCCCAACATCCAGCTGAACGTGGCCACGGTGGCGGTGCTGGCGGGGGTGCTGGTGGTGGGCATCGGCATCGGCAGCGCCGTGACCAGCACCACCCAGGGGAACCAGGGCAACATCGCCAGCGCCCAGCAGCTCGACATGGCGGTGCCCGACCCAGAGTTCTGCAAGCAGTGGGGTGCCAGCGCCTTCGTGATGGACATCGAGCTGTACACCACGATGAACCCGAGCAGCAGCTTCGTGACCCAGCCGACCCTCCAGCCCGGTTGCGTCATCCGCCGGGAGAACTGGTCGGTGCTGCAGAAGGAAGGCGCCGTGACCGCCGAGCAGATGCGCCAGTGCAAGCAGCGCATGAACACCTTCGCTTACATCGGCTCGGTGCGCGACAAGCCGATCGTGCGCTGCGTCTACCAGACCGACATCACCGGCAACAAGTTCCAGACCCGGGGGGTCGCCGGCGCCGCCGATGACGCCGTCGGCATCACGCCGGAGGCCGATCAGTTCTGACGCCGTTGCGCTCGGCCAGCCCCGGGGTGGTCTGCACCTGTCTCAGGGGGCTGTCCGGGCTGGCGAACACCGGCAGCACCTCACGGCGGAAGGCGTCGGAGGCCCGCGAGCAGTAGCGGGCCGGGTGGGTGATCAGCTTCAGCTGGCGGCGCACCATCAGGTCGGCCACCTGGGGCCGGTGCAGGGTGCCGGCGGCCAGCTCCCTCTCGATCGACACCACCGGCAGGAACGCCGCCCCCAGGCCCGCCTGGACGGCGTTCTTGATGGCCTCGAAGGAGTTGAGCTCCATCTCGATCTTGAGCCGCTGCACGTCGAGCTTGGAGCGGCTCAGTAGCTGGTCCACCATCTTGCGGGTGGTGGACTGGGCGTCGAGACAGACAAAGCCGAGGCGGTAGAGATCGTCCTTGGTGAGCTCGGGCAGGCGGGAGAGCGGGTGCTTGGGGGGCAGCACCAGGGCCAGTTCGTCGTTGGCGTAGGGCACCACCTGCAGCAGGTCGTTGAGGTCCGCCGGCAGTTCGCCGCCGATGATCGCCAGGTCGATCTGCCCGTTGGCCACGCTCCAGCCGGTGCGACGGGTGCTGTGCACCTGCAGCTGCACCGCCACGTCCGGGTATTTCTGGCGGAACA
Organism: Synechococcus sp. UW140; assembly: GCA_943367705.1. Classification (GTDB taxonomy): domain Bacteria; phylum Cyanobacteriota; class Cyanobacteriia; order PCC-6307; family Cyanobiaceae; genus Cyanobium. Next base: position 34,626 of record CALRJV020000001.1, read on the forward strand.
GGCCGATCATCCGGGGCATCAGATAGGTGCCCGTCGTCTGACTCGCCCCCACCACCAGGGACCCGCCGCGCAGGTTGTGGAGATCGTCGAGGGCCCGGCAGGCCTCCTGGCACTGGCTCAGGATCCGGTCGCAGTAGCTGAGCAGCAGGTGGCCGGCCTCGGTGAGCTGGGCCTTGCGGCCGCCGCGGTCGAACAGGGAGACGTCGAGCTGCTTCTCCAGGTTCTGGATCTGCAGGCTCACCGCCGGCTGGGTCACGTAGAGGCTGTCGGCCGCCTTCTTGAAGCTTCCCTCACTGGCGATGGCGCGCAGGATGCGCAGCTGGTCGAGGGTGAAAGGCAGATCTGCCATGGGTCGGGGAGGCCGCGGGGGGACCGTTGGCCGGAGCCGGCATGCCGTGCGGAACTCTAGGGGGCTCGCCGGATGGCGAGAATCGCCCTGTCACATCTGCGGACTCTGGCCGCTCCCCCATGCCCTCGCTTCCCCTGCTGCCTGTGGGCCCCCAGCACAGCAGCGTGGTCATGCTGGCCCTGCTGGTGCTCTTCGCCCTGATCCACAGCGGCGGGGCCTCCCTGAGGGCCTGGGGGGAGGAGCGGATCGGGGCCCGGCTCTGGCGCCTGCTGTTCGCCGGGCTCAGCATTCCCTCGGCGGTGGTGGTGGTGGGCTACTTCCTCGCCCACCGCTACGACGGGGTCAGGCTCTGGAACCTGCAGGACCAGCCCTGGGTGGTGCCGCTGGTCTGGACCGGGACGGCCATCAGCTTTCTGTTCCTGTACCCGGCCACCTACAACCTGCTGGAGATCCCGGCGGTGCTCAAGCCCCAGGTGCGCCTCTACGCCACGGGGATCATCCGGGTGAGCCGCCATCCCCAGGCCGTGGGCCAGGTGCTCTGGTGCGCCACCCACCTGCTCTGGATCGGCACCAGCTTCACCCTGGTGGCCTGCGTGGGGCTGATCGGCCACCACCTGTTCGCCGTCTGGAACGGGGACCGGCGCCTGCGCAACCGCTTCGGCGCCGCCTTCGAGGAGCTGCGGGCCTCCACCTCGGTGCTGCCCTTCGCCGCCGTGCTGGACGGCCGCCAGACGCTGGTGGCGGCCGAATTCCTGCGGCCCTCCCAGCTGGGGATCGCCATCGCCATCGGCGTGTTCTGGTGGGCCCACCGCTGGATCGGCCTCGGCGCCACCAGCTTCTCGCGCACGGCCCTCGCCCACTGGCTGGGCTGAAGCTCCCGCCGGCCGGCGGGGGTCGATGGGCAGGCCACCACAGAGCCGGAGCCAGGCCGACGAGCCTGCCTAAACTCCCGCCAACAGAGCCTCCAGGATGCCCGCCGCTTCCGAACTTGCCTGGCTGATCCCGGTGCGTCCCCTGCTGGGGGCCTGCCTCACCGGCCTGGGGCTGATCACCTTCAACCGCACCGTCAACCGCCTGCGCAAGCCGGTGGCGCTGCTGCTCATCACCTCGGTGGGTATGGCCGCGGTGCTGAGCTTCGCCATCCTGGCCGAACAGCTGGCCGGAGCCGGCGCCACGGAGGTGCTGTTCGACTGGGCCGGCGCCGGCACCTTCCACCTGCAGATGGGCTTCCGCGTCGACGCCCTCGGGGCCGTGATGCTGTCGCTGGTCACCACCATCGCCCTGCTGGTGATGGTCTATTCCGACGGCTACATGGCCCATGACAAGGGCTATGTCCGCTTCTTCACCTACCTGGCCCTGTTCAGCAGCTCGATGCTGGGGCTGGTGATCAGCCCCAACCTGCTGGAGATCTACGTCTTCTGGGAGCTGGTCGGCATGTGCTCCTACCTGCTCGTCGGTTTCTGGTACGACCGCGACGCCGCCGCCAACGCGGCCCAGAAGGCCTTCGTGGTCAACCGGGTCGGCGACTTCGGCCTCCTGCTGGGGATCCTCGGCCTGTTCTGGGCCACCGGCAGCTTCGGCTTCGAGGAGATCGGTGAACGGCTCTCGGCCGCCGTCGCCGGCGGCGGCCTGCCCACCGGGGTGGCGGTCCTGCTCTGCCTGCTGGTCTTCATGGGCCCGATGGCCAAGTCCGCCCAGTTCCCCCTGCATGTGTGGCTGCCCGATGCCATGGAGGGCCCCACCCCCATCTCGGCCCTGATCCACGCCGCCACCATGGTGGCGGCCGGCGTCTTCCTGGTGGCCCGCCTGCAGCCGGTCTACGAGCCCTTCCCCGAGGTGCAGGTGGTGATCGCCGTGATCGGCACCATCACCCTGTTCCTGGGGGCCACCATCGCCCTCACCCAGATGGATCTGAAGAAGGGGCTGGCCTACAGCACCGTCTCCCAGCTGGGCTACATGATGCTGGCCATGGGCTGCGGGGCCCCGTTGGCGGGCATGTTCCACCTCGTCACCCACGCCTTCTTCAAGGCGATGCTGTTCCTCGGCTCCGGCTCGGTGATCCATGCCATGGAGGAGGTGGTGGGCCATGAGCCGGTGCTGGCCCAGGACATGCGCCTGATGGGCGGCCTCCGCAAGCACATGCCGATCACCTCCGCCACCTTCCTGATCGGCTGCATCGCGATCAGCGGCATCCCTCCCCTGGCGGGCTTCTGGAGCAAGGACGAGATCCTCGGCCAGGCCTTCAACAGCTTCCCGCTGCTCTGGGCCATGGGCTTCCTCACCGCCGGGATGACCGCCTTCTACATGTTCCGCCTGTATTTCCTCACGTTTGAGGGCTCCTTCCGCGGCCAGGACGCCGGCATCCGCGCCCAGCTGCTCAGCGCCGCGGGCCAGCCCGCGGGTGGGTCCACCGACGACGACCACCACGCCCACGCCAGCCATCCCCACGAGTCGGGCTGGCAGATGGCGGCCCCCCTGGTGGTGCTGGCGGTGCCATCGGTGCTGATCGGCCTGCTGGGCACCCCGTGGAACAGCCGCTTCGGCAACCTCGTCGATCCCGTCGAGGCCGCCGAGGTGGCCAAGGAGTTCAGCTGGGGTGAGTTCCTGCCCCTGGCCGGCGCCTCGGTGGCCATCTCCAGCCTCGGCATCGGCCTGGCGGTGCTCGCCTACGCCCTGCACCGCATCGACCTGGGCACGGCCGTGGCGGGCCGGTTCCCGGCCATCAACCGGTTCCTGGCCAACAAGTGGTATCTCGATGCCATCAACGACAAGCTGTTCGTGCAGGGCAGCCGCCGGCTGGCCCGCCAGGTGCTCGACGTCGACTCCAAGGTGGTGGATGGGGTGGTCAACCTCACCGGCCTGCTCACCCTGGGCAGCGGCGAAGGCCTCAAGTACTTCGAGACCGGCCGGGTCCAGTTCTATGCCCTGATCGTCTTCGGCGGCGTCATCGCTCTGGTCCTGCTGTTCAGCGCCTTCGGCTGAGCCCCGCTGTGTGTGACAACGCCCATCCGGTGGGTGGGTGGGAGGCCGGGATTTCTACACTCCGGCCAGATGGACAGCACCGTTCTGTGCCCTTTCCCTGGCTGAGCACCGCGATTCTGTTCCCGATCGGCGCCGCCCTGCTGATCCCTTTCGTGCCCGACAAGGGCGATGGCAAGCAGGTCCGGTGGTACGCCCTCGGCGTCGCCCTCACCACCTTCCTGGTCACCGTGGCGGCCTACCTGCGCGGCTATGACCCGGCCGATCCCGGCCTGCAGCTGGTGGAGCGGGTGCAGTGGCTGCCCGATCTGGGGCTGGCCTGGTCGGTGGGGGCCGACGGCCTCTCGATGCCGCTGATCCTGCTCACCAGCTTCATCACCTCCCTGGCCTGTCTGGCGGCCTGGCCGGTGACCTTCAAGCCGAAGCTCTTCTACTTCCTGCTCCTGGCCATGGACGGCGGCCAGATTGCCGTGTTCGCGGTGCAGGACATGCTGCTCTTCTTCCTGGCCTGGGAGCTGGAGCTGCTGCCGGTGTACCTGCTGCTGGCCATCTGGGGCGGCAAGAAGCGCCAGTACGCCGCCACCAAGTTCATCCTCTACACGGCCGGCAGCTCCCTGTTCATCCTCCTGGCGGGCCTGGCCATGGCCTTCTATGGCGGCGGTGCCCCCAGCTTCGAGTACACGGTCCTGGCGGCCAAGGAGTTCGGCACCGGCTTCCAGGTGCTCTGCTACGCGGCCCTGCTGATCGCCTTCGGCGTCAAGCTGCCGGTGGTGCCCCTGCACACCTGGCTGCCCGATGCCCACGGTGAGGCCACCGCGCCGGTGCACATGCTGCTGGCGGGCATCCTGCTGAAGATGGGCGGCTACGCACTGCTGCGCTTCAACGTGCAGCTGCTGCCCGAGGCCCATGTCCAGTTCGCCCCCCTGCTGGTGATCCTGGGGGTGGTGAACATCATCTACGCCGCCCTCACCTCCTTCGCCCAGCGCAACCTCAAGCGCAAGATCGCCTACAGCTCGATCAGCCACATGGGCTTTGTGCTGATCGGCATCGGCAGCTTCAGCGCCCTTGGCACCAGCGGCGCCATGCTGCAGATGATCAGCCATGGCCTGATCGGGGCCAGCCTGTTCTTCCTGGTGGGGGCCACCTACGACCGCACCCACACCCTCCAGCTCGACGAGATGGGCGGGGTGGGCCAGAAGATGCGCAAGATGTTCGCCCTCTGGACCGTCTGCTCCCTGGCCTCCCTCGCCCTGCCGGGCATGAGCGGCTTCGTCTCCGAGCTGATGGTGTTCGTGGGCTTCGCCACCAGCGAGGCCTACAGCCTCAGCTTCCGCATCGTCATCGCCGTCCTGGCGGCCATCGGCGTGATCCTCACCCCCGTCTACCTGCTGTCGATGCTGCGGGAGATCTTCTTCGGCAAGGAGAACCCCGAGCTCGCCTCCCACACCCACCTGGTCGACGCCGAGCCACGCGAGATCTACGTCATCTCCTGCCTGCTGGTGCCGATCATCGGCATCGGCCTCTACCCCCGCCTGGTCACCGACAGCTACCGGGCCGCGATCGAGGCCCTGGTCGAGCGGGAGTCCGTGGCCCTGGTGAAGGTGGGCCGCGCCCCGGTTCCGGCGGTCATGGCCACCGGCGCCTTCGGCAGCCTCCCGCCGGCCCTGCTGCACGCCCCGGCCCTCGGCTGAGCCCCGGCCCCGCCACGACGCCAGGCCGGTGGGGGGCCGGTTACGAAACCCTGCGCAGACCCGCGGCCAGGGCGCCGTCCGCCGGGGAGGATGCCTACGCTCCTCCATCGCACAGCGAGGGTCTCCATGCGGCAGATCAACTTCCTTCTGATCTTCAGCTTCGGCTTGGCCACGGTGATGTTCACCCTGGAGAACACCACGGCCACCACGGTGCATTTCCTGCCGGGGGTGAGCACCACCCTGCCGCTGGCGGCCCTGCTGCTGGTGGTGGGCGGTCTCGGTGCCACCGCCGCCTGGATCTATGCCGTCTGGAGCGGCGTTGTGAAGAAGGTGGAGACCCTGCAGACCGCCGGCGAGGCGGAGGCCCAGCAGGTGCGGATCAGCGAGCTGGAGAACGATCTGCGCCGCTACCGGGCCACCGTGGATGCCCAGCTGGGGCTGCTGCCCGCCGCCGGCGAGAGCTCGGCCCCGTCCCGTGATGAGGGGGGCGACGGCAGCCTCTCGCTGGCCGCCGACTGAGGCCGCTGGGGCCGCTGGGGCCGGTTCGGTCACCACCGCGACTGGTGCCAACGGGCCGCAGCCGGTAGCTTGCCCAGGGACGGCACCCTCCGAGCAGGACATCGCGCGTGGCAGAAGCGGGCGCCAGACTCGCCATCCGGTTGCTCCAGGACGCGGCCGAACGGGGCGACATCGATCCCTGGGACGTCGATGTGATCGCCGTCGTCGATGGCTTCCTCGACCAGCTGCGCCAGCGCATCGAGCTGCCCCGGCGCCTCGCCCCCGCAGGGGGCAGCTACGAACGGGATCTGGCCGAATCCAGCGAGGCCTTCCTGGCCGCCTCGGTGCTGGTGGGGCTCAAGGCGGAACTGCTGGAATCGGCCACCTTCCCGCCCGAGCCGCTGCTGGAGGACCGCTTCGACGCCGAGGACGACGGCGGCTGGGACCCTTCGGCGGTGGCCCTGCCGCGGCGGCCCGAGCGGCACCTGCAACGCCGGCCGGTGGCGCCGCCCCCCCTGCAGCGCCCCGTCACCCTGGGGGAACTGATCCGCCAGCTTGAGGACATCGCCGAGCGGCTCGAGCAGGAGGGGGGGGAAGGGCGGCACAGGCCCCGCCCCCGCCGTTACAGCGAGCGGGCCGCGATCGCCCAGGTGGCCTCCCTGGCCCACCGGGAGAAGCTGCCGGAGACCACCGCCGCCCTGAGCCGCTTCCTGCTGGAGTGGGAGCCCACCGCCGAGACCCTCGAGTGGGTGGCCTTCGATGACCTGGTGGGCGCCTGGGCGGAGGCCCTCTCCAGCCCCGCCGACGGCTCGCCGGAGGACACCGATCTGGACAGTGACCGGGTGGGGGTGTTCTGGGCCCTGCTGTTCCTCTCCTCCCAGGGCAAGGTGGAGCTGGCCCAGGACGGCGGCCTCTACGGCCCCCTCAGCCTGCGGCGGCGCCGGGAGGAGCGGGGCGAGGCGCTGAGCCTGCCGCGGCTGCCGGGCCAGGGGTCAGATAGGGGGCCGGCTCGGGAAGCAGTGGCCGCCTGAGGTTTCTCCGTAGTGTGGGTCTTCACCTCCGACCTGAAACGACGCCGATGAAGGCGATGATCCTGGCGGCAGGCAAGGGAACACGGGTGCGTCCGATCACGCACACCACACCCAAGCCGATGATTCCGATCCTCCAGAAACCCGTGATGGAGTTTCTGCTCGAATTGCTCCGGGAGCACGGCTTCAACGAAATCATGGTCAATGTCTCCCACCTTTCGGAGGAGATCGAGAACTATTTCCGTGACGGCCAGCGCTTCGGTGTCCAGATCGCCTACAGCTTCGAGGGGCGCATCAAGGATGGGGAGTTGATCGGTGAAGCCATGGGCTCGGCCGGCGGCCTGAAGAAGATCCAGGACTTCCAGGCCTTTTTCGACGACACCTTCGTGGTGCTCTGCGGCGATGCTCTCATCGATCTCGATCTCACCGAGGCCGTGCGGCGCCATCGGGAGAAGGGGGCGATGGCCAGCCTGATCACCAAGCGCGTGCCCCGCGACCAGGTGAGCAGCTACGGGGTGGTGGTGACCGATGAGGGCGGCCGGGTGCTCTCCTTCCAGGAGAAGCCGACGGTCGAGGAGGCCGCCAGCGACATGATCAACACCGGCATCTACATCTTCGAGCCGAAGGTCCTCGACTTCATCCCCAGCGGCGAACCCTTCGACATCGCCGCCGATCTGTTCCCCAGGCTGGTGGAATCCGGGGCTCCCTTCTATGCCCTGCCCATGGAGTTCGAATGGGTCGACATCGGCAAGGTGCCGGATTACTGGCAGGCCATCCGCAGCGTGCTGCAGGGGGATGTCCGCCAGGTGCAGATTCCCGGCAAACAGGTGCGCCCCGGCATCTACGCGGGCCTCAACGTGGCGGCCGACTGGGACCAGATCCACGTCGAGGGGCCGATCTTCGTGGGCGGCATGACCCGCATCGACAACGGCGTCACGATCATCGGGCCGGCCATGATCGGGCCGAGCTGCCACATCTGTGAAGGGGCCACGATCGACAACTCGATCATCTTCGACTACTCGCGGATCGGCCCCGGGGTCCAGCTCGTCGAGAAGCTGGTCTACGGCCGCTACTGCGTCGACCGCAACGGCGACCACTTCGATCTCCAGGAGGCCGCCCTCGACTGGCTGATCACCGATTCCCGCCGCCAGGACGTGGGCACCCCCTCACCGCAGCAGAAGGCCATGGCCGAGCTGCTGGGCACCGACCTCGCCGCCAGCGGCGCCCCCTAGGCCCGCCAGCCGCAGGATCTGGGGAATGCGGTGTTCGGCCTTGATGGCCATCAGGTGCACCCCCTGGGCGATCGAGCGGTAGGAAGCCACCTGTTCGGCGGCGATCGCCACGCCCTCCGCCGCCGGATCGGCCGCGCCGGCGAGGCGGTCGATCAGGGACTGGGGGATGCAGGCCCCCGGCACGACGCGGTTGATGAACTGGGCGTTGCGGGCCGACTTGAGCAGAAACACCCCGGCCAGCACCGGCAGTCCGAGGGGGCCGGTGATCTCCTCCACAAAGCGGCGCAGGGCGGCCGCATCCATCACCATCTGGGTCTGGAGGAAGCGGGCGCCCGCCTCCTGCTTGCGGCGCACCCGGGAGAGCAGCCCACTCCAGCTCGGCGACTGGGGATCGGCGGCGGCGCCGGGGAAGAGGGCCGTCGGCCCATCCGGCAGCTCCCCCTTCACCGGATCCTCGCCGGCGTTGAGACCCCGCACCAGCTGCAGCAGCCGCACCGCCTCCAGCTCGTTCACCGCCCGGACCCCGGGCTGATCGCCGGCCCGCACCGGGTCACCGGTGAGGCAGAGCAGGTTGCGGATGCCGAGGGCGTGGGCTCCGAGCAGATCGGCCTGCAGGGCGATGCGGTTGCGGTCGCGGCAGGTCATCTGCAGCACCGGCTCGATGCCGGCTTCCAGCAGCAGACGGCACACCGCCAGGCTGCTCATCCGCATCACGGCACGGCTGCCGTCGGTGACATTCACCGCATGCACCAGACCCCGGAGCGCCGTCGCCGCCTCAAGGGTGCGACCGGCATCGCCCCCACGGGGCGGTGTCACCTCCGCCGTCACGGCGAACCGGCCGTCCGCCAGGGCCTGTCGAAGCTGCAACGGCCATCTCCAAGACAGGGGCATCATGGAGCAGCCGCTGCCTAGAGTGAGTGAGCCCTCGCCAAGGAGCCGATGGCTGAGCGCAGGTCCATGGCGGCGTCCAGCTCCCCGTCCCCTTCCCCGTCCCTGGAGCGGCCCATGGTCCATCCACGCAGCGAGTTGTCAGAACGGGAACTCGAGATCATCGAGCTGGTGGCCACGGGCCTCACCAACCTGGAGATCGCCGGCCAACTCACCATCAGCAAACGCACGGTCGACAACCACGTCAGCAACATCTTCACCAAGACCGGCGCCAAGAACCGGGTGGCCCTGCTGAACTGGGCCATGGACCACGGCAAGATCTGCCGGGACGGCTTCAACTGCTGCGCCCTGCCCCCTGACCACAGGACCGGCCCCGGCTGAGCGCTGCCTGCCGACAGCTGCCTGCTCTGCGCCGCCCGATCAGGGAGTCTGGGCCAGCAGGGCCTCACGGTCGGCCTCGGACCACAGCGCCAGCGGACGGCTGGCAAGGGCGGCATTGCTGAGCTCGCGGCGGCCGGTGATCTCCCTGGCGCACCACGGGGGAACGGCCACCGGCTGGTCGGCGCGCTCCAGTTCCACCTCCGCCACCACCAGGGGAGCATTGGCGCCCTCGAACACATCCAGGACCCAGTCACCCCCGGGCAGACCCAGCGCGAAGCGGGTCTTGCCGAGCCGATGAGCGCACTGCTCCAGCAGGGCCTCGGCGTCGGCGGCGGGGATCGGGTACTCGTACTCCTGGCGCGCCAGGGCCTCGCCGGGGACCGGCAGCTTGAGGGTGAGCCAGGCCGCCATCGGGCCCGCCGGGGGGCGGGCCAGCCGCACCCGCAGGGTGAGGCCCTCGCTGCCGCTGGCCAGATACCCCTGGCGGATCAGGCTCTCGCCGAGCACATGGGGGCGCCACAGCTCGCCGTGGACGAGGAAGCGGCGCTCGATTTCCAGGGCCATGGTCAGGGGGGCGTCGGGGCGTGGATCGGCGCGGATCAGTTGCGGGATGGTTCGCCGGCGGTGAGGCTGCCGGCCCAGTGGAGCTTGTGGGTGAGGGTGCTGTAGTACGAGGGGCTCTGCTCGAGCTGGAGCATCAGCACCGGATGGCGGCCCCGCTGCAGGACACAGCGATCGCCGGGTTCCAGCACGGTGGCATGGGCGCCGTCCTTCCAGAGCTTCACCCGGCGGCTGGCCTCCCCCAGGGGCCACACCGACAGCCTGGAGCCTGGGGGCACCACCACCGCCCGGCTGGAAAGACTCATGGGGCAGATCGGCGTGACCACGATGGCTTCGATGCCCGGGTGGAGGATCGGCCCCCCGGCGGCCATGGCGTAGCCCGTGGAGCCGGTGGGGGTGGCGATGATCAGGCCGTCGCCCCGGTACTGGTCCACCACCTCGCCGTCGATCTCGAGCTCGAGCATGCAGGTGGGGGAGAGCTCGTCGAGGGCGGGGCGGAAGTAGAAATCGTTGAGGGCCGTGTGGGGGCCATCGCCGACCCCGCTGAGGTCGTCGTCGGTGGCCCCATCCCCCTCCTGGGGCACGCCGTCGCCGCGGTCGACCCGGGCCTCCAGCATCATGCGCCGCTCGATCGCGAAGCGGTCATCCCGCAGGCGCTGCCAGAGGGTGTCGTCCGGATCGTGGCCGCCGGGTTCCCCGTGGCCATCGCCCTGCAGCCTGAGCAGGCGCCGATCGTGGGTGAGGAAACCCAGGTGGCCGCCGACGTTGAAGCTGAGCACCGGCACCCCGTAGCTGGCCAGGTGACGGGCGGCGGCCAGCACGGTGCCGTCGCCGCCGAGCACCACCGCCAGATCCGGCAGCTCGGCCTCGGTGGCCAGAAGGCCGGGAAAGGGGTTCAGTCCCAGCCCGCTGACAGCGGTGGTGACGATGGCTCCCCGGGAGCGCAGGTCCTGGGCACAGCGACGGGCCTGGCGCTGGGCAGCCTGGCTGCCCTTGCGCAGGATCAGCCAGACCCTGTCAAGCCGCATGGAGGGAAGCAGGGGAGGCTGGCACCGCTACCAGCGCAGCAGGTTGAAGCGCTCCATGTCGACGGTTTCGCGGTTGCGATAGAGCGACAGCAGGATGGCCAGACCGACAGCCGCCTCGGCCGCGGCCACGGTGATCACGAAGATCGCGAACACCTGGCCCCGGATCAGCTGACCATCGAGGTAGTTGGAGAAGGCCATCAGATTGATGTTGACGGCGTTGAGCATCAGCTCGATGCTCATCAGCACCCGCACGGCATTGCGGCTGTTGATAAGACCCCAGACACCGACGCAGAACAGCATGGCCGCGACGGCGAGAAAGCCCTCGAGGGGGATCGGGGAGGCGGCGTCGAAGATCATGGCTTGGTGAGCAGGGTGGGGGCGTTGGCGGCCGTCTCGATCAGCAGCGGGGTGCGATCCTTCTCGATCAGACCCTGATCGACCGGTTCGCCGGTGATCACGTCGGTGCTGAAGACGTCGCGGCGGGCCAGGACGATGGCCCCGATCATGGCCATCAGCAGGAGCACCGAGGCCAGCTCAAAGGGCAGGAGGTAATCGGTGAAGAGGTGCTCACCGATCCGGATGGTGGCCTCTTCTCCCACCGGCGTGGGACCCGGCAAGGCCCAGGGGGTGGTGAACGCGACCCGCAGCAGCAGGGCGAAAAGGCCGGCGCAGACGGCCCCGGAGAGGAGACGGCGGACCAGCAGGCCGGGGATCGCGGCGAGGGTTTCCTTCTTGTTCACGAGCATGATCGCGAACAGGATCAGGACATTGACCGCCCCGACGTAGACCAGGATCTGGGCGGCAGCGACGAAGCTGGCGTTGAGCAGCAGGTAGAGGCCGGCCACCGAGAGGAAGACGCCGCCGAGCAGGAAGGCGGAATAGACGATGTTGGGCAGCAGGACAACGCCCAGGGAGCCGATCACCGTGGTGGCCGAGAGCACCAGGAAACAGATCTGCTGGGTGGTGGAAGCGATCGACATCAGGACTCTGCGGTGCTGTCGGTGGGGAGGGTTTCCAGCACCTGGGACGGCAGCAGGCCGGCCCGGGGCTCGCTGGCGGGGACCCCATGGGGATCCATGGCGCCCTTGGGAAGGTAGGCCAGTTCCCGCAGGGCGAACACCGCCGGGTCGGAGGTGACGCTGGTGGGCAGGCGGCCAAGGGCGACGTTGTCGTAGTTGAGGCTGTGGCGATCGAAGGCCGCCAGCTCGTACTCCTCGGTCATGGAGAGGCAGTTGGTGGGGCAATACTCCACGCAGTTGCCGCAGAAGATGCACACCCCGAAATCGATCGAGTAGTTGCGCAGCTCCTTCTTCTTGGTGGCCTTGTTCATCACCCAGTCCACCACGGGCAGGTTGATGGGGCAGACACGCACGCACACCTCGCAGGAGATGCACTTGTCGAGTTCGTAGTGGATCCGGCCCCGGTACCGCTCGGAGGGGATCAGCTTCTCGTAGGGGTACTGGACCGTGATCGGCCGCCGGCGCAGGTGATCAAAGGTGACCGCCAGCCCCTGGGTCATCGTCTGGGCCGCGCTCACCGCCTCCCGGGTGTAGTCACCGACTTGCTTGAGAAACCCGAACATGGCTGGGGCGAGGGGGTTACGGGATGGGGACCATGATGGCCCCATGGGGGCCGCTGTGTTGGTATCCGGGGAACGGCTTCAGCCGCCGAAGGCCACCGGGAAGGCCAGCTTGAGGCCAGCGGTGACCAGGAGGTTGACCAGGGCGATGGGCAGCAGGAACTTCCAGCCCAGGTCGAGGAGCTGGTCGATCCGCACCCGCGGGGTGGTCCAGCGCAGCAGGATGGCGAAGAACACCAGCAGGTAGGCCTTGAGGATCGTGCTGACGATGCCGATCGAGCCGGTGATCACCTGGACCAGGGGGGCGTCGGGGGAGAGGCCCAGCCAGCCGGTGATCCATTCGACGGGCAGCGGGAAGCCCCAGCCGCCCAGATAAAGCACCGACACCAGCAGGGCCGAGAGCACCAGGTTGATGTAGCTGCCCAGGTAGAAGAGGGCGAACTTCATGCCGGAGTACTCCGTTTGGTAGCCGGCCACCAGCTCCTCCTCGGCCTCCGGCAGGTCGAAGGGAAGGCGCTCGCACTCCGCCAGGGCGCAGATCCAGAAGATCACGAAGCCGACGGGCTGGCGCCAGATGTTCCAGCTGAAGATGCCGGCCCCTGTCTGCTGGGCAACGATGTCGACGGTGCTGAGGGAGTTGCTCATCATCACCACCGCCAGCACCGCCAGGGCCAGGGGGATCTCGTAGCTGATCGACTGGGCCGCGGCCCGCAGGCCGCCCAGCAGCGAGTACTTGTTGTTGCTGGAGTAGCCGCTCATCAGCAGGCCGATGGGCTGGATGCTGCTCAGGGCGATCCAGAGGAAGATGCCAACCCCCACGTTGCTGATCAGCAGGTTCTGGCCGAAGGGCACCACCAGCCAGGAGAGGATCACGGGCACCACCACCAGCACGGGGCCGAGGCTGAACAGCACGGCATCGGCCCGGGCCGGGATGATGTCCTCCTTGAAGACGAGCTTGAGGCCGTCGGCCAGGGGCTGAAGCACGCCCAGGGCGCCGGCATACTCAGGGCCGATGCGCTGCTGCACCGCCGCAGAGATCTTGCGCTCGAGCCAGACGCTCACCAGCACCCCGACGACGGCCCCCACCAGCACCAGCACCATGGGCAGGGGCAGCCACAGCAGGCGGGCAGCCCCGGGTGTGAGGCCCATGCCTTCGGCGAGGTCGAGGAAGCTCGACTGGAGGTCGAGACCGGGGGGAGCGATGGCGGCACCCAGCAGGCCAGTGGACAGCATCAGAGAACTCCGTTGCGAGGGAACCTAGGGGGAAACAGGTCAGGAAGTGACTCAGCCAGGAACCGGACGGCTTTCCAGGGGGAGCCAGCCCCGCTCGGCTGGGCCGGTGTAGATCTGCGAGGGACGGTAGATGCGGTTGGCACCCAGTTGTTCCTTCCAGTGGGCCAGCCATCCTGCCGTACGGGCGATGGCGAAGATGGGGGTGAACAGGTCGCGGGGAATACCGAGCTTTCGGTAGACGAGACCGGAGTAGAAGTCGACGTTGGGGTAGATGCCCTTCGGCCCCAGCCGCAGGCCGGCCACCTCCTCCAGCTTCAGGGCCACGTCGTACATGGCGTCGTGGCCGAAGCGCTGGAAGAGCTCCTCCGCCAGGCCCTGCAGGATCACGGCCCGGGGATCCTTGACCCGGTACTCCCGGTGGCCGAAACCCATGATCTTCTGCTTCTGGGCGATGGCCCGGTCGAGCCAGGGTTCCACCTGGTCGATGCTGCCGATCTGGTCGAGCATGTCGAGCACATCCTCGTTGGCGCCGCCGTGCAGGGGGCCGGCCAGGGTGCCCACCGCCGAGGCCACCACTGCGTAGGGGTCGGTGAGGGTGCTGGCCGTGACCCGGGCGCTAAAGGTGCTGGCGTTGAGGCTGTGTTCGGCGTGCAGGATCAGGCAGGCGTCGAAGATCCGCGCCGCCAGGGGGTCGGGCTCCCGCTCGGTGAGCATGTAGAGGAAGTTGGCCGAGTAGGCCAGGTCGTCCCGGGGCTGGATCGGGTCCTGGCCCTTCCGGATCAGCTGGAACGCCGCCACCATCGTGGGGATCTTGGCGATCAGCCGCACCACCGCGTCAACGATGTACTGCGGGTCGTAGAGGGCGCGGCGGGAATAGAAGAGGCCCAGGGAGGCCGCGCTGGCCTGCAGGGCATCCATCGGATGGCCCGTGGCCGGGAAGCACTTCATCATGTCCCGGATGCGGAAGCTGAGCCGCCGGTGCATCTGCACCTCCTGCTCAAACTCCCGCAGCTGGAAGATCGTGGGCAACTCACCCCAGATCAGCAGGTAGGCGGTTTCCAGGAAACTGCTGTGGCTCGCCAGCTGCTCGATCGGGTAGCCCCGGTAGGTGAGCAGGCCCCGCTGACCCTCGATGTCGCACACGGCCGACTGGGTGGCCGGGACCCCTTCCAGACCTGGGCGGAACGTGGGCGGGGCTGACGCCGGCGGCGGGGCCGGCGCCGGGGGCGATGGAGAGGGAGGGGTGCCCTGAGGGTCGTTGGCCTCTGGGGTGCTCACCGCCGCCATGCCGAATCCTGTGGATGGGACGAACTTAGGCGCAGGGACGGGCTTCTGCCGTAGCGCCGGCTGCCGGGTCAGGGGCCGGGCAGCCAGAGCTTCGGCCGCACCAGCCATTCGAGACGGGCGGTGCCGGCCAGCGCCGCCCCGGCCGGCACCACGGGCAGGCGCAGCAGGGCCAGGCCCGCCTTGCGCAGGGTGATGGCGCCGGGCGGCGCCCCCAGGAGGCGGGCCGCCAGCAGCCCCAGGTCCGGTTCATGGCCCACCAGCAACAGCCGGAAGGGCGCCGCCCCATCCCCTTCCGCCTGGGTCCGCCAGGCCGGCAGCAGCGGCAGGGGGTCACCCCCCGGCTCCAGGGCCTGGGCCAGTTCCAGGGCCCCGGCCAGCCCCGCCTCCCGGGCGATCTCCCCGGTCTGCCGGGCCCGGGCCAGGGGGCTGGAGAGCAGGCGATCGGCCCGCAGCCCCAGGCTGGCAGCCCGCTCCACCACGGCCCGGGTGCGGGCCCGGCCGGCGGCGGTGAGTTCCCGCTCGGCATCGACGCGGTCGGGGCTGCGCTCCTCGGCGATGCCATGGCGCAGCAGCAGCAGGTCCCAGCACGGGTACGCCATGGTCAGGCGTCCCCGAAATCGAGACGGGCGTCCACCGCCAGCACCCCGGATTCCCCCGTCAGGGCCAGGGCCAGCCCCGCCACCGGGTCACTGAGGGGACCTCCGGCCAGGGCGGTGAGGCGCTGCCACGGCTGCCAGGAGGCCAGCAGGTCGCGGGCCCGCGGACCATCGAGGGCCCACTGCAAGGCGGCCCCCGGAGCCGCGAGGGCCTCCAGCGGGTCGCGGGGGTGGGCAGCGCCCTTGGACCCCGGTGCGTCGAGGCTCTCCAGCTGCCCCAGGGACTCCCCCCACCAGGCCTGGTCGCCCCGCTGCCAGCGCCAGCCCAGCAGGGGGGCCTGCAGCTGCTCGGCCTTGCCGTCGCGGCGGCCGGTGCCGGCCCGCAGCCGTGTCCAGACCTGCAGCGGGCGTCCCTCCACCTCCAGGGGGGCAGCGATCAGGCCATCGGCCGCCAGGGAGGCCTCGACGGCCGCCGCCGCCGGGCGATCGGCCGCGGTGCCGAGCAGCCACTGCTCGCCGCTGGCAGCCGCCAGCAGGGGACCTGCGTCGGCCCCCACCACCAGGGCAGGCAGGGGCCCCGCCGCCCCGGCCCCTCCCGCCATGCGGTCCAGCAGCGGCTGCAACAAAGGAATTCCGGCGATGGCGGCGGGGTCCTGCACCAGGGCGAGGCTGGCGGCGGGGCGGTGCAGGGCGGCCCGCAGGGCCCGGCCGAGGTCGCCGTCGGCACCGACCTCCGGCAGGCTTGTCTGCGGCGGCAGCTCCAGCAGGCCCGACAGCCGCAGGCTGCGGCCGTCGGGGCGCAGGGCCAGCAGCAGGCCGCCGGGCCGCTGGTCGGCCGCGACCGGCAGCGGCAGCCCCAGCCAGCGCTCCAGGGCATCCGGGGCCGCCTGCACCAGGGCGGCCCCGGTGCCCAGGCGCCGCAGCCCCTCCTGGAAGCCGGGCTGGCCGGCCTGGTTGAGCTCGTCAATCTGGGACACGTCAAGGGCCTGCTCCAGCACCCCCCGTCCCGAGGCGATCAGGACGAGGTCATCGTCCACCAGGGCCGTGGCCAGGGGCATCGGTGTCCGGCCCACCAGCGCCCCCCGGCCGCTGATCAGACCCAGGCCCCGATAGGTGCTGATCTGGAGATCGGTCCCCGCCAGGCTGCGGGTCTGCCAGAAACGCTGCAGGAAGCGGCGGGCGCCACCGTCGTCCCGGCTGCCGAGCACCAGCAGCCAGCCCCCCCGGCGGGTGGCCCCCGCCGCCCCGCCGGCGTCGGCGTCGAACAGGGCCACGCCCACCGGTGACGCCAGCCAGGAGCTCAACTCCGTGCCGTAGTCGAGACCGGCCGCAGCGAAGGCCCCGTCGCGCAGCCGGCCGACCGCCTCCGCCGCCTGGCGTCGCTGGCGGGGCGGGGCGACGGCGCGGGCGTAGTCGAGGGGCTGCTCGCCGTCGGTGAACAGGTGGAGGCTGAAGGGGGCGTCCCGGGGCACGAACCGGGCCGCCCGCGGCACCTCCAGCGGCAGCCGCTGGAGATGCAGGGCACTGCGCTGCCACACAAGCCACCAGCCACCGAGCCCCAGACCGAGCACCACCAGCACCAGCGCCAGCAGCACCGCCAGGAATGGGCGGGCCTTCATCGGTTCTCAGCAGGATGGGACCATCCTGACGCCACCCCCCCTCCGACGCCCGCCATGGACGAGCCGACCCCCCCGGGCACCCCACGCACCCTCTCCGCCGTGGAACTGCAGCGGCGCCTCGCGGAGGGGGAACCGCTGCGGATCGTGGACGTGCGCGAGGACGGCGAACTGGCCCTGGCCACGTTGCCGCTCGCCTTTGTGCACCTCCCGCTGAGCCGTCACCGCGAGTGGCTGCCGGAGCTGGAGACCCACCTCGACCGCGAGCAGCCGGTGGTGGTGCTCTGCCATGCCGGCATCCGCAGCTGGGACTTCGCCTGCTGGCTGATCCAGGAGAAGGGTTACGGCGACGTCTGGAATCTCAAAGGGGGCATCGACGCCTGGAGCCGGGAGGTGGATCCCCAGGTTCCCCGTTACTGAGTCCCCGCCCCGGGCCGGTGGCGGGTCCACCGCACCTAGGATCAATCTTCTGTTTATCTTTTCAACTTTTCCCCATTCCTTGGACACGCTGCCGCGCCGACAACAGGAGGTCCTTCGGGCCACGGTGCGGCACTACGTGGACACCGTGGAACCCGTGGGAAGTCACACCCTGGTGCGCCGTTTCGGGCTGCCCGCCAGCCCGGCCACGGTGCGCACGGCCATGGGGGCCCTGGAGCAGCGCGGCCTGCTGACCCAGCCCCACACCTCCGCCGGCCGCATCCCCAGCCAGCGGGGCTACCGCCTCTACGTCGACCAGCTGCTGCCGGCCCCGGGGGCCGCCGCCCTGCAGCTGGAGCGCGAGCTGGCCGGGATCAGCCTGCAGTGGGCGGCCCTCGATGACCTGCTGCTGCACCTGGCCCGCCGCCTGGCCGATCTCACCGGCCTGCTCAGCCTGATCACCCGCCCCCAGCGGCCCAGCCCCCTGCTGCAGGCGGTGCGGCTCGTGCCCAGCGGCGACCGTCTGCTGGTGTTTCTCGTCCAGGGGCCCGACTTCAGCACCAGCCTCAACCTGCGCCTCGGCGCCGGCCTGGAGGAGGAGCTGCCGATCCTGGAGCGCTGGAGCAACGAGCAGCTCCGGGCCGGTGGCAACGGCCGCATCCCCTGGGAGCGGCTGCCGGCGGAACTGCGCCGCAGCGGCGGCCTGCTGCGCCAGGCCCTCGACAGCCACGGCCGCATCCGCGGCGAGGAGCTCGATGCCGTGGTGGCGGCCGGGCTGGGGGGGCTGCTGGCCCAGCCCGAATTCCGCCACAGCTCCAGCCTGCTGCCCGTGGTGCAGCTGGTGGAGCACGGCCCCCGCGCCCTGCTTGGGATCACCGGCGCCCAGGACCTGATCGCGACGGAAGCGATCTGGATCGGCACGGAACATCCCCATGCCGCCCTCGACCAGTGCGCGGTGGTGCAGGCCACCTACCGCACGGGCCACGGCGGCCGCGGCCAGGTGGGCCTGGTGGGGCCGATGCGGATGGCCTACGCCACCGCCCGCGCCGCGGTCCAGTCAGTGGCCTCGATCCTGGAGAGGCTGCTCAGCTGATGACCTACTGCCTCGGCTTCCTTCTCCGCAGCGGCCTGGTGTTCGCCTCCGACTCCCGCACCAACGCGGGGGTCGACTACATCTCCAGCTACAGCAAGATGCACGTGCTGGCACCGGCCCCCGACCGCCTGTTCGTGCTGATGGCGGCCGGCAACCTGGGCACCACCCAGGCGGTGCTCAACCGCATCCGCCGCGACATCGAGAACCATGGCGCCGGCCCCAGCCCCCAGTGGGCACGCCAGGACGACCCGCCGGCCGGGCCGAGCATGCTCACCGCCCGCTATCTCTTCGAAGTGGCCGACTACATCGGCCGTCTCAATGTGATGGTGCAGAAGGAGTTCAATCCCAACCTGCGCCAGGCGGGCGCCAGCGGCGAGGCCAGCTTCATCCTCGGCGGCCAGATTGCCGGCCAGCCCCATGGGCTCTACATGATCTACCCGCAGGGGAACGCGATCATGGCCACCGATGACACCCCCTTCCTGCAGATCGGCGAGACCAAGTACGGCAAGCCTCCCCTCGATTACATCGGCCGCCCCGACCTCTCCCTGGAGGATGCGGCGCGCCTCTGCCTGGTGTCGGAGATCGTCACCCGGCGCTCCAACCTCACCGTGGGGCCGCCGTTTGAGATCGCCCTGGTCCCCCGCGACGCCTTCAAGGTGACCCGGCACCTGAAACTCGAGAAGGAAGCGCCGGAGATCCAGCACACCATGGACGTCTGGGCCCGCCACATGCAGGAGGGCCTCAACAAGCTGCCCCGCTTCCCCTGGGAGCAGGACCCCCTCTGAGGCCAGAGTCTTCCGGGCGAGGCGGAACACCTACCCCGCCAGACCGTCGCCCAGCTTCTCGGCCACCGTGTTGACGTCCTTGTCGCCGCGGCCGGAGAGGTTGAGCACCACCTCGGTGCCCGGGGCGAGGGTGGGGCAGAGGGACTCCAGCCAGGCGAAGGCGTGGGCCGTCTCCAGCGCCGGAATGATGCCCTCCAGCTGACTCACCCGCTGCAGGGCCGCCAGGGCCTCGGCATCGGTGACGGCGGCGTACTCGGCCCGGCCGATCTGGCGCAGGTAGCTGTGCTCCGGGCCCACGCCCGGGTAGTCGAGGCCGGCGCTGATCGAATGGGCCTCCTGCACCTGGCCCTCGTCGTCCTGCAGCAGCAGGCTCATGGCGCCGTGCAGCACGCCCACCCGCCCTTCGGTGATGGTGGCGGCATGGCGACCGGTGGCCACACCCTCCCCGGCCGCCTCCACCCCGATCAGGCGCACGGAGGCGTCCTCGACGAAGGGATGGAACAGCCCCATGGCGTTAGAGCCGCCGCCCACGCAGGCGATCAGCACATCCGGCAGCCGGCCGAAGGCCTCCAGGCACTGGGTCCGGGCCTCCTGGCCGATCACGGCATGGAAATCCCGCACCAGCATCGGATAGGGGTGGGGGCCGGCCACCGAGCCGAGGATGTAGTGGGTGCTCTCCACGTTGGTGACCCAGTCGCGGATGGCTTCACTGGTGGCGTCCTTGAGGGTGGCGGTGCCGGCGGTGACGGGCTGCACCGTGGCCCCCAGCAGCCGCATCCGGAACACATTCAGGGCCTGGCGGCGCATGTCCTCGGCGCCCATGTAGATGACGCACTCCAGCCCGAAGCGGGCGCAGACCGTGGCCGTGGCCACGCCGTGCTGGCCGGCGCCGGTTTCGGCAATGATCCGCTTCTTGCCCATCCGCAGCGCCAGCAGGGCCTGGCCCAGGGCGTTGTTGATCTTGTGGGCGCCGGTGTGGTTGAGGTCCTCGCGCTTCAGCCACAGGCGCGGGCCGCCCTCGGGCCGGCGGTAGTGCTCGCTGAGCCGCTCGGCCTCATAGAGGGGTGTGGGCCGGCCCACGTAGGTGCGCAGCAGGTGGTTGAGCCGGGCGGTGAAGGCGGGATCGGCCCAGGCTTCGGCGGCGGCGGCCTCCAGCTCCGCCAGGGCGGGCATCAGCGTTTCGGGGACGTACTGCCCGCCGAAGGGGCCGAAACGGCCCAGGCCATCCGGGCGGACCGACGGCTGCAGCTCGGCAGGATCGGCGCTGCGGGTTGGGGCGGTGCTGGTCACCGGCGCTGCGCGAGAGGAGATAATTCACCTTAGGGAGCCGCCACCCGGGACGGCAGCGGCGGCGGGGCCATCCCGGCGCCACCGGAGAACCATCCGCCGGACAGGCTGCCAACCGCGTCGCCCGCGAACACCAGAGATGCTTCCCGCCGACTACCTCACCTCCCTGCCTCTGGCGGAACGGCTGTATCGAAAGCAGCCGGATCTGGCCGGCCGGATCTATTCCGCCCCGGTGCTCGATTTCCTGATGGATGGGGTGGTGATCTTTCCTCAGGTGCTCGATTCTGAGCTCCTCGATCAGATGGACCGCGACCTCGAGGCCCTGCCGGGTCTGGCCCGCACATCACTGCTGCACGGCATGATCGGCATCGACGGCAAGGCGGAGCACTACGACGCCCGGGTTCTGCGCAATCTGTCCTTGCTCGGCATCACCGATCTCCGCGAGGCCGGCCCGGGGCTGAAGCTCAACGACCTGCACAGCTACTTCGAGGCGGCCCGCTCGCTGGCCTTCGCCGAGCCCATCATCGATTTCCTCGATGAGCTGTTCGGATCGGCCCCGGGGCTGATCCAGACGCTCACCTTCTGGAAGAGCAGTGAGCAGTCCCTGCACCAGGACTTCTCCTACGTGCATCACCACAGCCGCCTGGGCCACCTGGCCGCCGCCTGGATCCCCCTGGAGGACATCAGCGACCAGGCCGGACCGCTCGTCTACACCAAGGGCTCCCATCGGCTGGCGAGCGATCAGTTCTACGACTGGGGGGTGGGTGGGATCCTGGCCAGTCGCAACAGCGACCCTGAGACGGCGGCGGGCTATGGCCCGTACCTGGAGGCCCTGATCAAGGCCCAGGGCTGGACCCCGACCATCTACCTGCCCAGGCGCGGCGATGTGCTGATCTGGCACGGGGCCCTGATCCACGGCGACACCCCGATGGCCGACCCCGCACTCACCCGCCGCTCCTACGTCTGTCACTACACGGCCGCCGCCGGCCACAAGGCCCTGGCCCGGCACCGCGTCGGTGGCGGCTACGACTTCACCGAGCCTCCCACCCTGCCCGAGACGATGCGACCCAGGTCCCTGCCCACCCGGCTGGTGGCCGCCGCCGGCCGCCGCCTCAAGGGGCTGATCGCCGCAGGAGCCACCCATGGCTAAGGGGGGCTGGATGGAGTTCAGCGGGCCGGAGAGCCTGCAGCGGCCCGAGGCCGCCTCGGCCACGACGCCCAGGGGACTCCAGAAGGTGCGGGTGCAGCGGACCCGGGCGGGCAAGGGGGGGAAGCTGGTCACCGCCATCACGGGCCTGGAGGCCCCCGAAGCCGAGGCGCGCCAGCTGCTCAAGCGGCTCAAGGCCACCGCCGGCACAGGCGGCACCCTCAAGGACGGGGTGATCGAACTGCAGGGGGACCACGTGGCGGCGGCCCTCGCTGCCCTGGAGACGGACGGCTACCGGCCGAAACAGGCGGGGGGGTAGGGGAGAATGCGGCCCGAAGCCCCCGCCCCGTTTCCGTGTCCGAGATGACCTCGCCGGCCAAGGCCACCAACATCGTCTGGCACCACTCGACCGTGACCCGCGCCGCCCGGGCCCACCAGCGGGGCCACCGCAGCGCCATCCTCTGGTTCACGGGGCTTTCGGGGGCGGGGAAGAGCACCCTGGCCAATGCGGTCAACTCGGCCCTGTTCGAGCAGGGGCTGGCCTGCTACGTGCTCGATGGCGACAACGTGCGCCACGGCCTCTGCAGCGATCTGGGTTTCTCCGACGCCGACCGGGAGGAGAACATCCGCCGGATCGGTGAGGTGGCCAAGCTGTTCCTGGATGCGGGCGTCGTGGTGCTGACCGCCTTCGTCTCCCCCTTCCGGGCCGACCGCCAGCGGGCCCGGGAACTGGTGGAGGCAGGCGATTTCCTCGAGATCCACTGCGCCGCCGACCTGGCGGTCTGCGAAGGGCGGGACACCAAGGGGCTCTACGCCAAGGCCCGGGCCGGGGAGATCAAGGAGTTCACCGGCATCTCCAGCCCCTACGAGGCCCCCGAAGCCCCCGAGCTGCGGGTGGCCACCGGGGAGCAGAGCCTCGACGACTCGGTGGCCCAGGTGATGGCCGAACTGGAGCGGCGCGGCATCATTCCGGCTCCGGCAGATCCCTGAACGGCCCCGGTTCGGGCCACTCCCTGCGCAGGCGCAGGGCCCAGGCATCGAGGAAGGTCTTGGCGCAGCTGGCCACCGGCACCGCCAGCAGCAGGCCCAGCAGTTCCCCCAGCCCCATCAGCGCCCCCAGCCGGGCGCCGATCGGCAGGCTGATCAGCAGCCAGGCCGGCTGCAGCCCAACGATCGAGCCCATCAGCCGCGGCTGGATCACCTGGTCGACCACCTGGCCGACCGAGATCGCCACCGCCAGCACCTCCAGGCCGGTGCGTGGATCCTCCAGGGCCAGCAGCACGCTCACCCCCACGATGGTGAGGGCGCTGGCGTAGGGGATCAGGGTGGTGAACCCGATCGCCACGGCGAACAGCACGCCGTAGGGAATCCCCAGCAGGGTGAACACCAAGCTCTGGGCGCCGCTGAGGATCAGGGCCAGCACCACCTGGCCGGCGAAGTAACCCCGGAAGGTGCGATCCAGGGTGCTGAGCACCAGGCCGCGGGTGCCGGCGGGAAGCCACTCCGCCAATCCCCTGGCGATGCCCTCGCCCCCCAGCAGCAGGAACACCGCCAGCACCAGCACGATCACCGTGTTGACGGTGATGCTGACGGTGGCCCCCAGGATCCCCAGCACCTGCTGGCTCAGCTGGGAGGCGATCTTGCTGGTGCGGGTGATCAGGTCGCTGCTCAGCCCGCCGAAATCGGTGGGCAGCCCCCGCTCGGTGGCCCAGCTCTGCAACTTCCCCAGCAGGGTTTCCCCCTCCGCCAGCCAGCCCGGAAGGGCGAGCACCAGGTCGCCGAGCTGCTCCACCAGGCGTGGCACCAGCACCAGGGCCGCCAGCACCACCGCCGAGAGGCTCAGCCCCAGCACCAGCAGCAAGGCCAGGGCCCGCGGCAGCCCCCGCTGGATCAGCCAGCGGCTGGGGATGTCGAGCAGGAAGGCCAGCAGGGCGGCCGTCAGGAACAGGGCCGGGAACGGCGCCAGGGGCACCAGCAGCTGGCGCAGCACCCAGAGGTTGAGCACCAGCAGGGGCAGGGCCAGGGAGAACCGCAGCCAGGGGGGCAGGACCAGCCGCTCGAGCATCAGCGGGAGCGGGGCGGGGCCCCGGAGGATCGACGATCGCCGACCAGCTTGGCCTGCCGGGCCGGCGACGGCCAGCGCCTCATCCCTGGCCCATCGCTGCCAGGTAGGCGGCAGTGCCGAGGGCCTGCAGGCGCGCATCCTTGGCCACCACCTGGTCGTGCAGCCCCCGGCGGTAGGCCTCCAGGGCCTCCGCGAGCACCGGATCAGCGATCGCCAGCATGGCGGCCGCCAGCAGGCCGGCGTTGAGCCCACCGCCGATCGCCACCGTGGCCACGGGGATCCCCGCCGGCATCTGCACGATCGAATGGAGGGAGTCCACCCCGGAAAGGGCCTGGCTGCGGACGGGCACACCGATCACCGGCAGCATCGAGAAGGCCGCCACCATGCCGGGCAGGTGGGCGGCGCCGCCGGCCCCGGCGATGATCACCCGCAGGCCCCGGGACGCGGCCGCCTCGGCGAAGGCCGCCATCTCCCAGGGGGTGCGGTGGGCCGATAGCACCCGCACCTCGCTGGCCACCCCCAGCTGCTCCAGGATCCGCACGGCCGGCTCCAGGGTCGGCAGGTCGGAATCGCTGCCCATCACGATCGCCACCCGGGGCGGTGAGGTGGAAGCGGACGGGACGGCTTCGGGGTCCATGGGGCGAGGGCGGCGAGGATGGCATTGTCCCGTCCCGCGGCTGCCCGGATGCGCTGGCTGACCAACCTGCGACTGGCGGGCGATGACCCGGCCCGGGGCGAGGCGGGCTGGCGCTGGCGGGTCGGTGTCGACGGCGAGGGGCGGATCGCCCGGGTGCGGCCCACATCGCCGGGCAGCCGGGCCGGTGGCGAGGACTGGGGCGGCGACTGGCTGTCCCCGGGGGGCGTGGACCTGCAGATCAACGGCGGCCTGGGGCTCGCCTTCCCCGAACTGACCCACGACGATCTGCCCCGCCTGGAGGCCCTGCTGGAGCTGCTCTGGAGCGACGGGGTGGACGCCATCTGTCCCACCCTGGTGACCTGCGCGCCGGAGGCCCTGCGCCAGGCCCTGGCGGTGCTGGCCGAGGCCCGCCGCCGGCACCGGCCCGGCCGCTGCCGTCTGCTGGGCGCCCACCTGGAGGGGCCGTTCCTGGCACCGGAGCGGCGCGGCGCCCACCCGGCCCAGCACCTGCAGGCCCCCAGCCGGGCGGCCCTTGAGCGGCTGATCGCCGGCTTCCAGGGGGGCGCCGAAGCCGATGTCGCCCTGGTGACCCTGGCCCCGGAGCTGGAGGGGGCCGCCGAGGTGATCGCGGCGTTGCGGGCCGCCGGCGTGGTGGTGAGCCTGGGCCACAGCGCCGCCGATGCGGCCCAGGCCCGCCGGGCCTTCGCCCAGGGGGTGGCGATGCTCACCCACAGCTTCAATGCCATGGCGGGGCTGCACCACCGCGCCCCGGGACCGGTCGGGGAGGCCCTGCTGCAGGGGGAGGTGGCCCTGGGGCTGATCGCCGACGGCGTCCACGTGGACCCCACCATGGCGGTGCTGCTGCAGCGGCTGGCCCCCCGGCAGGTGGTGATCGTCAGTGATGCCCTGGCCCCCTACGGACTGGCCGACGGCCGCCACCGCTGGGACGAGCGCGTCCTGCTGGTGGAGGACGGCAGCTGCCGGCTGGAGGACGGCACCCTGGCCGGGGTGACCCTGCCGCTGCTCGAGGGGGTGCGGCGTCTGGCCGGCTGGGGCGGCCTGGTGCCGGCGTCGATCGCCGCGGCCACCCTGGCCCCGCGGCGCCTGCTGGGGGAACGCCAGCCGCTGGAGCAGCTGCTGCTGGGTCGGCCCCTGGCGGACACCTTGCGCTGGAGCACGGCGGCCGACGGACGCCTGGACTGGCGGCGTTCCGAAGTGGTGGCCGGTGGATCCGAGGCGGTACCCCTGGCCCCCGCTCCCTAGGATCCGGCCCACCTGAACGGCCCAGCGCCCCATGCCCCCGGAACTGCAACCCCCCGCGCCTGCCGAGGCACAGGCTGAGACGCAGGCCGAGAAGGCCGAGGTGCAGGCCTACTTCGAGAGCACCGGCTTCGAGCGCTGGAACCGCATCTACAGCGACAGCGAGGAGGTGAACCGGGTCCAGCGCAACATCCGCATCGGCCACCAGAAGACCGTGGACGCGGTGCTGGCCTGGCTGCAGCAGCAGGGCGACCTGGCCAGCCGCAGCTTCTGCGACGCCGGCTGCGGCGTCGGCAGCCTCAGCCTGCCCCTGGCGGCCCTCGGGGCCGGCTCGATCGCCGCCAGCGATCTCTCCGCCGCCATGGTGGCCGAGGCCAGCCGCCGGGCCAGCGAGGCCGGCCTGGCCTCGGAGCGGCTGAGTTTCAGCGTCTCTGACCTGGAGAGCCTCCAGGGCCGCTACGACACGGTGATCTGCCTGGACGTCTTCATCCACTACCCCCAGGCGGCCGCCGAAGCGATGGTGCGGCACCTGGCGGCCATGGCCGAGCGGCAGCTGATCGTCAGCTTCGCCCCCTACACGCCGCTGCTGGCGGTGCTGAAGCAGATCGGCCAGCTGTTCCCCGGACCCAGCAAGACCACCCGTGCGTACACCCTGCGGGAAGACGGGATCGTGGCAGCCGCCGCCAGAGCCGGCTTCCGCCCCGTCCACCGCAGCCTCAACCAGGCGCCGTTCTACTTCTCCCGCCTGATCGCCTTCGAGCGCGACCCGGCCTGATCAGCGGCCTGATCAGCACCGGAGGCGGTGTTGCCGGGTCTTTCCCGATCCTGTACAGCCTGTACAGGAATGGGGAAACCCGCCTTGAAACGGTCACACCGATCTGCGACTGAGTTCTGCGGCTCAGCCGGCCTGGGGCGCCGCCGCCATGGCCAGGTCCTGCGCCGCTGGGGCCTCCAGCTCCAGGACCGAGCCTTCGGGATGGTGCAGCCGCAACCAGCGGGCCTGGAGCCGGTAGCCACCCTCGCCCGGCAGCCCCCCGTCGCGGGCCCGCCCGCCCGGCAGATAGAGAGGATCCCCCAGCAGCGGCGCCCCGATGGCGGCGCAGTGGATGCGGATCTGATGGGGCCGGCCGCTGACGATCGCCACTTCGACCAGATCGGCCACACTGCCGCTCTCCAGCAGGGTGAGCTGGCTGCGGGCCGGCAGGGCGGCCGGGTCGCCGGCCTCGGCCGCGCACCAGATCTCTCCCAGCGGCGGGTGGGGGCGCCGGCCGATCGGCGTGGTGATCACCAGGCTCTCGCCGGCCGCGAGCGCCAGCCGGCCCGGCACCAGCAGGGCCCTGTAGAGCTTGCGGCAGGGCGGAAGCCCGCCACCCACACCGCCACTGGCGCCACTGGCCAGCGAGCCCGTGCTCTCCCGCAGCTGGGCGCTCAGCCAGGCGCGGGTGGCCGGGCGGCGGGCGCAGACCAGCAGGCCGGAGGTGAAGCGCCCCAGGCGGTGCACCGGCCGCGGCACGCCGGCGGAGTCGCCGCCATGGCGGCGCTCCAGCAGCCGCAGGACGGTGTGCTCCAGGAAGCCGCCCGCCGGCAGCACGGGCAGGCCGCTGGGCTTGTCGATCACCAGCAGATCGCCGTCGTCGTGGATCACGCCCCAGTGGGCCGGGACGGCGGGCTCCGGCCAGGGGGGACGCTGCCAGACGAGCCGATCCCCGCCGGCGAGGACCGCGCCTGCCTGCAGTGGCACCCCGTTGCGGCTGATCTCGCCGGCCTCCAGACGCCGTTCCCAGGCCGCCGCGCTGGAGTGGCCGTAGCGCCCGGCATAGAAGGTCACCACCCCCAGGCCGGCCCCGGCGGCGGGGACGCGGTCGCGGTAGGCCCAGCCGCCGTTGGGGCGGGAGGGCAGCCAGCCCGGCGGCAGGCTCAGGAGTGGGGACGGGGCGGCATCAATCCACCAGCCCATGCTCCAGGGCGAAGCGCACCAGTTCGGTGCGGCTGGCGGTGCCGGTCTTGATGAACAGCCGGCTGACGTACTTCTCGACGTTGCGGATCGACGTCTCCAGACGGCGGGCGATCTCCTTGTTCATCATCCCCTCGGCCACCAGCTGCAGCACGCTCGCCTCGCGGGGGGTGAAGTCGAGCTTGACATCGGAGACGGGCTTGCGGGTGCTGCCGCCGCCGCCGGTGCCGGAGCCACCGCCGCCCCCCAGCATCGAGCGGATCTCGGTGATCTGGCGGGCCATGGCGCCGATGTCGGCATCGGCGAAGCGAGCCGCCTCGGCCAGCAGCCGCTCCTGGCGCCGCACCACGTTGCGCACCCGGGCCACCAGTTCGTCCGGATCGAACGGCTTGGGGATGTAGTCGTCGGCCCCGGCCTGGAAACCGGCGATGCGATCGGCCGTCATGCCCTTGGCGGTGAGGAAGATCACCGGCGTACCGCCAAGCCGCTCGTCGGCCCGCAGACGCTTCAGCAGGCCGTAGCCGTCGCAGCGGGGCATCATCACGTCGGTGATGACGACGTCGGGCATCTGGGCCTGGGCCGCCGTCCAGCCCTCCTCGCCGTCATTGGCGGTGGTGACGGCGAACCCCTCGTCCTCCAGGTAGGCCTTGACCGCCGTGCGCAGTCCGGGTTCGTCATCGACCAGCAGCAGCCGCACCGGGGTGCTGACGGCGGCTTCGGCACCCTCCGGCGGCCCGGACGGCTCGGGGGTGGGGCCGGCGACGGCGAAGGATTCCTGGCTCATCGCGCAAATCTATCGACCGGGACCGAGCACCACCTGTTCCCGTTCGGGCAGGAGGCCGCTGTAGCCCAGCTGGCGGGCCACCGGACCGAGGCCGGCGGGGTCCTTGCCGGCCTGCTCCGGGAAGCAGACGGCCCACCACATCAGATGATCGAGGCGGTTGGCCGGGGTGATCACCCCGCCCGGATTGAGCTCGCGGATGATCAGCCTCCGGGAGCTGCCGGTGATCCGCAGGGGGGCCGTGACGCTGCAGCCGATCTTGTCGGTGGCGACGGTCACCCGGTCGTCGAGCTCCTCCCAGACCTGCACGCGCCACATCCCAGGCTGGGCGGGCTCGGCCACCAGGCCGTAGATGCCCACCACTTCCCGGCCCCGGTGGGTGACCCGGTCCTGCAGCACCTTGAAGCCCTTGGGCCGGCTCTCCTCGTTGCTGCGGGACTCGCCCTGGGCGGCCGCCGGGCGGGGCAGGGCCAGGGACCAGGCCAGCACGATGGGGAACACCGCCAGGGCCGCCGCGACAAGCGCGGCCCCCGGACGGAGGGCGCGGGCACCACAGGGGCGGGGACGGATCAGCATGGCCCCATGCTGACGTACCTCGACCACCAGGCGAGCACCCCGTGCGATCCGGCGGTGGTGGCGGCCATGGCGCCCTGGTGGACGGCGAACGCCGCCAACCCCTCCAGCCGCCTGCACCGGCCGTCCCTGGAGGCGGGCGCGGCGGTGGACATCGCCCGCCGCCGGGTGGCCGGGGCGCTGGGCGTGGCCGACGAAGCGGTGATCTTCACCAGCGGCGCCACCGAAGCCAACAACCTGGCCTTGCGCGGGGTGGCCGAGGCGGCCCTGGAACGGGGGGAACCCCGCCGCCGGCTGGTGACCCTGGCCACGGAGCACCGGGCCGTGCTGGAGCCGCTGGCCTGGCTGGAGCGCCATGGGTTTCCCCTCACCGTGCTGCCGGTGGCGGCGGATGGCCTGGTGGACACCGACCGTCTGGCGACGGCCCTGGGGACCGACACCCTGCTGCTCTCGGTGATGGCGGCGAACAATGAGATCGGCGTGCTGCAGCCCCTGGCCGCCATCGGCGCCCTCTGCCGCGAGCGGGGCGTGCTGTTCCACTGCGACGCCGCCCAGGCGGTGGGCCACATCCCCCTCGCCATGGCCGACCTCGGCATCGACCTGCTCAGCCTCAGCGGCCACAAGCTCTACGGCCCCAAAGGCATCGGCGCCCTGCTGCGGCGCCCGGGGGTGCCCCTGGCCCCCCAGCAGCTCGGCGGCGGCCAGGAGGGCGGGCTGCGGGGCGGCACCCTGCCGGTGCCCCTGATCGTGGGCCTTGGCGCCGCCGTCGCGGGTGCCCTGGCCGACCGCGAGGAACGGGCCGCAAGGCTCGGGGCCCTGCGGGACCGGCTGTGGGAGGGGCTGGTGGCCCTGGGCGGGGTGCGCCGCAACGGCCACCCGCGCCAGTGCCTGCCCCACAGCCTCAATGCCAGCGTCGAGGGCGTGGACGGCACCCGCCTGCACCGCCAGCTGCGCCGGGTTCTGGCGGTGAGCAGCGGGTCGGCCTGCAGCCAGGGGAGCCCCTCCCACGTGCTGGCCGCCCTCG
This sequence comes from Synechococcus sp. UW140, assembly GCA_943367705.1. Classification (GTDB taxonomy): domain Bacteria; phylum Cyanobacteriota; class Cyanobacteriia; order PCC-6307; family Cyanobiaceae; genus Cyanobium. The sequence continues at coordinate 64,595 of CALRJV020000001.1, forward strand.
GCCTCGACCGCCGCGCCGCCGGCGCCGCGATCCGCTTCGGCCTGGGCCGGGGCACCACGGCGGCGGACATCGACGTCGCCGTGGCGGCGGTGACGGAGGCGGTGGCGGAGCTGCGAGTGCCTGTCTAGCTTTCGGGTCGATGGCCTGGCATGGATGAGCACACCCGGCGGTCGACAGGGGCCCCGGCTCAACTTCGGTGATGCGCTCCAGGAGGGCTGGCGGGCCTTCAGCCGCAGCCCGGGGCCCTTCGTGGGCTTCCCGCTGGTGGTGGTGGCCCTCCAGTTCCTGATCCAGCCCCTGCAGAGCCGCATCAGCAACGGCGGCGTGGCCTCCAGCGACCCCCTCGACTGGGTGCTGTACCTGATCGGGCTGACGGCGAACCTGCTGCTGAACCTCTGGTGCGCCATCGGGCTGGTGCGCGGCGCCGGCAGCGCCCTGCAGGGCGGCCACCCCTCCCTGGGGCAGCTGATGCGCTGGGACGGGGAGGTGTTCGGCCGGCTGCTGCGGGCCTGGTTGCTGCTGGCGGCGGTGGTGGCCGTGCCCCTGATCGGCCTGCTGCTGCTGGTGGGCGGCCCCCTGGCCCTGCTCAGCTTCTACGCCGACCAGCTCGTGCCCTTCAGCCGCACTTTGGTGGAGGTGCTGGGGCTGAGCCTGGCGGTGGTCTTCGCCCTGCTCCTGGGGGTGCTGCTGCTGGGGGTGATCTACCTGGTGATCAACCAGAGCTTTCTCACCCAGATCGTGCTGTTCGAGCGCGCCGGCTCCCGCACCGCCATCCAGCGCGGCCGGGCCCTGGTGGACCCCAGCTGGCTGATGGTGCTGCTGCTCACCCTGATCGAGGGTCTGCTGGTGCTCCTGGGCCTGCTGGCCTGCCTGGTGGGCGGCTTCGTGGCCTGGCCTCTTGTGGTCTGCATCGCCACGGCGGCCTATCGGCAGCTGGTGCTGGCCGGCGGTGGCCCCGATCCCCTGCCGCCCCTGCCCGGGCGCTGAAGGCGCTGGGGTGGCGGCCGCCTTCTCAGACGGCAGGCCCGGGGGCGAAGGGGCCCACCGTCAGCAGCACGAAGCCCAGCACCCCCACCAGGGCCAGCAGCAGCTGGGCCAGCCGACTGACGAGCATCCCGGCCACCACCGCCAGGCCCACCAGCAGGGAGCGTCGCAGCCGGCCCAGGCCGGGCGGGCCGAGAGACGGCGGGGCGGTGATCAGCTCCCCCAGGCTGGCGCCCAGCAGCGGCCCCACCAGGGCACCCAGCAGGGGCCCGCCCACCGGCAGGGCCGGCAGCAGCCCCAGCAGACCCACCACCAGACCCACGCCGGCACCGACGTAGCTCCAGCGGGTGGCCTGCAGCCGGGCCGGGCCGAGCAGCAGCCCCAGGGCCTCGGCCCCCCAGCCCAGGAGCAGCAGCACCACCGCCAGCGCCAGGGCCGGCCAGCCAGCGGCCCAGCCGACGGCCCAGCACCAGAGCAGGGCACCCAGGGGCAGCAGGGTCAGGCCAGGCGCCACCGGCAGCACGGTGCCTGGAATCGCCAGGGACTGGATCAGCAGGGCGATCCACCAGAGCAGATCGGCGCGGTCGAGGCTGGGCAGGTGGGCCGGGGACATGGCGGCGGGGTCAGGCCAGACGGCGGGCCACCCGCAGCTTGGCGGAGCGGCTGCGGGGGTTGGCCAGCTCCTCCTCCTCGCTGGCCACCAGCGGCTTGCGGGTGAGCCGCTCCAGGCGCGGATCACTGAGGAAGGCGGTCTTGACACGCCGGTCCTCGAGGGAGTGGAAGCTGATCACCGCCAGCAGCCCGCCGGGCACCAGCCAGTCGGGGGCCCGCTCCAGCAGCCGGTCGAGGGCGCCCAGTTCGTCGTTGACCGCGATCCGCAGGGCCTGGAAGGTGCGGGTGGCGGGGTGGATCCGGCCGTGGCGCGCCTTGGGGGGGAAGCAGCCGGCCACGGCATAGGCCAGATCGGCGGTGGTGCGGCCGCTGCCGGCCCAGGGGCGTTCGGCCACCAGGCGCCGGGCGATGCGGCGTGACAGCCGCTCCTCGCCATAGCCGTGGATCAGGTCCGCCAGGGCCGACTCCTCCAGCCGGTCAATCAGCTCGGCGGCGGTCTCACCGGCGGCAGGATCCATGCGCATGTCCAGGGGGCCGGGGGCGCGGAAGCTGAAGCCCCGGGTGGGCTCGTCGAGCTGGGGACTGCTGACCCCGAGGTCGGCCAGCACCCCCACCAGGGGGGCGGGCGGGGTGAAGTCGGCGAAGTTGGCGGCCTGGATCACGGCCCGATCGCCGAAGGGGGCCAGGCGCTCGGCGGCCGCGGCGCGGGCGGCGGGGTCCCGGTCGAGGCCGATCAGGCGCAGAGCGGGGTGGGCCGCCAGCAGCAGGGCACTGTGGCCGCCGCCGCCGAGGGTGCAGTCCAGCAGCAGCGCCTGCCCGGCATCGGCAGCCCCGTCGAGGGCGCCGGCTGGTTGTCCAGGCAACCCGGAGAAGGCCTCAAGCACCGAATCGGCCAGAACCGGGAGATGGGCGAACGAAACGGCCATCTCACCTTCCTAAGATCCCGGCACTCCGTTCCTTGCGAAGGGCATGACCCAGCTCGAGACCCGCACCGAGCCGATGGTGGTCAATTTCGGCCCCCACCACCCGTCGATGCACGGGGTGCTGCGGCTGGTGGTGACCCTCGACGGCGAGGACGTGATCGACTGCGAGCCGGTGATCGGCTACCTCCATCGCGGCATGGAGAAGATCGCCGAGAACCGCACCAACGTGATGTTCGTGCCCTATGTGAGCCGCTGGGACTACGCGGCGGGCATGTTCAACGAGGCGATCACGGTCAATGCCCCGGAGAAGCTGGCCGACGTGTCGGTGCCCAAGCGCGCCAGCTACATCCGGGTGCTGATGCTGGAGCTCAACCGCATCGCCAACCACCTGCTCTGGCTTGGCCCGTTCCTCGCCGACGTGGGCGCCCAGACACCCTTCTTCTACATCTTCCGGGAGCGGGAGATGATCTACGACCTCTGGGAAGCAGCCACCGGTCAGCGGCTGATCAACAACAACTATTTCCGCATCGGCGGCGTGGCCGTCGACCTGCCCTACGGCTGGCTGGAGAAGTGCGCCGACTTCTGCGACTGGTTCGGTCCCAAGATCGATGAATACGAGAAACTGATCACCAACAACCCCATTTTCCGCAAGCGGATCGAAGGGCTCGGGGTGATCGGCAGGGAGCAGGCGATCAACTGGAGTCTCTCCGGTCCGATGCTGCGGGCCTCGGGGGTGCCCTGGGATCTGCGCAAGGTGGATCACTACGAGTGCTACGACGACTTTGAATGGTCGGTGGCCTGGGAGAAGGAGGGCGACTGCTACGCCCGCTACCGGGTGCGGATCGAGGAGATGCGCCAGTCGCTGAAGATCCTGCGCCAGGCCATCGCCATGATTCCCGGCGGCCCCACCGAGAATCTCGAGGCCCAGCGGATGGCCGAAGGCAAGAAGAGCGAGTGGTACGGCTTCGACTACCAGTACGTCGCCAAGAAGGTGGCTCCCACCTTCAAGATCCCCGATGGCGAGCTCTACTGCCGGGTGGAATCGGGCAAGGGTGAACTGGGCGTGTTCATCATGGGCAACAACGATGTCACCCCCTGGCGCTGGAAGATCCGCGCCGCCGATTTCAACAACCTCCAGATCCTGCCCCACATCCTCAAGGGGGCCAAGGTGGCCGACATCATGGCCATCCTCGGTTCGATCGACGTGATCATGGGATCGGTGGATCGGTGAGGTCGGCCGGCCGGCGCTGGATCCGCCGGCTGGCACGCTGCGGCCCCCTTCTGCCCCTGGGGGCCACCGGCTTTCTGGTGCTCAAGGGGCTGCATCCGGGCCTGCCCGGCTTCAGCTGCCCGTTGCGGGCCCTCACCGGCATCCCCTGCCCCACCTGCTACCTGACCCGGGCCACGGCGGCGAGCCTGGTGGGCCGCTTCGATGACGCCGTGGCCCTGCACGCCTTCGGGCCCGTGGTCGCGGCGGGCCTGGTGATCTGGTCGATGCAGGCCCTGCGCACCGGGCGGCTGGTGCCCCGGGTGCTGCGGGGCTGGCACCTGGCGGCCATGGGCGTGCTGCTGCTGCTCTACTGGGCCGGCCGGATGGGGCTGACCTATGGCATCGGTCTGCAGGCCTTCCCGCTCAGCTGAGCCACGCCGACCCCTAGCGTGCATCCCGAACGGCCCTCCCTCCTTGCTCTCCGGGCCGCCCAAGGAACTGCTTGCCTCACCCGTCCGGCACCGTCGCCCCCGTTGATCCCCAGAACCTGATTGCCCAGCCCGACTACGCCAGAGCGCTCCGTCCCCTGTTGCCGGACGAGGCCTTCACGCCCGATCGGGCCACTCCCATCGTTCTGGGCCTGAACGGGGCGATCCTGCTGCTGGGCTGGGCCATGGCCCGCCAGCTCGATGCCAGCCAATGGCAGGGCCTGCTGATCTTTCTGCCCTTCGCCCTGGTGATGGGCAACGCCGTGGTGGTGCTGCTCTTCGCCACCCACGACCTGATGCACAGCAAGGCGATCGGCCAGCCCCAGCTGCGTCAGGCCGTTCAGCTGCTGGGCCTGGCGCTGCTGTGGATGCCCCCCACGCTGTGGAAAGCCGTCCACAACAGGGAGCATCACGGCAAGACGAACTCAGCCCAGGATCCGGATCGCAACTACACCCTTCAGCAAGCGCCCAGCTGGGGCAAATGGATCCAGAACCTGTTCGTGCCCTCGCTGGAGGTTCACCCCTTCTGGCTGTGGGTGGGGATGACCTCGGCCTGGGGTGTGCACGCCTTCCGCAACCTGAGCTCGGTGCTGCTGTTCAACAACGGCTCCACCCGCTACCCGGTGGTCTCCTTCCAGGTGAGTCGCCGGGAGCGGCGCCGGATCGCGCTTGAGCTGGCCGCCGTGGTGCTGGTCCACCTGGCGATCATTGGCTTCATCGGCCTGCGGCCGGTGCCGCTGCTTCTCGGCTACTTCCTGCCGATCTGGATCGGCTACAGCGTCGTGATTGCGTACATCTACACCAATCACATGGGCTGCCAGCTCACCGAAACAAACGATCCGCTGATCAACAGCATCTCACTGAAGATGCCAGCCATCATCGATACACTCCACCTCAACTTCTCCTACCACACCGAACACCACATCTTTCCGGGGATGAATCCGGCGTACTACCCCCGGGTGCGGGCCCTGCTGCTGGAGCACTATCCCGAGCGCTTCAATCTCCTGGGCGCCCGCGACGCCTGGCAGCTGCTGATGCGGACCCCCCGGCATTACGTCGATGCCACCACCTTCGTCAGCAGCTGCGGGACCATCACCCGGCCCTGCCCGCTCAGCTGAGCACGCCGCGGTGATAGGCGGCGTTCTGGATGTAGAAGGTGGCCACCGGCACCGCCACCAGCGAAGCCAGGCCGCAGGTGAAGATCGACACCACCAGCACCAGCAGCCAGGCCAGCAGTTCGATACCGGCGAAGGTCCGCCCCTGCGGCGATCCGTAGACGGCCTGGAACGACGAGGAGAAGGCGTCGAGGATGGGACTGTCGGTGAGGAACACCTTGTTGACGTAGATCGGCATCACCAGGGTGACGGCGATGCCCGGCAGGATGCAGAGAACGAAACCGACGACGGCCACCGCGGTGAACAGCGCCCCGGCCAGGAGATAGCGGACCGGCCGATGCAGCAGGACCCGCAGGGCGGCTTCGGTGTCGATGATCTCGCCGCTGGCGTAGTACATCGCCGGGACGGCGACGAACAGCACCCCCACCAGGTTGGAGAGGATCGTGAAGGGCAGCTGGACCAGGTTGCCGAGCACCGCCGCCAGGCTGGCCCCGGCCTCCGCACCGGCGGCGCCGCTGGAGAGGCCCACCCCCAGGGCGGTGAGGGCCAGAGAGGCCACGACACCGACGACGGCGATGACGATCGTCACCACCCAGATCAGCAGAATGGTGGGGATGTGGGCCAGGAAGGCGGCCCAGGCCTTGGAGATGCTGGGCGGCTCGTAGGCGATCGCGGCGGCCAAGGGGAAGGGTTCGTACTGGGCGGAACCTAGGGAGGTTCTGCGAGGCCAGCAACGGTTTCGTATCGACGGCGGCATGACGGGGCGCCAGCATGGGATGAGGAGCGTCCCGGCGGCGCCACGGAGGTTGCCTTGCCCCCATCCGACCCGGCGGACTGGCTGCTGCTCTGCCGCACGGTGCGCTTCGGTGACACCGATGCCGCCGGGGTGATGCACTTCCACCAGCTGCTGCGCTGGTGCCATGTGGCCTACGAGGAGAGCCTGGAACGGTTCGGCGTGGTGGCCGGCGAGATCTTCCCCGGGCCGGGCCGGACACCGGCCGTGGCCCTGCCGATCGTGCACGTCAGCGCCGACTACCGGCGGCCCCTGGCCTGCGGCGATCCCCTGGCGATCGAGCTGCGGCCCCTGCAGCTCGACGGCGGCAGCTTCGAGATTCGCTACCGCTTCCTCCACAACAGCCAGGAGGCGGCCACGGGGCTCACCCGGCACAGGGCCATCGACGCGGCCAGCCGCCAGCGGACGGCCCTGCCGGACTGGATCGTGGAATGGCTGGAGGCCAGCCGGACGGGCCCCTAGCGGCGGTGCATCCCGGCCCAGGCCAGGGCGGCCAGCTGGAGCGGCAGCAGCGCCGCCATCAGGGCCAGGGGGTGCAGGCCATCGTGGGGCGTGGCCGCCAGGGCCAGAAAACTCACCAACCCGCCTCCTGCCACCAGGACGAGGACCAGCCGACGCGGCTTTGCCCCAGCCGGCCGGAGCAGGGGCATCAGAACCACTCCCGGGTGGCGTCGATGTACTGGGCCTGGAACTCGTCGGTGGACTTGGTGAGATAGATGACGCCTTCGATCACCCCGATGATCCCCATCACCGAAGCACCGAAGCCGCAGGTGAGCACCGTCACCAGCAGCATGATCAGCCCGGCTTTGGTGTAGCCAAGGACGAACTTGTGAATGCCCAGCGACCCCAGGAAGATGGCCAGCAGCCCTGCCGCCAGCTTCTTGTTGCTGGTCTCGACCTGTTGACTTTCGGTCATCGCGGCAGGGGCGGTTCAGATGGCTTCTAGCGAGTCCAGCCACCGCTGCCAACGTCCCCGCTCCCATTTGCCCGCGGCGGTCGGCGCCAGCGAGGGGCAGAGGTGCCAGCTCCGGGGCCGCTCGGCCGGGGGCCAGGAAGCCGTGATGGCCTGCAGCCGTCCCAGCAGCTCGGCCCCTTCCCCCTCCCCTCCCGGCCGCACCAGGGCCACCAGCCGTTCACCCCACTCCGGATCGGGCCGGGCCAGCAGCAGCACCGCCGCCAGAAACGCCCCCCGCTGGGCCGCCTGCTCCTGCAGCCGTTCCTCCAGCCGCTCCGGGAACACCGTCTCCCCGCCGCTGTGCAGGGCCCCATCGAGGCGGCCGAGCAGCTCCAGCCCCTCGGGCCCGATCCGGCCGCCGTCACCGCTGCGCCACCAGCCGTCCGGCTGCAGCGGCAGGGGCTGCAGCCGGCCCGCCACCAGCCGGCCGGGGCTGAGGCGCCCGCAGCGCACCTCCACGGCTCCGCTGGCGCCATCGAGGCGCAGGGCCACGTCCGCCAGCGGACCACCGCAGCCCGGAACGCCGGCCAGGAAGCGCTGCGGCGGCAGGGCGCACACCATGGCAGCGGTCTCGGTGGCGCCGTAGCAGGGGGCCAGGGGCAGGCCGGCGCGGCGGGCGGCGGCCGTCAGCGGCGCCGGCAGGGCGGCCCCGCCGACCCAGATCAGGGCACAGCCGGCCAGCCAGGCCGTGGCCTCGGGGCTGGCCAGCAGCCGGGCCAGCTGGGTGGGCACCAGCGAGAGCAGCACGGGCCGCCCCCGGGGCAGGGGACAGGCTTCCGGCAGGAGCTCCGGCCGGCGCAGCAGCGACGGAGCCAGCCAGCCCAGCTCCCCGCCCCAGCGGCGGGCCCGCACCAGCGGCAGCAGACCGCTGACATGGTGCAGGGGCAGGGGGTCGAGATGGAGGCAGGCCGCCGGCTCCAGGCCCAGGCCCTCCAGCCAGGCGGCGGTGGCGTCGGCGGAGGCCTGCAGGTGGGCCAGGGGCTGCAGGCACCAGTGGCGCCCGCCGCTGCTGCCGCCGCTGCCCACCACCACGGCGGCCCCGAACCGTGCCAGGTCGGCCAGCTCCCCCGGAGCACCCAGGGCCGCGGCCAGCTCCCCCTGCTGCCCCGGCCCCGCCAGGGCCACCAGCCGCTGCCGCCCCCAGGCCTGCTCCAGGCGGGCCGCCGCCGCCTCGGGGTCGGCCCGGGCGGCATCGAGCAGCAGGGGCGCCCAGGGGGGATCAGCCACGCGGGGTCTCGGTGGAGCGCCACGGGCAGGCGGCGCTGTGGGGGCACGCTAGGGCTGGTGAGGGGCGCCGGCCCCGGCTCAGGCCGCCGCCGCCCAGACCCGCTCCGGGTCCGGATCGAACAGGGGGCCGCTGGGGGTCCAGTCCGGCGCCAGGCCGGGGGCCACCGGCGTCGGGCCCCGCCACTGCAGGGCCGCCAGGTGGGCCGTCCAGCGGGCGCCGATGCCGGTCTCGAAGCCGGTGCTCACCATCAGCCGGGGCGCCCCCCGGCCCAACAGGGCCAGCAGGGGCCGGGGATCCCCGTCCTGGGACGGACGCCGCACCTGCCAGCCCGCCCAGCTCTGCCGCAACTCGGGCCGCTGCCGCAGGGATTCATCCAGGGCCACCGGAATCCGCAGGGCCAGCGCGTCGAGGCCCTCCTGGTCGTCGGCGGCGAGGGGCTGCTCCAGCCACTGCAGTCGCGGCTCCTGCCCCAGCCGTTCGGCCCAGGCGGCAGCGGTGGCCCGGTCCCAGCCCCCGTTGGCGTCAAGCCGCAGGCGACCGTGGGCCGGCAGGCGCTCCAGCAGCCGCTCCAGCAGGCGCCGCTCCAGGCCATCGGCCTCCGCGGCCACCTTCCACTTGACCGTGGGGGGGCCTGCGGCGGCAGCGAGCCCCCGCTCCAGGCCGTCGAGCATCGTCTCGCCGGCGGGGAGCAGCCAGGCCAATGGGGGAGCGGCCAGCCAGCCACCGGCGGCCGCTCCCACCTCCCCGTCGATCTCGGCCAGGGCGCCCCCCAGGGCGAAGGCCAGGCTGGGCGGCAGGGCGGGCAGGCGCTGCTCCAGGTCGTTCCGCTCCAGATCGGGGCCGAGGCCCTCCAGGGCGGCGGCCACGGCGGCGGTTTCCCCCGGATCGAGCGGGGCCGCCTCGCCCCAGCCCAGGCCGCCATCGGGGCCACCGTCTTGGGCCTGCAGCCGCAGCAGCCAGCCCCGCTTCGCCGCCACCGCGCCCGCGGCCGTCTGCAGCGGCCGGGGCAGCCGGAAGGTGAAGGGCCTCACCCGCAGCTCCAGGGGTCCCTGCGGCCCCTCCCCCACGGCCGCCCCCGCGCTCACCGGCCCGCCAGCGCCGTCAGCCAGTGGCCGAGGGCCAGGCCGCAGGCCAGCCCGAGGCCGTTGAAGGCCTGGAAGCGCAGGGCCAGGAACTTGCTGCCGACGATGCGCTCCGGCCGGTGGTGCTCCTCGCCGAGGAGCCGGATCAGGGCGCGGGCCGGCGGCAGCCCGATCGCCCCCAGCAGGGCCGTGAGCGGCCACCAGCCCAGCAGCACCGGCGCCCACTGCAGCGCCAGGGCCGCGGCCACGAACCAGGGCACCAGGCCGGCGGCGCGCCGGGTGCCGAGACGCACCACCGGCGAGTGCTTGCCGTGGGCGGCGTCCTCCTCCACCTGGTGGAAATGGGAACAGAACAGCACCAGGGTGGTGGCCAGGGCCGGTCCGCTGCCCAGCAGCAGGGCGGCCCCCCAGGGCACCCCGCCCGCCCCCTCCCCGGCCGGGGCCAGGGCCAGCAGGGCGGCGGCGGTGGCACAGGGGCCGAAGGCCAGCCAGCAGAGGGGTTCCCCCAGGCCCCGGTAGCCGAGGCGGAACGGGGGCCCCTGATAGAGGTAGCCCAGGCCGCAGCAGACCAGCACCAGCAGCAGCACCACGGCGCTGCTGCGCAGGGCCACCAGGGCCATCAGGGCCAGCCCCACCACCAGACAGCCATTGGCCAGAGCGAGCACCCGGTCCCGCCGGCCGGTGAGGTTGACCACCGAATGGGGCTTGCCGTGGGTATCCACGCCCGTGTCGGCGTCGAAGACGTCGTTGGCGAGGTTCTCCCAGGCCAGCAGCAGCACGGCGGCCAGCAGGAACAGCAGCAGCTGCCCGGGCCGCAGGCCCAGACCCTGGCCCAGCCGCCAACCGGCAGCCAGCAGCACCGGCATCACCGCCACGGCGTACATGGGCCACTTCACCGCCGCCCGCCAGAGGCGGCCGCGGGAAGAGGCCCCAGAGGCGGCCCCACCCTCCGCGGCGTAACGGCTTGCGACGACCTGTGGCTCAGACATGGGGGCCGCGGGCGTTGGGCGGGGAAAGGCCCATACATTTGAGCAGCCTTCCGCCCCGGTCCCGCGGCCCCTTGGTGCAGGCCCCTGCCAGCTTCTCCGCGCTGCTCTCGGCAGCCACCGCCGCCAGCCGGCGTCTGGAGGAGGAGGGAGTGCTCAGCCTGGCCCTGCCCATGGCCGCCCTTGACCCCCTCGTGGCCCTGACCCACCTGGGCAGCGGCAACGACTTCCGCTTCCTCTGGGACGGTGCGCCGGGGCTCAGCATCGCCGCCGCCGGCCAGTGCAACAGCCTGGAGCTGAGCGGTCCGCGGCGCTTTGAGCTGGCTCAGCGCTTCAGCAGCCTCAGCCTCAGCCGCCTGGCCGCCGAACCGGCCCCCTGCCCGGCCCTGGCCCGGCCCCGGGTGCTGCTGGCCTTCGCCTTCTTCGAGAGCCCGCTGCACCCCGGCACCGGGGCGGCGGGGGTGCAGGCGGTCCTGCCCACCTGGCAGCTGAGCCGCCAGGGCCGCCACTGCTGGCTGCGGCTGCAGCGCAGCCTCGGGGGCGACGTCACGGCCCGCAGCGTGGCCGAGGAACTCTGGGACACCCGCCAGCGGCTTGAAGCCCTGGCCGGGCACGGCCCTTCCGTGGCGGGCCGGGGCACCCCGGTGGGCATCGCCCATGGCTCCCCCTGGCACGCGGGCTACCGCTCCGCCCTCGATCGGGCCCTGGAGCTGGTGGAGCGGGGCGAGCTGCAGAAGCTGGTGCTGGCGGTGCGCCAGCACCTGTTGCTCGATGGTCCCCTCGATCCCCTCAGCCTGCTCTCGCACCTGCGCCGCAGCCAGCCCGGCAGCTGCCGCTTCCTCTGGCAGCGCTCGGAGCGGGAAGCGCTGGTGGGGGCCTCGCCGGAACGGCTGCTCACCCTGCGCCAGGGCCAGCTGCGCAGCGATGCCCTGGCCGGCACTGCGCCCCAGGGGGAGCCGGCCGATCTTCTGCTCCAGTCGCGCAAGGACCGCCACGAGCATGAGCTGGTGGTGGAGACGATCACCGCCGTGCTGCAGAAGGCGGGCCTCGATCCGCGGCGGCCACGGCGGCCGCGGCTGGCCCGCCACGGCTCCCTGGTGCACCTCCACACCCCGATCACGGCGTCGCTGCGGGGCCAGGCCCCGCTCAGCCTGGCCGAAGCCCTCCACCCCACCCCGGCGGTGGCGGGCCTGCCCCGGCGCGAGGCGATGGCCTGGCTGCGCAGCCTGGAGCCGTTCGAGCGGGGGCACTACGCCGCCCCGATCGGCTGGATCGACACCGAAGGCGACACGGATCTGCGGGTGGCGATCCGCAGCGGCACCCTGCGGGGCCGGCGGCTGGAGCTGACCGCCGGGGCGGGGCTGGTGCGGGGCTCCCACCCCGAGCGGGAGCTGCAGGAGGTGGCGCTCAAGCTCGGGGTGCTGCAGCAGCAGCTCAACCTGCCGGTGGCGGCCGGCTTCGACTGAGCCGGGCCGCCCTCAGCCGGCCAGCAGGCGTGCGATCACCTGATCGGCCAGGGGCCGGCGGCCCAGCCACTCCACCTCCCGCACCCCGGTGGGGCTGGTGACGTTGATCTCGCTGAGCCGGCCGTCGATGACGTCGATGCCGACGAAGAACAGCCCCTCGGCCCGCAGCACGGGCGCCAGCTCGGCGCAGATGTGCCGCTCGGCGTCGGTCAGATCGGCGGCGACGGGGGCACCCCCCAGGGCCAGGTTGCTGCGGAACTCCCCCGCCTTCGGCAACCGGTTGACGGCGCCAAGGGGCTCCCCGTCCACCAGCAGGATCCGCTTGTCGCCGGCGGTGACCGCGGGCAGAAAGGCCTGGACCATCACGGGCAGCGTCTCCTGGAGGGTGACCAGCTCCAGCAGGGACCGCAGGCCCGGGGCCGCCGCCGCGGTCCGCACCACCCCCTGGCCGGCCCGGCCCGCCAGGGGCTTGAGCACCACCTCCTCGTGCCCGACGGCGAAGGCGGCCAGCTGCTCCACCCGGGCGCTCACCAGCGACGGCGCCATCAGATGGCTGAAGCGCAGCGCACCCAGCTTCTCGTTCCAGGACCGCAGGGCCGCCGGGCGGTTGAGCACCCGCACCCCGAAGGGCTCGGCCAGCTCCAGTAACTGGGTGGCGTAGAGGTAGGCCTCGTCGACGGGCGGATCCTTGCGCATCCAGATCCAGCGGAAGTGATCCAGGGGCATCTCACGGGGCTCGTCGGCCTCGACCCAGGGATCGGGCACGGTCCAGCCCTCCGCGGTGGAGGCCATCTCGGCCAGCCGCACCGGCTGGGCCCAGGCCCGGGGCCGGTGACGGCCGTCGTCCGCAGCGGCGCTGGAGAGATCGGCCTGGGTGCAGACCCACACCGCCAGGCCGGCCCGCTGGGCCGCCTGCATCAGGGCCACGCTGGAATCCTTGGCCGGCCGCAGGCGCGTGATCGGATCGACCACGAACAGCTGGGCGTCCTGATCGCGGCTCACGCGGACAGACGCAGGATGGGGGCAAGCTCACCGCCTGTGTTGAGCTTGGCGAGCTCGCCATAGCCACCGATGGCGATGCCGTCGATGAAGATCTGGGGAACGCTGGTGCGGCCACCGGAGCGCTTCATCATCACCTCCTTGTTGATCTCGTCGTCGTCGATGATGAATTCGTTGTAGGTGACCCCAAGCCGGTCCAGCAGACCCTTGGCCCGGATGCAGTCAGGGGAGAAGCGGTAGGTGTAGATCTCCACCTTGGCGGGGGGCTTCACCTCCAAGGCGTCCTGCCCGGATTGCTCTGGGGGGACTCCGGGGATCTCCATCCGGTCACTCATGGGTCGTCGTGGCGCAGCTTAAGGGGCTTGGCCTTGCCCCACCAGATCCGGCTTTGCCGATCCCCGCAGGCCCGGCATCCTGTGGCCTGATCTCCCGACGGAGCATGGTCCGTCGGCTCGATGCTTCCCCGTCCCCCTTCGCCCCAGCAGATCCGCAACGCCCTGCAGGTGGGGTTCGCCGGTTTCCTCGCGGCCGGCATCCACGCGGCGGCCGGCCCGGACGTCAACGCGATCGACGGCTTCTATGTGGTCTACGGCGCCGCCCGCAGCCTGCTGCCCACACCGGAGGCGTCGCGGGAGGCGGCCTGGGCGCGGATCGTGGGCACCGTGTTCGGGGGCGTCGTAGTGGTGCTGCTCACCCAGGCCCTGCACAACTGGCTGGCCATCGGGGTCGGCTACGTGCTCATCCAGCTGCTGGGACGCCGGCTGGGGCTGAGTCCGGCCACACTGATGAACGCGGTGATCATGACCGTCCTGATCCTGGCGGTTCCGGCCCATGAGCGGATGGGGGGCTGGTACGTCGTCGACAGGACCGGCTGGCACCTGCTGGGGCTGCTGCTGGGTATGGCCGTCGAACGCCTGTTCTGGTTCCGCTCACCGCTGCAGCGCCTGGAGGACAGCGAGCGGACTCTGCTGGGCCGGATCGATGCCCTGCTCGCCGGAGCCTCCCACGACGGGGCGGAGGAACTGATCAGCGCCTACGCCGCCCACTGCGCCGTGCGCGCCGCCGTGCTGCGCAGCCCCCAGGTCCACGGCCTGGCGAGTGAGGAGATGCAGCAGCGGCATGAGGCGCTCGAGCAGGCGCTGCGCCACGCCGTCGCCATGGTCCGGGTGCCGGCCGTGCTGCGCTCCATCGACGCCGAAGCCTGCCACGAGGCCCTGCTGCGGCTGCGGAACCTGGCGCCAGCGCCATGAAGGCGCCGGGGCGATCGGCCGTGATCGTGCGCAACGGGGCGGTGCTGGCGCTGGTGGTGGCCGCCTGCAACCACCTGGCGTTGCCGGAGGGCCTGTTCCTGGCCCTGGGGGTGCTGATCATTCTCGAGACCGACCTCGGCGGCGGCGTGCTGGCCGGGCGCGAGCGGATCATCGGCACCCTGCTGGGACTGCTCGCCGTGGTGATCGCCGCGGGGGTCCTGGGTGGCCTGTCGAGCGCCCTCGGTGTGTTCCTGGGACTGACCCTGGTGCGGCTGTTCGGCTTCGCCGCCGGCCTGACCAGCGGCTTCGTGGTGGGCGGGCACATGGTGGCGGGCAGCCTGATGAACCACGGCGACGCCTGGTGGCACTACGGGTTCTGGCGGATGGTGATGACGATCCTGGGCGTGATCGTCGGGGTGCTGGTGTCGCGGCAGATCTACAGCCAGCGGTCCTCCAGCGCCTGGCAGGCCTCCTGTGACGGCTGGCTGGTCGATCTGGCCGGCTTGCTGGAGCGACTGCCGGACAGTCCCGAGCCGGAGGAGGCGTTCGCCGCCCTGCGGGAGCGCCGCAATGGTCTGCGCCGCCGCTTGCCCCAGCTGGCGGCCGAACGGACGCTGATCCACGGCCAGCCGGACGAGGCGGTGCTGCGGGCCCAGACGCAGCTGCAGCACGGCAGCACGGTGATGAGCGCGGCGCGGGATCTCGGCCTGCTGCTCCAGGAGGAGGGCCCGGCGGCCTGGGTGCCTCCCGGGCTGGTCCCGCGGCTGCTGGACGGCGGCCGGGCCCGGATCCAGGCGCTGGTGCAGGGACGGGACGCCCCTGACGCGGTGGCGGACCTGGGCCGCTGCCGGGACCTGCTGAGCGCGGCGCTGCCGGCGTCGCCGCCGGCGCCCCAGGGCGACCGCACCCAGCTGCTGATGGCCAGTCGGCTGCTGCTGCTCGCGGACGCCCTGATCCGCCTGCCCCGCTCCCCCCAGCCCCCGGGGCAGGCGGATGCGGGGCGCTGATAGGGTCGAGCCATCGCCGGATTCGCTTCCCCTTGCTGGATCTCACCGACTTCAAGCGCGACCTCTCCGAGCTCACCGACCGCCTGGGCCATGCCCAGGACTGTCTTTGACGTACCGGCCCTGAAAGCCCGCCAGCGGGACCTGGAACAGCTGGCCTCCCAGCCCGGCTTCTGGGACGACCAGCCGCAGGCCCAGAAGCAGATGCGCCAGCTCGATGAGGTGAAGGCCCAGCTGGAGCAGCTGCTGCAGTGGCAGGCGGCCATCGACGACGCCCGCGCCACCCTGGAGCTGTACGACCTGGAGCCCGATGAGGAGCTCCTCGGCGAAGCCAACGGCGGCCTGCAGAGCCTCAAGGGGGCCCTCGACCGCTGGGAGCTGGAGCGCCTGCTGAGCGGCCCCTACGACAAGGAGGGGGCGGTGATCTCGATCAATGCCGGTGCCGGCGGCACCGACGCCCAGGACTGGGCCCTGATGCTGATGCGGATGTACACCCGCTGGGCCGAGGACCACGGCATGAAGGTGACCGTGGACGAGCTCTCGGAAGGGGAGGAGGCGGGCATCAAGAGCTGCACGATCGAGATCGACGGCCGCTACGCCTACGGCTACCTCCGCAACGAGAAGGGCACCCACCGGCTGGTGCGGATCTCGCCCTTCAACGCCAACGACAAGCGCCAGACCAGCTTCGCCGGGGTGGAGGTGATGCCCAAGCTCGAGGAGGACGTCAAGCTCGACATCCCCGAGAAGGACCTGGAGATCACCACCTCCCGTTCGGGTGGCGCCGGCGGCCAGAACGTCAACAAGGTGGAGACGGCCGTGCGGATCCTGCACATCCCCACGGGCCTGGCGGTGCGCTGCACCCAGGAGCGCTCCCAGCTCCAGAACAAGGAGAAGGCGATGGCCCTGCTGATGGCCAAGCTGCTGGTGATCGCCCAGGAGCAGCGGGCGGCCGAGATCGCCGACATCCGCGGCGACATCGTGGAGGCGGCCTGGGGCAACCAGATCCGCAACTACGTCTTCCACCCCTACCAGATGGTCAAGGACCTGCGCACCGCCCAGGAGACCACCGACGTGCAGGGGGTGATGGACGGGGACCTCGATCCCTTCATCCAGTCGCTGCTGCGCCAGGGTGTGGAGATCGCCGCGGACGCGGCCGCCTGATCCTTACCGCAGCGCCCCCCATGCCCGAGCGCCCCAGCCCCCAGCCCACCCCCACCGCCGAGGCCGGGGGCGAGAACCCGAGCTTCGTGAAGCTCGCCATGCGCAACATGGTGCGCAAGGGCCGCCAGAGCCTGCTGCACTTCGGTCTCACCGCCCTGGGCCTGAGCGGGTTCCTGCTGCTGATCGCCTGGCTGGGTCGCCCCAGCCTGCCCGGATGACCACCCCACAGGCGGCGCCGGAGATCGACCTGGCCTTCAGCCTGGAGTCCGGGGTCGCCGCTGACGCCCCGTCCCCGGAGCCCCTGGCGGATCCCGCCGGGGCCGAGGCGCTGTGGTGCTCCCACCTCGGTGCCTGGCTGGCCCAGTTGCAGCCGGAGCTGCCGGCCCCCCTGCGCGCCGAGGGCTACAGCCTGGGGCTGGAACTCACCGGCGACGCCACGATCGCGGAGCTCAACCAGGCCTGGCGCCAGCACAGCGGCCCCACCGACGTGCTGGCCTTCGCCGCCCAGGAGGAGGCGCCGCCGGCCCCACCGGGGGCGGAGCCGGAGTGGCTGGAGCTGGGCGACATCGTCATCTCCCTCGACACGGCCCGGCGACAGGCCGAGGCGGCCGGCCACGGCCTGAGGGAGGAGCTCCTGTTCCTGGCGAGCCACGGCCTGCTGCACCTGCTGGGCTGGGATCACCCCGATGACGCCAGCCTGGAGGCGATGCTGGCCCGGCAGACGGCCCTGCTGGCGGCGTCCCCCTCCTGACAGGGGCTGTTCCCAGCGGTCATCGGCGGTAGGGTGCCGCTTGTCCCTCCAAAGGCGGTGCGATGCCGATGCTCGTTCCCGAGGAACATCCGCCGGCCCTCCGCGAAGTGACCAGCGACGTGACCAACGACGTCCATCGGCGCGGCAGGCGCCTGCGGGTAGGGGCATGGAAGGTGGCGGGCGACCTGCCGGCGAGCTTCCGCTATGCCGCCCAGGGTCTGGCCTACGGCTTCGCCAGCCAGCGCAACTTCCGTATCCATGTGTTCACGGGGGCCGTGGTGTTCGGCCTGGGGCTATGGCTGCGCCTGGCCGCCGACCGCCTGGCGGTGCTGGTGCTGACGGTGGCGGCGGTGCTGGTGCTGGAGCTGCTCAACACCGCCACCGAAGCGGTGGTGGATCTCGCCATCGGCCGCCAGTTCCACCCCCTGGCCCGCATCGCCAAGGATTGCGCCGCCGCCGCCGTGCTCGTCGCCGCCCTCTCGTCGCTGCTGATCGCCCTGCTGCTGCTCGTGCCCCCCCTGCTGATCCGCCTCGGCGCCTAGACCGTCCCCATGCTCCTGGTCCTCGACAACTACGACAGCTTCACCTTCAACCTGGTCCAGTACCTGGGTGAACTGGCCGCCGACCACCCCCTCGCCGCCGAGGTGCGGGTGGAGCGCAACGACGCCCTCGACCTGGAGCAGATCCGGGCCCTCGACCCGGCAGCGATCCTCATCTCCCCCGGCCCCGGCGACCCGGACCAGGCCGGGGTCTGCCTGGAGGTGCTGCGGGACCTGGGACCCACCGTGCCGGTGCTGGGGGTGTGCCTGGGGCACCAGTGCCTGGCCCAGGTGTTCGGCGGGCGGGTGGTGCGGGCCGGTGAGCTGATGCACGGCAAGACATCACCGGTGCTTCACCGGGGCGCCGGGGTGTTCGAGGGCCTGCCCGAGCCCCTCACCGCCACCCGCTACCACAGCCTGATCGCCGAGCGGGAGACGTTGCCCGACTGCCTGGAGATCACCGCCTGGCTGGAGGACGGCACGATCATGGGCCTGCAGCACCGGGAGCACCGGCACCTGCAGGGGGTGCAGTTCCACCCGGAGAGCGTGCTCACCCAGGCCGGTCACCAGCTGCTGGCCAATTTCCTGCGCCAGGCCTCCCACTGCTAGTTTCGCGCCACATCCCGGGCCCGGTGGGGCCAGACGCGACTCCATGGTTCACCCCACCAGCCGGTCCGCGACGGCGCTGACCGGATCCGCAAATGCGTTGCGCGGAACCACCAGCACGGTCCTGCGCCTGGGCGCGGGTGTGGCCCTGGCGACCGCACTCACCATGCCGCTGCCGGCGGAGGCCCAGAAGGGCGGCGGCGTCTCGATCACCCATCTCGGCCACAGCGCCCTGCTGATCCAGGGGGGCGGCGCCCGGGTGCTGGTCAACCCGTTCCAGGCCGTGGGCTGCGCCGCCGGCCTTCCCGTGCCCCGGGTCAGCGCCGACGTGATCCTGGCCAGCAGCCTGCTCAAGGATGAGGGCGCCCAGGTGGCCAGCGGCAAGTTCCTGGTCAAGCCGGGCTCCTACCGGCTGGCCGGTCTGCAGATCGAGGGCATCGCCGCCCCCCACGACCGGGTGGGCGGCCGCCGCTTCGGCAACGCCACCCTCTGGCGCTGGCGCCAGGGCGGCCTCGACATCGCCCACCTCGGTGGCACCGCCGGCCGCCTCGGCCCCGCCGACCGGGTGCTGCTGGGGCGCCCGGATGTGCTGATCATCGGCGTGGGCGGCGGCGGCAAGGTCTACACCGGCGAGGAGGCGGCCGAGGTGGCCCGGGAGCTGCAGGCCCGCCGGGTGATCCCGGTGCAGTACACCACCGGCAAGCCCCCCGCCGGCTGCGACCAGGGGTCGGTGGAGCCGTTCCTGAAGGCGATGACAGGGGCCACGGTGCGCCGCAGCGGCGGCACCATCTCGGTGGTGCCGCCGCTCGGGGATGGGGTGGTGGTGGAGGTGATGCGCTGAGGCCGGCAGCGGCACGCGCCCCTCACCCCAGCCCGTCGATCCGGCGGTAGGCCTGCCAGAAGCGCTCCATCTGCTCACCGGTGCCAAGGCTGACCCGCAGGGAGCCGTCAATCAGGGGCTTGCCGGCCATCGAGCGCACCAGGATGCCGGCCTGGCGCAGGTCGGCCTCCACCGCCTCGGCGGAACGGCGGGGCCAGAGCAGCAGGTAGTTGCCGCCGGCGGCATGGTGGCGCACACCGGCCTGGCGCAGCTGGCTCAGGAGCTGGTCGCGGGCGCGCAGCACCTCGGCCACATAGGCGTCCACATAGGCCTGGTCGGCCAGGGCCGCATGGGCGGCGGTGACGGCGAAGCTGTTGATGTCGTAGGGCCCGCAGACCCGGCCCACCCGCTCCACCAGCGCCGGCGCGCCGATGGCGAAGCCGATCCGCAGGCCGGCCAGGCCGGCCGTCTTGGCCAGGGAGCGCAGCACCAGCAGGTTGGGGGCCGCCGCGAAATCGGCGACGGGCAGCACGCTGTCGCCGGTGAAGGCCTCGTAGAGCTCGTCGACCACCACCAGGGTGTCCGGCGCTGCCGCCGCCAGCTCCAGGATCCGCTCGGGCGCCAGCCGGGTGCCGGTGGGGTTGTTGGGGTTGCAGATCAGCAGGATCCGGGGGGCGCCCGCCGCCGCTGCCGGGGCCTCCAGGGCCGCTCGGATCGCCTCGAGCGGGAAGCCGAAATCCGGTAGGCGGTACGGAATCGCCTCGATCGCCATGCCCTGCATGCGGGCGCAGGGCGTGTAGTAGCCGAAGGTGGGGCTGGTGGTCAGCAACCGGTCGCCCGCCGAGCCGAAGGCCTGGAAGACGGCATGGATGGCCGCGTCCACGCCGTTGAACAGGCCGATGTGGGCCGGCGTCAGGCCCCGGCCCCCGAGGGAACGCACCACCGCCTCCCGCAGGCCGTCGTACTCCGGATAGATGGCGTAGTGATCGGCCGGGATGGCGCGGATCGCCTCCACCACCCGGGGGCTGGGCCCGACGGTGTTCTCGTTGAAGTCAAGCCGCAGCAGGCCGCGGCGCCCCTCCAGGGGGGCGCTGTAGGCGGTGAGGGTCTCCACCTCCGGCCGGGCCCGGGGGCAGGGGGGAACGGCCGGGCTCTCGCCTGGGGTGGGGCTGGTCACGGCGGCGGAGCTCAGATCGCTGCGACTGCCATCCTGCAGCGCAGCCCTACCGTCTGTGCAGGACGATCTGGAATCCGGTGGCGGGAGCGGAGCTGGCGCTGAGGGCCCTGGAACGGGGCGACCTGCGGTTCATCCACGACCAGGTGAACAACCGCAGCGCGATGGCCTACTGGTTCGAGGAGCCCTACGAGTCGTTCGATGAGCTTGAGGAGCTCTACAACCGCCACATCCACGACAATGCCGAGCGTCGCTTCGTGGTGGAGAAACGGGTCGCGGAGAATGGGGCCGTGGAGAACGGGGCCAGGGAGCTGATCGGCCTGGTGGAGCTGATCGAGATCGACTACATCCACCGCCGGGCGGAATTCCAGATCATCATCGCCCCGGCGCACCAGGGCAAGGGCTACGCCAGGTTATGCATCCACAAGGCCCTCGATTACTCTTTCACCATCCTGAATCTCCACAAGATCTACCTGTCAGTGGCCGTCGACAACGAAAAGGCCTTGCATCTCTATCAGCAGTGCGGCTTTATCGAAGAGGGCCATCTGGTGGGCGAATTCTTCATCGAAGGCCAGTACCGGGACGTCAAACGCATGTACATCCTCCAGGAGGATTATCTGGCCAGAATGCCCAAGGACTGAGGGTCCAGGCAACGCGGTGGCCGCCTTCCTGCGCCAGCGGTAGCTCAGAGGATCCCGGAGGCGGCGATCGTGGCCATCGGGATGTTGAGTTTCTGAGCGATCTGATTGGCGATCTTGGCACCAAGCCAGACGCCACCGGTGTGACCCAGCTCCCTGGGAGTGGGAGGAACACCAAAGACGTCTTCGCTGGTACCGGGAAGGCGGGTGGTGATGCCATCGAATTGCCAGTGCACACCCAGGTAGACCCGGCTCACCGAGTTATCCACCATCGCCTGCCACAGACTGTCGTAACTCAGGCTGAGAAGTTCCCGTGGCCGCAGCGTGCGGGGGTCCATGTTGCGGCCATCGAACTCATCGGAGACGAATTCGAAGCGCACATCGTCCAGGCCGCTGCCGCCGGGATCGAAGCTGCTGACACCCCTGGACACGAGGAACAGCCGCAGCAGCTGGAAGGCCGCCGCCCCGAAGGTGGCATGGCCGGAGGGGTAGGCGGGGAAATCGGGCGTCAGCCCCGTGCCGGCACCGTTGGTGTCCGGCCGCCCCAGGGGCAGCCAGTCGGGGTCGGCGACCCCGTTCCCGGCAACGGCCTCGCGGATCCCCACCGCCGGGCGCCACATCATGTGGGTAGGGGCGTACTTGTAGTGCCAGGCATCGATGCCCGCATCGGCCATGGCCACGGCCGCGCCAGCGATCACACCCAGTTCATCCAGCTCCTCGAGCTGGCCGGGATTGCGCTCCTCGATGGAGTCAAGAACCGTCAGCACCACCTGCAGGTAGAGGCGGGGCGGGGTTCCGAGCTCCTGGGGGCCGTCGTACCCCCAGGCGATGCCGATGACCTCTTCGGCGAGGGTCCGGAAGGCCGGGTCGCCGGGGGCGCGGTGGATCTCACCCTTGGCCGCCACTCTCCGGAAGTCATCGCGATAGTGCTGGGTGGAGGTGACGGTGTCGGCGTCGAGGCGACCGGGCGGCGGCGGGAAGTCCGTCACCCGGGCCGCAGCCAGGGGTGTGGCGCTGCCCCACACGCCTCCCAGAAAACCCTGGGTGGGCTGGGTGGGTGGCGCCTTGTGGTTGTAGGGGGTGCCGTCAGGCGTATAGGCGGCGCGCGCCTTGTTCATGTCGTCCATGCCGAACTGATGGACGGCCGTGCCGTAGGCCCTGCCGGCCATCTCCACCGGCGTCCCGGCGGGACCCATCTCGAAGTAGTCGAGCCAGTTGATCCAGGCCGGCTCCAGCATGGAGGCCTGGTTGGGATAGCGAAGCCGGAGCACCTGGTGACAGGCGGCGGCGGCGGCCAGATCCCGCTCCTTGAAGCTGGGAAACGGGAGCAGACCGGCGGGGATGGGGAGGCTGAGCAGCTTCGTGGCGGAGCCGGCGACCACGGACCTCACATCATGCAGAGCCGCCAGGGCCATCCCGAGGGCGCGAGCCGTGAGAAAGGGGCCCCTCTGGTCACCGGAGGACAGGGAATTCGTGTGATCCCTGCGGACACACTCCAGGCTCATGTCAATCCAGAAGCGTGTTCTTAGGCCACCTGCCGTCATGGGCCTGTCCGTGATGGGCCCCCTGAGTGTGAAGAGGGCGATCAAAAAGAACTGGACCCGCGATCACGCCCTCCTGTCCTTTTGATGGTGGCTGGGTGTCATCACGGTGACAGGCCGAGGGCCAGGCCCTGAAGACGCGCCTGGGGCTTCATCGGCGCAACTGATGAACCAGCCTGCCGGGCATCAATGGCTGGATCGCCACCGACCCAGCCACCACCGGATCAGGCCGGGCGTGCCCAGCCGCGCAGGCCATCGGCGGGGGGGCCGGGGCCGGCTGCGGAGGGCTCTGGGAGGTCCAACGATCGACGCCCAGCCCCGGGAACAGGGCCACCCGGCGGGCCATGGCATGGAAGAACACATAGGCGGCCAGCAGCCGCCGGAGGGATCCGAAGCGGGATTCCCGGATCGCTTCGATGCCATCGTCGCTGGGGAGGCGGATGCCGTTGCCGCAGCCCCCATGGATCGGGCTGGGGATCACCAGGGCCGCGTCAAAGCGCTCGGCGGCGATGCAGGGATCGGAACTCAGGGCGACGATGTCGGGGCCGGTGCCCAGATGGCGGCGGCCATCGGCCTGCCGTGCCGCCTGGATCACCGCATCGGCGTGGGCGCGCTGTCGCTGACTGCAACGGCCGTCCGGCACGCCCAGAAACAGCAGCGTGCCGCGCACCAGCCGCTGGGCATCGCCGTTGAGCAGGGAATCGATCGGATCAGCGCCACGCACATCAAGGCCCGTGAGGCCATGGCTGTGGACGAAGAGTCTGCTGACGTAGGTGCTGAGCAACTGGTGCAGCCCCTCGGCCTCACCGATCACGAGGGTGCGCCGGCCGGTACGGGCCAGGGGCTGGCGCCCCTGCAGGAGCCTCAGTCCCAGGGTCCAGCACCAGGGGCCCAGGACGTAGAGGGCCACATCGGCGGGCAGGCTCAGGGCCAGGGTGAGGCCCTGAAAAAGCGGCATCCCCCATCCCAGGCTGCCCAGAACGTAGAGCGCGTGGATCAGCCAGGCGGTCGGGGTCTCCAGGACATGCCAGGCCCACTGCCGTCCCGCCTGCACCAGCTGGCGGGAGACGGCGCTGGTGAGGGGCTGCCCCCCTTCATCGGCGCCGATGATCTCGCGGACATCGTTGACCAGGAGCTGGTCCTCCATGGTCTCCAGAGCCAGCAGGGCATCGGGTCGCAGCCGCAGTCCCAGGGGGCGCTGCTCCGGGAAGGCCTGCTGGACCTGGCGGCAGAGGCAGAACAGCAGCTCGGTGAGGGTCTGGTGCATGGCCGCCACCGTGGCGGTGGCCGCGTCGGAGGTGCGGCGTCCCGCGGCCGTGGTGAACAGGCGATGGCGGAGGGCCTCGTCGGGGGCCAGCGACGGAGACGCCTGAAGGCCGGCCGGATCGCCGATGACCAGGAAGACGTCCTGGATCACGGCCTCGCGGACCAGCTGAGCGCAGGTGTCCAGCAGCTGCCGGCAGGGGCTGCTCCGGCCGGAATCGCTGAGCACCAGCACGATCGACCGGCGGGACAGATTCAGGGCCGATGGGTCGCGGTCCAGCTGCTGGAGGACGACGCTGGCGGACAGCGTCGTCACGTGGAGCATGGGCATGAGCCCTTCCAGGTCCCGTGCGAAGTGACCACCCAGCCAGAGGTTGTTCTCGGTGCCCGTGACCAGGAGGTCCACCTGGCTGGACCGGGCCAGGGCCGGATCCTGCCCCTCACGGGCAAGCGACGCCTGCTGTTCCTGCTGTCGCGTCGCCGTGGCGATCAGCAACCGGGCCAGGGCCTTGGCGCTGGCGCGATTGGCCGAGCGGGGATTGATCCAGTCGTCCTGGATCCTGGACAGCAGGCCGGGGATCGCCGCCAGGTCCGCGCCGACCGGGTCCATTCGCTGGCGGCCGTGACTGGATGGGGCCCCCGCGGGTCCGGGGGTCTCGCTGCAGCGTTGGCGACGGCGACGGATCTCCTCCAGGGTCAGCTCCCGTTCCTGGGAGAGCGAGTGGATGGTGAGGTCCGTGGGGGACAGAAGGGCGATCTCGCCGGCGATGGGGTCCAGATCGATGCGGTGGCAGCCGGGCCGGCCCGCCAGCGCCGCCTCCACCGCGGCCGGCTCGGAGGCGTAGAGGGCCACCCCGCCGGGTCCATCGAAACCGATGCTGATGGGCTGCCCCTGGCTGCAGAGCACCAGCCGGTCGGGCCAGGTCGAGGAGATGACGACCAGCCCGAAGTGGCCCCGGCTGCAGGCCATGAACTGGCGGGCCGCGGCAAAGGGGTCGTTGTGCAGGAACCCGCCGATAGTCGCGCGGATCCAGCGTTGCGTCCGCGCGGAGCTGTAACGCCGCAGCCGGTGATCGGCCTCCAGCCGCTGCTGGATCCGCAGGGTCAGCTCCTCGAGCACCCCGGGGTGATCGAGGCCAGCATCCGGGCGGGAGGCGATCTGATCCTGGAAGGCGGCTTCGAAGCCGGTGGCCCAGGGCCCGAATGCGTGGGTGGCCGGGGGGGTGGCGGGCTCCGCCAGGAGTCTCAGGGAAGCCAGCCGCACCGAGGCGAACCAGTCGCCCTTGCAGATCAGCAGATCCATCAATCCGGCCATCGTCGTCGAGGCGCCGGCCGCCGGATGGCCGCAGCGGAGGGCGACAGCCAGCCAGGCCCCCAGTTCGTTGACGTCGGCCTCGGTGCCGAACAGGGTGAACCCATCGAAGTTGCCGTCGTGGGCGATGCGGTGCTGCACCGCCTGCCAGTCACTCACCCAGCGTCCCTCCAGCCTGGACCAGAGACGGCGGCGATCGGGCGGGGACCACTGGTGCCAGTGGGACGCCAGGTTGCCGGGGGCGCCGCTGGAGCCGGAGCCGTAATGCCAGGCGGCGATCAGCCCGGACGGTAGCGCTCGTCGGCCCGTCCGCAGGGCCCGGTGTCCGGCACGGCGAAGGCCGCGCTCCAGCGATCGGGTGAGGTGGCCGGGTTTGCCGTTGGCCATCCCGTGCCCGACGAAGCCGATCCGGCCCTTCCGGTCCCGCACCAGCACCAGACCGGCTCCCGCGGAGGCTCCCCGGGTCTCCATCTCCAGGCCCATGGCCCGGAAGCGGTCGATCGCAGGCGGCGACAACAGCTCCCCCCGTGCCGCCGGATCGTCCGCACTGAGGAAACCGAAATGGCCGCAGTGGAAGCAGGCGGCCCGGCCGCTCCCGATCGCCTGCCAGTCGGTGCGTGAGGCCAGCAGCAGCGCGCCGTTGGCCGCCGCCACGCTGACCAGCAGGGCCCGGAGCGGAGCCACACCATCGGCGGGCAAGGCCAGCAAGCCGCCCCAGGCCAGGGCGAGGGCCAGCAGGTTGAACAGCAGACCGCCGCCGGCCTTGAGTCGCACCCGCCAGGGCGTCGAGTCCCCGGCCGCCACCCAGGGCAGCGAACGCACCCTGCCGTCGGCCGGACCGATCGGCCCCAGGGGCGCCAGGCTCCGGAGGACCTCGCCAGGGGAGCGATGCTCCAGGAGGTCGACCACGGCCAGGGCGGCGCCGTCACTGTCGACCATGGCCCGCAGCAGCCCATGGCCGGCCCCATGGAGGAGCTCCGCCGAGCACCAACTCAGGCGGATCAGGGAAGACAGCAGCAGCCACCACGCGGTGGCCTGGCCCGACGCGCCGGCGACCAGCAGGGCGAGCAGTTCCGGCCAGCAGCAACCGAACCAACCAGGCGTCCGAGCTGGCACGGGCCACCCACGCCGAGCAGGGAGGACGGGGGATGTCATCAGAGGCGCGCCCACGCAGTGGCGCCCACTGTCCGGTTATCGCCCCCGGCGTGGGTTGATCCCCATCGCCTCCAGGCGGGAGATCGGTGCCATCGAGCTGTCACCTGGATGACAAGCCCGGCAAACCATGGGATGGTGGCGTCGCCGTCGGAGGGCGATGGGGGGCTTCGAGGCCAGTGAGTTGAGGTCCTTCCCACTGTTCGCGGGCCTCGAGATCAAGCAGCTGGAGAGCCTTCTCGGCGAGCACAGGACCCTGCAGGTGCCGGCGCAGCATCAGCTGGTCTTCGAGGGCGACTGGAACGATGGATTGTTCCTGATCCGCTCGGGGGTGGTGAAGGTCCGACGCCTCACCCTGCAGGGGGAGGAGGTGGTGATCGCGCTGATGGGCGCCGGAGAAATGTTCGGTGAGCTGGCGATGCTGCTCGGGAACAGTCGGCGGTCCGCCGATGTGGTGGCGCTCACACCGCTCGAAGTGGTCAAACTGCGCTGGAAAACCATCCAGGACGAGCTGGATCGCTCAACGGATTTCGCCCTCGAGATGGCCCGCCTGCAGGCACGGCGACTGCTCAGCCTCGGACGGCGCCTCAGCCTGCGGGGCGAGGATGCCTCCACCCGTGTCCTGGCCACCCTGCTGGAGCTGGCCTGCTGCAGCGGCTATGGGAACGATCCGCTCGCCCCGATTCCCGACCTGAAGCAGACGGAGATCGCCACCATTGCCGGCCTGGCCCGGGGCACCACCTCCCGGATCCTCACCCAGCTCCGCTCCCGGGGGACCATCGTCGAGACGGCCGAGGGGCTGCGGCTGGCCAATCTCGAACCACTGCGGCGGAGGGGTCTGCTGGAAGCCTGACGAACCCGTGGTGACCCCGATTCAGGGGGGCCGGGAAGACAGAATGTCCACGGAAAACGTTCATGACGGCTAAGATCACTCCCAGCAATCGGCACGTTTCAGCGTTGACCGCAGCCCCGGCCACGCCGATGAACCAGCGATGGGCACAAGCGTGAAACCTGTCCAGCGCCTGCCGGAGCGGCGTCAGGTCACGGTGCTGTTCTGTGACCTGGTCAACTCCACCACCCTTGCCGAGCAACTCGACCCCGAGGAGCTGATGGAGCTGGTCGAGTCTTACTATGCCATTTGTGATGACATTGTGTCCTCACATAGTGGCTACATGGCCCAGTACCTGGGTGATGGCATTCTGGCGTACTTCGGCTATCCCGATGCCTCCGAAGAGGCGGCTCCCAATGCCGTCAGAGCAGGTCTGCGGCTGCGGGAAGCGATCCGGCGGCTGCCGTCACCCACCTGCACCCCCCTGCATTGCCGCATCGGCATCGCTACGGGGTCTGTGGTGGCCACCAGCATCCGGGACATCGAGACGCCACACAAGGCCGGGCTGATGATGGGGAAAACACCGAATCTGGCCGCCAGGCTGCAATCGGAAGCAGGGCCCAACCAGATCCTGGTGTCGGAGAGCACCCATCGCATCACACGGGAGCTGTTCCATCACCAGAGCCTGGGTGTCAAAGAACTGAAGGGCTTCAATCAGCCCATGCAGATCTATGCGGTGCTGGGTGAAACCGACGTCTCCTGCCGTTCCCAGGCCCGCTGGAAAACGAGCGATCTGCCGCTGATCGGCCGCCAGCAGGAGATGGAGCTGTTGCTGAAGGCATGGCAGGCCGCTTCGCAAGGGCAGGGCCAGCTGGTGCTGCTCCAGGGGGAAGCCGGGATCGGCAAGTCCCATCTCGTCGGTGAACTGAAGCGATCCCTGCTCGATCAGGGCCATCGCCAGATGAGCTGGTACTGCGGCCCGAACACGAGGGAAAGCACCCTGCATCCCATCGCCGAGCAGATCAACAAGGCCGCCGGCTTCGAGAAAGGCGAAGCCGATGGGAGCCGCCACGTGAAGCTGGCCCGCCTGATGGAGCGCTACGGCGCCACCGAAGCCAGCAGCCTGGAGGTTCTGGCCGATCTCATCGGCCTGCGCGGTGGGGATCGATCAGCGCTGGACGGACTGACCCCCGAGAAGAAACGACAGATTCGCCTGGACACCCTGCTGGCGATGATCCAGGCCTGGAACGATGGTCAGCCGAGCCTGATTGTCGTGGAGGATCTGCACTGGATCGATCCCACAACCCTGGAGCTGCTCAATCGTCTGATCACCACAGCCCACCAGCAGCCCCTGATGGTTCTGGCTACGGCGAGGCCCGAATTCAGAGCGCCCTGGCCACCCGGCGGCAACTGCACCCATCTCAACCTCAAACGGCTGGACCGCACGGCCTCCGAATCGATCTGCTCCCTCCTGAACGCCGATGAAGCGCTCTCACCCCAGCTGACCAGGCGCATCGTCGAACGCTGCGATGGGATTCCCCTGTTCGTGGAAGAAACGACGAAATCGATGCTTGAGCAACTTCGTGCCAACGGTTTCAGCGGCGGGGATGGCACCGACCCCATCCCGGAAACGCTGCAGGACTCCCTGGCCGCCCGCCTCGATCGACTCGGGCCGGCCCGCAGGCTGGCCAGCATCGCGGCGGTCATCGGCAGAAGCTTCACCTACGAACTGCTGGAGGCCGTCTCAAGCCAGCCGGAGGCGGTGTTGCGCGAGCAGATGGATGATCTGCTGATGTCCGGGCTGCTGCAGTTCTCTGATCAGACGGCCGGTGAGGCCTATGCCTTCAAGCATGCGCTGATTCGCGATACGGCCTACGAAACGATGCTGAAGCGGGAGCGGCAGACCCTTCACGAACAGATCGCCGAGACACTCTCGGCTCAGTTCCATGAGCTCATCGATGCGGAACCCCAGCTGCTGGCCCATCACTTCACCCGCGCCGGTTCCTTCGAGCAGGCCATCCCCCACTGGATCAGTGCGGGGCGTCGATCCGCGGAAATGGCGTCCCATGAAGAAGCCGTGCAGCACTTCCAGACGGCCCTCGATCTGCTGCGCCACGACGCCTGTCGTCCGGAGGGTCTGCCCGCCTCGCTCGAGCTGACCCTGCTGCTGGGCCTGGCCATGAGCCTGGCGGGATCGCGCAGCTACTCAGCACCCGAAGTGGGCCAGATCCTGGAGGAGTCCCGGACGCTGGCGGAGCGCCTCGGGGACAGCCAGTCGTCCTTTGCGATCCTGCGCGGTATCTGTAATTTCTGCATCGTCTCCTGCGATCTGGACAACGCCGAGCGCTCGGCCGGCCAGTGCCTCCAGCTCTGGGACCAGGGCCGGGATCCCATCCATGGCATCGAAGCCCATTTCTCCATCGGATACGTCCATTACGTCAAGGGATCCATGGCCCTGGCGCGCCAGCATCTGAGCCAAAGCATTGAGCTTTACCACCGGCACGGGGGCTGGGATCTTGGCTTTCCCTCCACCCATGATCCGCTGACCGGCTCGCTGACAGCGCTCGCCATGGTGGAGCAAGCCTGCGGCGATCCGGACCAGGTGGCCAACACCCTCGAACAGGCGCGGCGGCATGCGGAACGCCTGGGCAGGAACTACGAAACGGTCTACACGCTGAGCCATGAATTGTTGATTCTGATGCTGCAGGGCCGCTACCTGGAGGCCATCGCCCTCAGCGATACCATCCTGAGAATCTCCGATACCTATGGCTACCTGACCTGGCGCGCCATTGCCAAGGTCTACAAAGGGGTCGCCCTGGCCCACGCCGGCCAGGCCGAACCGGGAGGCGAGGCCCTGTCGATCGCCACCGAAGGCATGCGGGAACAGCAGCGCCTGGGTGTGATGACACTCGAGGGGTTTCGACTGGCGGAAATTGCCACGCTCCACTCCCTGGCTGGCTCGGTGCCCGAGGCCTTCGCGACCATTGAGGCGGCGGAGGCTGCGGTCAGGCGCTCAGGGGAGGCCTACTTCACGCCCCTGGTCCATGTCCGCAAAGCGGATGTGATCGCCAGAGCCAAGGGCCATGACGAGCCAGCCGTGATGGAGGCCCTGGATCAGGCCCTGGCCATCGCCAGGGCCCAGGGGTCCACAAGCTTCGCAACGATGATCAACGAGAAGCAACAGCTCTACGCCCGGGAACGGATCGGCGGGTCCGCGCTGTAACGCACCTGCAGGTTGCCACTCAGCGTTTCAGGCCCAGCGCCTGTCGCGCCAGAGCAACGGACAAGCCGGCCCACTGGATCGAGGCCTCCGCCATGTCGGCCGTCAGGGACAGGCAGGCCATGGGGATGGTGGTGAGATCACGGAGCAGGGTGCTGCCGGCCGTCGGCGCAGCACCATCGGCCTCCGCCAGCACGGAGGAGCTCACCATCCGCAGATCGGAACTGAGGGAATAACTGGAGCCCAACCCCGCCAGCTCGATGAAGTCACCATCGCGCTTGTGCTCCCCAAGGCCGAGCTGATTGACCAGCGGCAGGCCAGCGTGATTGAAGATCTGGATACGGAAGTGGCCGAGACCCCAGAATCTGAGCTGGCGAACGTTCTCCGACTGCCAGACCGTCTCCAGCAGGGCCTGATGGTCGGAACAGGCGGGATCAACACTGCTCCTCGTCTGTTTGAGGCTGTTGATGGTCAGCTTCGGAGACAGGAAGGTGAAACCATGGATCAGCTCCGCGATGCGGTTCAGGAAGGCTCCCGAACTGGCCGCCTCAGGAGCGGGCCATGGCAGCCCGAACCCGGCCCCTGCCTCAGCTGCAGCGCGATCCAGAACCGGAGCTTCGTGCAAGTCGGACGCCTCCCCATCGGGCAGGGCCTCCGCCTGGAACTTGGGGTCCGCCAGGATACGAATGATGGGCAGCATCTGCTCATGGCTGTCACGCCCATAGCGCATGTAGGTGGGAACGCTGATCCCCATCGAGTCCGTATCCTCACCGAACAGCTCTCCGGAGAGGGAGTCACGGGACGGGGGGTGAGGTGAGCCCGACGGACGGGAATCCAGGCAATCGAATCGACCCACCAGTTTGGCAAGCCCGATCACTTCCCGCCCCGTGATCGCTGAACGGATGTTGTCAACGCAGATGAAAGGGTAGACCCAGCAGATCTTGTCGGGGAATCCGTTGTTGAAGCGAAGAACGGGGAACGAGAAAAAGACTTCGTGCTGGCGGGTGGAGCGCTCCGGGTGGAAGCTGCCAGAGCGCATGTCCGGATAGAAGAGGACCCCAAGGACAACGAAAGGTCCGCCGAAACCTGCACCCACCAGCGGCAGGGAGGACAGCGGCCAGTAGGTGAAGGCGTTGGAAGCTGGGTTGAGATAGCGGGAGCAGAAGCTCTCCAGGGCGCGGGCCTCAGCCTTGAGCTTGAAGTAGTGCGACTGGATACCGGTGAAGAGGTAGGGGGGCGCCTCCTGCTGGCCATCAAGTGGATTGTCGAGATAGGGAAGATCGTTCACAGATGCAGGTGCGACTGGTCCCGATAGGCGTCGGCTTAGCCTACGCGTAAAACACAACCGGATTCCTCCAGCAGAGGACCTCCATAGAGGTGCGCCGGTGACTGAAAACCCGGAGCGACCTGGCCCTGCAGGACACGCCCGACAATCGCCGTTGCCGTGGCACCGGTGACGGTATAGCCATCCGGTGTCTGGATGCGGAGGGAGCGGCAGCGTCTCCAGCGATCCTCCGCTTCCACCACCAGGGTGAAACTGGAGCGCTGCCGTTGTGCTGCCGAGGGGGCCTCAGGCCAGCCCTGGCTGAGAACATCCAGCAACCGCTGGCCCAGGGCCGACCGGTGCAGCGGTGCCATGCTGGAGCCGGCCCGGTAGGCGATCTGAACGGGCCAATCGGCCTGGGCATACACCTCCACGGTGGCGAGGCCATCGGTGACCTGGCTGATGAAGACATCGGGCCAGTTGACGGCGACCGCCTTACGCAGGCCGTCACCGAAGTCGAAGCAGCGCGACAGCGACCCCGCGGGCAAGCGGGTGGGCGTCCCATTCCTGCGCACCGTCACGGTGGAACCGGTGAGTCCCATCAGGCTGCGGAATGTGCCGCGTGACATCACATCAGTGGCGGAAAGGGCCAGTCGCAGAGCGACCGCCTCAGGGAACCGGGTCCGGGCCATCGCCAGGAGACAATCCGACGCCACAATCGAAAAGCCGATCCCCGGCATCAGCATCACGCCGTTGTCGGCGGCGCGCTCACCCTGATCCATAGCCAGCTGAAACACGGGCCATTCCCCGGCCAGATCGAGATAGTGGGTGCCGGTACGAATACAGGCGGCGATCATCGGCAGGGCCGTGCGCTGAAACGGACCAGCCGCATGCAGCACCACGTGAATCGTGTCGAGGGACGCCTCGATCCGGGCAGGATCGTCGAGGGAAAACACACGAAAGTCCAGGTTCCATCGGCGAGCCATGGCCGCCAGCCGGGGTTCATTCCGGCCCGCCAGCACCACATCGATGCCCTGCTCCAGAAGGCAGGGGGTCAGCAGCCGGCCGCTGAACCCGGTGGCGCCGTAGAGCAGGACGCGACCGGAAGAACTGAGAACACCGTTGCCGGAAGCGTCAGGCATCAGGTCGTCCGGTTGAACACCCAGGGGACCAGATCCTCGATGAAGTCCTTATCCTCCGACTCCGGCAGGTGGCCATAGGCCCTGGTGAATTCGTGGCGCGCCGCACCCGCCAGGGACTCCGCCACCATGCGCGCATAGTCAAGGGAACCCTTGCTGACCATGAGATCCGCCAGCCAGGCCACGGATTCGGCGGTGCGCTCCTCGCGGCGCAGGTTCATGAAGTGGTCGAGCTCCTGACGTTCGCTCGCCTTGCATTGATCACGGACATGGATCAACAGCAGGGTGTGCTTGGCTTCGAACAGATCCCCCTGCGGCTCTTTGCCATAGGCAGCATCGGAAGAGAAGTTCAACAGATCATCCTGGATCTGGAAGGTGGCACCGAGAAAGAATCCGAAGCGGACAACGGCATCCGGGTCCACCAGGCCATGGGTTCCGAGCAGCATCCCCACCTGGGCCGGCCAGATGGTGGCCATCCACGCCGTCTTCTTCAGCACCATGGTGAGATAGTCAGCCGTGGTGATGTCATGGCGATGGTTCTGCCTCCAGCCGATATCCAGCGCCTGCCCTTCCGCCGTTTCCCGGGCCATCCGTCGCGTCACATCAAGAATCCTTCGGGCGAACAGACCGCCGCGACTGCCGGCATGGTCGAGCAGGGGACCGAAGGCCATCAGCAACATGGCATCACCGGCATTGATCGCCAGCGGCACACCATGCAGAGCGTGCAAGGTGGGAAGACCTCGGCGCTCCGCACTTTCGTCCTGAATGTCGTCATGAATGAGCAGGGCATTGTGGAGAATCTCCACCGCACCGGCGAAGGGGATGGCATCCTCCAGCCTTCCGCCGAAGGCCCGCGCATTGGCCATGCAGATGCACGGCCGCATCATCTTGCCGCCACGGCTCGGATAATCGGCCAGGAGGTCATGGAGATAGGGAGCCCGGGGCTGGCTCGTGAGATAGCGATTCACATACTCGCGAATCAGCTTTCCGTAGGACTCAAGCCGTGGCTGGATCGTTCTGGTCATGGACCCCACGCACCATCAGGGACACGGCCGGCCCTAACACGGCTCACCGCCTTCATCGACTCCCGTTCCCGCAGGAGAATCCCGCCGCTCCTGGGGGCGCTCACGCTCCCCGCGACGCTGATCGACCTCCTGCAGCAGGAGATCCATGGCATCAAAGTAGGTATTGGCCATGTCCCGCCCCAGCTGGATCATGCGACTGGTCAGGGCGCCAAGGTCGCGGGAGGCATCGGCAGCGCCGCGGGGTGTCTGCTGGCTGTAGCGCTCAGCGGCATCGTGACCCTGTTGAAAGTTCTCGCCGATGACCTGATAAGCCGTTCGGATGGTGTCTTCAACGGTGTCGGTGATGCGGCGCCCGCCCAGCTGAGGACCGCCCTCTGACCAGCCGCTCCGAAAGGGCGCCTCACGCTCGACCGGAGGACGTTGCCAACGGCCATCCGGGGACTGGGAATCTGACATTGATACGCTCGTAGGTTGGCGGGGATTGTATACCGAAAGATTCAAGGATGATCGTATCCGAGAATCTCAGTCAATGGCGGTGAAGCCGAAAGGGCATGGGCGGCCAGCCGCCCGGAGATCACGGCCGCTTCGGTGCATCCCTCGTTGAAGCCACAGTCGGTCCAGTCTCCGGCGATGGTCAGGTTGTCGTAGGTGGGATCCAGCGGAGAAATCCGATGCTTCAGACTACCTGGCAGCGCCAGCACATAGCGGTCGCTCGGGTTGACGTTCGCCCGCCAGTACTGGCTCAGGAATCGCTGCTCACCCTGGAGCTCTTCGGCACCCTCCGATGGGCTGGGATCGGCCAGCAGTTCCCAGCGGAAGGTGCCTGCGGCGTCATAGGCCCGGGGCCACAGGGCCGCGCCGGCGTGGCGCAGAAACGCCATGGCGTTCTCCCTGACCTCCTCCGTCCGCCGGTGCGGATAGGGGCTGTCGGAATCCGGCGGCGGCACGGGCGGGTCCCGGAGCACGCCGCAGAAGTAGATGGCGGTGGCCGGAGGCCGCGCCCACGCCTCTTCCGGAATGACATGGGCCATGTCACACCAGGTGTCAAAGGGCTTATCGAACGCCGAGACGATGTAGGGAGGGCCCTGCCATCCCAGCTGGGACAGATCCTCCTGGAGCCAGATCTGAAAGGCCTGCGTCGCCGTGGTCTTCACCTTCTCCACCATGGTGGCCCAGCGCTGATCCCTGGCCAGGATCTGGGAGCAGACATGGGGGACGGCACCGATGCTCACACCCAGAACCACGGCATCGAAGTCACGCTTCACCTCAAGGCGGCGCCTGGAGGTGAAGGAGCGATCCCAGTGCGACTCGAAATCCCGCTGTTCGTGGCGCAGGCGATCACCGTCGACCAGCTGGTCGAAATCGGGCTGCGACGGCCAGCAGGGGCGATCGCCCACGTTGATCAAGGGGTCGTAGTCGCGGTTGCCATGGATCTCGGCCTGAACATCAAACTCGAGGGCCTCCACATGGCTGCGATCGCCGCTCCGGATGGGTGGCCCTTCAGGGATCTGAACGTTGGTGAGCTTATGGAAGAACTTGAAACGCACCCCCCGACGACGCAGCAATTCATGGAGCGGGGCGAACACCACATCGCCCATGCCCGCCCGCAGGCGCCAGAACAGGGAGCCTCGATAGCCGAAGAACATGCGCAGGGAGCCCCGGATCGCCTGTCCGGCCGCAAGGGCCGGCTTGCCGGAATCACCGTCTTCGTAGGCCAGGGCAAGGTCATAAAGACCGACCACGAAGGGGGAACGCACGGCCCGCTCCGAAGCCCCATTCAGGCGCAGCCATTCCCTGCATTCGTAGTGGTCGATCGCATCCAGTCCCCTGGGGTCACGGAGCAGGTTGAATCGAAAACTGCCCACGATGATCGCCAGCACGAGGTCGACGATCTCCCAGATGTAGCGCTTGGGGTGATCCGAGAGCCATCGCTCCTCCAGCCAGGATCGGATCGAGCTGTTCAGCGCCTCAACGAAGCGGATCAGGGGGGCTTCCACCGGGAGCGGTAGGGTCCGCAGGGCACTGCTCAGCAGAGCGAGCCCCTCCACGATCAGGGCCGCTCCGGTGAACGTGCCCCCCGCCAGCCAGCCGGCCATGGCTTCCAGAAGGTCCCCGGGCTGGCCCCCATCACGGGGCTCCGTCGACGTGCTCACCTCCACATCCAGGATCAGGGTGCGCAGCATGGCAATGGCCTGCTGCAGATATCCCGCCATGGAATAGACGGCGCCGGGTTCCAGGGGATCCCCCGGGAGGCCCGGCCTGGGTGGAAACTGCGCCCTCCACTTCTGCCAGTCAGCCGATCCTGCCCGTGAAAACAGGCCCACATCCATTTCCGGCAGAAAGGCCTCCTGCCAGGGGCCGAACGGGGACCCCTCAGGCGATGCCTCCAGAGCGCCGTAGCACTCCCGCATCATCCGAAAGGAATTCTCATAGAAGCCCAGCCACACATGCAGTCCGTGCTCCTCCACCCGAGCGGACGGACCACGGCCCGACGCCCCCTTGCCCCCCAGCCTCCACCCCTGCTGGTACACGGTGATGGCGTAGCGGCCGTTGTGCTCAGGCCTGGAGAGTTCGTAGGCCGCGGTCATGGCGCCACAGCCACCGCCGATGATCACGACTCTGACCGGCTCTTCTCTCACCGGCTCTCCCACGACCATCCGGATTCTTCAGCCGCCGTGCCGGCAAACGCTACCGGACCTTTCCCGTGGCCTTACATCCGCTCCAGGGTGGGAATGCCCAGCAGGCCCAGGCCCTGTTTGAGGGTGTCGGCGCTGAGGCGGCAGAGCGCCAGCCGTGATCCGCGGGCGGGTTCCTCGGCCCTGAGCACCGGCACCTGGTCGTAGAAGCGGTTGAACAGCTGGCAGAGCTCGAACAGGTAGCTGCACAGCCGGTTGGGCAGCAGCTCCTCCTCCACCTCCTGGATCACGGCGTCGAACTGCAGCAGCTGGCGGACCAGCGCCCACTCCTGGGGCTCGCTGAAGCCCAGCACCGCCGGAACCTCGCCATCGCCGCCGCCCTTGCGGGCGATCCCGGCGATCCGCACCACCGCATAGAGCAGATAGGGGGCGGTGTTGCCGCTGAGGGCCAGCATGCGATCGAAGCTGAACTGGTAGTTGGTGATCCGGTTGGTGCTCAGGTCGGCGTACTTCACCGCCGCCAGGCCCACCGTGGTGGCGACCTCGCTGATGAAGGTCTCCTCCTCCTGGCGCTCCTCCTCCGCCAGCCGGCGGCGCAGGTCGGCTTCGCAGCGCTCCACCGCCTCATCCAGCAGCTCCTTCAGCCGCACGGTGTCGCCGGCGCGGGTCTTGAGCTTCTTGCCATCCTCCCCCTGCACCAGCCCGAAGGGCACGTGCTCCAGCCGCCCGCCCTCGGGGATCCAGCCGGCGCGGCGGGCCACCTGGAACACCCCGGCGAAATGGCTGGCCTGGCCGGCGTCGGTGACGTAGATGACCCGGCGGGCGCCGTCCCCGTCGGGGGGCGCCGCGAAGCGGTAGCGGATGGCGGCCAGGTCGGTGGTGGCGTAGTTGAAGCCGCCGTCGCTCTTGCGCACGATCACCGGCGGTGCCTGGCTCGCGGTGCCGTCCTCCGTCTCGAGGAACACGCACTGGGCGCCCCCATCACTCACCAGCAGACCGGCGGCGGCCAGATCGGCCACCACCGCCTCCAGGTAGGGGTTGTAGAAGGATTCGCCGCGCTCGTCGAGGCGGATGTCGAGGCGGTCGTAGAGGCGCTGGAACTCGCGGCGCGACTGGTCGCACAGCAGCTGCCAGGCCCGGCGGGACACCGGATCGCCGCTCTGCAGCTTCACCACCTCCTCGCGGGAGGTGGTCTGGAAGGCTTCGTCGCTGTCGAAGCGGGCCTTGGCCTGGCGGTAGAAGGCCACCAGGTCGCCCAGGTCGACGGCGTCGGCGGTGTCGAGCGCCTCTGGCGCCACCTGCTTGAGGTGAGTGATGAGCATGCCGAACTGGGTGCCCCAGTCGCCGACGTGGTTGAGCCGCAGCACCGGATGGCCGCGGAACTCCAGCACCCGGGCCAGGGCGTCGCCGATGATCGTGGAGCGAAGGTGCCCCACGTGCATCTCCTTGGCGATGTTGGGGCTGGAGAAATCCACCACCACCGGCGCGCCGCCGGGGGCCACGGGTTCCACCCCCAGACGGGGATCGGCCAAGCGGCGCCCCACCTCGGCCGCCAGCACCTCGGGCCTCAGGGTGAGGTTGATGAAGCCCGGCCCGGCGATCTCCGGCGGCAGGCAGAGGGCCCCAAAGTCCGGGTCGGCCGCCAGGCGGTCCACGATCGCCGTCGCGATCGCCCGGGGCGCCAGACGCAGGGGACGGGCCAGGGCCAGGGCGCCATTGGCCTGGAAATCACCGAACTCCGGCTTGCTGGCGGGCCCGAGCTGGGGATCCAGCGGCGCGCCGGCCGCACGGGCGGCGGCAGACGCCTCGGGGAACGCGCTCTCCAGGGCCCCCAGCAGCTGGCTGTTCAGGGCGTGGGCGATGCGCAGCATGGAGCGAAGCCGGTCGAACGGCAGGCGGGGGCACGATCATCCTCCCCGGCGGGGCGTAGGGACCGGCGAAGGTGGCCGTCACAGACACCGCCGACCATCCGCATCTCCTCTGCAGCAGAAAGGGGGATTCAACATCTGCCAGCGTCGGCCCTGATCCGCACCATCCGGAGGTGATCTACGCAGGCAGGGACACACCATGGCCAGGGAGAACCCAATGATTACAGGGGTTTCAGGCCATCCTCCGCTGATGGCCCGAGGGCCCGGAAGCCGTGGCGCGGAGCCAGGGCCGTCCCTCAGCTTAAGAATTGACTAAAGCGCCTTGATGCCGGGTGACAAAACCTGTGGTATGGTGAGCAGACTTTCATGCTGTCGTAATGTTGGCCTCGGCCCGCCGCACCCAGCTTCTGTCGGTCGGCTGCCTGGCTGGTCTCCTTATCGGGGGAGCCGCCCCTGCGATGGCGTTCACGTCGTTTGATGTCGATTTCAGCGCGGCCGACAAGAAGACAAGCGCGGAAGCCACTGGCGTTTCCGGCAAGATGACGTTTAGCTTCACCAAGCTGAACCCATTTGACGCTGCAGATAATCGTTACATGCTGGATCTCAACATCAAGAATACTTCTCCCGTTGGAGTCAACCCAACGGGTACCTTAACGGCTTTTGCCTTCAATGTTCCGGGCCCTACATCATCTCCTGATTTCAAGCTGCTGACCTACAACCCCTTGAGTTCGAATTTCGGGGATGTCTACGGCGCATCGACGACCCTCAGAGAGGTCAATGTCAACAACAACCAGGATCTCCTCTTCCCCACAACAGGAACACCTATCCGAGCTGCCTACGCACCGTTCGGGAGTTTCACCTTCTGCGCCCGAGACACCGGCAACAACTGCCACGGAGGCTCCCAAAACGGAACGGGGCTGCGTGATGGTGAGTCGGCCGCTGTCCGGTTCACCCTGGCCTCCAACAAATCGACCATCAACAGCGCCAGTCTCGTCGCCCAGTCGTTCTTCGATCTCTTCAATTCCCGGACGTTCACCAAGGATGGTGATTTCAAGAACGCCCAGGTGGCCCTCCGCTTCCAGAATGTGACCACCAGCAGTGGTGTCAAAAACAAGAGTGACAAGGTGGCCGGCGTTCCCAGGAAGCCACCCCAAGGTCCCGGCGATGAAGTTCCCGGCCCGCTGCCCGTTCTCGGTGCGGCCACGGCCTTCGCCTTCAGCCGCAAGCTGCGTCGCAGGATCGGCTCCGCCAGCCCCCTGCCTGCCGCCGCCGCCTGAACGGCTCAGAAGATTCGAGCCACAGGGCATACCCTGACCCAGACTTCCTCTCCACCCGATCGGAGAACCATGCCACGGGCAACGAACGCGCATGGTGTCTGATTCCCCCGCCAGCCACCGTGGGGCTGCGGTCTTGGCCGGCAGGCTCTCGGTCTTCGCGACGGCACTCTTCGTCATCTATGGCGTCAGGGTCGTCGCCACAGCCATTCCGCTGCGGCCACTCGACACCCTCTGGCAGCTGAGCGTCAGCTCCGCGCTGATCAGCGCCGCCGCCATCCCCCTGGTGGGCCTGGGGTTGCTGCACCTGGCGGCCTACCTGGATCCGGCCAATGCCGCCCTAGAGAGACGCAGGGACGCCCTGGCCCGGTGGGCGATCCTGGCGGTGCTGGGGTTTCTGCTGCTGATCCCTGTGCAGGCCTATGCCTCCTGGAGCACGGTGGCCACGGCCAGGGCCAGGCTGACGACCCAGCTGACGAGCGCCAACAGGAACTTCGCCCTGGTCCGCGAGGCGATCAATGACGCCACCAGCCTGGAGGATCTCAAGGCGCGGCTGCAGGCGTTGGAGTCGCCGGAGCTGGGTATCCGCTTCGACAACCTGGGCCTGCCGTTGCCGGAGACCCAGCGCCAGATGCTGATCCGCCTCAACGAAATCGAGGAGCAGGTGAAGGCCAGGATCAAGGCGCCGCCACCGGAGGCCATCGAAAACGTGGCGACGAACGCCCTGCGGGTGACGGCCACCAGCGTCGTCTATGCGCTGGCCTTCGCGATCGCGGCCCAGCGCCGCGGCCGGGAGGTGCCGCTGCTGGTTGAGGTGCTGACGATCTGGGGCCTGCGGCGGCAGGGCCGACACCCCCGGCGTGGCTCCCCCGGCGCCGTCGAGGAAGACTATTTCGCCCAGCTCGCCCCGCCGGAAGACGATCCGCCCGCCTCCCCCTGACCCGAGGGCCGGCAAAACTGTGAGCAGGGTGAGATTCTTCCTGCTATGGTGAGGGCGGATTAAGGAAGCGTTCATGCGCGCCACAGCCAAGACCCCCCTCCGGCTGCTTGGTGGCCTCACCGGCGTGGGCCTCGCTGCCCTGGTCGGGCCGATCGGGCTCGCCAGTCCCTCCATGGCCAGGACCGCCTTCGATGTGGTGTTCGACAGCGGCATCGCCGGCACCAGCTTCTACAACACCGGCGTCAAGGGGCGGATGAGCTTCGACTTCCGCAAGGACCCGGGCAACGGCAACACCTACACCCTCGACCTCGGCATCACCAACACCTCCCCGGCGTCGGGCCCCTCCTCCGGCACCCTGGTGGGTTTCGCCTTCAACGAGCCCCTGCGCAGCAACGGCAGCGAGGCGATCTCGCTGCTGAGCTACAACCCGCTGGATTCCGGCTTCGGCAGGGTGTTCGGTGGCGTCAGCAACACCACCTCGCAACAGCGCAGCCGCGGTGTACGCGTGAACGAAGACGAATGGCTGACGATCACAGGCTCGGCCACCGCCCCCTACGCCCCCTTCTCCAACTTTGATTTCTGCGCCCGCATGAGCAGCAGCAACGGCTGCCATGGCGGATCCGGCAGCACGGGCATCGGCGGAGGCAGCACCGTCAACGTTCAGTTCAAGCTGCAATCCAACGACTCCAGCATCGCCACCGCTGATCAGGTGGCGGAGCGCTTCTATAACCTCTTCAACGCTTTCGAACCCGGAGATCGCTGGAGCAAGGCCCAGATTGCTCTGCGCTTCCAGAACGTCAAAAAAGCCAACGGACGAACCGAAAGCGGCGGCGAGAAGGTTACGGGGGCAGCGTTCTGGCGCATTCCTGATGAAGGGCCCACCGATGCAGTTCCGGGTCCCCTTCCCGTTCTTGGGGCTACAGCAGCCCTCGGATGGAGCCGCAGGATGCGGCACCGGATCAGGCTCACCTCAGCTCGGAGCAGGACCGAATCCTGATGGTCATCGCTTGGTGCTCGAGAAATGATTCCTCCAGCACCTTGAGTCGTGTTCAGGCTGACATCAACACCAATCAGTGATATCGAAGTGGTGATCCATAGCTCATCCTGGTCATAGCCAGTCACACATTGAGTGGCCGGTCGGTTGGCAGACTGGCAACGTCCATCCTCGGTGATTGAAGCCGCTGCGAGAAAGTTCTGCGGCCTGATTGCTCCCGATCCCTTGGCGCTCGCGTCCCATCCCATCGACATCCGCGCAGGGAAACCGGCAGGCCACCGAGAGTCCCGAGCCGGGAGCCGGCTCTCCTGATGGCCGGTACCAAGGAATTCAGGGCCTTCGATTCGGCGATCCTGGCCGATCGGCTCGCCTTCATGGCGATCGCCCTGTTCGTCACCTACCTCATCACCCTGCTGTCCAGCATCCTTCCCGTTCGTCTGCTGGACACCGAATGGCAGCTGCGCTTCATCTCGGCCTGCCTTGACTCGGCCACCATCCCCCTGGTGGCCCTCGGGCTGCTTCATCTGGCGGCCTACCTCGATCCCGAGAATCCAGCCCTGCAGAAACGGCGCGACGCTCTCGCCCGTCTGGCCGTCGTGGCGGTCTTCGGCTTCCTGCTGATCGTCCCCCTGCAGGCCTTTGCCGGCTGGAACAGCGTGGTGGCGGCCAGGGCCAACGTGGCCCGCCAGCTCTCCGTCGCCAACGGCACCTTCGATCTCCTCCAGGAGACCATCACGACGGCCACCAGCCTCGACAACCTCCAGGCCCGCCTTCAGGCCATCCAGACCCCAAGCCTCGGCATCCGCTTCGAGACCATGGGGCTGCCGCTGCCGGACACCAAGCGCCGGATGCTGGCTCGTCTCCAGGAGGTGAGGCAGGAGGTGGCGTCCAGGATCCAGGCCCCGACACCCAAGGTCATCGAGGCCGTGGTCAGGGACAGCCTGCGGGTGATGCTCTCCGCCTTCGCCCTGGCCATCGCCTTCGCCATGGGCGCCCAGCGCAAGGGGCAGGAGGTGCCCCTGCTGGTGGAGTGGCACACGGCGATCAGCCTGCGGGGTGGGCCCCTCCCGGGCCCGTCCTCCGGCCCCAGCGAGGAGGAGTACCTCTCCCGACTGGTCGCCGAGGAGGACGACAGCTCGGAGACCGGCGTCCCCCCACCCCCCTGAGGCTTGCCACCCGGTGCTCCGGATGGCACCATCCCGGCAAAAGGAGACCCCGAGCAGCGAGCAGCGCCGTGGCTGCGGATTCGTTACAGATCTGCACCAAATGCTTAAAGGCGCTTAGGGCGTTAAAGCTCTGACGCTCAGCCTTCAGGAAGGGTTTTTCCAAGGTGCGCCAGCCCGGTCAGCAGGCGGCCGAAAGCACTGGCACGACTGGGATCCTGCCTCCTTCACCCCCTTCGGGCCCCCCCCCGCACCGTTCGGCAACGCCGTCCGGACTCCCTTCTCTCGGCCTGACGGACAAGGCCGCAGCGGTTGCTCTACAGCGATTTTTGAATCCGAACCCACAGGGTTGGTGGTGCAATTCCAAGGAAATGCTCAGCGTCGATCACGCAACTCTCCCCGCGAATTGGCCTGTGCATAAAGGCAGCAAAGCTGCTGCAGAACGATGATGAGTGCGGGGGAAAAGGGTCCCTTCCATCAGCCCCCCCCGGAAACAAAGTCGATCCCTCCAGTCCTCTGGGCGCAACGACTTTGAAGATCTCCTGAAGCATTCGGCTGTCAAAGGTTGGAGGCTGCGGGTGCTGATGGATCTCGCTGGTCATTTACCCCTCTCTTCGCCATGACTACCACCGAAATCACAGGGGCCCAACCATCACTTTCCCCCCTGTTCCCTGAACTTTCGAGCCAAGCCAGACGCTCCTCCGATACAACTCTCACCCTGCTGGCTGACGCGGCACCGGCCCCAGCCGAAGCGCCCGCCATGCTGGTCAACGCCGTTCTGGCCTCGACCAAGGCCTCGCCGCCCGCCGATGGCTCTGGCAACACCCAGAACAGCCTCGAAGCCAGCTTTACGGCTCCGGCTGCCCAGGCCACGGCTGGGGAGTCCATCTTCCAAAACGGTGTCAGCATCGCCGCCACCCCGACGGTGGCCACCAGCAGCCACCAGGCGCTGAATGATCCCTGGCCCGGAGAAGCGGCCGGCCCGAGCGCCGCTTCCATGGCACCCAACTGCGGCTGCCGGGCCTGCAGCGTGCTGGCCGTGACCACTGGTGACGGTGCCGCCGCCTGGGACACCACCACCGACCAGGCGCCCCTCGTCCTCAACGGCCTGGTCACCCTCGGCACGGGCGTGGACCTGAGCAATGTGTTCCGTCTGCACAGCAACCCGACAGCCACGAAGACGATCTATCTCGACTTCGACGGCTACCAGGTCAACAACTCCCCCTGGGAGAACGGCGGCAACCTGAGCCTGAAGGGCTTCTACAGCACCTTCGATTCCGCCGCCCTCACGGAAATCCAGCACATCTGGCAACGGGTGGCCGAGGACTTCGCCCCCTTCAACATCAACGTCACCACCCAGGACCCGGGCACCGAAGCCCTGCGCAAGTTCGGGACTGGCGATGACCGCTGGGGCATCCGGGTGGCCTTCACCAGCAATCTCAACCTGCTCACCGGCAAGGCGATCACCAATGCCGGTGGTGGCGGCACCGCCTACTACAACAGCTTCAACTGGAGCACCGACGACGTGGCCCTGGTGTTCAACCGGGGTGAGTACACCGCCGCCGAGACAGCCAGCCACGAAGTCGGCCACACCCTGGGCCTCACCCATGACGGCGCCGGCACCACCACGGAGTACTACGGCGGCCACGGCGGCACCGGTGCCACCAGCTGGGGCACGATCATGGGGGCGTCCTGGCTGGGCAACGACGAGAACGTCACCCAGTGGAGCAACGCCCAGTACCTCGGCGCCAACAACCCCCAGGACGACCTCGCCACGATCACCAACGGCAACGGCTTCACCTACAACGTCGACGACCATGGCAGCACCTTCAGCACCGCCACGGCGCTCACCGGGCTGACCTTCAGCAGCTTCGGCGTCATCGAGCGCAACACCGACATCGACATGTTCCGGTTTGACACCGGCGCCGGTCTGGTGTCCTTCAACATCGTCAACGCCTCCAGGGCTTTCGTCGGCAGCGCCGGCAGCTACACCACCCAGTACCTCGCCTCCCGCGGCCCCAACCTGGACATCGCCGCGACCCTCTACCGGGCCGACGGCAGCGTCGTCCAGACCTTCAACCCGGCCGATCTGACCACGGCCAGCTTCTCCACCACCCTCGCCGCCGGCACCTACTACCTCGGCATCGACGGCGTCGGCGTCGGCAACCCCCTGGCCCCCATCCCCAACGGCTACACCGATTACGGCAGCATCGGCCAGTACATGGTGAGCGGCACCGTCCAGCCCACTGGCAGCACCCCGCCCCCCACCACAACCACAACCACAACGCCGAGCACAACGCCGACCACCAGCACCACCCTCCAGGTGCTCGATCCCAACGGCGCCGTCCAGCTGCTGCGCGACACCACCAACGACCGGGTCTCCGTTCGCGTCAACGGCCTCACCTCCGCCGTCCGCTTCCAGGGCAGCCAGATCACGACCACCCAGTTCGCCGACCGC
Organism: Synechococcus sp. UW140; assembly: GCA_943367705.1. Lineage (GTDB taxonomy): Bacteria > Cyanobacteriota > Cyanobacteriia > PCC-6307 > Cyanobiaceae > Cyanobium. Next base: position 109,457 of record CALRJV020000001.1, read on the forward strand.
CAGATCCTTGCGGCGGAAACCAACCCCGCCGGCAAGAACCAGATCCTCTGGAAGGTGGTCTCCACCGGGCAGATCCGCACCTGGACGCTGGATGGCAACTGGAACTTCGTCTCCTCCGACAACAACCTGACCACACCCACCAGCAGCGCCGGCCTGCTGCTTCAGCAGCAGTTCATGGTCGATGCCAACGGCACCCCGCTGACCGGCACCAGCCAGCCCCCGACCACCACCACCACCCCGACCACAACCACAACCACAACCACCACGGACACCGTCAGCACCCTCCAGGTGCTCGATCCCAACGGCGCCGTCCAGCTGCTGCGAGACACCACCAACAACCGGGTCTCCGTCCGCGTCAACGGCCTCACCTCCGCCGTCCGCTACCAGGGCAAGCAGATCACGGCCACCCAGTTCGCCGACCGCCAGATCCTGGCCGCCGAAACCAACGCCGCCGGTCAGAACCAGATCCTCTGGAAGGTGGTCTCCACCGGTCAGATCCGCACCTGGACCCTCGATCGCAGCTGGAACTTCCTCTCCTCTGACAACAACCTGACCACACCCGCCAGCGGCACCGGTCAGCTCCTTCTCCAGCAGTTCTCGGTCGATGCGAACGGCGCGCCCCTGCTCAACGCACCCCAGTTCGCCACGACCGACACGGTCGACCCGATCATCGGCGGCGGCACCAGCCTCGCCCCGGCCGGCGTCGACGACGTCCTCGGCGCTCCGGTGGCCTCCGACGGCGCCCTGCCTTCGGATCCCCTGGGCGGCACCCCGTCCTTCCCGGACATGGATGTCCTCAGCGCCCTGGGCGGCAGCCAACCCCTCGCCACCGAGCCCCTGACCTCGCCCTTCCCGGCCGCCGGCTTCGGGGCCACACCGACCACCCCCTGGCTGGTCAACACCCAGCCCCTGCTTTGACCCCTCGCCCACGCGCCGGCGTTTCACGGCTGATTGATCCAAGAGCCGCTGCCTCACCGCAGCGGCTCTTCTGCATGGGACCTCAGGGGGATCAGGACGCCAGCCCGAGCGCCTCCTCCAGGCCGGCGAGCACCACATCGGCGGTGATCTTGATCCGGTAGCGGCAGGCCTGGGTTTCGCTGCAGGCGAAGGTGCCGTGCTCCCAGTACTTGTTGCTGCCGGCGCCGCCGCCACAGAGGCCGAAATAGGCGCACTCATCCCGGCAGCGGTCGGTGCCGGCGCGCATGTCCGCCAGGATGCGCCGGAACTTGGGGCTTTCGGCGATCGAAACGAGGCTGTCGTGCTCCACGTGGCCCAGCACGAAGTCGCCGTAGGTGTCGGTCTGCACCGCCAGGAGCTCCGGGTCGAAGGTGGAGATCCGGCCCCGCGCATCCACGTTGACGATGGCGAAGGGGTTGTTCATGTCGGTGCACGCCAGCCGGGCATCGGCCTGGGCCAGGCTGCAGATGCCCTCGAACTCCCGCACCCGCATCACCTCGGGCCGCTCCTGCCACAGCGCCCAGAACCGTTCCAGAAAGCGGCGATAGGCGGCCTCGGCCCGGGGGCGGCTGAGGGTGGAGACGCGGTTCTCCCCTTCGGTCTCCTCCATGTTGAACGCCACGTCGGTGATGCCGTTCTCCACGAAGAACGCATGGAGCTCGTCGGCGTGGCCGAGGGACTCCTCGGTGATCACCGCGATCACCTGGAAGGGGATGCCGCGGCGGCGCAGGTGCTCGATGCCGCGCAGCGTGGCGGCATGGGTGCCCAGGCCGGTGCGGGTGCGGCGGTGGACGTCGTGGAGGAAGGCGGGCCCGTCCATGCTCACCCCTACGGCGATGCCGTTGCGCTCGAAGCAGTCGCACCAGGCCTCGTTGATCAGCGTGGCGTTGGTCTGCACCGACTGGTGGATGGTCAGCGGCTCCCCGACCCAGCCCTCCAGCGCCCGCCGCACGCACGCCGTGGCGGCGTCATAGAAGGCGATCGGCACGGTGAGCGGTTCACCGGCGTGCCAGAGCAGGGTGAAGTCGCCGCCCACATAGGGGCTCTCCAGCACCCGCGCCAGGGCCGCCTCCAGCAGCTCCAGTGACAGCCGCTGCCGGTCGTCCCGGTTGGGCAGATAGCAGTAGTCGCAGTCGAGGTTGCAGTAGGGGGTGGGCTGGACCACCAGCAGCTGCAACGGCCCGAAGCCCTCCGGATTGCCCGGTGGCGGGGTACCGGGAGCGATCACCAGAAGTTGCGGAAGCCGCCGTTGCGGAAGCCACCGTTGCCCCAGCCGCCGTTGCGGAAACCGCCGTTGCCCCAGCCACCGTTGCGGAAACCGCCGTTGCCCCAGCCACCGTTGCGGAAGCCACCATTGCCCCAGCCGAAGCGGGGCCCACCGCCGTTCACGAAGATGTAGGCGAGGCGGCCGTCAGGGGCCTTGGCCTGGCCCTCCGCCCCCACCGGCTGCTGGCCGGAGGCCTGGCCCATGGCCTCCGAGATGCGCCGCAGCCGGGCGTCGATGGAGCCGGGCGCCGCCTCCAGGGGGGGTGAGGGCGGTGCGTCGATGACAGCCCTGGCCCCCGCGGCGGCCGGCGCCAGGGAGGCCAGCAACAGCAGGAAACCGAACAGACCGGAACGGGGGTGGTTCGTCATCGGGTTGCTGCCAGGAAGGAAGGGGAGGCGGATGGGTGGGGCGGAACGGGTGGCCTCAAGGGCGGGGCGCCGGGGCGGGGGCCGCCAGCAGGAGGCCTTCGCGGGTGATCAGCACCGATTCGAAGAACGCCCGCACCCGGTCGGCGGGGAGCGCCAGCACACCGGTGGGACCGATCCAGGGGGCGACGCTGGCCACCGCATCGGGGCGACCCTCCAGGTAGCCCTGGAAGAGGCTGGCGATGGCCAGGTTGACCACGTTCAGCAGCCGGGAATTGTTCTCCGGCACGATGCAGCCGACGCCATAGCTCACGTAGGGCTGCTCAGGCACCAGGGCCACGCCGGAGAGTTGGCGATCGTGCCGCAGGCCCGCCAGCAGGTTGGCATCGCCCAGCACCCCCGCCACCTTCTTCTGCTCGAGGGCCGTGACGGCCTGGGGCAGGGTGGCGAAGCTGACCGCCTTGGCACTGGGCTGGAGGGAACCGAGGAAGCCGGCCCCGAGCGAACCCTCCACCACGGCGATCGGCTGACCGGCGAGGGAGGCGGGGGAGCCGTCGAGGCCGCCGCTGCGGGTCAGCAGCCTCAGGCCCGAGAGACCGATGGGCAGGGAGAAGTCCACCAGCTTCTCCCGCTCCCAGCTGAAGGGAACGCCACAGGCGAGGCCTGCCTTGCCACTGGCGACGGCGTCCACCGTGATGCCGGTGTTGTCGACGGGGGCGAAGCGGATCCGCACCGACGCGCCGAGCTCCGCCTTGAGCTGGCGGTCGATGCGGCGGGCCAGGTCGATGGCGTAGCCCTCCGGCTCCCCCTTCGGCCCGATCCGGATCAGGGGCGGGCTGTCGGCGGGACCCACCATCAGCACTTCACCGGATTTGGCGGCCTGCTCCAGCACGGCGTCGGCGGCGTGGGCCGGCAGGGCGGCCCCCAGGGAGCAGAGACAGGCCAGCGATCCCAGGGCCAGGGCCCTGCCGCGGCGGGATCGGATGGAACCGGGGGCCACCGCAGCGGGAGAATCCATTCGCCGATTCGTGCACGTGCTGCACCTTAGGGGCGGTTCCCCGGCTTGCCCACGGAAGCTTCCGGGCTTGAAACGCAGGCAACGCTGCGGGCCCCGGATGGGTCCTACCAGTTGCGGAAGGCCCCACCGCGCACGGCGCCCCCATTCACGAAGCCGCCCCCGCCCCTGGCATTGACGAAACCACCGCCCCCGTTGCGGAAGCCACTGCCGCCGTAATAGGGGTGACCATTCACGAAGCCGCCGCCGCCGGCCACATTGCCCCATCCGCCCCGGCCGGCGTTGGCGAAGCCGTAGGCCAGCCGCCCATCCCCGGCGGCAGCCCCGTCCGCCCCACCCCCTTCACCTTGGGCGCGGAACGCTGCGCTGATGCGCTGCAGCCGTTGCTCGATCGTGGCTCCGCTGGCCGGGGAGGGAAGCAGGGCCGCCTGCGCTGCGGCGGGGGCGGTCAGGGCCGCCAGCGCCAGGGAGAAACCCAGCAGGGCCGTGCGGGAGGAGAGGGTCATGGGAGGAATCCGCTTAGCGGGCAGGGGAGGTGGGGGCGACAGCCGATGGGGTCGTGGCCGACAGGGGCCGGACCCGTTCGTAGTTGAGCAGAACGGACTGGAAATAGGCCTTGATCACCTCGGGGGGCAGCTCCAGAACTCCCTTGGGACCCAGCCAGCGGTTGACGCTGGCCACGGCCGCCGGCTCATCGTCGAGGTAGCCCTGCACCAGCCGGGCGATGGCCAGATTGACCAGGTTGCGGAAGGTGGAATTGTCTTCCGGAAGGATGCAACCCACCGCAAAGCGGGAGAAGGGCTCCGCGGGCACCAGGCCGTAACCCTTGCCACCGAGGCTCTGGAGGGCACCGGCGAGCAGCAGGGAATCACCCCCCACGCCATCCACCTGGCCGGCCAGCAGTGCCCGCACCGCCGGCTCGATTCCGGCGAAGGGAACCCGCACCGCCGTCGGCTGCACGGCCGCGATGGTGGCACTGCCCAGGGAGTCCTTCACCACGCCGATCCGCTTGCCCGCCATCGAGGCCGCCGAGCCGTCGAGCCCCCCCTGCCGGGTGAGCACGCGGATCCCGGAGAGGGCGAAGGGCATGGAGAAGTCGACAAACATCTCCCGCTCCCAGGTGAACTGAACCCCACAGGCCAGGTCCACATCGCCGCGGCTCACGTCACGGAACACCGCCAGCGGATCCGCATTGGCGATGTAGACGATCTTCACCGGCCGGTTGAGATAGGTGGAGACCTCCGCCTCGATCAACCGGGCCACATCCAGGCTGTAGCCCACCAGCGACTTGCTGGCATCGCGGTAGGCGAAGGGCACCATGTCGGTGGGGCCGGCCATGGTGATCTCGCCGGTCCGCGCCGCCTGCTCGAGCACCGATTCGGCCCTGGCTGCCGTTGGGCTGCCCAGCGCCGCCACCAGCGCCAGCACCAGGGAGGGCCCTGCCACGGCGCAGCGGCGCGCCCAGGCGGCAGCGGTGCTCGGGACGGCCTTGCGTCGGGGTGTGGGCTGCGGAAGCTTTGGAAGCGGGAAGGATCGCTGCGGCACGCGGGTCGGCGCTGGGGGGCATTGGGACTCACTCTGACAAACGATCGGCGGTGGAGCCACGGCGGCCAGGGAGTGAGGCGGTTCTTCACCAAGGACCGGCCGGGCTCAGGCCGCGGCTCAGGCCACGGTCGCCGCGAAGCGCATGCTCAGATCCAGCCAGGGGCTGCGGGTGACCGGGGCGCTGGTGGAGATCATGTCGATGCCGGTGGCGGCGTAGGCGGCCAGCTGCTCGGTCCGCACCCCGGAGGCCTCGAGCACCACCGCCGGCGCCAGGGCCCGCAGCCGGGGCACCAGGGCCGCCAGCGCCGCGGGGGTGAAGTCGTCGAGGAGCACCGCATCGGCCCCCGCCCGCACGGCGGCTTCGGCTTCGGCGGCGGTTTCGGCCTCCACGATCAGCCGCGCCGGCCAGGGGGCCGAGGCCCGCACCGCCGTGATCGCCGCCGCCACGCCGCCGGACCAGGCCAGGTGGTTCTCCTTGAGCATGGCGGCATCGTCCAGGCCGAGGCGGTGGTTGCAGCCGCCGCCGCAGCGCACCGCGTACTTCTCCAGCACCCGCAGCCCCGGGGTGGTCTTGCGGGTGTCGGCCAGGCGCACACCGGTGCCCGCCAGCACCTGCACCAGGGCGGCGGTGGCGGTGGCGATGCCCGAGAGCCGCATGGCCAGGTTGAGGGCGGTGCGCTCCGCCGCCACCAGGGCGGCCGCCGGCCCCTCCAGCTCCAACAGCCGCTGGCCGGCCACCACCGGCTCGCCGTCGCCCACCAGCAGCCGCACCGACGCCCGGGGATCGAGGATCGCCAGCAGCGGCGCCACCAGCACCCCGCCGCAGAACACGCCGTCAGCGCGGGTGACCCAGTGGGCCCGGCCCGTGCGACCCACCAGGGCCGGAGCCGTCAGATCGCCGCGGCCGATGTCCTCATCCAGCCACTGGCGCAGCTGGGCCTCCAGGGCCGGGGTGAAGGACAGCACCGGGGCCGTCGCCCCACCAGGTGCACCGGGTGGCATCACGGGGCGCCTCAGCTGCCGGCGGCGCCGACGGGGGGGGTTGGCATCGGCGGCGGGGCGAAGGGCGGACAGACCCGCTTCACCGGATCACAGGCATAGATGGTGGGTTTCTGCCAGGCCAGGGGGATCTCCAGCAGGTCGCGGCTGCCGGTGATCCCCTGCGCCACGAACAGCACCGCCGCCAGGATCGAGGCGCTCAGATGAATCCGGCGCCAGCGGAGATCCTTGAGGATCTCCGGGCGGGCGGCCAGGGAGAAGATCATGAGCCCCACCACGGCCACCCCGGCCCAGTAGTGGGACTGCCAGAACTCTGGGCTGAGCGGGTTGTCGCTGAGGCGCCACACCTCGGGCTGGGCGCCGAGGCCGAGCACCCCAGCCCAGGTGAGCAGGGCGAAGACGAGCCGGTAGCCCTTGGCCTTCACCCGCCAGAGGGCCAGCAGGGACACCACCGTGCCCACCAGCACCAGCAGCAGCTGCAGGGCACGGCCGGGGCCACCCGTGAATCCCTCCGCCGGCTGCTTGGTGACGATCACCACCGTGAGGGCCACGAGCACCAGCAGCACGACCCCGGCCGAGAGCCACTGGCCCAGGTCGGCGTGGTCGCGGCCGGTGGTGGGCGGCAGCTTGGCCTTCTCCACCCGGCGCTGCCGGGCCTGGACCCCGAGCCGCACCACCATGCCGATCAGGGGATAGATCAGCACCACCGCCAGGGCGGGGTGCAGGATCCAGAGCCAGTCGACCGTTTGCATTCGACGCTGGGAATCGTTCCCCAAAGCATTGGCGCTGGAGGTTAAGCGGTCAACAGGGGTGAGCGTTTCGTGATGGCGGCGGGCGGTGCGTCGGGGGGGCTATTTGCCGATGCAGAAGCGGGAGAAGATCCGCTCCAGCACCGCCTCGCTCACCGCCTCGCCGGTGATCGCCCCGAGGCCGGCGATGGCGCCGCGAAGGTCGATGGTCCAGAAGTCCCAGGGCAGACCCAGCGCGGCGGTCTCCAGGGAGCGCTCCAGGCTGGTGGCCGCGGCCGCCGCCAGCTCCCGCTGCCGGCCGTTGAGGGCCACCTGCAGCCCCTGGATCTCCTCGGCGCCGCAGAGGCCCAGCAGGGCCGCCACCAGCCCGTCGCGGCCCGCGCCGGTGAGGGCGCTGATGGTCACCAGGGGCGTCTCCGGCGGGGCCGACGGGACGCCGGCGGGAGCGGCCCCCGGCGGCAGGGCATCGAGCTTGTTGCCCACGAGCAGCAGGGGAACCCCCTCGGGCACCAGGTCCATCAGCGCCTGGTCGGCGACGGTCCAGCCGGCCAGCAGATCAAAGAGCAGCAGCACCGCATCGGCCCCCGCCAGGGCCTGGCGGCTGCGTTCGATGCCCAGCAGCTCCACCCGGTCGTCCGTCGGCCGGATCCCGGCGGTGTCGAGCAGGGTGAGGGGCACGCCGTCGAGCACCAGGTCGCTTTCGAGCAGGTCGCGGGTGGTGCCCGGCAGGTCGGTGACGATGGCCCGCTCGCGGCGGCTGAGCAGGTTGAGCAGACTCGACTTGCCCACGTTGGGCCGGCCGACGATGGCCACCCGCAGCCCCTCGCGCAGCAGTTCCCCCTGGCGGGACTCGGCCACCAGCCGCTCCAGCTCGCCCCGCACCGCCTCCAGTTCGGCCCGCACCAGCGTCCCGTCGAGGGGGGGCAGGTCCTCCTCGAAGTCGACCCGGGCCTCCAGCTCGGCCAGCTGGTCGAGCAGGCGCTCCCGCAGGCCGCCGATGCGGCGCTGCAGACCGCCGTCGATGCCGGCCATGGCCAGGTCGGCCGCCCGGCGGCTGCGGGCGGCGATCATCTCGGCGATCGCCTCGGCGCGGGTGAGGTCGAGGCGGCCGGTGAGGAAGGCCCGCTGGCTGAACTCCCCCGGGCCGGCCAGGCGGGCACCGGCGGCCAGCACCAGCTCCAGCACCCGCCGCACGGCGACCAGACCCCCGTGGCAGTGGAACTCCACCACGTCCTCCCGGGTGAAGCTGCGGGGGCCCCGCATCAGCAGCAGCAGGGCCTCATCCACCCGCCGGCCATCGGCCGGATCCACCACATGGCCGTAGAGCACCCGGTGGCTTCCCCAGGCCTGGGCGCCGGGGGCCACGAACAGGCGCCGGCCGATCGCTTCGGCCTGCGGGCCCGAGAGGCGCACGATCGCCACGCTGCCGGCCCCGGCGGCCACGGCGGTGGCGATGGCGGCGATGGTATCGCCCGGGAGCGGGGGGGAAGGGGCGATCAAGAAGAGGAGGGCCTGATGCCGGGCAGGTGGCGCTGGAGAACCCCCAGCAGGATCAGCCCGAGGCTGGCGAGGATGCCAGGGGTAAGCGGTTCGTGCAGAAAGACCGCGGCCGTGAGCACCGTGACCACCACACTGGCGCTGCCGCCGAAGGCCACCTGGGTGACGCTGAAGCGTGCTGTGCTGAGCTGGCGCAGGATCTCCGTCCCCAGGCTGAGGGTCAGGCCGTAGACGACGATCACGCCGAAGACCCACCAGAGCTGGAGGTGGAAGAAGTGCCGGGGGCCGTAGACCAGCAGGGCGATCAGCCCGAACACCAGGGCACCCGCCAGGTTGGTGACCCCCCCGGTGAGGCCGCGGGACAGTTGCTGGGCCACCAGCTGGCGCCGCAGGCAGTTGCGCGTGGCCGTGGCGATCACCGCCACCAGCGCCCACAGCAGGCCCGGCAGCTGATCCATGCCCATGCCGAGGCCGGAACCGAAGACTCTGCCAACCACCAGGCCCGCCAGGATCAGCGCCAGGCTGAGGGCAAAACGCTCCGGCAGCCGTTCCTTCAGCCACCACAGCGCCAGCAGGGCCGAGGCCGGCAGGGTGAGGGAGAACAGCAGGGTCTGGGTGATCACCGACAGCTGGTCGAGGGCCATGTAGAAAGCGAGCGGTGCCAGAAAGCAGCCGAGGAAGGAATCGCAGGCGATGGCGAGACGGACCCGGGGACGGAGGCCATGGATCTCCTGTCCGACATCCGCACGCTCGGCGATCAGCAACGCCATGGCGATCATCAGCTGGGAGATCAGAAAGACATTGCAGAAGCTGATCGGATTCTCACCGGGGACGGCGTGCGCCGCCCCCTGCAGCTGCAGTCCCTTGAGCACCGTGCTGCGAAGGCCAGAAACGACGCTGTAGGCGATCAGGACGAGCCCCGTCATCGAACCGAGGCGGCGCCGGGCAGAAACGGCTGGGGCTCAGAGGGGAAGGGTCGTCCTCCCTGCTGCAGCACCCGGCCCGTGAGGCCATCGACCTGGCGATAGCCGTCCGCCCAGCTGGAAAGCATCTCGAAGGTGGCGGGGCCAGTGGCGAAATAGCGCGCAATCGCCGCACGGGAGACATAGCGACCCGTGGCGCGATAGCGCTCAAGCACCCGGCGGCGACTGAGGGATTCGGGCACACTCACCTGGAGCAGAAACACCGAATAGCCCATCGCCCTGAGCTCGGGAATCAGGCGACGGTAACGATCGACCCGAGACATGGTTCCATCGTAGAGAAGGTCGTAGCGGCAGGGCTGGCCAAGTCCCGCCAGCATGCGATCCACCAGCACGCCGCTCTCGGCCTGGGTGAGATCCGCATTCCAGCCGTGGTACCCCGGCAGCTGGGACCGCAAGGCATCGGCATCGATGCGCAGCGTGCCCGGTGCCAGGGCCAGCGGAGCATGGAGGCGGAGCCCGGTGGATTTCCCCGCCCCCGGGGGGCCGCCGGTGAGGATCGCGATCGGTGACCTGTCCAACACACAGACGGCCTGCTTCTGCGCTGCCGCGATGATGCGCTGACGCTCCGATTCAGGACTGCTGATCGGGGGGAAACCACTCAGACACCGCTCCAGAAAATCGATCGCCGCCGGCGAGATCTGTGGCGAACCGGAGGGCTCCAGGATCTGGCAACTGGCGGGAAGCGCCTCGATCGCGGTGGCCGCCGGCAGCGGCACCACCAGGGTGACCAACCCCGCCAGGCCCCAGAGCGGCAGCAGGAGCGAGGCGTGCCGCACAGCCCATCCGATCACCCAGGGACCCTAAGCGGGACGCCCCGACACGGCCACGGTTGGGCTGGCCGCCGGGCAGCGGGGGATTCCTTCCCTTAACGTTTTCGCGGTGTTCGCCACGGCCCACCACGGCCGGCCGGATACCCCACCCTCCGCGCCCGGACGTTCACCTCTGGCCCTGCGAACCCTGAAACGTCGCTTCCGCCAGGCCATCGAATGGGTCTGGCGCCAGGAGGGCAGCCACGGTCAGCGGGCCCGGGGGCTGGCGGCCGGGGTGTTCATGGGCTGCTTCCCGATCTTCGGCTTCCAGACCCTGCTGGGGGTGGCGCTGGCCAGCCTGGTGCGGGGCAACCACCTGCTGGCCGCCGCCGGGACCTGGATCAGCAATCCGATCACCGATATCCCGATGATCTGGTTCAACCATCAGCTGGGCAGCCTGTTGCTGGGGCCCGGCAAGGGCTGGCCGGAGCGGTTGACCCTGCACCATGAGACCCTGCGCCAGCTGGGCTGGGACTTCACCTCCCGCCTGCTGCTCGGCTCGACGATCGTGGGGGTGGTGGCGGCCACGCTGAGCGGCCTCCTCTGCCTGCGGTGGCTGGAGCGCCGCCAGCGGGCCTCCTGAATGCGCTCCCCGATGGAGGCTGAAGCCTCAGGATTCGGCCAGTCCGGGAAACACCATCAGGTCGATGTGGCCGCCGGAAGGTTGACGCCACTCACGGAATTCGGCCGCCAGGGCCCTGTGCTCATGGTCGAGGGATTGCGACTCCAGATCCAGCAGGCGCTGATGCACCAGATCGAGCGTGTTGTCGATGAGCTGGGCGGCCTGTTCGGAAGTCATGGCATCGCTGCGATGGAGAAAGCCTGAGCTTCGAGGTGTTGTAGAAGACGCCGCCTGGGTCGGCTGTAGCCCCTGACACGGGCCGTCTCCAGCGTCGGCGGACGCGCACCGATCAGCCCCCCGCAGCGGTCTCGCCGGACACCGTCCGCGCCAGCCATTGCTGCAGAGGACTCCAGTCGTCCCGTTCATCGATCGCCGCCCAGATCCGCTCGATCACGGGTCGCACCGGGGTCTCCGGCGGGTTCCAGCGCTGCAGGCAGGCGCTGATGGCGGCCTCGGCGGTGGTGCCCTCCGGGGCGGTCACGGCCTGGCTCCAGTGCCACCAGCTGTCCCGCCAGGCGAGCCATTCGGCCCTTGGCGGCGCCGGGGCCTCCGCCACGAAGGGCGCCAGCTCCTCCGCCGTGGCCGGCAGCCCGCCGGCCCGGATGCGTTGGGCCAGGGCGGCGAAGAAGCCGCCGTAGGCCACGGGCCAGCCGGCCAGCAGCCGCAGGGTGGGGGGCACCGGATCGGGGAGATCGGCCAGCCCCCCGGGAGGGAGGAGGGCGGCGTCGAAGCCGAGGCGGCGGAGCAGGCAGTGGCGGAAGTGGGCGTCGTGGATCTCGCCGAACGGCTCCAGCGCCGCCTCCAGGGGCCCCCGGGGCAGCAGCATCGCCAGGGGCTCCTGCAGCAGCCGCAGGTTGTGCTCGCAGACGAGCGGCTGGCGGCCGAAGGCGTAGAGGCCGTCGTGGTCGAAATAGGCGGCGGTGAAGCCCGGATCCCAGGTCTCGAGGAAGGCGAAGGGGCCGTAGTCGAAGCTCTCGCCGGCCAGCGACATGTTGTCGGTGTTGAGCACCCCGTGGGTGAAGCCCGCCGCCATCCATTCGGCGGCCAGCCGAGCCAGCCGCTGCACCAGCTCGGCGTAGAAGGCCAGCAGCAGCTGTTCGCCGTCGCTGTGGATGGCCGCCAGGTGCGGGTAGTGGACGGCCACCACGTGGCGCAGCAACCGCTCCAGCTGGGCCGGCTGGCGCCGGAACAGCAGCCGCTCGCAGCTGCCGAAGCGCAGGTGGGTGCGGGCCAGGCGCACCATCACCGCACTGCGGGTGGGGGAGGGTTCATCGCCGCGCCAGAGGTCTTCACCGGTCTCGATCAGCGCCAGGGTGCGGCTGGTGGTGACGCCGAGGCGGTGCAGGGCCTCGGCGGCGATCACCTCCCGCACCCCGCCCTTGAGGGTGAGGCGGCCGTCTCCGCCCCGGCTCCAGGGGGTGGTGCCGGACCCCTTGGTGCCCAGGTCCTGCAGCTGGCCGTGGCGATCGCGCAGCTGGCCGTAGAGGAAGCCGCGGCCGTCCCCCAGCAGGGGGTTGTAGGTGCCGAACTGATGGCCGTGGTAGCGCAGGGCCAGCAGGGGGGCGCGGCCCTCGAATCGGCCGTAGGCCGCCTCCAGGTCGTCGTCGCTGACACGGGCCGGGTCCAGACCCAGCTGGTGCAGCAGGGGGTCGTTGCGGAACCGCAGACGCGTCAGCGGAAACGCCGCCGGCTCCACCACATCCCAGTACCCGGGCCCGAGGTCCTCAAGGGCGGCCACGAAGGGCAGCCCCAGCAGCGGATTGGGGCGGGCGGACATGGACACGAGCAGAGACCGGAGCGTAATCACCAGCAACACCGCGACGGGCAGGATGCGTCGAAAGGGTTCGGGTTCTGGGCCGGGGGCGTTCTTTCGGGTATCGCAGACCGGCGCCAGATTCTGCCGAGTCGCTATACGGCCGAGGCGATTCTTTCCCCACAAGTGAAGACTCCCAGGTGCCTGAAGGGGACCTGGCCTTCGCCGATGTGGCGGTCTGCGGACAGCAACCACACCCATAGGGCTCGGCGCAGTGCACGCAGCAGATCCGCCGAAAAATCACTCACCTGAACTTTTCCGAGGTAGGGTTGTTGCAGGTGGGGTAAAAAACGCCATCAGGTCTCAAAAACGCGCGAAGAGATTGATATGAGAATTGCACAGATTTCCACTCTCCATGAGAGGGTGCCACCCCTTGGCTATGGGGGCACCGAAAGGGTCGTTCATTACCTCACGGAGGAACTCGTCCGCCGCGGCCATGAGGTGGTGCTCTTCGCCAGCGGCGACTCCCTCACCAGCGCCCAGCTCTTCCCCTGTGTCCCGCAGGCCCTGCGCCTGAGCGGCCAGGTGGCGGACGCCAGCGTGCACACCGAGATCCAGCTGGGCCATGTCATCCGCCGGCTCGATGACTTCGACGTCCTCCATTTCCACAACGGCCACGGCCATTTCCCCCTCGCCGACCTGCTGGGGGTTCCCCATCTCACCACCGTGCACGGACCGCTGGATGCGCCCGAGCAGAGGCTGCTCCACCGCCACTTCGATCGGGTCCCCCTGGTGTCCATCTCCGACAACCAGCGCCTCCCGGTCCCCGAAGCCCATTGGCTCGGCACCGTCCACCATGGCCTGCCCACCGATCTCTATCGCTTCCAGGCCCGGCCCAGCCCCTATCTGGCCTTTGTCGGGCGCGTCTCGCCCGAGAAGCGGCTGGATCGGGCCATCGCCATCGCCACGGCCGTGGGCCTGCCCCTGAAGGTGGCCGCCAAGATCGATCCCGTCGATACCCCCTACTTCCACGAACGGATCGAGCCGCTGCTGCGCGACAACCCGCTGGTGGAATTCATCGGGGAGGTGGATGATGCCGGCAAGCAGGATCTGCTGGGCCAGGCCCTCGCCCTGCTGTTTCCGATCGACTGGCCCGAACCCTTCGGTCTGGTGATGATCGAGGCCAACGCCTGCGGCACCCCGGTGATCGCCTGGCGCAACGGCTCCAGCCCGGAGGTCATCCGCGAGGGCGTCAACGGCTATCTGGTGGAGTCGATCGAGCAGGCCATCGCCGCCGTGGGCCGGGTGGGGCAGCTGGACCGCGCCAGGGTCCGCAGCCACTTCGAGGTGTGCTTCTCGGTGACCCGCCAGGCCGAGGACTACGAACAGCTCTACCGGCACCTGATCCAGGCTCGCCGCTGCCACAGTCCCGCCCACCGCACGCCGGTGCATGCCTGATCCGCTGCCGCCCTTCGTTCTCAAGAACGAGGAAACCTTCGCGATCCTGGATTCCCGGGGGGAGATCTGCCCGGACCTCCAGCACGAGGCCGGCATCTTCCACCGCGGCACCCGCCATGTCAGCCGGCTGCAGGTGCTGCTGTGGGGACGGCCGCCGCTGGTGCTGAGCTCCACGGAGCTCGGTGCGGTGGGCGTGCTGGTGAGCCACCTCAGCAACAACGATGGCGGCACCGGCGGCCCGACGGCCATGACGGTCCACCTGGAGCGCAGCACCGTGCTGACGGCCACCGCCTGCCTGCAGCAGTTCTGCTTCACCAGCTACGGGGACCGGCGGGTGGCGATGCCGCTCACCCTGCGTCTCGATGCGGACTTCCGTGACATCTTCGAAGTGCGGGGATACACGCGGGCAGAGCGCGGCCGCACCATCCGACGCGGCGTCGAGGACAGCCTGGAGCTCATCTACGGGGGCCTGGACGGGGAGGACCGGGTGACGGTCCTGCGCCTCAGCGATCCCGTGCAGGACGTGGGCGTGGAGCACATCGGGCTGGAGATGACCCTGGAGCCCCGGCAGACCCGGCGACTCTTCCTGGTGCTGGATTTCCATCCCCTCGCCGTGCCGCTGGGCGCGGAGGATCACTACAACGCCGCCATGGCCGCCACGGTCCAGCGCTTCCGGGAGGCCAGGCGCAGCGCCGCTTCGGTGGTCAGCGACAACCCGGCCTTCAACAGCTGGCTGATGCGTTCCTTCTCCGATGTGCACCTGCTGGCCAGCCAGGTGGAGGATGGCCTCTACCCCTACGCCGGGGTGCCCTGGTTCAGCTGTCCCTTCGGTCGCGACGGCCTGATCACGGCGCGCCAGATGCTGATGGTGGAACCCCGGCTGGCGCGGGGGGTGCTGGGGTATCTGGCCAACCACCAGGCGGTGGCCGATGACCCCGCCCATGACGAGGAGGCGGGCAAGATCCTGCACGAATCCCGGCTTGGAGAGATGGCGGCGCTCGGGGAGGTTCCGTTCTCCCGCTATTACGGCGCCGTCGACTCCACGCCCCTGTTTCTGATGCTGGCGGGCGACTATCTCAGCCGCAGTGATGACCGGGAGTTCATCGCCGGCCTGCTGCCCGAACTGCATGCGGCCATGGCCTGGATCCACAGGGCCGAGGCCGGCAGCACCGATGGCTTCCTCCGTTATCTGCGGGTGGCGGAGAACGGGCTGCGCAACCAGGGCTGGAAGGATTCCGACGACTCCATCCACCACGCCGACGGCCGGCTGGCCGAGGGCTCGATCGCCCTGTGCGAGGTGCAGGCCTATGCCTATGGGGCCCGCCGCGCCTTCGCCTCGATCCTGCACCGCCTGGGCAGGCCCGCCGAAGCGGAGGGGCTGCAGGAGGAGGCCGCGGCCCTGCGTCACCGCTTCCACCGGGCCTTCTGGTCGCCCTCGATCGACTCCTACGCCCTGGCCATCGACGGCGACGGTGAGCCCTGCCGGGTGCGGAGCTCGAACGCCGGCCACTGCCTCTGGACCGGCATCGCCTCCACGGAGGCGGCGGCGGCGGTGGCCCGGCAGCTGATGGCTCCCACCAGCTTCAACGGCTGGGGCGTCCGCACCCTGGATGAACGGGAGAGCCGCTACAACCCGATGAGCTACCACAACGGCTCCGTCTGGCCCCATGACAACGCCCTGATCGGCATGGGCCTGGCCCGGTACGGCCACCGCTCGGAAACCCTGCAGATCCTCACCGGTCTGTTCGAAGCCGCCAGTGCCGTGCCGATGTTCCAGCTGCCGGAGCTGTTCTGCGGCTTCCAGCGCCGGGAGGAGGAGGGACCCACCTTCTACCCGGTGGCCTGCAGCCCCCAGGCCTGGGCGAGCGCCAGCGTGTTCGGCCTGCTGGAGGCGATCACCGGCATGGCGATCGAGCGGGAGCACGGCAGCAGCCGGGTGCAGGTGCGCCTGCACAACCCCTGCCTGCCCAGGGGCCTGAACCTTCTCGACATCAACGGGCTGCGCCTGGGGGAGGAGGAGATCAACCTGCAGTTCCACCGCAGCGACCACGACGTGGGTGTGATGGTGCGGGGTCGCTCCCCGGGGGTGGACGTGCTGATCATGAAGTGACGGCCGGGCCTGATTCGCCGGTCACTCCGGTGTGTCAGCGCGGGAGCAGCAAAATCCGGCACTGCGTTCCACAGTTGATGGCTGACCCCGGGAATCTCTCACCATGGCCACCTTTCGTGCCGCTCTCGTGCTGCTGTGGCTGGCCGTGGCCGGCTACACAGCGGTGGTGGTGGCGCACCACGGCATCGACCTGGTGAGCGTCTTCTTGTCAGACTTCCGGGCGATGGGCTGGCCCGGGCAGTTCGATCTCGATTTCCTCGGCCTGCTGCTGCTCACGGGCCTCTGGGTGGCCTGGAGAGATGACTTCTCCGCCAAGGGACTGGGCCTTGGCCTGCTGGCCGCGGTGGGCGGGATTCTGTTTCTGGCGGCCTATCTGCTGGTGCTGTCCCTCCAGACCAACGGCAGCATGAAACAGATTCTGCTGGGGGCCCGCAGGGCCGCCGCCCAGGGCTGACGGGCTCCCGGTGGTTCAGCCGATGCCGGTGCGGCAGAGGTCGAGCACGTCGGCCATCGAGCGGATCTGGTCCATGGTGGTGCGCAGCTGGGTGGCGCTGAGCAGCTCCACCCGCAGGTCGATGCGGGCCGGCTTGCCGGCGCTGGTGCGCACCCGGGCGTCGCTGACGTTGATGCGGTGGTCGGAGAGGCGCATCAGGATGTCCTTGAGCACCCCCACCCGATCGAGCACCTCGATGCGCAGCCGCACCGGGTAGCGCCGCTGCTGGGCCTCCCCAAGCGGGTTCCAGCGCACAGGCAGCCGCCGCTCCACCGGCACCTGGGGCACGTTGGCGCAGTCCTGGCGGTGGATGGTGATGCCGTGGTTGCCCAGGGCCACGGTGCCCACGATCGCCTCGCCGGGCAGGGGGCTGCAGCAGCCGCCCAGGCGGTACTCAAGCCCCTCGAGGCCCAGGATCGGGCTGTTCGAGGGGTGACCGTGGGGGGCGTGGCGCGGCTGGGCCGCGGCCACCCCGGCGGCCACCTCCTCGTTGGTGGGGGTGGGGGCGGCGGCGGCGGTGCTGAGGCGCACCTCCTCCCGCAGGCGGTTGAGCACCTGCTGCAGGGTGACACCACCGAACCCCAGGGCCGCCAGCAGGTCCTCGGTGCCCACCAGGTTGCAGCGCTTGGCCACCCGGGCGATCGCCTCGCCGTTGAGCAGGGCGTCGAAGCCGTCACGGCCCAGCTCCCGCTCCAGCATTTCGGTGCCCCGCTGGATGTTGTCGTCGCGGTGGCTGCGCTTGTACCAGCCCCGGATGCGGTTGCGGGCCGTGGGGGTGGCCACGAAGTTGAGCCAGTCGAGGCTCGGGTGGGCGTTCTTGGCGGTGATCACCTGCACGAAGTCGCCGTTCTGCAACGGTGTGGCCAGGGGACAGAGGCGGTCGTTGATGCGCACGCCCTGGCAGTGGTTGCCCACCTCCGAGTGGATCCGGAAGGCGAAGTCGACGGCGGTGGAGCCCTTGCGCAGCCCCACCACATCCCCCTTGGGGGTGAACACGAACACCTCCTCGTCGAAGAGGTCCTCCTTGATCGAGGCCAGGAAGTCGCTGCTGTCCTCGCCGCCGTCGTCCTTCTGCCAGTCGACCAGCTGCCGCAGCCAGTTGAAGCGTTCGGTGTCACCGGCGGCGGGCGAGCCCCCCTCCTTGTACTTCCAGTGGGCGGCGATGCCGTACTCCGCCACCTGGTGCATATCGGTGGTGCGGATCTGGACCTCGATCGGCCGGTGCCGGCCGATCACCGCCGTGTGCAGCGACTGGTAGCCGTTGGGCTTGGGCAGGCCGATGTAGTCCTTGAAACGACCGGGGATCGGCCGGAAGATGTCGTGCACCACCGCCAGGGCCCGGTAACAGCTCTCGACGCTCGGGCAGAGGATCCGCAGGGCCGCCACGTCGTAGATCTCGTGGAAGGCCTTCTGCTGGCGCTGCATCTTGCTCCAGATGCCGTAGAGGTGCTTGGGCCGGCCGCTCACTTCGCAGTCCTGCAGACCCGCCGCCACCAGCCGGTCGCGCAGCAGCTGCACGGTGGTGGCCAGCCTCTCCTCCCGTTCGCTGCGCTTGGTGGCGACCTGCTGCTGCACGTCGCGGTAGGACTCGGGCTCCAGCACCTTGAAGGCCAGGTCCTCCAGCTCCCACTTGAAGCGGCCGATGCCCAGGCGGTTGGCCAGGGGGGCGTAGATGTCGCGGGTCTCCCGGGCGATGCGCTGCTGCTTCTCGGGCTTGAGGGCGCCGAGGGTGCGCATGTTGTGCAGCCGGTCGGCCAGCTTGACCAGCACCACCCGGATGTCGCTGGCCATGGCCAGGAACATGCGGCGCAGGTTCTCCGCCTGGGCCTCGGTGCGGTTGGTGAAATGGATGCCGCCCAGCTTGGTGACCCCCTCCACCAGGGCGCGGACCTCCTCGCCGAACCGCTCTTCGATCTCCTCGGGGGTGACCTGGGTGTCCTCCACCACGTCGTGGAGGAAGCCGGCGGCGATCACCGCGGCGCTGGCGCCGATGTCGCGCAGCAGGCCGGCGACGGCGATGGGATGGACGATATACGGCTCGCCGCTGGCCCGGAACTGGCCGTCGTGGAGCTGGTAGGCGAAGTCGAAGGCCGTGGCCACCAGGGCCTCCGGATCGACGGGGCGTGGCTCCTCACCGGCGGGCGGGAACTGCTGGAGGCTCTGGCGCAGCCAGGCCGGCAGGGGGACGCCGTAGTCGCGCTCGGGGGCGGCAGTGGATGTCCCCTCCCGGATCCCTTCGCCAGCAGGAGTTGAGGCCGAGGCGTAAGCCAGCGGAGAGGAACCTTGATCCGGTGCCACCCTCAGCATCACACCCTTCAGGGTCCACCCATGGTATGGGGCAATCGTCACGAACCAGGGGATTTGCGCATTCCGCCATCCAGACTGGGCGCCGCCGGTGTCGTCCATGGCCCTGCCCGCCCCGTCCCAGCCTGCGGCCCCGGTGCTGCGGATCGGTGGTCTGCAGGTGCGCTACCCGGGCAGTGAGCGGCCCACCCTCGATGGGCTCGATCTGACCCTCAGCCCCGGCGAACGGCTGGCCCTGGTGGGCCCCTCGGGCTGCGGCAAGAGCACCGTGGCCCGGGCCGTGCTGCAGCTGCTCCCCCCGGGCAGCAGCTGCGACGGCGAGCTGCTGCTGGCGGGCCAGGACCCGCGGCGGCTCAGGCGCGCCGCCCTCCGGCGGCTGCGGGGCGAGGCGGTGGGGCTGGTGTTCCAGGACCCGATGACGCGGCTCAACCCCCTGCTCACCATCGGCGAGCACCTGCGCGACACCCTGGCCGCCCACCGCGGCGGGGGCCGCGAGCGGGCCCGGGAGCTGCTGGCCCGGGTGGGGATCGCCCCGGAGCGCTACGGCAGCTTCCCCCACGAATTCAGCGGCGGCATGCGCCAGCGCCTGGCCATCGCCCTGGCCCTGGCCCTGCATCCGCCCCTGGTGATCGCCGACGAACCCACCACCAGCCTGGATGTGGCCGTCGCCGGACAGGTGATGGCCCAGCTGAGCGAGCTCTGCACCGAAACCGGCAGTGCCCTGCTGCTGATCAGCCACGACCTGGCCATGGCCGGCCGCTGGTGCGACCGCATCGCCGTGCTCGATCAGGGGCGCCTGGTGGAGGAGGCCCCCAGCCACCGGCTGCTCACGGCCCCGGCCTCACCCCTGGCCCAGCGGCTGGTGGGCGCCGCCCGGGAGCGGGAGGGCGGGCGCAGCCAGGCCCCCGCCGCCGCGCCGGTGCTGCTGGAGGTGGAGGAGCTGCGCAGCTGGCACCCGCTGCCCTCCCTGCCCTGGCAGCCGCGCTGGATCAAGGCGGTCGACGGGGTGAGCCTGACCCTGCACGAAGGGGAGACCATCGGCGTGGTGGGGGCTTCGGGCTGCGGCAAGAGCAGCCTCTGCCGCGCCCTGATGGGGCTGGCGCCGGTGCGGGGCGGGGCGGTGCTGCTCCAGGGGGTCGACCTGCGGCGCCTGGGGGGACGGCCCCTGCGGCGGGCCCGGCGCCGGCTGCAGATGGTCTTCCAAGATCCCCTGGCCTGCCTCAACCCCCAGATGACCGTGGGGGAGGCGGTGGCCGATCCCCTGCTGATCCATGGGCTGGCGGGCCGTGCGGAGGCCCGCCGCCGCGCCAGGGAGCAGCTGGCCCTGGTGGGCCTGGATCCGCCCGCAACCTTCGAAAACCGCTTGCCCCGCCAGCTCTCGGGCGGCCAGCAGCAGCGGGTGGCGATCGCCCGCGCCCTGATCCTGGAGCCCCAGGTGCTGCTCTGCGACGAGAGCGTCAGCATGCTCGACGCCGAGGTCCAGGCCGACGTGCTGGCCCTGCTGCGGCGCCTGCAGGGCCAGCTCGGCCTGGGCATGCTGTTCATCACCCACGACCTCTCGGTGGCCGGCGGCTTCTGCCACCGCGTGCTCGTGCTCGACGGCGGCCGCGTCGTGGAGCAGGGGGCCGGTGCCGAGTTGCTGGCCCATCCCCAGGCCGCCATCACCCGCACCCTGGTGGAGGCCTGCCCGCGCCTGCCGCCCCTGCCCTGAAACCCCTCCACGCCCCAACGCCATGCTGCACCGCCTGCTGCTCCGCGCCCGCTACCTCACCCTGGTGCCGATCCTGGCGCTGCTGGCCAGCTGCCTGGCCCTGTTCCTGCGGGGCACCCGGCTGATCCTGGAGCAACTGCGGCTGGCCCTGGTGAGCATCACCGACCTGGTGGATCTCAATCGCTTCGAGATGGACATCCTCGAGGGGATCGACCTGCTGCTGGTGGGAACGGGCTGCCTGGCCCTGGCGATCGGCATGTTCTCGCTGTTCATCAGCGAGCTGAAACTGCCGAAGACCCTCAGCTTCCGGAACTTCCACGAAGTGAAGGGCATGTTCGCCAACTTCATCATCCTGGCGATGGCGATCTCCTTCCTCGAACTGCTCAACAGCTTCGACCCCGAAGACCTCTCCCACGCCGTCGCCGGCGCCGACATCTTCTTCGCCGGGGCCGGCATGGCCGTGGTGACCCTGGCCCTGCTGGCCTTCAAGTACTGGGGCGGCGAGCGGGAGGAGCATCGCCCCGCGGCAGCGCCGGAGCGCGAGTGATCCCTCAGAGAAGGGCGCGCAGCAGGTCGGCGATCAGGAGGTTGTCGAGGGAGAGGAGGCCGCCGCCGGAGGTGATCAACACCAGGCACATCACCACGTACATGGCCGCCTTCTCCCAGCTGGGCGGCTCGCCGACGCCCATCGGGCCGGCGTAGTCACCCTCGGGAATCTGATAGGGATCCGGCGCGATGAACGGGAACCCGGAGACCAGCTCCAGCACCATGGCGTAGGCCATCGACACCAGGATCGCCAGGGCCGCCAGGGGGGTGAGCAGACCGGGGATCAGGGCGATCCCGGCGCCCCACATCGAGGCCGCCGAGAGGAAACAGAGCCATTCCGGCGTCTTCATCGCCGTGGCCCAGGTGCGGAGGTTGCGCAGCTTCGGCCAGCCGTGGCGGATGAAGGCCACCCCCACGAACAGCCGCAGCACCAGCAGACCGGCGCCGGCCGCCAGCGAAGGGCCGGTGGGCACGAGCAGGGTGACGATCTCGAGATCCATCGGCGGGCGAAACGGCGGGACGGCGTGCCGGCTCACCGTAAGCAGGGTCGGCGGACGGCGCCGCGGCGGGGCCGGGCGAAACCGGGGGGCCTGGCCATCATGCGGGTGGCGGGTCCCCTCTCCCCTCCACCCCTGCCGACGCCATGACCTCAAGCACGGCGGCCCCGCCGTCCCCGGGCAGCAGTGCCCCCCTGGGCGCCGCGGTCAGCGCTGGCGGTGTCAACTTCAGCCTCTATGCGAGGCGGGCGACGGCGGTGGAGCTGTGCCTGTTCGCCCGCGTCGATGAGGCCGTGCCCAGCCACCGCATCCGCCTCGATCCCGACCGGCACCACACCGGCGACTACTGGCACTGCCGGCTGGAGGGGATCGGTCCGGGGCAGCACTACGGCTGGAGTGTCGAAGGCCCCTGGCAACCCCAGCTGGGGCTGCGCTTCGATCCGGCCAACCTGCTGCTGGATCCCCACGGGCTGGCCCTGGCGATACCGCCGGGCTACGGCCGCGCCCCCGGCCGCAGCAGCGCCGGCGGCTGGGGCACCGCCATGAAGAGCGTGGTGGCCGACCCGCTCGCCTACGACTGGGAAGGGGATCGGCCCCTGCACCGGCCCTCCCGCGAGACGGTGATCTACGAGCTGCACGTGCGCGGCTTCACCGCCCACCCCAGCGCCGGCCTGCCGCCGGAGTTGGCGGGCACCTACCGGGGCCTGATCGGCAAGATCCCCTACCTCCAGGACCTGGGCATCACGGCGGTGGAACTGCTGCCGGTGTTCGCCTTCGATCCCCTGGCGGCCCCCGCCGGCCTGCGCAATTACTGGGGCTACCAGCCGGTTTCGTTTTTCGCGCCCCACCCGGGCTACGCCTGCAGCGCCGATCCCCTGGCGGTGATCGACGAGTTCCGCGACCTGGTCAAGGCGCTGCACCGCGCCGGCATCGAGGTGATCCTCGATGTGGTGTTCAACCACACCGCCGAAGGGGACGCCGAGGGGCCGTCGTTCTGCTTCCGGGGGCTGGCGGACGGCGACTACTACCTGCAGAACGGCGACGGCACCTACATCGACGACACCGGCTGCGGCAACACCTTCAACGCCAACCACCCGGTGGTGCGGCGCCTGATCCGCGAAAGCCTGCGCCACTGGGTGCAGCACCTGCACGTCGATGGCTTCCGCTTCGATCTGGCCTCGGTTCTGGACAGGGACCAGACCGGCCGACCCACCCCCCTCTCGCCGATCCTCTGGGACATCGACACCGATCCGGTGCTGGCCGGCACCAAGCTGATCGCCGAGGCCTGGGATGCCGCCGGGCTCTATCAGGTGGGCAGCTTCGTCGGCGACAACTGGCAGGAGTGGAACGGCCGCTTCCGCGACGATGTGCGCCGTTTCATCAAGGGGGATGGGGGCCTGGCGGCCAGCGTCGGCCAGCGGCTGATGGGCAGCCCCGACATCTACGGCCACAAGCAGCGGGAGGCCGAGGCCAGCGTCAACTTCATCACCTGCCACGACGGCTTCACCCTGGCCGACCTGGTCAGTTACGACGCCAAACACAACGGGGCCAACGGCGAAGACAACCGCGACGGCAGCGACGACAACGCCAGCTGGAACTGCGGCGTCGAGGGGCCCACCAGCGACGCCGAGGTCCTGACCCTGCGCGCCCGCCAGAGCCGCAACCTGCTGACCATGCTGCTGCTGGCGGTGGGCACGCCGATGCTGGCCATGGGCGATGAACTGGGCCGCACCCAGCAGGGCAACAACAACGCCTACGCCCAGGACAATCCGATCAGCTGGCTCGACTGGTCGCTGCTGGAGCGCAACGCCGACCTGCACCGCTTCGTGCGGGAGCTGCTCGCCTACCGCCAGCGCCGCGACGTGGTGGCCAACGGCCGCAACCTCAGCCTCGGAGAACTGGTACGGCGCCATCATGTGCGCTGGCATGGCGTCGAACCCGACCAGCCCGACTGGAGCGAGAGCTCCCGCTCCTTCGCCGCCACGATCACCAGCGTTGACCACCGTTTCCGCTGGCACGCCATGGTCAACGCCTGGTGGGAGCCGCTGCACTTCCGGCTGCCCGCCGCCGAGGGCGACCAGCCGAGCTGGCGCCGCTGGATCGACACCTCCCGGCCCAGCCCGGAGGACATCGTGCCCTGGATCAGCGCCCCGCCCCTCGAGGCGGACAGCTACACCCTGGGCCCCCGCTCGATCGTGGTGCTGGTGGTGGGCCTCAGTCCTCCAGCAACTGCAGGCGATGGCCATCCGGATCCGCCAGCTGCAGGGCCTGAGCAGCCCCGAGCCACTCCGCCTGATCCCCCAGGCTGAGGATCCCGGCGGAGATCAGACGCCCGCCCAGGGCCAAGGCCCGCTCAGCGATCGCCTCCAGGTCGGCCACCCGCAGGCGCAGCTGCCAGTGGGCCAGGTCCTGGAAGCCCTGGTCGGCGGGCATCGGCCGGCCCCCGGTGGGTTCGCGGTAGTCGAGGCACTCGACACCGGCGCCGCTGGGGCAGCGGTGGCCGGTGATGTGCACCCGGGTGCCCGCCAGACCATCGAGGCCATCCTGCTCCGGCCCGCTGTTGACGCCGTCACCGCCGGCGGCCAGGCCCAGGAGATCGCGGTAGAAGTGGCCGCTGGCGGCCGTGTCGGCGATGCCGATGGCGCTGTGGTCGATGCCCAGCACCGGCCCGGGGGCGTCGCCATGCCAGCGGGCCTCCCCCTTGTCCGGCGGGAACTGCAGCAGCTCCAGGGGATGGCCGTCCGGATCGCGGAACTTGAAGGCGACGATGCCGGCGGCGGCCGCATTCCAGTCCGGCAGCCGCTGGGGCGCCGAGGAGATCGCCGTGATCCGGCCGGCGGCGAAGGCCGGCTGCAGCCCCGCCAGGGCCGCCTCCATGCTGCTGACCACCAGGCAGGCGTGCTGGAACCAGCGGTCGTTGCTGCGGGACCCGGCCGGGATCGGCCGCCCCGGACGGGCACCGGGACCGGGGGCGAGCACCTCGGTGAGTTCCAGCACCTCGGCGCCGATCGCCAGCCGCAGCACCTTGAATCGGGCATCCGGCAGGCCCACCAACCGGGCATAGGAGCCGCCCTCCAGCACCACAGCCTCCCCCAGGCGCCGGAAGCCCAGGCTGGTCTCGAAGAAAGCGGCGCTGGCCTCGGCATCGGCCGTGGTGAAACCGAGGCTGTCGATGTGGGGAAGGGGCCGTGTCATGGGGCAGCCAGCGTCATGGGACTGTTGTGGGTGGGTTCTGCCCCACCAGGCTGAGCACCCCACCGACGCAGATCAGCACCGTTCCCACCACCACACCGGCGTTCGGGATCTGGCCGAACCAGATCCAGCCGATCAGCCCGGCGAAGACCACCGAGGAATACTGAAAGGCCCCGATCGCACTGGGATCGGCATAGCTGTAGGCGCGGATCAGCAGAAACTGGAAGCTCAGCAGGCAGAGGGCCGAGGCCAGCACCCACAGGAACTGATCCGGCGTGATGGCGTGGAATCGCCCCACCATCATCAGGCTGGAGACCAGGCCGCCGATGGTCAGGAAATAGACGAGCTGCGTCAACGCCGACTCGCTCCTGCCCAGGGCCTTCACCGCCAGGAACTCGATGGCGCAGACGAATCCGGCCGCCAGACCGAGCAGATCACCGGGTTTGTCCAGGAGACTGGCATTGGGCTGGACGACGATCACCATCCCGGCGAATCCCACCGCCAGGGCCTTCCAGAGGCTGGGGGGAATGCGCTGCCTGAGCACCAGCCAGGCCAGCAGCGGGATGAACATCGGTGTCGTGTTCAGCAGCACATTGGCATTGACAAGATTCACCAGCTGGGCCGCCGACATGAACAGCAGAAAACCGCCCATGCCCATGGCGCCTCGCAGCAGGTGGAGCGGGAACACACGGGTCGGTAGATCGCGGCCGCCGCGCGCGGCCAGCAGGGGAATCAGCAGGACCAGCGCCAGAACGAACGTCAGCCAGGTGAACATCAGGGCATCCATGCCGCTGCCCACCGCCCGCGCAAAGGCGCTCTGCAACGTGTTGGCCAGGAAGGCCGCCACCAGCAGGGCCGCGCCCCGGGTCACCGACGGACGGACCGACCCATTCCTGGCCGGCCCCTGCAACGCCTCGCCGTCCATCGGGCTGGTTCCACTCGCTTCCGCCACAGACTAGGGGCCATCAGGAGTGGCGCCACGGCCACCGCATCCCAGTGCTGAGTTGCCGAGGCTGACAGCAACAATTCACTGGGCCGTTTCGGTGGTCGTCCCTAGGATGAAACCGTGGAGATCCCTCCCCATTCCTTTCCCGGCGCCACCCGATGACGAGCTCCAACCCCCTGGCCGGCAAGGCCCTCTCCACCCTGCTTCAGGGCAAGGTCGCCATCGTCACCGGTGGCAACAGTGGGATCGGCAAATCGATCGTGGAATATCTCGCCGAACTGGGCGCCAAGGTGGTGATCGATTACCGCTCCCATCCCGAAGCCACCGAAGAGCTGGAGCGTGAAATCGGCGCCTATGGCGGCAGCAGCTTCGGGGTTCAGGCCGATGTGGGCAAGCTCGATGACCTGCAGCGCCTGGTGGACACCACCGTGGAGAAATACGGTCGGATCGATGTGATGATCAACAATGCCGGTATCGAAACCCGCACCTCGATCCTCACCACCACTCCGGACAACTTCGACAAGGTTCTGGATGTCAATCTGCGGGGCGTCTTCTTCGCCACCCAGTTCGCCGCCAAGCAGATGATCGCCCAGGGCGGCGGCGGCCGCATCATCAACATCTCTTCGGTGCACGAGGACTGGCCGATGCCCGACAACACCCCCTACTGCTGCGCCAAGGGCGGCGTGCGCATGCTCACCCGCACTGCGGCCCTGGAGCTGGCGCCCCACGGCATCACCATCGTCAATGTGGGGCCCGGCGCCGTGGCCACCCCCATCAACGACTCCACCATGAACAATCCCGAGCTGCTGGCCAAGCTCAACGCCGCCATCCCCATGGGCCGCATGGCCCAGCCGGAGGAGATCGCCAAGGTGGTGGGTTTCCTTGCCAGCGACGCCGCCAGCTACATCACCGCCACCACGATCTTCGCCGATGGTGGCCTAATGCACAGCAGCCCCGGCCTCTGAACCGGGGATGCCGGCCGCCCGGCCCCTCAGGCCGCCGCCGGCTGCTCCTCCACCGTGGGCGCCGCCGCATCCTGGGCCCGTTCGGCCCGCTCCAGGCCCACCTCGACGCCCAGGTGCTGGCCGGGCCGGCCGGTGATCAGCAGGCTGGCCCGCTGCTGGGTGGCGATCACCCACAGCCACTTGGTCAGCAGGGTGAGGCGGTTCTCATTGGCGGGCATGAAGGCGAGGTGGGCCAGCCCCCAGAGCATCCAGCCGAGGGGGCCGGTGAACTTGAGCCCCCGCAGATCGGCGACGGCGCAGAGGGGACCGATCACGGCCATGCTGCCGAAGTCGAACCAGCGGAAGGGGGCCTGGCGCTGACCCGCCAGCTGGGCCAGCAGGTCCTGGGCGACCCAGCCCCCCATCTGCACCGCCGGTCCGGCCATGCCCGGCAGGGGCTTGCCATCGACCGTATGGGAATAGGAGCAGAGATCGCCCACCACCCGGATCTCGGGATGGCCGGCGATCGAGAAATCCGGCTCGACCACCACCCGCCCGCCGCGATCGACCGTGCAACCGGTCCGCTCCGCCAGCAACTTGCCGAGGTGGGAGGCGCGCACCCCCGCGCTCCAGCAGATGGTGGCCGCCTCCAGCACCCGCTCACCGGGGGTGCCCGGCGCCGGTGTCTTGAAGGCCACGGTGAGTCGTCCCGCCTCGATGCTCTGCACCCGGCCGCCCAGCACCAGCTCCACACCGCGGGAGACGAGGTAGTCGCCGGCCGCTTTGGACAGCGACGGATCTATGGCCCGCAGCAGCCGATCGCCGGGGTCGACGAGCACCACACGGCAGAGCCCGGGATCCAGCTGGCGGAAGTCGCGCTGGGCCGCGTGGCGCATCAGCTCGTTGATCGATCCGGCCAGTTCGCAGCCCGAGGGGCCGCCGCCCACCACCACCACCGACTGCAGAAAGCGGCAGCGTTCCGGATCCGGGGTCTGCTCGGCCTCCTCCAGGGCCGTCAGCACCCGACGCCGGATCTCATCGGCGTGCTCGAGGATCTTCATCGGCGGCGCCAGTTCCCGCCACTCCTCATGGCCGAAGTAGGTGCTGCCGGAGCCGGTGGCCAGAATCAGACGGTCGTAACGCAGGCGGCGATCGTTGAAGACCACCTCCCGGGAGGCGGCATCGAGATCGACCACCTCACCGAGCAGCACCTGCACATTGGCCGCCTTGGCCAGCAGCAGCCGCAGGGGCGTCGCCACATCCGCCTCGGACACCAGACCGGAGGCCACCTGATACAGCAGGGGCTGGAAAAGATTGAAATTGCGCTTGTCCACCAGGGTCACCCGCACCGGCTGGCCGGCCAGCCGGTGGGCCGCCTTGAGACCGGCGAAGCCTCCACCCACGATCACCACGTGGGGCCAGCTCTTCATCACGGCGTCGCTTGGCTCAAGCTCAAGGAAGAAACGTTCCTTTGGCATCGATGCGCCGCTCTGGATGTCTGAAAGGTAGGGGCAATCTCCCGGTCTGGGAGCGCTGTCCTGCCAGGATGCAGAGTCCCTCACCCGCTGGCTGCCCGTGTCGCTCTCCGCCCTGCAGGCCTTCCTCAGCAGCGCCGCCGCCGATGGTCCGTTGCGGCAGAAACTCCAGGCCGCCGCTGGGGTCGATGACATCGTTGCCCTGGCCAACAGCCACGGCCACACCTTCAGCAAGGCCACCCTGCTCAAGGCCCACGCCGCCGCCATCAGCAGCGCCCCGGACCACAGGCTGGAAGCGATCAACAGCTGGGGCGACGCCCTGATGGAGGCCTTCGGCGCCAGCGACCAGGACTGAGGGCGGCTGGCCTGTCAGGTCGGGGTACCGCCACAGAGCTGTAGCAAAAGATCACAGAGCCAGGCCAGCTGCCGGGGTCTGGCCAAGGTGAAGGGGCACTCCCCGGCCGGTGCCCGATGCAGCAACTGCTGCCAGCTCTCAATGATCACAACCTGCCCTGGATGGACACCCTCCATCCGATCGTGGTTCACTTCGTCATCGCCATGGCGGTGATCAGCGTGGTCTTCGATCTGATCGGTGTCGTGCTGCGGCGGCCGAATCTGTTTGAAGTCAGCTTCTGGAATCTGCTGTTCGCCACAGGGGCCATCTTCGTGGCGATCATCTTCGGCCAGGTGGAGGCGGGCCTGGCCGATCCCTATGGCGCCTCGCGCGCGATCCTCAACCTGCACAGCACCCTGGGCTGGTCCCTGGCCGGCATCCTCTCGGTGCTCACCGGCTGGCGCTACGTGCTGCGCAACCGGGACCCCGAGACCCTGCCGCTTCCCTTCCTGGCTGCCGGCGGGGTGCTGGCCGCGCTGGTGGTGGTGCAGGTCACCCTGGGCAACCAGCTGATCTGGGTGTACGGCCTGCACACGGTGCCGGTGGTGGCCGCCGGACGGGCCGGGCTGATCTGATGGCCCCCTCCGTGCTCCCGGCCGAGGCCCCGATCCAGCAGCTGGGTGACTGGCTGGGGCCCAACGACCTGCCCTACAGCCTCCCGATCCATCCGAATCTGGTCCACTTCACGATCGGCCTGTTCGTGATCGCCATCGCCTTCGACGTCGTCGGCGCCCTCTACCCGATCGAAAAGAGGGTGTTCCGCTTTCTGGCCCTGCCGATCACCCGGGCCGGCTTCCACGACGTGGGCTGGTACAACCTGCTCGCCTGCGCCATCGTCAGTTTCTTCACCGTGGCGACGGGCTTCTTCGAGATGCTGCTGGCGGTGCCGATTCCCGGTGTCACCAGCAGTATCGGCCTCCAGAGCATGGAAACCATGCTCTGGCATGGCGTCGGCGGCGTGGCGATCCTGCTGGCGATCATCGCCATGACGGTCTGGCGCGGCTACCAGCGCTTCCTCTGGCGCCGGGACATGGGCCGCCAGGTCCAGTGGCTCTACCTGCTGGTGGGGCTCGGCCTGTTCCTGGTGATCGGGCTGCACGGCACCCTCGGGGCCGAGCTGGCGGCCGAATTCGGCGTCCACATCACCGCCGACCAGCTCCTGGCCAGCGGAGCCGATCTCCGCATCGCCCTTCCCTAGGGCCCCTCCCCATGACCTCCTCCACCCCACGCGGCCCCGGCCCCATCGCCCTGGCGGCCCTGGCCGTCTGGATCGGCCTGCTGGCCCTGATCAGCTACTGGATGGCCGGCGCCTCCCTGCGCTGGCTGCCGGTCCAGGCCTCCAATGCCGCCCCCCTGGTGGATGGTCTGTTCAGCTTCGAGACCGGCGTCGGCACCTTCGTGTTCCTGGGGGTGATCTCGGTGATGGCCTGGGTGATGCTCGTGCACCGGGCCGAGAAGTACGACGAAAGCGACGCCGAGCCGATCGAGGGCAACACCCGCCTCGAGGTGATCTGGACCGCCATCCCGCTCGTGCTGGTGATGGCCATCGCCTGGTATGCCATCCAGATCAATACAGAACTGGGGGTGCTAGGGCCGATGGAGCACATCCATCTGCGCAGTGCCCAGGAGCAGCAGGGGGGGTACCCCGGCGACCGGCTGCCGGCGGAGCAGGTGGAGGTGATCGCCCGGCAGTGGTCGTGGGAATTCCGCTATCCCGGCGAGCACGTCTCCAGCACCGAACTGCACCTGGAGCTGGATCGGCCGGTCACCTTCCGCCTCGTCTCCGAGGACGTGCTGCACGGCTTCTTCATCCCCGCCTTCCGGCTCAAGCAGGACGTGATCCCGGGCCGGGCGATCGACTTCAGCCTCACCCCCACCCGACTCGGGCGCTACCGCCTGCGCGACTCCCAGTTCAGCGGCACCTGGTTCGCCGCCAACCAGGCCGATGTGGTGGTCGAATCCGCCGACGACCATGCCGCCTGGCTGAAGCAGGCCGCCGCCGCCCCCCTGCAGCGGGGCCTCAGCGTTGCGGCCGACGAATACGCCGAGCGCCAGACCAACCCCCACGGCGGCTGGCCCACGGTGGTGCCGGCCCCCCCGCCCCAGGTGAACGCCCCCGGTTCCAGCTCCCTTCCCCACGACGCCTGAGGCCATGACCAGCACCGCCCTCTCCCCCGAACCGCCCGCCTCCTGGCGGCGTTACTTCGGCTTCAGCACCGATGCCAAGGTGATCGGCATCCAGTACATCGTGGTGGCCTTCTTCTTCTTCCTGGTGGGTGGCCTGCTGGCCATGATCATGCGGGGCGAGCTGATCACACCCGAGGCCGATCTGGTGGATCGCACCGTATACAACGGCCTCTACACGATGCACGGAACGATCATGCTGTTCCTGTTCATCTTTCCCGTTCTCAATGGGCTCAACAACCTGCTGATCCCCACCATGATCGGCGCCCCCGACATGGCCTTCCCGCGGCTCAACACCGCCGCCTTCTGGCTGGTGCCGGTGTTCGGCACCCTGCTGATCGCCAGCTTCTTCGTGCCCAGCGGCCCGGCCACCTCCGGCTGGTGGTCCTACCCGCCGGTGAGTCTCCAGAACCCTCTCGGCCACCTGATCAACGGCGAGTTCCTCTGGGTGCTGGCGGTGGCGCTCTCCGGCATCTCCTCGATCATGGGGGCGGTGAACTTCGTCACCACGATCCTGCGGATGCGGGCGCCGGGCATGGGTTTCTTCCGCATGCCCGTGTTCTGCTGGACCGCCCTGGCCGCCCAGACCCTGCAGCTGATCGGCCTGCCCGCCCTCACCGGCGGCGCCGTGATGCTGCTGATGGATCTGAGCGTCGGCACCTCGTTCTACCGGCCGGAAGGGGGTGGCGATCCGGTGCTGTATCAGCACTTCTTCTGGTTCTATTCACACCCGGCGGTGTACGTGATCATCCTGCCGGTGTTCGGCATCTTCTCGGAGCTGTTCCCCGTCTATTCTCGCAAGCCCCTGTTCGGCTACGTCTATGTGTGCCTGGCCTCCTTCATCATCGTCGGCCTGGGACTGATCGTCTGGGTGCACCACATGTTCCCCAGCGGCGTCACCCAATGGATGCGCAACCTGTTCATGGTCACCACGATGCTGATCGCCGTGCCCACCGGCGTGAAGGTCTTCGCCTGGCTGGGCACCCTATGGCGGGGCAAGATCCGGCTCACCACGCCGATGCTGTTCTGCCTGGGCGGCCTGTTCAACTTCGTCTTCGCCGGCATCACCGGCGTCATGCTGGCCACCGTGCCGATCGACATTCACGTCAGCAACACCTACTTCGTGGTGGGGCATTTCCACTACGTGATCTATGGCGCCGCCGTCATGGGGATCTTCGCCGCCATCTACCACTGGTTCCCCAAGTTCACCGGCCGGATGCCCTACGAGGGCCTCGGCAAGCTGCATTTCGTGCTCACCTTCATCGGCGCCAACCTCAACTTCCTGCCCATGCATCCCCTCGGTCTGATGGGTATGCCCCGGCGGGTGTCCTCCTACGACCCGGAGTTCGCCTTCTGGAACGTGCTGGCCAGCCTGGGGGCCTTCCTGCTGGGGGTCTCGATCATCCCCTTCCTGCTCAACATGATCAGCTCCTGGGCCCGGGGTCCGAAGGCCCCGCACAACCCCTGGAACGCCATCGGCCTGGAGTGGCTGCTGCCGTCACCACCGGCGGAGGACAACTTCGGTGAGCACGTGCCCACCGTGATCAGCCGTCCCTACGGCTACGGCAGCGGCGAACCGCTGGTGGAACACCAGGCCGAGATCGAGCGCGCCCTCACCCTTCAGGAGGCCAACCGATGAGCAGCACTCCCGCCACCTCCGCCCGTCCGTCCGGGGCCCACGGCGAAGGCCAGCACGCCAACCACAACCTCACCGGCTTCATCATCTTCCTCTGCTCCGAGAGCGTCATCTTCCTGGCGTTCTTCAGCGGCTACGCCCTGCTGCGGCTCTCCGCCCTCGACTGGCTGCCCGCCGGCGTGGACGGCCTCGAATGGCGCCTGCCGCTGATCAACACGGTGGTGCTGGTCTCCAGCTCCTTCACGATGGTGGTGGCCGAGCATTTCAAGGGCAAGGGGAAGATCTGGCTGTTCCGGGGCTTCTGGCTGCTGACCATGGCCATGGGGGCCTATTTCCTCTACGGCCAGGCGGTGGAGTGGCGCGGCCTCAGCTTCGGCTTCACCTCCGGCACCTTCGGCGGCACCTTCTATCTGCTCACCGGCTTCCATGGCCTGCATGTGCTCACCGGCATCCTGCTGATGGGCCTGATGCTGGCCAAATCCTTCGTCCCCGGCAATTACGACGGCGGTGAAGAAGGCGTCATCGCCACGTCCCTGTTCTGGCACTTCGTGGATGTGATCTGGATCATCCTGTTCGTGCTGCTCTACGTCTGGAGAGCCTGAACCATGATCATCGACGACACCCATTACGACGTGATCCTGATCGGCAGCGGCGCCGGTGGCGGCACCCTGGCGGCCACCCTCGCCGAGGGGGGCCACACGGTGCTGCTGCTGGAGCGGGGGGGCGTGATGCCCCAGGCCGATCAGAACGTCGCCGAGGTGGGGCTGTTCCGCAAGCCGCGCTATCACCCCGAGGAGAAGTGGTTCGGCACCGACGGTGATCCCTTCTCCCCCCAGATGGTGCATGCCATCGGCGGCAACACCAAGATCTGGGGTGGCGTGCTGGAACGCATGCGCGAGGCGGAGTTCAGCGGTGTACCGCTCCAGGAGGGTCCGTCCCCGGACTGGGAGCTGCGCTACGACGACCTGGCCCCCTGGTACGCCCAGGCCGAAGCGCTCTATCGGGTCCATGGGGTGGCGGGTGCCGATCCCACCGCTCCGGCGATGCAGGGCCCCTACCCCACCGCACCGCGGCCGGTGGAACCGTTCCTGGTGGAACTCCGCGCCGCCTTCGAACGCCAGGGGCTCCATCCCTACGACCTGCCCCTGAGCTGGTCCGAGTCAGCGGTCGATCCCACCGGCGATGCCGAGCTGTTCGGCGTCGATCCGGCGCGCGGCTCCAGCACCGTGACGGTCAGGGAGAACGCCCGGGTGGTGCAGCTGCACGTCAACCCGTCGGGCCGGGAGGTGCGCGGGGTCGAGGTGGAGATCGACCACCAGCGCTGGCTGTTCCGCAGCCACCAGGTGGTGCTGGCCGCCGGGGCCATCGGCACGCCGGAGATCCTGCTGCGTTCCGCCACCGACCACCACGCCCGGGGCCTGGCCAACGGCTCCGACCAGGTGGGCCGCAACCTGATGAAGCCCCAGCTCACCTCGATCCTGCAGCTGGCGGCCGCCCCCAACTCGGGCCGCTACGGCCGCGGCCATGGCATCACCGACTTCTACTGGGGTGACAAGAACGTCGACTTCCCCCTCGGTTCGATCCAGAGCGGCGGCGGGGTGCTCCAGGACGCCCTGTTCGCCGAGTCGCCGCCGGTGCTCTCCCTGGTGACCCGCCTGCTGCCGGACTTCGGCCTCGAGCAGCTGGCCGCCCGCTCGATCACCTGGTGGGCCATGAGCGCCGTGCGGCCCGATCCCCACAACCGGGTCGCCCTGCGGGGCCAGCAGCTGCAGATCCACTACACGGCCAACAACCGGGAGGCCCACGACCGCCTCGTCTACCGCTGGATCGACAGCCTCAAGGCCGTGGAGGCCGACCCGCTGACCATGGTCGCCAAGCCCGCCCCCACCCACCCCCGCGGCGAGGCGCCCCTGCCGGTGATCGGCGGCGCCTGCGGCACCTGCCGCATGGGCTCGGATCCGGCCACCTCGGTGGTGGATCTGCAGGGCCGCAGCCACGAGGTGGCCAACCTCTGGATCGTCGACGCCAGCGTGCTGCCCTCCTGTCCGTCGGTGGGGGTGGGTCTCACGGTGATCGCCAATGCCCTGCGCATCGGCGCCGCCCTGAAGGCCTCCCTATGACCGCCAGCGTTCCCAGCGCCGCCGCCATCGACGCCATCACCCCGTCGGAGACCCGGCGCATGGCCGAGCGCGACCACGGCCTCGCCCCCTGGAGCCTCTGGGGCAGCTACCTGAGCGAGCGCCAGTGGGGCACGGTGCGGGAGGACTACTCCGCCGACGGGGACGCCTGGCGCTCCTTCCCCCACGACCACGCCCGCTCCCGCGTCTACCGCTGGGGCGAGGACGGCCTGCTGGGCCTCTGCGACGAGCAGTGCCGCCTCTGCTTCTCCGTGGCCCTCTGGAACGGCGTGGATCCGATCCTCAAGGAACGGCCCTTCGGCCTCGGCAATCCCGAAGGCAACCACGGCGAGGACCTCAAGGACTACTTCTTCCATCTCGCCAACACCCCCACCCACAGCTTCATGCGGGGGCTGTACAAGTACCCGCAGCGGGCCTTCCCCTACGCCGATCTGCTGGCGGAGAACGGCCGCCGCAGCCGCGAGCAGCCCGAGTACGAACTGATCGACACGGGCATCTTCGACGACAGCCGCTACTTCGATGTCCTCATCGAGTACGCCAAGGCCGGACCGGAGGACCTGCTGATCCGGATCCGGGCCACCAACCGCGGCCCCGATCCCGCCCCCCTGACCCTGCTGCCCAGCCTGTGGCTGCGCAACACCTGG
Organism: Synechococcus sp. UW140; assembly: GCA_943367705.1. Classification (GTDB taxonomy): domain Bacteria; phylum Cyanobacteriota; class Cyanobacteriia; order PCC-6307; family Cyanobiaceae; genus Cyanobium. Next base: position 144,690 of record CALRJV020000001.1, read on the forward strand.
CGCTGGGGCTACCCCGATGAGGTCGAGCACGGCATCCGCCCGCTCGCCGGCGACGGCAGTGGTGGTGACGCCGGCGGCCCGTCAGTCGTCACCGATGCCCTGCCCCACCTGGGGACGTACCAGCTCGACTGCCGGGAGCCCGGCGCCTGGATCTTCACCGACAACGAAACCAACACCGAGCGGCTCTGGGGCCAGCCCAACGCCACTCCCTTCCAGAAGGACGGCTTCCATCGCCATGTGGTCGACGGCGAAGCCGGCGCGGTGAATCCGGCCCTGCGGGGCAGCAAGGCGGGGCGGGTGCTGCAGCGCACCCTGGCCGCGGGCGAGGAGTGGCTGGTGGAGCTGCGTCTGCATCGGATCGACGGCCCCACGCCTGGTCCCGCCGAGCAAGGGGAGGCGTTCGGAGAGGCGTTCGGGGCGATCTTCAGCGAGCGCGAGCGGGAGTGGCAGGAGTACTTCGAGCATCGGGTGCCGGGGCTGTCCGAGGACGACCGCCGCATCCACCTGGCCGGCACCGCCGGTCTGCTCTGGTGCAAGAAGTACTACGGCTGGAGCGTGATGCGCTGGCTCGAGGGCGACCCCACCGGCACGCCGCCGCCGGCCGAGCGACGTCACACCCAGAACGCCTATTGGGAGCGGCTGCACGCCCACGACGTGATCTCGATGCCGGACTGCTGGGAGTACCCCTACTTCTGCCAGTGGGATCTGATGTTCCACGCCGTGGCCTTCGCCGTCTTCGATCCGGCCACGGCCAAGGAGCAGTGCATGCTGCTGCGCAAGCCCCAGTACACCGCCCCCAACGCCCAGACCCCCGCCTACGAGTGGGCCCTGTCCGATCCCAATCCCCCCATCGGCGCCTGGGCGGCAATGCGCGTCTATCAGATCGATCGCAAGAACAGCGACGCCGCCGATCTGTCCTTCCTGCGCGCCGCCCTGCGCAAGCTGATCCTGGAGTACGGCTGGTGGGCGAACCGCAATGACCGCTCCGGCGACAATGTGTTCGAAGGGGGCTTCCTGGGGCTGGACAACATCGCCGTGTTCGATCGGCGCTTCCCCCTGGCCGACGGCAGCATCATCGAGCAGTGCGACGGCACGGCCTGGATGGCCTCGCTCAGCCTCAACCTGCTGCAGATCGCCGTGGAGCTGAGCCGCGAGGAACCGGAGTACGCCGACATCTGCGAGCGCTTCGTGGTGGACTTCGTGCAGCTGGCCATCGGCCTCAACAATCCCGCCGGCCGCAACTACCTCAACTGGGACGAGGAGGACGGCTTCTACTACGACGTCATCAAGCGGCCCGACGGCAGTGTCGACTATCTGCGCACCCGCTCCATCTCGGGTCTGGTGCCCCTGCTGGCGGTTCAGAGCTTCGACATCGACACCGTGGCCCGGTTGCCGATGCTCGATGTCACCCACACCCTGGCCTGGTTCACCCATGAGCGCACCACCTCCTCCTGGATCGTGGAGAACCTGGGGATCTGGCACAACGACCGGGTGCTGTTCACCCTGGTGCCCCGGGAGCGCCTGCAGCGCATCTGCGAGCGACTGTTTGACGAGGAGGAGTTTCTTTCCCCCTACGGCATCCGTTCCCTTTCCAAGGTGTATGAGCAGCACCCCTACACGTACACCGAGGGGCATGAGAGTCAGACGCTTGCCTACAGCCCGGCCGACAGCCCTGTGGCGATGTTCGGGGGCAACTCCAACTGGCGCGGGCCGGTGTGGATGCCGATGAACTTCCTGCTGATCGAATCGCTGCAGAAGTTCGCCCATTTCTACGACGACAGCTTCAAGGTGGAGTTCCCCACCCGCTCGGGCCACTGGATCACCCTCTGGGAAGCCTCCCTGGAGCTGGAGAAGCGGCTGGTGGGCCTGTTCCGCCGCGACGGCGAAGGCCGCCGCCCCTTCAATGGCGCCGTGGAACTGTTCCAGAGCGATCCCCACTGGCGCGATCTGATCCTGTTCAACGAATACTTCCACGGCGACAATGGCCGGGGCGTCGGCGCCTCCCACCAGACCGGCTGGAGCGCCATGGTCTGCAAGATGCTCAACCAGCTCAACCGCTACCCCATCCAGCCATGAGCGTCCCGTCCCCCAGCGCCGCGACCGCCGCTCCGAGCCTGCACAGCTCGCCCCTGCCGGAGGCGGCCCAGTTGGAGGTGAGCCACGGCGCCCACTTCGATGTGGTGATCATCGGCAGCGGCGCCGGCGGCGGCACCCTGGCCCGCCACCTGGCCCCCACGGGCCTGAAGGTGCTGGTGCTGGAGCGGGGCGACTGGCTGCCCCAGGAGCCCCAGAACTGGGACGCCGAAGCGGTGTTCCAGCAGAACCGCTACGTGTCGAAGGATCCCTGGCTCGACAAGCACGGCAAGACCTTCCAGCCCGGCAGCCATTACTTCGTCGGGGGGGCCACCAAGATGTACGGCGCCGCCCACTTCCGCCTGCGCCAGCAGGACTTCGAGGAGCTCGCCCACTTCGATGGCACGTCCCCGGCCTGGCCCCTGCGCTACGCCGACTTCGAGCCCTGGTATCAGCAGGCCGAGGAGATGTACCACGTGCACGGCCAGCGCGGTGAGGATCCCACCGAGCCGCCCTGCAGCGGCCCCTACCCCCATCCGCCGGTGGCCCATGAACCGCGGATGCAGAAGCTCGTCGACGACCTGCGCTCCGCCGGGCTGCACCCGTTCCATGCCCCCAGCGGCGTCCAGCTCGATGAGGCCAACATGGCCTTCAGCCGTTGCCGCAAGTGCAACTGCTGCGATGGTTTCCCCTGCCTGGTGCACGCCAAGTCGGACGCCGAGGTGCTGGGCATCCGGCCGGCCCTGGCGTGCCCCAACGTGTCGCTGCTGACCCGGTCCCAGGTGAAGCGCCTGATCACCGATGAATCCGGCCGCACGGTGAAGGCGGTGGAACTGGAACGGGACGGCGAACCGCTGACCGTCAGCGGCGATGTGGTGGTGGTGAGCTGTGGTGCCGCCAACAGCGCCCGGCTGCTGCTGATGTCCGCCAACGACCGCCATCCCCGGGGCCTGGCCAACGGCTCCGACCAGGTGGGCCGCCACTACATGTTCCACAACAGCAAGGCGATGGTGGCCCTGGCCCATGAGCCAAACCACACCGTGTTCCAGAAAACGGTGTCGATCAACGACTGGTATCTCGGGGATGCCGACTTCGACTACCCGATGGGCAACATCCAGATGACGGGCAAGACCAACGGCACGATCATGAAGGGCTACGCGCCCCTGGAAACCTTCCTGATGCCCGGCTGGAGCATGGACAAGATCGCCGAGCACGCGCTCGACTTCTGGATTTCCAGCGAGGATCTCCCCGATCCGAACAACCGGGTGACCATCACCGGCAGCGGCCAGATCCAGCTGAGCTACACCCCCAACAACCTCACCGCCTCAGCCCGCCTGGTGAGCCGCCTGGAGGGGCTGCTGGATCGCCTCTATCTCCGCAACCACCTGGTGGAGCGCCAGTTCTACATCGCCAACAGCATGGGCATCGCCGCCGTGGGGCACCAGGCCGGCACCTGCCGCTTCGGCAGCGATCCGGCCACCTCGGTGCTCGACCTCAACTGCAAGGCTCACGAACTCGACAACCTCTACGTCGTCGACACCAGCTTCATGCCGACGATCGGCGCCGTGAACCCCTCCCTCACCGCCATCGCCAATGCCCTGCGGGTGGGCACCCACCTGGTGGAACGGCTGCGGGGCTGAGCGGGGCCATGGGCACGCCGGAAGCGACCTCGGAGCGACGGGTGCTGGTGGCCTTGGGCAGCGCCTGGGCCCTGACGGCCGGGTGGTTCCTGTTCTGGCCGGTGCCCACCGAGGTGGTGGGCCGGGGGGTGGTGATCGTGCCCGGCGGCGCCACGGTGATCGACTCCCGGGCCGAGGGTCAGATCCTGAGCCTGCCGGTGCGGGAGGGCCAGCGGGTGAGCCGGGGCCAGACCCTGATCCGTCTCTACCTGCCCACCCTGGAGCAGCAGCTGCGCCGCCAGGAGAAGGATCTGGCGGAGCTGATCCGCATCAACACCGATCTGGACCGGCGCGACCGGGCGCGGCTGGCCTCGGCCCGGCGCCTGCGGGACACCGCCCTGGCCCAGCTGGAGGGCAACCGCGGGCGGCTGGACGCCCTGCTGCGCGTCTACGACCAGAAGGTGGCCGATTTCCGCCATCTGGCCCGCCGTGAGGTGGTGGCCCCCCTGGCCGCCGAGGTGGTGGCCAGCGAGGACCGGGCCATCCAGCTCGACAACAGCGTCGCCGAGCTGGGCATCCGGCAGCGGGAGGCCATCGACGCCTGGGAGAAGGTCCGGCTCGCCATCGACACCGAAGCCCAGCGGCGCCGCTTCGCCATCGAGGATGCCCGCCGCGCCGTCCGGGTCACCCAGACCCGCCTGGCCTACGACGGCACCCTCACCGCCACCCGGGACGGGCGGCTGCTGGATCTGCAGGTGGTGCGGGGCCAGACAGTGAAGGCCGGGCAGCGTCTCGGCACCCTGGGGAGCCCCCGGGCGGATGGCAGCAACGCCGACGGGGGCGGCCAGGCCCTGCAGGCGGTGGCCTACTTCGCCCCGGCCGATGCCCGCCGCCTGCGCCCCGGCCTGGCCATGGAGGTGGTGCCGGACTGGAACGAGCGAGGCCGTTTCGGCGGCATCCGCGGCCGCGTCCGCCGCATCAACCTGCTGCCCGCCACCCGCGAGGACGTCAACACCACCCTGGGCAACCCCCAGCTGGCGGAGGCCCTGGTGCGCAACGGGCCGGTGATGCGCACCGAGATCGCCTTGCTGCCCGCCGCCAACGGCTCCGACCTCGACGGCTATCGCTGGACCCTCAGCCGCGGCAGCAGTGTCTTTCCGATCCGCGAGGGGCTGACGCTCAAGGCCCACGGCTACGTCGAATGGCGCCCGCCGGTCAGCTACCTGCTGCCGCTGCTGCGCGACCTCACCGGCAGCTACCGCACCCTGCGCCAGCAGGAGCGCCAGGACCAGCCGCCCCTGCGGCAGCGGAACGCCCTGCCATGAGCCGCGAACTGCCCTGGCTGGTGCTGGAGGCCGCTTTGCTGGCGGTGCTGCTGCACGCCAATGCCCCGGAGGTGTGGTTCTGGTTCGCCACCCTGCTGGTGCTGCTGCTGTGGCGCTCGTTCGCCTGGCGCCACCGCCGCTGGCAGCGGCTGCAGCAAGGGCAGGGCGACGCTCAGGAGCCGCCCAGCACCAGCGGCAGTGCCACCGGCTGATCGGGTCGGTCCGGCACCGGCAGCAGTTCGCGCAGCAGCTGGGAATAGCTGACATTGGCCAGGGTGGTGGATTCGGCCACCCCCTCCATCGCCCCGGTGAGGGTGGCGACGGTGTCGGCCACATCGCTGTAGTCGGCCAGTCCCAGCTGGTAGCGGGCCCGCACATCTCGGAAGGCCTCGCGGGAGGCGCTGTAGGAGGCGCGGGCCGCCACGATCTGGCGCAGGGCCGCCCGATGGTCGTAGAAGGCGGCCTCAAGACGCTGGCGGATGGCATTGCGCTCCCGAGCCAGCTGCTGGTCGGTGCGGGCGGCGGCGCTGCGGCTGGCGGCCACGGCCCCGGCGGTGACGCCGCCGTCGAAGAAGCGCCAGTGCAGCTGCAGGCCCGCCGCCCAGTCGGAGCGCTGGTTGAGCAGCTGGGGAATCAGAGCCGAGCTGCAGCAGCCCTCCAGCCGGATCACGGGCTGGGTGATGACCCCCTGGCCATAGCCGCCGCTGGCCACCAGCCGCAGGCTGGGCAGCAGCTCGGCGGCGCGACGGTCGGCCTGGCGCAGCAGGGCGTCGCGGGCGGCCTGCAGGGCCCGCAGCTGGGGATTGTCCCGCCAGCCGCGCACGATCGTCTGCTCCAGGTCGAGGGGCCAGGGGGGCTGCAGCCGCACCGCATCGCTGGCCCGCAGGCTGACATCGAAGGGCACGTTGATCAGGTTGCTGAGCTGGCGCTGGCGACTCAGCTGCAGGGCCTCCGCCTGCTCGAGGCGGTAGCGGCTCTGCTGCAGGGCGGCCTCGGCGCGGAGCCGGTCGAGCCGCGGCACCAGGCCCCCCCGCTGGAGGGCCGCCACCTGGTCGCGCACCACCGTGTCGCTGTCGACGACGGCCCGGCGGATCCGCAGCAGCTGGTCGGCGAGCTGCAGGCCGTAGTAGGCGATGCTCACGTCCAGCTGCAGCTGGCGCAGCCGGTCGGCGTAGCGCTGGCGGGAGGCCTTGAGGCTGTCGTCGGCCTCGGCGATGGCGGCAGCGCGGTAGGGGCTGAGCAGCTCCCAGGCCAGCTCCACCCGGGCGGCCGCCGCCCCGACGTTGGACTGGACCACATTCCAGCCCTGGTTGCGGACCAGAAACGGGGAGCCCGCTGGATAGATGCCGGCGTTGTCGGTCCAGACCTGGTTGTAGGAGCGCTGCTGGCTGAAGCCGCCCGCCAGGTTCAGGCCCAGCTCCGGCCAGCGGCGCCCCCGGGCCGAACCGGCCAGGTCCTGCTGCTCGCGCACGTCGAGCGCGGCGGCGGCCAGATCGGGGTCGTTGCGCACGGCCACCGCCAGGGCCTCGGCCAGGCTGAGCCGCTGGCGCCGCTCGATCCGCACCGCCTCGGGTTCCTGGGGCAGGGCGGTCGGCGCCGGCGCCGGCAGCGATGGATCGGGAGGGCCGGGGAGGGTGGCCTCCGGCCCACCGGTGACGTCGGCCTCGGGCGCGGCGGGAAGCAGGGTGCGGTCGAGGCGCTCAAGGTCGTCCTGGAACCCCTGGAGGCTGCGCAGCAGCGCCGGGGAGGGGGGCGGGAGGCGCCGGGGCCGGGGGGCGGTGATCAGCTCCTGGCCCCAGGCCTGGGCCAGCGGCGCCGCCAGCACCCGGCCCAGGGCCGGGGCCAGGCAGCGTCGGACCTGCCGCCGGATCACGGTTGCCGGGCCCCGGGGGGCACCACCGGCGGGGGGGCCGTGCGGGCCTGCATCAGATCGTGCAGTCCCAGGCTGGTGCGGGCCAGGCAGCCGATCGAGAAGCAGATCGCCGCACTGCCCAGCAGCCCCAGCTGCGCCTCCCTGGTCTCCCCTTCGATGCGCGTCATCGCCAGCAGCACCACCCCGGCGGCCAGCCAGGGCAGGGTGACGACCAGGCCGAGCTGGGATCGGGTCATCGCCATCAGCGCAGGCCCAGTTCGCGGCGCAGCTGCAGCTCCAGCTGGCGCACGGCGCCGACCCGCGCCATGGCCCAGGAGAGCTTGCAGACGCAACCGATCGAGAAGCAGATCGCGGCGTTGCCGAACAGCCCCCAGGCGTGGCTGTGCAGGTTGAAATCCTCCGCCAGCAGGAGCCGCAGCGCCAGGATCACCAGCAGGCCGGCCACCACCCAGGGGCCGTAGACCCAGCCGACGAAGAACTGGTCGACGAACAGCCGTCGCGGCGGCGGGGCCATGACACCGGGATCCAGGGTTTCAAGTCTGCCGCAGCAACGCCCTCAGGACGACCGCCGCCGCAGGGCCAGCAGCAGCTTCTCGAACACCTCCGGTAGGGGCGCCTCGCACACCAGCCGCTCGCCGCTGATCGGGTGGTCGAGGGCCAGCCGCACCGCGTGCAGGGCCTGGCCGGGAAGCGCCACCGGCAGCTTGCGGCAGCGGCCGTAGGTGGCGTCCCCCACGATCGGATGGCCCGTGTGGGCGCAGTGGACCCGGATCTGGTGGGTGCGGCCCGTGTCGAGCTTGAAGCGCAGCAGGGCGTAGTCGCCCAGGGGTTCGATCAGGCGCCAGTGGGTGCAGGCATGGCGGCCGGTGGTGTCGGTCACCACGGCGTACTTCTTGCGATCGGCCGGATGGCGGCCGATGGCGGCCACGATCGTGCCGCTCTCGGCCGCGGGCTGGCCGTGCACCACCGCCAGGTACTCCCGGGAGGCGATGCGCTTCTGGATCTGCACCTGCAGCTTCACCAGGGCCTCCTGGCTCTTGGCGACGACGATGCAGCCGGTGGTGTCCTTGTCGAGGCGGTGGACGATGCCGGGGCGCATCTCGCCGCCGATGCCCGGCAGGTCGGGGCAATGGTGCAGCAGGCCGTTCACCAGGGTGCCGTCCTTGTTGCCGGGGGCGGGATGGACCGTGAGCCCGGCGGGCTTGTTGATCACGATCAGATGCTCGTCCTCGAACAGCACATCCAGCGCCATCGGCTGGGGAACCAGGTAGGGCAGGGGCTCGGGCGGCGGCATCCACAGCTCGACCGTGTCGTCGGTGCGCAGGGGCGTCTTGGCCCGGCCCGTGACGCCGTTGACCCGCACGTAGCCCGCATCGATGAACTTCTGGATGCGGGCCCGGCTCTGCTCGGGCCGCTGGGACACCAGCCAGCGGTCGAGCCGCATCGGCAGCGGCTTCGGGTAATGGAGCGTCAGCAGCTCCCCTTCGCCTTCCCCGAAGGCGCCCATCAGCCGGGGGGCGGCTCCTGGGGGGCCGGCTCGGGAGGGGGCGCCAGGGGGGGAAGCTCCAGGGAGATCGGCCCCAGCAGGGAGCGGCGGAAATCATCGAGCAGGCGCTGGGCCATGCGGGCGGTGTCACCACTGGTGTGGCGGGCCGCGGCCGCGGCGAACCAGGCTTCGGCATCCGGCATGGGCCGCTCGGGGTCCGCTCCGGGCAACGGCGGCACCGTCACCCCGTAGCGGCGCTCCAGCAGTCCGGGCGCCACCCCGGCGGCCGCCACCGGCTCCAGCTGGGCCAGCAGGCGCAGGAAGGCCTGGGCCACCGCCTCGCCGTCGTAGGAGGCCTGGCCGATGTCATCGCAGAGGGCCAGCCGCAGCCCGGCCAGCTGGTCATCGAGGCGGGGGGGCAGCACGCCGGGGGCATCGAGCAGGTCAAGGTCCTGCCCCAGCCGCACCCAGCGGAGGCTGCGGGTGACCCCGGCGCGGCGGGCGCTCTCCACCACCTTCTGGCGCACCAGCCGGTTGATCAGGGCCGACTTGCCGACGTTGGGAAAGCCGAGCATCAGGGCCCGCACGGGGCGCGGCTTCATGCCGCGCCCGGCCCGGCGGGCGTTGAGCTGCTCCCCGGCCCGGATCGCCGCCTGCTGCAGTTGCTTGACGCCGGTGCCGACCTTGGCGTCACACCACCAGGGCACCTCCCCCCGCTGGCGGAACCAGGCATCCCAGGCCAGACGGGCCGCCGGACTGACCATGTCACGGCGGTTGATCACCAGCAGATGGTGCTTGCCCCGGATCCAGCGCTGCAGGCGCGGGTGACCGGTGGCCAGGGGGATGCGGGCATCGCGCACCTCGATCACCAGGTCCACCTTCTCCAGGTTGGCGCTGAGGGCCTTCTCCGCCTTGGCGATGTGGCCCGGGTACCACTGGATCGGAGGGGCAGCCGTGCTGAGGCGGACCGTGTCGCCGACGTCCGGCATCAGGGCACCACCAGCACCGGACAGGGCGCCAGCTGCAGGACCCGGGCGGCGGTGCTCTGGTGGTCGCCGTCGAGGGTGATGCCGCGGGTGCCCATGACGATCACGTCGGCGTTGATCTCATCGGCCACGTCGCCGATGACGAAGGCCGGCTTTCCCTCCCGCTCCAGCACCTCGCAGGCCACACCGGCCTGGGTGAAGCTGGCGCGGGCCTGCTCCAGCAGGCGGGCCACATCGGCCGGATCGTGCATCACTCCTTCTTCCGCCTCCACCACCGACAGGAGCACCACCCGGCTGCCGTGGCGCTGGGCAAGCTGCAGGGCGACGGCCGCCGTTTCCATCGTCTGGCGGCTCTGGTCGATGGGGAACAGGACGGTGTCGAACATGGCGGAAGGCCCGGCCCTCTTGTCCTAGCGCCGACCGTTGCGGGCGCCAGGCAGCGGGGGTGGGAAGAACCGAATCGCGACGACGGCGGGGAGGGAGGCGCCGGAGGCTAATGTCCCCCCGCCTTTCCTTATCCGTAATCATGGCGAAGCGATCCCTCTCCAGCCTCAGTGCCGACGATCTCCGCGGCAAGCGGGTGCTGGTTCGGGTCGACTTCAACGTGCCCCTCGACGACGCCGGGGCGATCACGGACGACACCCGCATACGGGCCGCCCTGCCCACCGTGCGCCACCTGATCGACCACGGTGCCCGGGTGCTGCTGGCCGCCCACTTCGGCCGGCCCAAGGGCCAGGTGAACGAGGCCATGCGCCTCACCCCGGTGGCGGCCCGCCTCAGCGAGCTGCTGGGCAAGCCCGTGACCAAGACCGACAGCTGCATCGGCCCCGACGCCGAGGCCAAGGTGGCCGCCATGGCCGATGGCGATGTGGTGCTGCTGGAGAACGTGCGCTTCTTCGCCGAGGAGGAGAAGAACGACGCCGCCTTCGCCGAGAAGCTGGCCGCCCTGGCCGACGTTTATGTGAATGACGCCTTCGGCGCCGCCCACCGGGCCCACGCCTCCACCGAGGGCGTGACGAAGTACCTGAGCCCCAGCGTGGCCGGCTTCCTGATGGAGAAGGAACTCCAGTACCTGCAGGGCGCCATCGATGAGCCCAAGCGTCCCCTGGCCGCGATCGTGGGCGGCTCCAAGGTGAGCAGCAAGATCGGCGTGCTCGAGTCGCTGATCGACAAGTGCGACAAGGTGCTGATCGGCGGCGGCATGATCTTCACCTTCTACAAGGCACGCGGCCTGGCGGTGGGCAAGAGCCTGGTGGAGGAGGACAAGCTGGAGCTGGCCAAGGAGCTGGAAGCCAAGGCGGCCGCCAAGGGTGTCCAGCTGCTGCTGCCCACCGATGTGGTTCTGGCCGACAACTTCGCCCCGGACGCCAACAGCCAGACCACCGCGATCGACGCCATCCCCGACGGCTGGATGGGCCTCGACATCGGCCCCGACTCGGTGAAAACCTTCCAGGACGCCCTGGCCGACTGCCAGACCGTGATCTGGAACGGCCCCATGGGCGTGTTCGAGTTCGACGCCTTCGCCGCCGGCACCAACGCCATCGCCCACACCCTGGCCGACCTGAGCGCCAAGGGCTGCTGCACGATCATCGGCGGCGGTGACTCCGTGGCCGCCGTGGAGAAGGTGGGCGTGGCCGAGAAGATGAGCCACATCTCCACCGGAGGCGGCGCCAGCCTGGAGCTGCTGGAAGGCCGGGTGCTGCCCGGCGTGGCCGCCCTCGACGAGGCCTGAGGCCCCGGCCTCAGAGGCTGCTGGAGCCGGGGCCACGGCCTTCTCCCCAGCCCCCTTTGCGATCCCCCTTGCCCCACTGGGGCAGGGGGATGCCGTTGCGCTCGAGAAGCACCTTCATGTCCGCCATATGCTGCTGGCGCTGGCGCTGGCTGGCGCTGCGCTGTTCCTTCATGCACGCGCGCAGGGCCTCGCTGCTGCCGGCGGCCGACAGGCAGCGCTCACCGCGCTGGAGGATGGCGATGCGGGCCTGCTGATCGCTGAGCGCCAGGCGCTTCTGCTCGGGAAAGATTTTCTGCATCTGGGCCGGCGTGGGGCGGCCGGCCGGGGCGGGGGCGCTCTGGGCCATGGCGGCACCGGTGGACCCCAGGACCATCGCCAGCACGGCGGCGCGGAGGGGCTGAAGCAGGGAAGAGGGCATGGGAGGACTGGTCATGAACGAATCCATCGTGACCGGCAGGTGTGACGGCGATCAGACCGGCCACCGGCGATCTGTGACCGGATGCAACTGAGGCCCCCTCACCCCCCGGCCAGGGGCCAGGCCCGAAGCGCCACGGCGAAGCGCCCCGGCAGCGACTCGACAGTCGCGGTGGTCGCGGTCGCCTCCAGCCGGCGCAGGTCGCCGCCGTGGTCGCGGGCCACCTTGGCGGCGATGGCCAGGCCGAGGCCGCAGTGCCCCTCGCCGCCGCGGGCCCGGTCGAGCCGCTGGAACGGGGTCATGGCCTTGCGCCACTGCTGTGGGTCGATGCCCTCGCCGCAGTCCCAGACCTGGATCTCGAAGCCGCTCTCCACCGCCGCGGCCTCACTCTGGGGCCGCCCCTCCCCCTCCCCCGGCCCCAGGGGCCGCAGCACCACCCGCAGGGGCGGCCGGCCGTAGGTGAGGGCGTTGTCGAGCAGGTTGCCCACCGCCCGTGCCACGGCTGTCGGGCGAACCCGCCGTACCAGCGGTTCCAGGTCCAGCTCCAGGGGCACGTCTCCCACCGCCGCCGCCGCCTCGGCCAGCAGGGCATCGAGGGGGACGAGCACCGGGGTCTCGTCGGCTTCAGCGCCGGCGAAGATCATGAACTGGCGCGTGATCCGCTCGATCGAGCGGATGTCGGCATGGGCCCGCTCCAGCTCCTGCGGCGCCATCGGCCCCTCGGCGGCGAGGGCGAGGCGCAGACGCAGCCGGGTGAGGGGGCTGCGCAGGTCGTGGGCGATGCCGGCCAGCATCGTGGTGCGCTCCCGGCCGGCGTCCTCCAGCCGCAGCAGCATGGCGTTGAAGCGCGTCATCAGCTGGCGCACCGCCGGGGCCCCCTGGTCCGGCAGTGCCTCAGGCAGGGCCTCAAGGCCCACATCGGCCAGGGCCTCCTGCAGGCGGGTCAGGGGCCGCTGGATCTCCAGGGTGAGATAGAGCAGCACCGCCCCGAGGGCCCCCAGGCCGACGGACAGGGTCAGAAGCAGGGGATCGGGCGGCCAGCCGCGGGGGGAGGGCAGGGAGACGAACAGCCACACCGGCTCCAGGGGGGAGGCCATCTCCACCCATACCCCCCGCCGCGGCGAAGAGGCCGGCAGCACCAGCGGGCAGCGCCCCAGGCGGTGGCAGAGTTCGGTCTGAAGCCGCAGGGTCTGCCAGCGCAGCCGCCGGTCCCCCCTGAGGCGGGGCCTGGCCCCAGGTTCCGGCTGCTGGCCCACCACCAGCTGCATGCCGCTGATCTGGCCGAGCACCTCGGGGCTAAAACGCTCCAGGGCCACCTCCCCCAGCACCACGCTCGCGGCCACCTCCGAGCCTTTCTGGACCAGTTGCTGCTGGGCCAGCCGGCGACCCAGCAGCAGCTGCAACAGCAGCAGGCTGAAGGCGGCGGCACCGGCGCCCGCCAGCACGTACCCCAGGGTGCGCCTGAGCGACAGCCGCCGCCGCTCAGGACTGACGGGGCTTGCCATCGGGGACGAACACGTAGCCGTAGCCCCAGACCGTCTGCACGTAGCGGGGCCGGGCCGGCTCCGGTTCGATCAGCCGCCGCAGCCGCGACACCTGCACGTCCATGCTGCGGCTGTCGGTGTCGCTGCCCGGTCCCCGGGCCAGTTCGATCAGCCGCTCCCGTGACAGGGGCCGGTGGGGGTGCTGCACGAAGGCCGCCAGCAGGGCGAATTCGCCGCCGGTGATCGTCAGCGGCTCCCCGTGGCGCTCCAGGGTGCGGGCCGCCAGGTCCACCTCCAGCTCGCCGAAGGCGATCCGGGCCCCGTCGGGCTGGGGCAAACCGCCGGGCATGGTGCCGCGGCGACGCAGCACGGCCTCGATGCGGGCGGTCAGCTCCCGGGGCAGGAAGGGCTTGGCCAGGTAGTCGTCGGCCCCCTGCTCCAGGCCGATGATGCGATCCACCGCATCGGCCCGGGCGGTGAGCATCAGCACGGGCAGGTCGTCGGCCCCGTCCCGCAGGCGCCGCAGCAGGGTGAGACCGTCGTCGCCGGGGAGCATCAGGTCGAGGACGAGCAGATCGGGACGCTGGCCCTCCAGCCGGGCCATCAGCTGGGCGCCATCCCCCATGCAGCGGACCTCATAGCCCTGCTCCCCCAGGTAGGTGGCCAGCAGCTGGCGCAGGTCCGGATCGTCATCCACCACCCAGATCCGATGCGGTCGGCCCATGGCTCAGGGCTCGAGCGACTTGCGGTCGGCGACGACCCGCACCCGCTTGGTGGCGCTGACGATGCCATCGGGATGGACCAGCAGCACCGCCCAGGTCTGGGAGCCGGGGGACAGGGGGGCCTGGACGATCTTGAACAGCCCGCCTCCGCCGAGGGCGCCCAGTTCCATGCTGGGGCTGGCCATCGACGCCTGCTGCTGGGGGGTGATGGTCGTGATGCCGCCCGCAGCCAGGGCACCGTCGAGCGGTTCGTCGAAGATCACGTCAACGTCGTAACGCTGGCCTGTCAGCACCGCATCGGGGATCAGCAGGCTCACCGGCAGGGGCTTGTCACCGCTGCGCAGCAGGGACCGCTCCCGCAGCACCGTCTGGCCGTTGATGCGGGTGCCGTCGCTCTGCAGGGCAAGCTGCTGCTCCGCCTCCAGCCGGTAGGTGGTGCCGCCCTGGCGCCGGGTGCCCTCCACCCGCAGGGTGACCGTGGGCTGGCCGTCCCGCAGCTGGCTGCCGGAGCTCAGCTGCCAGCGGGCATCCGGAAACTGCTGGCGCAGCAGGCGGCGACGGCTTTCCAGCTGGGCCGGATCGAGACCGGGACCGGCCTGCAGCAGGCCGGCCAGGGCTGTGTCGGAGCTGCTGTTGAGGGCGCTCTCCAGGGCCTGCAGCTGGGCCGCCGTCGGCGGTGCCGCCAGGGCGGGGGCCGCGCCGGCGCCGGCCGCCACCGCCAGGCTGACCAGGCAGGCACCGAGGAACTGTGGCGTCCGGGCCAGGGGCAGGGGGGCGTTCAGCGGGCAGGACGGAGCCATGGAGGGGGAGGGATCCGGGGCGGCGGTGGGCGGACCGGAGTCGGCTTTTAAGTTAGGCGCGCTCGTCCCACCCGCCCATGCCGACCCTGCTGATCGCCGCCAGCGGCACGGGTGGCCACCTGTTCCCGGCCCTGGCGGTGGCCGAGGCCCTGCCGGACGACTGGCAGGTGCACTGGCTGGGGGTGCCGGACCGGCTGGAGACCGAGCTGGTGCCCAGCCGCTACCCCCTGCACACGGTGCGGGCCGGCGGACTGCAGGGGAAAGGACTGCGGAAGCTCTGGAACCTGCTCCAGCTGCTCCTGGCCGTGGTGCCGGTGCGGCGTCTGATCCGGCGCGAGGAGGTGAGCGCGGTGTTCAGCAGCGGCGGCTATATCGCTGCGCCGGCGATCCTCGCCGCCCGCTGGTGCGGGGTGCCGGTGGTGCTGCACGAGAGCAATGCCGTCCCGGGCCGGGTGACCCGGCTGCTGGGACCCCTCTGCACGCGCGTGGCGGTGGGTCTGCCCCAGGCGGTCGAGCGGCTGACCCGCTGCCGTCCCCTGGTGTGCGGCACGCCGGTGCGGCGGGCCTTCCTCACCCCCGCGGACCTGCCGGCGTGGGTGCCCCGGGGCGCCGGCCCCCTGCTGCTGGTGATGGGCGGCAGCCAGGGGGCCCTGCGCCTCAACCGCATGGTGCGGCCCCTGCTGCCGCTGCTGGCGGCCAACGGCTGCCGCGTCGTCCACCTCACCGGCAGCCAGGATCCGGACGCCGGCCAGCTGAACCTCGACGGGGTGGTCGAGCGGGCCTTCAGCGATGAGCTGCCGGGCCTGCTGCAGCACTGCGACCTGGCCATCAGCCGCGCCGGCGCCGGCAGCCTCAGCGAACTGGCGGTCTGCGGCACCCCGGCGATCCTGGTGCCTTTCCCCCAGGCCGCCGACCGCCATCAGGACGCCAATGCCGCCGCTGCCGCCGCCGTGGGCGCCGCGGTGATCGTCTGGCAGCACGACCCCGGGGAGTCCGCCCTGGAGCGGGCCGTCTGGCGACTGCTGGGTCCGCGCCTGCGGGACAGCGCCGCCGCCGCCGACCCCCTGGTGGCCATGGGCGACGGCATGGAAACCCTGGCGGTGCGGGACGCCGACCGCCGCCTGGTGGAGGTGCTGGAGCAGCTCATCGGCCGCGGCTGATCTGCTCCAGGGCCGCCAGCAGGCGCCGGTTGCCGGCCCTGGCCTGGACGGCGATCCGCAGCCAGTCGTCGCCCAGACCCTCGAAGGAGCGGCAGTCGCGCACCAGGATCCGGTGGCGGCGCTCCAGCGCCAGCCGCAGCGGCTGGAGCGAGGCGGCCGGCGGGCGGCTGCGCACCAGCAGGTAGTTGGCGGCCGAGGGCAGGGGCTCCAGGCCCGGCACCATCGCCAGACGGGCCGCCAGCCAGGCCCCCTCCCCGGCCACCCAGCGCTGCACCCGCCCCTGCCAGCGCCGCAGGCCGGCCTGGTCGGCCAGCAGGAACCGGCCCGCCGCCGCCGCCAGCCCGTTGACGGGCCAGGGATCGCGCCAACCGGCCCAGCGGGCCAGCCGCCCGGGATCGCCCAGGGCATAGCCGAGCCGCAGCCCGGCGATCGAGAACAGCTTGGTGAGGCTGCGGATCACCACCAGCTGGGGATGGGTCGCCAGCAGCGGCACCAGCGACTGCTCCTCCCCGCCGGGCACCAGGGGCAGGAACGCCTCGTCCACGATCACCATGGCGAACCGCTCCAGCAGGGGCTCCAGGGACGCCCGACTCCAGAGCTGGCCGGTGGGGTTATGGGGGTTGGTGATCCAGAGCACGGCCGCGCCGGACCCGGCGGCGTTGGTGGCGGTCTCGGCCAGGGGCCAGGGGCCCGGCCCGGACCCGGACCAGTCGAGCGGCAGCGGCAGGGAACGCCAGGCGGCGCCCCAGCAGTCCAGGGCCCGGCGGTAGTCAGCGAACCCCGGCGACGGCAGCAGGCTCAGGCCGGCGGCCGCCGCGTCCCGGGCGGCCCAGGTGAAGAGTTCGGCGGCCCCGTTGCCGGGCAGGACCCGGGCCGGATCCAGCCCGTGCCAGGCGGCGATGGCGTCGCACAGCGCGGTGTAGTCCCGGTCGGGGTAGTCCCGCAGATCGCTGCCGAGGGCCCGGATCAGAAGGCGCCGCAGCCGGGGCGGCGGCCCGAAGGGCACCAGCGAGGCACTGGCGTCGAGCAGCTGCTCCGGACGGCAGCCGAGCCGTCGGGCGGCCGCCTGCAGGTTGCCGCCATGGGGATCCGGCGGTTCAGGCGTCCCCATCGCCGGGTGGAGGGCTGGCACCGGCTCCAGCGAACATTAAGGCGGTTGTAACACGGAAGCCTGGCCGGGCTGCTGCAATGGGTGGGCCACCGGTGCGCCGCACTCCCCCGTGCCCTCTTCCCCCCTGCAGCCGGTCATCAGCGCGATCGGCGAGGTGCTGCTGGGCAAGGAGCATCAGGTGCGGCTGGCCCTGGCCTGCCTGCTGGCCCGCGGCCACCTGCTGATCGAGGACCTGCCCGGCATGGGCAAGACCACCCTGGCGGAGGCCCTGGCCCGCAGCTTCGGGCTCGGCTTCAAGCGGGTGAGCTTCACCAGCGATCTGCTGCCGGCGGATCTCACGGGCCTGAACGTGTTCGACCCGGCCGCCGCCAGCTTCCGCTTCCAGCCCGGTCCCCTGTTCAGCCAGGTGCTGCTGGCCGATGAGATCAACCGGGCCAGCCCCCGCACCCAGAGCGCCCTGCTGGAGGCGATGGCCGCCGGCCGGGTGAGCGTGGACGGCACCAGCCATCCCCTGCCGCGGCCCTTTCTGGTGATCGCCACCCAGAACGGCCTCGACCAGGGGGGCACCTCGGCCCTGCCGGAATCCCAGCTCGACCGGTTCCTGATGCGCCTCAGCCTCGGCTACCCCCCCCGCCAGGCGGAGCGGGCCCTGCTGCAGGGTGAGGGCCTGCGGCCCGACGGCCTAAGCCGTGCCTTCGGCCCGGAGGACCTGCTGGCCCTGCAGGAGCGCTGCGACCGGCAGCACTGCAGCGCCGCCCTGCTCGACTACGTGCTCGACCTGCTGGAGCGCAGCCGCCGCCAGCCGTCCCCGGCCCATCCCCTCTCGCCCCGGGCCGGCCTGGCGCTGGTGGCCGCCGCCCGGGCCTGGTCGCTGCTGGAGGGCCGCGACCATGTGATTCCCGACGACGTCCAGGCGGTGCTGGCGGCGGTCTGCGAGCACCGCATGGACGGCGGCCAGCGCGGGGGCGGCGACCGTGAGCTGAGCCAGCGGCTCCAGGAAGGCATCGATGGACTTCGGTAGGCCCCAGCAGGGCGAACGGGTGCGCCTGCGGATGCGCAACCTGTACATCCTGCCGACCCGGTTCGGCTGGCTCTGGCTGGCGGGCACGGTGCTGCTGCAGGTGGTGGGGGTCCAAATGCAGAGCAACGGCACCCTGCTGCTCAGCTTCCTGATGCTGAGCCTGTTCCTGCTCACCCTGCACCTCACCCACTTCAACCTCCAGGGCGTGGAGCTGGCCTGCGGCGCACCGACGCCGGGCTTCGCCGGCGAGCCGGTCCCCTATCCGATCCGGCTGCGCTGCCCGGGCCGCAGCGAGGGGGTGCGCCTGCGGCTGGGGGGGGAGGCCCCTGGTCCGCCGCTGTCGCTGGCGGCGGGGGAGCATGAGCTGGCCGTGGCCTGGACGCCGCCGGCCAGAGGCTGGCAACGGCCCGGGCTGCTGCGGATCCAGACGACGGCGCCCCTGGGGCTGTTCTGCTGCTGGTCGCGCTGGCATCCGCAGACGGCCCAGCTGATCTACCCGGCCCGGCGGGCCGGACCGGTGCGGCTGGTGGCCGCCGGCTCGGCACCGCTGGACGGCGAGCCGGCCCTGGCCAGCCGCCAGGACGGCAGCGACGACTGGCGCGACCTGGCCCCCCATCGCCCCCAGGACAGCCCCAGCCGGCTGGCCTGGAAGCTGCTGGCCCAGGGGCGGGGCGAGTACGCCAAGCGCTTCCTGGACCGCCCCGAAGCGGCCCCCCTGCTGGCCCCGGAACCCGGGGTGCCCCTGGAGGCGGCCCTCGAACACCTCAGTGAGCGCATCTGGAGCTGGCACAGCCGGGGGCTCAGCTACGGCCTGGAGTTGAACGGCCAGAGTGTGGCGCCCGGCCGGGGGGTGCTCCACCGTGACCAGTGCCTGGCGGCCCTGGCCTGCTGCCGATGAGCCGTGCCGCCGCCCCCCTGCAGTGGCTCACCATGGGGTTGCTGGCCGTGGGGCTGCTGGGCCTCTCGCCCGCCCTGTCCCTGAGCCTGCTGGCCTTCGGACTGGCGGTGCTGACGGCCCTGAAGCTGCGCGAGGCCCGCAGCCTCGAGGAACGGCGGGTGGTGGCCCTGCTGCAGCTGGTCTGCGCCGGCCTGCTGGCGGCCCTGCGCCCCGAGCTGGCCCCCAGCCTGTTGCAGGGCCTGGCCATCCTGATGGCCCTGGCCGGGCTGCTGGCCCTGGAACTGGGGGCCGGTCCCGACTGGAAGGCGCTGGTGCGCCGCAGCCTGCAGGTGCTGCTGGCGGCCCTGCCCATCGCCCTGGTGCTGTTCCTGCTGCTGCCTCGCCTGATGCCCTTCACCAACTTCGGCGCGGGCCAGGGCATGGGGGCGATGACCGGTCTGAGCGACACCATGGAGCCGGGCTCCATCGCCCGGCTGGCCGTCAGCCGCCAGGCCGCCGCCCGCGTCGCCTTCCCTCTCGGCGGCGAGCCCCCGCCCCTGGAGGAGCGCTACTGGCGGGTGCTGGTGCATGAACGCTTCGACGGCCGCAGCTGGCGCAGCGCCGCGCCCACCTTCCCCCGACCGGTGGCCGGCCAGCCCACCCCCCCGGCGCCGCCGCCCGCCGCCCCGGGGGAGGGGATCCAGCTGTGGCTGATCGAACCCAGCGGCCTGGCGGCGGTGCCCTGGAGCGGCTCCGGCCGGCCCCTGTCCGCCGACCTGAACCTGCAGCGCAGCGGCGAACTGCTCAACCGGGCCCCGGGCAGCCAGCGGCGCGTCTACGCCCTGACCCTGACGACGGATCAGCCCGGCTGGCGCACCGCCCCCCCCGGCCCCGTCGATCTGGTGCTGCCGGTGGGCGAGAACCCGCGGCTGGAGGCCCTGGCCGCCGGCTGGCGGCGCCTCGGCAGTGACCGGGAGCGGCTGGATGCCGCCAGCGGCTGGTTCCAGGCCCAGCCCTTCCGCTACACGCTCGAGCCCGGGGCCCTGCCGCGAGAGGCCCCCCTCGACCACTTCCTGTTCGAAAGCCGGCTGGGCTTCTGCGGCCACTACGCCAGCGCCTTCACCACCCTGATGCGGGCGGCGGGGGTGCCGGCGCGGGTGGTGAGCGGCTACCGCGGCGGCCAGTGGGTGCAGCCGGTGGGCGGCACCGGCTACGTGGACCTGCGCCAGGCCGACGCCCACGCCTGGAGTGAGGTGTGGCTGGCAGGGGAAGGCTGGCGGCGCGTCGATCCCACCGCCTGGGCGCAGGGCGACCCCCTGGCGCGCCAAGGGGCGGCGGCCAGGCGCCGGGCCGACGGCGGCCCGCTGGACTGGATCCAGCAGCAGTGGTGGGGCCTCGACATCGCCTGGGCCCGTTGGTGGCTCGGGTACGGCGGCGAGCAGCAGCAGGCCCTGGTGGCCCGGCTGCTGGGCGAGCAGCGTCACCTGCTGGGGGTGGTGGTGCTGCTGGCGGTGGCCGTCAGCCTGGCCGCCGGCCTGGGGGGCCTGGGCTGGCTGGGCCGGCGCCAGCGCGGCGATCCCCTGCGCCTGGAGCTGGAGCGCACCCTGCGGGCCTTCGCCCGACAGGGGATGGCACCGGCGGCGGGGGAGACCCTGGGCGGCTTCGCCCGGCGCCTGAGCCAGCGCTGGCCGTCCCTGGCCGATCCCCTGGAGGCCTTTGTGGCCAACTACCAGCAGCAGCGCTTCGCCGCCGCCCCCAGCCGGGCGGGACGACGAACGGCCCATCGGCTGGGACGGGTGCTGCGCCGTTCCCTGCGGACCGGCAACCGGCCGGCGGAGGCGGTACAACGGGACCACCCCTGAACAGGCGACCATGACCACGCTCCAAGGGTCAGGCCAAGGGTTCGCCCGCCACGCCTTGAGGGGGCTGCTGTTCACCGGCCCGGCGCTGGTGGCCCTGCTGGTGGCCAGTCCTGCGCGGGCGGGAAGCGACGCCGATCTGATGCGGCTGCTGAATCAGCGCGACTGCCCCCGATGCAAGCTGCAGGACGCCGACCTGGTGCACGCCGACCTGCGCGACGCCGACCTGCGGGGCGCCAAGCTGCAGCGCGCCAACCTGGGCCAGGCCCGGCTGGACGGGGCGAACCTCAAGGGGGCCGACCTGCGCTTCACCAGCCTGCAGGGGGCGTCCCTGCGGGGTGCCGATCTGCGCGGGGCGAATCTGGAGGGCACCGACCTGCGCCAGAGCGATCTCAGCGGCGCCCAGATCGATCCCGGTGGATTGGCCCGCAGCCACTGGCAGGACGCCCGGGGAGTGGCCCCCACGGTGCTGAGCTACGCCGAGCTGCACAACGCCGGGGTCACGGCCGCCCTGGAGGGGCGCCATCCCCAGGCGGAGCAGCTGTTCTCCGAGGCGATCCGGCTGCAGCCGGACGCGGCGATCAGCTGGGTGGCCCGGGGCCTCAGCCGCACCGAACAGGGCAAGACCGAACTGGCGGCCGCCGACCTGAATTACGCCGCCGTCCTCTACGGCCAGGCCGGCGAGGAGGCCCAGGCCAAGCAACTCACCGAGGTCGCCACCGCCCTGCTCAAACCCGGCAAGAAGGCCAACCAGGGCAGCGGCATGGGCGGCCAGATGCTCTCCGGAGCCGCCTCGTTCGCCTCGGCCGTGGCCCCGCTGGCGATGAAGTTCCTGCTGCCGCTGGCCTTCTGAATCAGGGGGTGTCCCCGATCAGGGGGTCATGGGGGGCTGGGGCGAGCCACCCAGGAAAGCGCGGGAGGCGGGGGTGGAGGGCTGATAGCCGTAGCCGTAGGTGCCGCCCTCGGTGTCATTGATGATGCGCGGCGTCACCATGATCACCAGTTCCCGCTTCTCGCGGTTGTTGGACGAGGCTCGGAAGAACTGGCCGATGATGGGGATATCTCCGAGGATGGGCCATTTCGACACCAGGGCCCGATCGAAATCGGAGATCACGCCCGTAAGGATGAGGGTCTGGCCATCGCGGACGCGAACCACACCCGTATCCAGGCGACGGATACGCAGGATGCTGATGGGAGGGCACTGATTACCGGCGCTGACTTCCCGTTCCACAGCAGAAATACTGGGGGAAAGGGAGAAGGTGACGAAGCCGTTGTCGTCGATCTTCTGAACGCGGGCCCCCAGCACAAGACCAGCCGTTGAGAGTTCGCTGATGGTGCAACTCACTGTGGCCGATGTGCCCGTCACGTTGGAGGTGACGTTGGTGGGCACATTGATCCCCACCCGCACGACACCCTCATTGCCACGTTTGCGGCCAATGGGAGCATCGATGTTGTCGAAGGAGGAGGAGAAGAGGCTGGAACCGGCGGTGCCTCCCCCGCCGCCGCCGCCGCCGCCCGTGCCATCGTCACGAAGAACGGAGGGATCCTCCTGGAGGATCAGCGTGGGGTTGGCCAACACCTTGGAGTTGTCCGCCAGGATCCTGGCTTGGAAGAAGTCGAAGAAGTTGTTGTTGGGATAGAGCGGTTGGCCAGTCGCCCCGACAGCGGCACCGGGGTTGGTCTGGCCTACGAAGCCGGCGAGCGGCTGTCCGGGGAGGAGGGGAGCATCGAGGCTTCTCTGGAAGGACGAGCCCCCAAGAACACCGCCGAAGTTGGCCGCGAGGGTGCCGTTGTCGTTGACGATGAAATTGTTGCCCCAGCGGAAAGCGAAGCTGTTATTGAGATCAGTGTCATTCTGAAGATTCACATCCAGAATCTTCACTGACAACGCCACCTGGCGCTGGCGCAGATCCAGTTGCCTGAGGTACTGCTCGGCGATGGCCACCAGCCGCGGAGCGCCCACCAGGGTGATGGTGCCGAGGCGTGTGTCGGTGGTGGCCCGCAGGCCGATCAGGGGGCCGTTGGAGGCCCCGAAGGATTCCACCGTGGTGGTGGTGCTCGCCGTGGTGGTGGACGCCGTAGGGCTGCCCGCAGGCGCGGCCGTGGCGGCGACGCCCTCGGACACGGCCGTGGTGATCGTGTTGGTCTTGGTGACCTGGGCCCCGAGGTTCGCCAGGTAGTCGGCGGCCGAGTTGGCGGGCACCTGGTTCAGCCGGTACACCTTGGAGAGCTGGGAACCGAAGCTCTTGGCGAGAACGTTCGGGCCGGCGAAGATCGTGTTGCCGTCGCGCTTGCCCTGCAGGCCCGCCGCCAGGAGCGCCGAGTTGATCGCCCGGCCGTAGTTCTCCCGCCGGAACGAGATCGAAATGGGCCGCATCTCCGGAGCGGTGCCAGCCGGCGGGGGCGTTCCACCAGCGCTTTGCGCAGCGGTATCACCGACATAAACGAACCCGTACCCTCCCAGCTGACTGAGGGCCATCAGCACATCCTTCGCGGGGGCGTTGCGGAGGGTCATGGTGACCGGCGGGCCACTGACGCTGACGTAGCTGGGATTGCTGATGGTCATGGTCCCCACGGCCATGTCCCCCAGCGGCGGAGCCACCGCACGCGGCTGCAGGGGTGGGACGAAACCGGGCTGGGGCACCCGCCCCGGGGTGGTGACGTTGGGGGTGAGGGTCTGGAGGGTGGTCAGCGCCGGAGCGTTGAAGGTGAGGATCAGGCTGCGGCCGTCACCGCTCACCACGGGCCGGCCCACCGGGAAGCCTGGGGTGGGAGACACCTTGAGATCGAAGACGTTGCCCGAACCCTCGAAGCTGATGCTCTGCAGCCCCGCCTCGGGAAGGGAGAGCTGCACCGGGCCGCGACGCAGGGTCATCGGCTGGGCGGTCTGCAGGCGGCCCAGCCAGACGGCTCCCTGGGTGGTCTGCTGCAGCATCGGCGATGGGCCGGTGCCCTCGATCACCACCTCGACGGAATCAGGCAGGCGCCTGAGCTTGATGTCGAGGGTGCCGCTGGCCTGGGCGATCTCCGACAGCCGGGAGGGGGAGGCACCACCTGCAGGTGCCGGGGAGACCGCGGCCCATGCGGCGGACACACCAGATCCCTGGAGGGCCACTAGGCCGAGAGACGCAGAAAGAACGTGCCGCCACTGACGTTTTGCCACGTTCCATTGATCTCCGAATCCGACGCATGGTATCGGCGATCGTGCGAAACGGCCAGTTGCAGGATCCCGTTGCATCGGCATGGTCAGTTGGAAGGGGCGGGGGGGGCGGGGGTCGACGCTGCGGGGGCGGGCGCCGGAGCCGGTGTCGCCGCCGCCGGGGCCGCCGCGGCTGGGGGAGCGACAGGGGCCTGGGTGCGGCTGTACAGGCCGAGGGTGAGCTTCATCAGCACCGGCGGGCTGACGATGGCGCTGGGCCGGTTGCGCTCGGAGGGCTCTGTTTCCGGGATCGTGAGGCTGAGGTCGCTCTGGACCACCAGGACGTTGAGGGCCTCCAGCCTCCTGAGGAAGGAGAGAAGGGAGGGGAAGGTCCCCTTCGCCGACACCAGCAGGGTGCGCAGGGTGAGACCCTGCAAAGCCAGGGGGTCAGCAGGGGCGCCCCCTGCCGGGGCGGCTCCGCCCGCCGGGGGTGCCGCCCCGGCAGGGGGCGCGGCGGGAGGGGCAGGGGCGGCTCCCGCGGGCGGGGCGCCGGCGGCGGGGGCGGCCTGGGTGGGCTCGAACAGGGTCAGCTCGACGCCCGAAGCGGTGGCCTCGCGGTCGAGCATCGCCAGGAAGGTGGACAGGTCGCCGTTGCCGGTGATCAGCCGCTCGATCTTGGCCTTGCTGGCCAGAGCGGCCTCGGTGCTCTCCTGGGTGGTCACCAGCTGCCCACGCATCAGCGTCACCTGGTCCCGCAGCTGCTCCAGCTCCTGGAGGCGCTGGCTGTCGCGCTGCAGGCCGGCCCAGAGGGGCACCAGGCCGGCCAGGATCACCAGCAGACCGAGCCCACCCAGCACCCCCGCCGGCAGCAGCAGCCAGATCAGGCGCAGGCTGGCGACCGGGAGGCGCTTGGAGCCCTGCTGAAGGTTGGTCATGGGATGAGGCCCTCCGCCTGGAGCAGTTGCAGTCGGCGCACCATGCCCTCAGATCCCAGCTGGCGCATGACGCTCAGCTGGCGGGCGGGGGGAAGGGTGGCGAATGGCCCCGAAAGCTCGAAGCGGACCGTCGCGGGGGTGGCTGTCCCGGCCTGGCCGGCCGGCGCTGCGCTGGGCGGAACCCGCTCCAGCTTCACGAGCGCAACACCCTTGGGGTTGATCAGCGGGGAGCGGGACAGTTCCAGCTGCAGGGCATTGATGCGGGCGAAGGCAAGGGGATCGAGGGCCTGTCCCTTGAGCACCAGATTGGCGCCTTCGGCCTCGGCGCTCTGGATCTGGATGCCCTCGGGGGTGCGCAGCTGCAGGTCGGCCAGGAGGGCCGAAGAGGTGCGCAGGGTGGTGAGCCCCTCGGTCAGGTTGCGGTTGGTGGCCGCGAGCTGCTCGAGCTTGGCCCTGCTGGCCGCCATCTCCGCCTGCATCTGGGTGGACTCGGCTTCGAACCGGGTGAGCTGGGCGGTCTGCATGCGGACGTACTGGAAGCGGAGGAACACCAGGGCGGTGGCCAGGAGGGACCCACCCAGGACGATCGCCCCGATCAGGGCACCGCGCAGCAGCAGGGGGCGTCGATCGACCAGGGCCGAGACCATGCTCTCCTGGCCAAGTTCCTTGCGCCTCTCCCGAAGCAGATCGAGGATCGGTGGGCTCATCGGACCGACTCCGCCATCGCCAGGCCCTGGAGCACCAGGGAGCCGAACGGCTCAGGAGTCAGGATCTCGGCCCGTACGCCCAGGGCGTCCTGCAGGCTGTCCTGGCTGGGGAGAGGGGCACTGAGCAACAGCCGGAGCCGATGGATGGAGGAATCGCGACGTCGGTAGAAGGTCACACAGCGATCGACCTCCCTGACCAGGGCCTCGTCGTCCTGGGGGAGGGGCCAGTCGAAGACCGGCTCGGTCCCATGCATCAGCAGCAACTGGGCGCCAGCCGGGAGGGGATGGATCAGCACGGTCAGTTCATCCGCCGGAGCCGCCTCCAGCAGGGAGGTGACCGCCGCCAGACGGCAGGACTGGGCGGGGGCCAGCCGCTCGAGCTGCACGCCAGCCAGGTTGAAGACATCAATCCAGTCGTCCACCAGCTTTCGGGGGGCCACCGCCATCAGCAGCCGGGGGGTGGATCCTGCCAGGGGCCGCAGATCGATCGTGGCCTCCGACAGGGGAACCGCAAGGTTCAGGGGCGGGTCGATGGTGCGCAGGGCCGCGATGGGGTCGTCGGGGATGGCTTCGAAGGGCCAGTCGATGACCCGCCATTGCGCCGCCCGCTCGGGAAGGGACGCCAGGACGACGGCATCGAGCAGGTTGTCCCGCACCAGAAGGTCGCCGATCAGATCTCCCAGGGGCTCTTTCTCCAGCGGCTGGCCATCCAGGCAGGTGAGGGGCGGCAGGGGCAGATCGATGCTCAAGGCCTCCGGACCCGGCCCCCTGAGCACCTGGCCCTTCAGGGAATCGTCATGAAGCTCCAGCAGCAACTGGCGTGGGAAGAGCTGAGCGCGGACGGGCCTCAGACGATCCTCCAGATCATCCTTCAAGCCGATCAGGCCAGAAAAAACCAAGGCTCCGATCCGGTGCCAGCAAAAGTTACCGAATTATGGGCGCCAAGGCATCCCCGAACCCACAACTTCCGAAAGCGTCCGGCATCCATGGCCGTCGAGCTGGCGGGACAATCCCTCCAGAATCGAAGGCACAAGTGCGGGGCCTTCGTAAATCCAACCCGTATAGATCTGGATCAGGGAGGCTCCGGCACTGATCCGCTCCCAGGCGGCCTCCGCCGAATCGATGCCCCCCACACCGATCAGCGGCAGGGCCGGACCGGCGGTCGCCCGCAGCCGGCGCAGCACCTCGACCGCCCGCCGCCGCAGGGGCCGGCCGCTCAGACCTCCGGTTTCCTCGGCCAGGGTCCGGCCCGTGGCCACCAGCCGGCGCCCATCCAGTCCGAGACGGTGGACCGAGGTGTTCACGGCGATCACGCCGGCGAGCCCCTCCTCGTAGGCCAGCCGGGCGATCGTGTCGATGGCGTCGTCCTCCAGGTCGGGGGCGATCTTGACCAGCAGGGGCGGGCAGGCCGGCAGGCGCCGCAGCCGCTCCACCAGCCGCCGGAGCTGGGCCTCCTCCTGCAGGTCCCGCAGCCCGGGCGTGTTGGGCGAGCTGACGTTGACGACGGCGTAGTCGGCCAGGGGGGCGAGGAGCTCCAGGGAGGCCGCGTAATCGTCCGGGGCCATGTCCAGCGACACCGCCTTTGATTTACCGAGGTTGATGCCGAGCACCGCGGGCCGTTGCCCGGGGGGTGGCAGGACCTGGCGTTCCAGGGTTCGGCGCACGCCCCTGGCCCCATCGTTGTTGAAGCCCATGCGGTTGAGCGCCGCCCGTTCCTCGGCCAGCCGGAACAGCCGCGGCCGGGGATTGCCCGGCTGGGGCTGCCAGGTGATGGTGCCCAGTTCGGCGAAGCCGAAGCCGAACAGGTGCCAGATGGCGGCCGCCACCCCGTTCTTGTCGAAACCCGCCGCCAGCCCCACCGGATTGGCGAAGCGACAGCCGAACAGGGTCTGCTCCAGCCGGGGGTCCCGCCGCTGCAGCTCGGCCCCGAGGCCCTCCAGGCTGCCGCTCACCAGGGGCCAGCGGCGGCGCAGGGCCGCCTGGCCGAGAGCCAGGAGGGTGAGGCGGCTCAGCTGCTCGGCATCGGCACCGTCATCACGACGCAGCAGGGGCTCGACGAACCGGGCATAGAGGGCGCCGGTCCCCACCTGGCCGCCGCCGGTCGATTGCTCCTGCGGCATGCCTGTCTCCTCTCACTGCGGCGTGTCCAATCCTCCCGCGCCGCGCTCCAGACGCCAGCATCCGTTGCCCAGGGGTCGGACGAGCCAGTCGCGCCAGAGCCAGGGCTCCCCTTTCCCCTCAAGACGGGCCGTGGGCACCTCGAGCAGCCTGGCGAGCTCCACGGCCCGCAGGCTGTAGCCGCCCGCCGCGAGCCGGTCGGCCAGCTCCAGGCGCGTGAGCAGCTGCTGGAGCGACGGCGGTGCCGGATCGAGGGGGTCGGCCGCCGCCGGGGGATCGGCCACCTCCTGGGTTTCGATCGCCAGGGCCGGGGACTGGCCCCGGGAGAAGGCGACCGCGATCGCATCGCAGCGGTCGTTGTCCGGGTCCCCGCTGTGGCCGCGCACGTGGCGCAGGGCCAGCCCCGGCAGCCTGGCGGCATCCAGCTGCTCCCAGAGATCGCGGTTGAGCACCGCCCCGCCGGAGGCGGTGCGCCATCCCTTGCGCTTCCAGCCGGCCATCCACTTCTCGAAGCCGTCGATCAGATAGCGGCTGTCGGTGCGCAGCACCAGATCGGGGTGGCGCGGCAGCTCCCGCAGGGCCTGCAGCACCGCCAGGGCGGCGGTGAGCTCCATCCGGTTGTTGGTGGTGGCCGCGTCCGCCCCCCCCAGCTCGCGGCTGGAGCCGTCTTCGAAGCGCAGCAGGGCGCCCCAGCCCCCCGGACCCGGGTTGCCGCTGCAGGCCCCGTCACAGGCGGCAGCCACTACCCGCACCGGTCGATCATCCATGGAGACGTCTTGACAGGATCGCTTGAATGGGGCCCTCTCTCCCGGAGAACGCCCGGGCCCTGGAGGTGTTCCCATGCAGCGAACCTACCTGGCCCTGGCGGGCCTGGCCCTGGCGGGAGCCGGGCTGCCGATCCTCCAGCCCCGGCTGGCCATGGCCGCCGGCCTTTTCCAGAGCGCCGACGTCAACGCCGAGCGCTTCGCGGTGCTGGCCCGCCCCGTGGGCGACAACGACTGGACCCTGCTGGTGCTGGAGCAGCTGGCCCCCCAGCCCGCCTGCTGGCAGGCCCGCCCGGACGGCCTGGTGGATCCCACTCTGAACCGGTTCGACTACACCGGCATCTGCAACCGCTACCTCGACAGCAACGGCTATTCCCTGCGGGTCGCCGATCAGGACATGGGCACCACCTACCGGCTGCGGGTGCAGCAGGTGGGATCCCGCCTGGAGCTCCAGGCCATTTCCCCGGGCACCTCCGCCATCCTTGTGGTGGGCAGGGCCGACATCCCCCTGCGGGATCGCGACGGCTTCGTGGCCCTCAAGCTTGAGTCGGGCTGGGATCTGAAGCGGCGCACCTACGGGGAGCGGACCCTGAGCCACCTTTACTTCGCCAGCCCCACCCCCCTCGATCAGCTGATCGCCAACGCCGGCGGAGCCCCCACCTGGCGCCGGCCCCCCGGTTCCGGCCGGACCCAGCCTCCGGCCCTATCCGCCATCGATCCGGCCGCAGGCCAGGCTGAGGACGCCATGGCGCTGGGCAACTCCAGCCGGGCCGTCGCCCTCCAGGTGATCCCCTACAACGGCGGCAACAGCAGCGGCGGCGAAGGGCTCTGAGCGCAAGGCCCGGCCTGGGCTGTGGCCACCCAGCCTGGGCTGTGGCCAGTTGAATCTCCGGACCTCCCAGCCGCCACCCCCCATTCCAGCCGCTTAATCTGATCTCGTGAGGAGTGAAGGACGCTCTTCCAGGGTCGAAACGAGGACAGACTCCCGGAATCGTTCCATCTCCAGAGCCCTGCCTTCGGCGGGGCTCTTTTTTATGCATGGATCCCGAGGAACAGGACCATTCCGCCAATGCGCGGTCCACGGAACAAAACCATCAACCATGAAAAAAGCCGGCCCCGAAGGACCGGCTGGAGGCGAAGGAGGGTTGCCGGGCCCGGAGGTCCGGCAATGGCCGGTCACTTGATGGAGACCTTGCCACCCACTTCTTCGATGCTCTTCTTGAGAGCTTCGGCATCGGCCTTGGAGATGCCTTCCTTGACGGCCTTGGGAGCAGCTTCGACCAGGGCCTTGGCTTCGCCCAGACCGAGGCCGGTGGCCTCGCGGACGGCCTTGAGCACCTTGATCTTGGCGGCCGCATCGAAGCCATCGAGGATGACATCGAATTCGGTCTGCTCCTCGACGGCCTCAGCGGCAGCGCCAGGGGCGGCAGCGGCCATGACAACGCCGGCGGAAGCGGCGGCGGACACGCCGAAGGCCTCTTCGATCTGCTTGACGAGCTCGGAAGCCTCAAGCAGGGAGAGGGTTTTCAGTTGTTCGAGAATCTGGTCGGTGGTAGCGGACATGGGGGGGAATCAGCAACAGAACGGGAGGATCGGTGGAACCCAGGGGTTCGCGGTGAGCGAACTCAGCCTTCGCCGGATTCGGCGTGCTGCTTGAGCGCCCTGGCGAGACCGGACGGAACCTCGTTGATGCCCACAGCCAGCTTGGTGGCCAGGCCATTGATCGCACCGGCGATCTGGGCCATGAGCACTTCCTTGGAGGGCAGATCCCCGATGGCCTTGATGTCGTCTGCGGAAAGGAGCTTGCCTTCGAAAAGGCCTCCCTTCACTTCCGACTTCTTGCTGTCCTTCTGGAAGGACTGCAGGGCCTTCACCGCACCGCCGACATCGCCCTTGACCAGGACGAAGGCGTTGGTGCCGGTGAGCAGGGAATCGAGATCCGACCAGGCGCTGTCACCATCGATGGCACGGCGCATCAAGGTGTTTTTGGTCACCTTGCACACACCGTTGCTGGCCTGCAGACGGGTCCGCAGATCAGTCATCTCCTTGATGGTCAGGCCCTTGTAATCAAGGACCAGCGCCATTTCGGCTTCACCGAGGAGCCCCTTGAGCTCTTCGACGATCTGTTGCTTGTTCTCCAGCGTGCGGCCCATAGGAGGTGGATCGGATCGGGGGAACAAGCAGGGAACGCGGTCCGGACAGCCTCCCCTTGCGGGTGGGCTTCGAGGCCGCTCATCGCTCCGCTCCGATCTGAAGGACTCCGTTGGAGACCCCAGCACAGGCAAAAACCAATCGCGTGAACCTCGGCAGGACTTACGGCAAAGGACGACCGACCTGAATCGGCGACCCTGACGACCTGCTGTCTTGGGTGGGGCGCGTGCCCTTCTGGACGAATCCAGCTCTTGAACCTACATCACGGCAGGCCCAGCTCCCGCAGCCGTGCCACCCAGCGGGCGTAGCCGGCGGCATTGAGATGCACGCCATCCACCGTGTAGGCACGCCTGAGGCCGTCGCCATCCGCCATCACCAGCGTCAGATCGACGAAGTCACGCGGGGGCGTCTGGCGGGCGAGCAGTTCATTGAGCTCGGCCACCCGCCGGACCCCGTCGGCACCGCAGCGGAAGCTGGCGCAGGGAATCGTGGACTGGATGATCACCCGGGCCCCGGTGCCGATCTGGAGGCCGGTCCGCAGCCACTGGATGCGGCCGGCGATCCTGCCGGGGTCGTAGCCCCAGACGATGTCGTTGATGCCCACCATCACCAGATAGGTGCCGGCGTCGGTCCGGCGGATCTGCGGCAGGCGGGCCATCAGCTGGAAGCTGGTGTCACCGCTGATGCCCTGGTTGAACACCACCCGATCGGGGAAGGCCGCCTGCCAGTCACCCTGGGCCGTGAGCGAATCACCGACGAAGGTGACCGGGGCGCCAGGGCGAGGGGCCGGTGCCGGCGACGCCATGGAGGTGGACGGTGGCCTGGAGATCAGGCCCCATCCCAGCGCCAGCAGCGTGAGCGGCACCGCCACCCAGCCGCCGATCCGCACCCATCGCGAGGCAGGCACGGCGGGCGCTCAGCTCTCCTGCTTGATGTCCTGGAGAGCGGCGAAGTCGACCTGCACCGAGGGACCCATGGTGGAGGCAACGTACAGGCTGCGCCAGTAGCGGCCCTTGGCACCGCTGGGCTTGTTGCGGTCGATGGTTTCCTGCAGGGCCTTGAGGTTCTCCAGCAGCTTGGCGGTGGAGAAGCTGGCCTTGCCGAAACGCACGTGGACGATGCCGGCCCGATCGGCCCGGAACTCCAGCTTGCCGGCCTTGAACTCGCTGATGGCGCCGCCCAGATCGGTGGTGACGGTGCCGGCCTTGGGGTTCGGCATCAGGCCGCGGGGACCGAGCACCCGGCCGAGCTTGGCCACCTTCGGCATCATGTCGGGGGTGGCGATCAGGAGATCGAAGTCGATCGCGCCACCGGCGATCTGGTCGACCAATTCATCGTCGCCGGCCAGGTCGGCACCGGCGGCCTTAGCCTCGGCCACCTTCTCGCCCCGGGCGATCACGGCGATGCGGATGGTCTGGCCGGTGCCGTGGGGCAGCGCCACGGTGGTGCGCAGCTGCTGGTCGGTGTACTTAGGGTCGATGCCCAGGCGCACGTGGGCTTCGATCGTTTCGTCGAACTTGGCGGTGGCGGTGTCCTTGACCAGCTCGAGGGCCTCGAGCGGTTCGTAGGAGCGGTCCTCGACCTTGGCGGCGAGGGCGGTGAAGCGTTTGGAGACGTTTGTCATGGCGGTAAGGGGTGCGGACGACCGTGATCGGTCTCCCCCAGAGAGGTGAAGCGGAGAGGTGGACGGGGTGGAACGACGACCGCTGGCGGTCAGTCCTTGACGGCGACGCCCATGTTGCGGGCGGTGCCTTCGATGATGCGCATGGCCGATTCAACGCTGGTGCAGTTGAGGTCGGGCAGCTTGGTCTTGGCGATCTCCTCGAGCTGGGCGCGGCTGATGGCACCCACCGCTCCCTTGGCGGACGTGGCGGCACCCTTGTCGATGCCGGCCGCCTTGGAGATCAGCACCGAGGCGGGCGGGGTCTTGGTGATGAAGGTGAAGCTGCGGTCTTCAAAGACCGAGATCTCCACCGGGATCACGTACCCGGCCTTCTCCTGGGTGCGGGCGTTGTACTCCTTGCAGAACGCCATGATATTGACCCCGTGCTGACCGAGGGCAGGGCCCACCGGTGGTGCGGGGTTCGCTTTGCCGGCCTGGAGGGCCAGCTTGATCACAGCTACGACTTTCTTGGCCATCGGCTGGGCTGGGGGACGAAACTCCCTTGCGGGAGTGCGGGACGAAACTCCCTTGCGGGAGGCTTGCGGATCGCCGGGGCGGTGGCCGGCCCGGCGGGATGGCGGCCCTCGAAGGGACCACCCAGGGCCGCCCTCCGCAGGGAGGCGGCCGCCGCTCGATCAGCTCTGTTTGCTGATCTGGGAGAACTCGAGCTCCACCGGGGTCTCCCTGCCGAAGATCGACAGGAGGGCCTTCAGCTTGCTGCGTTCTCCGGAGACCTCGATCACCTCACCCTGGAAGTCCTTGAACGGACCGGCCGTGACGAGGATCTGATCGCCTTCGGTGAGGTCGACCTTGAGGACGGGCTTCTTCTCGGCGGCACGCTTGAAGATGCGGTCGACCTCCAGGCGGCTGAGGGGCCGGGGCCGGATATGGCCGCGGGCCTTGCCGGTGGCCCGGCGCTCCTCCTGCCCCACGAAGTTGATGACGTTGGGGGTGCTGCGCACCGCCATCATCGTGTCCTCATCGAGAACCATGCGCACCAGCACGTAGCCGGGGAACACCTTCTCCTCGATCGACTGGCGGCTGCCGTCCTTCTTCAGCTTCACGCCGGGCGTCTGGGGGATCTCGATCTCCAGGATCCGGTTGCTCACCCCCAGGGTGACGGCCCGCTGCTCCAGGGTGGCCTTGACCTTCTTCTCGCAGCTGGAGGCCACCTGGACCGCGAACCAGCGGGCCACCTGGGGCTTGGCGGCTTCAGCTCCACCCTCGGCGGCGGGGTCGGTGCCCTCCACAGCGGGGTCGGTGCCCTCGGCGGGGAGCTCCAGCACCTCGGGGGCGTCGGGTTCGATCTCAGGCACGGCAGACAGGGGAAGGGTCATCAACGGAAGATCTGGGCCGATCCCCAGTGGTAGAAGCGGTCGATCGCGGCAATCGCCGCAGCCGAAAGGCTCACCATCAGGATCACTGCCACCGACTCGCTGAACAGCTGCTGACGGCTCGGCCAGACGACCTTGCGCAGCTCGGCGAGGGTGACCGCCACGAACCCGGTGGGCTCCTTCTCCTCGGAGGGGAAGCCGTCCGGACCGTCGTCGGGTTCGGACGTGCCGTTCTCCCGGGCCAGGGGCCCGTCGGGACTGCTCGTGGTGGTGGTGACGGGGGGAATGGGTTCCACGGTGTGGATTCCGATGGCTGCCCTGGTGTCGGCAGACATCGACAAACGATCACCCTACCGGACGTCCTTCCCCGGCGTCCCCCAGAGGGACGAAGCGGAAGCCCGCCTCGCCGGAGCCGGCGAGCTCCAGCCGCACCCCCCGGGCCGCCGTGAAGTGATCCTCGAGCAGTTCGGTGGCCAGGGGGTTCTCGATGCGGCGCCGCAGCACCCGGCGCAGGGGCCGGGCCCCGTACTCCGGCTCGTAGCCCTGGGCGGCCAGCGCCACCACGACGGCCTCGTCGACCTCCAGCTCCAGATGCTGCTCCCGCAGCAGCAGGGCCAGCTCCGCCAGCTGCAGCCGCACGATCCGCTCGAGATCGGCGCGGGCGAGGGGACGGAAACGGATCACCTCGTCGATGCGGTTGAGGAACTCCGGCCGGAACTGGCGTGCGAGGGCCTCCTCCACGGCCAGATCGAGGCTCCGGTCCCGGGCCTGCTCCCCCTCGTCGGGCAGGGGATCACCCGGCTCGCCCGCAGGAGGGGCGGAGCGGGCCCGCTCGAGGATGGCGCGGCTGGCCAGGTTGCTGGTCATGATCACCACGGTGTGGCGGAAGTCGACCGTGCGGCCCTGGGAATCGGTGAGGCGGCCGTCGTCGAGCACCTGCAGCAGCAGGTTGAAGACATCGGGGTGGGCCTTCTCCACCTCATCGAGCAGCAGCACCGCGTAGGGGCGGCGGCGCACGGCCTCGGTGAGCTGGCCGCCCTCCTCGTAGCCGACGTAGCCGGGGGGGGCTCCCACCAGGCGGGCGACGGCGTTGCGCTCCATGAATTCGCTCATGTCGAGCCGCACCAGCGCCTCCTCCTCATCGAAGAGGGCCGCCGCCAGGGCCTTGGCCAGCTCCGTCTTGCCCACCCCCGTGGGCCCCAGGAACAGGAACGACCCCACCGGCCGGGTGGGGGCCTGCATGCCGGCGCGGGAGCGGCGGATCGAGGCCGCCACCGCCGCCACCGCTTCGGGCTGGCCGATCACCCGCTCACCGAGCCGCTGCTCCAGCTCCAGCAGCTTCTGGCGTTCGCCGGCCAGCAGTCGCTGGATGGGGATGCCGGTCGAGCGGGCCACCACGTCGGCGATGTCCCCCTCCTCCACCTGCTCCCGCAGCATCGGATCGCTCTGCAGTTCCGCCTCCAGGGCCGCCCGACGCTGCTGCACCCCGTGCAGCTGGTCGTACTGGAGCCGGGCCGCCTCCTCCAGGTCCCCGTCCCGCTCCGCCTCGGCAATCGCATGGCGCAGGTCCTCGTCCTGCTGCAGCAGTTCGCGCAGTTCGGCCAGGCGCTCCCGTTCCCCGGCCCAGCGGCGCTGCAGGCGGTCGAGCTGCTCGTGGGCGAGGCGCCGCTGCTCCTGCAGCTGCACGCGCTCCTCCAGGGGCGCCGCCTCGGCGGCCAGCAGCGCCAGTTCCACCCGCCGCAGTTCCGCCTCGGCCGCCTCCACCACCTGGGGCTTGGAGGTGGCCTCCATGCGCAGGTTGGCGGCGGCCTCGTCGATCAGGTCGATGGCCGAATCCGGCAGGCAGCGGTCGCTGATGTAGCGGGAGGCCAGCCGGGACGCCGCCACCAGGGCCCCATCGGTGATGGTGACGCCGTGGTGGAGCTCGTAGCGCTCCTTCAGGCCCCGCAGGATCTCGAGGCAGGTGGGGCCATCGGGCTCGCGGATCACCACCTGCTGGAAGCGGCGCTCCAGGGCCGGATCCTTCTCGATGCTGCGCCGGTAGTCCTCGGGGGTGGTGGCACCGATGCAGCGCAGGTCGCCGCGGGCCAGCACCGGCTTGAGGATGCTGGCCGCGTCGGCGCCGGAGCGGTCGCTGCCCACGACGGTGTGCAGTTCGTCGATGAACAGCACCACCCCGCCGGCCCGGCCGCCTTCCCCGTCGTCGCCGCGCACCCCGTCGTTGTCGCGCACCTCGGCCAGCACGCTGCGCAGGCGTTCCTCGAACTGGCCACGGAACTTGGCCCCGGCGATCAGGGCCCCCAGGTCGAGGGCCACCAGCCGCAGGCCCCGCAGGGCATCGGGCACCTCGCCGGCCACGATCCGCTGGGCCAGGGATTCGGCCACGGCCGTCTTGCCGACGCCGGGCTCACCGATCAGCACCGGGTTGTTCTTGCTGCGCCGGGAGAGCACCTGGATCAGCCGGCGGATCTCGGTGTCGCGCCCCACCACCGGATCGAGTTCACCGGCCCGGGCGGCGGCGGTGAGGTCGCGGCCGTAGCGATCGAGGGCGCCGGGTTCGGGCTCCCCCTCCCGCTGCAGGGTCATGACGGGCTCCGGCGCCGACGGTGGCCGCAAGGGGGCAGGGGCCGCCCGCGAAGGGGCCGGTGGCGGCACCGGAGCCGGTGGGGCCGCCACCGGGGGCGCGACGGGGGCCGCCGCCGGCGGGGGGGCGAACGGGGCCATGGCGGGCCCTGGGGGCGAGGCCTCGGCCGCTACCGGCAGGGGCCGCCACTGGCGCAGCAGCAGGTCCTCGCTCAGTCCCTCCTCCGCCAGCAGGGAGGCCCCGATCCGGGGCTCCGCCAGCAGGGCCAGCAGCAGGTGGGGCACATCAAGCAGGCGCGATCCCCAGGCGGCCCGGCGGCGATCGGCCTCCTCCAGCAGGTCCTCGAGGGCATCGCCGATGTAGAGGGTGCCGCCGCCGCCGTCCGGCTGCTCGGCGCAGAAGGCCTCGAGCCGGTCCAGCAGCCGGTCCTCGTCGAGGGGCAGGGGGTCCACCCAGGTGGCGAAGCGCCGGTTCAGCAGCAGGGTGAGCAGCAGGTGCTCCACGTCCATGGCGCCGTGGCGCCAGCGGCGGGCCTGCTCCTGGGAGGCGATCAGCAGGTCCCAGGCGGCGTCACTGAAGCGGTCGGGATCGCCGGTGAGGCTGGCCGGAGCGGCCGCCGGCCCCCGGTCGTCGCGCAGGCGGGGGTCAGTGCGCATCGGACCGTGACGACGTCTGGATCAGTTCCACCTTGTAGCCATCCGGATCCTCCACGAAGGCCAGCACGGTGGTGCCGTGCTGCTTCGGACCGGGTTCACGCACCACCCGCCCGCCCTTGGCGGCGATCGCCGCGCAGGTGGCGTAGATGTCATCGACGCCGATGGCCAGATGGCCGAACCCCGTGCCGATCTCGTAGGCGCTGGTGTCCCAGTTGTGGGTGAGCTCCAGCACGGTGGTGTCCGTCTCGTCGCCGTAGCCGACGAAGGCCAGGGTGTAGGCGCCGCCGGGATAGTCCTTGCGGCGCAACAGCTTCATGCCCAGCACCTCGGTGTAGAAGCGCAGGGAGCGCTCCAGATCGCCCACCCGGAGCATGGTGTGGAGGAGTCGCATCGGCGGTGCACCAGTGGGGCCATTCTGACGAGAGGGATGGCGCAGGGAACACAGGCAGGGGCGTGGGGCCCCCCATAGGATTCGCCCACCAGCACACCCCCTGTGTACGACTCCCTCGACCTCGTCATCGACTCCATCGTTGCCCGTGAAGTGCTCGATTCCCGCGGCACCCCCACGGTGGAAGCCGAGGTGTATCTGGAGGGGGGCGCCAGCGGCCGCGCCATCGTGCCCAGCGGCGCCAGCACCGGCGCCCATGAGGCCCACGAACTGCGCGACGGCGAGAAGGCCTACTTCGGCAAGGGCGTCAGCAAGGCGGTGGAGAACATCGAAGAGCGCATCGCCCCGGCCCTCTGCGGCCTGAGCGCCCTCGACCAGGGCGCCGTCGACGAGGCCATGAACGAACTCGACGGCAGCGACAACAAATCCGCCCTCGGCGCCAACGCCATCCTGGCCGTGAGCCTGGCCACCGCCCACGCCGCCGCCAAGGCCCTGGGCCTGCCCCTCTACCGCTACCTGGGCGGCCCGATGGCCACCCTGCTGCCGGTGCCGCTGATGAACGTCATCAACGGCGGCGCCCACGCCTCCAACAACCTGGATTTCCAGGAGTTCATGCTGGTGCCCCACGGCGCCGGCAGCTTCCGCGAGGCCCTGCGCATGGGCGCCGAGGTGTTCCACACCCTCAAGGGGCTGCTCAAGGACCAGGGCCTGTCCACGGCGGTGGGTGATGAGGGCGGCTTCGCCCCCGACCTGGCCGGCAACGACGCCGCCGGTGAGCTGCTGATGCAGGCGATCGAGAAGGCCGGCTACCGGCCCGGCGACCAGATCTCCCTGGCCCTTGACGTGGCCAGCACCGAGTTCTACGCCGATGGCCGCTACGCCTTCGGCGGCGGCAGCTACACCAGCGCCGAGATGGTCGACCAGCTGGCGGCCCTCGCGAGCCGCTTCCCGATCGTCTCGATCGAGGACGGCCTGGCCGAGGACGACTGGGAGGGCTGGCGCCTGCTGACCGAGCGCCTGGGGGGCACGGTGCAGCTGGTGGGCGACGACCTGTTCGTGACCAACACCAGCCGCCTGCGGCAGGGGATCGAGCAGGGCATCGCCAACTCGATCCTGATCAAGGTGAACCAGATCGGCTCGCTGACCGAAACCCTGCAGGCCATCGACATGGCCACCCGGGCCGGCTACACCAGCGTGATCAGCCACCGCAGCGGCGAGACGGAGGATGTGACCATCGCCGACCTGGCGGTGGCCACCCGGGCCGGCCAGATCAAGACCGGCTCCCTCAGCCGCAGCGACCGGGTCGCCAAATACAACCAGCTGCTGCGCATCGAGGACGAGCTCGGCAGCCAGGCGGTGTATGCCGGCGTGGAGGACCGGGGGCCGCGGGGCAAGGCCTGAGGCCGCGCCCGGCCCCGCTCACTCCGGCCGGGCCGGGGCCGAGACACCGGGCAGCTGATCCAGGCGGCCATCGCGTTTCAGGCGCGCCTGCATCTTCAGCCAGCCGAAGGTGAGGGGCAGGGCCAGCACCACCGGCACCGCCGTAAGCACCGGGCGGCTGCTCACCGCCAGCACCGCGGCCGCCACCGCCAGGGCGCCGAGCAGGAACGACTGGCCGGCGCTCTGCTGGGCCAGGGCCAGGCGACGCAGCAGGCGATCGGTTTCGCCGGCGCGGATCAGCACCTGGAGATCACCCTGCTCGATGCGGGCCAGGCTCTCGTCCAGGCGCCGGGGGATGCCGAAGGCCCGGCTGCCCACCTCGGCCGCCTGGCGGGAGAGCTCGCTGAACAGTTCGTTGGGGCCGTTGCCGCTGGCGGTCATGAGGGGCAACAGGTAGGGACGGGCGATGGTGATGAGGCTAAAGCCCGGATCGAGGCTGCGGCCCACCCCCTCGAAGGTGGAGAGGGCCCGCATCACGAAGATCAGCTCGGGCGGCAGCCGGAACGGCTGGCCGTAGACGAGTTCGTAGAGGTCACCGGAGAGCTTGTCGATGACGTTGGCGCTGAATGGCGGCGTGAGGGCCTCGGTGAGCATCACCCGCACCAGCCGCCGTACGGGACCCTGGTCGATGCCGGCGGCGATCAGGCCGGCCTGCTGCAGCTCGTCCACCAGGGAGGCGGCATCCCGGGCCGCGGCGGCCCGCACCATGCGTCCGAGCCGGCTGCGCAGCCGCTCGGAGATCTGGCCCATCATGCCGAAGTCGTAGTAGATCAGCGCCCCGTCGCTGGCGACGGCGAGGTTGCCGGGATGGGGGTCGGCGTGGAAGAAGCCGAAGCGCACCAGCTGCTGCAGGTAGCTGGCCGCCCCCTTCTCGGCAACGGCCGCCGGATCGATGCCAGCACTGACGAGGGCCTCGCGGTCGTTGATCTTGATGCCCGGCACGTAATCGAGGCAGAGCACCCGCCGGGAGCTCAGCTCCCAGATCACCGCCGGGATGCGGATGCCGGGGTCGTCGAGGAACTGCTGGCGGAAGCGGGCGGCGTGCTCCGCCTCAAGGCGGAAATCCAGCTCCCGCAGCAGCACCCGCCGGCACTCCTTGGCGATGCCCACCCAGTCACGGCCGGCCCCCCAGCGGGGATGGCGCTGCACCGCGGTGGCCACCTGCTGCAGCACCTCCAGATCGAGGCGGAACAGGCGTTCCAGCCCCGGCCGCTGCACCTTGAACACCACCTGGCGGCCGCTGCGCAGGCTGGCCCGGTGCACCTGGGCCAGGCTCGCCGAGCCCAGCGGCACGATCTCCAGATCGATGATCTCCGCCCGCCGCTCCCCCAGCTCCTGCTCCAGCAGGGACTCCACGACGGGAAAGGGGAAGGCGGGCACCCGGTCCTGCAGATGGGCCAGCTCCTCCACCACGTCGGCGGGAAGCACATCGGGGCGGGCCGACAGCAGCTGGCCGAGCTTGATGAAGGCGGAACCGAGCTCCAGGAACTGGGCCGTGAGCCAGCGGGCCCGGCGGCGCTGGCGGGCCGCCTGGGCTTGCGGGGTGCATCCGCCCGGGTAGGTCCAGGGGCGGACGTCCCACCAGAGGCCGGCCAGCAGCTGGAGCACGAGGCGCCAGATGCGCAGCGAACGCCAGAGGCGGGACAGCAGGATCCCGGGGGCGGAGAGGGGCGCCATCAGGCCTGCCCCGGAGACCGCGGCGGACCATCGGGGGTGGCGGGCATCTGGTCGAGGCGCCGGGAGAGTTCGGCCACCTTGGCCCGCAGGGCATCGATGCGCTCCTGGGGGTCCTCGGCGGCGCCGCCCCGGGACGCAGGGGCTCCGGTGTCGCGGTCGTGCTCGATCCGTTCGGCTTCCATGGCCACTTCCTCCCAGAACAGACTCAGCTCCTGCTGCACCCGGGCGGGGGCCTCCTGGGCGAGGGCCGCCAGGGTGGCGGCCGCATCGGCCAGGCCGCTGCCGAGGCGGGCGGCCAGGCGGTTCATGGCCGCCTTGGCGAGGGACTGCGGCGCGCTCATGACTTGGCCGGATGAATCACCGAACTGTGGCAGATCAGGGCTGGCTTCCGGGTGCCGGCGGCGCGCTCAGCGGTGGCGGTGCGATCGGCGCCGGACCGGCCGCCTCCCGCTCGCGGGCCGGTGGCGTGCGCGGCGGCGGCAGGACAGGGACCGCCGGCAGCCCGGCATCGGCGGCCCCGGGCGCGGCCGGCTGGTCGGTCGGGGGGGTCTCGCCGCCCTCGAGCAGGCGCTGGCGCTCCTCGGCGTCACGTGCCTCCATCTGGCGGCGCCGCTCCTCGATCGCGGCCGCCTCCTGCTTCTGCTCCTGCTCCAGCTCGAGCAGGTCCAGATCACCGCGGATCTCGCGGGAATCGCCGCCGAAGCGCTGGCGCAGGGAATCGAGCGTCGTGCCCGGGGCGGGCTGCACGTCAAAGCGCTGGCTGGCACCCCCCTCCTCCGGGCCGGCCAGGCTGAGCAGGCGCAGGCTGGCGGCATAGCCCACCCCGAAGCAGAGCCCCACGATCGCCCACAACCGCCAGTCCCAGGCGGGGCGGCCCGCCGCCCGCTGCTTGCCGCCGGGGGCCGCTCCCCGGGGAGGGGCACCGCCGGGGGGGGAGGAGGGCCTGGCCGTGACCATCGACGTCCGCGCAATCACTGCCATCTTGCCCGGGAGTGGCCGTTCAGGCCCCGGAGAACAGGGCGACGCCGATCGCGGCGGCGGCGCGATTCAGCCGGCGATCGAAGCTGGCGAGGGTGGCATCGAGGCGCTGGGCCAGTTCCAGGTAGCTGGCGTCGTAACTGGAGAGCCCATGGGTACGGGCCAGGGCCAGCAGGCGGGCTCCGCGATCTGGTGGCGGCCCGATGTCGGTCTGGAACGGCAGGCTGTTCAGCCGGGCCAGGAACAGATCGCTGTCGGCCTGGGGGATCACGGAACGCCGCTCCGCCACCAGCAGGGCATTGGTGAGCTCCAGATGCCAGAGACCGGGAACCCACCAGGGAACAGTCCCGCAGGCGTCGAGCAGGCGATTGGCCCTTTCCGCCTGGTTGGGCTGCTGCCGCTCGAACACCCACGCCAGCGCCATCGACGCATCGATCACCACGGTCGAGGGCGCTCCGCTCACCGTCGCCCCTCGCTCACGAAGCTGGCGACATCGGCCGCACTGACACCGCGAATCCGCGGGAACGCCCGCAGGGCCGCGACCGTCGCGTCCACGCCCTGGCAGGGATCGCTGCGGTGGGGCACCAGATCCGCCACGGGTTTTCCGCGCACGGTGATGGTGAAGCGCTCACCGTTTTCCACGGCGCGCAGGAGTCGGGAGAGCTGGGCCTTGGCTTCGAAGGCCCCGATGCTGGCGTCCATGAGTCATGAACTGGTTCACGGCCTAGTTTATTCATTCACCGTGGGCGACCCACTGACGTGACCCGCCACGGCCACGAGGCGCAACGTGTTGATGGGTGCGCCTGGGGCCATGTAGATCTCCTGCGAAGGTCCAGCGCCCCCTACGTCGTGTAGTCCGCGTTGATGCGCACGTACTGGTCCGAGAGGTCGCATCCCCAGGCCAGGCCGCTGCCCGGGCCTTCGCCGACCCGCAGCCGGATCGCCACCGTGTCGTCGGCCAGGTAGGCGCCGGCGGCGCGGGCCTTGAGGTAGGCCGACGCCGCGGGGCGATCGAAGGCCAGGGGCTGGCCCGCCGCCATCAGCTGGTGCTCCCCCAGCCACAGGGCCACCGCCAGCGGGTCGAAGGCAACGCCGGCCCGGCCGGCGGCGGCCACGATGCGGCCCCAGTTGGGGTCGCGGCCGTGGACGGCGCACTTCACCAGGGAGGAGCCGGCCACGGTGCGGGCGATGGCGCGGGCGCCGGCGTCATCGGCGGCGCCCTCCACCCGCACCTCGATCAGGCAGGTGGCGCCCTCGCCGTCGCGGGCGATCGCCCGGGCCAGGTGCTGCGACACCGCCGTCAGGCCGGCATCCAGCGCCTCGAAGTGCTCCGGGCC
Organism: Synechococcus sp. UW140; assembly: GCA_943367705.1. GTDB lineage: Bacteria > Cyanobacteriota > Cyanobacteriia > PCC-6307 > Cyanobiaceae > Cyanobium. The sequence goes on from CALRJV020000001.1 coordinate 187,104, forward strand.
AAGGGGCTCACCGGCGGCAAAGGCCAGGAACGTGTCGTTGGTGCTGGTGTCGCCGTCCACCGTGATCGCGTTGAAGGAGCGATCCACCGCCCGCTTCACCATGTCCTGCCAGATGTCGGCCGGCACGCCGGCATCACACGTCAGGTAGCCCAGCATCGTGGCCATGTCCGGGTGGATCATCCCCGATCCCTTGGCCATGCCGCCGATCCGCACCCTGCGGCCGCCGAGCTGGGCCTCCAGGGCGATCTCCTTGGCCACCAGATCCGTGGTGAGGATCGCCTCGGCCGCCGCGCCGCCTCCCGTCGGGCCGAGGGCCGCCACCAGGGGATCGAGGCCCGCCACGAGCACCTCCATCGGGATCGGCACGCCGATCACGCCGGTGGAGCAGATCAGCACCTCGTCGGGCGCCAGGGCCAGCCGAGCGGCCAGTTCGGCGGTGGCCCGCAGGCTGTCGGCCAGGCCGCACTCGCCGGTGCAGGCGTTGGCCTGGCCCGAGTTGGTGAGCACCGCCCGGGCGTGGCCGCCGCCGGCCTCCAGGCGCTCGGCGCAGAGGTCGACGCAGGCGGCCCGCACCAGCGAGGTGGTGAAGGTGCCGGCGCACGCGGCGCCGGGCGGGGAGAGCAGCAGGGAGAGATCCGGCCGGCCGGAGGCCTTCAGGCCGGCGGTGACGGCGGCGGCCAGGAAGCCCTCCGGGGCCGTGACGCCTCCGGGGATGGGATGCCACGGAGAGGGAGGGGTCACGGACTCAGCGGGGGACATTGGTGGTGCCCAGCTTGCCGTAGGAGTCCTCGAGCCTCAGGGCGAGGGTATGCAGCAGACCGCGGTTGAACTCCGAGGACTGCTGCAGCAACTGCTCGAACTCCGAACTCTCGAACACCAGCACCGTGGCGGGTCCGTCGATGGCCCGCACCGCGGCGCGGCGGGGATGGTCCACCAGGAAGGACACCTCTCCGATCGGTTCGCCGCTGTGGATCCGGGCCATCGTCTCGAGCCCGCCGTCGCTGGCCGAGGGGCGCCGCACCTCGCAGCGGCCCTCCAGCAGGATCGCCACGGTGTCGGGGGAATCGCCGACCGAGAACAGCACCTCGCCGTTCTGCAGCTGCCGCTCCTCGCCCCAGTGCAGCATGTTGATCAAGGCCGCCGGCGACAGTCCCGCCATCAGCGGCACCTCCAGGAGCCGGCGGAGGCGCCCGCCCAGGGCGAGCCCCTCCCCGGACCGCAGCCTCTCGAGGGCCGCGCTGCTGGGCAGACCCACCCTCGGCTCCCGCCGCAGGGCCGCCGCCCGCGCCGGATCCCGCTGGTCCTGCACCCACAGGGCCCACAGGGCGGTGTCCGGATCGGGGTCCCGCCACAGTCCATCGAGCACGTCCGCCGGATCGGGCAGCGGGTCGAGGGGGGCGGGGACCCCTGCGCCGGCCGGGGCCCACCGTTCCCGGTCCCGGCGCCGCAGCTGGGTGAGCACCCCTTCCGGGACATGGGGGAGCAGCCCTTGGAAGCGCTGCACCAGGGGGTCCTCAGCGGCGAAGGGCTGCAGGGAGGGTGCGACGGTGACGAACAGGCTGACCAGCTCGCGGTCGATCACCGGCAGCAGCGGCCGCAGCACGGGTTCGCCGGCGGCGGCCTGCGCCAGGGCCTGGCGGGCCGCCAGCCGGTCCCGGACCTGCTGCAACTGCTCCTCCACCCGCTCGCGGGCGAAGCTGGAGGCGGGACCGAAGGAGGCCAGCAGCTCCGACCAGCTGGCCTCATCGAGCGCGTACTCCTGGCGGATCCGCTCCAGCCGATCACTGTGGTCACCGTCGGCCAGCGCCGTGTTCAGGTCGCCGAGGCCGGTGGTCTCGAGCAGATCCTCGATCGCTTCGGCGGCGGCCTCCTGGCGCAGGCTGCGGATCTCCCGCTGGCGATGGTCGAGCTGCAGGATCCGGGGATCGCTCACCGCCAGCTCGCGCACGGCGGCGTGGTGGTCCTCCTCCTTGAGGTCGAGGGACTGGCGCAGCTCCTCCAGCTGCACCAGGGCGGCGGCGCGGTCGAGCCGACCGCTGCCGAACAGGTCGGAGAGCACCTCGCGGTAGATCCCGCGCTTGGTCTGGCTGATCTGGCTGGGCAGCACCTTGGCGAGGGTGAACACCTCCCCCGGGCTGAGCTCCGCCAGGGAGCGCCCGTCCAGCAGATCCCCCATTTCGGGCACCAGCTTCTCCAGCTGCTTGCGCAGGCTGGTGCTGGTGCTCTCGCGGGTGTAGGTGGCCTTGTCGCGGGACCAGCCCCGGTAGAGCCACATGCCGCTGACGACCAGCACCAGGGAGCGGATCAGCTGCCCGCCCTTCGGGCCGAGCAGACCAAGCGAGGGATCGGCGAACCAGAAGAAGATGTTCACCGCCAGGAAGGTGGCGGCCAGTCGGGTGCGATGGCCCGCCACCGCCGCGGCCCGCTCGGCCGGCAGCCCGGCGAGGCCGGATCGCAGCCAGCGCTCCAGAGCCCCGAACAGGGCCACCGAGAGGACACCGCCCAGCACCAGCAGGGCGGGCATGGTGAACCAGCGGGGCAGCAGGGTGTTCCAGCCCCAGAGCACCAGGGGCTGGGCGATCTGATCGATGGTGCGGGCGTCGTAGGCCCAGAGGCCGCTGCGCAGGTAGTCGATGCCGCCGGGCCCCGCAGCGCGGATCAGCAGAAAGAAGGCCAGCACCAGGCCGGGATAGGAGGCCCAGGCCCAGGCCAGGCCCTTCTTGCCGCTGAAGGTCTGCCAGTAGGCCCGCTCGGAGTCGATGTCGATGCAGGGGGCCTGGCAGGCCACGCAGGCGCTCTGCAGCTTGCCCTTCTCGCCGATGGTGCGGCACATCGACTGGGTGATGCGGGAGGTGGTCTCCAGGTGGGCGGGGCTGCCCAGCAGGCTGCGGGGGCCGGTGACCACGGCCTGCACCGGCGCCATCGGGCAGAAGTACTGGCACCAGGCCTTACCGCCATAGGCCCAGCCCACCGCCAGGGCCGCCGCCACCGTGAGCGCCAGGAACAGGCCCAGTCCCAGGGGGCTGCTGTTCACCACCAGCAGCCGCAGGCTGAGGCCGGCGATGAACAGGCTCCACTGCAGCTGCACGTGGTGCTGTCCGAGCCAGGAATCCGCCTCGATCTTCACCACGTCACGGCGGCCGACCTTGCCGGGGACGGTGCGCTGCCAGTGGAGGGCGCGGAACAGCTGGGAGAGGAAGGCCAGCGGGCAGATGCGTCGCCAGACCTCATGGCTGAGCGCCACCAGGATCAGCAGACCGCTGGGCACCACCAGGCCCCAGAAGATCTGGTTGCCCTCCCGGCTGTGGCACTCCAACAGGGGGCCGCAGCGATCCAGGTCGAACGGCCAGGGATCGCCGTTCGGCAGCAGCAGGCTGAGGATCAGCCCCAGCCAGCCCACCAGCAGCACCCAGCGGGTGAGGCGGGCCTGTTGCTCGGACCAGGAGCTGAAGACTTGCATCGCGCCGGCAGGGGACGGGCCAGCCGTTAGCTTGCGGCGCACCGGCGGATCTGTCCGTCGACCGAAGGGAACGCTCACGTTCCGTCGTCCCGGCGGCGACGCCCCCGCCACCGCTTCCACCCAACCGTTCCATGGCCCAGCGCCGCATCGGCCTCACCGGCGGGATCGCCAGCGGCAAGAGCACGGTGGGGCGCCTGCTGGCCGAGCGCGGTCTGCCGGTGCTGGATGCGGATGGCTATGCCCGCGAGGCGCTGGCGCCGGGCAGCCCAGGCGCGGCGGCGGTGGCGGAGCGCTACGGAGAGCGAGTGGTGGCGGAGGGAGCGGGTGAGCCCGGTGAGCCGCTGCCGGCCCTGGACCGGGCGGCCCTCGGCCGGATCGTGTTCAGCGACGCCGCCGAGCTCCGTTGGCTGGAGCAACTGGTGCATCCACTGGTGCGGCAGCGCTTCGCCGCGGAACTGGAGCGGCTGCGGCAGGCGCCGGTGGTGGTGCTGATGATCCCGCTGCTGTTCGAGGCGGGGCTGGACACGCTCTGCAGCGAGACCTGGCTGGTGGACTGCGACGAAGACCAGCAGCTGCAGCGGCTGATGGAACGTGATCGGCTCGGCGAGGCCGACGCCCGCGCCCGGCTGGCGGCCCAGTGGCCCCTGGCGCGCAAGCGGGCCCTGGCCACGGTGGTGATCGACAACCGGGGCGGGCCGGAGGCCCTGGCGCCGCAGGTGGAGGCGGCGCTCAGCCCTTCAGCTGCTCGCTGAGGATCCGGTTGGCCAGCTTGGGGTCGGCGCGGCCGCCGGTGCGCTTCATCAGCTGCCCGACGAAGAAGCCCTGCAGCTTGGTCTTGCCGCCGCGGAAGGCCTCCACCTCCTCCGGGTGGGCCGCCAGCAGCTCCGCCACGATGGCGGTGATCGCCGCCGGGTCGGAGATCATGCCCAGGCCGCGCGATTCCACGATCGCCTTGACCGAGCCGCCCTTCTCGAGCAGTTCGGGCAGCAGGTCTTTGGCGATCTTGCCGCTGATGGTGCCCGCCTCGATCAGCTGCACCATCTCGGCCAGCTGCTCGGGTTGCAGCGGCAGTTCGGCGATCGACAGCCGGTTGGCGTTCACGTGGGCGGCGATGTCGCCGGTGACCCAGTTGGCCACGGCCTTGGGGTCGCCACCGGCGGCCACCGCCGCCTCGAAGTACTCGGCCATCGAACGCTCATCGGTGAGCACCCGGGCGTCGTAGATCGAGAGACCCAGGCTCTCGGCATAGCGGTGGCGCTTGGCCGCCGGCAGTTCGGGCAGCTCGGCGCGCCAGCTTTCCCGCTGTGCGGGGCTCACCTCGATCGGGCCCAGATCGGGATCCGGGAAGTAGCGGTAGTCGCTGGCCCCTTCCTTGCTGCGCATGCTCCTGGTGAGCTGCTTGGCCTCATCCCAGAGGCGCGTTTCCTGCACCACCGGCTCACCGGCCTCATAGGCCTTGATCTGGCGGGCGATCTCGAAATCGATGGCCTTCTGGATCGCCGAGAAGGAGTTCATGTTCTTGATCTCCACCTTCACGCCGAAGGGGGCGTCCGGGCCGCGGCGCACGGAGATGTTGACGTCGCAGCGCAGGGATCCCTCCTGCATGTTGCCGTCGCTGACCCCCAGATACCGCATGATGCGGCGGATCTCCGAGGCATACTCGGCCGCCTCCCGGCCCGTGCGCAGGTCCGGCTTGGAGACGATCTCGGCCAGGGCCACACCGGCCCGGTTGTAATCCACCAGCGAGTGGGTGGAGCCCGCCAGGCGGTCGCTGCCGGCGTGGACGAGCTTGCCGGCGTCCTCCTCCATGTGCAGCCGCTCGATGCCCACCGTCTTCAGGTAGGTCTCCTTGCCCTTCTCGGCCACCTCCACCTCGATCCAGCCGTTCTCGGCGATCGGCTGGTCGTACTGGGAGATCTGGTAGTTCTTGGGCAGGTCGGGATAGAAGTACTGCTTGCGGTCGAACTTGCTGTGCTCCGCCACCTGCAGGTTGAGGGCCAGGGACGCCTTGACCGCGTACTCCAGCACCTTCTGATTCAGCACCGGCAGGGTGCCCGGCAGGCCGCACACCACCGGGTCGATGTGGGTGTTGGGATCGTCGCCGAAGCTGGTGGAGGCGGCGGTGAAGATCTTGCTGGCGGTGCCCAGCTGCACGTGGGTCTCCAGGCCGATCACAGCCTCCCAAGCGGCTTCACCCTTGCCTTCTGCCCTGTTCCCTTCAGCCATGGTCGCGAGTCCTGCCGGCGCTGTCGGCCCCCCGCGCTCGGCCGGAGGCACTGGGGGCGATCCTAGGCAGCGGCAGGCGGCCGCTTGAATGGGGGACCTCCGAGTTGGCGATGAGCGCCCTGGCTGGCCCCCCTCCCGACACCGAACCCGTCCTGATCCTCGGCGGTGGCCTGATGGGTCTGGCCATCGCCCACCAGCTGGCCCGTCTCGGCCGCTCCACCACCGTGCTCAGCCGCCGCCGCAGCGAGGCGGCCGGCTTCGTGGCCGCCGGCATGCTGGCCCCCCACGCCGAGGGGCTCAGCGGGCCGATGCTGGCCCTGGGCCAGGCCAGCCTGGAGCGGGTGCCGGCCTGGGTGGCCCGCATCGAGGCCGACAGTGGCCTGCCCTGCGGCCTGCGCCCCTGCGGCATCGTCGTCCCCTTCCCCGGCGCCGCCGAGCGGGACGCCTACCCCACGGCCCCCTTCGGCGAGCCCCTCGACCGGGCCGGCCTGGAGCGGGAAGTGCCGGGGATCGGACCCGCCTGGCGGGCGGGCCTGCTGTTCGCCCAGGACGGGCAGATCGACAACCGCCGCCGCCTGATGCGCGCCCTGGAGCGGGCCTGCGCCGCCCTGGGGGTGCGCTTCGAGGAAGGCACCGAGGTGCTGGAGCTGCTCACCGAAGGCGGCGGACGCCTGCGGGGGGTGCGGCTGCGCCGGGCCGAGGGGGGCGAGCACGCCATCGCCGCCGCCACGGCGGTGCTCGCCTGCGGCGCATGGAGCGGCCGGCTGCTGCCGTCGCTGCCGGTGCATCCGGTGAAGGGCCAGATGGTGTCGCTGCAGGGCCCCAGGGCCAGCCTGGAGCGGGTCGTGTTCGGGCCCGGCACCTACCTGGTGCCGCGGGAGGACGGCCTCCTGGTGGTGGGGGCCACCAGCGAACCGCAGGCCGGCTTCGACGACGGCCTCACCCCCGAAGGCCAGAAGCAGCTGCAGACCGGCATCGCCGCCCTGCTACCTGAGGCGGCCCTGTGGCCGCCGATGGAGCGCTGGTGGGGCTTCCGCCCCGGCACCCCCGACGATGCGCCGCTGCTGGGTCCCGGACCGATCGAGGGGCTCTGGCTGGCCACGGGCCACCACCGCAACGGCGTGCTGCTGGCGGCGATCACGGCGGAGCGGATCGCTGCGGCGATCACCGCGGCCGGCTCCGGGACAGGTGCGGCGCCCGACACCCTGCTGGCGCCCTTCCGCTGGGACCGGCCGTTCCAGGCGGCGGCCTAGCCAGGCCCTGCCGCCGCCGGCCGCAGACCCTGCAAGGCATGGACCTCCAGGGGCACGGGCCAGCCCTTGATCCGGTGGCTCCCCAGCGGCAGCACCTCCAGCTCCCCCGGCAGCAGGGCCAGCAGGTCGCCGCTGACCAGGATCGGGTGCTCGGGGAACAGGCGCGTCAGCCCCTCCAGGCGGCTGGTCACGTTGACGCTGGCCCCCACGACGGTGAACTCCAGCCGCTGGGAGGAGCCCAGGTTGCCGGCGATCACCTCGCCGAAATGGAGCCCGATCCCGTGCCGCAGCGGCGGGATGCCCGCCGCGGCCAGCTCAAGGTTGAGGGCCTCCAGCCGCTCCTGCATGGCCAGGGCGGCCCGCACCGCGGCCCGGGCCTCCTCGGCATCCCCCCGGCTGCGGGGCACCCCGAACTCCGCCATCACCGCATCGCCGATGAACTTGTCGAGCAGACCCTCCTGCTCCAGCACAGCCCCGGCCATGGCCTCGAAGTAGCGGTTGAGCAGGGCGAACAGCTCGGCGGGCTCCAGCACCGCACTCAGGGGCGTGAACCCCACCAGGTCGCTGAACAGCACGGCGCAGCGCGCCCGGCTGCCCACCGCCTGGTTCCACACCGGCCCGGGGCTGCGCAGGATGTCGCGCAGCAGGGTGGGGGAGACGCGCCGGCTCAGCACCTGGTGCAGATAGGCCCGCTCCCGGCTTTCCGCCAGCCCCTGGCCCACGGCCCGCACCCCGCCCCCGGCCATCGGGGCCAGCAGCAGGACGGCCAGGGGCAGGCGAAGGAGGGCCAGAGCCCACGCCGCCCAGCCGGCGAGCAGGACCCCGCCCGCCAGGGCCAGCGCCAGCTGCAGGGTGCCGCCGGCACTGGCGGGGCGCCGCAGCAGCAGCCCCGCCAGGGCGCCCCAGCCCAGCAGCAGCAGCCCGTCCCCCGCCACGGGCAGCCGCCCCAGCCCCCGGCCCTGGAGCACGTTGGCGAGGGCCACCGCCTGGATCTCGGTGCCGGCCATGGGACCGAAGGGCGTCTCCTGCAGGTCCCCCAGACCGGGGGCCGTCACCCCGATCAGCACCGTGCGGCCCCGCCAGATGGAGGCCGGCGCCTCCAGCAGCTTCCAGGCCGGAACACGGGGCATGGTGCCGGCGGGACCGGGAAAGTCGAGCCCCATCGGCGCCGGCGGCGGCGGCGCCGGGCGCACCAGGAAGGCCATCGGCCGGGGCAGGGGCGGCGGGAAATCGCCCAGCCGGTCCTCGATCCAGTCCTGGCCCGGCACCGCCTCCACCACCCCACGGGGCGACTGCAGCAGGGTGGTGAGGCCGGGGGCACCCAACGGGTGGATCGGCAGCCGCAGCCGGCTCTGCACCAGCCCCCCCTCCTCCTGCACGCCGTAGACCGCCGCCAGGTGCACCCGCTGGCGCCAGGGGGCCAGGGTCGCGGCGAAGGCCCGGTCGTCGGCGGGGCCGAAGCGACTGGGCTGGCTGAACTCGATGTTGAACAGCACCCGGGCCGCCCCCTGCTCGAGCACATGGGCCGCCAGCCGGGCCTGCAGGGCCCGGGTCCAGGGCCAGGGCCCCATCTGCCGCCACAGCGGCGACGCCTGGCGCTCGCCCGGTGCCAGCAGTTCCCCCAGCTCCAGGGAGTCGGCGTCGATGGCCAGGATCACCGGGTCGGCCGGGGCGGGGCGGACCCCCCGCAGCTGGAAGAAGGTCTGGAGGAGCTGGTCGTCGAGCAGCCGCGGTCCCTGACCCAGGGGCGTGAGAGGCGCCCGGTCGAGGCCCGCCAGCAGGGGGGCGGCCAGGGCCAGCCACCAGAGCCGGCGCCCCAGCCCGGGCCAGGGGGGCATCAGGGGGTGAGTCCGAGTTCGCGCTCGAGCACCGGCAGCGTCTCCATCGGCGCCTCGAAGCCATTGAGCAGCTCGCTGTTGCGCCGCCGCTGACGCACCTCCGCCGCGTCCATGCGGTGGGGACCCTTCCAGCCCTGGGGCGTGGCCTCCAGGCGCTGGCCACTGGTCAGCCGGTAAGAGGTGCCGTCAGCGGCGCGCACCTCCACCTGCCCCTCCCAGCTCAGAAACAGCACCTTGTCGGCGGTGGCCTCGATGAAGACCGTGGTGCCCTGGATCGAGGCCGTGCCCACCCGGGTTCGGATCTGCAGGGGGGTGGGACTCCTCCTCCCGGGAGCGATCCAGGCGATGATCCGCCCCCGGACCAGATCCAGCAGCGTCGGCTCGATCCTCAGCAGGGCGTTGCCCCCCAGCCGGAAGCTGCGGCCATCGGCCAGCAGGATCTGCAGCCGCCCGGGATTTTCGGTGCGCAGCACGGTGGAGGGCCGCAGCACCTGGCCCACCAGGGCCGGCCGCTCCGGCGCCGCCGGCGGCATCACGTAGGCCGGCCGGGACGGCACATCCACCACCCGGGGCACCCGGGGGGCCGCCATGGCGCCGGCGGCCGGAAGCACGATCGCCAGCCCGGCGACGCTGGCGACAACGGCCGCAGCCGAAGGCATCAGCGGCCCGGGGGGCCGGAGGCTCCTGCGCAGCAGCATGGCCTGGGGACCCGAGGGTCCCCAGGATGGCCGCTCAGGGCTCGACCCGCCACACCTGGTCGGCGGGCGTCCACTCGCACAGCTCGGAGGGCTGGAACCAGAGGCCGATCTCGAAGACGGCGGTTTCCGGGGCATCGGAGCCGTGGATGACATTGCGGCCGATGTTCACCGCCAGGTCGCCGCGGATGGTGCCGGGCTCGGCCTCCAGGGGCTTGGTGGCGCCGATCAGCTTGCGGGCGCTGGCGATCACGCCGTCGCCTTCCCAGACCATGGCCACCACCGGCCCGCTGGTGATGAACTCCACCAGGCCGGCGAAGAAGGGGCGCTCCCGGTGCACGCCGTAATGGCTCTCGGCCAGTTCCCGGCTGGGCACCAGCTGTTTGAGGCCCACCAGCTTGAAGCCCTTGCGCTCGAAGCGGCCAAGGATCTCGCCCACCAAGCCCCGCTGCACCCCGTCGGGCTTGATGGCGAGGAAGGTGCGTTCGGTGGCCATGGGGAAGGGAGAGTTGTTCGGGCCATCGTCCGCGCTGGGGCTGCCGCTTGGCAAGCAACCACGCTCCCCTTCGGCCGTGCCGGGGTTGCCCGTCCTGTGCCGGCGCGACTCGGAACCTGTACAGGCTGTACAGGTTCGTGGATCGGCGCCCGCCACTGACCCGAAGGTGCCGCAACCCCCGGGCCAGGGCGGCCGCCACAAGGCCCCGCCTAGATTCGCTCCGACCGGCTTCCCTTCTCCCAGGCGCCATGGTGCTCGCCGACCCGTCCAGCCCGCCGGGCGCCCCCGCCGCTCCTGCCGGGCGATCCGACGCCTGGAGCGCCGCCGACGGGGCGGCCCTCTACGGGCTCGACCGCTGGGGTGAGCCCTACTTCGGGGTGGGCGCGCGGGGCCACGTGATCGTCCAGCCCCGCGGCGACCGCGGCGGCTCCCTCGATCTGGTGGAGCTGGTGCGGGAGCTGCAGGGCCGCGACCTGTCCCTGCCGCTGCTGATCCGCTTCGACGACATCCTCGAGGACCGGCTCGAGCGGCTCCACGGCGCCTTCGAGCGGGCCATCGCCCAGTACGGCTACAACGGCCGCTACCAGGGGGTGTTCCCGGTGAAATGCAACCAGCAGCGCCACGTGGTGGAGCAGCTGGTGGAGAGCGGCCGCCGCTGGCACTTCGGCCTGGAGGCGGGCAGCAAGGCCGAGCTGCTGATCGCCCTGTCCCTGCTGGACGATCCCGACGCCCTGATGATCTGCAACGGCTACAAGGACCGGCGCTACATCGAGACGGCGATCCTGGCCCGGCGCCTGGGGCGCCAGCCGGTGGTGGTGATCGAGCAGGCCGATGAGGTGGATCGGATCATCGCCGCCAGCAGCGCCCTCGGCGGAGCGCCGTTCATCGGCATCCGCGCCAAGCTCTCGGCCCGCAGCACCGGCCGCTGGGGCAGCTCGGTGGGTGAGCGGGCCAAGTTCGGCCTCTCGATCCCCGACGTGCTCACCACGGTGGAGCGCCTGCGGGAGGCGGGCCTGCTGGACGACCTGCGCCTGCTGCACTTCCACATCGGCAGCCAGATCAACGACATCGCCGTCCTCAAGGACGCCCTGCAGGAGGCGGGTCAGATCTATGCCGAGCTCACCCGACTGGGGGCGCCGATGGGCTTCCTCGACGTGGGCGGCGGCCTGGGCATCGACTACGACGGCAGCCGCACCGCCACCGCCGCCTCCACCAACTACTCGCTGCAGAACTACGCCAACGACGTCGTCGCCACGATCCGGGAGTGCTGCGAGCCCCACGGCATCCGCCCGCCCACGCTGGTGAGTGAGAGCGGCCGGGCCCTGGCCAGCCACTTCAGCGTGCTGGTGTTCGACGTGCTCGGGGCCGGCGGCCGCGGCGAAACGGTGCCGCCGCCGGCCGAGGGGGAGGCGCTGATCCTGCGCAACCTGCGCGACACCCATGCCCTGATCACGGCGATCGCCGCTGAGGGGGGCCTGGAAGGGGACGACACCGGTGATCAGGCGGTGGTGGAACGGCTCCAGGAGGCCTGGAACGATGCCCTCAAGTTCAAGGAGGACGCCCTCACCGCCTTCCGGCTCGGCTACCTGAGCCTGCCGGAGAGGGCCACCGCTGAGCGCCTCACCTGGGCCAGCTGCCAGGCGATCGCCCGCCAGCTCGAAGGCCTGCCCCCAGGCACCGTCATCCCCCAGGAACTGCAGGCCCTCCCGGCGGCGCTGGCCGGCACGTACTACGCCAACCTCTCGGTGTTCCGCTCGGCGCCGGACACCTGGGCGATCGACCAGCTGTTCCCGGTGCTGCCAATCCACCGGCTGGACGAGCGCCCCACCCGCCTGGGCAGCTTCGCCGACCTCACCTGCGATTCCGACGGCAAGATCGCCCGCTTCATCGACCGGGGCCAGGTCAAACCGCTGCTGGAACTCCACAACCTGCGACCCGGCGAGCCCTACTGGATCGGGCTGTTCCTCGGAGGGGCCTACCAGGAGGTGATGGGCAACCTGCACAACCTGTTCGGCAGCACCAACGCCGTGCACATCCGGCTGGCGGCCGGCGGCGGCTACCGGGTCGACCACGTGGTGCGGGGCAACACCAACGCCGAGGTGCTCAAGGCGATGGAGCACGACCCCGACCTGCTGCTGGAGCGCCTGCGGCTGGCCAGCGAGCAGGCGATCGGCCGGGGCGACCTGGCGATCAGCGATGCCCGCCGCCTGATGGCCCACCTGAAGGCCAGCCTGGAGCAGACGACTTACCTGGAGGCCTGAGCTTCCCTGGAGGCCTGATCCGCCAGGGCGACGGTGAAGATCTCCACCTCCCCGAGGCTCTTCACCGCCTGGGGGCCAAGGGAGCGGGCCGCCAGAGCGGGGTCGGCCGCGATCAGGCTGGCGGTCCGGGCGTCACAGACCACCGCTGCGTCCACATTCCGGGTGGCCGACTCGAGTCGGGCCGACAGGTTCACCGTGTCGCCGATCACGGTGAACTCCATCCGCCGCGGACTGCCGATCTGGCCCACCATCACCTGGCCGCTGGCCAGGCCGATGCCGTTGTCGATGGTGGCGATGCCCCGCCGCTCCCAGTCCTCGTTGAGGCCGGCCAGGGCCGCCCGCATGGCCAGGGCACAGCGCACCGCCTGGCTGGCCTCCTCGGCCACCCCCCGGCTCACCGGTGAGCCGAAGACGGCCATCACCGCATCGCCGATGAACTTGTCGACGGTGCCGCCATGGGCCATCACCACTTCCACCATGGCGCCCAGATACTCGTTGAGCTGGAGCACGTGCAGCTCGCTCTGGCCCTCATCGCTGCGCTGCTTGGTGAGCACGGTGAAGCCCTTGATGTCGGTCATCAGTACGGTCACCTCGAGCAGACGGCCCCGCAGGATGCCCTGGGCCGATTCCGGGTCGGAGAGGATCTCCGCCACCACGCCGGGCGCCACGTAGCGCTCGAAGGTGCGGCGCAGGCGCCGTCGCTCCTGCCCCTCCCGCAGGTAGGCATCCCCCCCGTAGAGCAGGCCCAGCAGGGCCAGGCCAGAGGCGGGGGCCAGCAGCGGCAGCCAGCGGTTGGCCTGCTGCAGCGCCACCACCGCCACACCGCCCTGCAGGACGAGCATCAGCAGCACCAGGGTGAGGCGCCAGCGCAGGTCCGTCCAGCGCCGGGCCGCCCCCAGCACGATCAGCAGTGGCACCAGGGCCAGCAGGGCCCGTCCAGGAGCGCTGCTGGGCCAGGGCTGCAGCCCGTCCCCCTGCAGCGAGTTGGCGGTGGCAGTGGCCAGCACCTCCAGTCCCGACAGGGGGCCGAACGGGGTGGGGTAGCCGTCGGTTCCCTGGGCGACCACCGGGCCGAGCAGCACCAGGGCCCCCTTGATCTCCTTGCGCAGGGGATGGCTCTTCCAGCGCGCGGGGTCGAGCACCTCCCAGGCCGGCAGGCGCTGGAAGCTGCCCTCCGGGCCGTAGAAGTTGAGCGCACTGGCCCGGTCGTCCTGGCGGCTGCGCTGGCCCCCCAGCCGCAGCAGGGTGGAGGAGAGGGCGCTGTGGCCCTCGGCGCCGCGGGCAGGGAGCACGCCGCTGGCATAGGCCTCGGGGTGGCGGCTCGGCTCACTGGAGGTGCCGGCGAGGATGTTGGTGAGCCCGAGGGAGCCGCTGCCGCCGATCGCCGCCAGGAAGCGCTCCGGCCGCACGAAGGTGAGGGCCCCGGCCCCCTGGGTGTCGTCGGATTCGAGCATCTCGGCCGCCAGGGCGACCCGGCCGGGGTAGCGCCGCAGCCGCAGCTCCAGGGCATCGTCATCGGCCGGCCCCTTGCCGCTGGGCCCCTCGAAGACCACATTCACGGCCACGGCCCTGGCGCCGGCCTGCAGCAGCTTCTCCGCCACCATCCCGTAGGTGGCCCGGGGCCAGGGCAGGCTGCCGACACCCTTCGCCCATTCCGGGATCCGGCCCTCCCCCTCGAACCAGTCCCCCTGCTGCAGGGTGGCGTCATCCACCGTGACCAGCACCACCTTCGGCGGCGGTCGGCGCGGGCCGCGCAGCAGCAGCAGCTGCTGCTCCACCCCCCGCTCCCAGACCCGCATCCGCGGCCCCGGCCAGCCGGAGCTGACCCCCACCCAGGCCAGCACGGCCACCACCAGGACCCTGAAGGTGCGGCGTCGCGGCATCATCGCGGCAGTGGGCTCCAGAGCGTGCAGATGGCGACGGCCCGGCCGGAGCGCTCCAGGCGCACGCAGTCGATGGCCTGGGCCTTGGGACGGTTGATCAGGATCTGGGTGTGCAGGGGCGAGCCCATCCAGCGCGACACGATCACTTCGGGGTTCCAGGCGGCGGCCGGCATCGGGCAGGCGATCACCTCACTGGTGGGCATGAGTCTGGCCGTCGTCGCCATGCGCTCCTGGAACGCCCCCCAGCGGGAGCGGTCGTGGTCGCAGTCGCGGCTGTTCAGCACCCCCTCGAGCACCGGGGCCAGATAGGCGGCATTCTCGGCAGCCAGGGGCGCCGGCAGGGGTTGCAGGGCGGGGCGTCCGGCCTGGGCCCGGTAGCGGTTGATGGTCGCCACCAGGGGGTCACGGCTGATCTCCGGCCTGGGTGGGGCGGCGCTCACCCCGGGGAAACGGCGCTCCACAAAGGCTTCCAGCGCCGCCATGCCGGGCAGGGGGGCCGTGAACCCCTGGAACAGGGCCCCCCGCAGGAGGGCGGCGTAGTCGTCCGCCGTCAGGGGTCGCTGGAAGAGCACGGCCCCCTGGCTGGAGAGCCGCACCCTGGTGCCCCCCGGCACGAGGATCGGCGCCCCGGGCAGGGGCCGTCCATCGGCCAGGGGCTGGAGCTCCACCAACCCCTCCAGCACCGCCACCTCCTGCTCACCGCCGTCGAGCAGGGTGATCACGTAGTTGGTCCCCCGGGTGCTCAGCCGCGAGGAGCGGGTGCAGCCGTTCTGCCGGCCGGACACCAGGATCTGGCCGCTGCTGAGCAGGAAGCAGGTGCTGCCGAGGCGCAGCTGGGTGAAGCGGTTGAGGCGGCCGGCAGCCCCACCGGCGAAGCCCAGCTGGCCGCGGCTCTGCTGGGTGCGGACCAGCTCGGGTGTGAACGCCCGCTCCTGCACCTGGGCCTGGCGGCGCTCGATGAACAGCTCCGGGCCATCGAGGATCTCCTGCACGACTGCCGATCCAACCGGGCTCGCCACGCTGCCGCCGGGCCAGGCCAGGGCCGCCGCCAGGGTCGTCAGCAGAAGCCGGTGGGGTCGGATCACCGGCTCAGAAGAAGCGCGGCAGGCCGAAGGGCAGCGACGGCGGACTGATCGGCACGGGAAGGTTCACCCCCGGCACCCGGGAGCGGATGTAGCTCTCCAGGGAGCCGTAGGCGGGCAGCGGCACCCGGAAACCCTGGAACAGGGGGCCGCCCAGGATGCTGTTGTAATCGCTGACGCTCAGCCCCAGGATCGCCAGCACCACCCCGGCGGGGGAGAGGCGCAGCTTCTGGCCCGCTTCCACGGTGGTGGCGGGCTTGCCGGTGGGTTCCCCGTCGGCGAGCGGCTCCACCTCCACCGACCCCTCCAGTACGGAGATTTCCGACTCCCCTGATTCGCTGACGTCCAGGAGGTAGTTGGTGCCCCGGACGCTGAGGCGGGCGGAACGGGTGCAGCCGCTCTGCTTGCCCGACACCAGGATCTGGCCCTTCTCGATCAGGAAGCAGCCCTGGCCCAGCTTGAGCAGGGCGAAGCGGTTGAGGCGGCCGGCGGCGCCGCTGTCGAAGCGGATCTGGCCGCGGCTGTTCTGGGTGCTGACCTTCTGGGGGGCGACGGCCTTCTCCTTCACCTTGGCCGTCTTGCCGTCGATGAAGAGCTCGTTGCCATCGAGGATCTCCTGCACCACGGCGCTTTCGGAGGCACGCACCGGCAGGGGGCCGAGGGCGGGACCGACCAGGAGCACCAGGATCGGCACCATCGAGAGGCTCGGCAGGTGGCGGCGGCGCATGGGCTCAGGGCTCCGGTGCGGATGGCCCATTCTGCTCAACGGGCACAGAACCGCACCATCAGGCCCAGCCGATCCTTCGGTTGGGCCAGTTCGGCCGGATCGAAGGGCGGGGCGGCGTCGGCCGCGGCCGCCCGCATCATCACCGGCCGGAACTCATTGCCGTCCACCTGCACCTCCAGGGGGGCCAGCCGGCTGAGACCCACCGCTGCGGCCACCTCCCGGGCCTGGTCCAGGGCGTCCTGGTAGGCCGCCCGCAACAGCTGGCGCCGCACCGCCCGGTCCTGGGCGCGATCGGCTTCGGTGCCCACCGGCGCCAGCCGCACCCCGGGGAGCGCCCCCACCTCCCGGATCAGGGCCTGCAGCCGCTGGGGCGCCAGCCGGCCGCTGACCTGCAGGCTGGCCGTCACCGCCGCCGGCCGGTTGCGCTCGGCCTCGCGCTTCCAGGTGCTCGGGGAGGTGACCCGCAGTTCCTCCACCTGCTGCCGCTGCAGGGCGGTCCGCACCGCCGCCAGCCGCTCCTGCAGGCTCTGGAGTGCCCCATCGGCCGTGGCGGCCTCGGCCTCCAGGGACAGCGAGAAGGCCAGGCGGCGGGTGGGCCGCTCCTGTTCAGCGCTGCCCCTGGCCTCCAGCAGGGTGCCCTCGCAACGCTGCTGCACCTGGGCGACCGCGGCAGCCGGCCAGGTGCCGAGTGCCGTCAGGCCCAGCAGCAGGAGGAAGGGGCGCGGACGGAACGGGCGCATCGACTTGGGGACGGATGCTCCCAGCCTGCTCCGCCAGGGAGCCGACGGCCAGGATCGGCGGCAGGATGGGGCGATCGAAGCGAGCGCCTTGGCCCTGCTGCAGATCTGGATCAGCGCCCTGGCCGCCACGGCCGGGCTGCTGGTGCTGGCCCGCCTCTGCCGCCACCGGGCCCTGCCGGCCATGCCGTTGCGGCTGCCGCTGCTGGCGATCGGCGCCTGGGCCCTGCTCAGCTCGCTGCCGCTGCAGGGATTGCCGCCGGCCTACCGGGTGTGGGTGCTGCTGACCGACGACCTGCTGCTCACCTACGCCGCCATCCTTCTGGCCCTCTGGGCGCTGCTGCAGGTGCCCGCCCACCTGGGGCTGTGGCGGCCGCCGCCCCAGCTGCTGCTGCAGCTGCTCACCCTTGGCAGCGGCGCCCTGGCCACGGTGGTGCTGGTGCGCCAGTCGGCGCGGCTGGATCTGGTGGGCCTGGTGACCACCTCTGCCGTGCTCACCGCCGTGATCGGCCTGGCCGCCCAGGAGTCCCTCAAGGACCTGTTCGCCGGCCTGGAGCTGCAGCTGGGTGACGAGTTCACCGAAGGGGACTTCCTGGAGCTGGACGAGGGGGTGCGCGGGGTGGTGGTCCAGGTGAGCTGGCGGGACACCATGCTCCGCAACATGGACGGCCAGCTGGTGGTCGTCCCCAACAGCCTCGTCACCGAGAGGGTGCTGCGCAACCTGGGCCGCTCCGGGGCCGTCAGCAACCGGTTCAGCGTCGGCCTCGACTACGACCTGCCGCCCGCCCAGGCCAGGGCGCTGCTGGAAAAGGTGGTGCTGCAGCATCCCCGGGTGCTGCGGGAGCCCGCCCCCCGCATCCGCGTCAAGGAGTTCCAGGACAGCGCCATCGCCTACGAGCTGCAGGTGTGGCAGCGGGAGCTGGGGGACGGCGCCATCGGCGACCTGCGCAGCGACCTGCTTGAGCAGATCTGGTATGCCCTGGCCCGGGAAGGCCAGAGCATCCCCTTCCCGGTACGGGAGCTGCAGCCGCGCCGCTCCCGGGAGAGGCCCCAGCTCCCGGCCCGGCCCTCCCCCCAGCTCTGCTGCCAGACCCTGGCCAGCGAGGGCCTCTTCACCGACCTGACCTCCGAGCAGCTGGAAACCCTGGTGGACGGCAGCCATCTGGTGGCCTACGGCCCCGGCGAGGCGGTGGTGCAGGAGGGGGCCGAGGGACGCTCGATGTTCCACGTGCTGCGGGGAAGCGTGGAGATCCTCAAGGAGCTGGAGCCGGGCCACACCGTGGCCGTGCGCCAGCTGGGGCCGGGTGAGGTGTTCGGCGAGATGACCCTCTTCCTCGACGCGCCGCGCAGCGCCACGGTGCGGGCCACCGAGGAGTGCCTGCTGCTGGAGGTGGACCGGGACAGCATCAGCGGACTGCTGGGCGAGAATCCTGACCTGCTGGAGCGCTTCGCCGCCATGGTTCAGGAGCGGCAGGCGGAACTGAAGAGCCTCGACCGCGAACAGCACACGGAGCGCTCCAATGCTCTGCTGGACACCATGAAGCGACTCTTCTTCGCCTTCAAGGGCAGCTGATGGACAGCGGCACCCCGCCCGGCTCCAAGGCCCCAACCTGGCTGGCCCGGCTGAGGGTCCTGCATCTGGGGGATGGCCTCCGCTCGCTCGTCCCCTACGCCGCCGCCGGACTGCTGCTGCTGGCGCTGCAACGCAGCCCCGTCAACGAAACCCTCAACCTGCTGCTCTACGACCTGATCACCAGCCTGCGTCCGGCGCCGCCGGGCACGGACAAGGCGATCACGATCATCGGCATCGACGAGTCGGACCTCGCCACCTACGGCTTCCCCATCGACGACCGGGTCCTGTGCGAAGCGATCGACCGGCTGAGCGCCGCAGGGGCGGTGGCGATCGGCCTGGACATCTACCGCGACCAGGGGGTGGGCCCCGACCAGGCCTGCCTGCGTGAACGGTTCCGCACCAATCCCCGCCTCGTCTCGATCTTCAACGTGGCCGAAGCCATCGGCCCGGTGCCCGGGACGCCGGCCGATCGCCAGGGGTTCAACGATCTGGTGCTCGATGCCGACGGGGTGATCCGCCGCGATCTGGTGCATGTGGCGGGGCAGGACGAAGCCACCGTCTCCCTGCCCCTGCGGCTGCTGGAGGTGGGCAAGGGCCAGCGGAGCCTGCGGCAGCGGCTCGAGAAGGGGAGCGAACCGGGCCCCTGGCTGGATCCGGCGTCGGGGGGCTACGACCAGCTGGATGCCGCCGGTTTCCAGCAGATGCTGTCGTTCCACCAGCTCGGCAGCTTCCACCTCTGGAACCTCCAGGATGTGCTCGGCCGCCGGCCGATCCCCGCCGACCAGATCCGTGGCCACATCGTCCTGATCGGCAGCACCGCGCCGAGCCTGCGGGATCTGTTTCCCGTGCCCCAGACCCGCTCCGCCCTCGGGGCCAAGCAGCTGCTGGTGCCGGGCGTCGAGATCCATGCCCACCGCCTGGCCGCCCTGATGGACCGCACCGTGGCCGGCGACCCCCGACGCCTGCGCACGTTGCCGGGCTGGGTGGAGCGGCTCGCCGAAGTGGTGGCGGTGGTGCTGGGGATCGTGCTGGGGGAGGCCTTCGTGCTGCTGCGCCGCAGCGTGCTCGTGGTGGGGCTGGTGGCCGCCCTGATGGTCGGTGGCGCCGTGCTGCTGCTCTACAACTTCGTCTGGGTGGGTCTGAGCCTGCCCCTCACGGCTTTCATCGCCATGGCCGGCGCGGGCTGGGTGCGCCGGGGCGCCTCCAGCCAGAAGCAGCGCCAGCAGATCGAGCGGCTGCTCGGCCAGACCACCTCCCCGGCCGTGGCGCGCCAGCTCTGGAACCAGCGCGATGGGCTGCTCAGCGACGGGCGCTTCGAGGGGCGCCAGCTGCCGGTCACCGTGCTGATGTCGGACACCTGCTCGTTCACGAGCGTGTCGGAACGGCTCAGTCCCGGAGAGCTGCTCGGATGGCTGAACCGGGGAATGGCCCTGTTCGTCCCCGCCATCACACGCCGGGGCGGGATGGTCAACAAGTTCACCGGCGACGGCCTGCTGGCGGTCTTTGGGGCCCCCCTGAGCAGCGGCGAGGAGGCCGATGCCAAGGCGGCCATCGATGCCGCCCTGGCCATCCAGCGGGCCGTGGACAGCCTCAACGAGGAACTCCAGAAGGAGGGACTGCCGGCGATGGGGCTCCGCATCGGCGTCCATTCCGGCGCCGTGCTGGCCGGATCGATGGGCAGCAGCGAACGGCTGGAGTACGCCGTGATCGGCGACGCCGTGAACTGCGCCGCCCGGCTGGAGAGCCTCGACAAGCAGCGTCAGACCAATCTCTGCCGGGTGCTGGTGTCCTCCAGCACGGTGGATCTGCTGCCCAAAGGCCTGCCGCTGGAGTGGCTCGACTGGGGGGAGCTCAACGTCAAGGGGCGCACCGAGCCCCTGCGCATCTGGGAACTGAGGGGTGGCCTCAGGCGGGACAGCGCACTGGAATCTGCTCGGGCCACTGGGCCGTGATCAGGTCGGACAGACCGAAGGCGCTGCCGACCTCCTCCCGGGGCACGCTGGCACCGCAGGAGCGGCGCAGCTTCGCCAGGGAGGCCTGCACGGCCCCATCCTCTTTCGAGGCATCGGTCACCAGCAGGCTGAGGGCCGGCGGTGATTCGGCGGCCACGAAGTTCAGCGGATCGGCGGGGGTGGGGGTCGCCGCGGCCCCGGGGCAGAGGTAGCTCGACTCCCACATCGTCGGCACCTTCACCGAGGGCAGGCTGATCAAGGTGATGCCGGGGCCGGAGGCCGGCAGCACCCGGCGCTGGCCCGAGGCGATCGAGCCATCGGCGGTTCCGCGGCCGCTCAGGGGGCGGAAGGTGATCTCCAGCGGGCTGGGGGAGGCGCTGGGGCCTTCAAGCAGGCCGAGGAAGCGGTCCTTACCGGGGGCGAAGACGCTGCTGGCCGGCACCAGGTGGGCCAGCAGGCGGCTGGAGCAGTCACCGCGGGTTCCTCCACCGACCCGGCGCCCCGGGAAGCTCTTGCGCAGATCGCTCTGGGCCTGGGCCTGCGGCGGCTCCAGCGCCGCCAGCGGGGCCAGGGTGAGGAGGCTGGCCGCCAACAACTTGCCGACGGCCCTTCGCTTGATGGTGGGTTTCGGCGAAAACACTGTCTTCATGAACACAGTTAACGGCAACGTTTCATGACAACCAGAACCCAGGCGAGGCCTGCTGGATGGCCAGCCAGGCCCAGAGGAGCTTGGTGATGATGTGAAGCGCCTGATCGAAGGACAGGCTCCAGAGACGACGGCATTTGCCGAAGTCAATCAACAGATGCACGATCCACTCTGCCACACCTAACAGGGGGGACTGGGTGATCGCGCCCACCAGAAAACCATGGATGGCGGCATGGGCGCTGAGCCACCAACCCCAGCCGAGGGTCACACCGCAACCGGGGCATTTCTCCCGGGCCATGCGATCGCTCTGGAGCCCGAAATCCCCGACGAAATGGGCCATCGCCAGCATCAGAAAGACGTTGAAGACGGCTGGAAGATCAGGCACAGAATGAAGAACCGGGATGGCCGGAGAGGCGCGTCAGGTGAGGCAGGGGGAGGGAACAGGGCCACGGAGCCCGTTGGTAAGGACTCACCAGGGAGTCCCGATCAACTGAACC
Organism: Synechococcus sp. UW140; assembly: GCA_943367705.1. Lineage (GTDB taxonomy): Bacteria > Cyanobacteriota > Cyanobacteriia > PCC-6307 > Cyanobiaceae > Cyanobium. The sequence goes on from CALRJV020000001.1 coordinate 208,430, forward strand.
CCTGCCCAGAAGTAGGGATGGGTCACACCTGCCGCAATCCGACGCCGCTGGGATGGGCTCAACTCCGTGAGAAGGGGAACGCCATCGGACCCGATGACCTTATCGCCTTCCAGCCGCACCTTGCCAGTGGACATGGCCTGGCGCGTGGCCCGCAGGGCATCGGCTTTCTGCATCCCCTGGTCGAGGAAGCGATAGAGCTGCAGGAAATAGGCGGAGGTGGCGACATCATCGACGTACCAAAGCGTGCCGATGGCACTGCGGGATCCCGCCTGCAGGGCCAGGCCGGCGAATCCGAGTTCGCTGTCGCTGTCGCCCAGGGCGGTGCGGCAGGCGCTGAGCACGAACAGTTCCAGTGGGCTGCCGCTGCGCTGCTGGCGCAGGCTGGCGAATTGCTGCAGGGTCACCGAGCCGGTGCCGGTGTAGATGCGCGCCTGGGAGGGGCCACCGGGCAGGAATTCGGCATGGGTGGCCACGTGCAGGCGCTCGTAGCGCGGGTCGGCGGCCCGGCTCAGCAGGACCTCCGGGGAAAAGTATTTGTTGAGGAACCGGTCGACCCCGACCCCCTCCGGAATGCCGGCCAGTTCCTCGGGCACCAGGGGCAGGGGGCTGAGCCCCTCGAATTCCGAGGCTCCCGCCGCCAGCACCCGCCCCCGGGTCTGGCGCGGAGGGCCGAAGGAGGTGAGGTTGAGGGACGGGGTGATCGAGAAGCCGTACCGATCCCCGAAATAGCTGGTGCCGTCGTGGAGCGCGGCGAAGGGGAGGCCCTGGAGGCCCCGGTCGGCGACGATCACCAGGGTGGTGATGCCCTTGGCCCGGAGTTCCGCGGCGATGGGCTCGATCATGGCCCGGTGGATCTGCCTGGATGGGGAGTCGGGGTTCTCCACCTGGAGGGGCTCGAGGCGGGCCAGCTGGCGGTAGAGCGCCCGCAGCTGCTCCCCGAAGCGCTCCCTGGAGAGCTCGACGCGCTTGCCGACGGGCTCTCCCCTGCGGCTGAGCAGGATCAGGTCAAGGAACGAATTGGCCGGCTTCGGCCCGGTGGCGCCGGCGGCCCCGGCTTCCTGCCCCGCCGCGGGCTTCTGTTCCTGGCCCGCCCCGGGCTTCTGTTCGGTGAAGGACACCATCAGCACGGCCGGATTGAAGCGCTCGTCATCCCGGTCCCCCTTCTGGGAGGCCTTGCTGAGCAGCAGCTGCAGGTCCTTGAGGCGCAGGGTTCCGCCGGAATCCCCGTCCATTCCCACATCCCCGAGGGTCCGTCGCACGTCCTCGGTGCGCTGCTGATCGCCGTCGGTGATCGCCGCGGCCACCTGGGCCGAGGAGAGGCTGCTGGTGGTGGCGGTGAGGGGGCCGGGCACCGGCACCGACCCGCCGGTGAGACTGAAATCCGCCTCCGAGAGATTCACCGCCAGGGCATCGGAGCCCACCCCGCGCCGGCTGCTGCTGACGGTGGAGCCGAAGGGGGTTGTCTGGGTCGACGGAAAGATGCGATAGCCGAGATCGGGCAGGAGGAATGACGGGGCCGGCGGGCTCGATGGGCTCGACGGTGGGGACGGTGAGGGGGTTGCCGGAGGCGTGACCGCCTGGGGTGGAAGCGGGGTGACGGGCGGTGTGGGGGTGACGGGCGGATCGGGCGGGGCCGGGGGCGGGGCCGGCGTCGCCGCCAGAGCACCGCCGAAACTGAACGGCAGCTGGGGATCGCCGGTCGTGACGACGCCTTGCAGCGTGAAACCGATCGGCAGCACGATCTGGGCGGGATCGAAGGCGCCGGTGATGCCGCCGGCCCGGATCAGCTCGAAGGGGGTGATGACCCCCACAACCGGCGGCGACACCACCTCCAGCGCCCCTCCGAGGAGGGTGTCGCCGAAGACGGAGAGCTGGTCGGGGGTGGAGAGATCGAACAGGAGCCGGCTGTTGGGCTCCAGCGTGAGGCTGCGGGCACGAATCCGCAGTGATCCGACCGGATCGAGCGACGCCACCGGTGCCCCCGGCAGCAGGGAGGTTCCATTGGTGAACGTCCCCAGACCGGAGTCCACCTCGATCAGGCCGGATCCCTGGATCGTTCCTTCATTGCGGAAGGCGGCGCCGTCGATCCGCAGCCGCGCCGAACCATTGCCCTGCAGAACGATGGAGGCCCCGGAGGAGACGGCCGCGCTCTGCAGGTCGAGGGTGGCGCCGGGGGCGATCACGATCGATCCGGCGTTCTCGAGGGCCGCCAGCCTGTTGACCCCCGACAACTGCAGCTGGGCCCCGCTCTCCACCGCCAGATTCGGGCCAGCCACGGTGGCCTGGTTGAGCGCCAGGGTCGCCCCCGTGGCGACGTTGATCAGGGTGGTCTTGACGGGTGTGAAATCCGTGACCGTGCCGCCGTCGATGAGGCTGCTCCGGGTCGAAGGGCCGATCTGCAGCAGGGCCGTCGAAAAGGCCGTGACGTTGCGGCCGGGGCCCTGGACGTAACGCCTGGAGACATCCAGAACGGCCGGCCTGGAATCATTGAACTGCGAGAGTTGAATGGCCCCGAGACTTGTGGGGCTCCAGCCGAATTCGCCGGTGCGAACGGTGCCCGAACGGAGCTTGAACGGTTCGAAGGCTCCCGTCAGCTCGATGTTGCCGTCGATCCGCGAGGCCCCCTGAAACGTCCGCAGGGTTCCGGTGTTGATGTCCACCGCGCCCTTCTGCCAGCTGATCGATCCCACGGGGACGGAAGGATCGGCACTTTTCTGGTACCAGAGATTGACATCCAGCCGCCCGGTCGCGGAGGTGTTCGAGAAAGCCGCGGGATCCACGCCTGGAACGTTGATCAGGATGTTGCCGTCGGCCCGCAGCTCCAGGGTGGCGTTTGCCCCGGCTGTCTTCTGCACCGGGGCCAGCAGGGAGATGGTCCCCGACTGGGTCCCGGCGGGGTCGGTGGTGTCCACGATCACCGTCTGGCCGCCGTTGAGGGCGGTGTTGATCAGCCCCACGTCGATCAGCGACGCCGAGCCCGGCAGTCCCCCACCGGAACCGCCGGGGGGGGGACCGCCGCCGGATCCGGAGGGGACGATGTCGATGTCGCGGGGATCGATCAGCCAGGTGCCGCCCCGGCCCCGCGCCGCCGACAGGTCCGGAGCGGTGGAGAGCACCAGGTTGCTGGCCGAGGTTTCGACGAAGCCGCCATCGCCCCCCTGGGGACCGCCCCGGGCGCTGATCACGCCACCGACCTCGGCCCGCTGCTTGCCCAGGATCTCGATGCTCCCGCCCCGGCCAGCGCCGCTGGCATCCGCCCGCAGGCTGGAGCCGGCCATGGAGACCCGTTCCCCGGACAGCCGGATGCGGCCGCCGTCCGGGCCGGAGACCTCCACCGTGCTGTCCTGGAGCGACACCTCCTGCCCCTGCAGGGCCACGCTGCCCCCGGGCGCCTGCAGCCGGGCTCCCCCGAGCAGCACATGGCCGCCCTGGGCATCCAGCAGCAGGCCCCCATCGACGGTGAGCAGGCCGCCGTCGATGGCCAGATCCCCCTGGGCGGAGAGGCCCAGCTGGGCCAGGGTGGCCGGATCGGTGCTGAGGCCGGCCGCACCAAGGGCCGGCAGGCCCGCCAGGGAGGCGGCTCCGGCGGCCGTGGTGCCGAGCACGTCAAAGCGCCCCTCGCCCACCCGCAGGCTGGTGGCGGTGGTCAGGTTGAGCTGTTGGACATTGCTGAACGTGCCCGCACCACTGAGCCGCAGACCCCCCGGTGAGAGCCAGACCAGGTTGGCCGGTTGGCTCAGGGTGACGGCCTTGTCGATGAAGCTGCCCAGGGGGTGGGTGACCCCCACCATCACGTTGCGATGCCCACCCACATCGAGCGTGACGCCCGTGATCGCCCCGCGGGTGTCGAAGGCGGAGAAACGGTGAAAGAGGTTGGCCCCAGCGGAGGTGCCGCCCCGGATCGCACAGGCGCCACCGAAGCAGCTGCCGCCGACCTGGCCATTGACCACACTGCCGAGCCCGAGGATCCCGCCGGTGGCGGTGATCTCACCGGAGGCGGCCGGGGAGGCCAGCAGGCCGAACACAACCGTGAGCCCCAGTGGAGCGAGACTTCGCCGCCGTTGTGTCAGCCATGCCGGACAAAACGAACCGATCTTGCCCAAGTCACGGGCGAAAAGGTAGTCGTTGTTACTCAAGATTGGACCCGCTCCCCGTTGTGGCGGGTAGGTTCCCTAGGCGCAGATGGCTGAACCACTTGCAGGATTACTTGCGGGGTCATCATTCACGCCTCAGCGTGCGTCAGGTGTTGCGTCAGGTGTTATCTAGCCTGATCTCATCGATCCACCAGCAAGCTACCAGCCTGTCTTTCTGAGCGGGAACTCGGCCCACCCTGAATGCTCCTCCTTCTCGCCCAGCTGGTGGCCCCGCCCCTGCAGGATGGCCCGATCCGCCTTCCCGGCCCACCCCGCCAGCTCGAACGGTCCTCTCCCCCCGAGCCGACCCCTCCGGTCGACGTCCGTCCCCTGGAGACTCCCGCCCCCCAGCCCGACGGCGGCGCTGGCCCCGCCGCCCCGACACCGTCCCCCCAGACCCCCAGCTCCCAGGCACCGGCCGTCCTGCCGGAGATCCGCGGGCTGACCCTCTACAGCCCGGACCAGGTGCGCACGATCCTGGCCGAGTGCAGCCGTATCGCCGCTGCCGCCGAGCGGCTCAAGGCCTGCGCCGTGGCCCTGAGCACCCGGCTCGTCTTTGACGGGTACGTCAGCAGCCGGGTTTATGTGGTGAGCGACCCGGCTCCGGGCTATCTCGATGTGGTGGAAGGCCGGGTGGTCGGCATCCAGGTCTCCGGCAGCGATCCCTGGCTGAACCGCCGCGTCGGCCGGCTGCTGCGTCCCCTGCGGGGCCAGATTCTGCGGCTGTCCACGGTGGAGCTGCAGCTGCAGCTGCTCAAGCGGCAGCCGGGAATCGAGAGCGTGCGGGGCACCCTGGCGCGGCTGGGCAGCGATCCTTCCGAAGGGGTGTTCCGCGTCGCCGTGGAGCCCTCCAGGGAGCCCTGGCAGGGGGATCTGGCCCTGCGCAACGACGGCAACAGCGGCTCGGGGGAGTTCCGCGCCGTGGCCACCCTGCTGAAGCCGAGCCTGCTGCGGCGCGGCGACACCCTGCTGGTCTACGGCGAGCTCGATGCCACCGACACCCCCGAGCTGGGCGCGGCCATCGCCTCCCTCAGCTATACCTACCCCCTGAGCGACAGCGTCAGCCTCACCGGGGGCATCGGCTTCAGCCGCCGCAACCTGGTGGAACTGCCGGCCCCGGCCGACGGGTTCTCCACCAACCAGTACCAGGCCCTGGCCCAGTTCGAGTGGGTGTTCCGCGAATCCCTCAGCCAGCGCTGGAGCCTCTTCGCCGGCTACAGCAACAGCCGCAGCAACATCTACGAGCAGGGCAGCGCCCAGCCAACCTCGGTGCCCGCCAGCATCCGTGCCCCCGCCGGCGGCTACCTGCGGCTCGGCGTCAACGGCAGCGGTGCCGGCCGCCACAGCAGCTGGAGCGGCAGCGCCTACCTGCTGCAGGGGGTCGCGGCGGCGACCCCGACCGTCCAGCGCCAGGAACTGGCCGAGGCGGGCATCGCGGCAGGCCGGGCCACCGCCATCGGCGGCCTCCTCTCCGCCTCCTGGACGGTCTCCCCCCGCTGGCAGGTCAACCTGCGGACCGCCGCCCAGCTGGCCTTCGCCCCGCTGACCTCGTCGATGCAGTTCACCCTCGGCTCCGATGTGGGGTTGCGCGGGCTGCCCGGCCAGCTGATCAGCGGCGACAGCGGCTGGCTGGCCAGCACCGAAGCGGTCTGGACCTTCTGGGACAGCAAGACCAGCGCCCTGCAGCTCGTCCCCTTCATCGGGGCCGGCGGCATCCGCACCAGCTTCAGTGGTGGCAGCTTCGGCGACACGGTGGGCTCCGGTGGTCTGCTGCTGCGCTGGCTGGCCAGCAACCACTGGTCGGTGGAGCTGGGCTGGGCCGTGCCCTTCTCCACCACCGACAACCCGGGCCCCTGGAACGACTGGCTCCTGGGCCAGGGGCTCTACACCCGGGTGAACTACCGCTTCTGAGCCTCAGCCGCCCTGCTTCAGCCGCCACCCAGCTGGGCGGTCAGCAGCCGACGGGCCTCCGCCAGCGCCCCATCAAGAGCAGCGCCGTCCCGTCCGCCCGCCTGGGCCAGCTGGGGCCGGCCGCCGCCGCCACCGCCGCAGAGCTGGGCGATACCACCGATGAAGGCCCCCGCCTTGGCCCCGCCGGCCACCACCGCGGGGCCGAAGGCCGCCACCAGGATCACCTTGCCCAGATCCGCCGGATCCGGCAGGCCGCCGAGCACCACGGCCGCCCCCTCCCCGAGCTGCTGCTGCAGGCGCTGGGCCGCCTCCTGGAGGCCGGCGCCGTCGACGCCATCGAGGCGCTCCACGAGCAGCCGATGGGCACCGAGCGCTTCGGCCCGTTCCGCCAGGGCGCTGGCCTTGGCCGCCGCCAGGGCCCCCCGTGCCGCCGCCAGCTCCTTGGTGGTGGCCCGGAGCTCCTCGGCCTGGAGGGCCACCCGCTCGAGGATCTCGCCGGGCTGGGCCTTGAAGCGGTCGGCCAGCTCGCGCACCACCCGGTCGCGCTCCCGCAGGTAGGGGAGCAGGGCGGGACCCGCCACGGCCTCGATGCGGCGGATGCCCGCCGCCACCCCCGTCTCGGCGACGATCCGGAACAGGCCGATCTCGGCGGTGTTGGCCACGTGGGTGCCGCCGCAGAGCTCCATCGAGACGCCGGGCACGTCCACCACCCGCACCACCTCGCCGTACTTCTCGCCGAACATGGCCACGGCGCCGGCGGCCCGGGCCCGTTCCAGGGCCATCTCCGCCACTTCCAGGGGGTGGGCCTCGGCGATCCAGCCGTTGACCAGGTCCTCGATCTGCTCCAGTTCGGCCGGGGTCAGGGCCCGGGGGCAGTGGAAGTCGAAGCGCAGCCGGTCGAAATCCACCAGGGAGCCCGCCTGGGAGACACCGTCATCCACCACCTGCTTCAGGGCCGCCTGCAGCAGGTGGGTGGCGGTGTGGTGGGCCTGGGCGCGGCGGCGGCAGCTCCGATCCACCCGGGCCTGCACCACATCGCCCACCGCCAGACGGCCGCGCTCGATCCGGCCGCTGTGGACGAACACGCTGCGGTTGCGGCTCACCGCCTCGATGGCCACGATCAGGCCTCCCCCGACCCCGGCAGCCCCCTCCCCCGCCAGCAGAACGCCCCGGTCGCCCACCTGGCCGCCGGATTCGCCGTAGAAGGGCGTGCTGTCGAGCACGATCTGCACCGCATCGCCGGCGGTGGCCGCCGTGGCCGGTTCGCCGTTCACCACCAGGGCCAGCACGCAGGCCGCCTGGTCGAGGGCTTCGTAGCCACGGAAGTCGGTGGGCTCAAGGGCGCCGGCCACCTGCTCGATCGCCCCCTGCAGGGTGAGGTCGATGCTCACGGCGGCCGCCTTGGCCCGCTGCCGCTGGCGCTCCATGGCCGCCTCGAAGCCATCGCGGTCCACCGTCAGTCCGTGCTCCTCGGCGATCTCCTCGGTGAGCTCCAGCGGGAAACCGTAGGTGTCATAGAGCTCGAAGGCCGCATCGCCGCTGATGCGCTCCGGCCGGGCGGCGAGCACCTCGGCCAGCAGCTTCTCGCCCCGCTCCAGGGTGTCCAGGAAGCGGGCCTCCTCCCGCACCAGCTCAGCCAGGATCACCTCGCGGCGCTCCGGCAGCTGGGGATGGGCCGGAGCCATCAATTCGATCGCCGCCTCCCCCATCGCCGCCAGGAAGGGACGGTCGATGCCCAGCAGCCGGCCGTGGCGCACCACCCGGCGCAGCAGGCGGCGGAGCACGTAACCCCGGCCCAGGTTGGAGGCGGTGACGCCATCACAGATCAGCTGGGTGATGGCCCGGCTGTGGTCGCCGATCACCTTGAGGGAGGTCTGGCCGCGGGCGTCGAGGGCGCGGTAATCCAGGCCCGCCAGCGCGGCGGCGGCTTCCACCAGGGGGTAGATGAGGTCGGTCTCGTAGTTGTTCGGCACCTGCTGAAGGATCTGGGCCATGCGCTCCAGGCCCATGCCGGTGTCGATGCTGCGCCGGGCCAGGGGGGTGAGGGTGCCGGCCGCGTCGCGGTTGTACTGCATGAACACCAGGTTGTAGAACTCGATGAAGCGGCTGTCGTCCTCCAGGTCGATGCCGTCGTCACCCCGTTCCGGGTGGAAGTCGTAGTAGATCTCCGAGCAGGGGCCGCAGGGGCCGGTGGGGCCGGAGGCCCAGAAGTTGTCGGCCTCGTCCATGCGGATGATCCGCTTCGGATCCACCCCCACGGCATCACGCCAGATGGCGGCCGCCTCGTCGTCCTCCCGGAAGACGCTGACCACCAGGTGGGCCGGATCGAGGCCGAACACCTCGGTGGTGAGTTCCCAGGCCCAGGCGATCGCCTCCTCCTTGAAGTAGTCGCCGAAGGAGAAGTTCCCCAGCATCTCGAAGAAGGTGTGATGCCGGGCGGTGCGGCCCACGTTCTCGATGTCGTTGGTGCGAATGCACTTCTGGCTGCTGGTGGCCCGGGGGGCCGGCGGCGGAGCCTGGCCGAGGAACACCGGCTTGAACGGCAGCATGCCGGCGATGGTGAGCAGGACCGTCGGGTCGTCGGGCACCAGGGAGGCGCTGGCCATCCGCCGGTGCCCCTGCCGTTCGTAGAACGCGAGGAAGGCCTCCCGGATCTCGGCTCCGCTGCGGGGCCTGGGGCGGGTGGGATCGGCAGCCATCACGACAACGCAGGGAGAGGTCCTGGGACAGGCATGATCGCCCAGCGCGGGGGCCCCGGGTCGCTGCGCCGGCCTCAGTAGTGCTCCATGAGCGTCAGCTGGACGCTCGTCTGGCTCAGCTTCGCGCCGATGTCGCAGGTGAGCGCCTTGAGCAGGGCGATCACCACGTCGGGATGGCTGGCGCTGAGGTCCTCGAAGGCGTTGCGGTGCAGCACCCAGCACTCACCGGGGCGGGTGGCGATGATGTCGGCGGTGCGCGGCGTCTGGGCCACGAAGCCGATCTCGCCGAAGCAGAGCCCGGGGCCGAAGGTGGCCAGCCGGGTGGAATGGCTCTGGCCGTCGCCGGTCTTGATGTCGAGGGCGATGTCGAAGGAGCCGGAGCGCACCACGAACAGCTCGTCGCCCGGATCCCCCCGGCGGATCACGAAGTCCCCGGCCATGAACGATCGCCGCACCAGGCGCTCCGCCAGGATCCGGCGGTGCTCCGTCCCCAGGGCGGCCAGAACACCCTGGTCCGCCAGGTCGTCCTCGTCGCCGTTGTCCGCCTCGGCCGCAGGGGCATACCAGCTGAGCAGCAGCTCCTCGGCGGCCTCGAGGGCGGAATCCAGGTGCTCGTAGGCATCGATCCGTTCGGTGATGGCCCAGCCGGCCCTGGACACGAAGGGCAACCGGCCGGCCCGCGACAGGAGGATCTCCACCCCCTGATCCTCCAGGGAACAGAGCTGGCGATCCAGCAGCCCCGAGGACTCCATCGGGCACTCGGTCACGTGGGCCAGATCGAGGATGAGAATCCGAACGTCGCCGCTGAGCCGCACCAGTTCGGCGGCCAGCTGCTCGATGCCGCCGAAATCGAGCACCCCCTGCACGTGGATGATGCGCACCGCATCCCGGTGGGGCGCCAGGATCTCCAGCTCCCGCTCGCTGCGCCAGCGGCGCGATTTGCGCTGGGAGCCCTGATACGACCGCCGGATGGTGGCATCGGCCTGGAAATACTGGTTGAACAGGCTCAGTCCCACCCCCGCCGACAGCTGGCGGCAGACCGCCACCCCCCGGACGCTGTTGCCGAACCCGTCGAGGGGCGGTGAATAGGTGGCGATGCCGAGCCGTCCCGGGATCACCGCCATGACCCCGCCGGCGACCCCGCTCTTGGCCGGGATGCCGACGTCATGGAGCCACTGGCCGGCGAAGTCGTACATGCCGCAGGTGCCCATCAGGGCCAGCACCCGCACGGTGATGTCGTGGGAGAGGGGCTGGCCGCCGGTGAAGGGATTGCGACCCTGGCAGGCCAGGGTGGCGGCCATCACGGCCAGGTCGTGGCAGGTGACGGAGATGGCGCACTGGCGGAAATAGAGATCGAGGGCCGGCTCCGGATCCGACTCGATGATGTTGAAGTTGCGCAGCAGGTGGCCGATGGCGCGGTTGCGGTGGCCCGTCTCCTTTTCCGAGCGGTAGACGGCCTCATTGATCGTCAGCGGCCGGCCGGCCAGCTCGGCGAAATACTCCAGCAGGAGATCGACGGCCCCGCCGGGATCGGCGTCGCAGATCTGGGCGGAGGCGGCGATCGCCCCGGCGTTGATCATCGGGTTGCGCGGCTTGCCCGAGTCCGGATCCAGGCTGATGGCGTTGAAGGCCTCCCCGGAAGGCTCCACGTCGATCTTGCTGGCCATGACGTCGAAGGAGAGCGTCTTCAGCGCCAGGGCGTAGATGAACGGCTTGGAGATCGACTGAATCGTGAACTCCTTCCTGGTGTCGCCGATCTCATAGATGCGCCCGCCGGAGGTGGCGATGACGATGCCGAAGTCGTCGGGACAGGCCTTGGCCAGTTCGGGGATGTAATCCGCCACCCGACCCTCCCGGACCCCGGCGAAGGAGGCGTGAAGCTCGCCCAGGAGTTCCTGGATGACGTTGGAATGGGGCTGGTCAGGCATGGGGCCCCAGCAGGGCATCCAGATCCACCGGATCGATCTGGTCAGCGGCCATGAAGCGCTCCGCGTAGGTGAGGTAGGCCCCGGATCGCAGGAAGATGGCGAACAGGTCCGCATCGATGCGGCCGCGATCCCGCAGACCGGCCAGGATCGCCAGGGACTGGGACAAGGGCATGCCCCGCTTGTAGGGCCGATCGGCGGCGGTCAGGGCCTCGAAGATGTCGGCGATGGCCAGGATCCGGGCCGGGATCGACAGCTGCTCCGCCCCCAGACCCCGAGGGTAGCCGCGGCCGTCGAGTGTTTCGTGGTGCCCCCCCGCGATCTCTGCGACGCGGGCCAGGGAGGGGGGAAAGGTCATGCTCTCCAGCATCACGATCGTGTGGATCATGTGCTCGCGAATCTTGTAGATCTCCTCGGGGGTGAGGGTGCCCCTGGCCACCGAGAGGTTGTAGAGCTCGCCGCGGTTGTAGAGCAGTTCCGGCACCGCCAGGTTGAACCCCCAGCGGGCCTCCGGCACCTCCTCGGGCGGCCGGGGGATGCGGTGGTGGGGGGCGTCGCTGAGCAGGGACTCCCGGGCGGGCAGGGGCGGCGGCGGCCCGCTGTAACGGGTCTGCTCCTCCCAGCCCAGGCCGATCCGGTCGTCGAAATGGCGCCACCAGGTGTGCTCCGCCAGCCGCCGGAGCTGGGCGAGATCCTCCGGGTCGGTGCCTTCGCTGCCCAGGTTGCAGCGGGCCACACAGGCGAAATCCTCCTGCAGCTCCTGCTCCAGCCGGGCATACTCCCGCTCCAGGGCGTCCGGGTCGCCGCCCGCCAGCAGGCCCTCGAGCCTGGCGATGCGTCCATCCCGGAGCAGCACCTCGAAGCGGGTGCGGATCTCGTGCAGCCGGTTGGCGGGGGCGTCGAGCTTGGTGGCCTTCTCCACCACCGCCTCGGGGGTGACGATCTTGCCGCAGTCGTGCAGCCAGGCCGCCGTGCGGAACTCCCGGCGCTCCGCCTCCCCCTTGAAGCGGAAGGGGGCCAGCGGCCCCTCCTGGGTGGCCTCCGCCGCTTCCGCCAGCAGCAGCGCCAGCTCCGGCACCCGGGAACAGTGGCGGCCGGTGTGGGAACTGCGGGCATCGATCGCTCCGGCCAGCAGGGCGATCATCGAATCGATCTGCCGCTGCTGCCCCTCCAGGGCCTGGGTGCGCTCGACGCAGACCGCCGCCAGGGCGGCCAGGGCCTCGATCAGCTGCTGGTCGCCGGCGTCGTAGGGGCGCACCAGCGAAGGGGCCGTTTCAGGGGTGAGCAGCGAGGAGGACTCCTGCTTCCTGTTGATCAGCTGCATCACCCCCACCACCTCGCCGGCCATGGTCCGCAGCGGGACCACCAGCATCGACACCGCCCGGTAGCCCATGCGGCGATCCAGTTCGGCGTCGAAGCGGTAGGGGCGGTCGGCGGGAATCGCGTAGACGTCGGGGAGGTTGAGCACCTCGCCGTGCAGGGCCGTCCAGCCCACCAGCCGCTCGGGGGTGATCGGAAAGCGCACATCCAGCAGGCTGGCGTTGATGCCGGTCCCACCGGCGGCCAGGGTGCTGTTCTGGAAGGCGGTGAACCAGAGCTGCTTTTCCCCCTTTCCCTCCTCCACCAGGTAGATGCTGCCGGCGTCGCTGAGGGTGAGATCCCTGGAGCTGGAAAGGATCTGCCGCAGCAGGGCCGGCAGGTTGACCGCACCGCTGATGGCCGTCGCGATCTGCAGCATCTCCGGCAGCGCGCGCCGTGCCTGGTGGGCATCGGAGGCATGCGGTGGCGGATGGGCGGCGCTCAAGGGGATGGCCAACCGTGGTGGGGGTCCGTTCCCTGCCCGGCAGCAGTGAAGCGTGACTGGAATCAGGGAAACACCGGAAAGCCGAGACGGCAACAGCGAGCCGCGGCCGTGGCCGTTCGGCAGGGCCGAAGAGGCGTTGGGAGGGAGAGCTGCTGAAGAGGCCTCGGGCTTTCTGACCCTCTGCACTGGCCAGCGCCACTGAATAATGTAAGCCTGCCGGTGGCCAGGCATGATCGGGCCATCGCCATGGCCTTGCCGTTGACCCAGGCGTCCGACGATTCCCGTGCCCGTCTGCGGCTGCAGTCCCTGTCGTGGGCGCTGCTGGGGGGGTTCGCCGCCGCCCTGATCGGCCTGCCGGCCGGCCTGGAGAGCGGGCTGCGGTCGGCGGGCTGCGGCTTTTTCTATGGCCTGCTGGCCTTCCACCTCCAGCGCGTCGATCCGGATGACGATCACCTGGCCGCCGGCCTGGTGGGGGCGGTCTGCGGCATCCGCAGCCTCGGGGGGCCCGTGGCATTCACCCCCCTGGCCCTGCCGGTCCCGCAGATCCAGTCCCTTCTGCACCAGCCCCTGGCCCGCGGGGCGTTCGGCGCGGTCCTCGAGCTGCTGCGCGGCTGGTTGCCGCTCTGGCTTCCCCTGATCGGCAGCGCCCTGCTGCTGCAGGCCGCCCAGCGCCTCCTGCCCGCCCTGCGGCCATGAGCCTGCTCCATGCCACCTGGCTGTTTCCGCCGGAAGGGGCCGGCGGCCGGCTGCTGCTCTGGGCCGACACCTGGAGGGTCGCCACTCCGGTGGCGCCGCTGCGCACCGTTCCCGACCATCCCCTGTCCCTCAGCGTCGACGATCTGGGCGCCTGGCTGGATGACCATGGCCTCTGGTCGGAGGCCTTCCGGCCGGCGGAAGCCCAGCTCACCCTGCCCAGTCGCAGCCAGGGGGCCCGGGGACGCCGCAAGGCGGCCAGTGAGGGCCTGGCCGCCTGGAGCGGTCTGCCTCTGCAGGCGGGGGAGCCGATCCCGAAGGAGGTGCAGTGGTGGCCCTGGCGGGTGGAGGGCCTGGCCCTCGATCCGGCGGGGGCGGGCGAATGGCTCGCCGGGCTGCCCCTCTCCGGCGACGACCCCGGCCTGGCGGACGATCTGCGCTGGTGGAGCCATCTGGAGCGCTGGGCCCTGAGCCTGATCGCCCGCGGCCGCTGGCTGCCCCAGGTGGAGGAGGACCGGGCCCGCTGGCTGCCCTTGCTCAACCGGGAGGGGGACCGGCGCCGGCTGGAGGAACTGGCCATCCGGCTGCCCCAGGTGGCCACCTGCGCCATGGCCCCCGGAGCGCCGGGGGAGGGGGGGCTGGCCTGCCGCCGACCCGGCAGCGGCCGGCTGCGGGTGGCCAGCCTGCTGGAGGCGTTGCTCGACGGCCAGCTGCGCGCCGGCTTCCGCCCCCCCGCCGAGGGCCTCGATCCCCTGCTGGGGGCCTGGCAGAAGGCCCTTGGCCCCGGCCCCGGCCGGCTCGACCTGGACGAGGAGGAGCGGGAGCGGCTGGCGGTGGCCACCCACCACTGGCGCGAAGCGGTGGCGGGGCGGGTGGCCCCGGCCCGGGCCTGCCTGGAACTGTTCACCCCGGAGGAGGGCGAGGATCTCTGGGAGCTGCGCTTCTCCCTGCAGGCGGAGGCCGATCCCAGCCTGCGGATGCCGGCACGCACGGTCTGGAATGCGGGCGACGGCCGGCTCCAGCTCGGGGAGGTGGATGTGGCCGAGCCGGGCCAGCTGCTGCTGGAGGGCTTGGGCCGTGCCCTGCAGGTGTTCGAGCCGATCGGGCGGGGCCTTGATGCGGCGGCCCCGGAAACCATGCTGCTCACGCCCGCCGAGGCCTTCGTGCTGGTGCGCACCGCCGCCGCCCAGCTGCGCGATGTGGGGGTGGGCGTGGTGCTGCCGGCCAGCCTCAGCGGCGGACTGGCCAGCCGGCTGGGACTCGCGATCGAGGCCGAGCTGCCGGACCGCTCCCGCGGCTTCTCCCTGGGGGAAAGCCTGCAGTGGGAGTGGGAGCTGATGATCGGCGGGGTCACCCTCACCCTCAAGGACCTGGAGCGCCTCTCCTCCAAGCGCAGTCCGCTGGTGCAGCACAAGGGGGCCTGGATCGAACTGCGGCCCAGCGATCTCAGGAACGCCGAGCGCTTCTGCGCCGCCAAAGCCAACCTCAGCCTCGACGATGCCCTGCGGCTGACGGCCAGCGACGGCGACACCCTGATGCGGCTGCCGGTCCATCGCTTCATACCGGGGCCCCGGCTGAGCGCCGTCCTGGAGCAGTACCACCAGCAGAAGGCTCCCGATCCCCTGCCGGCCCCGGAGGGCTTCGCCGGCCAGCTGCGGCCCTACCAGGAGCGGGGCCTGGGCTGGCTGGCCTTCCTGCACCGCTTCGACCAGGGGGCCTGCCTGGCGGACGACATGGGCCTGGGCAAGACGGTGCAGCTGCTGGCCTTCCTGCAACACCTCAAGGTGGAGCAGGAGCTGAAGCGGCCCGTCCTGCTGGTGGCCCCCACCTCGGTGCTCACCAACTGGAAGCGGGAGGCGGCGGCCTTCACACCGGACCTGGAGGTGCGGGAGCACTACGGTCCCCGCCGGCCCTCCACCCCCGAAAAGCTCACCAAGGCCCTGGTCGGGGTGGATCTGGTGCTCACCAGCTACGGGCTGCTGCAGCGCGACAGCGAACTGCTGGAGAGCATCGACTGGCAGGGCGTCGTGATCGACGAAGCCCAGGCGATCAAGAACCCGGCGGCCAAGCAGAGCCAGGCGGCCCGCGACCTGGGCCGCCCCGGCAAGCAGGGCCGCTTCCGCATCGCCCTCACCGGCACCCCGGTCGAGAACCGGGTGAGCGAGCTCTGGGCCCTGATGGACTTCCTCAATCCCCGGGTGCTGGGGGAGGAAGGCTTCTTCCGCCAGCGCTACCGCCTGCCGATCGAGCGCTACGGCGACATGAGTTCCCTGCGGGATCTCAAGGCCCGGGTCGGGCCGTTCATCCTGCGGCGGCTCAAGACCGACCGCTCGATCATCTCCGACCTGCCGGAGAAGGTGGAGCTGCGCGAATGGGTGGGCCTGTCGGCGGAGCAGACGAAGCTCTACCGCAAGACCGTGGACGAGAGCCTCGACGCCATCGCCCGCGCCCCCCTGGGCCAGCGCCATGGCCAGGTGCTCGCCCTGCTCACCCGGCTCAAGCAGATCTGCAACCACCCGGCCCTGGCCCTCAAGGAGAGCGGGGTCGACAGCGGCTTCGCCGGCCGCAGCGCCAAGGTGCTGCGGCTGGAGGAGATCCTCGAGGAGGTGATCGAGGCGGGCGACCGGGCCCTGCTGTTCACCCAGTTCGCCGAATGGGGCCACCTGCTCAAGACCTACCTGGAGCAGCGCTGGCGCCAGGACGTGCCCTTCCTGCACGGCGGCAGCAGCAAGACCGACCGCCAGGCGATGGTGGACCGTTTCCAGGAGGATCCCCGCGGTCCCCAGCTGTTCCTGCTCTCCCTCAAGGCCGGGGGTGTGGGCCTCAACCTCACCCGGGCCAGCCACGTGTTCCACATCGACCGCTGGTGGAACCCCGCCGTGGAGAACCAGGCCACCGACCGGGCCTACCGGATCGGCCAGACCAACCGGGTGCTGGTGCACAAGTTCATCACCAGCGGTTCGGTGGAGGAGAAGATCGACCGCATGATCGAGGAGAAATCCCGCCTGGCCGCCGACATCATCGGCAGCGGTGAGGAATGGCTCGGTGGCCTGGAGGTGGGCCAGCTGCGGGACCTGGTGGCCCTGGAGGAAAGCTGAGGGAGCGGCTCGGTGTAGAGCGCCTCAACGGCGGGCCAGGGTGACGTCGGAGGGGTGGGCGAGGCCCGCGCTCTCCCCGATCACCGGCAGCAGCAGCGGCAGGGACGGCACGGCTGGGGGCTGGCCCATGCGGCGCAGCCAGCGGTAGTGGGAGGCCACGCCGGCCAGGAAGGACGGGTGGGTGCGAAAGGGAACCTGGCAGTCGCGGCAGGTCTGCTCGACGATCGCGGAGATCTGCGGGTAATGGACATGACTGATCTGGGGGAACAGGTGATGTTCCACCTGAAAGTTCAGGCCCCCCAGCAACCAGCTCAGCAGGGGGTTGGAGCGGCTGAAGTCCACCGTGGTGGCCAGCTGATGGCCGGCCCAGGGGCCCATGGCCGGGCTGGTGGGGTCGGCCAAGGGGAAATCAGCCTCCTCCACGCAGTGGGCCAGCTGGAACACCACGCTCAGCACGACGCCCTGCACCATGGCCGTCACCACGTAGCAGCCGATCACCGCACCGACGGGATGGAACTGCAGGGGGACAACGAACGCCAGCGAGAAGAAGATCGCCTTGCCGGCCAGGAACACCACCCAGTCGGCGGGGCCCAGGCGGGGCAGGGAATGGTCACCGCGGCCGCGGCCGGCCAGATCGGCGAAGTCGTCGAAGAACTGCCACTTGATGGGCAGCATTCCGTAGAGGGGCCAGAGGTAGAGGTGCTGCCAGCGGTGCCACCAGCGATGGGGCTGATCGGGGGAGAGCCGGCCGATCAGGCCGAGGTTGATGTCGTCGTCGTGGCCGGAGATGTTGGTGAAGGTGTGATGCAGCCCGTTGTGCTTGTGGGCCCAGATCAGGGAGCTGCCGCCCAGCAGATCGAGGGTCATGGCGGCAGCCTTGTTGATCCAGCGGTGGCGGGAGTAGGCGCCGTGGCCGCCGTCGTGCTGGATGTTGAAGCCGATGGCAGCGATCGCCAGGCCCAGCACGGCCGACAGGGCGATCGCCCCCGGGACGCTGCTGACGCGGAAGACCAGCAGCCCGTAGGTGAGCACGAACCAGGCCAGGATCACGGCCGATTTGATCACCATGGCCGGCGCATCGCGCCGCTCCTGCCCGGTGGCCTCGAAGTGATCCTGAACCCTTGCCCTCAGAAGACTTTGAAAACCGTCGCCGGCGCCGAACGTGATGCGATTCAAGGACTCCACGCCCTGCGTCGGGACAACCTAGGCCAGTGGGTCCGGCAGGCGTCAGGATGGGCGGCGTGAGGCCGGCGCCATGACCAGCTCCTTCCCCGGCGCCAATGGCGCCATCACCACCCAGCTGGGCCAGCAGGGCCTGGGGCAGCAGCCCTGGTGGGTGGAGCAGTGGATGGAGCTGATCCACTCCTACCGGTTCAAGAAACGCCTGGAGCGCGCCTGGACCTACGCCCGGGAGGGCAACGTCGTCTCGATCCGCTTCGAGGGGCGGCGCGTGCATGCCCGGGTGCAGGGCACCGACCCGGATCCCTACAAGGTGAAGCTCTGGCTCGACGTGCTCAACGACGAGGACTGGGGCTATGTGCTGGAAGCCCTGAGCCAGAAGGCCCGCTGGTCGGCCCAGCTGCTGGCGGGGATCATGCCCGCCGACATCGAGCGGGCCTTCGCCGCCAGCGGCAAGCGCCTGTTCCCGTTCAAGCTCCAGGAAGTGCGCAGCGAGTGCAGCTGCCCCGACAAGGCCAACCCCTGCAAGCACATCAGCGCCGTCTACTACCTGATGGGGGACCGCTTCAGCGAGGACCCCTTCGTGCTCTTCCAGCTGCGGGGCCGCACCCGCAGCCAGCTCCTGGGTGACCTGGCCAAGCGCCGCCGGGAGGGGGTGGCCGCCCCCCTCGAGCACGCCCCCCATCCGGTCCATCCCGCCATCGCTGACCCGGCCCGCTGGTGGCGGTACGACGCCCCCCTCGACCCCGATCTGGTGGTGATCACGCCGGCCATGGAGGGGGAATCGGGCCTGGATGGCGCCGGTCCCCTGCCCCTGGCGGAGGAACCCCGCTTCCCGGAGGCCAACCGGCTCTTCCTCGACCGACTCATGGCCCACGGGACGGCCATGGCCCAGCAGGCGATGGTGCGGGCGATGGCCACCGGCAACGACACCGAAGCCTGAGTGGCGAACCCGGAGGAAGGCGTCGGTTAATGCCGTGTTAAGTTTAAGGGTATTGGGTGAAAGACCTATCACCCACTGCTAAGGTTTGAGCGTTGGGCGCTCACTTTCCAGGAGGCCCTGTGCACTGCCTGCGTTAAGGCAGGCTCCGGTCATTCGGAGCACCACACCGTCCCCTCATCCCATCCGCCATGAGATCCACCCTCAAGCCCCTGCTCCGCGGAGGAGCGGCCGCTGCGGCTGTCGCCATCACCCTTCTGGGAGGCGCCCAGCAGGCCCAAGCCGCCACCAACGTCTTCCAGGAGCTGTTCCTGTCGCTGGATGTCTCCGGCAGCATCAGCAACTCCAACTTCACCCTCTACAAGCAGGGCTACGTCAACGCGTTCCAGAACGCCGCGGTGCAGCAGAAAATCGCCGACACCTTCGACAAGGGCGGCATCGCCATCGCCGTGGGTCAGTGGAGCACCACAGCCTTCAGCCCTCCGGTGATCGACTGGCGCCACATCACCTCCCTGACCGGGCCCGGAACCAACTCCCTGGCCAGCTTCATCGCGGCCCTCAACGCCATGCCTCGGCAGGGCTCGAACACCACCTGCGTGGATTGCGGCATGGCGGCCGCGATCACTGAGATCGACACCAACGATTTCGTCACCACCCGTGCCAACGGCCGCGTGATCGACATCTCCACCGATGGTGTCGGGAACACGACCGCCGGCGGCTGCGGCACCGTCAGCCAGTGCGCCCAGGCCCAGCGGGCCAGCGCCGTCGCCAAAGGCATCATCATCAACGGCCTGGGCGTCGGCGCCGGCGCCAGCGGCTTCCTGACCGCCAATGTGATCACCCCCGCCAACGGGGCCACCAACGCCGGCTTCGTCGAGACCGCCGCCGATTTCGCCGCCTTCGAGACGGCGATCACCAACAAGCTGATCCGCGAAGTGGGTCCCGGTCCTGGCGATTCGGTGCCCGGCCCCCTGCCCGTTCTGGGCGCCGCCGCCGCCTTCGGCTTCTCCCGCAAGCTGCGCCGTCGCATCAACACCGCCAACCTCCATCAGGCCTGATCCGCTCCGGCCGGCAGACTACCCAGCCCGGCCCCGTGCCGGGCTTTTTTTTCGGTGCCCCTGGCCCTCGGCACCCCCTCGCTCCACCTGAGCCCTTCCCTTCCCATGAGCCCCCACGCCGACCCCCAGCCCATGGCCGATCGCCATCCCGAGCCCCACTCCCGCGCGGGCGCGGAGCAGCGGGCCTTCAGCGAGAACTATGGCGAGGAGGTCGCCATGGCGCTCCACTGGGGGGCGATCCTGCTGTTCGTCCTGTTCCTGGTGGGGATCCTCAGCTCAGCCTGGCCGGTGCGCCTGATCGATCCCCTCTGGCTCCAGGCGGTGGGCGACAAGCTGCTCGTCTCGGGCCCGATCGCCATGGTCGGCGCGATCCTGCTGCTGCTCGCCAGGCTCATCGATCCCGCCTCGACGACGATCCAGGGCCGGGTGGTGCTGATGCGGCGCCTCTGCTTCTGGATCGCCTTCGGCTTCCTGCTGCTGATCCCTGTGCAGGTCTACAGCGGCATCAACCTGCTGCGCCAGTTCAGGGCCAACGACACCCGGGAGCTGAACGCCTACATCGCCACCACCCGGGCCATCGAAAACGCCCGCTCCTACGACGACATTCTCAAGGCCATGCGGCTGCTGCCGGGCCAGGCCCCGAACCTTCCCCCCTCCATCGACCTGCCCCTGGACGCTGTCAAGACCAGGCTCAGCAACGACCTCAATCCCTTCATCAAGCGCTACCAGAACAGCGCCGATGCCCTGGGCATGCGGCGGCTCAATGACTGGTTCGTGCAGTTGGCCAGGAATGTCCTCGCTGCCGTGCTGCTCTTCTGCTGCTTCGCCGCGATCGGCAAGCGCTTCGCCGCCCAGCCCACCCTGCTCCAGAACGTGCTCTCCGGCCGGTTGCTCTCCTCCTTTGCAAGCCGTCGGCATCAGGCCCCGCCGGAGCTGGACGCGGCCATGCGGATGATGATGCCCGACGAGAACGAGCCCCGCCGCTGAGGCCCGAGCCATCCCACCGCCGGAACCACCCCCCTGGCTGGGCCAGGACGCCATCGCCACCGCCGGGCGCCTGATCGAGGGCCACCGGCTGGCCTTCGGCCGGCCCCTGCTCGCCGGGGTTTCGGGCGGCCTCCCGCCCCTGCAGGCGGCCCAGGAACTGTTCGTGGCCGCCACCGTGGTGCTGGCCCACGACGGCGGCGCCGATCCCCGGCTGATCTACGCCAACCGGGCCGCCCTGGTGCTGTGGCGCCGCCCCTGGGGCGCCATGGTGGGCCTGCCCTCGCGGCTCACGGCGGAGCCTGCCGAACGGCGCAGCCGGGCCCTCGCCCTGGAGCGGGCCCGCCGGATCGAGGCCCTCGCGGGCTACGGCGGCGTCCGCATCGACAGCGGCGGGCGCCGGTTCCGGATCGAGAACGCCCGGCTGTGGACCCTGCGGGATCCCGGCGGCCAGCCCTGCGGCCAGCCCTGCGGCCAGGCGGCCGCCTTCGGCCGCTGGTGGTGGCTGGAGCCGCCCCGTTCCGGTTCTCCGCCCCCGCTGGCGTAGGGGCCGAACCCGGTCCGGGGGACCGAACCTGCCTCGTCGGTTCTCCCCCTCGAACGCCACGGGCCAAGGGGGCACATTGATCGAGCGGGTGGTTCCTCACCCGACCATCCACGACGCTCCCTTCGGAAGCACCAACCATGCGCACGCTTCATCCTTCCCCCTTCGATCTGTTCGACCGGCTGGAGCAACAGCTGCAGACGGCCGAGCGTGTTCCCGCCGCCGAGATCCACGAAACCGAGGACAGCTACACCATTGCCCTCGAGCTGCCCGGCGTCGACCGCGCCTCCATCGACGTGAAAGCCACCGACCGCTCCCTGATCATCAGTGCCGAGCGTCGCTGCCAGCCCCCGGCCGTCACCGCGGCCGCCCCTGAGGCCGGCAACGGCGACGCCCCGGCCGCGGAAGGTCGCCGCCGCGCCCCGCTGCTGAGCGAATTCCGCTACGGCACCTGGAGCCGCAGCTTCCGCTTCCCCGGCGGCATCCAGCGCGACGCCCTTGAGGCCCATTACCGCGATGGCCTGCTGACGGTGACGGCGCCCAAGGCCCAGTCCCTGACAACGGTCAGCGTGAAGGTGGCCGACTGAGGCCCTCAGGCCTCCAGGAGCTGGGCGGAATCGAGGGAGAGACCGATCACCGAGATGTAGCTGGTGGCTTCGATCCATCGGATCGTGCCCTGAAGGTCGTAGGTCTCTCCCTCCCCATCCCCCATCACCACGCTGCAGGGCTGGCCGACGGCGGGATGGTGACCAGCCTCGATGGCGATCCTCAGACCATCGGCACTCAGGTCGAGCACCTCGGCGAACACGCCTTCGGCGGGTTGCATCGATGCGAGGTGGAGGCGGGCCGTGGCCAGGCCCGTCGGAGGCTTGTACCTGTCGGCGCGCGAGGCTTCCTCCAGGCGCTTCTCGAGGCGCCTGAAGGCCTCCTGAAACCGCTCCAGGTCTCCGGTGGCCACTTATCGACTCGTCCTCAGACTGTTCCGGAGCATTGTCCTGGGTTCCTCGGGATACCAGGGTTCTTGGGGATACCCGGGCTTTGTCTAACAGACCGAAAACGAACCTGCCCTGCTTACAGTCAAAAGTCTGCGGAAGGAGCCTGACCCCATGAGCAGCAGCACCGCCGACGCCCCGACCACGCTGCCAGCACCGGCGGGGGCGGCCACCTCCCGGCTCAGCCTGCAGTGCGAGCCAATCGCCGCCGACACCACGGCGATCCGCTCCCTCGACTGGGACCGCAGCCGTTTCGACATCGAATTCGGCCTGCGCAACGGCACCACCTACAACGCCTTCCTGGTGCGCGGTGAGCGCACCGCCCTGGTTGACACCAGCCACGCCAAGTTCCGCGACACCTGGATCCCCCTGCTCGAGGGGCTGATCGAACCCACGGCGATCGATCACCTGATCGTCTCCCACACCGAACCGGACCATTCCGGCCTGATCGGGGATCTGATCGACCGCCACCCGGACATCGAGATCGTCGGGTCCAAGGTGGCGATCCAGTTCCTCCAGGACCAGGTGCACCGGCCCTTCCGCAGCCGGGCGGTCAAGAGCGGCGACGAGCTCGACCTGGGCGTGAATCCCGACAGCGGTGTGGGCCATCGCTTCAGCTTCCTCAGTGCCCCCAACCTGCACTGGCCCGACACGATCTTCTCCTTCGACCACGGCACCGGCATCCTCTACACCTGTGATGCCTTCGGCCTCCACTACTGCTCCGACGACCTCTTCGATGTCGACCCCGGCGCCATCGCCCCGGACTTCCGCTTCTACTACGACTGCCTGATGGCGCCCAACGCCCGCAGCGTGCTGCAGGCCCTCAAGCGCATGGACGGACTGCCGGAGATCAATACGATCGCCGTGGGCCACGGCCCCCTGCTGCGGGAGCACCTGCCCCTCTGGGTGGGCGACTACCGCGACTGGAGCGGCCAGCGCAGCGCCGGCGAGGCCTATGCGGCCGTCTGCTACCTCAGCCAGTACGGCTTCTGCGACCGGCTCAGCCAGGCCATCGCCCGGGGCGTGGGCAAGGCCTCCGGCCAGGTGCAGCTCGTTGACCTGCGCGGCACCGATGCCCAGGAGCTCGCCGCCCTGATCGGTGAGGCCAGTGCCGTGGTGGTACCCACCTGGCCCGCCTCCCCCGATCCCGACCTGCAGACGGCCATCGGCACCCTGCTCGCGGCCCTCCATCCCAAGCAGTGGGTGGGCTGCTACGACGCCTTCGGCGGCAACGACGAACCGATCGACACCCTGGCCGGCCAGCTGCGCAACCTGGGCCAGAAATGGGCGTTCGAGCCCCTGCGCATCCGCCAGGTTCCCGGTGGCGCCGACTACCAGCGCTGCGAAGAGGCCGGCACCGACCTCGGCCAGCTGCTCACCAAGGAGAAGACCATCGCCGCCATGAAGGCCATCGACGGCGACCTGGACAAGGCCCTCGGCCGCCTCAGCGGCGGGCTGTACATCGTCACGGCCCGGCAGGACGACGAGGCCGGCAGCCGCAGCGGCGCCATGGTGGCCAGCTGGGTGAGCCAGGCCAGCTTCGATCCGCCGGGGCTCACGGTGGCAGTGGCCAAGGACCGGGCCATCGAGGCCCTGATGCAGGTCGACGACCGCTTCGTGCTCAACATCCTCCGGGATGACAACCACCAGCCCCTGCTGCGCCACTTCCTGCGCCGCTTCCCGCCGGGGGCCGACCGCTTCGCCGGTGTGAACGTGCTTGAGGGCGTGGCCGCGGGCGGGCCCGTGCTGGGGGATGCCCTGGCCTACCTGGGCTGCCGGGTGACCCAGCGCATGGAAGGCCCGGACCACTGGATCATCTATGCGGTGGTGGAGGAGGGCAATGTGGCCGACACCACCGCCGCCACGGCCGTGCATCACCGCAAGGTGGGCAACCACTACTGATGACCACCTCCCCAGCCGCGTCCGACCGGCGCGTCATCACCCTGCCGGTCGAGCCCGGCCTGCTCTGCCTGCGCGGCCTCAGTCCGCGCCGCCTGCGCTTCGAAGTCGAATACGGCCTGGAGCGGGGCACCACCGCCAACAGCTTCCTGTTCCAGCAGGACGGCTCCGGTGGCGCCCCGGTGCTGGTCCATCCGCCGGGGGCCTCCTTCGCCGCCCCCTTCCTGGAGCAACTGGGCCTGCTGGTGCCGGCCGACGCGCCCCTCAAGGTGGTGGTGGGCCACGTCAACCCCAACCGGGTCGCCCTGCTGAAACAGCTGGCGACGGGCTGGCCGGAGACGGTGCTGGTGGCCTCCAATCCCGGTGCCCAGGTACTCGCCGAACTCTGGGCGCAGCAGCGGCCCGGCCCGGGGGGCGAGGCCGCCGCCCCCACCGACGCCGTGCCCCTGCCGACGATCGAGGTGGTGAAACAGGAGACCAGCCGCACCCTCGCCGATGGCCATGTCCTCACCCTGCTGCCCACCCCCACCCCCCGCTGGCCCGGCGGTCTGATCGCGTTCGAAGCCACCACGGGGCTGCTGATGAGCGGCAAGTTCTTCGCCGCCCACCTCTGCACCGAGGACTTCGCCGAGGCGAACCGCACCAGCACCGAGGAGGACCGTCGCTATTACTTCGACTGCCTGATGGCGCCGATGGCCCGCCAGGTGGAGACGGTGGTCGACCGGCTCGACGAACTGCCGATCCGCACGATCGCACCGGGCCACGGCCCGGCCATCGCCCAGAGCTGGCGCAGCCTGCTGGCCGACTACCGCCGCTGGGGGGAGAGCCAGGAGAAGGCCAGCCTGTCGGTGGCCCTGCTGTACGCGAGCGCCTACGGCAACACCGCCGCCATCGCCGATGCCCTTTCCCAGGGGGTGGCCCGCAGCGGCGTGCGGGTGGAGAGCATCAACTGCGAATTCGCGCCCGCCGAGCAGCTGCTGGAGGCGATCCACTCCTGCGACGCCCTGCTGATCGGCTCCCCCACCCTCGGGGGCCATGCCCCCACGCCGATCGTCTCGGCCCTCGGCACCGTGCTGGCCGAGGGCGACCGGGCCAAGCCGGTGGGGGTGTTCGGCAGTTTCGGCTGGAGCGGCGAGGCCATCGACCTGCTTGAAGCCAAGCTCCGCGACGGTGGCTTCCAGTTCGCCTTCGAGCCGATCCGCGTGAAGTTCAGTCCGGATCTGGCCACCCTGCGAACCCTGGAGGAAACCGGCACCGCCCTGGGCCGCCGCCTGCGCCAGCAGCATCGCCAGGCCCAGCGGCGCAGCAGCATCGGCGGCCTCAGCGAGAGCCGCACCAACCCGGCGATCCAGGCCCTCGGCCGGGTGGTGGGATCCCTCTGCGTGGTGCTGGCCCGCAAGGGGGACGGCGCCGACGCCACCGGAGGGGCGATGGTGGCCAGCTGGGTGAGCCAGGCCAGCTTCAGCCCCCCCGGCTTCACCGTGGCCGTGGCCAAGGACCGGGCCATCGAAAGCCTGCTGCACGTGGGGGACGCCTTCTCCCTCAACGTGCTGGCGTCAGGGCGCGAAAGCGGCCCGATGAAGCGGTTCCTGCAGCCTTTCTCCCCCGGGGCCGACCGGCTGGCGGGACTGGAACTGGAGACCAGCCCCGGCGGCCAGCCCCTGCTGCCGGAGGCCCTGGCCTGGCTGGAGGCCCGGGTGAGCCAGCGGATGGAATGCGGCGACCACTGGTTGCTGTACGCCGAGGCCATCAGCGGCGACCTGCTGGATGCCGCCGCCACGACGGCCGTGCACCAGCGCCGCAGCGGCGCCAGCTACTGACCCTTGCAGGGGTGGGCCGCCCAATGGGTCGTTGGATGGTCAGGCCGGAAGAAATGGATGAAAGGATGCCGCTCACAGAGCTTCATCGCCACCACTGAGTTTCCGGAAGTAGTCTTCATCCTCAACGGCAGACATGGCTCGTCTTCGAGCCCCCCTGCGAAATCTCCTGTCCCAGCCCTTCTGCCAGGACTCCAGAAGGGAGATCTCGCTGTTGCGGCCCTGTGCTCCAGCGGCAAAGGCCAGGGCAAGGGCAAAGGCGGCAACGATCAGCTTCAGGACACTCTGGATCAAGGACCAGAGGCCTTCACGCAGAACAGCTCCAGAGCTGGCTTTCTTTGCCTCCAGATTTCCTTGGGCTTTATCCAGGTTTTCGAGGAGCTGCTGCTTCAGACGGGGTAAAGGCTGGCGGAGGTCGGAGGGCTTCAATCCAGGGACCCCGATGACTTCCAGTCGCTGCTGCAGATCTTCTGGAGTGGTGGCCGAACTGACGATCTGCCGAAACTTGTCAATCCTGCGCACGGCATCCACTTCAACCTTGCTTCTGGTGGCTTGAAGATTGCCCAGGCCTGTCCAGACGGCATAGACATTCAGCGGGATCAGGAGCAGGAAGCCCAGCGCGGCTGCCACGGCCATACGGGAAAGCTGTTGCTTCCGCTGCTTGAGGAGGGGGCTGGTGGGGTCAACGTAAGCGGCCAGATGCACCAGGATCAGGCCAAGCAGGGCAATCGGGGCCGCATCGATCAGGCTCGCAGAAAACTCCAGTTGCCAACTCGCGAGGAGCAAGCGAAAGGGGATGATCCTTGCCAGCACACTGGCGGTGTAGACAATGAACAGAGCGATGGCGATCGAGCCAAGCCGCCGGGCGAAAACACCCTGTTGCACTTTGGAGTAGTCGTTGAGGTTGGACACGCTGAAAGCCAGGAGCGGATCAATGAAGACAACGTCTTGATGGTGCCAGGAGGCGGGAGACTCTGCGCTCGCCATCCTTTCGCCATGGCCTACTGACAGCAAAGATCTGATCTTCGATTCTCAATGGGACAGGGCTCAAGAGCAGCATTGCCCCGTCCAGGAACCTTGAGCAAGCCTCCGGCAGTCCCATGCCGGTGGCCAAACGATCCATGCCTGTGAAAAGCAACCGCAGCCTTGGAAGCGAGGGAAGAAAGGGACCCACCGAGAAGGGGGGTCCCATGGCATCAGCCTCCGAGCGGAGGCCGCTTTAGCGGCTCAGGCCAGGGTGGCGACGGTGATGCGCCTGCGAAGGCGACGGCTGAAACCGAAAGCCACACCGGCACCAAGAATCGGCAGGGGGCCAGGAACGGAATCGCCGGCGATCTCCCTGACAATCTTCAGCTTCACGGCTTTATCAAAATCAGCGAAGTCGGCTGCTGGCTGGGTGAAACCAGTGGCTGTCTGGACATTGGCTTGGTACCACAAGCCAAGAGTGGGATCATCGGTGAGGATGGGCAGCCCATTGATCTTGATTCCAAGAGCAGCTGCAGCATCGCGAGCTGCAGCGGTGGCTGCAGTGCCAACGACGTTATCTTGACCATCCCCAGAGACATCAATGACGCTCGCACCGACATAGTTGTTGCTTCCCAGTTCAGCCACCGCCGCGTTGATGCCGCAAGCCACGCAGGTGCTACCGGACGATTGCCTTGCCATGGCGTTGATGGCCGCTGCGAACGCATTGGAACTCGCCGCGTCTGTCAGCAAGGTCCAGCCAACGGCAAGAGGGGTGTTGGCGGCGGTGCTCCACTGTCCCAAAGCCACGGCGACGCCATTGGGCTTGCTTGCAATGGCTGCCTGAACGGCCGCGTCCTGGAACGCCTGGACATAACCCAGTTTCTGAAGGTTGAATTCTGTTGCATCAACGCTTCCGGAGACATCCACGGAGAGGAACAGCTCCAGGTCGACGGGAGTGGGAGCCGCCACCGCCATAGGGGCGGAGAGAAGGGTGGAGGCAGCCACAGCCGCGGACCCGAATGCAGCTTTCACCCAGAACGGATGGGAAGAGGGATTCATCATGGAAAAGGTGAAGACTCACTCGGGAGCGTACTCATTCAGTCTTCACTTGGACCCATTAATGGCCCAATTCAGCCCACTTACTGCAAGGCTGCAGCGTTAACGCATCACTGTGTACATAGATCTACTGGAAATTCTGAACGTTGGGGCGATTCGCCGGCCTGGGGTGTTCAGCCAGCAGCGCGGCGGCCCCGACAGACCAGAAGCAAGCTGCACCCATCGGCGGCAGACCATGCCCACGGCCAAACCCTCGCGCCGTCAGGGGGGTTGGCCGTGGGGACGCCATCAGGTCCCGCCGGTCCTCGACCGGGTCGGTCCTGTCGCTGGCGGCCTAGGCCGCGTGGGGCGGCGTGGGCGACCCGCCGCCGCCCGCCTGGAAGGGCAGCACCAGCGTGGCCCAGTGGTCGGGCCGCTCGGGACGGCGACGGCGGGCCCGGCGCACCCCGAAGGGCACCCGCACCACGTTGGTGCCGTCCACCCGCTGGCTGGCCTCCGGGAGATCCGGGGAATGGATCCCCGCGCCCGGCTCACCGCCTGAACTGTCGTTGCCGTTCATGAACCCCATGACAATGAAAGGCGCTTGCCATCGCCGTAGGGGGATGGCACAGCAATGATGCGCCATCCCGGGGAGAAAAGGTACCGCCGGAACACTCAGGCGGCCAGTTCAGCAATTGCCACTTCCTCGACGCTCGGGCAGGTGCAGACGAGGTTCCGATCACCGAAGGCGTTGTCGATGCGGGCGACAGCCGGCCAGAACTTGGCCTGCCGCTGGCTCTCCCCGGCGGGGAAGGCCGCCTCGCTGCGGCTGTAGGCCCGATCCCAGTCGTCGGCGGTCACCGCCGCCAGGGTGTGGGGTGCCTGTTTGAGCGGGTTGTCGAGGGGGTCGGCGGCGCCGGTCTCGATCGCCCAGGCCTCACGGCGGATCCCCTCCATGGCCGCGCAGAAGCGGTCGATCTCCGCCAGCGACTCGCTCTCGGTGGGCTCCACCATCACCGTGCCGGCCACGGGCCAGCTGACGGTGGGGGCATGGAAGCCGTAGTCCATCAGCCGCTTGGCCAGATCGTCCACCTCCAGACCGCAGCTGCGCTTGAGGGGCCGCAGGTCAAGGATGCACTCATGGGCCACCCGGCCTCCCCGGCCCCGGTAGAGCACCGGGAAGTGGGGCTCGAGACGCTCGGCGATCAGGTTGGCCGCCAGCAGGGCCACCTGGCTGGCGGTGCGCAGACCCGCGCCGCCCATCATGCGGATGTACATCCAGCTGATCGGCAGGATGCCGGCACTGCCCAGGGGTGCCGCCGACACCGGACCGATGGCCTGGCCGCTCGCGCCGGCGGCGCTCGCCGCGGCCAGGGGGTGGGAGGGCAGGAACGGCACCAGGTGGGCCGCCACGCCGATCGGCCCCACCCCGGGGCCGCCGCCGCCATGGGGGATGCAGAAGGTCTTGTGGAGGTTGAGGTGGCAGACGTCGGCGCCGTAGAGGCCGGGCTTGCAGAGGCCCACCTGGGCGTTGAGGTTGGCGCCATCCAGGTACACCTGGCCGCCGTTCTCATGCACCACCTGGCAGATGCGGCGGATGCCGGTTTCGAAGACGCCGTGGGTGGAGGGGTAGGTGACCATCAGAGCCGCCAGGTCGGCGGCGTGGGCGGCGGCCTTGGCCTCCAGGTCGGCGATGTCGATGTTGCCCTGGGCGTCGCAGGCCACCGCCACCACCCGCATCCCCGCCATCACGGCGCTGGCCGGATTGGTGCCGTGGGCGCTGGTGGGGATCAGGCACACCTGGCGATGGCCCTCGCCCCGGCTGCGGTGCCAGGCCCGGATCACCATCAGGCCGGCGTACTCGCCCTGGGAGCCGGCGTTCGGCTGCATGGACACTCCGGCGAAACCGGTGATCGCCCCCAGCCAGGTCTCCAGATCGGCCACCAGGGCGGCGTAGCCGGCGGTCTGGTCGGCGGGGGCGAAGGGATGGATCTGGCCGAAGGCCGGCCAGCTCACCGGCGCCAGCTCGGCGGCGGCATTCAGCTTCATCGTGCAGCTGCCCAGCGGGATCATCCCGTGCACGAGCGACAGGTCCTTGCTCACCAGGCGCTGGATGTAGCGAAGGAGTTCGGTCTCGCTGCGGTAGCGGTGGAACACCTCCTGACGCAGCCAGGGGAGCTGCCGCAGGGGCACGCCGTCGAGCAGCTCCGCCAGGGGCCGGTCCTCCAGGGTGGACAGGCCTGCGCGCAGGGCCGCCTGGGCGGCGGCGGCAGCGGCGGCATCGGGCGCCAGGGCGCCCACCAGGGCGGCCAGCTCTTCGGGTGTGGAGAGTTCATCGAGGCTGATGGCCAGGGCGGCCTGGCCGTCATCGCCCCGGACGCCGCAGCGGAGGTTGAAGCCGGCGGCCACGGCCCGCTGGCGCAGGGCGGGGGCCGCAGCGGTGCGCACCACCACGGTGTCGAAGCCGGCGCCCGGATCGGCCGGCAGGCCCAGGGCGTCCAGGGCCAGCACCAGGCCCTGGCGCAGGACGAGCAGGCGACGGGCGATGGCCTCCAGGCCATCGGGGCCGTGGTGGACCGCATAGAAACTCGCCATCACGGCGAGCAGCACCTGGGCGGTGCAGATGTTGCTGGTGGCCTTGTCGCGCCGGATGTGCTGCTCCCGGGTCTGGAGGGCCAGCCGCAGGGCCGGGTTCCCCTCCGCATCCTTCGACTGGCCCACCAGGCGGCCGGGGATCTGGCGCTTGAACTCCTCCCGGGTGGCGAAGAAGGCGGCGTGGGGCCCCCCGAATCCCATCGGCACGCCGTAGCGCTGCAGGCTGCCGACGGCGATGTCGGCACCCAGCGCACCCACCGGGGCCAGCAAAGCCTGGGCCAGGGGATCCACGGCCACCGTGCTGATCACGGCGCCGGAGCGGGCCGCCGCCAGCAGCGGAGCGGGATCCCAGAGCCGGCCCTCAACGCCGGGCAGCTGCAGCAGCAGGCCGAAGACGTCCTCGCCCAGCGCCGCCTCGGGGCTGGTGGCGGCGGCTTCGGCGTCGAAGGTCTCGATGGCGATCCCCAGGGGCTCGGCCCTGGTGTGGAGCACGGCGAGGGTCTGGGGCAGGACGGCCCGATCGACCAGGAAGCGGCGGGCGCCGCGGCGCGTCGTGACCGCCGCCGCCATCGCCATCGCCTCGGCGGCGGCGGTGGCCTCATCCAGCAGGGAGGCGTTGGCGATCGGCAGCCCCGTCAGTTCGCTGACCAGGGTCTGGAAGTTGAGCAGGGCCTCCAGCCGCCCCTGGGCAATCTCCGCCTGGTAAGGGGTGTAGGCGGTGTACCAGCAGGGGTTTTCCAGCACATGGCGCTGGATCAGGGCCGGCGTCGACGTGCCGTGGTAGCCGAGGCCGATGAGGCTGCGCAGCACCTGGTTGCGGGAGGCGAGCGCCCTGAGTTCGGCGAGGGCCTGGGCCTCCGGGCAGGGGAGCGGCAGGCCGACCGCGGCCTCCTCCGCCGTCAGCAGGATGTCGGCGGGGACGACCTCGGCCGCCAGCTGGTCGAGGGAACCGAGGCCGAGCTCCGCCAGCATCCGTTGCTGATCCTCGGAATCCGGACCCAGATGCCGGACCAGGAAGGAGGCGGACACGGGCGTTCGGCGTGGAGGTGGCGGGATCCTAAGGACAATCAGCCCGCCTGCACCTTGGCCCCGTAGGTGGCGGCATCCATCAGCTCGTCGAGTTCAGCGGGGGCCCCCAGCCGCACCAGCAGCAGCCAGCCCTCCCCGTAGGGATCGTTCTGGAGCTCCTCGGGGCTGGCCAGCACCGCCTCGTTGCGGGCCTCCACCGTGCCGCTCACGGGGGCCATCAGATCCTCCACCGCCTTGACCGATTCGACGCTGCCGAAACTGGTGCCGCGCGCCAACTGGGCACCCACCGCCGGCAACTCGACGAAGACGATGTCGCCCAGTTGATCCACGGCGAAGGAACTGATGCCGAAGCGCACCAGGTCGCCCTCCGGGCGGACGTATTCGTGGCTTTCGGAATAGCGGCAGTCGTCGGGGAAGGAGTGTGCCAAGGCCGGTGGGATGCGGAGGAGGCTGATTCAGTCTGCCTGCGCCAGGGCCGTCAGGGCCCTCTCCAGGGCCAGGGCCACATGGCCGTGGTGGGTGCCCCCCTGGGCATAGAGCACGTAGGGCTCCCGCAGCGGACCGTCAGCGGAGAACTCGCTGGTGCTGCCGTCGATGAACGTCCCACCCGCCATCACCAGGTCACTGGCGTAGCCGGGCATGGGGGCTGGCACCGGATCCAGGTAGGCCCCCACCGGGGAGCAGCCCTGGAACGCCCGGCAGACGGCGATCAGCCGGTCGGGATGGCCGAGCCGCACCGCCTGGATCACGTCGCTGCGCTCGCAGCCGGGGGCGGGATTCACGGGGTACCCCAGCGACCCGAACACCTCGGCCACCAGATCGGCGCCGATCAGGGCCTCGGCCACCATCTGGGGGGCCAGGAACAGCCCCTGGAACAGCAGGCGGTACTGGTCGAAACCGGTGCCGCCCTCACTGCCGATGCCCGGGGCGGTGAGGCGGCAGCAGGCCATCTCCACCAGCTCCCGTCGACCGGCCACGTAGCCGCCTGTGGGGGCGATGGTGCCGCCAAGGTTCTTGATCAGCGAGCCGGCGATCAGGTCGGCCCCCACGGCGGTGGGTTCCTGATCCTGCACCAGCTCCCCGTAGCAGTTGTCGATGAAGCAGACACAGTCCGGCTGCAGCGCCTTGACCCGCTCGCAGAGGCGCCCGATGGTGGCCACCGAGAGCGAGGGGCGCCAGCTGTAGCCGCAGCTGCGCTGGATCAGCACCATCCGGGTGGGGACCGCCAGCGCCCCCTCCAGGCCGGCCTCGTCCACCCCGCCGTCGGCGGTGAGGGGCAGCTCGTCGTAGGTGATGCCGAACTCGGCCAGGGACCCCTGGCCCGTGCCCCGCAGACCGATCACCTCCTCGAGCGTGTCGTAGGGGCGGCCGGTGAGGGCCAGCAGCCGGTCGCCGGGGCGCAGCACCCCGAACAGGGCGGCGGTGATGGCGTGGGTTCCGCTGACGAACTGGAGCCGCACGGCGGCGGCCTCGGCCTGCAGCACCCGGGCGAAGACCCGATCCAGCACCTCCCGGCCCAGGTCGCCGTGGCCGTAGCCGCTGACCGAGGCGAAGTGATGCACGCCGAGGCGTTCGGCGGCGAAGGCGTCCAGCACCCGCGCCAGGCGGGGCCGCACGGCGGCGGTGCGGGCGGCGGCCACCGGAGCCAGCCGCTCGAGGGCAGCGGCGACGGTGTCGGCCGGGTCAGCCAAGTCGGCGGGGCCGGGACAGACCTGCTCCAAAGCCCTGGGGCCAGCAGGGGTCACTCTGCCATCGCTGCCGTGGGTCAGGATGGGAGGCCGAGCCCCAGAGCCCACCCGCCCTTTCACCGGAGAACCGCTTGGTCGCACGATCCGAAGCCTCCCGATCAGGCCAGAGCGCCCGGACCGTGCGCGTTCCCCTGCAGGACGCCAGCCATTCCCGCAAGAAGGCCCAGCTGCTGGCGGCCATGGAGCGGCCCCGGCCGCCCTTGCCGGCGAACCAGCGCAAGTTCAAGACCGGCACCACCGGTTTCATGCTGGCCATCCACGTGGGGGCCGTCTTCGCCCTGCTGCCGCGCTTCTGGAGCCTCCAGGGCGTGATCCTGCTGGCGGTTCTCTACTGGGCCACGGTGCTGGGGGTGACGCTCGGGCTGCACCGGCTGGTGGCGCACCGGGGCTTCGAGGCGCCCCGCTGGGTGGAGCGGCTGCTGGTGCTGATGGGCACCCTGGCCTGCCAGAGCGGACCGATCGAATGGGTGGGCCTGCACCGGCACCACCATCTCTTCTCCGACCAGCCCAACGACCACCACGACGCCGCCCGCGGCCTCTGGTGGGCCCACAGCGAGTGGATGCTGCACAAAATCCCCGCCCTCACTGAGATCCACCGTTTCACCGGCGACATGGAGAAGGATCCCTTCTACCGCTGGCTGGACCGCTGGTTCCTGCTGCTGCAGCTGCCCCTGGGGGCCGCCCTCTACTGGTACGGCAACTGGGCCGGCGTCCATGGCGGCGGCCTGGGGCTGGTGCTCTGGGCCATCCCGCTGCGCCTGGTGCTCGTGTACCACGTCACCTGGCTGGTGAACTCCGCCACCCACGCCTTCGGCTACCGCAACTTCGACTGCCCCGACCGCTCCCGCAACTGCTGGTGGGTGGCCCTGCTGACCTTCGGCGAGGGCTGGCACAACAACCACCACGCCTATCCCCACTCGGCCCGCCACGGGCTGCGCTGGTTCGAGTTCGACATCACCTGGCAGCACATCCGCGCCCTGCGGGCCCTCGGCCTGGCCAGGAAGGTGCGCATCGCCCCGGGCTTCGGCCGCCGCGCCGACGCCGCCGCCTGACTCCCTGAATCAGAGCTCGACCGGGTCCGCCGCCGGAGGAATGGCCGTGCCGATCTCGCGGCGGATGGCGGCCGCCAGGTCGTCCGGTGCCTGGGCGGCGCCCTCCCCCTGGAGCCGGCGGGCCCGCTGACGCAGCAGGTCCAGGAAGCGGTCCGGGCCCAGCTCCTCCTCCCCCGCCGCCCCCAGGGCCGCCAGGGTGCGGCGCAGCTCGGGCAGCTCGGCGTCCAGTTCCACCGCCGTGTAGTCGCGCTGGCCGGCGATCACCTCAGCGAAGCGCTCCCGCCGCTGACGCTTGGCCACCGGATAGGCCGCCATCAGCCGGTCGCGGCAGTCGCGCCAGGGCCGGCCGGCGGTGAGCAGCTGGGCCAGGGCCCCGCTGAGCCCGGCGGCCTCCGCCTCACTGATGCGCAGATCGAAGCTGGCCGGCGGCTGGCGGAAGCCCACGAACACCTCAAGAAGGGCCCCGGGCCCCAGCACCCGCTGCTGCTCGTCGCGCACCGGCAGGGCCGAGCTGCAGAGGGCCTCCATGAGTTCGGGATGGGCCCCCAGCAGGGTGCGGGCCGGGACCGGCTCCAGCCGGCCCCCGCGGGCCTGGGCATCGAGCCACAGGTTGACGCTGCCCAGGGCCAGGAACACCTCCGGACCGGGGGAGGCCAGCTTGCCGTTGCGCAGCATCGAGAGCTGGGAGTTGTGAACCCGACCCAGGTCGAGGGCCTCAGCCAGCATCGGCAGAACCCGGTGGGACCAGCCGTTGCGTTCGTGCCAGACGCGGATCAGGTGGGCGAAGGCGACGCGACCAGATACGAGTTCGTCTCGATACGCCACTCGATCAGGATTCGTATTGCTACCATCTTAAGCATTCATCAGGAGCCCGGTCCTCCATGGCCGTCACCCCCCTCTCCCGTCCCGGCATCCAGCCAGGCGCCCCATCCGGCGACCGCCGCGATGGCGGCACCAAAGCCCGCCACACCCGCCGCCCCGCCACCATCAACCAGGGACCCGATGCCCTCGTCAGGGCCCGGGCCCTGCACGAACCGCGCCGCGGCGAACCCCGGGGCGTGTCGCCCAAGGGCACCCGCTGGGGCACGATCGGCTTCATGGTCGTGATCCACATCCTGGCGGTGGTGGCCCTGCTGCCCCGCTTCTGGAGCCTGGAGGCCGTCGGTGCCCTGCTGGTGATGTACTGGGTCACCGCCTGCCTGGGCGTCACCATCGGCTACCACCGCCTGCTCAGCCACCGCTCCTTCCGGGTTCCCCAGTGGCTGGAGCGCTTCTTCGCCACCTGCGGCGCCCTCAGCTGCCAGCACGGCCCGATCGACTGGGTGGGTCTGCACCGCCACCACCACAAGTTTTCCGATACGGAAGCGGATCACCACGACAGCAACAAGGGCTTCTGGTGGTCCCACATGGCCTGGATGTTCGAGGAGATTCCCGCCATGGCCGCCGTGCCCCGGCTCACGGGCGACCTGGCCGCCGACCCCTACTACCGCTGGCTGAACCACAGCTTCCTGCTGCTCCAGGTGCCCCTGGGCCTGCTGCTCTTCTGGATCGGCAGCGTCACCGGTGCCGGCGGCTGGGCCCTGGTGCTGTGGGGCATCCCCCTGCGCCTGGTGCTCGTCTACCAGTGCACCTGGCTGGTGAACTCGGCCACCCACATGTGGGGCGAATCCGTCCACGACAGCGGCGACAAGTCGAGGAACAACCCCTGGGTGGCGGCGCTGACCTTCGGTGAGGGCTGGCACAACAACCACCACGCCTACCCCCATTCGGCCCGCCACGGCTTCGGCCCCCGCCAGTTCGACCTCACCTGGCAGCACATCCGCCTGATGCGCGCCCTGGGCCTGGCCACCCGGGTCCGCCTGCCCCGCGCCGCGGCCCCCACCGGGTCCGTGTCGTAGGCTTGCCAATCGGATTTCAGATGGCTCAGCCGGGGCGTTGTCATGGTCAAGAAGCGTGTGCAGGTGGTCCTGAGCGAGGACATCCTTTCCCTGGGCAAGGACGGGGATCTGGTGGATGTCGCGCCCGGCTACGCCCGTAACTACCTCCTGCCCACCGGCAAGGCCCTGGCCGTCACCGCCGCGGTGCTGCGCCAGGTGGAGCACCGCCGGGCCAAGGAGGCGGAGCGCCAGGCGGCCCTGAAGGCCGAGGCGGTTGCCTTCCGCACCGCCCTCGACACCATCGGCCGCTTCACCGTCAAGAAGCAGACCGGCGGCGATGACGTCCTCTTCGGCACCGTCACCAACGGTGACGTGGCCGAGGCGATCGAAGCGGCCACCAAGAAGGAGGTCGACCGCCGCGCCATCACGGTGCCCGAGATCCACCGCACCGGCTCCTACAAGGTGCAGGTCAAGCTGCATCCCGAGGTCGTCGCCGACGTCAACCTGGAAGTGGTCAGCTACTGATCGGCCAGCCACGAACCGATTGTTTCCGCTCCGGGCGCCAGAGTGATTTCCCTCACCGGCGCCCGATCCCGACCGATCCGGCTGTTCGTTCCGTGAGTCGCGTTCTGGAGTCCCGTCCATGGTGAGCGTGCCCCTGGCTGGTTCTGAGCCACCCCGGCCCGACGGGCCGAGGCCTGCGTCCCGCCGCGACGAGCAGGCCGGCTTCGAGGCCCTGCCCGATTCGGTTCCGCCCCAGAACCTGGAGGCGGAGGAATCGGTGCTCGGCGGCATCCTCCTCGACCCCGACGCCATCGGCCGGGTCGCCGACGTGCTGCGGCCCGAGGCCTTCTACCTCGGCGCCCACCGCGAGATCTACCGAACCGCCCTGATGCTGCACAGCCAGGGCAAGCCCACCGACCTCACGGCCATGGCCGCCTGGCTCGCCGACACCGGCCAGCTGGACAAGGTGGGCGGCAGCTCCCGGCTGGTCGAACTGGTCGAGCGCACCCTCTCCACCGCCTCCATCGACCAGGTGGCGCGCCTGGTGATGGACAAGCACCTGCGGCGCCAGCTGATCCGCTCCGCCAATGAGGTGATCCGCCTCGGCTTCGACCAGAGCCTGCCCATGGAGCAGGTGCTCGATCAGGCCGAGCAGAAGATCTTCGCCATCAGCCAGGAGAAGCCCACCGCCGGCCTCACCCCCACCGCGGAGATCCTCACCAGCACCTTCAACGAGATCGAGAGCCGCTCCCTCGGCACCGCCGTCGCCGGCATCCCGGTCAACTTCTACGACCTGGACGCCATCACCCAGGGCCTGCAGCGCAGCGACCTGATCATCGTCGCCGGACGGCCCGCCATGGGCAAGACCTCGATTGTGCTCAACATCGCCAAGAACGTCGCCCAGCTGCACCAGCTGCCGGTTTGCGTGTTCAGCCTGGAGATGAGCAAGGAACAGCTCACCTACCGCCTGCTGTCGATGGAGGTGGGCATCGAGAGCGGCCGCCTGCGCACCGGCCGCCTGCAGCAGGAGGAGTGGCCCCTGCTCGGCAATGGTATTCACAGCCTCGGCCAGCTGCCCCTGTTCATCGACGACAAGCCCAATTCGGGCGTGCTCGAGATGCGCTCCCTCTGCCGGCGCCTGATGGCCGAAACCGGCAAGGAGCTGGGCCTGATCGTGATCGATTACCTGCAGCTGATGGAGGGCAGCACCCCCGACAACCGCGTGCAGGAACTCTCCCGCATCACCCGGGGCCTCAAGGGCATGGCCCGCGAACTGCACGTGCCCGTCATCGCCCTCTCCCAGCTCAGCCGCGGTGTCGAATCCCGCACCAACAAGCGCCCCATGCTCAGCGATCTGCGGGAATCGGGCTCGATCGAGCAGGATGCCGACCTGGTGCTGATGATCTACCGCGACGAGTATTACAACCCCGAAACCGCCGACCGCGGCATCACCGAGGTCATCGTCACCAAGCACCGCAACGGCCCCGTCGGCACCGTCAAATTGCTGTTCGAACCGCAGTTCACCCGCTTCCGCAATCTGGCGGCATAGGGATATCCGCCGTATCCCACCAGGGAAAGGCCCCCTAGGGTTGAGGCGGGTGTTCAGGTGGAAAAGGTCTGGCGGAGATCATCTCATGGAGATATCAGTGCAGCATCATTCCTTTTGGTTCTACGTTTTCGCCTTTTTCGCCATCATCCTGGCGCGTTATCTCGCCATGGCCGGCTTCGTCCACTGGCTTCTCTATCAGCGCCAGGAGGCCAGGGTCTCCATTTTCAATGACATCCAGCTGTCCGTCATCTCCGCCGCGATCTTCTCCCTGGCCACCGCCCTGGTGATGACCTTGCACGAGCAGGGTCTCACCCGGCTGCATGGCCAGATTCGGCCTGAGAGCTGGTGGACCCTGCCACTCAGTTATCTGGCCGTGCTGGTGCTGCAGGATGCCTATTTCTACGCCACCCACCGGCTGTTCCACCAGCCGAAACTGTTCCCCTGGTTGCACCGGGGCCACCACCGATCACGCCAGCCCACACCCTGGACCTCCTTCGCCTTCGACCCCCTTGAAGCCATCGTCCAGGCCCTGTTCCTGATCGCCGTTGTGATGCTGATTCCCCTGCATTTCGCCACCCTGCTGGCGGTGCTCACCACGATGACGGTGTGGGCCGTGGTCAACCACCTGGGCCTGGAGGTGCTGCCGCTCCGCTTTCCCCACCACTGGCTGGGGCGCTGGCTGATCGGCCCCGCCCACCACTCCCTGCACCACCGCCGCCACGGCCACCATTTCGGGCTCTATTTCACCTTCTGGGACCGGGTGTTCGGCACCGAGGACCCCGCCTACGCCGCCTCGCTGCAGCCACCGGCGCCCTGAGCGCGATCAGGCCAGATCGGCGGCCCGCACCACGGCGGCCAGGCGGGAGAGCTGGACGATGGATTGGTCGTGTTCCTGGGGGCTCGTCGCGGCGCAGGCGTCCTCCACCAGCACCACCCGGAAGTCCTGGTCGTGGGCCTCCCGGACCGCCGCCTGCAGCGCCCAGGCGGTGCCGACACCCCCCAGCAGCAGCCGCTCGATCCCGGCGGCCCGCAGCAGCGTCGCCAGGGCGGTGCCGTGGAAGGGGCTCAGCCGGTGCTTCACCAGCACCGGGTCGCCGGGCTCCACCGCCAGATCGGCGTGGAAGTCCGTGCCCCACTGGCCCAGCCGCAGGCCCCCCAGCTCCCGCGCCCGGCCCAGGAACGGGGCGTGGGCGGGCAGCTCCGGATAGCCGGCTCGGAAGGCCACCTTCACCAGGAAGGTGGGCCAGCCCCGGGCGCGGGCCCGCTCCAGCGCCTGGTTGGCCGCCGCCAGCACGCCGCGCCGCTGCACTTCGGCGGCGTAGGTGGGCATCGCCCCGTCGGGGTGGATCAGGTCGTTGATCAGATCGATCAGCACCAGGGCGGTGCGCATGGGGGGTGCTTCGGCCGCAGGGCCCCATCATCGGCCGCCGGACCGTGCCCCCCAGACCCCATCGGCCCCGGCCACGCCATACATTCAAGGGATGGCCCTGAGCGCAGACCCCACCGAACGCTTCGACCTGATCGTGGTCGGCGGCGGCCATGCCGGCTGCGAGGCGGCCCTCACCGCCGCCCGGCTGGGGATGTCCACCGCCCTGTTCACGCTCAACCTCGACCGCATCGCCTGGCAGCCCTGCAACCCGGCCGTGGGCGGCCCGGCCAAGAGCCAGCTGGTCCATGAGGTGGATGCCCTCGGTGGCGTGATCGGCCGGCTGGCCGATGCCACCGCCCTGCAGAAACGGCTGCTCAACGCCAGCCGCGGCCCGGCGGTGTGGGCGCTGCGGGCCCAGACCGACAAACGCCTCTACGCCCGCCAGATGCTGCAGCTGCTGCAGCACACCCCCAACCTGGCCCTGCGCGAAGCGATGGTCACGGGGCTGGAGCTGGAGGGCGATCCCAACGATCCATCGGGCCCGCCGGCCCGGGTGATCGGCGTGCGCACCTACTTCGGCAGCGTCTACGGCGCCGGCGCCGTGATCCTCACCACCGGCACCTTCCTGGGGGGCCGCATCTGGGTGGGCAACCGCTCGATGGCGGCGGGCCGGGCCGGCGAACAGCCCGCCGAGGGGCTCACCGAAGCCCTGCAGGCCCTGGGGTTCCGCACCGACCGGCTCAAGACCGGCACCCCCGCCCGCGTCGACCGGCGCAGCGTGGCCCTCGACCAGCTGGAGGAGCAGCCCAGCGACGCCGCCGACCGCTTCTTCAGCTTCGATCCCACCGCCCGGGTGAGCGGCGAGCAGATGGCCTGCCACATCACCCGCACCACGGCGGCCACCCACCAGCTGATCCGCGACAACCTGCACCTCACCCCGATCTACGGCGGTTTCATCGACAGCAAGGGGCCCCGCTACTGCCCCTCGATCGAGGACAAGATCGTGCGCTTCGCCGACAAGGACAGCCACCAGATCTTCCTGGAGCCGGAGGGGCGCGACACGCCCGAGCTGTACGTCCAGGGCTTCTCCACCGGCCTGCCCGAATCCCTGCAGCTGGCCCTGCTGCGCACCCTGCCCGGGCTGGAGGCCTGCGTGATGCTGCGCCCCGCCTACGCCGTGGACTACGACATCCTGCCGGCCACCCAGCTGCAGCCCTCCCTGGAAACCAAACGGGTGCGGGGGCTGTTCTCGGCGGGCCAGCTCAACGGCACCACCGGCTACGAGGAGGCCGCCGCCCAGGGGCTGGTGGCCGGCCTGAACGCCGCCCGGCTGCTGGGGGGCCAGGACCCGGTGCATTTTCCCCGGGAAGGGAGCTACATCGGCACCCTGGTGGACGACCTGGTCACCCAGGACCTCAAGGAGCCCTACCGGGTGCTGACCAGCCGCAGCGAGTACCGCCTGGTGCTGCGCGGTGACAACGCCGACCGCCGCCTCACGCCCCTGGGCCGCCGGCTGGGCCTGATCGACGAACGGCGCTGGCGCCTGTTTGAGCAGAAGCAGGCCGCCATCGACGCCGAGAAGCGGCGGCTGGAAACGATGCGGCTCAAGGCCTCCGATCCCGCCGCCACCGCCGTGGCCGCCGCCACCGGCGCCGGCATCAACGGCTCGATCACCCTGGCCGATCTGATGCGCCGGCCGGGCCTGCACGGCGAGGATCTGGCGCGGCTGGGGCTCATGGATCCGGATCTGCCGGTCGATGTGCGCGACGGCGCCGAGATCGACATCAAGTACAGCGGCTATCTGGCCCGCCA
Source organism: Synechococcus sp. UW140 (assembly GCA_943367705.1). GTDB lineage: Bacteria > Cyanobacteriota > Cyanobacteriia > PCC-6307 > Cyanobiaceae > Cyanobium. Next base: position 249,642 of record CALRJV020000001.1, read on the forward strand.
GGAACAGCAGATCGAGCGGGTGCGGCGCCAGCTGGAGCGGGCCATCCCCGCCGACGTCGACTACGCCGCCATCGGCACCCTCTCGGCGGAAGCCCGAGAGAAGCTGGCCGCCATCCAGCCCCGCAGCCTGGGCCAGGCCTCGCGGATCCCCGGGGTCAGCCCCGCCGACGTCAACGCCCTGCTGCTCTGGCTGGAACTCGAGCGGCGCCGGGGACAGCCGGCCCCTCGTCAGACCGCGGCACCATCGTTACAGTGACGCACGCCTGACGCCGAGGTCTGCAGATGAGCCCCTCCCCCCGGCGTCCCCTGCGCGGCATTCCCACCTCCCGTGCCTACTGGGAGTTGAAGGCCGAGCAGATGATGAACCGGGTCTTCGATCCGGAGGCCACCATCGATCTCGATGTGGCCGCCCAGGCCGAGGAACCGCCGCCCCTGCCCCTTGCCCCCCCGGTGCGGCGGCTGCGGGGACGACCCGCCACCCCGGCCGCGGCGCCATCACGGCACGACCGCAACACCCTGCTGCTCACGGCGATGGGCGGGGTCTGCATGGTCAGCGTCGCCAGTTCCGTGCTGTACCTCACCCACTCCAGCCGCATGCAGCAGGCCCTCAGCCAGGAGCGCAGCCTGCTGCTGGTGGAGCGGCTGCGCAGCCTCGGCCCGGCCAACCCGGCCCCGATGGGCGCCGGCGTCGGCCCCAGCCTGGCGGGCGGGCCGTCCGTCCTGCCGCTCGCCGGCGACCAGCTGCCGCCGCCCCCGGAGGAACCCTGGATCGAGCAGCTCTCCCAGCTGCCCCAGCCGGAGGGCTCGAGGGCTCCGGTCCTGCGGGTGCCGGTGAGCCCGAAACTGGCCGCCGCCGCCCCTCCCGCCACCGGTGGCGGGGGCGGCGGTTACGGCGAACGCAGCGGTGCCCCCGCCAGCGGACCCGTTCCCGAACTGGTGGGTGTGGTGGGCTCGGCGGGGCAACCCGCCTCGGCGATCTTCCAGATGGGGGGGAGCTCCACCAGCGTCAGCGTCGGCGAGGCGATCGGGGGCAGCGGCTGGCGGCTGCGCTCCGCCGATGGCGACGCCGCCATGATCGAACGGGGTGGCGAGGTGCGGCGCATCTCGATCAGCAACGGCTACTGACCTGCCCCCCGGCCCGCCATGAACCAAGCCACCGGCGGCCTTCTGCCGTCCCCCGCATGCCTGTGGCAGGCCAGTGCCGCCGATCGCCCGCAGCCTCCCGCCGGTGGTGAACTGAGCGGCCCCTGGACGCTGCTGCTGCTCGGGGACGGCAGCCCGACGCGCCATCTGCAGCTGCTCACCGGCCATCCGGTAGAGGTGGAACTGATCGCCATGGCCTCCGAAGCGGGGGTCTCCGCCGGCGCGCCGGCGGAGGTGGCCGAGCTGGCCGAGCCGCTGCTGCGGCGCCAGGTGTGGCTTACCTGCGGTCCCCAGACCCTGGGCTGGGCCGAGAGCTGGTGGAACCAGGCCGAGGCGGAGGCCCATCTGCAGGATCGCCGGCTGCCGATCTGGCGCAGCCTCTCGGCGGGACGGGCGGAGCTGTACCGCGAGGTGGATGGCCTCGGCCAGGTGCAGGAACCCTGGCTGGCGGATCGTTTCGGATGCGACGGCCCCTTCTGGAGCCGGCATTACCGCTTCTTTCGCCACGGGCGGGAACTCACCGTGATCCGGGAGGTGTTCTCCCCGGCGCTGGAGCGCTGGCTGGGGCCGGCCCAGGTCGGATCCGTTCGTAAAGACTCATCAATTCAGTAACGCCATGTGGCGGTTTGCTGTTGACGAATTGACGCTTCAGGCTCCCTGGCCAGGATTCGGTCATTCGAAACCGGACCATGGCCACCCGCCACAGCGCCCAGACCCCGCCGGGAGGGGACTGGCTCACCCTCACCGAACTGGGCCGCCGCTACGGCGTCTCCGCCGTCCACACCGGAAAACTGCTGGTGGCCTCCGGGCTGCGCCGCAGCAGCGGCGAACCCACCGCCGAAGCCCTGGCGGCCGGCCTGGCCATGCGTCCCCAGCCGGGCCATCACCACTCCAGCCTCTGGCTGCACCAGGGCTGTGCCCCGCACCTCGAGCGGCTCGGACTGGTGCCCCAGGCCCAGCGCACGATGGTGAGCCTCTGGGCCGATCTGCTCAGCGCCCTCCAGAATGGCTCCCCGTCGATCAGCATCTCAGCCGAGGAGATGGCCGTTGACGTTCCCAGCGACCTGGTGAAGCCGGTGAACAGGGAACTGCGTCAGCGGGGCTGCAGCTTCCGGGTCAACCCGAAGCTCAGGACAGCCGCAGGGCCTGGGCCTGCTTGCTCGCCTGCTCGAGCATCTGACGCAGCCGGTCCTCGTCGGTATGGCTGAGGTTGGTGCGCAGCAGCTTGGCGTGGGGCGCATGAACCCGCAGCCGTTCGATCAGCCGGTCGGGGGTGGCGTCGCGCAGCAGCAGGCAGAGGGCCGCACTGCCGGGGGGAAGGGTCTGTCCGACCTCCCGCATGAAGTTGTCGTTGATGCCCAGATCCGACAGGGAACCTGAAGCGGCCCCCAGGCCGACCCCGACGGCGGCGCCGAGCAGGGGATTGAGGAACAGCAGGCCCACGAGGGTGCCCCAGAAGCCACCGCCGAGGGCGCCGGCCTTGGTGAGATTGAGCGACTGGTGCAGGCGCACCTTGCCGTCGGGCTCGGCCTCGACGACGACCGCATCCTCAAGGGCGATCAGTTCCTCCTTCTGGATCTCCACCAGCTGGCGCCGCACCTGGTCGGCCTCCGCCACCGAGGGAAACCCAACCACCACCAGGCTGCTCATGGCCGACGTCCCTTCAAGTACAAAGCCACTCCTAGCCTACTTCCCGCCGAAATGGCGGTGTCGCCGGCTCAGGCGCGGCGGCGGCTGGAGCGGGGCAGCGGCCGGCCGGCGGCCGGAGGGGTAACGGTCGGTTCCGGCTCGCCGGAGCCTTCCGGGCGCTGCCAGCGGGGCAGGGTGAAGCTGGCGTCATCGGGCCAGTCGCCGTCGTCTGCCGCGCCGGAGCCGGGGGCGGAGAGAGGGGCGGTGGCGGAAGCCGAGGCCGGGGCAGGCGATGGCGGCGGCCCTGAGCGGCCGCGGCGGGAGACCGCCTCGAGCATCGGGCGGCGGGAACGACCCGGGGCCGGTGCTTCCACCGGAGCCCCGGGGGCGCCGCGGTCACTCTCCTGCCAGGGTTCCCGCCAGTCGTCGCCGTCGTCGAGCAGCCAGTCGAGGCGGCCCTCCACCCAGCGGCCGAGCTCGTCGATCCGGGGCCGCAGCTGGGGCCGACGGTCGGTCCCCCGGCCGATGGGGCGGCCCCCCGGCCGCGAGCCCGCCACCCCCTCTACAAACTGGCGGCCGGCCGTCACCCAGCGATCAACGCGCTGATCGAGGGGATCGCTGCCGCCTCGGGGACGCCGGGCCTCTCGCTCCCATCCATCACGCTCGCGGGGCTCGCGATCCCAGGGATCCCGTTCGCGGCCGTAGCCCTGATCCATCGGATGCATCAGACCAATTTAGCGGCGCCGGCCCGACAGCCAGTGCTCCCGCCCCATCCCCACCAGGGCAATGGTGAAGCCACCCCATTCCAGGGTCCACAGAAACGTCGCCATCGGCCCCAACACCTGCGCCCGAACCTAGGCGGTGTTGGGCTCGAACACCAGCAGGCAGCTCGCATCCCAGCGCCCGCCATGGAGGCGCTCGCAGCAGCGCCGGCAGGCCAGGCCCTGCCGGCGGCGCTGGTAGGGCGTCCGGCTGTCGCAGCACGGACAGCGGGCGATCCAGCGGCTAGCCGCCACCGGCAGGGGATAGCGGTGCCGCAGGCTCACCTGGAAATCGTCCTGAGCCCGGTTGATCTGCTCCATCCGGGCCCGGAACCGGGGGCCATGGACCTCCGACGCCACCAGCACCCGGTCCACCCAGGCGTGGATCATCTCGTGGCAGAGGGTGCCCAGGATGGCCTGCCGCGGCAGCGGCTCCAGCAGGGGCCTCGAGAGGACGATCTCGCAGAGGTCATGCCCGTCGGCCAGACGCCCCCGCCGGTAGAGCCCGGCGGTGCGGGTGAGCCGGCCGTCGCTCCAGCGCACGTCCACCAGCGGCCTGTCCTGGCGGGTGAGCTGGCCGTCGAAGTGCTCGCGGTTGAGCCGGTGGAACAGGGGCAGCAGCGGTTCCAGGGGCATGGGCCCATTCTGGTGGGGTCGTCCGTCAGACTCTGCAACGCTGCGAACAGATGGGATCACCATGGACTGGGGACTGGCCCGCGACATCGGCACCAAGCTCCTGCTGGCGGGGGCCGGGGGCCTGCTGCTCTACTGGACCATCTCGGCGGTGCGGCTGGTGCTCAGCGCCCGGGGCATCAATCCGCTGATCAAGCAGTTCTTCACCCAGGTGGCCTCCGGCCAGGTGGACGGGGCCTACCTACTCACCACCCGCAACTACCGCTCCCACGTCAACCGCCAGCAGTTCATCCGCTTCCTGGCCGGGCTGCAGCTCAACAAGTACCGCAACCTCAAGTCCGGCCGGCCCCGGTTGCAGGAGGGCCAGGTGATCCTGACGGTCAAGCTGAAGAGCGACGGCAAGGAGGAGCTGCCCCTCGATTTCACCTTCGTGAAGGTGGAGGAGACCTGGCGGGTGGATCGCATCACCAAGCTGGCGGCCGCCTGAGCCGTGGCCCAAGCCCGGGCGGAGGAACTGCGGCGGCTGCTCAACCGCGCCGCCCACGCCTACTACGTTCTCGACGCTCCCGTGATGGAGGACCCGGTCTATGACCGGCTCTACCGGGAGCTCGTGGCACTGGAGGAGGCCGATCCGGCGCTGATCCGGCCCGACAGCCCCACCCGCCGGGTGGGCGGAGCCCCGGCCGAGGGGTTCACCAGCGTGGCCCACCGGATCGGCCTGCTGAGCCTCGACAACGCCTTCTCCCACGACGAGCTCGACGGCTGGTACGCCCGGCTGCTGCGGGTGCTCGACCGGGAGCCGCCGGCGGGATCCCCCCCTCCGGCCCTGGCGATGGTGGGCGAACTCAAGATCGACGGCAACGCCCTCGCCCTCAGCTACGAGCAGGGGGTGCTGGTGCGGGCCGCCACCCGGGGGGACGGGGAGCGGGGCGAGGAGATCACCGCCAACGTGCGCACAATCCGCAGCGTGCCCCTGCGGCTCGACCTGGAGCAGCCCCCGGCCTGGGTGGAGGTGCGCGGTGAGGCCTTCATCCCGGAGTCCACCTTCGCCGCCATCAACGCCGAGCGCACCGAGCGGGGCGAGGCCCCCTTCGCCAATCCACGCAACGCCTGTGCCGGCACCCTGCGGCAGCTGGACCCGAAGGTGGTGGCCTCGCGCGGGCTGTCGTTCTTCGCCTACACCCTGCACCTCCCCGACGACTGGCGGGCCGGCCCCGGCGACCCTGCCGTGCCCCGCAGCCAGTGGCAGGCCCTGGCGTGGCTGAAGGCGGCCGGGTTCCGCGTCAATCCCCACTGCGCCCTCTGCCCCGACCTGGCGGCGGTGCAGGCCTTCTGCGACCGCTGGGAAGAGGAGCGCCGCGGCCTGCCCTATGCCACCGATGGGGTGGTGGTGAAACTCGACGACCTGCGCCTGCAGGAGGAGGCGGGCTTCACCCAGAAGGCACCCCGCTGGGCGATCGCCCTCAAGTACGCCGCCGAGGAGGCCCCCAGCCGCCTGCTGCGCCTCACCTGCCAGGTGGGCCGCACGGGGGTCGTCACGCCGGTGGCGGAGTTCGAGCCGGTGCCCCTGGCCGGCACCACCGTGAGCCGCGCCACCCTCCACAACGCCGATCGCCTGGCGGAGCTGGATCTCTGCGCCGGCGACACGATCGTGGTGCGCAAGGCGGGCGAGATCATCCCCGAGGTGGTGCGGGTGCTGGTCGAGCTGCGGCCGGAGGGGGCCAGGCGGCTGGAGCTGCCCCCCACCTGCCCGGAGTGCGGCTCGGCGCTGGTGCGGGAGGAGGGGGAGGCCGCCACCCGCTGCGTCAACAACGGCTGCCCCGCCATCCTGCGGGGTTCCCTGCGCCACTGGGTGAGCAAGGGGGCCCTCGATGTGGACGGCCTGGGGATCAAGCTGATCGAGCAGCTGGTGGACCGGGGCCTGGTGACGTCGATCCCCGGCCTCTACGGGCTCGATGCCGCCCTGCTGGCGAGCCTGGAGCGGATGGGGGACACCTCCGCCGCCAAGCTGGTGGCCGCCCTGGAGGCGTCGAAGCAACAGCCCTGGCACCGCCAGCTCTACGGCCTCGGCATCCACCATGTGGGGGAGGTGAATGCCAAGGCCCTGGCCCGGGCCTTCCCCAGCGTCGGCGCGCTGGAGGCTGCCGCCCTGACAGGCGAAGCCGGCGAGGGCCCCGATCCGCTCACGGCGGTCTTCGGCATCGGCCCCGAGATCGCCCAGTCCCTGCGGCAGTGGTTCGCCACGCCGGCCAACCGGCTGTTGCTGGAGCGGCTGGGGGAGCTGGGCTTCTCCCTGGCCGCCGCACCGGAGCCGGACGGGGGCGGCGATGGGGGGCCGCCGCCGGCGACGCCCCTGGCGGGACTCACCTTCGTGCTCACGGGCACCCTCCCCTCCCTGAGCCGCTCGGCGGCCCAGGCCCTGATCGAGGCGGCCGGGGGGAAGGTGAGCGGTTCGGTGAGCCGGAAGACCAGCTACGTGGTGGCCGGCGGGGAGGCTGGCAGCAAGCTCAGCAAGGCCCAGGACCTTGGGGTGAGCGTGCTGGATGAGGATGGCCTGCGGGCGCTGCTGGCGGCGGAACCGGCCTGAGCCTGCCGTTTGTCCCGGTTGGATGACGGCGCCGGGACAGCCGGCCAGAGTGACGGGGGCGCCCCTCCCCCCGCCCCGGTCCATGCGACGTCGGCAACTGATCGTGATCGCCGTGGTGGCGGCCCTGGGCTGGAGCGTGGCCCGGGCCCTGCCCCCGGGAGCGTCACCGACCTTGCAGGGGCTGGCGGCGGCGCGCGGGCTGCGCTGGGGCACCGCCGTCACCAACGACCAGCTGGGGGACCCGGGCCTGCGTCGCCTGGTGAGCGAGCAGAGCGGCCTGATCGTGCCCGAGTCGGAGCTGAAGTGGGATGGGGTGGAGGCCACGCCCGGGAGCTTCGATTTCAGCGCCCCGGACCGGCTGCTGGCCTTCGCCCGCGCGCAGGGGCTGGCCATGCGGGGCCACACCCTGGTGTGGCACGAGCAGTTGCCGGCCTGGGTGAAGGCCCTGCCGCCGGCGGAGCTCGACCGGGCCATGGCGACCTACATCCGCACGGTGGTGGGGCACTACCGCGGCCAGCTGCCCTCGTGGGACGTGGTCAACGAACCGATCGCCGACGACGGCTCGGGCCTGCGCCGCAGCCTCTGGCTGGAGCGGCTGGGCCCCGACTACATCGCCCGGGCGCTCACCCTGGCGCACCAGGCCGACCCGAAGGTGGCCCTGGTGATCAACGAGTACGGGCTGGAGGGCGATGACGCCAAGACGGCGCGCAAACGCCAGGCCTTCCTGAAGCTCCTGCGGCAGCTGCGGCAGCGCGGCGTGCCGCTGAACGCCGTGGGCCTCCAGGCCCATCTCTATGCCAACGGCAGCGGACCCACCACCTTCCGCACCCTGCCCGCCTTCCTGCGGGAGCTGGCCGCCCTGGACCTGGACATCCTCGTGACCGAACTGGACGTGAACGACCGGGAACTGCCGGCGGCCATCCCGGAACGGGACCGGGCCGTGGCGGCGGTGTACGGCGCCTTCCTGGCGGCGGTCCTGCCGGAGCCGCGGCTGAAGCTGATCACCACCTGGGGATTGAGTGATCGCACCACCTGGCTGAATGCGTTCCTGCCGAGGGCGGATGGTCTGCCCCAGCGGCCCCTGCCGTTTGATGAAGACAACCGGCCCAAAGCGGCGACCACCACGATTCAGGCGGCCCTCGAAAAGCGCTGAGCGGCTCAGATGGGCGGCCCCAGCAAAGCTGGTTGAGAACAGATTCACGAGCCGTCGATAGGGCTTACCCAAGCAAAAAATTTTGCTGCTGATAGAATGGAAATCCGTTCATCTAACGTCGGGATGCCCCCATCCACCGCGGGCGCCAGTGAGCCTGAATCCGCTGGACCGGTCGGTCAAGTCGTGGATGTCGCCGCCCCTGACATCGCCGCCCCCGACATCGCCCGAACGGATGACGATGACGCCATCCCCAGCTCCCGCAGGGCCGATCTCACCATCCTGCTGATTTCAGCAGGCCTGCTGATCACGGCCCTGGCCATCGTGATCAACTTCTTCACCGCCCGCTCCCGCGACGCGGTCATCAATGCCACCCCGATCGTGCTGAGGAGTCCGGTCACCGGCACCCTGGAGAGCCTCAACGTGGGCACGGGCGTGGAGGTCCGCCCCGGCCAGACCCTGGCGATCATCGTCAATCCCAGGGCCTCCCGGGATGCCCTCTCGGCCCTCGAGACGGATCTGGAAACGGCCCGGGGCCGCCTGCAGGAGCTGCGGACGCGCCGCGACCTGCGCCAGAAGCTCGTGGAGCGGCTCACCCAGGACGCCCGCCAGCAGCGCAACCTGGAGGTGGCCCGCGACCAGGGCGACCGCGACAACCTGGGCTTCGCCCTGGATCGCGCCCGCAAGGAGCTGGCCTTCGCCCGCAGGGAAACCCTGCGCCAGGAGGAGCTGTTCCGCGCCGGTGCCGTGGCCGCGAACGTGGTCGACCGGGCCCGCACCACCGAGCTGCAGCGCGCCCGGGAGGTGCGGGGTCTGGAGGCCCAGCTGGCCGGCCAGGCGGCGGTGCTGGAGGCCTCCCGCAACGAACTGACCCTGCGCAACAACCGCAGCAACTCCGATCCGGTGGTGCGGCTCCAGGAGGCCACCATTGCCCTGGAGAACGCCGAAGGCGATGTGCGCACCCAGGCCTTCCAGGTGAATGGCCTGGAGCAGCAGGTGGCCGTGGCCCGGAAGGAATGGCAGCAGCGCAGCAGCGCCCGCCTGGTCAGCCCTCGCAAGGCGGTGATCTGGCAGCTGGGGGCCCAGCGGGGCGACTCCGTCGATGCCATGCAGTCGGTGATCCAGATGATCGACTGCAGCCAGCGCTGGCTCACCACCACCGTGGCGGAGAACGACCTCAACCGCATCCGCCTGGGCAGCAAGGCCAGGATCGAGCTGGTGGGCAGCCGCAACAAGCTGCGGGGTGAAGTGGTGGGGATCCGCTCCGGCATCGGCCGCACCCAGCTGGGCGAGGAGGCCCCCACGCCGGTGCCGATCAACCTGGCCCGGGAAAGCGAGGTGAAGATCCGCATCCTCAATGATTTTCCGGCTCCGCCGGGGGAGTTCTGCTACGTGGGGTTCACGGCGAAGGTCAGCTTCCAGCGATGAAGTTCCTGCATGCGTTCTCGGATTCCCAGGGCCGTTCGAGGATCTCGCCCTGGGTTTGGATGGTGCTGCTGCTCTCGGCGGGGTGCCTGGTGCTGGCGGTGCTGCTGGCCAACCTGCAGGTGTCGGTGGTGGCGGTGGGGCTGCTCAATCCCCTGAGCTTCCGGGTCCTGCCGGAGCTCTGGCAGGTGCGGGATGTGTGGGTCGACGTGCTGCTGCCCCTGGCCCTGGCGATCGGGATCTGCCTGGGGGTGAACCTGCTGCCGCGGCGTCCCTCCAGCTATCTGCTGGTGAATGTGGTGCTGTCGATCTTCACGATCCGCTACTTCATCTGGCGCGCCACCACCATCAACACGGCCCACCCGGTCAGCCTGTTCTTCAGCCTCGTCTTCTTCCTCTGCGAGGTCACCTACCTGCTGACATCGGCGCTGCAGTTCTATCCCTCCCTCCGCTACAGGCCCCAGCAACGGCGACGCCAGGCGGACCAGCTGCTGGCCTGGGCCAAGGAACAGCAGCCCAGTGTGGACCTGTGGATTCCCACCTACAACGAATCCGAGCGACTGATCCGGCGCTGCGTCATGGCCTGCCGCAACATCCAGTACGCCAACAAGACCATCTACGTTCTCGATGATGGCCACCGCCCCGCCATTGCCGCCCTGGCCGCCGAGCTGGGGGTCCAGTATCTGAGCCGGCCCGACAATCTGCACCGCAAGGCCGGCAATCTCAACCACGCCCTGGCCCATTCCAAGGGTGAGCTGATCGCCGTCTTCGATTGCGACTTCATTCCCTTCAGCCGCTTCCTCGACCGCACGGTGGGTTTCTTCCAGGATCCCGAGGTGGCCCTGGTGCAGACCCCACAGCATTACTTCAACTCCGATTTTCACAGTCGCAACCTCGGGCTGGATGTGCTGGTGCCGGACGACATGGACTATTTCTTCCACTACGTCCAGGTGATCCGGGATCCTTTCAATGCCGTGGTCTGCTGCGGCACCTCCTACCTGGCGCGGCGCTCGGCCTTGGAGGCCATCGGCGGCTACGTCACCCACTGCATCGTCGAAGACAGTCAGACGGGCACCCGCCTGCTCACCCGCGGCTGGCGCATGATCTACCTCGATGAGGTGCTGAGCCTGGGCGAAGTGCCCCGCACGTTCCGCGATTACCTGGAGCAGCGGCTGCGCTGGATGCAGGGCAATGTGCAGATCTTCACGTCTCCCAAGCAACTGCCGATCTGGAAGACGCTGGATTTCTGGCAGAAGGTCTTCTATCTGAACCTCCTGCTCAGCCTGTTGACGCCCCTGTTTCGCGCCGTCTACATCATTTTTCCGCTGCTGTCGATGCTGATCGGCTTCACCCTGATCGCCGCCCCGCCGGTGGAATACCTGGCCTACGGACTGCCGTTCGTGATCATGCTCTACTTCCTGCCCTCCTGGCAGACCAACGGCCACTACTTCCATTTCTGGACGGAAGTCTATGAAGCCCTGTTCTGCTTCCCGGCCCTGAGGAGGCTGTCACAGATTCTGTTCCGGCCGTTCCGTTCCGTGGGCAGCCTGGTGACCAACAAGGACGTCACCAGCCAGAAACAGATCCTGGATCTGCGTTTCGCCTGGCCCTTTCTCACCTACCTGTTCCTGTTCGTGGGTGTGCTGGTGCTGAACTACGGCCTGCCCCTGCTGGACATCCGCTGGTCCCGGTCCGTCTTCGAAGGGGAAGGCCTGATGGTGGGCTGGAACCTCTACAACGGCCTGCTGATGTTCATCTGTCTGCTGGCCTGCATCGACAAGCCGGTGCGCCGCCAGGCCGACCGTTTTCCCCTGGAACTGGCCGCCTGCCTGGAGCTGGGGGGCAAGGAGTACTGGGGCACCACCAACGACGTGTCCGAGCAGGGGGCCAGCCTGGTGCTCAACACCGCCGCCCCCACAGGGAAGGACACCGAGGGCCTGCTGCGGGTGCCCCAGTTCCACCTGGAACTGCCGGTGCGCCTGATGCGCTCCGGCCGCCTGCGCCAGCTGCCGCTGCTGGGGCTGAGCTTCCAGATGCCGGCCCAGGAGACGGAGGCCGCCCTGATTCAGCTGATCTACGGGGAAAATGCCTGGTTCCAGAAAGTGACGCGGGTGGGCAGCATCGAGGCGCTGTTCCTGCTCCTCGGCAGCGTGGTGCGTGCCGAGCCGATCGTGCGGCGCTCCTGACCGACCGATCCGCCGCCACCCCCTGATCCTGCCGTCGATACATCGGGAATGGCCGGTTCAGCCCCAGAATGACCGGGTGTTAGCCGATCCCGTGGCCGTCGCCCTTTCCTTGGATCACGACATCAGCCTCGATCCGCCCGCGCGTCCCTCCGGGCCACCGGTGGCGGTGCCCGTGGAACCGCTGCCTGAGATCCCCGGGGAGCTGCGGTGCCACCTGGCCCGCCACCAGCTGCTGATTCCCCTGCTGCGCCAGTCGGTGATCGCCACAGCCGTGGCCGGGGTGACCCTGGCGGAGGAGGAGCGCCAGAAGGCCCAGCAGGAGTGGGGGGCCAGCCACGGCCTCCGCTCCGCCGATGACCTGAAGGCCCACCTGCAGCGCCATGAGCTGTCGGAGGCCGACGTGCTCTGGCAGGCCGAGCTGCCGGCCCGGATCGAGCGCCACTGCCAGGAACACTTCCTGCACCGGGCCGAGCAGCGTTATCTGGCCCGCAAGAACCAGCTCGACCAGGTGATCTACAGCCTGCTGCGGGTGGAGGACGGGGCCCTGGCCCGGGAGCTCTACCTGCGCATCGCCGAGGGGGAAGCCGACTTCGCCGAGCTGGCCGCCACCTACGCCAAGGGGCCGGAGCGTTCCACCCGGGGGGTGGTGGGTCCGGTGCCGCTGCTGCAGGCCCATCCCTCCCTGGCCGAACTGCTGCGCACCAGCCGCCCGGGCCAGCTGCACCCGCCCCTGCGCATCGACCGCTGGTGGCTCGTGGTGCGACTGGAGACGCTGCGCTCCGCCAGCTTCGACGAAGCCATGCAGAAACGGATGGCGCGGGAGCTGTTCGAGGAATGGGTGGATCAGGAAGTGGCCCTGCGGCTGCGGTCGAGGCAGGGGCAATGACCTCCACCGTCCCCGGGCGCACCGACTGGCTCACCCTGCCCCCCTTCGACGGCCTCACCGCCGCCGGCAGGGAGCGCCTGCTGGCGGCGACCCGGCCCTGCCGCTTCCGCGTCGGCGAGGACCTCAGCAGCGCCGGCAGCATCGGCGACCGGGTGCTGGTGATCCTTGAGGGAGATGCCCGTCTGCTGGCGGAACGGGATGGCCGGCCCTTCACCATCGAGCGGCTCGGGCCCGGTGCAGTTGTGGGGCTGGTGTCGCTGCTGCGGGCCGAGGGGATCGAGCCGGTGAGCGCCGCCTCCGACCTGCTGGCGACGGCGATCCCGGACACGCTGATGCTCGAGCTGTTGCTGGCCGAGGACGGCCTTCGCCAGTGGTGTGGCCGCCACCTCTGGACGGCGGAACTGCACCAGCTGCTGCTGCAGCGGGAGGGGGCCGCCGCGGGCCGCTTCGATCCGTCCCTGTGGCGGGACAAGCTCGAACGCCTGCGCCAGCGGGCACGGGCGGTGTCGCCGGAGGATGGGGCCGTCGCCCTGCGGGACGGCGAAGAACTGCTGCTGGCCAGCGCCAACGTTCCCGACCTGGCGATCGGCTCGGTGCTCGACCCGGCGATGCCCCTGCCCCAGGCCCGCCCGCCACTGCCGTTGCGCCTGGTGGCCCTCGCCCCCGCCGCCGAGCCTGTCCCGTCGCCGGAGCCGATCGGCCCGGGCGCTGACACCGCCATCAACGCTGCTGCAGGTGCCGCCGGCCTGCTGGCGTCCGGAACCGACGCCTCCATCAGCCTCCAGCCCAGCAGCCTCGATCTGGGCCAGGAGCGGGCCGACCGCAACCTCACCCTGGTGCGGGGCAACGGTCCGCTGGAGGAGACCCTGGCCTGCTTCCAGATGCTCGGAAAGCTGCTGGAGCTGCCCTACCGTCGCGACGCGGTGGACAAGATCCTGCGCGACAAGATGCGCCGCGGCCAGCCGCCGGATCTGCAGCTCTGCGGCCAGATCGCCGCCATGCTCGGCCTGCTGGTCACCGGCGCCAAGGTGCCGGCGGCCTCGGCCACCCGCCTGATCACCCCCTGCCTGGTGCCGTGGAAGGAGGGCTTCGCCATCGCCACCGCCAGCAACGCCGCCGGCCTGCGGCTCGCCTCGCCTGCCGAGGGCTGGGTGCAGCTGAGCCCCGCCCAGATCGCCGAGCAGTACCCGGAGGGTCTGGAGCTGCTGCTGCTGGAGCGCAGCATCGACACCCCGGAGCAGACCTTCGGGCCGGGCTGGTTCTGGCCGGCCCTGAAGCGCTACCGGGGCATGTTGCTCCAGGTGCTGCTGGCCTCGTTCGTGGTCCAGCTGTTCAGCCTGGCCAACCCCCTGCTGATCCAGGTGATCATCGACAAGGTGATCTCCCAGCGCAGCCTCGACACGCTGCAGATCCTGGGCATGGCCCTGGTGGTGGTCACCCTGATGGAGGGGGTGATCGGCTCGCTGCGCACCTTCCTGTTCACCGACACCACCAACCGCATCGACCTGCGCCTCGGCGCCGAAGTGATCGACCACCTGCTGCGGCTGCCGCTCGGCTACTTCGACAAGCGCCCCGTCGGCGAACTCGGCACCCGGATCGCCGAGCTGGAGAAGATCCGCAACTTCCTGACGGGCCAGGCCCTGATCACGCTGCTGGATGCCGCCTTCTCGGTGATCTACATCATCGTGATGGCGATCTACAGCTGGCTGCTGACGATCATCGCCCTGGCGGTGCTGCCGATCCAGGTGGGGCTCACCCTGCTGGGGGCGCCCCTGTTCCGGCGCCAGTACCGCCAGGCGGCGGAGGAGAACGCCCGCACCCAGAGCCACCTGGTGGAGGTGCTCACCGGCATCCAGACGGTGAAGGCCCAGAACGTGGAGATGGTAAGCCGCTGGAAATGGCAGGAGATGTACGCGAAATACATCTCCCGCACCTTCGAGAAGACGATCACCGGCACCTTCCTCAACGAGACCAGCTCGGTGCTCCAGAAGCTCTCCCAGCTGCTGGTGCTCTGGGTGGGGGCCACCCTGGTGCTCAAGGGGGAGCTGACCCTGGGCCAGCTGATCGCCTTCCGGATCATCAGCGGCTACGTCACCCAGCCCCTGCTGCGGCTCTCCTCGATCTGGCAGAACATCCAGGAGCTGCGGGTGTCGTTCGAGCGCCTCGCCGACGTGGTCGACACCCCGGAGGAATCCAGCGAAGCCGATCGCGGCCATATCCCCCTGCCGCCTGTGAAGGGCGACGTGGTGTTCGAGAACCTCAGCTTCCGCTTCAACCCCGGCGGGCCGGAGGTGCTCAGCAACGTCAGCCTCCACGTGCCCCCCGGCACCTTCACCGGGGTCGTGGGCCAGAGCGGCAGCGGCAAGAGCACCCTGATGAAGCTGCTGCCGAGGCTCTACGCCCCCAGTAAGGGCCGCATCCTCGTGGACGGCTACGACATCGACAAGGTGGAGCTCTATTCCCTGCGGCGCCAGATCGGCATCGTGCCCCAGGACCCGCTGCTCTTCTCCGGCACCATCAGCGAGAACATCGCCCTCACCAACCCGGAGGCCCCCAGCGATGCCATCGTGCAGGCCGCGCGCATCGCCGGCGCCCACGATTTCATCATGGAGCTCTCCGCCGGCTACAGCACCCCCCTGGGGGAGCGGGGCGCCTCCCTCTCCGGCGGCCAGCGCCAGCGCATCGCCATCGCCCGCACCCTCCTCAGCCAGCCCCAGTTGCTGGTGATGGACGAGGCCACCAGCGCCCTCGACTACGACACCGAACGCCAGGTGTGCGACAACCTGCGCGAGGCGATGAGCCAGAGCACCGTGTTCTTCATCACCCACCGTTTGTCCACCATCCGCCGCGCCGACCTGATCGTGATGATGCACCAGGGCGCCATCGTCGAGACCGGCACCCATGACGAACTGATGGCCCTCAAGGGCCGCTATTTCGCGCTGTATCGCCAGCAGGAGGCGGGCTGATGGCACGTCCTCCCCTGCCGACGCCGGCCGGCCTGTTGCGGCGGGCCCAGAACGGCCTCGAGCGCAGCATCCACACCGACAGCGACGACGTGGTGCTGCAGCAGTCCCGCTTCTGGGCCCGCTCGATCACCTGGACCCTGATGGGGGTCACCCTGTTCGGCCTCGGCTGGCTGGCCTTCGCCCAGACCGAAGAAATCGTCACCGCCCCGGGCAAGCTCGAACCCCTGGGGGTGGTCAAGGACATCCAGATGCCGGTCGGCGGCGTGGTGGAGGCGGTGATGGTCAAGGAGGGCGAGCGGGTGGAGAAGGGCCAGGTGCTGCTGCGCCTCGACACCGAGGCCACCATCGACCGCCAGCGCAGCCTGCTGCAGACGATCCGGTACAAGCAGCAGCAGCTGCGGCTCAAGCAGGTGGAGCTCGACCGCTACCTGCAGTTCAACGACACCGAGCAGCGGGTGCTGCGCCAGGGCCTGACCCTGGAGAAGGACGTCCTCGGCCGCCTCGAGACCCTCAACAAGGAGGGCGCCACCGCCGAACTCCAGTACCTCTCCCAGCGCAACAAGGTGCAGGAGGTGCAGGGCAAGCTGGAGGAAACCAGGGTCGACCGGCTGCGCCAGCAGGCGATCCTGCAGCAGGGCCTGCGCGAGATCCAGAGCGAGTTGGCGGATCTGCGCAGCAAGCTGACCGAGCTCAACGTCAACATCCGCTATCAGGCGATCACGGCCCCCGAGGCGGGCGTGGTGTTCGAGCTCAAGCCCCGCTCCCGCGGCTTCGTCGCCCAGACCAGCGAGCCGGTGATGAAGGTGGTGCCCTTCGACAAGCTGGAGGCCCGGGTGGAGGTGCCCAGCCGAGAAATCGGTTTCGTTTCGGTGGGCAAGGCCGCCGACATCAGCATCGACTCCTTCCCCTCCACCGATTTCGGCGTGCTGCAGGGCACGGTGCGGCGCATCGGCTCCGATGCCCTGCCGCCGGATCAGATGCACAACTTCTATCGCTTTCCGGTGGACATCCGGCTCAACTCCCAGCAGCTGAAGCTCAAGAGCGGCAAGGTGCTGCCGCTGCAGGTGGGCATGTCCCTCACCGCCAATGTCAAGCTGCGCAAGGTCACCTACCTGCAGCTGCTGCTCAGCGACTTCAAGGACAAGGCTGACGCTCTGCGGAAGATCTGAGCCGCTCCATGGCGAGGTAGTGGTCGGGGATGATCCGCGTCCGCAACCCCACCAGGGGCTCCAGCCACGGCAGCAGCAGCCCGTCGAGGCCCCGGTTCACCAGAGCGCCGGCCACCCGGAAGGCCCGCCGCCAGCGGGCCGAAGGGGCGATCAGATGCAGGGCCCGCGCATGCACGGGCCCGTCGATGCAGACCAGCCAGGAGGGATCCATCCCCGCGCGCGCCATGGCCACCTCGAAGCTGCGGCGGCTGTGGAAGCTGATGTGCTGGCCGTTGCCGAAGGCGTAGTACCACCAGTCGGGCCCGGGGATCTCCCCCTCGCGGCGCATCAGGGTGGAGAAGACGAACAGGGGCGTGGCCCCCACCTCGTTGCGAAGGAAGTCGGGGGTGCAGGGCACATGCTCGATCACCTCGAAGGCGGTCTTGCAGCCGATCGGCCCATCGCCGGGCGGGCCGCAGAAGGGCCGGATCAGCTCCATGGCCGCATAGGCGTCGGTGCCGTGAAAATCGAAGCCGTGGTCGCGCAGCAGCCGCGGCAGCATGCCCAGGCCGGTGCCCAGGTCCCAGCCCGGCTCGCTGGCGCCGAAGCGGCCCAGCCGGCCGATCACCAGCAACAGCCGCAGCAGCCGCGAGGCGTGCAGGTTGCGGTCGACGTAGCCGGTGTCACCGTAGAAGGACTCCTCGTAGGCCACGTCCAGCCAGGTGGGATCGGCCAGGAACAGGAAGTCGCAGCTGGTGCAGTGGGCGAGCTCAGCCGCCACCCGGGCCTTGCTCACCCGCACGCGCCGCACCGGGGTGAGGCGATCGCCGCCGCAATTAGGGCAGGCGCCGGCGCTGGGGTGGGGGGGAGTCTCGGCCGTCACCATCGCTGGCCTGCATCGCAACGTCGGAGGCTACCCCGCGTTCCTCCAGGGCCAGACGCACCTGGCGGCCCACCAGCAGCACCACCGCCACGGTGGCCGCCACCCCCAGCAGCCGCAGGGCCCAGGTGAAGCCATCGGCCGGACCGGCCAGCAGGGCCGAGAAGCGCCGCGGATCCCCGGCCGCTGCCCCCAGGGCGCAGAACAGCACGGTGCCGGGGAGGATGCCGATCAGGCCGATCGAGTAGTCGCGCAGGCTGACTTCGCTGAGGCCGTAGGCGAGGTTCAGGAGGCTGAAGGGGAAGGCCGGCGAGAGGCGGGTGAGCAGCACCAGCACCAGGCCCTGGCGGCACACCGCCTGCTCCACCGCCTGCAGCCGCGGCGCCCCGGCCAGGCGGCGGCGGGCCCAGCCCCGCCAGCGGCCGCGCCCCAGCAGGAACACCGCCTGGGCCCCCAGGCAGGCCCCGGCGAACACCAGCACGCTGCCCGTCACCGGGCCATAGAGCACCCCGGCCAGCATCGAGGCCCAGACCCCCGGCAGCAGCAGGGTGACCCACAGGGCATAGAGGGGCACGAAGGCCACCGCCCCCAGCGGCGAACGCAGCCAGCTCAGCAGGTGATCCGACAGCCAGAGCGGGTCCATGGGGCCACCGTATCGACCCTGCCTAGGCTTGGTTCCTCTGTCCGTGTCGCCATGGCTGACCCGTCGGAGCTGGCCCTGCAGGTGGCCCGGGGGGCCCTGTTCCGGGGGCGCCACAGCGTCGCCGATCCGGGTGAGCCCCTCGAGTCGGCCGTGGGCGGCACGGTGCTGGCGGCGGGCGGCGGCAGCACGGTGGGCTGGCAGCTCTGCCGCAGCAGCGAGGAGCTGGTGCGCTCGCTGCACAACGACACCGCCCTGGGGGTGGGCCTGGGGCCCCTGAGCCTGCTGGGGGCCAAGCGGTCGTTCCGCGACTCCCTCAAGACCACCGCCTTCAGCCTCTCGCTGGTGGTGTGGGCCCGGCAGGTGAGCGCGGCGCTGGAGGTGGGCCAGACCCGGCCGCTGGAGGGGGTGGCGGTGCCGGCCGGCGCCGCCGAACTGGAGGCCTTCGTGGACCTGCACGGCGATGGCTTCGTGGCGGCGGCGGAGGTGGGCGGCGAGTGCCATGGGGTGTTCACCTTCTACGCCCAGTCGCGGGAGCAGGCCCGCCTGGTGGAGCGGCAGATCGGCGCCGAGCTGGGCCTCGGCGGCCTGAGCCTCAACCCCGCCCTGGTGGAGACGGTGACGTCGGTCGCCCGCAGCGCCGCGGTGAACCTCGGCTTCCGCATGCAGGTGATCGGCACCAGGGCCCAGCCGCCGGCCGACGCCGCCTCCCTGATCCCCTTCGCCCACGACTTCGCCCGGCTGCCGCTGGATCAGCCGGCCCTGATCGGGGTGCGGACCCGGGGCTACGAGACGGTGCCGGCCATCGGCGCCGCCTTTGAGGCGGTGGCCGCCAACCGGCGGCTGTTCAGCGGCGACGCCTCCGGCGCCGGCCTGCTGGAGCAGCGCGAGCAGCTGGTGGGGCTGATCCGCCAGATGGACTGGGTGGCGGAAACGTACCGGCTCTACGGCGTGGCGCCGGACCCTGCGCTGGCCGTACGGCGCGCCGCCGCCGCCGCCGATCGTCGCGCCATCGATTCCTGCCGAGCGGCTTATGGGGCCGCCGCCGCCACCCCCCTGGAGGTCCCGGCGCTGCCGTCCCTGGCGGCGGGCAGCCCCGAACTGAACGTGACCCTGGCCGAGGAGCTGCCGATGGGGGGCAACGGCGGCGCCCCCTTCACCTTCCCCAGGCGGGCCGACGCGATCCGCCGGCGCCAGCGGCTGGTGGAGGTGGGCCTGCGCACCGGCTCGCGGGTGGATCAGATCCGGCTGCGCTATGCCACCGATGGCGATCCCCTCGAGCCGGAGCTCCATGGCGGCGGCGGCGGTGGCGACCGGGGCGTGCTGCAGCTGGCGGAGGGGGTGACGATCCGCCGCATCGAGGGCCTCAGCGGCAGCCGCGTCGACCGGCTGTTCCTCAGCAGCAGCG
Source organism: Synechococcus sp. UW140 (assembly GCA_943367705.1). Classification (GTDB taxonomy): domain Bacteria; phylum Cyanobacteriota; class Cyanobacteriia; order PCC-6307; family Cyanobiaceae; genus Cyanobium. The sequence continues at coordinate 269,084 of CALRJV020000001.1, forward strand.
ACGGCCAGCGCATCGGCGGCGGCGGCGATGCCGGCGACCGCCCGGTCGACTGGACGGTGCCCGAGGACACGGTGGTGCTGGGCTTCAGCGGCCGCAGCGGCCGCGAACTCGATGGCCTGCGGGCCGTGGTGGCCCGCTTCGGGCCCCTGATCTGGCAGCCGCTGGAAGAGAAAGCCGAAGGGCCCTGAAAGAAAAAGGCCCCTCACAGGAGGGGCCGGGGGCTGGACCTGTCGCTGGGATCAGACCAGCGGAACGGTCTGCCGGATCAGGTCGATCTGGCCACCCTCCACCAGATACCCGGAGCCGTTGATGTTGCCGCCGCCGAGGCTGTGGGCCTGGATATTGGCCAGGAACATGCTGCCGGGGGCGGTTCCGTAGATCCTCGAGACATCAATGATCCCCGAGGACTCCCAGTTGCCCACCCCGTTGGTGGTGGGGTCGGTGACCACACCAGGCTGGCTCTGGCCGTAGGCGGTGGGAACGGCCGTGCGATCGATCTGGGCCCAGCGCTCCGCGGGCGCACCCGTGATCGGATCGATGGGGCCGCTGGGGTTCAGCTTCCAGATCGAGGCTTCCTGGGTGCCGAAGTTGCCGTTGGCGATGTCGAGGCCGCCGCCGTTGGCCCGGTCCTCCTGCACGTACAGGGAGCCATCGGCACTCCAGGTGAGGTTGTCGGGGTTGCGCAGACCCGTGGTGGGATCGGCGAGGCGATCGGCGTCATAGATCAGCCGCAGGCTGCTGGCACCGGTGCTGGCCAGGCGGCCATCGGCGCCGAAGGCATCGGTGAAGCTCAGGGTGTAGACGTTGCCGTAGAGGTCGCCACTGGTGAAGTCCTTCGTGCCCGTGGAGACGAAGGCCGCCTGCTGGCCGTTGAGGGGGTTGACCTCGCCGTCCTCGATACGGCTGAGCTGCAGGGCGCCGAGGTCAGTGGCGAGGGTGCGGATCTCGGCGTCGCTCAGATCGGCGTAGCTGGCCTTGCCCGCCGGCTTCTCGATCTTCACCCAGCGGCCGGCCAGGGGGGATCCGAGGTCCAGGGCCTTGAGGTCGTCGGAATCGGGGCCGGGGGTGCCATCAACACCGGTTTCCGTCAGGGCCGTGGGCACGAAGGTGTACAGCGAGCCGTTCGCCTCGGCCAGGCCGTTGCGCTCCAGGAAACCGCCGGCGGTCTTGGCGCCGACCCAGAGCCGCAGGGGGGCCTTGGCGTCATCAAAGAGCAGCACGGCGACCGTGTTGGCGCTGCCGGTGTCGATCGCGGTGGCCGATTCCCAGGTGCCCTTGCCGAAGGCCTTCACCTGATGCAGGTCGCTGTTGGCCGTGTCGAGGGCATAGAAGGAGCCGCCACCACCGCCGAACACCTCTTCACCGGTGAGGAAGATGCGATCAGCGAAACCACGGCCGGCGCCGAAGCTGTTCGCCTCCACCAGGTTGGCGGAGCAGAAGCGATCGAAGCCGTTGGTGTCGTCGCCGATCACCTTGTCGTAAGCGAGGCCGCCGCTGAGGATCTTCGACTGGAAGCCGTTGGCGGCGTTGTCGTCGGCATCGATGTCAACGATCAGGCGGCTGATGCGGGAGCCGGTGACCGAGGCGTTGAGGCCCTCGGCGGTGTAGGCGTAACCGGCGCTGGCGCCGACCTCGTGGTTGACCAGCAGGGTGTAGGTGCCATCGCCATTGCTGAAGGCACCCTGGCCATCGAAGATGCCCGGGGGCACGTAGACGCTGCCCGGCGCGGTGCCGTTGGTGAACTCACCGTTGGTGATCAGGCTGGAGATCGACAGCTCCGCACCACCGGCCACGTCCTTGAGCATGGTGGCGGTGAAGGTGCCGACGCCGCCCACCGGAGGGGCGGCGATCAGGGCGCCGAGATCGAGGATGTTCATGGTGTTGGACACCTCGTTGGACACCACCAGCAGGTCCCGCTTGGTGGGGCTGTCCTTGGCATCGATCACCAGCAGACCCTCGGGTGAGACGCTGCCGGCCAGCACGGTGCTGGTGACGAAGCTGGCCTGGGCCGGCTGGGTGATGTCGAACACCGCCAGCAGGCTGCTGGTGCCGCGTTCGGCACTGACGATCGCGTAGGTGCGGCCGTTCAGCTGCTTGACCACCACCCCTTCGGGCTCGACACCCTTGTCGTCGCTGCGGGTGTCGTCGTAGACGCCGGCGGCGATGGCGATGGTCTGCAGGGTGTTGCCGCTGTCCCAGACGAGGGCACCCGTGCCGGCATCGAAGATGCTGACGCTGCGGCTGCCGAAGGCGGTGAAGGGGGCGGTGGTGTCTTCGCTGAGGGTCTTGAGGCGACCCAGGCGCCGGGTTTCATCGAGGTAGTAGCCAGGGGTTCCGGCGGTGCCGTACTCGCGGCCGTCGCCCTCGTTGGCGGTGATGAAGTACTCCTTGCCCTTGGTGCTGAAGGCGGCCACCCCATCCGGCATCCGCAGGCCCAGCACGTTGTTGCCCAGGACCGGCTTGATCAGGGGCGTGTTGCCCGCACCGTCCCGGTCATTGATGTCGACGAGCTGGGTGCTGAAGTCGACGCTGCCGAGGGCGAAGATCGTTTCGATCGTGTTGGTCTTGAGGTTGACCTTGGCGACACCGTTGTTCTCCTGCAGGGTCACGTAGGCGGTGTCCCCCAGGATCGAGACGTACTCGGGCTCGATGTCGGTGGCCTGGGTGGTGCCGGCCGGCCCGGAGATGCGGATCCCGGTGGGCAGGGTCAGCCCAGCGAAGCCCAGGTCGGTATAGGTAAAGGACTCCTTGCCTGACTTGCCCTTGATGTCGATGATGCCGATGCTGCCGGGGCGATCGATCGCATAGTTGGCGATCGGCTCCCCTTCGTTGGCGATCACCAGCTTCTTGCCGTCGTCCGTGAAGGCGATGCCATCGGGGAGGTATCCCACCTCCACGTCCTTCACCAGGGTGAGGGCACCGGACTTATCGATCCGGTAGAAGCGCACCAGCCCCTTGCCGGCGTTGGTGGCGTAGTCGCTGGGGGACAGGGCGACGGCCACGAGGTTGTCGTGGGTGGCCACCGACTGGCTGTTGTAGGGCCCGAAGGAGACCCTCTGCGGCGCCTTGGGGGCCGTGGGGTCGGTGGCATCGGTCACCTGCAGGGTGCTGCCACCGCCGGAGGAGAGGATGAACAGCTTGCCGCCCACGGTCACGTAGGCGGAGATCTCCGTCTGGAACTGCTCGGTGGGAGCGGCACCGGGGGCGGGAGGCACCGGCGAGAGGTCGATGCTGGCCAGCAGGGGATTGGCCGGTGCCGGGGGCTTGCCGCGCCCGCCACGGTCGTCGCCGTCGTCATCTCGGCCCCGGTCACCGTCGCGGCCCTGGCCACCACCACGGCCGAAGCGAACGTCATCGCGGTCGTCATCGCGCTCGTCGTCGCGGTCGCTGATGAAGCTGGGTGACCCGGAACCGGCAAACCCGAGCGGACCGGCGGAAACCTTGCGCGCCCCCTTGGTCAGGAGCGGCGCCACCGAAGGGATCTCCGGGCTGGAGGAGCGGCGGAAAACGGTGGAATCCTCCAGCAGGGAGAACAGGGACCGGAGCGCGGTGGGGGAAGGCAAGGCGATGGTCGGCGAGGGACACAGGAGAACCCTCATCCAGCCGCCGCCCGCCACCATTAACGGCGGCTTATGGGGTCGTTAACAGCCCTCAGCCCAGGTCCGCCAGCCGCTGCCGCGCCAGGGCCGCCTGGGCCTCGGCTTCGGCCAGGTTGGCTTTGCACTCGGCCACCACCTCCGGCGGCGCCTTGCCGGCGAAGTTGGGGTTGGCGAGGCGGCCGGCCAGGCCGCTGATCTCCTTGGTGGCCTTGGCGATGTCCTTCTCCAGGCGGGCGCGCAGGGCATCGAGGTCGACCAGGCCCTCCAGGGGCAGCAGCACCTGCAGCTCGCCGCTCACCGCAGCCAGGGCCCGGGCCGCCGGACGGGCTGCCGCCGCCGCCGGATCGAGCACGGTCACGCTCTCGGCGCGGGTGAGGGTGGTGATGTCGTCGCTGCCCTCCCGCAGCACCGCCGCCAACTGCTCGCGGCCGGTGATGAACAGCACCGGTGCCCCCTGGGAGGGCTTCAGGCCCGCCACGGCGCGCAGGTTGCGCACCACCCGGATCGCCTCGATCAGCTCGGCGAACGACGCCTCCAGACCTTCATCGAGGGCGGCCGGCTCCGCCGCCGGCCAGGGCTGCAAGGCCAGGAAGGTGGCCTCGGGGGCACCGGTGAGCCCATGCCAGAGCTCCTCGCTCAGGTGGGGCATCAGCGGGTGCAGCAGCCCCAGCAGCTCCGCCAGCACCTTGGCCAGCACCTGACGGGCCACCCGCTGGTCGGCCAGCACCTCGGCGGTGAGGGGCTCGCCTTCGACGGCGGGCCGCGGGTTGAGACGCCGTTTGAGCAGCTCGATCGTCCAGTCGCAGACCTCGTTCCAGGCGAACTCGTAGAGCCCCTTGGCGGCTTCCCCCAGGCCGTAGCTGGCGTAGCGCTCGGCCGTCTCGCGCTTCACCCGCTCCAGCCGCGACAGGATCCAGCGGTCGGCGAGCTGCAGCTGCGCGGGATCAGGGGCCCCCAGGCTGGCGGGCGTTTCACCGCCCAGGTTCATCAGGGCGAAGCGGGTGGCGTTCCAGAGCTTGTTGGCGAAGTTGCGCGCCGCCTCCACCGTGGCGGAGCTGCCGTCGTTGCGGTCGTAGTCGAGGCGGATGTCCTGGCCGGCGCCGGCCACCTCCCGCACCAGGGCGAAGCGCAGGGCATCGGCGCCGTAGCGCTCGATCAGCGGCAGCGGATCGATACCGTTGCCGGCGCTCTTGCTCATCTTGCGGTTGTTCTCGTCCCGCACCAGGCCGTGGATCATCACGTCGGCGAAGGGCATCCAGGCCTTGCCGGCGCCGAGGGGCTGCATGGCGCCGGCCAGCATCGTCATGCGGGCCACCCAGAAAAAGATGATGTCGAAGCCCGTCACCAGCACGCTGGTGGGGTACCAGCGGGCCAGATCGGCGGGCTCATCGGCGCCCCCATCCCCGGGCCAGCCCAGGGTGGAGAAGGGCCACAGGCCGCTGGAGAACCAGGTGTCGAGCACGTCCGGGTCCTGCTCCAGCTGCAGCTCCCGGCCGGCGGCACGGGACGCCGCACCGAACTGGGCCTCCGCCCTGGCGGCGGCCTCCGCCCCGTCACGGGCGACCACGTAGGGCGTGGCCTCGGTGATCACGCCGCCGGTCTCGCTGACCACGAACCAGGCGGGGATGCGGTGGCCCCACCAGAGCTGGCGGCTGATGCACCAGTCGCGGATGTCGGTGAGCCAGTCGCGGTAGACCTTCTCCCAGCGCTCGGGCACGAAGCGGGGCGCGCCGCGATCGAGGGCCTCGCGGCAGCGGGCCGCCAGCGGCTCGGCACGGGCGAACCACTGGGTGGAGAGCAGCGGCTCCACCGGCACTTTGCCGCGATCCGAAAAAGGCACGCTGTGGCGGTGGGGCCCCACCTTCACCAGGAACCCCTCCGCCTCCATCGCCGCCACCACCGCCTTGCGGGCCTCGAAGCGGTCCAGGCCGGCGAAGCGGCCGGCCGCCGCGTTCATGCTGCCGTCCTTGGCCATCACCGTGATCAGGGGCAGGCCGTGGCGGCTGCCGATGGCGAAGTCGTTGGGGTCGTGGGCGGGAGTCACCTTGACGCAGCCCGTTCCGAAGGCCGGGTCCACGTGCTCATCCGCCACGATCGGGATCTGCCGTCCCACCAGGGGCAGGGTGATCGTCTGCCCCACCAGGGCGGCGTAGCGCGGGTCGGTGGGGTGCACCGCCACGCCGGTGTCGCCCAGCAGGGTCTCGGGGCGGGTGGTGGCCACCACCAGATGGTCGGTGCCATCGGCGGCCGGGCCGCCGCTGAGCGGATAGCGGAAGTGCCAGAGGTGCCCCTCCATCTCCTTCATCTCCACCTCCAGATCGCTCACCGCTGATCCCGAGGCCGGGCACCAGTTCACCAGGTATTCGCCGCGGTAGATCAGCCCCTGCTCGTGCAGGCGCACGAAGGCCTCCACCACCGCCGCGCTCAGGCCCGGATCGAGGGTGAAGCGCTCCCGGCGCCAGTCGACGGAGTAGCCCAGCCGGCGCAGCTGGCCCACGATCGTGCCGCCGCTCTCCCCCTTCCAGGCCCAGGCCCGCTCCAGGAAGGCGTCGCGGCCCAGGTCGTCCTTGCTGCCGCCTTCGGCCTTGATCTGCTTCTCCAGCAGCGTCTGCACCGCGATCGAGGCGTGGTCGGTGCCGGGCAGGCACAGCACGTTCCTGCCCTGCAGGCGCTGGAAGCGCACGATCGTGTCGATCAGGGCCGTCTCGAAGCCGTGGCCCATGTGCAGGCTGCCGGTCACGTTCGGCGGCGGGATCACCACCGCGAAGGGTTCTCCGGGCGCCGTGGGGTCGGGGTGGAAGGCGCCGGCCTCCTCCCAGGCCGCCTGCCAGCGCGCCTCGGTGGCGGCCGGGTCGTAGGTCTTGGAGAGGGGCTCGGCGGACACGGGGGGCCTGGGGCAGTGGGCCCATGGTCGCAAAAGGGGGGCCACTCCTAGCCTGGACCCATGGCTGAGGGCTGGGAATCACGGCTGGAGCGTTGGCGGCAGGCCGGCCTGATCGACTACGCCGGCGCCGAGGCCATCCGGGCCTGGGAGCGGGCCCAGCCCGGCCGCCCGCGGCTGCGGGTGCCGGTGCTGGTGGCGGTCGCCCTCGGGGGCGTGCTGGTGGCGGCCGGGCTGCTGCTGTTCGTCTCCACCCACTGGGCGGCCCTCGGGCCCGGCCAGCGCTTCGGCCTGCTGCTGGTCCTGGTGGTGGGTCTGCACGGGGGCGCCGCCGCCGTGGAGAGCCGCTTCCCGCCCCTGGCGGTGAGCCTGCACGGCGTCGGCACGGTGACCCTGGGGGCGGGACTGTTCCTGGCCGGCCAGCTGTTCCACCTCGAGGCCCAATGGCCCCTGGGGCTGCTGCTCTGGGCCATCGGCGGGGGCCTGGGCTGGGTGCTGCTGCGGCAATGGCCCCAGCTGGCGCTGCTGGCCCTGCTGGGGCCGGCCTGGCTGCTCAGTGAATGGCAGCGGGCCGTCGACGCCGCCAGCGAGGGGCTGCAGCAAGGATCCGGGGATCCGACGGCCGTGCTGGCGCCGGCGGCGGGGCTGGTGCTGCTCAGCCTCTGTTATCTGGCGGCGCCGGCGGGGGCAGGCCCGGCACCGGCGTCGCGGCGGGTGCTGCTCTGGCTCGGCGGCCTGGGGCTGTGGCCGGCGGGCCTGCTCTGGCAACTGCTCAGCCACGGGGGCCCCACCACCGCCGCCCTGCCGCTGCCCCTGGCGCTGGTCGGCTGGGCCGTCGCCCTGGGGGGCCCCCTGCTGCTGGGCCTGCGCCTGCGGGGCCGGCGCGCCTGGCCCCTGGCAGCGGCGATCGGCTGGCTGCTGCCGGGGGCGGCGCTGGCCTGGTCCACCCACCAGGGCGCCGGCGTGTTCACCTATCTGTGGTGGGCGATCGGCGGCCTGCTCCTGGTGGCCTGGGGCGTGATGGAGGGCCGCTCCGAGCGGGTCAACCTCGGCGCCGCCCTGATCGCCATCGACGTGCTGGCCTTCTACGTGTCCCAGGTGATGGACAGCCTGGGGCGCTCCGCCAGCCTGATCGGCCTGGGGGTGCTGTTCCTCGGCGGCAGCTGGGGCCTGGAACTGCTGCGCCGCCGGCTTGTGGCCCGGGCCATCGCCAGGGGGACCCCATGATCCCCGGGCCGGGGCGCGGTCTGCTGGTGGCCCTGCTGCAGGGCGGCCTGCTGCTGAGCCTGGGGGGCCAGCTGCTGCTGGATCGGGCCACCCGGCCCCGGGGCTGGATCCTGAGCGAGCCGGTGGATCCCCACCTGCCGATCCGGGGGCGCTACGTGAACCTGGCCCTGCTGGTGCCGGCCCCCGAGGTGCCGGCCGGCCAGTCCAGGCCCTGGTCGGGGGAGCGGCTGGTGCTGCGGGCCGAGGCCGACCGGGTGCGAGCCGCCCTGGCCACGGACGCCACCCCCCGCTCCCAGAGCCTTGCGGCGACACCGCAGGGCGAAGGCTGGCGCCTGGGGCCCTCGGTGGCCTACTTCATCCCGCCCGGGGTGGCCGATCCCTCCCGCCGCCCGGCCGGCGAGCAGCTCTGGGTGGAGGTGACCCTGCCGGCGCAGGGTCCGCCCCGGCCGATCCGGCTGGGGGTGAAGCGGGGCGACGGGCCGATCACCCCCCTCGAATGGCGCTGAGACTGACCCTGGGCCAAGGGCTGACCCTGGACACAGCCCGCCCCCGGCAGCCCGCCTAACCTCCGCCGATGGCCACCGCCCCGCCGCTGGAGTTCCTGCCGCCCCGCCTGGATGGCCGGGTGCTGGCGCTGGGCCGGCTGGTGCTGCCGCTCTGGCTGCGCTGGCGCTGCGGGATCACGGCGGTGGAGGTGGAGGGCATGGCCACGCTCGTGGAGGCGATGCATTCCTTCCAGGCCGGGGAGAGCCGGCTGCTGCTCGCCTTCCGGCACCCGAGCCTCGACGATCCCCTGAGCATGGCCCGGCTGCTGTGGGTGGAGCTGGCCCGGGAGGGCCGCCGGCAGGGCCTGCGCTTCGATCCGGCGCCCACCGGCCAGTTCCTGTTCGACCGCGGCATCCCCCTCTGGGCCGGGCCGGCGATGGGGTGGATCTTCACCCACCTGGGGGGCGCCTCGATCCAGCGCAGCAAGCTCGATCTGCCCGCCCTGCGGACGGCCCGGAAGCTGCTGCTGGAGGGGCCCCATCCCTTCGCCCTGGCGCCGGAGGGGGCCACCAACGGCCACAACGAACGCCTCAGCCCCCTGGAGCCGGGCACCGCCCAGCTCGCCCTCTGGACGGCGGCCGACCTGGCGGAGGCGGGGCGCCGGGAGCGGATGGACCTGCTGCCGATCGGTCTGCAGTACAGCTTCATCGAGCCGGTCTGGGGGGCGATCGAGGCCCTGCTCTGCCGCCTGGAGGAAGGGGCCGGCCTGGCCCCCGACCCCGCCCACGACCTCGCCCCCTCACGGTTGCTCGGGCGGCTGGTGCGCCTCGGGGACCGGATGCTCGAGCAGATGGAGGCCTTCTACCGCGACAAGGTGCAGCTGGCCGTGCCCGAGGCGTGCGCTGCCGCCGTGGACACCGCAGAGCCGGAGCCCGGCTTCGGACCCCGGCTGCAGCGTCTGATGGATCTGGCCCTGCGGCGGGTGGAGCAGTCCTTCGGGATGCAGCCCTGCGGCAGCCTCACCGACCGCTGCCGCCGCCTGGAGCAGGCCGGCTGGGACCGGCTCTATCCCGCCCGGCCCCCCGGCAGCGAGCCCCCCAGCCCCCTGGCCCTGGCCCTGGCCGACCGGCTGGCGGAGGAGACGGCGGCCCAGCTGTGGCACATGCGGGTGGTGGAGTCCTTCGTCGCGGTGAGCGGCAGCTATGTGCGGGAGCGGCCGAGCCAGGAGCGGTTCGCCGACACCCTGCTGCTCCTCTGGGACACCCAGTGCCGCATCCAGGGCCATGCGGCCAACCAGCGCCCCCGGCTGGGGCGGCGGCGGGTGCGAATCAGCATCGATCGGCCCATTGAGGTGGACGGGCGCCTGGCCGACTACCGGCGGGATCGGCGCCGGGCGGTGCAGGCGCTCACCGAAGAGCTGGAGCTCCGGCTGGAGCGGCTGATCGTGCCGTCGCCCCTGGCCTGACCACCGGGCTGGGCCCTCAGCCGGCGGCGAGGCGCGCCACGTAGGCGTCCAGCGTGCCGACATTGATCCAGCCCGTGGCGATGGTCTTGGTGTGGGTCTGGCTGACGCGGCCCCGGTGCAGGTGGGAGAGGCTGGCGGGAAAGATCGCCAGCTTGCCCCTGACGGCCTCCTCGTGGTGGTCCTGCCAGTGGAATTCGGTGCCGCCGTCGGGCACCGTGTTGAGGTACAGGATCCAGGCCAGGACGCGGCGGATGGGCTCGGTGGCCTCGTCGCTGGTGTTCCAGTCGCAGTGCCAGCTGTAAAACCCCTCCCCCGGCGCGTAGCGCTGCAGGTTGAAGATCGGGTTGACGAACAGGGAGCGCTCCGGACAGCAGGTGAGGAACAGGGGCCGCTCGGCCAGGTAGCGCTTCAGACCGGCGGAGACACCGCGCATGATCACGTCCGCCAGGCCCTGGGCCTCGGGGTCGGAGCGGTCGATCCACACCAGGCTGATGTCGGTGGAGACCTTGCCGGGAGCGTCCGGGGCCCCAGCCGCCGCAGTGCCGGGGTTGCCATCGCTGCCGAAGCCGAAGGCGACACCGCGCCGCTGCAGGTCGGTGCGACGGTCGAAGAAGGCCATCGCCGCATCGGCCAGGGCCACGTAGCCGGGATCCTCGAAGCTGCCGATCAGCCGCATCCGCGCCCGGATCCTCTCGGATAGGGACCCTAGAACGGAGGCCCGACCTCCACCGCGGGTGTCGTCCCTGTCTTGACGGGGCCCGCAGGATCGGCAGAGTGCCGCCTGACGCCTCCCCCAGACCGCCTTGCCGATGACGCCGTCGCCGCAGAAACCCGCCTCCCGCCAACGCCCGCTCCGGCCTGGCCATGGGCTGCTGGGCCTGGCCCTGGGGGCCTGGGCCGGCCTCCTGGCGGCAGCCGCCCCCGCCGACGCCGCTCCCTACCGGGTCCGGACCCTGGCGACGGGGCTGGAGAATCCGCGCGGACTGACGATCGCGCCGAACGGCAACCTCGTGCTCAGCGAGGCGGGCCGGGGCGGCAGCGGCCCCTGCCTCGTCGCCGGCAGCGGCAACACCCTCTGCTACGGCACCAGCGGAGCCGTGGGTCTGTTCGACCGCACCACCAACATCTATTCCAGGGCGCTCACCAACCTGCCCTCCCTGGCGGTCCAGTCCTCCCCCCTGTTCCCCGAGGGAACGGGCCTGGCGGACCTCGCCTTCAACGGCTCCGGCCAGCTCTTCGGCGTCTTCGGCTTCGGCGGCAACCCCACCCTGATCCCCGGAGCGGGCAGCCCCCTGTTCGGCAAGACGGTCGCGATCGACCTGGCCGCCGGCAGCCTGACGCCCCTGGCCGACATCGCCGGTTTCGAAGCGACCCAGAATCCCGACGGCAAGGATCTCAACAGCAATCCCTTCGCCCTGGTGGTGCGTGGGGGCGACACCTACGTCACCGATTCCGGCGGCAACAGCCTGGTGAAGGCCGATGGCGCCCAGCAGGTCTCGCTGGTGAACGTGTTCCCGGAGGAGCTCGTCACCACCCCGCCGCTGCCCTTTCCCTTCCCGTTTCCCGAAGTCCCTGCCCAGGCCGTACCCACCGGCATGACCATCGGCCCCGACGGGGCGCTCTACATCACCCAGCTCTCCGGCTTTCCCTTCGCCCCCGGGAGCGCCGACGTGTTCCGCTACGACTTCACCAACCCGGTGACGAAATTTGCCGGCGGCTTCAGCAACCTGATCGACATCGCCGCCGGACCGGATGATGCGCTCTACCTGCTCCAGTACAGCGATGACTTCTGGGGTCCCCCGTCGGGCAGCATCCTGAAGCTGGGCCTTGATGGCAGCGTCCGCACGATCTTCGACGACCTGGTCAGCCCCACGGGCCTGGCCGTCGGCCGCGACGGCACGATCTACGTGGCCAACGATGGCGACGGGGTGAACGGCCAGCTGCTCGCCCTCACCCCGTCGCCGGTGCCCGGCCCCCTACCCCTGCTCGGCGTCGGCGTCGCCTTCGCCCAGGCCCGGCGCCTGCGGCGCCGCTGCGGCGGCCTCAGCCCTGCCGGTTTCGCCAGGGCACGGCGACCAGCGCCTCCAGCGACTGCCAGCGCCCTCGATCGTCCGACACCAGGGGGCTGAGGCCCACCGCCTCAAGGGCGGCGGCCACCCTATCGGGGGCGATGGCCGCCGCCGCCCCATCGCTGTCAGCGCCGGGCTCCAGGGGCAGCAGCAGCACCTGCTGCTCGGCCGGATCGGCCATCACCCGCAGGTTGAGGTCGGGGAGTTCCCGCTCGAAGAACAGCCGCCGCATGCGGGCCGTGAGCGCCGGACCCAGGGCCGCCGCGAAGGCCTCCAGGGCCCGGGTATCGCCGGAGCAGCCGCAGCTGAGGGCCAGCCAGATGAGCAGCTTGGCCCAGCTCTCCGCCGTCCACAGGGGCGGGAAGCTCTGCCGGTGCTGGCGCACCAGCTCGGCGATGGCGAAGTCGAAGAGGGTGCCCTGCAGGGAGGCCACCGATGGCAGGGGTTCCTGATCCATCCGGCCATCCTGACGGCCAAGCGGCAAACTGCAGGGGCAACGACCGTCCCTGGAGACGCCCGATGGCCCTCGATCTGAACGATCCTGAGCTCGAGTTCGCCGATCTCGTCACCGCCTACCAGAGCTGGGTGATGGCCGTGATCAACGACGAGAAGCTGGGGGGCGACAAACTCCTCACCGACGACATCGCCGACGACGCCCTGAACGCGATGCGCTTCCTGCCGGACGTGGTGACCAGCGCGATCGAGACCACCCTGGCCCGCGTCTACGACGTGGACCCCGACGAACTGGCCGAACTGCTCTACCCCGAGGACTGAGCGGCTCCCGGCCGATGCGCTCTGGCGACACGCCGGCCGACAGCTACGTCCTGGGGACGGAACCGGAGGAGCAGGAGCGGCTGCGCCTGCAGCATGGGCTCTGGCGACCGGCCGCTATCGCGGCCTGGGAGCGGGCCGGCCTGGGGCCGGGCCAGCGGGTGCTCGATCTCGGTGCGGGGCCCGGCTTCTGCGCCCTCGAACTGGCCCGCATCGTCGGCCCCGGCGGCAGGGTGCTGGCCCTCGAGCGCAGTGGGGCCTACGTCGCGGCGGCCCGGGCGGCGGCGGCGCAGGCGGGCTTCCCCCAGCTGGAGGTGCGGACCGTGGATCTGGGGGGGCCTGCGGCCACGGGTCCGGCCGGCCCCAGCGCTCCCGGGCTCGGCGCGGGGGACTTCGATCTGGCCTGGTGCCGCTGGCTGGCCATGTTCCTGCCCCGGCTCGAGCCGCTGCTGGATCTGGTGACCACCAGCCTGCGGCCCGGCGGGGTCCTGGTGGCCCAGGAATACGTCCACTGGAACACCTTCGGCCTCCATCCCGATGGCGCCGCGATCGCCCGCTTCCGTGATGCCGCCATCGCCAGCTTCCGCGGCGCCGGCGGCGATCCGGATGTCAATCGGCGCCTGCCCAGCCTCCTGGCGGCCCGGGGTTTCGGCATCGAGGAACTGCTGCCCCTGCCGGTGCTGGGCCGGAACGGCGACCCCTGGGCCCAGTGGCTGGAGCGTTTCGTCACCCTTTACGGGCAGGAACTGATCCGCCAGGGGCACTGGTCGGCCGAGGAGGCCGCCGCTGCGGCCGCGGCCATGGCCAGGGCGCGCCTGGATCCGGGGGCCTACTGGGTCGGCCCCACCGTGCTGGCCCTGCGGGCCCGGCGCGGGGAAGGCCCCTAACCTCCCCATGTGATCTCTCCCCACCGCCGCTCCCCCACCCCGCCCGGCCACGGCCGACGGCGGGCCTCCATCCGGGTGCTGGCGGCGGGCCTGGCGATCCCCTTGCTGGCCTCCCTGGGGGGCTGCCGGGGGCGGCCGCTGCAGCCGATCCTGCGCCCCCTCGAGGGCACCCTTTACATCGCGGTCGGTGTCAGTGGAGACGCCATCGACGGCGAACTGCAGAAGGAGATCCGCTCACGTACGGCCATGCTGCAGAGCACGTTCCGCACCCTGCAGCCGAAGGTCCGGCTCCAGGTGGAGGTGTTCCCTGAGGAGCGACTGCCCACCGAACTGCGTCTGCGCAACAGCACCGGCCTGAGCCCGGATCTGCTGCTGGTGAACGAGTCCACCGCCCGTGATCTGGCCAGGGACAGGCTCATCGACACCGTGAGGTTCTCGCCCGCCCTGCTGGCTCAGCTGGATGGGGGGTCGGTGCTGCGGGTACGGCGCTCGGATGGGACGTTGAACGGCCTCCCCATGGAGCTTCAGCCCCAGGTCGCCTGTTTCGATCGGCGGCGCATACGGCGCAGCCCCGCCACCCTCGATGAGCTGCTGGCCTTCAGTGCCAAGGGGATGGAGGTGGGGCTCTCCCTGGATGCGATCAGCCTGGCCTGGACCCTGGGCCCCCTCGGGGCGATCGACGCCCTCAGCAGCTTGCTGGGCAAGGAGCCGGTGACACCTGGGAACCGGCAGGACCTGGCGCGCTGGCTGCGGTGGCTGCGCCAGGCGGATCAGCAGCAGCACGTCACCTTCTTCCCCACCGAGGCGGAACTGCTCAGGGAACTGACCGCCGGGACCCTCGACTGGATTCCCTGCCGCAGCATCAACCTGACCCGCGTCAAGGCAGTCCTGGGCCAGAACCTGGGCGTGGCCCCCCTGCCCTCAGGGCCCTTGGGGGGCGCCAGCCCGATCACCCGGGAGCGGGTGCTGGCCTTCGGGGTCAACTCCAGTCCTGTCCAGCGCCAGCTGGCCATGGCCCTGGCTCGCTTCGCCGTCAGCCCCCTGCACCAGCGGGACATCGTCCTGCGCAGCCAGTACGTGCTGCCGGTGAACCGGGAGGTGGCGCCTCCGGTGCGCAGTTCCTCCGTGGTGGCCTCCATGGTGGAGGGCCGGCAGCAATCGCTGCAGCGCTCGACGATCCGGCTGATCGAGGGAAGCAGCAAGGAGCAGCGCGAAGCCTGGCAGGCCCTGCTCACCCGCTTTCTCTTCGACGACCTCAGCCAGCAGGACGCCCTCAACGGCCTGATCGAGCTCCTCAGCGACGGGAGGTCCCGATGAACCTGCTGCTGATGGAGATCGCCGGCTGGTTCGGCTACCTGCAGCGCATCGAGGTGCGCGTGCAGGTGTTGGTGCTGCTGCTGGTGTTCCTGGGCCAGGGGGCGTTGCGCCGGAGGTTGGCCCCCCGCTTTCCCCTGGCGCGGCGATCCGACGTCGTGATCCCCCTCCTGCTGGGTCTGTTGGCGCTGGTCCTGGGGTTGGCTGGCCTTCCCAACGGCCTGGTGCTGCTGGGACTGCTTCTCTACCTGGGCTGGCTGGGTCTGGGGGGCGTGCGCCAGCTGCTGGGCCGTTTCATCCAGCAGCAGCAGTTGCAGTTGCTGGAGACACGCCTGATCCGCCCCGCTTACCTGCTGGTCGCCACCCTGCTGGTGATCCGGGTGTTCGACAACCCGCAGGATCTGGCCCTGATTCCCCTGGGCGAATGGTTCGGCTCGGAGGTGACCCTGGGGAGCTTCTTCATGGCGGTGGTGATCGTCTATGTGCTGGCCATGGGCACGGGCCCCCCGGCCCAGGGGTTGGCCTGGCTGGTGCAGCGCGGCGTGGGCATCAGCAACGGCAGCCGCCGGGCCCTGGCCCTGATGATTCGCTACGTGGTGGTGGCCATCGGCATCGTCTGGGCCCTCGATCACGTGGGCTTCAATCGCACCGCGATCCTGGCGGTGGCTGGTGGCCTCTCGGTGGGCCTGGGATTCGGCATCAAGGAAGTCTTCTCCAATTTCGTCAGCGGCCTTTGGCTGCTGTGTGAGGGATCGGTACGGCCCGGTGAAGTTCTGGTCATTGAAGGCGATTCCTGCGAGGTGCGCAGCCTCGGGCTGCGGGCCGCCGTGCTCTGGCGCAATCGGGACAACGCCGAACTGGTGATCCCCAATCAGATGTTCTTCACCACCACCACCGTGACCTACACGGGCAGCGACACCCTGCGCCGCACCCAGGTGCTGGTGAGTGCCGCCTACCACCACGATCCCAATGACGTGATCGCCCTGCTGGAGGACATCGCCCTAAGCCAGCCTCACGTTCTGCCCTCCCCGGCACCAAAGGCCCTGCTGCTCGGATACGGAGAATCCTCGATCAGCTACGCCCTGCGCTTCTGGATCGCCAACCCGATGGATAACGTGTCGATCTGCAGCGAAGTCCAGGCTGCTGTCTGGAGGGCATTCCAGGAAAGGGGCATCGAGATCCCCTTCCCCCAGCAGGTGCAGTATCGGGTTGACGGTCCGCCGAAGAGCTGAACCTGACCCGACTGGCGATCGCAGGCCCAAGTTGTAGAATTTCAGGCAATACCAACCGCCATTGCATCATGCTCAAAGGTGCCGATCTGCTCGCCAAGGTGAAAGAGCTGGGCGATGCTTCGAAGTCCGACCTGGTGCGCAGCTGCGGCTACGTGAGCACCAAGAAGGACGGCAACGAGCGCCTGAACTTCACGGCCTTCTACGAAGCCCTTCTGGATGCCAAGGGAATCAACCTCGGCGACGGCGTCGGCAAGACGGCCACCAAGGCCGGCCGCAAGCTCGGCTATACCGCCAAGGTCCAGTTCAACGGCAACCTGCTGGTGGGCAAGGCCTACACCGCGATGCTGGGCCTCGAGCCGGGCGATGAATTCGAGATCAAGCTCGGTCGCAAGGCGATCCGGCTGGTGCCCGTGGGCGGCTCCGACGACGACGAGTGAAGCTTTGTACGGCGTACCGCTGTCGCCGTTGCTGCCGATCTAAACCAAAGGCGCGGGGCCGGGGAGATTGATCAACTCCCCAATGCCTTCGCAAAGTAGCCCCCCTCGGGTCATGCTCGAGGGGGGTTACGTGTGTTCGGGCTCGGACCCTGTGCTTTGGAATGCACACGGCAGGGCGAATCGTCAACCAATTCGCAACCTTCTGTTACGTTGAGGGCACCTGCGTGGTCCATCCATGCCTCACCCCCCATCCCATCCGTCAGCAGCCCTGCATCCCGGCAGCTTCGTGGCACTGGGCAGCCGCCAGGGCGGCACCTACCAGGTGATCAGCATCGACGAGGAGACTGACAGCTGCTGGGTGCGGCGCTGGCCCCTCACCCGCCACGGATCCCCCGCCTTCTCCGTTGCCCTGCCGGATCTGCGTCCCCTGCACCGCCCCGCCCACTGAGCCCTTCCCCCTTGCCCTGTCCCGGAGCACAGCCATGATCCCGATGGGTTTCGTCATCACCTCAAGGCTGTTCTGCCACGCCGGTCGCCTGGCCCTGCTGGCGGCCTGCCTGGCCCTGGTCGTCGAGGCGCTGGACCTGGCCCTGGCCCACACGCTCTCCTGAGGCCGCGCCCCGAGCGCCCTGGGTACCCTGAGCCGATGGCAGCGACGGACCGGGGACAACGCCCATGACGGAGGGCATGGCGGGGGCATCGACCCTGGTGGAGCTGCTCCAGCTCCCCTTCATGCAGCGGGCCCTGCTGGGGGGGCTGCTCAGCGGCGCCCTCGGCGGCGTGCTCGGCAGCTTCGCTGTGCTGCGCCAGCTCTCCTTCTTCAGCGACGCCCTCGGCCATTCCGCCCTGCTCGGCATCACCCTGGGCCTGCTGCTGGGCATCGATCCCACCCTGGTGCTGATTCCCTTCGCGGTGCTGTTCGCCCTGATGACGAACCAGCTGGTGCAACGCAGCAAGCTGCCGGCCGATGCCCTGCTGAACATCGTTTATTCCTCGTCGCTCGCCATGGCCGTGGTGGCCCTGAGCCTGCTGCGCGTCTACAAGGGCGGCATCCAGCAGCTCCTGTTCGGCGACATCCTCGGGGTCACCTGGCTCGACCTGGGCCTGATCGGGGTCCTGCTGGTCATCACCGCCGGCTACCTGACCCTCACCCGGCGCGACCAGGTGCTGCTCACCCTCGACGAACCCCTCGCCCGCTCCCGGGGAGTGGCCGTCTCCCTGCACCGGCTGTTGTTCCTGGTCCTGCTGGCCGTGGTGGTGGCCATCTCCGTCAAGGCGGTGGGGGTGCTGCTGATCAGCGCCTTCGTGGTCATCCCCGCCTGTGCCTCGCGGCTGGTGAGCCGGCGCTTCGGCACCTACGTGGTCCTCTCCGCCGGCCTGGGGGCCAGTGGCGCCGTGCTGGGCCTGCTGGGGTCGGCCGCCTTCGCGCTGCCCTCCGGCCCCTGCGTCGTGATCGCCCAGCTGGTGGCCTTTCTGGTCGCCCTGGCGGTGGCACCGCTGCGGGGCCGGGCAGCGATCAGGGGGTAGGTGGGGCCATCCCCGGGTCGAGGTGGCCGGTCTTGACCCAGATCAGACAACCGCTGCCGCTGAAGGGCGCATGGCGACTGCCGGCCGGGTTGCGCAGCCAGGTGCCGGCCGGGTAGGCCCCCTGCTCGTCCTCGAACACCCCCTCGAGCACGAAGATCTCCTCGCCCCCCGGGTGGGCGTGGAGGGGGAAGCGCGTTCCGGGCTGCCAGCGCACCAGGGCCACGTGCTCCTGGCCGAAGCCGTGCAGGGGCAGCACACTCAGGCCGGGCACCAGCCCGGGCACGAAGGTGGCGCGGCCGGTGTCGATCACGACCCGCGTCTGGTCGGCCGGATCCATCTGCCGCAGTTTCACCAGGATCGTGCAGCCGGCCGCACTGAAAGGGGCATGGTCCGAGCCGACCGGGTTACGCACGTAGGTGCCGGCGCCGTAGTCGCCCTGCTCATCCGAGAACACCCCCTCAAGCACGAGGAACTCCTCGCCGCCGTCGTGCCCATGGGGGGCGAAATGGCTCCCGGGGGCGTAGCGGACGACCGAGGTGGCCCGGGCGACCTCGCCGCCGTCACGCTCCAGCGGGCGCCGCTCCACCCCGGCCAGGGGGGAGGGATACCAGGGCAACGCGCCGCTGTCGACGACGACCCGCAGGGCCGGATCGGCATGGAGTTGGGTGGGGAGGGGCGTCATGGCGGGGCGGGCGAATCGTGGAGCAGGGCGCGCAGGCGGATCAGGCCCTGGCGGGCACGGGTCTTGACGGTGCCGAGGGGCAGCTGCAACAGGGCCCCGATCGCCGACTGGCTCAGCCCCTCGTAGTAGGCCATCTCCAGCACCTGCCGCTGGTTGGCGGGGATGGCGTCGAGGGCCTGACGAACCCGTCGTGCCAGTTCATCCGCCTCCGCGTGTTCCTGGGGGGTGGGCACGGCAGCGGGGAACAACTGCTCCGACCAGCGTTGCACCAGCTCCCAGCGATTCTTGCGCTGGCTGATGCGGTTGAGCGCCATCGAACGCGTCAGCAACAGCAGGTAGGCCAGGACCGGTCCCCTGGACGGGTCGTAGCGATCCTGCTGCCAGAAGCGCAGGAAGACGTCGTGGGTGAGGTCTTCGGCCTCCTGGCTGGAGCGGCACAGCCGCAGGGCCAGTCGATAGACGGGGCCGCCGCAGCTGTCGTAGAGGTCACCCAGGCCCCGGGACCTGGCCTGCAGTTCCCCGCGATGGGTCCCCAGGCCTGTGCCGCCCGTGGCATCCGGGTCGGGGGGCGTCACGGCCAAGGGGGCACCGGTGCGGGGGCGGCAGGAAGTAGTACCGACGTCGGCCCGGATCGGATCGGCCAGCGCCAGCGACTGGCCAGCACCCCCGCCAGCACCAACGCCGAACCGGCCAGGCCGGCCCCCTGGAGGGGTTCCCTCAGCAGGACAGCCGCACTCACCAGGGCCACCACCAGCGACAGGGAGCTCCACAGGGAGACCTGCGCCACCGGGAGGTGGCGATAGGCGAGCCGCAGGGCCAGTTCCCGGCCCAGGGGCAGGGTGAGGGCATAGAGCCCGATCACCCCCACCACCCACCAGAGCTGCAGCAGCAGGAAATGGTGGGGGCCGAACAACACCAGGGCGATCACGCCGAAGACCAGGGCCGACACCAGGTTGGTCGCCCCGACACTGACCGCCAGGGGCAGACGGCGGCGGGCGACCAGGCGACCGCTCACGGACGCCGCCCCATAGGCCAGCACTCCCACCAGGGCCCAGGCGAGGCCCGACGTCCCATCCATGCCGCCAGCGGCCGCCGCCATGGACACCGACGGCAGCACCAGACCGACAGAGATGAGAACCAGGCTGATCCAGAAACTGCGCGGCAGGGCTTCCCCCAGCCAGCCACGGGCCAGCAGGGCCGAGACCGGCAGGACGAGGGCGAAGATCAGTGTCTGGCTGATGACCGAGAGCGACTCCAGGGCGAGGTAATAGGCGACGGGACCCAGGAACAGCCCCAGGAAGGCATCCATGGCCAGAAGGCGCCGATCCGCCGGGAGCAGGGCGGCCAGATCGGCCGTCAGGGTCGCTCGACCGGGCAACAGGGCCGCCAGCCCCACCGCGAGCTGGGCCAGAAAGAAGAGGTTGCAGAAGCTGATCGGATCCATGCCTCGCACCGGATGGTCCGCACCGAACACCTGCAGTCCCTTGAGCACGGTGGCGTCGAGTCCCCGCAGCAGCACGTACAGCAGCAGCGGAAGCACGCCCCTGCCCATCAGATCCGGCTGGTGAGCACCACGCGCCCGCTGGGGCTGGCCCCCACCTGATCGTTCTCCACCGTGACGCTGACCTGGGTGGCCACGCTGGTGGGCATCGTCGGGATCAGCATCGCCACGTGCCCCTGTGCCGTGGGCACGAAGGCGACGCAGCCCACCTTCAGGCCGTCCACATCGGCCCAGAGGCGATACACGTGGTGGGGCGGCGGTGGGGGCAGGTCATTCAGCATCAGCACGTTGTGGGTGGGGTTGCCGGTCACCATCACTTCCCCTGAAGCGGCTACGGAGGGATCGACGGCCGCCAGCGCCATGCGGCGGGAGGCCCCAGCCACGGGAACGGCGGCGTGGAGATGGCCCTGGATCTGCGCCAGCTGCTGACGGGTCTGATGCAGCTCGTAGCCCAGCCCCAGCAGGGCCAGCCCCACCACCGCCGGCCACGCCCACCGACCGGGGTTCGTCCCCCGGGTGGATCGTGCCGCCGGCACGGCCCCCAGGCGATCCACCAGCCGCTGGCGCAGGCGCGGGGGAGGCGCGTCCGTCTGGGGCAACGCCAGGGGCATCAGTTCCAGCGTGGTGCGGAACTCGTTCAGACGCTGGCCGAGCTCGGGCCGCTCACGCAGCAGGTCGGCGAGTCGCTGCCGCTCCGCCTCATCCAGATCACCCAGGGCGTGACCCGCCAGCAGGGCATCGAGGCTGTCGTCAGGGGTGGCATCGTCGGAGATCACGGCAGACTCGGGGATGCCTTCGGTTGCGGGGCCTTCGGTTGCGGGGCCTGCGGTTGCGCTGCTTTCAGGGGCACCCCGCCGTGGGCCTCAGGGCTCAGCGTAAGGCGGGCCGGCCGGCAGGAACGGGGGATCGGCATGGGTGGGGAACGCTCCTGAAGCCCTCGGCGGGGTGGTTACGGGGGTACTACCGACGATGGGACCGATCGGATCTGCCCACCTACTGTTCGGGTGTCCGGCTGCGGACCCCGTGCGCCTGCCCCACCTCGACCGCCTGCGTCCCCGCCTGGGACGACCGCAACGGGCCCTTGGCCACCAGCGCAGCCCCTGGACCAGCCTCTGGCGCCAGCCGGTGTCGATGGCGATGCGGATGCCATGGCCGGTGTTCTTCCTGGCGATGACGCTGATCTATCTGGCGGAGGTGCTGATCTTCGCCCTGGCGTTCCAGTTGGATGCCGGCCATGTGGAGGCGGACGGGGCGATGGGGCTGCCCGCCAGCGGCATCTTCGCCCTGCAGAACCTGTTCAGCGCCAGTTTCCAGTCCGCCAGGGTGAACTCGCCCTACACCCTGGGCCTGGCGGCGGGCCAGCGGATCGTCGGCATCCTGACCACCGCCATGGTCACGGGTCTGTTCTTCCTGCGGTTCACCCAGGTGGATTCCCCGCTGCGGTTCAGCCGCCAGCTGTGCCTGAGCTCCTGGCCCGGTGGTCACCTCAGCTGCCGCTTCGTCACCACCGACCCCAGCTACTGGTTGAAGGTGTCGTACACGATGGCCCTGTTCGTGGATGAGGAGATCGAACCGGGGCTGTGGCAGCGCCGGGTGCACCCGTTGCCGCTGCTGAACGCCGCCACACCCCAGCTGCACGTGACGGCGGTGCTGACCCACCCGCTGACCCCGGAGAGTCCCCTGGTCCAGCTGGGTCTCGACGCCATGGCCCGGGCCAGCGGTGCCCTGATGGTGCTGGTGGAGGGTTCCGACGAAGTGACGGGATCGTCCCTGCTCCAGGTCCATCACTACCGCATCGAGGACATTCTCCAGGGCCGCACCTTTGCCGACCTGGTGTCCATCGACAGCCGGGGGCGTCGCCAGGTGAATCTCGAAGCCCTCGACCGCACCGTGCCGATCAGCTGAACCTGCAACGGATCGAATCCGGAGCGGCCGCCCACGGGTATGTGCTGGTGAGCGCGGGTTCTGGCGACGCAACGCCCGGCCTGTCCCTCGCCCCTCACACCCCATCCCCCATGAACCGCTCCCCCCGCACCGTCCTCACCGGCGCCATCACCCTTGTAGCGGCGGCGGCCTTCTCCGGCACCGTCCTCCCCGCCCGCAGCCTCGGCCTCCCCGCCGGCGAGCCCATCGGCACCGCCCTGGGTTCGGTGGCTCAGGCCATGGCGAAGGCCAGCGGCAGCTTCCGCAAGGCGGAGGCCCCCGTCAGCGGCGGCTTCTCGATCAGCGAGCAGGGCGGCAAGACGGTGCTCACCCTCAGCGGCGACTTCAAGACCAACGACATGGCCCCGGATCTCAAGGTGATCTTCAGCCCCTCGGCCACGCCCCTGGCCGCCACCAAGGCCCCGGGATTCCCCCTCAAACCGGGCAGCTACACCGTGCTGGCCTCGCTGAAATCCAGCA
The DNA here is from genome assembly GCA_943367705.1 of Synechococcus sp. UW140. Taxonomy (GTDB): domain Bacteria; phylum Cyanobacteriota; class Cyanobacteriia; order PCC-6307; family Cyanobiaceae; genus Cyanobium. Next base: position 291,565 of record CALRJV020000001.1, read on the forward strand.
AGGGGGCCCAGAGCTACGTGATCCCCGCCTCGATCGACCTCAAGGCCCAGAAGTCGGTGCTGATCTGGTGCCAGAAGTTCAACGCCACCATGGCCTGGGCGCCCCTCAAGCCCTGAGCGCCGCCAGGCCCCTCAGAGCCCGGCGAACCACTCGTAGCCCCTGTCCTCCCAGGTGCCGAGGCGGTGGCCGAGGGTTGTCATCAGCTCCAGGCCGGTGACCCACTTGCTCTGCTTGTAGCCGAGCTTGATGGGGCTTGCCAGCCGCACGGGGGCGCCGTTGGCCACGGGCAGCGGCGCCCCATTCATGTGGGTGGCGAGCAGGGTCTGGGGGTGCAGGGCGGAGGCCAGATCCCAGGTCTCGAAGTACTGGTCCGCGGAACGGATCGCCAGGTAGGCCCCCAGCGGTGAGGGGCCGGCCAGGGCCAGCACGTCGGCCAGCCGCGGGCCCGACCAGGCGACGATCGCCGCCCAGCCCTCCACACAGACGTGGCGGATGACGCACTCCCGCTGGGGCAGGCCCGCCAGGGCGGCCAGATCGAGGCTCAGGGGCCGGCGCACCGCCCCGTTGACGGCCAGGCGGTAGCGCTCGGGCGGGAGGTTGGGGGTGCCGTTGAAGCTGTTGACCAGCAGGGCGGCCGGCTCCACCTGGCTGCGCCGGAATTCGGGCACCGGCCCCTTCCCCTGCAGCAGGGCCTCGATCCGTTCGTTGAGGGGCTCGGTGGCGGCGCCCACCGCGGTGCTCCAGCGGTTGAGGCCGCAGCCGCCGAGCAGCAGGGAGGAGCCGCTGGAGACCAGCAGGCCGAGAACACGGCGACGGCTGGGGGAGCTGTCCATCACACGGCCATCCGCCGCAGCAGCCGCAGGCCGCCCACCCGCCAGGAGAGCCCCACGTGGGCCGCCAGCAGCAGGGCCATGGCGGGGATGGTGGCCAGGTGACAGACCCGCAGCGTCTGCCAGCTGGAGAGGCCGGCCGGCTCGGCGAAGGCGAACAGGGACACCAGCCACCACAGCTGGGCCGGCTTGTACATGGCCAGACCCGAGAGCAGGCTGAAGGCCAGCACGACCAGCATCAGGGTGTAGGTGATCCGGTGGCTGGCCAGGCGGCGCCGCGGCGCGTTGGCGCTGTGGCGCAGGGTGCCCAGATCGCCGCCGTCGGCCAGGCGCCGGTGGCGCCGCTGCAGCAGCAGGCCGATCCAGAGCCCCAGGTTGGCGGCGTACAGGCCCATGGCGCCGAAGTGCCAGTCGCGGCCGCCGGCCAGCCAGCCGCCGAGGGTGAGCCACTCGGGCACGGTCGCCCCCGCCCGGCCGCCGAAGACCGGATTGGCGTTGTAGATCTCCAGGCCGCTGGCGGCCATCAGCAGCAGCACCAGCAGGTTGAAACCGTGAAAGGCCCTGGTCCAGAGGGGATGGGGGCCCGGGCGGGCGGGGCCGGAGGCGTCAGTGCGCGTGATCACCGGCTGACGCAAAGGGAACGCCGTCAGTCTGCCGAGCTGTCCTGGTACCCGCTGCCACACGATCCAGCGGAAGAAGTCACCACAATGGGCCGGTCAACCGCGGCGGTTGCCTTCCATGACTCTCCGGGCCGGCCCATCGGCTCCTGAACGCCGGCACCATCGCGTTGCCGACTCCAGCGCCCGTGGGACGAGCCCATCGTGGTTGGCGCGACTCCTGGCGTCCGTGCGCACGCAGCGGGAGAGGGGCAGGGCCTATCAGCCCCGTTTCAGCCGCGACCACCTGGCCTTCTCCTGGCTCGGGGCTTTGCTGTCCCTGGCCCTGCTCGGTGGTCTCAGCGCCTGGAGCGGCTACCTGCTGATGGCGGCTCCGCTGGGGGCCTCCTCGGTGCTGCTGTTCGGCCACCCCCGAAGCCCCCTGGCCCAGCCCCGCAACATCGTTCTGGGCAACGGACTGGGGGGTCTGATCGCGGTGCTGGTGGTCAGCAGCGGCTGGTCCGGTGCCTGGGGCGTGGCCCTGGCGGTCGGGCTCACGATCGTGGTGGGGCAACTGGGTCGCTGCCTCCACCCCCCGGCCGGCGGCGTCGCCTTTCTCGGGGTCTTTCTCAAGGCCGGTGCCGGATTCGTGCTGTTTCCCGTGCTCTCGGGGTCGGTGCTGCTCGTGTTGCTCGCCTGGCTGTTCAGCCGGGGGGTCAGGGGAGCCTCTGCGTACCCGGCGCACTGGCTCTGATCCGGCCTCAGGCCATCTGGAGCTGGTCGAGCTGCTGCTGCAGGCGCTGCTTCATCCGCGTCTGGACCAGGTGGCAGAGCTCCTCCACCAGCTCGGCGTCGGCCCGGTAGATGAGCCGGACCCCGTCGCGCTCGCAGCTCACGAGGCCGGCCCGCTGCAGTTGGGAGAGCTGGCGGCTGATATGGGACTGGCTGAATCCGGTGGCTTCGATCAGGGAGGCGACATCACAGGGGCCCTGGCGCAGATGGCAGAGGAGCTGGAGCCGGGCCGGTTCGCTCAGCAGCCGGAAGAACTGGCTGAATTCCTCCAGCAGCTCCGGACTGGGAATCGAACCAGAACCGACCACGCCCATGACCGTTCACTATGCCGCTAGCGACATTATGCAGGGCCTTTCCCGCCAATGGGGCGCGGGGGGGCAGCGGTTTTTCACCCTTTTGCCGTTATATGCGTGTATGGTCATAGCAAGTAGCCGATGCCGCCTCGATGGGCGCCTTTCCCCCCTCACCACGCCATGCCGCCCGGCCCTTGCAGGGGGGGCGTTCTTGAGCGTCGCCGTTCTGCTGCTGATGGCCGCCGGCGGTGCCCTGATCGGTTTCCTGCTGGCGGTGCTCGGCGCCGGCGGCTCGATCCTGCTGCTGCCCCTGCTGATCAGCGGCGCCGGGCTGCCCACCCGGGAGGCGGTGCCCCTCTCGCTCCTGGCCGTCACCCTGCTGGCGGTGGCCAACGCCGGCCCCTACCTGCGGCGGCGCCAGGTGGCGCCCCGGCCCGCCCTGATCCTGGGGGTGCCGGCCCTGGCGGGCAGCTGGATCGGCGGATCCCTCGTCAGGCAGGGGCTGATCCCTGAGCCGGTGCAGCTGGCCGTGTTCGCCGCCGCCGCCCTGGTGGCCGCCTGGCTGCTCTCCCGGCGGCAACGCGGCCCTGGCAGCGCCAGGGGCCCCAGCGCATCCCGGCGGGCCGGCGGGACCCTGGCCCTCGCGGGCCAGGGGGTGCTGGTGGGCCTGCTCACCGGCATCGCCGGGGTGGGCGGGGGCTTCGCCATCGTGCCCGCCCTCGTGCTGCTGGCCGGTCTGCCGATGCCCCTGGCCAGCGGCACCAGCCTGGTGCTGATCGCCACCAACAGCCTGGTCGCCCTGGGGGCCCTCGGGCACTGGCCGGCGGCCGGTCTGCCCTTGCTGGCGCCGCTGACCGCCGGCGGCCTGGTGGGGGCGATCGGCGGCCAGGCCCTGGCCCCCCACCTCTCCGATCGCCACCTGCGCCAGGGCTTCGCCGCCCTGCTGATCGGTTCGGCCCTGCTCACGGGCGCCGAAGCCCACCAGCGCCAGCGCAGCGCCAGCGCCGCCGATCCCCCCACCCACGCCGTTCCGTACCAGCGATGAGCCAGCTCCTGTTCCAGTTCCGCCTGTCGAGCCGCCACGGGGCCGCCGGCGACAGCCTCAGCGTCGACGTCCGCAACGGCGAGCAGGAGCCCTGGCAGCCGCTGGAGCCCTGCCTGCAGACCCCCGGCTTCCGGCTCTTCCTGCTGTCGCTGCTGCTCTGCCAGCACCACTACCTGGTGGCCAACGCCCAGGAGCGGCACCTGCCCCTGGCGGCCGTGGACGGGGTGCTGAGCGTGACCGCCTCCGCCGACTGGATGGTGGAGGCGGTGAACGGCACGTTCCAGGTGCGACTGGAGGCGACCGATGGGGCAGCGACGCCCACGCTGGATGAGCCCAGCCGGGCTTTTCTGGAGCGGCGCATGAAGGTCTGTCCGGTGTCGCGGAATCTGCCCGGTACGGTGACCAAATCGATCGTGGTGCAAGCGGCGGGATGATCCGGGCGTTCAAACCGGCCGACTGGCCAGGGGTGTGGGCGGTGCTGGAGCCGGTGTTCCGGGCCGGCGAAACCTTCCCCCACGACCCGGCCATCGACAGCGACGCCGCCCGTCAGGCCTGGGTGGGGGCGGTCGCCGCCACCTTCGTGGCCACCGATGCGGACGGCGCCATCCTGGGCACCTACTATCTGCGGCCCAACCAGCCGTGCCTGGGCGCCCACGTGGCCAACGCCGGCTACGTGGTGGCCGAGGCCGCCCGGGGCCGGGGGGTGGGCCATGCCCTCTGCCGCCACTCCCAGGAGGAGGCCCGGCGGCGGGGCTTCACGGCGATGCAGTTCAACCTGGTGGTGAGCACCAACACCGCCGGCGTGGCGGCCTGGAGCCGCAACGGCTTCCACACCATCGGCCGGCTCCCCGGGGCGTTCCGCCATCCCCGGCTGGGGGAGGTGGATGCCCTGGTGATGTTCAAGACCCTGGCCTGAGCTCAGGGGGTCGGGTGGTCTTCGCAGGGCATCCAGAGGGAGCCCATGGCATGGGCCCCTTCGCAGCCCAGCTCCTTCGCCTTCCTCAAGGCCTCCTCGCGGCTGGGGTAGGCGTAGAGGTTCGGCTGGGCCTGGCCCTGGCCGTGGTCGTGCTGGTGGTGCACCTGGCCGCTCGGGCTCCCCAGCCGGTAGGGACCCATCCCGTCCATTCCCACCCACCAGACGCCCATCACATTCACCCCGGCGATGAGGATGCCCATGCCCACCACGGAGGCGTTGATCACCCCCATCGCCACCGCCCCCACGCTGAGCACCCCCATCGGCACGACGCCGATGCTGACCACCCCCATGGGCACGATGCCGATCGAGATGATGCCCAGGGGGGCGATGCCGATGGCCAGGATCTTCGGCCGGCCACCGCACGCCGCGTTGCCGCCGGAGGGAGGGGCCTCCGGCGCGACCGGATCAGGCATCAGTGGGAGCCGTGGCCGGACGTCCCGCCTTGGGTTTCGCCATGGGTGGCACAGGGCATCCATTGGTTGCCCATCATGTGGGCCCCGGTGCAGTTGAAGTGCTTGGCGGCGGCCTCGGCTTCCGCCTTGGTGGCGAACACCGCCTTCTGGGCACCAGCACCGCTCGGCTGGGCCAGGGCGGGGGTGCCGCCAAGGGCGGCCAGGAGGCCGGCGGCGGTCAGGGGGGCGAGGGGCGGCCGAAGGCGTGACACGGCATTTCCTGAAACGACAATCATTCTGGCAGTGCTGACCTCAGGATCCGGGTCGCCTGAATGTCAGGGGTTGTCATAGCTGGGCACGGTGGGATCGCCGTCCCGGCCGAGGCGGCGGCTCGCCGTTTCCCTGGCGCCGGTGGCCGGTTGATGGGTTCCCGCCCGGGCCAGGCCGAAGCGGGGCATGTTGCCGTAGACGCATTCATAGCGGCCGGCCTCCACCAGATAGGTCTCGTGCCAGATGCCCACGCTGCCACTGGCGCCGACCGCCTGGTTGAAGCGTTTCCAGGCCGCCAGGTGGGAGGCCTGCGGGTTCTTCGAGAAGTTTTCCAGGGCCTCGAAGGAGCGCCAGTACTGAACCAGCCCCACACCGCGCCAGTAGACGATCGTCTGGGCACTGAGCAGGCCGAGCTCGGGATTGGCCAGAAGTTCCCGCACCATCGGCCCCATCGCCCGCGCCACCGGCAGCCACTGGTGCAGCGCCCAGAGGCGATTCACCCGCAGGCCGATGAGAAACACCACGAACGGGCCCTCGATCTGGGCGGTGTATCGGCCGGGAAAGATCGGGCTCATGGGGAGGAAAACTCAGCGGTCACAGCGTGCCCGCCTCTAGCTGATACAGATAGAGGAACTCCGGGGATTCAACGCCGGCCTGGCGACGAATCGCCACCAGTTCGGGGGACTCAAAGAACGCCTTCGCCCTGGCGATCGATTCCCAGCGGGAGAAGTGCACCACCTTGTTGGGATCGCTCGCTTCTCGGAGCACCTGGTCCAAGGGAGTTCACACCCGGCGGGCCGAAGGGATGAGGCGCCTGCCGCAGAGAACAGCGCCAAAGCCGAACACATACATCAGCAGGCTGTAGACCGCCGCCGGCACCGCCATGTCGGGATTGTTGAGCAGACCGGCGGTGATGGCGATCGCCAGGGTTCCGTTCTGAATCCCCACTTCGATCGCGATGCACACCTGCTGGGCCAGGGGCAAGCGGAACAGGCGGCCGGCCAGGAAGCCCGCCAGCATGGCCAGCACGTTGAGCAGGGCGATGGCCAGCCCCATCTGCGCCAGAAACCCCGGCAGCTTGGGGGCCTCGCGAATGAACAGCAGCAGGATGATCAGCGCCAGCAGGCCCCCCGCCAGGCGGCCCATCTGCTTCTCCAGGCGCCGGGCCGGCCCGGGGAAGCGGTGACGGATGGCCATGCCGATGGCCGTCGGCAGCAGGGTGATCAGCACGATCTGCAGCATGGTGGTGCCGATCGGCAGGGCGATCGCGGCCCCTTCCCCGAGGAAATGCTGGAGGGCCAGGTTGGTGAACAGCGGAATCGTGAACACCGTGACGATGCTGCTCACGGCCGTGAGCGTCACCGACAGGGCCACATCGCCCCGGGCCAGGTAGGTCATCAGGTTCGACGACGGCCCGCCCGGGCAGACGGCCACGACCACCAGACCCACCGCCATCACCGGCTCCATGGGCACCACCAGGGCGATCAGGGCCCCCAGCAGCGGCAACACCAGGGTCTGGCAGACCGTGCCCACCGCGACCGCCCGTGGATAGCGGGTGATGCGCTGAAAGTCCTCGGGCACCAGGCTGAGGCCCATGCCCAGCATGACGATGGCCAACGCCACAGGCAGCAGGACCACCGTGAAGATGCTGTTCTGCATCAGTGGAGGGCCATGCCCCGCATCACCGTGCCCATGATGCTCACCCGCGCCCAGCGCGGCAGGGGCACGAGCGACCAGCTCAGCAGCTTGGAGAGCGCGCCCGGCAGCACGGTGGTCTGCCGCCCCAGGGCCGCCAGGATCGGCTGGGCGATGGCCTCCGGGTCCATGGCCGCCCCCATCCGCATCCCGGCCCGGGCGGCGAAGCCGCTGTGGGTGGGCCCGGGCGCCGCAGCCAGCACGGCGACGCCGGCGCCCCGGAGTTCCACCTGCAGGGCCTCGGCGAGGCTCTGCACGTAGGCCTTGGTGGCGGCGTAATGGGCCGCATAGGGCATCCCCTGGAAGGCGGCGATCGAGCTGAGCAGCACCAGACCGCCCCGGCCCCGCTCCCGCAGGCGGCGGCCGAAGTGGTGGCAGGCCTGCAGCACCGCCCGGCCGTTGACCATCAGCATCTCCGTTTCACTGGCGATGTCGGACTCCAGGAAGGGGCCGGCGCTGCCGAAGCCGGCGGAGGCCACCAGCAATCCCACCTCCAGGGAGTCGGTGACCCGGCGGATCGCTGCGAGGTGGTCCTCCCGGGCCAGATCCACCGCGACGACCTGCACCTGCACCCCGTGGCTGGCCATCAGGCTGGCCGCCAGGGCCTCGAGCCGGGGCCGATCGCGGGCCACGAGCACCAGATTCAGCCCGGCCTCCGCCAGTGCGACGGCCAGGGCGCGGCCGATCCCGGAGGAGGCCCCAGTGACGACGACCCAGGGTCCGTAGCTTTCCAGAAAACGCCGCTGGCGTCGGGTTGGGGCGGATGGCATCGCGGCTCCGGCGAAGGGGGTGCTCAGGGGCTCAGCAGGGGCTGCAGATGTCGATGAGGCAACCGTTGGGATCGACGGTCAGGAAGCGGCGCTGTCCATAGAACTCGTTCCTGGGCTCCTGCTGGATGGAAAGCCCCAGGGACAGGGCCTTGGCGTACACAGCATCGACGTCAGGAACAACGACGGTGAGGTACAGGCCGGCCAGAGCCTGCCGAAAGTGCGATGGAACCAGCTCACTGGATCGGTCGATGAGACCGAGCTCAAGCTCTGGATGGGTCGGGCTGCGCAGCTGGACATACCAGTCACTGTCGTGGTTCACCTCAAATCCGAGAAGCGAAACATAGAAATCGCGACTCTCTCCCAGACAGTCAGAAAGGAGGTTGGTCAGCAATCGTGTGAAAGCCATGGGAGCCTGCGTGCTCGGCATGGAGGGAAGTCTGGCCTCACACGGAGGTGGAATCCAGCGCCCTGGAAAGGGCCTCAAAAAAGCGACCACCCCACAGACAGCCCATCACTGCTGAGGTGGTGATCACCAGGGCGACAGCGACCAGCTCAAGCCTGCTGAGTTGGAGAGGGTGACCAGCGGTGAAGGGCACAGACGCGATCAGGACACCCATGGCGGCGCCAGTTGCGAAACGCCGCCCCATGGCGGGATGTGTCGCGCTGACGGGCGCTTCAGGAGGCATCACTGTCCCCAGGACATCAATCGCCGGGAATTTAAGCGAGGAAACACGTGCGCCAGGCCACTGGTGGAGGCTCCTACCCATCCATCAGCAGGCGCTCAAAGGCATCGACATCCATAGGATCCAGCTGGGCGTGGTTTCGCCAGCGTTCCATCAGGCCGATCCAACTTGGCTGGGTGACCAGATCGGCAAACAGAAAGTAGGGCAATGAGCCCTTGACCCTGTTGAGCGAACGGCAAATGATTTGAAAGCCCAGGTGGTCCCTGCCAGGGGAACGATGGTCCAGCTCCGCGAAGAGCGGGTGCGTTTGATAGCCATCACCAAAAAGAAGTTGGACCCCCGACAATTGGCAGATCCCATGCTGCGTAGAGAGCAGCATCAGCAGCTCTTTCTTCGGAAGGTCCCAGCGCCTGGCCCTGGCCTCCGCCCACCAGTGGTGAACATCCTGAATCTCAAAGAAGGAGCTCACGATCAGAAAGAGCCGACCAAGCCCCTGACATGCGGGTTGGAAGCACCATAACTGACGATGGCCACATCAAGATCAGCGTGTCGGTGGAGGTTCAATGCTCGCTGGATGCCCTCAAGAATCCAATCGGTTTCATTGCCAAAAGCCCCGCCACCGAGCAACGTGAGAAAAACTCGGTTACTTCTATGCTGAACCGAGTTCAGGATGGCGGTGCAGATCGTTGCCTCATAGGAGGCTTCCAGGATGAGCCGCGCGAAGGAGGCCCAGAGGCTCGACGCATGGCGGGAATAGGCAACGGGCAAAGCGGAACCGTAGACCTGAGAAACGAGGTGCCTGCAGTCCCTCAGCGTCACCTGGGTCCGCCACTGAATTCCAATTCGCAGCAACCGTCGCAATGCGTCGCGTTGATCTTCATCCGCCGACTTCAGGTGCTCTGAGATCTCCACCAGGCCAGCGCGCGAGGCCAAGGGGTAGCCATTCCTCATCTCCCAGAGGCGGCCCTCTGTGTTTCCCAGGGCGGTGCCGAGGTCAGCCAGGCAGTCGATCTGGTGGCGCGCTGATTGACCGGGTTGTCCGTTGACATCCGCGAAGTAGTTGCGATAGATCGTTCCTGCCCCAGCAGCTATGGCACACGCCGGCCCCTGGGTATGGTCATGTTCATAGATCCCAACGCCGTGCTCTGGCGTCACATCCGGAGACACCATTTCAAGCAGATTGAACTGCGAGGCCACCTGAAAGAGCGCCTTCGCGTTCGACACATCGGCATGCAGATGTTGCACATTGGCGACCACCTCTCGCACCCTCAGGGTGCCGGACGGATAGTCGCTGGCAAAGACACGCTCTCGCAACTCAGCCAGTGACGGCATTTCCAACCGACCACAGGCGATCACCCTCCCATTCACATGGGACTGCAAGTTCTCGTCTTCAACCGTGATCTTCTCGCGAACCTGGCCTGGGGAGAGTTCTGAAAAGCCTGTCAGTTTCTCGAACCACATGATTCAACGACTTCCGGGGGGAGTGGACGCAAGACGGGCAGCAAGCTCGAGCTCGGTATCGAAGTGATGCACGGGGAGCTCAACGGTTAGGCCTGCGGAGGAAAGCGCTGAAACTGGGGAAGTTCGTGGGCGCTCTCCATCCAGGCAATGCGTTCCGCCACCTGGATCTGAATGCGCGCTGGCACGTCCTCCGGTGCATCGTAGGTAGCACTTTGGATATCGACGATTCCAGGAAGCCCTTCGGGGTTGTAGTAGAAGAGCCCAGTGCCGCAGTCCCCACAGAAGTGGCGTCGTCCATGCGGCGACGACACATAGATTTTGGGAACACCCTGAGTCACTCGTAGGGCTGTCTCGGCATACATCGTCCAACCCACCACGGGTGCGCCGGCATGGCGACGGCAGTCGGAGCAGTGGCAGAGGGCGTGGGTGAGCGGTTCTCCTTCGACCTCATAGCGAATGGCACCGCAGTGGCAGCCACCGACAAGTTTCATACTCAAGGTTTTCCAGGAATGGGACAAAGGGTGAGGGAGAGTGGGTGATCGATCTATTGTGTCGTACCCGTGTCGATCATGAATCGCGCCCGCTAGGGAATAGGGGCAGATCCTTTACGAAAGACGCCCATTCAGATGCTGAATCCGTAGGGAGCGGTGGTGACACGCAAGCGGCGGGCCAGTTCCTTGACGATCCCCTGCACGATTTCGGGGTGTTCGGCCATCAGGCTGTGTAAGGTCGACTGCTCGATCTGATAGAGCGTACTCGGATCGATCGCGCTCACCGAGGCCGAGCGGGGTGCCGGGTCGAGAGCGGCCAGCTCGCCCACCATCTCACCATCTGAGAGTTCGACGATGGTCTGGTCACCGATGTGGACCCGCACCAGGCCGGCAGCGATCACGTACATCGAGGTGCCGTGATCTCCCTTGGCGAACAGCTGCTGGTTGGGCGCAAGCCGCACTTCTTCGACGGCATCAGCCACAGCAGCCAGCACGTTGTCGGGGGTGGAGGCGAAGATACTTGCTCGCCTGAGCCGCTGAATCTTGTCATGCGGAGCTGAGCTGGTCATGGCGCCTGGAGAAGGGACGTCTGAGGGCGGTTGGAAGGGAGGACAATGACATCAAATGTAGCGTGCTCGCCAGTTGCAGCAAGCTCGCCAGATAGGTGCACAACGCATTCTCCCGTTCGATTGCCATCACGAATGACCGGACCAGAGCAATATGTTTCTCTAAGCTCTATGGGTGAAAGACTCTTCTACCAAGGCCAGCGAATCTTTGATAGGCACGCACCTTGACCGTTCCGGATTATTTTGCGCCAAGCCACTTGAAAGGCTCAGCGGGCTTGAGCGCGGCCGAAAGCTCGCCCGCGAGAGGCTGACCACGATCTATCCTGACGACCTTCGGCACAGCACCTTCAGTGAGATCAACCTTCTTGATATCGATCCACGACACCGCGGGAAAGATCGCAGACTCAAAGTAGTAGACTTTCGCCCGCTGATCCGCCACAGTCCGCCACAGTGTCATCGCGATGTTCGGATTACTCGCATCGGCCAGGCCAAGTGGAACACTGATCATGCGTACCTGCGAAAACACCGATGCCAGGGCCAGCTCGGGATCTTTGTACTTCGGTGACAGCTTGAGATAGTAGGACGTGCGGACGAAACGATCGGCGGCGCTGATGGTACCCGGAAGGAAACGATCGCCCCCAACCTTCTCCCAGTAGACATTCAGAGCGAGCTGCTGGTCAAAGGTTGGTGAGTTGGTCATCACCCTGTACTGGGAGCCATGGTGAATCACGAGTTTGCCATTGATGTATTCAAGGATCGCAGAGTCGCCGGTAGCGTCAGAAAGTGAAAGATGCAGGCCCGCCGCATGACCATTCGGCAGTGGAGGCGCAATAATGGCAAAGGGAGGATTGGCCATCGCGGCCACCGCCTCCCGTACGGTTGCGAAGTTGTCGAGAAAATACTGTGCCCAGGCGCCAGCGCTCAGCGTGGGTTTTCCTGACTTGGTCGCATCACCCCATTCGGCTTCCTTGAGGTAAAGCAGGTTCGCAACGAGTCCCTTTTCGTTCATGCCGTCGGCCGTTCCGGCATCATAGAAAGAGACCGCAACGGAGCCATACTTGGCGCTCCACTTGATCGGGTTGGCACCGACCTTTCCATCGCGCTTCATCCCTCTGGGGAAGGCCCATAGCGCCGTCCTGGCAGACGTATCCATCCAATCCATTGAACGACCAGTGATGAAGGACATACTGCCCGTCTCATAGAGAAGACGCGTACAAGCTCGCGCTTCATGTGCGTGCCCAAAAGCAAATGTCGAGATGACCAAGGAGCTGATCAGTGCCTTCATCATCGGGAATGCTGATGAGACTCTCACTGTGGACCTCTTGATTCTGGTGATGGATATGGCTTTCCTAGCCACATCGCTTCGGCATGTCAGCGCCTCTGTGACATTCCTTGAGGCTTGGCTGATGCCGGTCACTCATGATGAACTACAACGGCTCAAAGCCAGATGCGGCAGGAGTAACGACGGAAACGAAAACAAGTGGTTCTTGACCGGTGTTAAGAACACCGTGGACTTCTCGGCGATGGGCTACCAGCACATCTCCCTGGGCAATGGCAATCGATTCCCCGCTAGGACTAAGGCGGTACTCACCGCAACCCGAAAGGATGGTCCATGTATCTTGGCCATCAGGATGCACATGAGCCGAGATCTGCTGGCCGGGCTTGACATACCAAGCAACGACCGCTGCGTCAGCCGACTCGGTGATGACTGAGCGAATGGGCTCACCATCTGCTGGTTGGAGAAAGTCTGTGACCTTGAACAAGCGCTGCGGGCTCATGATGGACTCGATGGAACAGGGTTTGGCGAGGTTTCGCAACAATGGCGGCCCAGCGGTTTTTGGTGACCGAATGCCCGGCGGATGAACTCTATGCGGAACAGCGGTTCATCCGTGCGATCGGCATGTTGGGCATCAGCGAACGGTATCAAGCGTATCCAGATCCCTCGTGAAGATCAGGCCGTCGACCTTGACTCGGAGTCAAGAAGCGAGAAGCCAAGGTGACGGTGGAAGGCACTCCAGGCAAAGACATGCTCATAGAGGAGGCGCCCCAACCTCTCAGCAGGCAGCATACTTAACGCTCGCCATCACCAAGCCGCACAGAGCTGGACCTGCAGATGCAATCCTCTTGGTGGCGGCTCTGGTGCATGGCGGTGTTAATTGACCAGTGTCTTGACCTGGGGCGCTGGCGCACCACGAAGTAGACCTTCCACACTTAGATCCTCATCAAGATCTGGCCAGCGGATTCCATAGCCAGCCCCAGCAATCTCCCAATTCTCACGCTCCTGAGAGGTGGCATGCAGAAGCCGCGGATACCAAGCCAAAGGCACCGAGATGGATCGCCCATCAGCCAGGTCGACAGTGAGCCTGTCCTCTGTGGAGGCAACGTCTGTGACCCGCTCGCCAGGGTTAGCCATGAAACTCCTCCCATGCCTGCAGCAGGATAGCTCGGTTCATGCTGACCAGCCGTTCAATCTCACGCAGCTCTTTGGCCTTAAATCCAAGGCTTGAAGAAAGTGCGACCGGTGCGAGCCAGACTTTGCATGACGCCTGATCTCTGTCAACATGGACATGAGGAGGCTCATTGGATTCGTGACTGTAGAAGTAGAACCTGTACGGGCCGTTTCTCAGGACTGTCGGCATCCGTAATCACAACCATCACTGCGATGATACCGAGCACTGCCTTCCTGTGCAGCCAACAGTCTTTCGGCGGGTCCGACATCCATCCCGCTCGAAATGCTCCGGCGGCATGAGAAGCCTGCGAAACCATGATCACTTCATGGATCTCGCTCCAGCGTATGGCTTTTCTCTGGCCTTGCTCTTGGTTGACGAAAACATGGGCTGGTCCGGGAACCAGATGTTCGCCTGCTTACTGGAGGTCCACCGGGCTCATCACCCCACAGGGGGCTCGATTCAGCACATGGGGATAGATCGTGGGTGTCTTCACGTCGCTGTTCCCCAGCCATTCCTGGATGGTGCGGATGTCCTGGCCACGCTCCACCAGATGAATCTGCAAGGGCTCCATGAGGCTGGCGGGGAACAAGGCGACCCGGTCCTAATCGCCTTTGCCGCTGCGGACGGTCACTGGCCTGACCTCAATCTCCACATCCTGCACCTGAAGCTGTTGCAGCACCTCCAACGATCCATCAGCCTCGGGCCGGGTGTCGGAGCCATGGGAACAAGGCGGAGCCGCCTTCAGGGTTCCCCGCCCTGCCCCTGCCCCTGCCGCGCCAGGGTCGCCTCCAGCTCCCGCCGCCATTCGCCGGGGGCGAAGTGGTGCCAGCGGCCGTGGCCGGGCAGCAGCCAGCGCACGTCCAGATCCAGCAGCCGCTCCACGGAGCGCACCTGTTCCTGCCAGTCCCACCAGCAGTAGCGGCGAGAGGCCACCACCCCGGGGGGATCCACGCCCCACCAGAGGTGGTCGCCGCTGAACAGCACCTGGCCGGCGAACAGCACCGCCACCGAGCCGGCGGTGTGGCCCGGCACCGGCAGCACCAGCAGGTCGGCGTCGAGCGTGATGGCTTCGGTGCCCTCGAAGCGGTGCTCCGCCTCCGGGGCGGCGTCGGCATCGGCGTCGTGGATCCAGCGATCGGCTCCGAAGTGCCGGGCCCAGGCGCCGTGGTCGGCCACGTCGTCGCGGTGGCTGAGCAGGATCCGCTGCAGGCCCCCCAGGGCCCCGATCCGGCGGGCCAGGGCGCCGCTCCAGCGCGGGGAATCGATCAGCACGTTGTCGGGGCGGCCATCGGCGTGGCGTCGGGTGATCAGCCAGCTGCTGGCCCCGAAGCTCTTGCGCGACGCCCAGCCGCCGTAGTGCACCTCCCCCACCGGCAGGCTGCACACCAGCGCCGGGAAGCCATCGGCCGGGCTCCGGGCCAGCAGCTCCCTGGTGGTGCCGATCACCGCCACCGGGCAGGCCTGCAACGCCAGCAGCGCCGCGCGGGTTTCGACCTCGCCCTGGGGCTGGGCCCAGACGTGCGAGGTGCCGCCGGTGGGGGCGAAGTGGGCCGGATCGAACTGCCAGCAGGTACCGCAATCGATGCAGCTCCGGTCCACATAGAACGGCCCCGGGGTGTTGGCGGCCAGGCGCTGCTGGGGACGGGCCATGGGAGGGTGGCGGCGACGCCCCTAGCCTGATCCCCATGGCCCGTGCCCTGGCGCTGCTGGCAAGTGCGTCGCGCCGTGAGGCGCTGCTGGACTGGCTCGACCGGCGGTCGCTGGCGCTGGCCGGCTTCCCCCTGCTGGCCAGCGCCGAACTGGCGGAGCGGCTCCGCAGCGACCCGCGCACCGCCCAGCTGCGGGTCACGCCGCTGGCGGCCCTCGCCGAGGGCGGTGACATCCAGGTGGCCGCCGAGGTGCTGGCCGGTGCGGTGGACCTGGTGGTGGCCTTCCTCGATCCGGCCGCGCCGGCGGGCACGTCGCCCGACGCCGGCCTGCTGATGCGCGCCTGCGATCTGGCCGCCGTGCCCCTGGCCCTCAACGCCGCCAGCGCCGAGCTGGCCCTGCGCGGCCTGTCCCACGGCCGCTCGGCCTACCTGCTGTTCAATCCCGTCGCCGGCCAGGGGGATGCCAACGCCGATCTGGCCCTGATCCGCTCGATCCTCGAGCCCCAGCTGCTGGTGACGGTGCTGCTCACCCGGGCCGGCACCGACCCGGCCGACCAGTCCCGGGAACTGGTCGAGCTGCTCCAGGCCAGGCCGGCCGACGAGGCGGGCAACGCCATGATCGTGGCCTGCGGCGGCGACGGCACCGTCTCGGCCGTGGCGGGGGCGGTGGCGGGCACCGGCATTCCCCTGGGGGTGATCCCCCGCGGCACTGCCAACGCCTTCGCCTCGGCGCTGTTCATTCCCACCGACCTGGTGGCCGCCTGCGAAACCATCCTGGCCGGCCACACCCACGTGGTGGACGCCGCCCGCTGCAACGACGTGCCGATGACCCTGCTGGCCGGGGTCGGCTTCGAGGCTGGGATGGTGGATCGCGCCACCCGCGAGCTCAAGACCATGCTCGGCCCGCTCGCCTACGTGCTCGCCGGCGCCCAGCAGCTGGCGTCCCAGCAGCCGTTCCGGGCCAGGGTCGAGATCGACGGCGCCGTCACCGACGTGCAGGCCGCCGCTATCACCGTGGCCAACGTGGCCCCCGCCACCTCCGTGCTGGCCCAGGGCTTCGGGCGGGTGATCCCCGACGACGGTCTGCTGGAGGTGACCATCGCCTCCCCCGCCACACGCCTGCAGGGCCTCAATGCCCTCGCCTCCCTGCTCACCTCCGCCGTGGTGCAGTCGCCCGCCAACCACCCCGATCTCCTGTGTCTGCGGGCCAGCCGCATCACGATCACCACCGATCCGCCCCAGCGGCTGGTGATCGACGGCGAGATGGTCGAGGCCGACCCTGTCACCTTCACCTGCCTGCCGGGCGCCCTGACGGTGTTCGCGCCGCTGCCGCCACCGTGAGCTGGCCCCCATGAACCTGGCCACCGAGGCGGGCGTCGCCACCAAGATCCGTCGCATGGCCGACCGGGTGCGCTGGGGTCATCCCGCCCTCGCCCGCCACGGCATCGACCCCTGCCGCCTGGCGATCGAAGGGGATCCGGGCAGCCCCGAGGCCTTCTCCTTCCTCGTGCTCGGCGACAGCGGCACCGGCCTGCATCGCCGCGACACCCCCCAGCGGCGGGTGGCGGAGCAGCTGCTCGCCCATGGCGCCGATGCCCGCTTCCTGCTCCACACCGGCGACGTCGTCTACCCGGTGGGCTCCAGCGAGCAGTACCCCGACAACTTCATCCGTCCCTACCGGGAGTGGATCGTGGGCGGCGAGGACTGGGAGCGGTTGCGCTACGACCAGCTCGTCTTCCGGGTGCCGTTCCTGCCGGTGCTCGGCAACCACGACTACTACGACCTGCCGCTGCCTCTGGGGCTGCTCGCCGGCCTCACGGCACCACCGCGGCGGCTGCTGCGCTCCTGGATCCAGCTCGATGTGGGCTGGCACGGCTCCTTCGTGGGCCAGGCCTGGGCCCGTGCCTTCCTCGATGGGCTGGGCGCCGTGCCCGAGGCCGAGCTGGAGGACCACCTCGCCCGCACCCGCACCGCCACGGTCGACGGGGCCCGCTGCCTGCTCTACCGCCCCGGCGCCTTCACCCGTCTGCCCCACCGCCACTACTGCTTCCGCTGGGCCGGCGTCGATGTGTTCGCCCTCGACTCCAACACCTTCAACCAGCCCCTGCCGGCCGGCGCCGACGACGGCCAGCTGCGCCGGCGCCGCCAGCGGCTCGACGCCGAACGGGCCACCCTGCTGCTCTCCCTCGGCCCCCTCGGCGGCGACGAGGACGCCCGCGACGACCGGGCCGCCAAGGCCGAGCAGCTCGACGAGCAGATCCGGGACATCGACAAGCAGCTCGAAGGAGGTCCGCCGGCGGTCGACCAGGAGCAGCTCGACTGGTTCGCCGACGCCCTGATCGCCTCCTGGCGCAACCCGCACGTGCGGGGCCGGCTGCTGGTGCTGCACCATCCCCCCGTCGTCACCGAAACGAGCAAGTGGGACCAGGGCCAGACCCTGGCGGTGCGGGCCCGGCTGCGCGGCGTGCTGGATCGCGTCGCCGCCGCCCTCGGGCCACTGCCAGCCGGGCGGCCCCTGATCGATCTGGCCTTCAGCGGCCATGCCCACTGCATGGAGTTTCTCCAGACCGCCGACACCGGCCACGGCGATGCCCACATTCCCTGGCTGATCTGCGGCGGCAGCGGCTACAGCCTGCGCCGCCAGCGGCGGGAGGGGCCCGACCTTCTGGAGGGTCCGGCGGGCAGCCAGCGGGTCGTGGCCCGTTCCCGCCTTTTCCTCGGCCGCAGCGGCCGGGGCTCCTCCCTGCGCCGCTCCTACTCCGCCCTGCGGGTCGACGTGGCGGCCGGCACCCCCCTCAAGCTCACGCTCACCCCCCTGGTGGCCGAGAAGGCCGAGGGCCGCTGGCGGCCCTACCGCGGAGCCGGCATCGCGGTGTAGACCAGCAACGCCCCGCCCCTCTTCGATGGACCCCAGCGCGGATCTCTCCGGCCTTTTCCTCCAGCTCGCCTGCGGCAACTGGGTGACCCAGATGCTGCACGTGGCCGCCGAACTGGCGATCGCCGACCATCTGGCCGCCGCTGGCCCCGACGGCCTGACGGCCGAGGAGCTCGCCGGCCGCTGCGGTGCCGATGGCGAGTCCCTGTTCCGGCTGTTGCGGGGTCTGGCCAGCCTGGGCGTGTTCGCAGAGAGCGAGAGCCAGCCGCGCCGCTTCGTGCTCACCCCCCTGGCCGAACTGCTGCGCAGCGACCACCCCGGCTCCCTGCGCCAGTTCGTTCGCATGCTCGGCGGCGAGCACTACGAGGCCTGGACCGACCTGCTCCACAGCGTCCGCAGCGGCCAGAGCGCCTTCCGCCACCACTTCGGCGAGCCCGTCTTCGACTGGTACGGCCACAACCCGGAGCGCGGCGCCATCTTCGACGGCGCCATGACCGACTTCTCCCGCGTCGAGACCGAGGGGCTGCTGGCGGCCTGGGACTTCAGCGGCTCCAGCCACCTGGTCGACGTGGGCGGCGGCCGCGGCGGACTGCTGCAGACCGTGCTGCGCCACCACAGCCATCTGCGCGGCACCCTCTTCGACCAGCCGGCGGTGGTGGCGCCGGTGGCGGTGCCGCCGGAGCTGGAGGGGCGCTTCAGCGTCGCCGCTGGCGATTTCTTCGCCAGCGTGCCGGCCGGCGGCGACACCTACCTGCTCAAGCACATCCTCCACGACTGGGGCGATGACGCCTGCCTGACCATTCTGGGCCACATCCGCGACGGCCTGGCCCCCGGCGGGCGGCTGCTGATCCTCGAGCAGGTGATCCCCCCGGGCAACGCTCCGGCCCCGGGCAAGCTGCTCGATCTCAACATGCTCGTGATGACCGAGGGCGGCCGGGAACGCACCCCCTCGGAGTACGCCCAGCTGCTGGAGCGCGCCGGCCTGCGCCTGGCGGGGATCCACCCGACCCCGTCACCGGTCGCGGTGGTGGAGGCGGTGGCGGCCTGAGCGCGGGCCCCGCGTCACACCAGCAGCCCGACCACCAGGGCGATGGCCCCGCCAATGGGGCCGAAGAAGAAGAAGCTGGTCATCGCCGCGGCCAGCTCGCGGTCGTGGCGGGTGTAGAACTGCAGCATCAGCCCATAGCTGAGGCCGGTGCTGAGCAGGAAGCCCGCCAGTCCGAACAGCAGACCGCGCCCCAGCCGTTTCCAGCTCATCCCCGGGCTCTCCGCTTGGCCTGCGTTCCTCGACAGGCAGTGTGCCAGAGGCGCTCCGCGACCTAGCGTCGGAGCCAGCCCAGCCCCAGGATCCGTGAGCCTTGCCATCGCCCTGCTCACGGTCTCCGACAGCCGCAGCCTCGCCGACGACCCCTCGGGCGACGCCCTGCAGCAGCGGCTGGAGGCCGCGGGCCACCGGCTCGCGGAGCGCACCCTGGTGCCCGACGACCGCTACCGCATCCGGGCCGAGCTGAGCCGCTGGATCGCCGACCCCGCCGTGCAGGTGGTGATCAGCTCCGGCGGCACCGGCCTCACCGGCCGCGACGGCACCCCCGAGGCCGTGGCGCCCCTGCTCGACAAGACGATCGAAGGCTTCGGCGAGCTGTTCCGGGTGCTGTCGTTTGAGACGATCGGCACCAGCACCCTGCAGAGCCGCGCCCTGGCCGGGGTGGCCAACGGCACGGTGGTGTTCGTGCTGCCGGGCTCCCTCGATGCGGTGTCCACCGCCTGGGACCGGCTGATCCGCGCCCAGCTCGACGCCACTACCCGCCCCTGCAACCTGGTGCAGCTGCTGCCGCGGCTCCGGGAACCGGCCGATCAGGCGCCGTGAGGGTGCGCTCCTGGTGGCATCGTGCGGCGCGCCCCTGGTGGCTGGGGGCCCTCGCCCTGCTGCTCAGCGTCGGCCTCTGGTGGCTGCCGCCGACTGGGGCGGGTGCGGCCACCGCAGCCGATGGCAACGGGGCCCGTGGGCCCGGGACGGGCCCCGCTGACCAGGGCGGCGTGGTGGCCGCCGGCAGTTTCGAGCTGGCCAAGGTGCGGATCCTCGGCGTTCCCGCCCTCACCGTGGCCTCCCCGGTGGTGGGCCCTCAGGACAATGCCCCCGACGCCCGGCGCCGCGCCGAGGTGATCGAAGGCAACCTGCGACTCCTCTACGACCCCGAGCACCTCTGCAGCGAGAGCGAACAGATCGCCGAGTGGATCCTGGTGCGGCTGCTGGGGGGGAGTGGGGAGGCCTGTGAGCCGTCGCCGCTCCAGCGGGTGACCGGGAGCGCCCCCGACCGACTGGTGGTGGAGCGCCGGCAACTGCCGGGGGGCGATGTGGTGCTGGAGGCCAGGGTGCCGGAACGCTCCGAACCCCTGCCGCTGCTCACGGTCACCCGGGCCGATGCCAGCCTCAACGGCACCAGCGCCCTGGACCTGGGGGAACGCTGGCAGCAGCGGCTGCAGCGCCGCCTGCGCCATGCCCGCCAGGTGATGCAGCCGGCCGATCTGCGCCGCCGCTGGCAGATCACCCTCACGGTGCAGCTGGCTCTGGCCCTGCTCACCGCCGCCACCCTCTGGCTGTGGCGCTGGAACCGGGTGCGCTGCGCCGGACTCGTCAGCCGCCGCAGCCCCACCCCTGATCGGGCCCTGGAGCAACGCCTGCAGCTCCACCAGGTCCTCGGGCTGGTGCTGCTGCTGTTGGTGCTGCTGCAGCTGATGGTCATGCTGGCCCTGGGGGTGATGGCGGTCCCGGGCAAGGTGCCCCTGGGGCTGCAGTTGCTGCTCCAGCCGGTTCATTCCCTCCTCAAGGTGCTGATGGTGGGGCTGGCCGCCCTGCTGGCGCGCGCCCTGGCCACCTTTCTGCTGCACCAGTGGGCCGATGGCGCCAGGGTGCCGGTGGAGGAGCAGGCCCGCCGGGAGCAGCGGCACCGCAGCCTGCTGCGGGTGAGCCATCGCCTGATCGATCTGGTCTGCATCCTGGTGGCGGCCGGCTGGATCCTGATCGACATCCCCGGAATCCGCGCCGCCTCCTCTTCCCTGCTGCTGGCCGGCGGCGCCCTGCTGGGCGGCCTGGCGCTGGTGTTCCAGGGGCTGCTGCGGGACTTCGTCGCCGGCCTCGCCGTGCTGATCGAAGACCGCTACGCCATCGGCGACTGGGTGGAGATCAATGGCCTCGAGGGGGACGTGGTGGATGTGGGTGTGCTGAGCACCCAGCTGCACTGCTTCGACCACCGGGTGGCGGTGGTCCAGAACAGCGCCTTCGACCGGGTGGTGAACCACACCAAGCTGCGCTCCGGGGTGGAGGTGAAACTGCTCCTCTCCCACCGCTGCGCCGCCATCGGCCAGGCCCTGGCGGTGGTGGCCGAGGAGCTCGCCGCCTTCCACGCCGACCCCACCTGGGGGCCCAGGCTGCTGACACCCCCCCTGCTGCGGGGCGTCAGTGCCACCGGCCCACTGGGCATCACCGTGAGCGTCCTGCTCACCACGGTGACCGGCGAGCAGTGGGCCTGCGCCCGCGAACTGCAGGGGCGTCTGGTGGCCCGCTTCCAGCGGGAGGGGATCCCCCTGGCCGATGGCCTGGAGCTGGTCGGGCGGGACTGAACAGGGAGGGGACGGTTACGGTGGGGCTTCCGGAGAAAGGTTCATGGCTGCAGCAACGCCGGGCCACGAGACCTTCATCCGCCAGGCCATCCAGCTGTCGCGAAAAGCCGCCCTGGAGTTCGGCACCGGCGGGGCCTTCGGGGCGGTGATCGTCAAGGACGGCGTGGTCATCTCCCAGGGGATGAACCGGGTTGTGGCCAGCCACGATCCCACCTGGCACGGCGAGATGGAGGCGATCCGGCTGGCCTGCATCACCCTGCAGAGCTTCAAGCTGCCCGGCTGCATCCTCTACACCTCCGCCGAGCCCTGTCCGATGTGCATGGCCACCTGCTACTGGGCCGGCATCGAGGCGGTGTATTACGCCGCCACCGTGGAGGACGCCTTCGAATACGGGGATTTCGACGATCGTCCGATCTACGAGCAGCTGGCCCTGCCGAAGGAGCAACGCTCGATCCGCCTTACCCAGATCCTCAGGGAGGAGGCGGTGGAGGTGTGGAAGGAGTACCAGGCCAGGCCCGACCGGGTTCGCTACTGAGGCCCCCGCGGCTCAGAGGGAAGGGGGCTCAGGTGCTGGTGGCGGGCAGGGAGCGGAACAGGAGCAGCAGCAGCCCCAGGCTCGCCAGGATCGCCGTCAGCGTGAGCCGCTGGCCACGCCGGCTGCCGGTGCCCTCCAGCCACGGCCGGCACAGCCGGCTCACCCAGGGCACCAGCCACCAGCCGGTGAGGGCCACGCTGCAGACATTGGCCAGCAGCAGGCCACTCGGACCATCCAGCGGCAGGGACCGGAGCAGCACGCGCAGCACCTCCACAGTGGGGTAGAGCACCAGCAGCACCACCAGGTTCACCTTCCAGACGGGCACGGCGGCCCGGCCGGCCTCCCCCAGCCAGCGTGCGTAGCCCTCCCAGTCGCCGTCCCCGTCGTAGCGGTAGCCGCCGCGCTCGGCCGGGTTGAGCAGGTTCCGCCGCTCCGGGCTGTCCATCCAGCCCAGGAAATCGGCCAGGCTGGCAAAGGTCAGCGCCGATTCGTAGAGCAGCTCGCCGTTCTCGGCCTGGCCCAGGGACGTGGGCAGGCTTTCCTCGACGAAGCCCGGGTAGCCACGGGCCGCGGTCCGCAGCCGTTCCTCCAGCTCCAGGAAGCCGGTTCGGGCCGCCGGCGCGACGCGATGCAGGAACCGGTAGTGGAAGGGTGGGCCCGGCAGGTCGGGACTGGATCGCGTTGGAGGCATCGCAGCGGCACCGGGGCCGGCTCACCTTGGGTCATCCTCCGGGGGAGTGCCACGCGGCGGGGTCCTGGTGCAACCCGTCGCTGACGGCGGCGACCCCTCAGGCCGCCCGCAACCAGCGGTGGCGCGCCCGGTCGCTGAGGTCCTCCCCGACCAGCGTGAGCAGGGCGTAGGCCGCCACCAGCGCCAGCAGCTGGTCCCAGGCGAAGGAACTCAGGCTCTCCAGCAGCTGGCTGCCCAGCCCGGTCGCCCCCACCAGACCCACCACCACCGATTCCCGCAGGATCACATCGGCCCGGTAGGCGCCGTAGGCCAGGTACGGCCGGGCCAGGGCGCTGAAGCGGCCGTAGAGCAGGGCCAGCCGCGGCCCGCTGCCGCCGCAGGCCAGGGCCTCCTCGACGGCCGGGTCGGTGGCGTCGGCACTCTCCAGCAGCAGCCGGCCCAGCACCCCCAGGTTGTGGAAGCCCAGGGCCAGGGCGGCGGTGACCACCCCCGGCTCCAGCACGAACAGCAGCAGCAGGGCCGTCAGCGGCGGCGGCCACAGCCGCCCCAGGGCCCACACCAGCCGCAACCCCTGCCGGGCCCAGCCCACCGGCGCCACCACCAGCAGCAGCAGCGGCGCCAGCCCCACCGCCAGGCAGGCCGCCAGGGCGGTGAGCAGCAGGGTGCCCCCCACCAGCCGCGGCCAGGGCAGGGCCGCCGTGGCGGCCCAGTCGCCGCCGCCCAGGCCCGGCAGCGGCTGCCAGTTGAGCAGGGCCGCCGGATCCACCCCCAGGGCCCGGCCCACCAGGACGCAGAGGGGAACCAGGGCCGCCAGGGCCAGGAGCATCTCGCGGCTGCGCTCCCCCACCCCCCGCCGGGCCAGCACGAACCGGCCGGGCACCAGCCAGCGCCGCCGCAGCAGGCTGATGGCCCCCTCCAGGGCCAGCATCACCGCCAGCAGCAGCCACAGGCCGCTCCAGAGCTCATGGAACTCCAGCGACTGCAGCGTGAGCTTGAGGTCGGTGCCCAGGCCCCCGAGGCCGAACACCCCCAGCAGGGTGGCGCTGCGCAGGGCGCACTCCAGCCGGTAGCCGCCGTAGCTGAGCACCCCCGGCAACAGGGCCGGCCCCAGGGCCGTGAGCAGGGCGGCCGGCGCCGGGGCGCCCGCCGCCCGCAGGGCCTCCAGGCCGGTGGTGGGCAGGGCATCGAGCAGGTCGGACAGCACCCGGGCCACCAGGGCGCCGAAGGGCAGGGCGATCGCCAGCACCGCCACCGCCGGCTGCAGCCCCACCAGCTGGAGCAGCAGCAGCCCCCAGATCAGCTCGTGGATCGCCCGGGGCAGGGCCAGCAGCCGACGGATCAGCTCCGCCGGCACGCCGCTGCCCGTCAGGGTGCGCCACACGGTGCGGGAGCTGGCCACGCCCAGCAGCAGGCCGAGCACCAGGCTGCCGGCCCAGCCCAGCAGGGCCATCCCGGCCGTCACCGCCAGCCCCTTCAGCAGCGACGCCAGCACCACCGGATCGAGCGACGGGGTCACCGCCGCCAGGGCGAAGCTGCCGATCAGCTCCCAGCCACCCCCGTGCACCAGCGGCGGCAGCAGGACGGCCAGGGGCACCAGCACCAGGGCCGGCAGCAGCATCAGCAGCGGCGGGGCCGGTTTCAAGGGGCCGCGCCGGGCGGGGTGCCCCCATACAGGTCTGCCAGCAGGGCGGCGTTCACCTGACCCACCGGCCCGTCGAACAGCACCCGGCCGTCCTTGAGGCCCACGGCCCGATCGAAGCCGTCGAGCAGGTCCGGGCGGTGCAGGCTCAGGAGCAGGGCCCGGGGGGCCGCCGCCTGGGCCAGCAGCAGGGCCAGCAGCTCGCCGGCCAGGCGCGGATCGAGGCTGGCCAGCGGTTCATCGGCCAGCAGCAGGGTGGGCTCCTGGCGCAGCAGGCGGGCCATCGCCACCCGCTGGCGCTGGCCGCCGGAGAGGGCGGTCACCGGTTGCTCCAGCAGGGCCGGATCCAGATCCATGGCCCCCAGGGCCGCCGCGCAGGCGTCGCTGTCGAGCGGCAGCAGCAGGTTGAGCAGGGCCCGGGGCCAGCCCCAGCGGGCCAGGCGGGCGGCGTTGAGGTTCTGCTGGACGGTCAGCTCCTCGATCAGGCGCAGGTCCTGCCAGAGGGTGCCGATGCGGGCCTGCTGGCGCCGCCGGCCACGGCGGGAGCGGGCGGGGGGCTGGCCCTCCCAGAGCACCGTGCCCGTCGCCGGCGCCAGCAGGCCGTTGGCCACCGCCAGCAGGGTGCTCTTGCCGGCGCCGCTGGCCCCCAGCAGCGCCACCCGCTCACCGGCGGCCAGGCTCAGGTCGACGTCCTCCAGCCGGGGCCGCCCGCGGCCGGCCACACGGACACCCCGCAGCGCGAGCACGGCGGTGGCGGGGCCGGCGGCCATGGGGAGCGGGGCGCACGTACGTCCGAACCAGACTGCCAGCCGTCAGGCCCGGGCGAGCCCCAGCAGAATCACCCCAACGCCCCCGTCCTGCGCCCGCCGCCACCGATGACCTCCTCCAGCGGATCCAGGCCCTCGCTCCTCGATGGCATCGCCCGGGTGCTGCTGTGCCTGGTGTTCCTCCACGCGGTGATCGGCAAGCTGACCGGCTTCGGCGCCGTGGCCGGGATGATCGCCGGCCGGGGCATCCCCCTGGCGCCGGTGCTGCTGGCGGCGGCCGTGGCCCTGATGGTCGTGGGGTCGGTGCTGGTGATCAGCGGCTATCGGGCGCGGCTCGGGGCGATCCTGCTGCTGCTGTTCCTGGTGCCCACCACCCTGCTGTTCCACAACGATGTGGCCGACCCCCAGGAGCGGATCCAGCTGCTGAAAAACCTCTCGATCATGGGGGGCCTGCTGCTGGTGGCCGAACGGCGCCCCTGAACGGGCCAAACCGCGATCCCACGCGACGCCGTGGCCAGGCTGGGCGAGCATGGCCGGACGGCAACCTGCCCCTGGCGACCGGTCCGATCCCATGGTCTTCGCGTCCCCCCGCTCCTACATCCTTCTGTCGGTGGCGGCGGCGGTGGCCACCATCGTGCTCAAAACGGCCGCCTGGCGGTACACCGGGTCGGTGGGCCTGCTCTCGGATGCGATGGAATCCGGGGTGAACCTGGTGGCGGCCCTGGGGGCCTTCTGGGCCCTGAGCCTGGCGGCCAAGCCCGCCGACCGCACCCACCACTACGGCCACTTCAAGGCCGAGTACTTCTCCAGCGGCCTGGAGAGCGTGCTGATCGTGCTGGCGGCCCTGGCGATCATCCACGCCGCCGTGGGGCGGCTGCAGGCGCCTGAGCCCCTGGAGCAGCTGGGGCTGGGCATGGCCCTCTCCCTGGTGGCGACGCTGCTCAACGGCGTGGTGGCCTGGGTGCTGCTGCGGGCCTCCCGCCACTTCCACTCGATCACCCTGCGGGCCGACGCCCACCACCTGTTCACCGACGTCTGGACCTCCGCCGGCGTGCTGCTGGGCATCGGCCTGGTGAAGCTCACCGGGCTGACGATTCTCGACCCGCTGATCGCCATCGCCGTGGCGCTCAACATCACCCTGACGGGGTGGAATCTGCTGCAGGAGACGGCCACCGGCCTGCTCGACCGCTCGCTGCCCATCGACGAACAGGAAAAGCTGGAGGCGCTGCTGGCCTCCCATGAATCGGAGCAGATCCGCTTCCATGCCCTGCGCACCCGGGTGGCCGGATCGCGCCGCTTCGTCGCCCTCCACGTGCTGGTGCCGGGCCACTGGACCGTGCAGGCCGGCCATGACCTCTGCGAGCGGCTGGAAGAGGAGATCGCCGTCGCCCTGCCCCGCAGCGATGTGCTGACCCACCTCGAGCCGATCGAGGACCCGAGGGCCTGGGAGGACCAGGGGTTCCGCTGGGAGGAGGGCTGAGCCCCATACGATCCAGGCAGCAGCGAGCGCCTCCCCATGGCCACCGTTCTGATCACCGGCACCAACCGCGGCATCGGCCTGGAGTACTGCCGCCAGCTCCAGGCCAGGGGCGACACGGTGGTGGCGGTCTGCCGCACCCCGTCGCCGGAACTGGAGGGCCTGGGGGTCCGCATCGAGGCGGGGATCGACCTCACCGACGGGGCCGCCATCGACGCCCTGGTGGAACGGCTGGGCGGCCTGCGCCTTGATGCTCTGATCCTGAACGCCGGGATTCTGGAGTCCACCAGCCTGGGGGCCCTCGATGCCGAGAGCCTGCGGCGCCAGTTCGAGGTGAACGCCATCGCCCCCCTGCGGCTCACGCGGGCCCTGCTGGGCCATCTGGGCGAGGGCGCCAAGGTGATCCTGATGACGAGCCGCATGGGCTCGATCGAGGACAACGGCTCCGGCGGCTCCTACGGCTACCGGATGTCGAAGGTGGCGCTCAACATGGCCGGCAAGTCCCTGGCCATCGACCTGCGCCCCCGCGGCATCGCCGTGGCCCTGCTCCACCCCGGCCTGGTGAGCACCCGCATGACGGGCTTCAGCGCCCAGGGCATCAGCCCGGAGCAGTCGGTGCGCGGCCTGCTGGCCCGCATCGACGCCCTGACCCAGGAGACGAGCGGCACGTTCTGGCACGCCAACGGTCAGGTGTTGCCCTGGTAGGGCCGAGCGAGCCCTCAGGGGCCCGGCGCCAGGGGCAGGGCCAGCTGCAGCGGCAGGAGCCGGCCATCCCGTCGCAGGGTGAGGCCGAGGGGCCGGCCCACCGGATGCGCGGCCACCCGCTCGATCACCTGGCGGGCCGTGCTCACCGGCTGGCCGTCGACCGCCGTGATCCCATCGCCGACCCGCAGGCCGGAGCGCTCCGCCAGCGAGCCGGGGGCCACCTGGTGGATCTCCACCCGGCCGCCGTGGGTTTCCAGGTACACCCCCAGCCGCAGGCCCGCCGGCGGTGGCGTCACCACGCCGTACACCGCCGTCGCCAGAGCCGGCTGCAGCGCTGCGCAGTCGAGGCTGTCCTCCCAGGGCAGCAGCCAGGCCGCCTCCGCCAGGCCCAGGGCCCGCAGCTGATGGGGCACGCCGTGGCCCCCGGCCAGGTGGCCGTTGCCGATCAGGGCCACCACAGGGGCCCCGGGGCGCCGGCGGCGCTGCGCGGCGATGGCCTCGGCCATGGCCCGGTCCCACAGCAGCTGGCTCTCCACGAAGCGGCCGAAGGAGGGATCCTCCAGCCCCGGCAGCCCCTGGCCGCCGCTGGGCACGAAGGGATGGTGTTGCCAGAGCCGGTGCAGCTGGACCCGGTAGGGCGCGCTGGCCGGCGCCGGTTGCCCCACCCCCTCCCGCTCGCTGACGGGCACCGCCGCGAAGCCCTCGGCCCGCACCCGCCGCACCAGCAGCCGCTCCACGTTCAGGGCGAGCAGCGGCACGCGCCGGTCGCGGGCGAAGCGCAGGATCGGCAGGTAGAGGTCAGCGTCGTAGCCCCAGATGGCCGGCCAGTCGAGGGCGTCAAGGAAGGCGCGCTCCTCCAGGGCCCCGGCCACCCAGCGGTCCAGCACCGGCTGCAGCCGGCGCGGCACCATCTCCAGGCCGAGGCTCAGGCCGGGGCTGCGCTCCTGCAGCGCCTGGAGTGTGGCCAGCTGCCAGCGGTGGTGGGCGGCGCTGTCATGGCGCTCCCCCAGCAGCACCACCGGACGCCGGGCCAGGCGATCGAGCAGATCCGCTGCCACCACGGTCCGGGGACCGGCGGCGGTGGGCTCCACCCAGGCACCGGCGGGCACACAGGCGCTGGCGGCCGCGGCCCCAGGCGCCCCCAGCAGGGCCGCCAGGCCGAAAGCCAGCCCGGCGGCCCCGGTGCTGCGGCGGTGGCCGAGGCGGTGCCAGCGGCCGAGGTGGATCAGCGGATCTTGCCGATCTGGCGGCCCACCTTCTCGATGTTGCTGTAGGCCGCCGCATTGGCGGGGGTGAATCGCTGGGCGCCGAACAACGCCAGCACCTCCTTCTGCTTGGGATCGGTGGCGCGCCAGCTGAGGATCGCCGACCTCATCTTGGCGGTGAAGCCCTTGCCGAAGCGCTTGTCGAGATCGGGCTGGGCGAGCCAGTGGTAGTTGGCGTAGCCGGGGGTTTTCCAGATCGGAATCACCTTGGCGCGGTTGACCTTGCCCTCGCTGAGGCTGCTGCGCCAGACCTCTTCGCTGACGGCGCCGGCCTGGTAGGCGCCGCTCTGCACCAGGGCGATCGTGGCGTCATGGCTGCTGCTGAAGCCGGGGGCACCGCCGGCGAAGTCGCTCAGCTTGACCCCGGCCTGACTCAGATAGAACTGGGGCATCAGGCGGCCGGAGGTGGAGCTCTCCGAGCCGAAGGTGAAGCGCTTGCCCTTCAGCTCCGCCAGCCCCTTCACGTTGCTGATCGGCTTGAGGCCGCTGCTGGTGTTGGCGATGAAGACGCTCTGGAACGACGCATCGATGTCGCGCTGGGCGATCACCACGGCGCCGGGCTTCTGCAGGCGCGCCTGCACCCCGGTGAGGCTGCCGAACCAGACCAGGTCCAGGCCACCGGTGCGGAACGCAGTAACGGCGGCGGCATAGTCGACCACCGGCACGTAGACCACCTTCACCCCCAGCTGACGGCTGAGTTCAGTGGCCACCAGCGGGTAGAGCCGGTTGAGTGTCTCGGGCTTCTGGTCGGGGATGGCGCCGATGCGCAGCACCTTCTGGCTCTGCTGGGCCGCCGCCGGAGCCAGCAGGCCGGGGAGGGGGGCGGCGGGGGGCGCCAGCAGCGGCAGCAGCGCCAGCGACACCCCCATCAGGGCGGCGCTGGCGGTGGCGCGGATCCGGAGAAGCATCGGGAAGGTCAAGAGGTGTCGGCCGTTGCTCCACTATGGCCAGCAGGTGGGTGCCGGCCCCCGGCCTTCGTCCTCGCCAGACGCCCCCGTCCCTGCCGCGAGCCCCATGGCGCCCTGCCTTCCCATCGATGCGTTCCTGGCGGCAGGCGGCGCGCTGCTTGACGTGCGCACACCGGCCGAATTCCGCCAGGGCCACATTCCCGGGGCCGCCAATCTGCCCCTCTTCAGCGACGGGGAGCGGGCCGAGGTGGGCACCCTCTACAAGCAGCAGGGCCGCCAGGCCGCCGTGCGCCGGGGTCTGGCCCTGGTGGGGCCGCGGATGGAGGCCCTGGCCGCCGAACTGGTGACCTGGAGCGAACGCTCGGCCGGGGCGCCCCTGCGGCTGCACTGCTGGCGCGGTGGCATGCGTTCGGGCAGCGTCGCCTGGCTGGCCCAGCAGCTGGAGCTGCCGGTGCTGCTGCTGGAGGGGGGCTACAAGAGCTACCGGCGCTGGGTGCTGGAGCTGTTTGAGCGGCCCTGGCCCGTGCATCTGTTGGGGGGCCGCACCGGCAGCGGCAAGACCGAGCTGCTGCTGGCCCTGCGGGAGCGGGGGGCGGCGGTGGTGGATCTGGAGGGGCTGGCGCACCACCGCGGCAGCAGCTTCGGCGGGCTGGGCCTGCCGGAGCAGCCCAGCAGCGAGCACTACGAGAACCGACTGGCCGCCGTCCTGGCCCCCCTGGCCGGGGCGGAACAGATCTGGCTGGAGGCCGAGAGCGCCATGGTGGGCCGCTGCCGCATTCCCGCCGGCCTGTGGCGCCAGATGAAGGCCGCGCCGGTGCTGGCGGTGGAGCGGCCCCTGCAGGAGCGGGTCGACCATCTGGTGACGATCTACGGCGCCCAGGATCCCCTCGCCCTGGCGGAGGCCACCCGGCGGATCGCCAAGCGGCTGGGGCCCCAGCGCACCGCCCTGGCCCTGGAGGCGATCGAACAGGGCGACTGGGCCACCGCCTGCCGGCAGATGCTCGATTACTACGACCGCTGCTACGACCACGACCTGGACGGCCACGCCATCACCCCCGTGGATCTGGGGGGCCTGGCGGCGCCGGAGGCGGCCGAGGAGCTGATCAGCCGGGGGCTGGTGACGCTGCATCAGCCCCCGGCCGGCTGACCACCCGCCCGATCACCGCCGCCGCCCCGAAGCCTTCTGCGCGCAGGGCCGCCAGGGCCGCCGGCGCCTCAGCCGCCGGCAACGCCGCCAGCAGCGGTCCGCAGGTCTGGGGGTCGATCAGCAACCCCGCCAGGGCCGCCGATGCCGCGAGCCGCACGGGCCCCTCCAGCAGGGCCAGGGCGGCGGCGTTGGCGGGGGCCAGGCTGCTGGCGAAGCCCCGCTCCAGCAGCTCCAGGGCACCGGAGTAAGCGGCAATGGCGGCAGCCTCAAGCTCCACCGCCACCCCCGCGCCGCTGGCGTCCAGCATCTCGCCGAGGTGGCCCAGCAGGCCGAAGCCGGTGATGTCGGTGCAGGCGCGGCAGCCGTGGGCGGCCAGCAGCGGCACCAGGGGCGCCTGGCTGTGCTGCATCCCCTCCAGCAGCGCCTCCATCCAGGCGGGCGCGGCGGCGCCGGCCATGGCGGCGGCGAACAGCACGCCGCTGCCCAGGGGCCGGCTCAGCAGCAGGACCTCGCCGGGCCGCAGCGGCCCCTTGCCCCAGTGGGCCGCCGGCGCCACCCGGCCGTTCACGGTCAGGGCCAGGGCCAGCCCCGCCCCGTCGCGGCCCTCCAGGGTGTGGCCGCCGACCAGGGCGGCGCCGAGGGGCTCCAGCACCGAGCGCACCCCGGCCAGGGTCTGCAGCAGCAGCTCCTCCTGGATGGCGGCGGCCGCCTCCGGCACCGTCACCAGGGCCTGGGCGCTGTCAACGGCGGCGCCGCTGGCCCAGAGGTCGCTGCAGGCATGCAGGCTGGTGAGCCGCCCGTTCAGCCAGGGGTCGTCCACCAGGGCCGGGAAGCCATCGACGCTCTGCAGCAGCAGGGCGCCATCGGCGGTGGTGCCCACCACGGCGGCGTCCTCCACCGGCCGCGGCGGTCCGCCGGGATCGAGCCGGGCCAGGGCGGCCGCCAGGGGAGCGGCCCCCAGCTTGGCGGCGCAGCCGCGACAGGCCATGGCGGCCGCGGCCATCGGCCGGAGCGCGGCGAAGCGGGCCATGAAGGCCCGGTCGATGCGCTGCTTCCAGTGCCAGATCCACGCCGAGGGCCCCAGGGCCACGGGCCCGTAGAACGCCAGGGCCCGGGGGCCACCGGCCTGCCAGCCGCCGTCGCCGAGCAGCTGCAGGGCCCGCGCCTGGGGCCGCCAGGGCCGCAGCGGCCGGGCGGGCTCGGCCAGGCAGCGGCGCAGGTTCTCCGCCAGCACCGGCGCCGCCCGCACGGCCCACACCCCCGAGGGGGGCCGGGGATCGGCGGCGATCAGGCCGCAGTCGCCACTGGCGAACAGGGCCGGATGGCCGATCACCGCCAGGCTGGGCTGGGTCAGCACCCGGCCGCTGGCGGGGTCCACCGGCAGGCCGGCCTCCACCAGCCAGGCGGGGGCGCGGCTGCCGGTGCAGGCCAGATCGGCCGGGGCCCCATCCGGCGCCCGCCGCTGGATCGGGATCGCCGCCTGGGCCAGCAGCCGCTCGCCGGCCCGGTTCGCCGCCGCCGAGCCCAGATGCAGGGACTCCCCCTTGAGCAGCAGACGGCAGGTCATCCCCCGGGCCCGGAAGGCCAGGCCCAGCTCCACGGCGGCGGCCCCACCGCCGCGGATCACCAGGGGCTCGCCGGCGACACGCCGCCCTGCCCAGGCCAGGAAGGGCTCCAGCGGCTTGACGGCCATCGCCTCCCCCTCGGGGACAGTCACGGCGCCCAGATCCAGGCTGAGCCGGTCGAAGCGCAGCGGCGGACGGCCCGCCAGCTGCAGCTCCCGGGCGGCCGGGTCCAGCCCGGTGATCTCCGCCTGCACGAAGACGACCCCGGCCAGGCTGCAGAGGCGGCGCAGGTCGATGGCGGCGGCCTCAAGGGGCTCGAGCCCTGCCACCACAGCGGGCAGCAGGCCCGAATAGAGGGCGGTGCCGTGGCGGCTCACCAGGGTGATGCGGGTGCGCAGCGGGCGGGTGTGGGGGCGCATCAGCCAGCGCCGCAGCACCAGCACGTGGCTGTGGCCGCCCCCCGCCAGGAGCAGCTGGTGGCGCTCGGGTGCGGCGTTCATGGGCTGGGCGCCGCCGCCCCGGTCGTCCGGGCCTGGAAGGCCGCGATCGCCGTGGGCAGGGTGGGAAAGAACAGACGCGGCCCGATCCGCTCCACCAGGCCGGCGCGCTCCAGCTGGGCGTAGAGGTCCTGCTTGACCCGCACCAGCGCGAAGGTGATGCCCCGGGCGGTCAGCTCCCGCTGCAGTTCCTCGAGCACGTCGGCCGCCGTGATGTCGATCTCGACGATGGCCTCGGCATTGAGCACGAACCAGGCCACCGGCTCGGCCTCAGCGGCGATCGTCGCCAGCACCCGCTGGCGGAAGTGCTCGGCGTTGGCGAAGCACAGCGGGGCATCGAAACGGAACAGCACCAGGCCCGGGATCGTGCGCGCCCCCTCCCAGTCGCGCACGTCGTGCAGGCCCGCCAGCCGCGGCACGATCCCCATCACGGCGTCGTGGGGACGCACCAGGCGGGCGAACAGATCGATCACCGACAGCCCCACCGCCAGGGCCACGCCGGTGAGCAGGTCGGTCAGCAGCACCCCCAGGAGCGTGATCAGGGCGAGCCGGAATTCGCTGGAGCGGAAGCGCTGCAGCCGCAGGAATTCAGGAATGTCGATCAGGCGCAGGGCGGCATAGATGACGATCGCCCCCAGAGCCGCCGTGGGGAACAGGGCCAGCACCGGCCGCAGCCACAGCAGCACCGCCAGCACCGTCGCCAGGGCCACCAGGGAGAACAGCTGGGAACGGCTGCCGAGGGAATCACCGATGGCGGTGCGGCTGCCGCTGCTGCTCACGGGGAAGCCCTGCATCAGCCCATTGCCCAGGTTGATGCTGCCCAGGGCCAGCAGTTCCTGGTTGGCGTCGATGCGGTAGCCGCCCCGGGCGGCGAAGGCCCGGGCCGTGAGCACGTTGTCCGAGTAGCCCACCAGGGCGATGCCCACCGCCGCCGTCAGCAGGTAGCGCAGCTGGGCGGGCGACACCCCAGGCGGCAGCGACGGCCGGGGCAGACCGGCCGGGATGGCGCCGATCACCGCCACACCCTGCCGATCGAGGTGCCCCACCGCCACCACCACCATCGCCAGCAGCACCGCCAGCAGGGGGCCCGGGGCCCGGGGGAAGCGCCGCTGCACCAGCAGCAGGAACACCAGCACCCCCACGGCCAGCAGCAGGGTGGGAGGGTGGATCTCCCCCAGCCGGCCCAGCAGCTCCACCAGCTGGCCGGGGAGAGCAGCCGCCTGCAGCTTCAGGCCGCTGACCCGCCCCAGCTGGCCGCCGATCATGATCAGGGCCACGCCACCCAGGTAGCCCACCAGAATCGGCTTCGAGAGCAGATCGGCCAGGAAACCGAGCCGGGCCCAGGCGCCGGCGCAGCAAACCAGCCCCACCAGCAGGGCCAGCAGGCTGCAGAAGCCCGCGTAGACGAGCGGATCCCCCGCCACCAGCGGACCGATCGCCGCGGCCGTCATCACGGCGGTGGTGGACTCCGGCCCCACCGACAGCTGGGGGGAGGACCCCAGCAGGGCATAGAGGAACAGGGGCGGCAGGATCGCCCACAGCCCCGCCACCGGCGCCAGACCGGCCACCTCGGCGTAGGCCATGCACTGGGGCACCAGGTAGGCGGCGACGGTCACGCCCGCCAGCAGATCAGGCCGCAGCCAGCTGCGCTGGTACCCCAGCAGCCGTGCGAGGCCTGGCAGCACCACGGCCAGGCCCTGGCGCGGCTCCATCAGCGACCCCCGTGGCGGCTCATTTCCGGCGGGGCGGCAGCACCTGGCTGGGGCACAGCGCTTTGTCCTCCTCGACGCCCTTCATGCCGGCGAGCACCCCCTCCAGATCGTCCTTCGTCGAGGCGTCGCCGCTGATCACCGCGAGCTGTTGCTTGGCCAGCTTGGCGCGGGTGGCGGTGGAGATGAAACCGTCCTTCTCCAGGTTGCAGAGGGCGCTCATATACCCGGAGCCCACCCCCACCATCACCATGAACTCCTCCCGGGGGCTGAGTTCCCCACCCTGCGGCTGGGCCTCGGCGAGCCGCGGCGTGGCATCGAGCAGCGCCAGGAGCATCAGGGCGAAGGAGGTGGGCATGCCGGAGCCGTGGCGGTGCCGTCAGGGTAGGGGCGTACCCAGGAGCGCAACACGTCAACCGATCAGTCCCCGACCACGCACGATCGTCAGGACATAAACGCCATAAACAGTCAGCAGCAGGAAGCCGCGCCAGCGTTGGAGCACATCAGACCTTTCGGGGAGAACCAGCAAGACCAGCGCGGCAATACCGAAGCCAAGGACCAGCTGCACCTCCTGGACCGGCACGGTGATCGGGGCGATGGTGGCGGCGACACCCACCACCCAAAGCCCGTTGAAGATGTTGCTGCCGAGGATCGTGCCAAGGCCGACCTCATCGTGGCCCCGCAACTTCGCGACCAGCGACGTGGCCAGCTCCGGCATCGAGGTGCCTATCGCCACAAGGGTGGCGCCGACCAGGAAGGCATCGATGCCGAAGGACTGGGCAAGACCTCGGGCCCCCAGCACCACCAGCCTCCCGGCCACCAGCAGAAGCCCCAGGCCGACGACACAGGACAGGACGGCCGGCCAGCCGCGCCGCTCCCTACGAAGCACCTCGGCGACGCTGCGCTGTCGACGCACCGCCAGCACAACGCATGTCAGCCAAAGGAGGAAAGCACCCAGAAGCAGGGCACCATCAAGCCGCGAGAGGGTGCCGTCGAGAAGCAGCAGTCCCGTCAGCAGCGGGCTCGCCAAGGCCACCGGAAGATCGCGGCGAGCGCTCTCCGCGGGCATGCGCTGCCCTGAGATCGCCAGGGTGAAGCCCAGGATCAGGGCCACATTGACCACGTTGCTCCCAAGGGCGTCCCCCAGGGCGATCTGGGGCTTGCCCTCGAGCGCGGCCATGGTGGCCACCGACAACTCCGGGCTGGATGTGGCGAAGGCCGCCACCGTGGCCCCAACGATTCCGGGAGACAGGCGTGCCCAGTGGGCCAGGCCCACGGAGCCACGCACGAACAGCTCCCCGCCCACACCCGCAGCCAGGACGCCGGACCCAAGGGACACAAGGTCAGCCGTCGCCATAGGGGCCCCGATGGCTGCCCAGGAAGCGTATGGCCGCTGGCTCAGGCCTCCTGGTACACCGACACATAAACGGTGCCCTTCTCCACCAGCGGCAGCAACTTGTCGCGCAGATCCTCGTTGTGCAGCCGCACGCAGCCCAGGGTGGCGTGGAGGGGCTGACGCGGCGCCCAGGCCCCGGGCCAGCCGCAGGCGCTGCCGCCGCCATGCACCATGATCCCGGCCCGGCCGAAGCGCCGCTCCTGCATCTCCAGATCCTCCAGGTCGAAGCTGTACCAGCCATAGCTGCGGCGATCCTCTGAGTAGGTGGGGCTGGGATCCTGCTCGTAGTCCCGGTAGACCTTCTTGACGATGCGGTAGATCCCCGGCGGGGTATCGGTGGAGGTGTCCTGGTACTGGTTCTCCCGGCCCTGGCCGCGCGCCAACGCCGGGATCTCCCAGAGCAGCCGGCCCTCCACGTCGTAGGCCCGGGCCGTCTCGCTGGCGTCGTTGACCACCACATGGCTGTCGGACCCGCTGAAGCCGAAGTCCCGGGGGGTCTTCCTGGGACCCACCAGCCCGGCCGGATCGACGGGGCGCTCGCCGGCGGGCGCGGCGGACGGGGCCGGCGGAGCGGTGAGGGCCGTCGCCGCCGGGGCCGGACCGGCGGCCTCCTGCTTCAGCCGCTGCTCCCAGGCTTCGCAGTCGGCCGGGGTGCGGATCTCGCGCTCCGCCTGGGCGCAGGCGGTGGCTGGCTCCATGCCGCTCCACACCAGCCCCTCGGCCCGGCGGCGACGGCCCAGCCCCACCTCCACCGTCTCGCCGGGATTGCGGTAAAGCATCAGGGCCGCGGGAACGGCTGTCCAGCGGCGCTCCCGCAGCTGGCGGTCGAGGGTGTCGTGGTACCCATCCCCGTGGAAATGTGCGCCGTTGTTGTAGGCGAAGCTGCAGAGGGCGGCCCGCTGGCGATCCCCCATCTCCCCCCAGAACGGGATCGTGGCCTCGAGCACCGTCCAGAAGCGCTCGCGGCAGTTGTGCTCGTAGAGCGCGTCGGCCTGCTCCTGGGTGATCACATCCCCCAGCCGGATGGGGGAGCCGTCCTGGTAGAAGGTGCTGCCCCAGCCGATCGTGATCGGGGCGCCGCCGGTGCGGGGATCGGGGTAGGCCTGGAGCCGGCAGCCCTCGTAGTGGTGGTTGAGCTGGGCCACCTCCGGGGGCAGTGCCCCCCCGCCAGACGCCGGCAGCCAGGCCTCATCGGGGATGATGAAACGGGCGGGATTGAGGTAGCGCTGCTCCGCATCCGGCAGCGGCACGGCACCGCCGGGGCAGGTGTAGGGCCCCGCCAGCCGGACGATCGCCAGGTCCGTGCCGGGGGCGGGACGCACCCAGGTGACGGCGATGCGGGAGCCGGACGCCACGTAGGAATCGGCATCGGCGGCGGCGGGGCTGGGGCTGAGCCCCGCATCCTGGCGGGCGGTGATGTAAGGCATCAGAGGCTTCCCCCCAGTCGGATCCGCTCCAGGGGCGTCAGGGCCGGCGCCGGCGGGGCGACGGGGGTGGCCGGGCTCACCTGGATGGGGGTGCGGCTGCGCTCAAGCTCGGCGCGCAGGCGCCCCAGCTCCTCCCGCAGCAGGCCCAGGCGCGGATCCTCCCCGGGGGGGGTGGCCGCGGCGCCGGCGGTGGCCGGGTCGGTGGCGATGGCCGGTTCGGACCGGACGACGCCGAGCACCAGCTCCCGCAGGCCACTGGACCCCAGGGCCCCGAGGCGTTGCTCGGCGAACTTCTGCAGCACCTTGGGGGCGAAGGCGGCGAGCAGGAAGGCGAAGGTGACGATCATCCCGGTGTCGTCCCGGGGGGGATAGGTGAGGGTGTCCTGCCCGGCCGCGTCCCGGCTGACCATCGGGGCGCTGCGCAGCATCGTGATCGACCCGAAGGCGATCGACGCCAGCAGGGCCAGCAGACACATCAACCGCATGGCGGATCGGTTGCCCGGGGATTCCTCCAGAAACCCGGTCGTCGGTCCGGCGGCGGCACGGGCGGGGGTCGTCATGGGGGCACCGGGGGGCACGGGCTGAGCTCATTGTGGCCCGATCTCCCGGGAGCCCCCGCCGCTGCGGACCCCACGGAATTCCATGCCTACATTCGGCACAAATGCTGCCGCCGCCGATGGACGGACTGTCCCCGCCGACCGGTGCCGACACCGGCGGGAAATGCCCCTTTCTGCACGGCACCCTGCGGGGCAGCACGGCCGGCGCCCGCTCCAACCGGGACTGGTGGCCGAGGCAGCTGAACCTGGCCGTGCTGCACCAGCACGCGCCCCAGGCCGATCCGCTGGGCAGCGGCTTCGACTACGCCGCGGCGTTCCGCACCATCGACCTGGAGGCCCTGCGGCAGGACCTGTTCGCCCTGATGACCACCTCCCAGGACTGGTGGCCGGCCGACTACGGCCACTACGGGCCGTTCTTCGTGCGCATGGCCTGGCACAGCGCCGGCACCTACCGCATCCACGACGGCCGCGGCGGCGCCGGCTCCGGCACCCAGCGCTTCGCCCCCCTCAACAGCTGGCCCGACAACGGCAACCTCGACAAAGCGCGGCGCCTGCTCTGGCCCATCAAGCAGAAGTACGGCAGCGCCCTCTCCTGGGCCGACCTGATCATCTTCGCGGGCAACTGCGCCATCGAATCGATGGGCCTGCCCACGATGGGGTTCGCCGGGGGCCGGCAGGACGTGTGGGAGCCGCCGATCGACATCGACTGGGGCCCGGAGACCGAATGGCTGGGGGACAAGCGCTACAGCGGCGACCGCGAGCTGGAGGACCCGCTCGGTGCCGTGCAGATGGGGCTGATCTACGTGAACCCGGAGGGGCCCAACGGCGAACCCGATCCCCTGGCTGCCGCCCGGGACATCCGCGAGACCTTCGCCCGCATGGCGATGGACGACGAGGAGACCGTCGCCCTGATCGCCGGGGGCCACACCTTCGGCAAGTGCCACGGTGCCGGCGACCCTGACCTGCTGGGACCGGAACCCGAGGCCGCCAGCCTGGAGGAGCAGGGGCTGGGCTGGCGCAGCCGCTTCGGCAGCGGCAAGGGGGACGACACGATCACCAGCGGCCTGGAGGGCGCCTGGACCGCCAACCCCGTGCAGTGGGACGGCGGCTACTTCGACAACCTGTTCGGCTACGAGTGGGCGCTGGAGAAGAGTCCCGCCGGGGCCTGGCAGTGGCGGCCCACCGATCCGGCGGCTGCCGGCACCGTGCCCGATGCCCACGACCCGTCGAAGCGCCACGCGCCGATGATGGCCACCACCGATCTGTCCCTGCGGGTCGATCCGGCCTACCTGGAGATCTCCCGGCGGTTCCATGCCAACCCCGACCAACTGGGGGAGGCCTTCCGCCGCGCCTGGTTCAAGCTCGTGCACCGGGACATGGGGCCCCGCTCCCGCTACCTGGGCAGCCTGGTGCCGCAGGAGGTGATGCTCTGGCAGGACCCGATTCCCCCCGTCGACCATCCCCTGGTGGACGCTGGCGACATCGCCGCCCTCAAGGGGCGGATCCTGGAGACGGGGCTGCCCGTCTCCCAGCTGGTGGCCACCGCCTGGGCCGCGGCCGCCAGCTTCCGGGGTTCCGACAAGCGCGGCGGCGCCAACGGCGGTCGGCTGCGGCTGGCCCCCCAGAAGGACTGGGAGGTGAACCAGCCCGCCAAGCTGGCCCGGGCCCTGGAGGCCTTCGAGGCGATCCGCCAGGAATTCAACGGCTCCCGCCACGACGGCAAGCGCATCTCCCTGGCCGATCTGATTGTGCTGGGCGGCTGCGCCGCGGTGGAGGAGGCGGCCCGCCGCGGCGGCCACGCGGTGACGGTGCCCTTCACCCCCGGGCGCATGGATGCCTCCCAGGACGAGACGGACGCGGCCTCCTTCGCCGTGCTCGAACCGAAGGCCGACGGCTTCCGCAACTACCTGCGGCCGGGCCTGCCGGCGTCGGCCGAGGAGCTGCTGATCGATCGGGCCCAGCTGCTCACCCTCACCGCCCCCGAGATGACGGCGCTGGTGGGGGGCCTGCGGGTGCTCGATGCCAACCACGGCAAATCACGCCACGGGGTCTTCACCCACCGGCCCGAGACGCTCAGCAACGACTTCTTCGTGAACCTGCTCGACATGGGCACCACCTGGACGGCGACCTCTGAGGCCCAGGACAGCTTCGAGGGCCGCGACCGCCACACGGGAGATCTGAAGTGGACCGCCAGCCGCGTCGACCTGATCTTCGGCTCCAACGCCCAGCTGCGGGCGATCGCCGAGGTGTACGCCTCCGCCGACGCCGCTGAGCGCTTCGTGGCCGCCTTCGTGGCGGCCTGGGGCAAGGTCATGGACCTCGACCGCTTCGAGCTGGCCTGAACCCATGCACCCCCTCCTCTCCGCCCAACCGCCCCCGGAACGTCGCGAGGCCATCGGCCGGGCCGGCCTGGGCAGCCTGCTGGCGATCGCCGCCGAGGGCGGGCCGCCCAGCCCCATGGCCCTGCGCACGATCACGGCCATCCGCGACCACCTGATCCGGCTGCCCATTCCGCTCGAGGGGCTCGAGCCCCTCACGCCGGAGCAGCTGGCGGCGGCGGTGCCGGAGCCCGAGTGGCGCGAGCGGATCCTGCGCGGCATGACCGTGCTGGCGCTGCTGGAGGACGACCCTGGCGAGGCCCGCCTGGCCCGGCTCGAGGCCACGGCCCGGGCGCTGGCGATCGATGACGCCCCGGTGCAGGCCTTCCGCCACGTGCTCGACCACCAGTTCAACCTGGTGCGCCTCGACATCGTGCGGCGGGGGTTCCAGCGGGGGGCGGCCGCGGCCTACGTGCGCGATGAAGGCCCCGCCGGCGCCCTGCAGATCGCCCGCTCGCTGCTGAAGCAGGAGGATCCGGCCCTCGCCCGCCGCTACCGGGCCCTGGCGGAGCTACCCGAAGGCAGCCTCGGCCGGGCCTACCTGGCCTTCATCGATGCCAACGGCTTCAGCGTTCCCGGCGAGCTGGGCGGGCCGCCGCCCCCGGTGGTGCGCCACGACTGCTGCCACGTGCTCGGCGGCTACGGCACCAGCCCCAGCGAGGAATGCGGCGTGCTCGGCTTCCAGGCCGGCTTCGGCCGCAACGACCCCTTCTTCACGATCCTGTTCGGCCTGGCCCAGTTCCAGCTGGGCATCGGCTCGACCCCGGTGACGGCGGCCGAGACCGGCCAGGCGGATCCCGAGGTGATCTTCCGCGGCCTGGAGCACGGCCTCGGTGTCACCCGCGACCTGATCAGCGACTGGGATCCCTGGGACGACTTCCCCCGGCCCCTGGAGGAGGTGCGCCGCCAGTACGGCATCCGGCCCCGTCAGGCGGCGGGGGCTCCCCCGTCGTGATGGCGAAGGGCCGCTCAGGCAGGGCCCCCAGCAGGTCCGCCGGCTGCACCTGCTCCCCGAACAGGGCGAGGGCCCCGGGCCAGATGTAGGCGGTGTTGTAGGCGTTGGCCCCGTGCTTCACCCCGCCGAAGAACTCGAACAGGGCGTCGTCGTAGAAGCGGGTGCAGGTGACGGCCTGGTTGTGGAAGGCGCACAGCGGCGGGCTGGCGTGCGGATCGGAGCAGGAGAAGTAGATCGCCTTGGTCTGGCTGGCGATGGCGGAGAAGTTGGTGCCGCCGCCATCGATCGGGCCCACCCACTGGGCCGGCGGCACCAGGTCGTCGTCCGCGCCGTGCAGGATCGCCACCGGCTGGCAGAGCTGGGGGCCGGTCTCCTGGATCCGCAGGGGATCGGCGGTGAAGGGGGCGCCGAACAGCCTGAGCAAGGCGATGGCGAAGTGGGGGATCCCCATCTCCGACGCGGCGGCCGGATCGGCCACCACGATCACCCGCGGCCGGAAGCGGGCGGCCGGCTCATCGCGGAGCGCCCAGGGCAGGCTGAGGCTCAGCAGCCCGCCCAGGGAGTGGCCGAAGCCGTAGACCATGGGCTGGGCCTGCCGCCAGTGGGCGTAGGCCGGCTCCCTGGCCAGATCGTCCCAGCCCTCCTCCACCAGGGCCAGGGCCTGGGCCAGCCAGTCCTTCGGCGACGAAGCCAGGCTCCTGGCCACGGTCCAGAGCAGGTGGCTCAGGTTCTTGGCGTAGGTGCGCCGGAACCAGCCGATCACCACCAGGATCAGCTCGATCAGGAGCAGCGACAGCACCACCCGGCGCAGGTCCCCCAGCGCCTCCGGACCGGCCGCGCCCTGGGGCCGGACGGCGACGCGCAACGCCTTGCTCGTCAAGGGGCCCGCCCTGGGCACCTCCTGCCAGGTCGGCACGGGTTTCCCGGGGGCAGGAGCGGGGTAGTCACTGCACTGGAAATCCGGGAAGAACACGATGTATCCCTCGGCCGCCAGCGCCAGCAGGTGGCTCTCGTAGAAGGAGGGCATGCACAGGGCGAAGCCGTGCAGGTAGAGCACCGCCCGCAGGGGCTGCTCCGCTCTGGCGGCGGCATGCGGCACATAGACCCGCAGGTAGTTGCCCTGCTCGTGACAGCCCCGTTGCCAGATGGTGCACGCGTGCTCGTCGTCGCAGGCGCAGGTCCATCTGGGCGTGGTGGGCTGACTCATCGGGTCAGGCGCAGCGGCGACGGACCATCCGCTGGCGGCGGCTGGAAACCGAGGCCTCAGGGACGCCCAGCATGCCGGCGATCACCGGGATCGTCAGGCAGCGGGGCCGGGAACGCCGCCCTGGCCCGCTGGCCCAGGAACGCCCGCACCGCCGGATCCTCCGCCAGGGCGATGGCGCGCCGGTAGGCCAGCTGGGCGTGGCTGGCCTGGCC
This sequence comes from Synechococcus sp. UW140, assembly GCA_943367705.1. Lineage (GTDB taxonomy): Bacteria > Cyanobacteriota > Cyanobacteriia > PCC-6307 > Cyanobiaceae > Cyanobium. The sequence goes on from CALRJV020000001.1 coordinate 334,057, forward strand.
GGTGCACTGCAGCAGGTGGGCCCGCAGCGCCCACCAGGGCTGGTGCTCCTTCAGGGCCGGCTCGGCGGCCGCCAGAGCGTCCAGTTCGGCCAGGGCCCTGGCGGGACCCGCCAGCTCGGCCAGCACGGCGATCCGGCTCACCCGCCCCCCCGCACTCGGGGCCAGGGCCAGCAGGGCGTCGTAGAGCCCCAGCAGGGCCGGCCAGTCGACCCTGCCGCTGACGGCGCGGTGGGCATGGAGCGACTGGATCGCCGCCTCCAGCTGGAAGCGCCCGGGCCGGCCCGCCCGGGAGGCCTGGGTCAGGGCCTCCTCGGCTTCGGCGATCAGGCCGGCGTCCCACAGGGCCGGCTCCTGCTCCAGCAGCGGCACGTAGCTGCCGTCGGCGGCCCGGCGGGCCCCGTGGCGCGCCTCGCAGTGCAGCAGCAGGGCGAGCAGGCCGCCGGCCTCCGGCTCCTCGGGCAGCAGGGCGGCACACAGCCGCGCCAGCAGCAGCGCCTCCTGGGTCAGTCCCCGGTCGCGGCCGCCGTCGCCCTGACCATCCCAGCCGGTGGTGTAGGCCCCATAGATCGCCTGCAGCACCGCCGCCGAGCGGGCGGGCAGGGCCTCGGCACCCGGCAGCACGAACGGAATGCGGGCCTCACGGATCTTGGCCTTGGCCCGCACCAGCCGCTGGCCCATGGTGGCCGGCGCCACCAGGAAGGCTGAGGCGATCCGGGAGGCGTTGAGCCCCAGGACGGTCTGGAGCATCAGCGGCGCCTGGATCCCCGGATCGATCGCCGGGTGGGCGCAGAGGAACAGCAGCCGCAGCCGCTCGTCGGGGAACTCCATGGGCGGCTCAGGGGTGTCGGGATCCGTGGCGACGGCGTCCAGCTCCGGCAGCAGCTGCTCCAGGGTCCGGTCGCGGCGGGCCCGGTCGATCAGACGCCGCCGGGCCACCACCAGCAGCCAGGCTTCCGGCCGCTCGGGCACCCCCTCGACGGGCCAGCGCCGCAGGGCGGCGAGGAAGGCATCGCCCAGGGCGTCCTCCGCCGCCGCCACATCGCCGCAGCGGGCGGTGAGCCAGGCCACCAGCTTGCCGAAGGACTGCCGTGCCGCCAGTTCCGCCGCCCGCCTGCCCTCCATCTCAGGGGGCTTCCATGGCGAGCACGGGCCGCACCTCAACGGCGCAGCGCTCCGCCGCCGGGCAGCGGGCGGCCCAGGTGAGGGCGGCATCGAGGTCGGGCACATCGATCAGGAAGAAGCCGCCCAGCTGCTCCTTGCTGTCGGGGAAGGGGCCGTCCTGCACCTGCCGCTCGCCGTGGCGCAGGCGCACGGTGGTGGCGGTGTGGGCGGACTGCAGGGCCTCCCCGCCAGCCATGTGGCCGGCCTCGGCGAGGGCCTGGGAGTAGGCGGCATAGGCCGGCATCAGGCCGGGACGGTCGGCGAAGTCCTGCTCGGTTTCGTAGATCAGAACGGCGTACTGCATGGTGGGGACTCGATAGGTTGGTGGGGGACCCACTCCCTGAGGGCGTGCGTCATCTCCATGACGGACGGCGGACCGCCGTTTCGACAGAATCAACCCGTTCCGCCCCACCCCGTGTGCTCTCCATGCCCAAGGTCGAGATCTACACCTGGCGCTTCTGCCCCTTCTGCATCCGGGCCAAGCAGCTCCTCGACCGCAAGGGCGTGGCCTACGAGGAGTACGTGATCGACGGCGATGAGGAGGCCCGCGACGCGATGGTGGCCCGGGGCAGCGACGGCCGCCGCTCGGTGCCCCAGGTCTTCATTGATGGGGCCCATGTGGGCGGCTGCGACGACCTCTACGCCCTCGAGCGCCAGGGCCGCCTGGATGCGCTGCTGGCCGTCGCCAGCTAGGGGGCGCCGCCCCCCTTCCATTCCGCCAGCTCCACGGTGATGCCCTCCGGCCCCCGGAGAAACACCAGCTTGCGGTGGTGGAACTCCATCACCGCGTTGCGGAGCTCCACACCCCCGTCCTGCAGCCGGGCCACCGTGGCCTCCAGGTCGTCGACGGCGAAGCAGATGTGGTTGAACCCCACCCGGGCCAGGTTGTCCATGGCCGGCTCGGGCAGGGGCTCCGGGTGGCGGTAGTGCAGCAGCTGCACCTCCAGCCGCGGCGTGGCGCCGGCCAGCACGAGCGTCACGTGGTCGGCCTTGATGTCCTCCACCCCCATGTAGTCGGAAAACTGGGGCCCGCTGATCAGCACGGCCTTGTCCTCCACGAAGCCCAGCAGGCCGAAGAAGTGCCGGGCCGCCGCCAGGTCGCGAACGACGACGGTGACGTGGTCGAAATGCCGGATCATGGGCGCTGCCGATAATCGATGCAGAGAGAAAATCTATACAGCCGCAGAAGTGTCCGGCGTGGCACAGAAGCTACTGCTGTGAACTGGTCAAGCTCAGAGACATGGCAGTGAGGAGACGCAGGATCTACTCGTAGGTGAGACCAAAGACGGTATCCGCCATCCAGTGTCGGAACGACTCGTTATCCATGAACTGCTTGAAGAGTTCCATGTCGTCCTTGAGTACATCCGTCATCACGCGGGTCAAAGCCTTGTCATGTTCGATCCGTGCATTCTGCTTGTCAGAGTTTTGACGGGCATTCTGGTAAGCAGGGTCGGCTGAAACACGCCTGGGAATATCTTCAGTGATCAAGCGGTTGACGCGATCCTCATCGGACCACTCGATGTTGCCGAACTGGTCGTTGAACACCTTGAGGATGTTCGAAAGCCGATCGAGCTCAGGCTCTGGTTTGCGCCCTCCACCGGCGGTTGGAACTGGTCCGATTTCCGCGTCCTCATCGGGAAGCTGAATCCTTATGGCCACCTGCTTCTCCACGCGGTAACTGTCCATGTCGATGGATTCGAGGATCCCTGCTGAGAGGTCTTCCTCGATCGGAGCCGGCAGCTTAGAGATGAGGAAGTTCAGCAGGATCGAGAGCTTCTCCCACTCGGCGTTGGTGTAGGGGAGAATCGATGAGAGGAAGCCGTAGGTGCGGGTAAACGCCTTGGCTTTCCCCTTGAAGTCCACCTGGCCATCTTCGTCAAGCTGCTCTCGGTAGGCCGCCACGCAGGCATCAAGGATGGGATCGAGTTGATCGCGATCCGCACCCCCTAGATACAGTTCCACCAATTCGTCAACCTGCGGCTGATCGTAGACCTGATAGCCATCGAGAGCGGCTTTCAGATCGTGGAGCTTGTTGGGATCGGTCTCCTCGGCGAGGAAAGTGGTGCGGTAGTAGTCAGCGAAAGCCTGCTGAATGGTGTCGGCGTCGTTCATGAAGTCGAGCACGAAGACGTCATGCTTCTTGGGGTGGGCGCGGTTCAGCCGTGACAGGGCTTGCACCGCCTTGATGCCCGACAGCACTTTGTCGACATACATCGTGTGCAGCAGGGGTTCGTCGTAACCGGTCTGGAATTTGTCGGCACAGATCAGAAAGCGATAGGGATCTTCCTGGATCTTGTCGGCGATCTGGCTCGATGGGAACCCGTTCAGGGAGGCTTCGGTGACTTTGGTGCCACCGTATTCGTGCTCGCCGGAGAAGGCGACGATGGGCAGGTATTGACTCTTGCGTTCGGACAGGTAGGAGCGGAAAGCATGGAAATACTGGATCGCCCGTTCGATGCCGCTGGTCACCACCATGGATCGGGCCTCGCCGCCAATCTTGCCGAGAGCCAGCACCTGCTCGTGGAAGTGATCCACCATGATCTCCGCCTTGAGCTGGATCGCATGCTCATGGCTCTCCACGTAGCGGCGGAGCTTCTTCTTGGCGCGCTTGCTGTCGAACTCGGGGTCACTCTCCACCTTTTTGATGAGCTTGTAGTAGCTCTCCACCGGTGTGTAGTGGCGCAGGACATCGAGGATGAAGCCCTCCTGAATGGCCTGCTTCATCGTGTAGCTGTGGAACGGAAGGTGGCGTACGGTTCCATCAGCCTGGGGGTCGGGAAGCCCGAAGATCTCCAGCGTCTTGTTCTTGGGTGTGGCCGTGAAGGCGAAATAGCTGGCATTGGGCAGCAGCTTCTTGGCTCCCATCAGCCGGTTGATCTTGTCTTCAGTGGACTCCTCTGCTTCCTCCGCCCCAGTACTGGAGAGGGCCAAGGAGAGTGCCGCCGAAGTGCGTCCGCCCTGGCTGGAATGGGCTTCGTCGATCACGATGGCAAAGCTGCGGCCGCGCTGCTCATTGCCGATTTCGTCAAGAATGAACGGAAACTTCTGAACCGTGGTGATGATGATCTTCTTGCCTTCGGCGATAAAGCCACGCAGATCCCCGGCTTTATCGGCATGTCCAACCGTGGCACCCACCTGGGCGAACTGCCTGATGGTGTCGCGGATCTGCTGATCGAGGATGCGGCGGTCAGTGACCACCAGGATCGAATCGAAGACGGCGGTGTTGTTGCGCTCAAGGCCGATCAGCTGGTGGGCCAACCAGGCGATCGAGTTGCTCTTGCCGCTACCGGCGGAGTGCTGGATCAGATAGCGGCGGCCGGCGCCGTGCTCAGCGGCATCAGCGAGCAGGCGACGCACCACCTCGAGCTGGTGGAAGCGGGGCCAGATCTGCACCGCCTTCTTCCTGCCGGTCTTCTCGTCCTTGGTCTCCACCACCTGGGCGTAGTTCTCAAGGATGTCGGTGAGCCCCTCGCGGGTGAGGATCTGCTTCCAGAGGTAGGCCGTCTTGAGGCCCTCCTGGTTCGGGGGGTTGCCGGCGCCGTCGTTCCAACCCTTGTTGAAGGGCAGGAACCAGGAGGCTTTGCCGTTGAGCTGGGTGCAGAAGCGCACCTCATGGTCGTCCACGGCGAAATGGGCCACGCAGCGGCCGAACTCGAACAGCTTCTCGCGCGGGTCGCGGTCGAGCTGGTATTGCTTCACGGCGTCAGCAACCGTCTGCTTGGTGAGGCTGTTCTTGAGTTCAAAGGTGGCCACCGGCAAGCCATTGATGAACAGGCCCAGATCCAGAGCTCGCTGGGTTTCATCGCGGCTGTAGCGGAGCTGGCGGGACACGCTGAAGCGGTTGGCGGCGAAGCGCTCGATCGCTGTGGGGTTCCCTGGTGAAGGCGTGCCGCAGAAGAGATCGAGGTGATGGGGCCCGTGCTTGAGGCCGTGGCGAAGCACGTCGATGCTGCCGCGCCGGGAGATCTCCCCCTGCAGGCGTGCCAGGAACTTGCGGCGGGTGGGACCATCGACCTCCAGCCCCAGGGAATCGAGGGCATCGGGCTGGGTGGCCATCAGGAAGCCGCGCAGCTGCACGAGATCGATGCAGTAGTCGCGGTCGTAATGGGTGGGATCTCCCAGCAGCCAACCGGTGCCACCAGCCACCGGCACGCTGGTTTCGGTGGCGGTATGGGTGGGCACGAGCACGTCGGTGCGGCCGGTCATGGCCCGCACGATTAGGGCCTCCAAGCCCTTTTCGGTGGTGTCGGTGGTCATGAGGGCGCCTCGATCACGTAGCCATCACGTAGGGATGATGCGGCAAAAGGCTTGCAGCGCTGGCGATTCCGGGCTGCGGACGGTACCCGGGCACCTCTCCTGATCAAGTACCCATCAAGTGGCAGGGTCATGGCTGCCCGTGGGGGCCAGCAGCAGCCCAGAACGGCAGGTATCGCATGAGTTTAGGAGCTGCCTCTGGATCGGCCGGCAGGATGGCCCCCGCATCAACGGCCTCCCGAATCATCCGTGAGACCGCCGCCCGGTTGTGGTCCTCCACGCCAAAACGGGCCCGCAGGCTGGTGTTGGTCATCGCCTTTCGGGTCACGTAGCAAAGGCAGGCGTGGAGATAGCAGGCGCGAATCCGTTCCGCCTTGTCCATGGCGGCAAGCGGCTTGTGGGCGAACAGAACGGAGCGGGTGAAGCCTTCCGGGCTCTCGAACAGCGGCGCCGGCAGCTGGAACACCTCCACCTGGGCCACCACCTTGTCGATGCCGCTGCCCCGTTCCTCGCAGATGCGGAAGCGGCGCATCAGGGAGGCCAGTGCCTCGTTGCGGGAGCGGGGCGGGGTGTCCACAAACCGATCGGTATCCACAAGCGGCTCGCCCGAGTTGGTGATTTCAATGCGGTCGTCGAAGATCTCCACCATCGGCACGGCACCTGTAATGAAGAAGTCCTGGTGGATGAGGGCATTGGCGACCAGTTCCCGCACGGCCAGCTCCGGGAACATCGGCACAGAGGTCCGCAACGCCTGCCCGATGATTTCGTTGGACGGCAGCAGGCCGTTGATGAACCCGATCAGCCCTTCGAAGCCGCAGGCATAGCCCTTACCGCCCTGCTGCTCTTGCAGGGTATGGGTGCGGTCACGGCCGCGGTAGTGGATCACGCGCAACGCCTTGCGGCGCATGGTGCGGAAGGCAACGAGTCCATCAGCTTTATCGTTATGCCTGAAAACGATCAAGCATCCGCAAGGCTTCGTGGACCCCAGGCTGAGTATGGGTGATTTCAGATTCTTGCTCACAATGATAAGACACCCAGCGAGCACTATCCTTGTCAAGTCGATTGTAAATAAAGCAGGCCATAGCGCGTCTTTCGGGGGATTGCATGACCTCAATAAAGGGCCTGAGGTGCAGACCCGTTTGACTCACGGAATCAAATAAGTACAGAGACTCAGCCTCCAATGGCCCGCTTGACGCATATACCTTCTCTTGGAAGGGGGCGCTACGTGACCCCATCAAACGCTTGCATGTAACCTGGTGCAGACCATTCTTCTAACGGCTGCTATCTGGTTGTATGAGTTCATAGCGCAGCCAGTTCCCACCAAACAAGCCTCGTATTTGCTGTACTAAATCAAATAATTGATCATGAATCATCTTTGCAGTGTCCTCCCCGATGGCGCCCGTATGTCCATGCCAATCATTGCGTATCTTGTTCGACTGCTGAAGAATACTGAGCAAGCGAGAGGCGGATACCATTTCGACGATCCTGCGATCACCCGTGCAATAGATACGCCTCCAAATCTCATCTTGATCCGCGTTCCGTTCAGCTTTCTTGAGGATGACTGAACAGTCGCTTCCTAGCTTCTCGACGACGAGCTTCCACGATCCAAAGGTAGCTTGTCGCAGAGAAAGGCGTTGCTCTGAAAGTTTTTTATTTAGGGCGCTACCGAGCTCTTCCCATAGTGACACGTCACTCATAAAAGCACTGAGATGTATGGTGGCCACAAAAGCCGCTGTCGCCTCAAAGAAATGGAGCAGGACCTCATAGCGTTGTCGATAAGAGTCTTTGGAAGCATGATGCCTCCAAAGAATCGAAGCAAGAGGGAACGGCAACGTCTCAAGCCAATCCTCATATCGGTCTTCTTGGTTAATACGATAGATCTTAGTGACAATGTCGCCAGTCGGCTCTTTGCCAGAAATGAGAGCGCTCTCGAGCTCATCCGCATCGGCTCGGATCTTGCGTAAATAGCTGGCACCTTCAACGATAAGCTTCTGCTCTTCAATAGGTGGCAAATAAAACGTAGATGCCAGCAACTCCTTGGCACGTATTCTCGGAATCGTCGTGCCGTCTCGGAGTGTCTCAATTGAAAGTCGACCGATTCGACTCTCATTGACCCAATGAACAAGGAAAGCTGGGTCAGCGACCGCGAGATTAACTTTTAGATGCAGGACTTCATTGAGGCTTTGGCCAAGGTCATCGAGCTGCATGCTTGCGGTTCCTTTCCCAACAAGCTTGAGATAGAGACTGTTGGAACTGGACTCAGGATTACAATCATGAGATCGCGGTTTCAGAAGTTCTGAGTCTGTAAAGACTTGCGTGACATTATGACTCACCCATCCAAATTCTCTAACCAAGCGGAGGAGGTTCTCCTTGGCAACAAATCGCTCGAAGCCATTGAACTCTTCAAGTGGACACAACCGCCCCAGTGCTGCCTCGCCTTTAGGCTTTCTGCGAACTAGGTTTGTTAATAGAAAACTCTGAGACGTCGCGTCGGGCTTCAGGCTGCCAATAAAGACGTCTTCTTGGAGACCCCGCTCAATCAGGACGAGATATGTAGAGATTGAGGTGTTGTTTCTCGTCCCGCCAGGGATGTGGATAGCTGCCGTGATACGGCATCCATTTGCCGCAAGAGACTTCAGAACCTGTTTTCGTTTTGATGTATAGAAGAATGACGGTGCGACAACGAAAAGTGCATGTCCAGATTCAGAAAGCCTTGAACTTGCCCAAATCATCAGATTAGCAGCCAGGTCAAGATTTTTGAATGGAGCCCATCCTTCACTTCCTTTCTCATCCCGAATCGATGCGTTTAAGGGTGGGTCCGAAATGATTAAGTCGTAGTGTTCCAGTAATTCACTCGATCCGGCAAAGATGTCGCCATGGACGATTGTTGAATCGCTTCCAGCAATGGTAGATGCAACTTGGGTGGCTTGAAGATTGGCATCCACTCCATGAATGGCTTCTGGACTTGTAGCTTGCGAAGCTGCTGCTAGAAGAATCCCATAACCGCATGTCGGATCGAGGATCGTCTTGGGTCGCAGCTTCTCAACGATTGCGGAGCAGAATTCGGCTACATTTCTTGGTGATAGATACTCAAGTCCGAAGGATGAATAGAAGCGACCCCTTCCATTAAAACATCTTCGCAGCTGTGACACCAGCTCGTTAGCAGTCTCTGCATTGCTGCTTCCGGGTAACGTTTGCTGACCATGAGCCCAGCGGTTACGCTCAGATCGAATCTGATCAAAGGCAGCCCAAACCTGGTCAAGTGAGCTCATGTGTCGTCTCCCTCCTGTAGGTCAGAAGTTGATTCGATATCGTCGTCCTCTTCATTGTAATCTGAGGCATCAAACTCCTCGGCATCCAGGTGTTCCGGCAACCCAGCTGCCGCCTCCCGCACATCCAGCTTGCCGGTGACCACATCGGCGATCAGGCGGGTGCGGTATTCGCGGAGGAGGGCGATTTCTTGCTTTGCTGATGCCTGAGCTTGTTCTAGACCTTGAGACACAGCATGCACCTGTGCAACGATTGCCCGCTGTTCTTCGACAGGACACCAGACCAGAGGTAGTGAATAGACTTGGCCGAGCCTTAGGTGACCCACCGTGCTTCCGTTCGTCTCCAGCTCGATATATGTTCGCGTCAAGGGCCCATAGATGTTGAGAAGGAGAAACTCAGGATCTAGCAGTTCAGGATTGGGCCGAAAGTACATCATCCGCTGCCCCATGCACAGATCTGCCTTGTCAGGCACAAGGCATGCTTCTCCTGCCGGGGCCTCACGTGTGAAGAACACATCACCAAGCTGCGGCGCTCCTCTGCTTGTCCAGATACGAAAATTCTCGGCATCTGTGGTATAGCCACCTGATGCATCAAACTTTCCATCACGAACACATGTGGTACGCACCACAAGAAAGTCACCTCCTTCGACGGCATCAGGAGTGCGATTCTTGCAATCAACTATGTCTGAACAGACAGCCTTCGCTCGACGTATCTCCCAATGCTCCGGCACATCCCCCAACCACTCCACCCCAGAAGGCTTGAGCCGCACATTGGGATCCAGCCCACGAGTAACGGCGCGGTGGATGATGGCCTGCTTCTGCTCCGCCAGCAGCTTGATCAGCTTCTGCTTGGCACGGATGTAGCGGCGGATCTTGCGGTCGGCGTGGTCGAGGTAGCGGACGATGGCAGCCTGTTCTTCGGGAGGCGGGAGAGGAAGCTGGGCACATCCCAGCTTCTCGTAATCTATGTTTTGACCCTGTCGGATGCCAGTTACGAAAAGCGATAAGTTATCTATGAACGGTGCTGATTTGAACAGTCGAGCCGCATAGGAGCGAAGGCCAGAATCCGCAGAATAAAGGATCGTGTAGGCGGGGCTTATGATCCCTTGCTCATGAGCTATTTCGATGCCCCCTTGAAACGATCTCAGGCTAATAACGAAGTCGCCAACCAGCACCAGTTTCAAGAGATGCAGATCCTTGAGCGCAAGAACAGTACGATTTTCGTACTGTTCTTTGCGAACTACACCCTTTAACTGCGTGGCTGCGAGCAGGGGCTCCTCAGGGTGGCCCTTCTCAACTCGCTCACGCAACAACGTCTTCATACGACGAAGCTCCCAATGCTCCGGAACTTCCCCCAGCCACGGGACGCCGGAGACCTTCATAGAGGGATAGGGATTGAGGCCTTCGATCATGCGCTTAACTCAATCAACAGGCCCGAACTGCCAGCCACGGCCCATGGCATGGTCACGCAGGCGCTTAGCGATGGCCTTGCGCTCCCCGTTGCTCTTCCCCGTGAAATCGATGGACACATGCTCAGGGTCTGGCATTCCATCAGGAATGACCCCTAGGCCCTCGCCATTACATTCACCGACCAGAACTCCAAGGACACCTAGCGACTGCCGGCCGCGTTCCACGGTGTAACGATGCCAGGCCAGTTCTGCGGCAATCCGGTTGCCATCATCGAAGGAAAGGAGGCCCTTATCCTTCGGCGTGGGTCGAAACGCCTGGCTTCCTGGATAGCCCCCCTCAACAAACGAGGGGTGGATCTGTCTCCACAGGGGTGTTTCTGGATTCATGGAGACGGTTCTCCATCCCCTGGCTCGGGTCTTGTACTTGTCTTGGAAATAACCCGCGCCATCATGCGCCCGAGATCTTCGAGGGCCTCCGCGTCATCGAAATCGATGCTCTTCTCCTCAGTCTCCCCTGTATCCAGATCCATCGCGTGCCACTCGACATGACCGTTGACTTCATCAAACTCAATTGACAGATCAAGCCGCCCGATCAGCCATTCGGCTTCCACGCCACCCTCAGGTGTTGGATATAGACGGGGAAGCTGTGCATCGTCATTCAGATGATCGTTGAAAAAGGTGCCTATCCGCGCGAGCAGATCCTGACTCAAAGCAACCCCTTGACCATCAAGCCAGCCATCACGGAGTTGCCTAAAGCTCTCCAGCTGAACACTTGGGTCTAAGGGATCCAGCAGCTCAATGGCTGTGACCTCGTCGACGCGCTGTAGTTGCTGAGTGCGGTCGAAACTACCCACACCGCTAGCGCGGAGCCAGCTCACCCCGAACTCACCAACGCGCACTTCGCTCAGCTCATCAAGCTGTTGATCCGTCACCGTTGCGGAAACCGATCGGCCGTCCACGAGCTCAATCGTGATGCTGTGCTCCTTGGGGCGCACATCCCCGAGCTTCACAACAAGCTCTACTTCATCGGTAAGTATCTGAACGCCCGGTCGAGCTAGCAACAGGCGGCGCCTTAACTCCTTGGTGAATTGGACTGAGCTGCCTTCGCGGCGTACGAGATCAATCGCCTCCCCATCGTGTAGACCACGACCAAACTTCTCGACATATGGCCAGACGCCAGCCGGCAAAGGCGTCGTTGATCCCTGAGAGGAATCCTGCACATGGGCGATTGCATCAACGAATCGATCGCATGCTGAACGCGCTGCTTGAGTACAAGAATCCAATCCAGGCAGAAGATCTTCCTCGATAACCATGCCGATCTGAGCAACGTAACTGCCCTCGCGCGACCCCAAAAGATGCAGTGTTAGGCCCTCGCTGAACCCGCGCGGTGTGCGACGGCGATTTGGATTAGCCTGCCGAAACTCGTCCTTGGCAATCTCCAAGATGATTCCCTGAAGCGCCTCCAAATCCTTCAACAGCGAGAGCGGCAGCGTGTTCTCCCGGAAGCGCTCCCCTGTGAAGCGAGGTTCAAGCAGGATCTCAGTGTTCATGCGTCCCCTCCAACAATCTCGACCAACAGCCCCTCTGTTTCCTTCTCTAGCGCCAGGATGTCAGCCCGGATCTCCTCCAGGCTGCGCAGCGGCTGTGGCTTGTAGAAGTAACGGGTGAAGCTCACCTCATAGCCGATCTTCCCGCTCCCCGGCTCATACCAGGCATCGTCGGCATAGGGCAGTACTTCCCTTCGCAGGAAAGCATCGATACCGCCCTCCTCAAGCAGCGGCACCTGTTCAGTGTCGCGTAGCTCGGGGTCAGGCTCGTATTGCACCATCCGTTCGCCCTCCTCCATCTCCACTGGGAAGAACCCGCGCAAGGGATCGGTGGCCTGCTTGCCTGGCTTCAACACCTTGGCGATCACGGGGGCGGCTTTCTCGTTCCGTTCCCCCAGATGGGACAGCAGCAGCTTGGCTTTTTTGGCCGTCCAGCGCAGCCCCTGGCCCTTGGCTACCCGTTCCGCCAGCTCCAGCCACTGGTTGGCATCCAGGTGGGGGCCCTCCCCCATCACCTCATCCACGGCCTCCACCACGTTCTCCAGGCCTCCCTCGCCAGCCTTCACGGCTTCTTCGGCCAGCGTCGCCAGGTGCTCGGCATCGCTGTGGATGGCCAACCGCAACGGCCGCTCCACCGTGACCTTCCAATAGCCAAAGGCCTGGTTGGGAAAGATCTTGCTCTCTCCCGTTTCCTCAAACGCCTGAAAGGTGTCGACGATGCGCTGGATGTCGTCTTCGGAGAGTTCGCAGTTCTTCTTGCCCAGGTTCTTACGCAGGGGCTTGAACCAGGCCGTGGCATCGATGAGCTGAACCTTGCCCTTGCGGTGTGCGGGCTTCCGATTGCTCAGTACCCAGATGTAGGTGGCAATGCCCGTGTTGTAGAACATGTTCAACGGCAGGGCCACGATCGCCTCCAGCCAGTCGTTCTCGATGATCCAGCGGCGGATATTGCTTTCGCCCTGGCCTGCATCGCCGGTAAACAGCGAGCTGCCGTTGTGAACCTCGGCGATGCGGCTGCCCAGAGCCGTGCCGCTCTTCATCTTGCTGATCAGATTGGCGAGGAACAGCATCTGCCCGTCGCTGGAGCGTGTGATCAGCGAATACTCCGGATCGTCGCCATGCTCAATCAGGAAGCGGCCATCCTTGACGCTGCCCTTGCCGCCCATGCGCTCCAGGTCCCCCTTCCAGCTCTTACCGTAGGGCGGGTTGGAGAGCATAAAGTCGAACTCCCGCGCCGGGAACGCATCGTTGGCGAGGGTGGAGTGCTCAGGCCCGCCCACGATGTTGTCGGCCCCGTCGCCCTCGCCCTTTAGCAGCAGATCCGCCTTGCAGATGGCATAGGTTTCGGCGTTGATCTCCTGGCCGTAGAGGTGGGTGGCCACCTGCTTGCCCTGAGCAGCGGCCAGCTCCTTCAGCTCCTCCTCCGCCACGGTGAGCATGCCGCCGGTGCCGCAGGCGCCGTCGTAAAGCAGGTAGGTGCCGGATTCGATCTCGGAAGCGATCGGCACGAAGATCAGCTTGGCCATCAGCTTCACGGCATCTCGCGGGGTCCAGTGCTCGCCGGCCTCCTCGTTGTTTTCCTCGTTGAAGCGGCGCACCAGCTCCTCGAACACGGTGCCCATGCCGTGGTTGTCGAGGCCATTGGGGCTGAGGTTGATGTCCGGTGATAGGAACTTGCCGATCAGGGTGCCGAGGGCATCCGCCTTCGACAGGCGCGGGATCTGGTTTTCGGAACTCGAAGTTCTCCAGGATGTCCTGCACATTCGGCGAGAAGCCATCGAGATAGGCCTCGAAGTCGGCCTTGAGCTTCTGCTGGCTGGCGCGGGAGGTGAGATCGCGCAGGGTGAATTTGGAGGTGTTGTAGAAGGCTTGGCCCGCTGCCTGCCGCAGGGCCGGGTCCTGGTGGACGATCTGGGCGGCATCCAGGGAGGCCTTCAGGTCCAGAACCGCCTGCTTGGTCGGCTCCAGCACGGCATCCAACCGGCGCAGCACTGTCATCGGGAGGATCACGTCGCGGTACTTGCCCCGCACGTACAGATCCCGGAGCACGTCGTCGGCGATGCCCCAGATGAAGTTGGCGATCCAGTTGAGCTGGCCCTGTTCCATGTCAGACCGTTGGTGCCGCTGGGCCGACGCGCTCGACCAAGGATGCCTCAAGCACAGGGCGCTTAGGTGGCCTGGATGGCAAAAGTGCGCCCGAAGCCAAGGAAGGTGGCGCATTGGGTAAACCCCGCTACCGGCCCCCCACCCGGGGATCCCAGCGGCCAGAGTGAGGGTCAACGCCGGCCGGCCCGATGAGCGACAACGCCAGCCCCGCCGATGCCGCCACGCCCGGCCAGGGCGGCGGCTGGCCCCTGATCGACGGCTGGGCCAAAGCCACCCTCTCGCCGCGGGGGCCGAAGCTCTGGCAGACCCTCAACCACAAGAGCGCCTGCCTGTCCTGCGCCTGGGGCACCGGCGGCCAGCACGGCGGCTTCGTCGACGAGCTGGGGGAGCCGCTGCAGCGCTGCCTCAAGAGCGTCGAGGCGATCATGGCCGAGCTGCAGCCGGCGGTGAGCGAGGGCGTGTTCGGCCGCCGCAGCCTGGCGGACCTCCAGCAGCTCACCTCGATGGAGGCCGACCGCCTCGGCCGCCTCAGCCATCCCCTGCTGCTGCGCGAGGGCGGCAGCCACTACGAGCGCATCGGCTGGGACGACGTCTTCGCCATCGCCGAGGCCGCCTTCCGGCGCCCGCCGGAGCGGGTGGCCTCCTACAGCTCGGGCCGCTCCTCCAACGAGGCGGCCTACCTGCTGCAGCTGCTGCTGCGGGCCATGGGCTCGGGCAACCTGGCCGACTGCTCCGACCTCTGCCACGCCCCCTCCACCGTGGGGCTCAATGCCGTCTTCGGCTCCGGCACCTCGATGGTGAGCCTGGAGAGCCTGCAGCAGGCGGACTGCGTGGTGCTGGTGGGCTCCAACGCCCCGGCCAACCACCCGCGGCTGATGAACGAGCTGATCAAGCTGCGCCAGCGGGGCGGCACCGTGATCGTCATCAACCCGGTGATCGAGGTGGGGCTGCTGAAGTTCGGCTCCCCCGCCTTCCCGATCCGCTCGATGCTGGCGGGCTCGGAGATCGCCTCGCTGTTCCTGCAGCCCCTGCCGGGCAGCGACACGGCGGTGTTCCTGGGGCTGCAGAAGGCCCTGCTGGAGGCCGGCGCCGTGAAGCGCGACTTCCTGGCCGCCCATGCCGAGGGCTGGGAGGCGCTGCTGGATCAGCTGGAGAGCACCTCCTGGGAAGCGATCACGGCCAGCTGCGGCCTCAGCCGCCAGGAGCTGGAGCACGCCGCCGCCGTGATCGCTGCGGCCCGGGGCGTGGTGTTCGCCTGGGCGATGGGCATCACCCACCACGCCAACGGCATCGACAACGTGCAGGCGATCGCCAACACGGCCCTGCTCAGCGGCAACGTGGGCCGGCCCGGCGCCGGCACCATGCCGATCCGGGGCCACTCCAACGTGCAGGGCTTCGGCTCGATGGGGGTCACCGTCAAGCTGCGGGCGGAGATGCAGCAGGCCCTCGAGCAGCTGCTGGGCCGGCCCCTGAGCCGGGTGCCCGGCTACGACACCCGCGCCCTGATCGAGGCCGCCGATGCCGGCCGGGTCGACAGCCTGCTGTGCCTGGGGGGCAACCTCTGGGGCGCCAACCCCGACAGCGGCGAGGCGAAGCGGGCCCTGGGCCGGATCGACACGATCCTGTACCTGGCCACCAAGCCCAACCAGGGCCATTTCCACGGCCTGGCCGCCCGGCAGACCCTGGTGCTGCCGGTGTTCAACCGCTTCGAGACGCCGCACCGCACCACCACCGAATCGGGCAACAACTACGTGCGCCTCAACGAACCCGGCACCACCCACCTGCGCGGCGCCGACCTGATCAGCGAGGTGGCCTTCCTGGCCGAGCTGGCCCGGCGGCTGATGGGCAGCGATCCGATCGACTGGGGGCGGCTGCAGGATCCGTCCTACGTGCGGGAACTGATCGGCCGCACCGTGCCCGGCTACGGCCCGATCGCCCGCATCGACGCCACCCGGCAGGAGTTCAGCGTCGAGGGGCGCCTGTTCGACACCCCCGACTTCCCCACCCCCAGCGGCCGGGCCCGGGTGGCGCCCACCCCCCTGCCTGACCTCACGCTGCCGGAGGCGGAGCACTTCGGCGGCCTCGGCCCGGGGGAAACCGGCCTGGTGCTGGCCCTGATCACGGCCCGCAGCTACGGCCAGCACAACACCGTCGTCTACAAGGCCGGCGACAGCTACCGGGGCATGCCCCACCGCCACACGATCCTGATGAACCGGGCCGACCTGCGGCGCTGCGGCCTGGCGGCCCACCAGCGGGTGACGGTGCAGGGGGAGGCGGGCGCCCTGGTGGGCGTCGAGATCATCCCCGGCGAGATCCGCGAGGGCGCCGCGCTGATGTTCTACCCGGAGGTGAACGTGATCATGAAGGCCGTCATCGACCCCCGCTGCGGCACCCCGGCCTTCAAGCGGGTGCCGGTGCTGGTGCGGGGGGCGGTGGCTCAGGCTGCCGGAGCCGCTCAGCCCCCCAGATAGGCCATCTCCGCCGGCGCCGGCCGCCGCTCGGCCGCCTCCTGCCGCTCCTCGCTGTAGCGATCGCGGCGCTGCAGCCAGAGGCGGCGCAGCGCCTGCTCCAGGCCGGCGGCATCGGCGCCGGGCCGCAGCCAGGGCTTGAGGTCGGTGCCGTCGGCGGCGAACAGGCAGCTGTAGGCCACCCCGTCGGCGGTGATCCGCAGCCGGTTGCAGTCGCCGCAGAAGGGTGCCGTGATCGAGGCCACCACCGCCAGGTGACCGCACCCATCGCGGTAGCGCCAGCGGCCGGCGGTGCCGTGGGGCGCCCGTCCCACCGGCTCCAGCGGCCAGAGCGCCCCGATGCGGGCCACCATCTCGGCCGCCGGCAGCACCTGCTCCGGCGCCCAGCCGTTGCGGTTGCCCACATCCATGAACTCGATCAGGCGCAGCTCCAGCCCCTGCTCCCGGGCCAGGGCCGCCAGGGGCAGCAGCTGGTCGGCATTGCCGGAGCGGGTGATCACCGCGTTCAGCTTCAGGGCGCCCCGGGCCGGATCGAAACCCGCCTCCCGGGCGTGCCGGATCGCCGCCAGCACCTTCGCCAGCACGGCGTCGCCGGCGGCCGCGCCCCCCAGGCCGGCCATGCGGGCCACGCTGGCCCCGTCGGTGCCATCGAGGCTGAGGGTGATCCGGTCGAGCCCCGCCGCCTTTAGCTGCCGGGCCCGCTCGGCCCCCAGCAGCACCCCGTTGCTGGTGAGGGCGATCTCCCGCAGGGCGCCGCGGGGATCGCCGGGGTCCCGCCGCCGCAGCGGCTGCAGGGCCGCGATCAGCTCCTCCAGGCGCCGATGCAGCAGGGGCTCGCCGCCGGTGAGGCGCAGGGTGTGCACCCCCAGGCCCACGGTCGCCTCCACCAGCGCCAGCCGCTCCGCCAGGGTCAGCAGGTCGGGCGGGTCCTCCAGATCCGGGCAGCAGTAGGGGCAGGCCAGGTTGCAGCGGGCCGTCAGCGACAGCCGCAGTACCCCCAGGGGCCGGCCATGCAGATCCAGGGGACGCTCCGCCATGGCAGGCAAGCTAGGGCCACAGGCCGGTGGCGTCGTCGGGGGTGTTGGCGTTGCGCAGGCCCGCGGCCGGCAGGGCCACCGGCACCACCGCCTCCCCCGCCAGCCAGTCCTGCAGGCGCCGGCCGCCCGCCGCCGTGAAGGCACCCAGCCGCTCCCGCCGCCCGGGATCGGCCGGATAGACCCCCAGCAGCGGCTGCAGCCGCCGGCCGTCGTGGGCCAGGTGGATGGCGGCGGGGGTGGCGGCCGCCACCAGGGCCTCGAGGGCGGCCACCTCCAGCCAGGGCATGTCCACCGGGCAAAGCAGCAGGTGCTGGCCGGGGTGGTGCGCCATCAGCCGCTCCAGAGCCAGCAGGGGCCCCTCCCGGGGCGGCGGCTCCTCCAGGACGCTGATCGGCTGGCCCAGTCCGTCCCGCAGGGGCCGCACCAGGGCCTGGTGGGCCCGGTGGTGGCTGAGCAGGGTGATCGGCAGCGGCAACGCCGCCAGTCGCCCGAGGCTGAACTCCAGCCAGGTGCCGCCGGCGGGATGGGGCAGCAGGGCCTTGTCCGTGCCCATGCGGCGGCTGGCGCCGCCGCTGAGCAGGCAGGCCCGCAGGCCGTTCATGCCAGCAGGCCGAACTCGGCGAAGGCCCGCGGCAGGTTGCGGTGTTCGTGGCCCGGATGGCTGAGCTTCACCAGGGCGAAGCGCTGCAGCTCATCGAGCTCCCCCCAGGCGTGGGGGGGCAGGGTCAGGCCCAGCTGGCGGCAGGAGGCGAGCAGCACCTCCGGGGGCTCATCGCCCTGTTGCCACGGGGCGCCGCAGGCGGGCTCCAGCCGCCCGGCGGCGCCGGCGGCCATGGCGGCCGTGCGCTGGGCGAGCCAGTGGTCCAGATCCGCCAGGGCAGCGGGATCGTCGGGCCAGTCGAGCAGCCGCTGCCGTTCCCCCTCGTCGAGGTCGCTCCAGTGCACCAGCTTCAGCTTGATGCCCACCAGGTCCAGCTTGCGCCGCACGGCCATGGGGATGCAGCGCAGGTCGTCGACGAAGTCGGCCTCAAAGCCGAAACAGTGGTCGTGGCGGCCCATGGAACCGGCCCCAGGGGAACCCAACCTAGGCAGCCCTAGCGTTGAGCTTGATGTGCGTGTCAGGTCCATGCCCAGGGCCCCCGCGACCCCTGCCGCCGAGCGTCGGGCCGATGCGGTCAGGGCCCTGCTGGAGCTGGCCGCCGACATGGCCCCCGACCAGATCAGCACCGCCGCCGTGGCCGGGCGCATGGGGGTGAGCCATGGGGCCCTCTTCCGCCACTTCCCCAGTCGCGAGGCCCTCTGGACCGAAGCGGTGCACTGGTCCACCGGGGAGCTGGAGATCCGTCTCGAGGCCCTGGCAGGCCAGGACTTCCGCGACCCTGATGGCGAAGTGGCGGCGCTGCTGAAGGCCCATGCCGCCCTGGTCCAGACCCATCCGGGGTTGCTCCGCCTCTGGTTCGCCGAGTTGCAGCGGCCCGGTACGAGTCCGGCCCGTGAGGAGGGCAAGGCGTTCATGGGCCGGTTCCGCCGCAGGCTCCAGGAGGTCATCGCCGCCGGACAGGCCCGTCACTGGTTTGAACCGGGTCTGGATCCGGCCGAGCTCGCCGGACTTCTGGTGGCCGTCCACCAGGGGCTGATGTTGCAGGGCCTGGCCCACGACAGCCTGGATCAACTGGGGGAGCGCACGGAGAAGGCCGTGGGCCTGATCCTCAGGGGGTGGCATCGGCGGCCTCCGGCCGAGGCCGGCCCAGCAGCAGCACCAGGGGGATGACGGCCAGGAACAGCACGGCCACCACCCGGAACACGTCCCCGTAGGCCAGCAGCGCCGCCTGCCGGTCCACCTGCCGGCTCAGCAGCTGCAGGGCCTGGGCGGGCCCCTCGCCGGAGCCTGCCGCCCTCTCCTGCAGCCAGGCCTGCAGGGCGATCAGACGCTGCTGCAGCAGGGGGTTGGCGGTCGTCAGATGCTCCACCAGGTGGGCCCGGTGCAGGGTGGTGCGTCGCTCCACCACCAGGGTGAGCAGGGCGATGCCGAAGGTGCCTCCCAGCTGGCGGGACAGGTTGTAGAAACCGCTGCCGGCGCCCACCTCCTCGCGGGGCAGGGGGCCGAGGCTGGCCAGGCTCAGGGGCAGGAACATCATCACCGTGGTGATCCCGCGGGCGATCAGCGGCCAGAACAGGGCCTCTGCGCCGGTGTCCGGCCCGATCGTCGCCATCCAGACCATGGTGAGCACCATGCCGGCGGCCCCGAGGCCGATCAGCAGGCGGGGATCGATCCGCTGCACCACACGGCCGAGCAGCGCCATGGTCAGGGCCGAGGCCAGGGCACCGGGCAGCAGCAGCAGCCCGGTCTGGGTGGCCGTGTACCCCAGCACCGACTGGGCGAACACCGGCACCACGAAGACCGTGCCGTAGAGGCCCATGCCCAGCACCACCGAGAAGAGGCTGCCGGCCGCCAGGTAGCGGTGCCGCAGCACCCGCAGGTCCACGGCCGGTCGCCGCTGCCGCCGTTCCCACCAGACGAACACCGGCAGGCTGACGGCGGCGAGCAGGCCAAGCTGACGCAGGCCCGCGTCCTCGAACCAGTCGAGCTGGTGCCCCTGCTCCAGCACCACCTGGAGGCTGGCCAGGCAGGCGGTGAGCAGCAGGATGCCCACCCAGTCCACCGGTGTGGCTGCCTCGGCCCTGTCCCCATCGGGCTCCAGAAAGGCCAGGGCCATCAGCACGGTGACCAGGCCCACCGGAACGTTGATGAAGAAGATCCAGCGCCAGCCCAGGCCATCGGTGAGCAGGCCCCCCAGGGTCGGCCCCAGGGCCGGACCCGCCAGCACCACGACGCCGAACATCCCCTGGGCGACGCCCTGCAGCGACGGGGGCACGGCCCGGAAGAGGATGGTCTGGGCCTTGGGCAGCAGACCACCCCCCAGCAGCCCCTGCAGGATGCGGGCGCCGATGAGCCAGCCCAGGCTCGGCGCCAGCCCGCACAGCACGGACGCGGCCGTGAAGCCCGTCAGGCAGAAGATGAAGTAGCTGCGCTCGCCGAAGCGTCCGCTCAGCCAGCTGCTCAGCGGGATCATCACCACGGTGGCCATGGCGTAGCCGGTGACCACCCAGCCCACCTCCGCCAGGGTGGCGCCCAGGTTGGCCTGGATGCTGATCAGCGCCACGTTGGTGATGCTGGTGTCGATGATCTCCAGCAAGGCGCCGATCGAAGCGGTCAGCACCACGGCCCACTGGCGGAGGGTGAGCCCCTCCTTCACAGCCACCGTCGCTGCCCCCTCACGCTCCCCTCACGGCCGACGCACCTGCACCCGTACCGAAAGACCCGGCACCAGGTGGGCACCGGCCAGTTCGCTTGGGTCCAGGCCGATGCGGGCGGTGACCCGCTGCACCACCTTGGTGAAGTTGCCGGTGGCGTTGTCGGGCGGGAGCAGGGTGAAGCGGGCCCCGGAGGCCGGGGCGATGCCGAGCACGGTGCCATGGAACACCCGGCCGGGGAAGGCATCGACGCGCACGTCGGCCGGCTGTCCCGGCCGCAGCGCGGCCAGCTGGGTCTCCTTGAAGTGCGCCTCCACCCAGGGCACCCCGCTCACCAGGGTCATCAGGGGCTGGCCCGGCTGCACCTGGCTGCCGGGTTCCGCCTGCCGGTCCCCGATGCGCCCGGCGCTGGGGGCCACCACCCGGTCGTAGGACAGGTCGAGCCGGGCCCGTTCCAGGGCGGCCTGGGCCTGCAGGATGCGGGCCTCGGCGGCGGCGACCTTCTGCCGGTTCACCGTCACCTGCTCCAGGCTGGCCTGGGCGCTGCGGCCACTGGCCTGGCCCCGGAGCACCGCGCCCCTGGCCTGGCTGTAGCCGGCCCGGGCCCGGTCCAGCTCCTGACGGGAGACGCCGCCCTGCTGCACCAGCGTCTCCAGACGCCGGACATCGGCCGCGGCCCGAGCCAGTTCACCGTCGGCGGCGATGCCTTCGCCCCGGGCCTGGTCGAGGGCCGCGGCCGCCAGATTGGTGCTCGATCCGGTGGCTGAGCGGAGGGCCTGGGCCTCCTGCCGGGCCTGGATCAGGTCCGCCTGCGCCTGGCGCAGCCGGGCCTGGGCGTCGCGGGGATCGAGCAGCAGCAGGGGATCGCCCGCCGCCACGGCCTGGTCGTCCTCCACCAGCACCCGGGAGATGGTGCCCGGGATGCGGCTGGCGATCACCGTGAGATGGGCCTGCAGCTGGGCATCATCGGTGGACTCCAGTCCCCGTTGGGCCAGCAGCCAGCCGCCCACAGCCGCGGCGACCCCCAGGCCGAGGAACGGCAGCAGCCACCGGCCCACCAGGGAGCGGCTGCGGCCGGGCCCGGGGGGAGGCACGGCCCGGAGGACGGGCTCGGATGCCGTGGCTTCCCTGGGCACCAGGGCGGAAGGAGGTGAAGCGGTCCCCATGGACGATCGCGCCGAGTGAGTACTTGCTCACATCAACCTAGGACCTGCGCCCTCCGTTGGTGTCCACCGTGCCGATCCGGCGGACGGCTTCTCCACCACCGGAACTGGCCCAGGCCCCACGGGCTTTCGTAGCCGATCTCACCGTGGGACCCCGCCAGGATTAGGTTCACTGAAGAGACCGCAGAGGCTTCTCACGGAGTCGCTCCCATGACCGCCACCGTCCCGTCGAGAGACGAGCTGCAGGATCACAGGCCCTCGGGGGCCAGCCAGGGTCCCCGGCCGGCTCCGATGTTCGAGCTGATCCCCTACGAGAAGTTCCGCGACACCCCGTCGGTGCGGTTCTTCGATATCACCGTGCCCACCTCGAACAAGCGGGATCTGGTGGTCCACTCAGGTCCGGCGGTGAGTCCACCCGATTGCCCGGAGACCGGCAGCTGGCAGTTCTATCTGCACCCTCACCAGGAGGACAACCTGCTCGCCATGCACGGCGGCCGCACCTTCTTTCTGGTCAATCTCGGCTGGAACTACCCGTATCACATCGTTCGCCTCGACTGCGGCGGCGACATCCTGCGCATTCCCCCCGGCACGTTCCACCGCTCCGTCTCCGATCCCGACGGCTCCCTGGTCCTCAACCAGGCCGTGCGCGAGGAGGGCGCCAGCGTGGTGCGCGAGTTCCGGGTCTACAACAGCCACCGCATCCCCCGGCTGTTCGCCGTGACCTCCAAGACCGCGCCCCTGCCCAAGCTCCACGGGGTGAGCTGGTAGGGGAAGGACTCCAGGCGGCCTCAGGCCGCGGCCGCCGTGACCAGCAGGGCGCCGAAGGCCTCGGCGGGCATTGGCCGTCCCAGCAGGAACCCCTGAAACTGGTCGCAGCCGAGGTTCTGCAGCATCCGCAGCTGTTCGGCCGTTTCCACCCCTTCGGCCAGGGTCATCAGCCCCAGTTCCTTGGCCATCACGATCGTGGCCTTGACGATCGCCAGGTCGGCGTCGTCGTTGCCCAGCCGTTCCACGAAGAACCGGTCGATCTTGAGCTTGTCGAGGGGCAGGGAGTGGAGCATGGCCAACGAGGAGTAGCCGGTGCCGAAGTCATCGATGGCCAGGCTGAAGCCGCTCTCGGCGAGCTGCCGCAGCTGCTCGCCGGCCCGGTCGGGATCGTTCAGCAGGGCCGTTTCGGTGATCTCCAGCTCGAGGTTCTCGGGCACCAGGTCGTAGGTGTGCAGCGCCCCGGTCAGGAGTTCGGAGAGGGAGGGATGCTCGGCCCCCAGCTGCAGGGCCGAAATGTTGATCGCCAGCTTCCCCGGCCGCAGCCCCTGGCGATGCCACGCCTGCAGCTGCCGGCAGGCCTCCTCGATCACCCAGAGGCCGATGGTGTGGATCTGGCCGGTCTTCTCCGCCAGCGGGATGAAGATGTTGGGGGACACCATCCGGCCGTTCTGATCACGCCAGCGCAGCAGGGCCTCGGCCCCGGCGATGCGGCTGCCGCCCCGGTCGATCTGGGGCTGGTAGAAGAGGCGCAGCTGCTCCCGGTCGATCGCCCGGCCGAGACTGAGCTCCAGTTCAAGGCGCTCCCGCAGCTGCAGGCTGATCTCCGGGGTGTAGAGGCGCAGCTGGCTCTTGCCGTGCTGCTTGGCCTCCATCAGGGCCGTGTTGGCGCAGCGCAGCAGCGTGTCCGGGTCGGTGCCGTGGTCGGGGGCCAGGGCCACCCCGAGGGAGGCGCTGGGCTGGACCGCCAGACCGGTGCCCATCCCGGGGGTGTTGCCGAGGCTGCGGCGGATCTCCTCCGCCCACTCCAGGGCGTCGAGCCGGTCGGCCATGGCCACGGGCCGCAGCAGGATGAACTCGTCGCTGCCCACCCGGGCCAGCCAGTCGTCGGGCCGCATCAGGTGCCGCAGGCAGCTGCCGCTGGCCTGGAGCACCTGGTTGCCGATCTCATGGCCGAGGCTGTTATTGATCGACTGGAAATTGTCGAGGTCGAGGTTGATCAGGACGATGCCGTGCTCCCTGCCGGCCGTGCGCAGCAGGCGGGCCAGCTGGCGGACGGCGGCGGCCTTGTTGGGCAGCCGGGTGAGGGGATCGACAAAGGCGATGCGCTCCAGCCGCTGCTGGATCTCGTGCTGTTCGCTGATGTCCTGGACCGTGCCCAGCGTGGTGAGCGGCTCACCGTCGTCGCTGAGGCTGGTGCGCCCCCGCTCCAGCACCACCTTGAGGCGGCCATCGTCGAGCAACAGCCGGTACTCGATCCTGTAGGGCCGGCCGGAGCGGGTCGCCTCCTGGAAGGTGGCCTCCACCAGGGCGCGATCGTCCGGATGCACCTTGCCCAGAACCAGCGCGTAGGTCAGGCCCCCCACGTCCGGGGAGATGCCGAGGATGCTGTAGGTCTCCATCGACAGGAGCAGCTCGCCGGTGCGGTGATTCAGCTCCCAGCTGCCCACATGGGTGAGCCGCTCGGCCTCCTGCAGCAGCGAGCCCAGCCGGGTGCTTTCGCGCAGGGCCGTGTCCAGTTCGGTGCGGTCGCGGTGGCTCACCAGGGCCACCAGCCGGCCGCAGAGGTCGAGCACCTGATAGCTCACGGACACATCCCGGCAGGCACCGGAGCGGGCCCGGTGGCGGGTGGCGAAGCTGCCCCTGGGCTGCTGGCGCATCGCCCGCAGCTGGTCGAGCATCAGGTCGTCGGCCAGCTCCTCATCCGCCTGAATCGCCGCCGGATTCAGGGTGAGGAAGTGCTCGCGGGCGTAGCCGAGCCGTTCATGGGCCGAACGGTTGCAGTCGATGAAATGGCCACTGGCCAGATCAAGCACAACCAGATCATCACTGCCCAGATCGGCGGCAAAACGCAGTGCATCGCCGACGCTGTCGACGGAAGGAATCAGCCCCTGTTCCGCCGGGGTGCTGAACCAGAAGGATTGCACTGACGGTTCCATTCACGACAGATCTTAGGCAGCGTTTTCATTGCTGACCAGGAGGGGGAAGAAATCCCCCCGCAGCGCTGAAGCGTGGCGGGATGACGGCCTTGCCCCTGAGAAATCAACAGGGCGCATGGGCAGCCCAGGGCCTGAAAAGTGAGGAAAAGAGAAGAATTCAGCTTCCCCTGATCGCTCGGCCACACTCAGATTTCTGCCTTTTCCTGCCCCGGTGGCACCCGCCGCCGACACAGGCTCAGTCGATCCGAAGGTCGATGGTGAGATCCGTCGGACGCTGGCGTCCCCGCCAGGGGGGAGCGTCGGGAAGCGGCCCGGCCAGCGGCTCCGGGGCGGGATCGAAGCGGTGCCCGTCCGGGTGCAGCTGGAAGGCCCGATCGCCGCCGGGGGTGCGCAGCACGAGCTCCAGGGGCATGTGGGGTTCGATCGCCGGATGCAGGCACGGGTAGAGCCGCTGGAAGCGGAAGCGGACCGCCAGCGGCGGGCTGGCCCCGTCCGCTTCGGGCTCCAGTGGCAGGGGCCGGCCGTTGATGAACAGTCCGCAGTCACGGCGGAAGGCTGCATTGGCCACCACCTCGAAGCGGCGCAGGGAGCCGTCGATGAACCGGCTGGTGAACCCACCCTGCACCGGGGTGTCGCAGATCAGCGGCCAGGGCTCGGGGGCCGGCCGCAGCTCCAGGGCTGGCGCCGTCCCGTCGGCGCCGCCTTCCGCCTGCCAGCGCAGCAGGGGCGGGAAGCGCCACTCCCAGATGGCCCGGAACGGCGCCGGATCCAGGGCCAGGTCGTCGGCCGCCAGGTCGGCCAGAATGGCCTCCAGGTCGGCCCACAGCTGGCTGGGCAGCAGCTGGCGGTCGTGCAGGCCCGGCCCCCAGTCGTGCAGCCGGTCGGGCCGGTGGCCGGGCTCCAGCAGGTGGGCCGCCAGGGCGCTCCACAGCAGGGCGATGGTGCTGCTCCACTCCATGCGGGGCAGGCTCTCCAGGGCCCGGAACTCCACCAGGCCCAGGCAACCGGCCGGGGCCCCCGGGTTCCAGAACTTGTCGAAGCTGATCTCGCTGCGGTGGTTGTTGCCGCTGCGATCGGCATGGAGATGGCGCAGCGTCTCGCCGATCAGGCCCCGGACATCACCGAAGGGTTCGTCCGAGGGCTGGCCCTCGGCCTGCTCGATGGCGCGGTAGGCCAGCTCCAGGTCGAAGCATTCACCGATCGCCTCGTCCGGCCTGGGGGACTGGGAGGCCGGCCCCACCCCCGGTCCGCAGAACAGATAGGCCAGGGACGGGTGCCGTTGCCAGTAGCGCAGGATCCCCGTCAGCCAGGCCGGCCGGGAGAAGAAGGGATGGTGGGCCAGGTCGGGGCCACCCCAGAGCAGGTGGTTGCCGCCGCCGGTGCCCTCCTGGCGGCCGTCGCCCAGGTCCTTCCAGCTGCGCAGCCCCACCCGCTCGCCGACCTCCTCCAGCCGCTGCAGCCAGCGGCGGTACTCCGTCCAGCTGTGGCAGACGGGCAGGTTGATCTCCAGCACGCCGGGATCGGCCGTCAGGCCCAGCACCTGCCAGCGCTCGCCGGCATCGAGGGGCAGCACGCCGCTCAGACGGGGGGCCGCCAGGGCGCCGAGGCTGTCGGCCGCCGCCTGCAGCAGCAGACGCAGGGGTTCCCGCGCCAGGGGAGGCAGGAACAGCTCCCAGCCCTCGGGGTCCACCTCCAGGGTGAGCACCTGGCGGGGCAGGTCCTCGGGCAGGTGCTCCAGGGGCAGGCGCAGGCCGGCGGGACCGGGGGCGCCGGTGAGTTCCCTCAGGCCCTCCTCCAGGGGCCAGGGCGCCACCGCCCAGGCCACCGGCGCCGCCGGGTCGTCCACCTCGGGGGGGGCCACGCTCAGGGGGGCGGCCCAGACCCGGCGCTCGGGTTCGAAGGGGTCCCGCAGCACCACGGGCTGGAGCACGATGCCCAGCCGGGCGCCCAGCTGCTCCAGCCAGGCCGGGGCCGCCTCGGCCGTCAGCGGTGCTCCCTCCAGGCCGGGCTGGCAGAGGCCGGGCCAGCGCACCGGCGCCGTGCCGTCGTCCCCCAGGAACAGGCGCAGGGCCCAGCGAGGATTGACCTCGCCGTCGTAGCGCTTGCCGGGGCAGTACAGCAGGGTGCTGCCGGGCCAGACCCGCTGCTGCAGGTCCCGGGCCATGGCCCGGGCGACGGGGAGCTTGGTGGGACCATCGGCAGTGACGCTCCACTCCGGCCCCTCCGGTTCGAGGGGCACCAGAGTCGGCTCACCGCCGAGGGTGAGCTGGATGCCGGCGGCCCTCAGGCGGGACTCGGCCGCCTCGGCCACCCTGTCCATCCAGCTCATGCGGGCCAGCTCATGCGGGTTGCGGGAGGCTCATGGGGACGGGCTGGGAATCACGCTGCAGGCATTGACGGGAACCGGGGCCACCTTCCAGATGCGCTCGGCGTACTCCTGGATGGACCGGTCGCTGCTGAAGAAGCCGCAGCGGGCCGTGTTGAGCACGGACATCATGCTCCACCGTCCCGCATCGCACCAGGCGCTGTCGACCTCGTTCTGGGCACGGCGGTAGTCGCCCAGGTCGGCCATCACCCGGAAGGGGTCGTTGCTGCAGAGGTTGGCCAGCAGCGGATGGAAGAGGTCGCGGTCGCCTTCGCTGAAGTGGCCCGAACCGATCAGGTCGATGGCCTCCTTGGCCAGGGCGTCGTTCTCCAGCCAGGGCATCGGGTGGTAGCCGTTGCGGTTGATGGCGGCCAGCTGCTCGGCGGTGTGGCCGAACAGGAAGAAGTTGTCGTCACCGACCCGCTCCCGGATCTCGATGTTGGCCCCGTCGAGGGTGCCGATCGTGAGGGCGCCGTTGAGGGACATCTTCATGTTGCCCGTGCCGGAGGCCTCCATGCCGGCGGTGGAGATCTGCTCGGACAGATCGACCGCCGGGTAGATCTTCTGGCCCAGCTTGACGCTGAAGTTGGGCAGGAAGATCACCCGCAGGCGGCCGTCCATGGCCGGGTCGATGTTGATGATCTCCGCCATGCCCACGATCAGGCGGATGATCAGCTTGGCCATGGCGTAGCCGGGGGCCGCCTTGCCGCCGAAGATCACGGTGCGCGGCGGCAGGTCCTCCCCGGCCCGCAGGCGCAGGTAGCGCTCCACGACCTGCAGGGCGGCCATGTGCTGGCGCTTGTATTCGTGGATCCGCTTCACCTGCACGTCGAACAGGGAGGCGGGGTCCACCAGCACGCCGGTGTCCTGGCGGATCGTCGCCGCCAGGCGCTCCTTGGCCTGTTCCCGCACCCCCTGCCAGCGCTCCAGGAACGCCGCGTCGGTGGCCAGGGGCTCGAGCTGGCGGAGCTGGTCGAGATGGCGGCACCAGTCGGTGCCGATGGCGTCGTTGAGCAGGGCGGCCAGGGGCGGGTTGGCGACCGCCAGCCAGCGCCGCGGCGTGACGCCGTTGGTGATGTTGGTGAAGCGATCCGGCCACACCCGGGCGAAATCGGCGAACAGGTTCTCCTTCAGCAGGCGGCTGTGCAGTTCCGCCACACCATTCACCGTGTGGCTGCCCACCACCGCCAGGTGGGCCATGCGCACCTTGCGGTGGGGGCCCTCCTCGATCAGGGACAGCCGCTCCAGCAGCTCCGGCTGGCCGGGGAAGCGGATGCGCAGGGTGCGCAGGAAGCGGGCATTGATCTCGTAGATGATCTGCAGCTGGCGCGGCAGCAGCTGCTGGAACAGCTCCAGCCCCCAGGCCTCGAGGGCCTCGGGCAGCAGGGTGTGGTTCGTGTAGCTGATCGTGGCGGTGGTGATGCTCCAGGCGGTGTCCCAGTCGACGCCGTGGACGTCGATCAGCAGCCGCATCAGCTCCGCCACGGCGATCGCCGGGTGGGTGTCGTTGAGCTGCACCGCGAACTTGCGGTGGAACTCGGTGACCGGGATCCCCTGGCTGCCGAGGATGCGGAACATGTCCTGCAGGGAGCAGGAGACGAAGAAGATCTGCTGGCTGAGCCGCAGGCGCTTGCCCTGCTCCAGCTCATCATTCGGGTAGAGCACCTTGGAGAGGGTCTCCGACTGCACCTTGTGCAGCACGGCCCGGGTGTAATCGCCGGCATTGAAGGAGGCGAAGTCAAAGGCGTCCGGCGCCTGGGCCGACCACAGCCGCAGGGTGTTGGCGGTGTGGACGCCATAGCCCAGGATCGGGGTGTCGTAGGCGACGCCGATCACGGTCTGGCCGCCGATCAGCACCGGATAGCTCCATTCCGGCCGGATCACCTCCCAGGGGTTGCCGCGGGCCAGCCAGGGATCGGTGCTCTCCATCTGGCCGTTGGGGCCGATCTGCTGGCGGAAGATGCCGAACTCGTAGCGGATCCCGTAGCCGATGGCCGGCAGCTCGAGGGTGGCCATCGACTCCTGGAAACAGGCCGCAAGCCGGCCCAGGCCGCCGTTGCCCAGGCCCGGTTCCGGCTCCTCCGCCAGCATCTCGTCAAGGGTGAGGCCGAGGG
The DNA here is from genome assembly GCA_943367705.1 of Synechococcus sp. UW140. Lineage (GTDB taxonomy): Bacteria > Cyanobacteriota > Cyanobacteriia > PCC-6307 > Cyanobiaceae > Cyanobium. Next base: position 363,129 of record CALRJV020000001.1, read on the forward strand.
CCTCACAGGCGGCCGCGGCCTCCTCCCGCAGCCCGAGGCTCACCAGGTTGTTCTCCAGGTGGGGCCCCAGCAGGAATTCCGCCGACATGTAGGTGGCGGTACGGACGTGCTGGCTGGTGTAGGTGTCGGCCGTATCCACCCAGCTGGTCAGCAGGATGTCCCGGACCGCCAGCGACAGGCAGACGTAGTGGTCGTGGGTGGTGGCCAGGGAGGCGGACTTGGCCTGACTGGAGAACAGATGGCGCCGCATCGCCTCCAGGAGGGCCTGGCCCTTGGGCGGGCACGGGGCGGGTGTGGAGCTGGCCATGGGGACGGGCGGCGGTCGGCAGAGTGAACCTGTCCTGGCCTGGGGAGTACCGCCGCCGCTGAAGCATCGGCTACCAGCGGGCGCACCTTAAGAGTGGCTTCGCTTCAGCCGTGCAGCACTTCGTGCCAGGCGGAGCCCATCGGCGTGGGCTCCAGCAGCTCCGCCTCGATGGCCCATTCCAGCTCGCTGTCCACCCCCGTAGGACCCGAGAAGCTGCCGTTCACCGCCGCCGTGAGGGTGGGCTTGGAGGAGGTGGCCAGGGTGATGTAGCGGTCGTCGACGCTGCCCATGCCGCTGGGGTCGAACCCCCGCCAACCCGCCCCGGGCAGGTAGACCTCCGCCCAGGCGTGCAGGTCGTACTGCTTCGGCTGCGGTTCCACCAGGTGGTAGCCGCTCACGAACCGGGACGGCAGACCGACGCAGCGGCAGGTCTCGACCATCAGCATCGCCAGGTCGCGGCAGGAGCCGACCCGCTCCTTGAGGGTGCGCCCCGCCGGCCAGGCCGGCCCCACGTGCCGCTGGGTGTACTTGACCCGGTCCTTGATGATCTCCACCAGCTGCTCAAGGAACATCAGCCCCCGCTGGTCGCTTCCCATCAGCGCCTCCTGGGCCAGGTCCACGGCGGCGGGGTCGTGCTGGCCGTTGGGCAGCCAGCCCTCCAGGGAGCCCAGCAGATCGCCGTTGAGGTGGCCCACCGGATAGGGCAGCAGCGGCTCCTGGTCCTCCAGGCAGCTGGCCAGGGGCGGGGGCTGCTGGGTCTCCACATCGCTGATCGCCTGCACCCGGAAGTGCTCGGTGCTGCCCGTGAAGCGGGCCCGCAGGATCTCATCGCCGCTGGCGGCCAGCAACGGGTAGAAGCGGGAGGGCTCCGGCGTGACCGCCAGGTGGAAGTGCAGCAGACGCTGGAAGCCGTGGCCCCGGGGCTTGAGGCAGAACCGGTGGGGGCCCAGGAAGACCGGAGCGCTGTAGCGGTAGTCGAAGGTGTGGGTTATGCGGGCTCGCATGCCGCCTCCTGACTGGCGGTGGTGCCGGCGGGGGCGATGAAGTAGCGCGCTTCGATCAGCTCATGCAGGCGATTGAGATCGGACTGGAAGTTGTCGATGGCTTCATGGAGCCCGGTGGCCACCAGTTCGTCGATCCTGGTGAAGCTCCAGTGGGCCAGGGTGAGCCCGATCAGGCACTCCAGATCGTCGGCGGGGCGGGGAACGGAGCTGCCGCGGATGATGCGCAGCGTCTCGTTGATCCGCTCCAGGCAATAGCGCACCGAGCGGGGGAAGATCGGATCCAGCAGCAGAAACGCCGCCACGGCCTTGGGTTCGATGGCCTGCTGGCTGGACTGGCGGAACATCTGGTAAGCCCCCGCCGAGCGCAGCAGGGAGATCCACTGCAGCTCGTCCAGCACCCCGCCCACCTCCTCGGGGGAGGGCAGCAGCAGGAAGTACTTGACGTCCAGGATCCGGGTGGTCTTGTCGGCCCGCTCCAGCAGCCGCCCCAGCCGGCTGAACTGCCAGGAGAGGTCGCGGCTGAGGGTGGCGTCGGTGATGCCGTAGAAGAGCTGGCAGGCACGGCGGATCTCCCGCAGCTGCTCCTGGGGCGGCTGCTGCCAGAAGGCCTCCTCCTGCAGCGTCCAGTAGATGTCGTTGATCTGCTCCCACATCTCCGTGGTCATCACCTCGCGGATCTGACGGGCGTTCTCGCGGGCGTTGGCGATGCAGTTGAGAACGCTGCTGGGGTTCTCCGCCTCCCGCACCAGGAAATGGATCACGGCCTCGGGGGTGACCACCGGACAGAGCTCATCGAAGAGCTTGCGGTCGCCGCTGGCATCGATCAGGGGCAGCCAGGGCTCGGCGCTGCCGGGGGGGCAATCAAGGGCCATGGCCTCGCTCACCTCCACGAACCGGGAGATGTTCTCGGCCCGCTCGACATTGCGGTTGATCCAGTAGAGGGAGTCGGCGACGCGGCTCAGCATGGGGCTTCATCCACGATCCAGGTGTCCTTGCAGCCGCCGCCCTGGGAGGAATTGACCACCAGGGACCCGCGGCGCAGCGCCACGCGGGTGAGGCCGCCGGGGCTCACCCAGGCCTCCTTGCCGCGCAGCACGTAGGGCCGCAGATCCACGTGGCAGGGGTAGAGCTCCCCTTCGCTCAGGGAGGGCACGGTGGAGAGCTCCAGGGTCGGCTGGGCGATGTAGTTGCGGGGATTGGCCTGGATCTTGACGGCGAACTCGTCGATCTCCGCCTGGCTCGCATGGGGACCGATCAGCATCCCGTAGCCGCCGGCCTCCGCGACCGCCTTCACCACCAGCTCCCCGAGGTGCTCCAGCACATAAGCCTGGTCGTCGGGGCGGGAGCAGATGTAGGTGGGGACGTTCTCGATGATCGGCTCCTCGCCCAGGTAGTAGCGGATCATCTCGCCCACGTAGGCGTAGATGAGCTTGTCATCGGCCACGCCGGTGCCGGGGGCATTGGCGATCGCCACCCGGCCCGCGGCATAGGCGCCCATCAGCCCCCGGACGCCCAGCAGCGAATCGCTGCGGAACACGGCCGGGTCGAGGAAGTCGTCGTCGATGCGGCGGTAGATCACGTCGACCGCCTCCAGGCCGGCGGTGCTGCGCATCCAGACCCGCTCCCCCTCGCAGACCAGGTCGCGCCCTTCCACCAGCTGGATGCCCATCTGCTGGGCGAGGTAGCTGTGCTCGAAGTAGGCGCTGTTGAACACGCCGGGGGTGAGCAGCACCACCTTGGGGGTGTCGGTCCAGGGGGCCAGCTCCCGCAGGGTCTGCAGGAGGTGGGAGGGGTAGTCGTCGATGGGCTGCACCGTGCGGCCGGCGAACAGGCTCGGGAACATGCGCTTCATGACGCGCCGGTTCTCGAGGAAGTAGGCCACCCCGGAAGGGCAGCGCAGGTTGTCCTCCAGCACCCGCCAGGTGCCGTCGCCGTCGCGCACCAGATCGAGGCCCGAGATGTGGCACCAGCGGCCGAGGGGCGGCTTGAAGCCCTGCATCTGGGGCCGCCAGCCCTGGGAGCTTTCGACGTCGGCCCTGGGCACCACCCCGTCGGCGAGGATCTTCTGATCGCCGTAGACATCGGCCAGGAAGCGGTCGATCGCCTCGAGGCGCTGGAACAGGCCCCGCTCCAGCCGCTCCCAGTCGCGGGCGCCGATCAGGCGGGGCAGGGGATCGAAGGGGAGGATCCGCTCGACGCCCTTGCTGTCGGAATCGTTGAGCCGGAAGGTGGCGCCGAGCCGCTTGAGCAGCATGCCGGCGGCCGCGTGGTTGCGGTTCAGCTGGTCGAGACCCATCTGCCCCAGGGATGACAGCAGGGGCGTCAGGGTCGCCCGGGGCTGGTCGGTGGAGGTGAAGTACTCGTCGTACCCCTGGTTCGGCTTGTATTGACTGAACATTCCACACCCGTCCGCGCGGTTGGATCCTGCAGTGCCGCCGGGGTGGCCACCCGTTGCCGTTGCTACGAAACCCGGGGCGAGGCCGGACTAGCGCTTCATACGAATAGCGTTTTTATAAGCAAGGGCCGCTGCGGGACATGCAGGGTTCAGGATGAACACACCGGCAGGGATGAGGGCCATGCTGACCAGCCAGAGCGGATCCCAGGCATCCTCGGCCCCCCGCGCTGCGGGCGCCCTGCTGCACGAGCGGGAAAGAACCGCAACCCGTCGCGAGAAGCGCGCCTTCGCCCGCCATTCGATCGAGAGTTGCCGCACCATCGCCGTCCGGCGTCTCGACGCCGATGGCCAGCCCTCCGGGCGCTGGTTCCTCGCCGACATCGCCGACGTGGGCGAGGGCGGGATGTGCCTAATCGCCAACGAGGACCAGGCGCTGGAGCCCGGACAGTGGCTGCTGCTGGATGTGCGCTCCCATCCCGGCTTCGGCCAGCTGCGCCTGCGGGCCCAGCTGCGCTGGTTCACCAAGGCCCACTTCGCCCTCAGCTTCGGTGTGGCCTTCGCCACCCCCCTCAAGGCGGTGCCGGTCCTGTCGGTGGAGCGACGCGGGACGCGCCGGGACCCCAACCAGGAGGAGTGGGCCCTTCAGGAGGAGCGGATGGGTGGCGCAGCGGCGCAAACTCCGTAGATTGCGCTTCACAGTCGTGCACCGAGCAGCGCCGCCATGTCCGCCCTGCCGCTGGCTCGCCCGCTTCTGGGAACCCTCCTCGGCGCAGGGCTTGTCCTGAGTGGTTCGCCGGGGCAGGCCCTCGGCACCACGTTCACCTTCGACCTCGGCAGCGGCACCGCCACCCCCGCCGATCCCCAGGCCTCGGCCACCAAGACCTTCAGCGCCCAGGCCAACGGCCGCATGCTCCGCCTGGTGTTCCAGAACGCCCTGCTCCCTGACGACACCGCCAAGCCCGTGAGTGCCACGGATCAGGGGCTCTGCCTCTACAAATCCGGAGGGGCCGGCCTGAACGACATCGGCCTGAGCAACTGCGGCCGGGAGACCCCCGGCAACGGCACCGGGGAGGCCAATCAGAGCGCCATCGAGCTGGTCTTCGATCAGGCGGTGGAGCTGGTCAGCTACCGCTACGGCAGCCTGCGGGTCGGCCTCGGCAACCCCCTGCTCACCTGGGGTGAGCCCACCAGTCCGGTGGTCTCCACCGAAACCCTGTTCGACAAACAGGTGGGCACCAGCTACGCCTTCGCCAACCCCTTCGTCGTCGGGGCCAACCGGATCATCGCCATCTCCGGCGTCGGCGGCGACCGTGACTCCAGCAGCACGGAGGTGCTGCTCAGCCAGCTCGTGGTGCGGGCCCTCCCCTCCGAGCCCGCCACCGGCGTTCCCGGCCCGCTGCCCCTGGCCGGGGCCCTGGCCGCCTTCGGCTGGAGCCGGCGCCTGCGGGGCCGCCTGAGCCGCCGCGGCGCGCCCTAGAGCAGGAAGTAGCGCTGAGCCATCGGCAGCACCTCCGCCGGTTCGCAGGTGAGCAGTTCGCCGTCGGCGAAGACCTCGTAGGTCTGGGGGTCCACCTCCACCTTGGGCAGGGCCGTGTTGTTGCGCATCTCGGCCTTGCCGATGCCCCGGGTCTGCACCACCGGCACGCAGGGCCGCTTCAGGCCAAGACGGCTGGGCAGGTCGTCCTCAAGGCAGGCCTGGCTGACGAAGTTGAGGCAGCTGGCCGCCAGCGATCCGCCGTAGGCGGCGAACATCGGCCGGCCGTGGACGGGGCCCGGGGTGGGGATCGAGGCGTTGGCATCGCCCATCTGGGCCCAGACGATCGAGCCCCCCTTGATCACCAGCTCCGGCTTGACGCCGAAGAACCCCGGCTTCCAGAGCACCAGATCGGCCAGCTTGCCCACCTCCACCGAGCCGATCTGGCTGTCGAGGCCATGGGCGATGGCGGGATTGATCGTGAGCTTGGCGATGTAGCGCTTCAGGCGGGTGTTGTCGTTGCGGCCGCCGCGGGGACCGGCGGCGTCCTCGGGCAGGAAGCCGCGCTGCACTTTCATCTTGTGGGCGGTCTGGAAGGTGCGGGTGATCACCTCGCCCACCCGGCCCATGGCCTGGGAATCGCTGGCGATGATGCTGAAGGCGCCCAGGTCGTGGAGGATGTCCTCGGCGGCGATCGTCTCGCGGCGGATGCGGGATTCGGCGAAGGCCACGTCCTCCGGGATGCGGGGATCGAGGTGGTGGCACACCATCAGCATGTCGAGGTGCTCCTCGAGGGTGTTGACGGTGTAGGGCTTGGTGGGGTTGGTGGAGCTGGGCAGCACGTTGGGCTCGCCGCAGATCCGGATGATGTCGGGGGCGTGGCCGCCGCCGGCCCCCTCGGTGTGGAAGGTGTGGATGGTGCGGCCGCCGATGGCCCGGATCGTGTCCTCAACGAAGCCGGCTTCATTGAGGGTGTCGGAGTGGATGCAGACCTGCACGTCGTACTTATCGGCCACCGTCAGGCAGCAGTCGATCGCCGCCGGGGTGGTGCCCCAGTCCTCGTGCAGCTTGAGGCCGCAGGCCCCGGCGCGGATCTGCTCCTCGATCGCGGCCGGGGTGCTGGCGTTGCCCTTGCCGTAGAAGCCGATGTTGATCGGCAGCCCCTCGGCGGCCTGCAGCATGCGGGCCAGGTGGAAGGCGCCGGGGGTGCAGGTGGTGGCGTTGGTGCCGGTGGCCGGGCCGGTGCCGCCCCCCAGCAGGGTTGTGACGCCGGAGGCGAGGGCGGTTTCGATCTGCTGGGGGCAGATGAAGTGGATGTGGGTGTCGATCGCCCCGGCGGTGACGATGTGCCCCTCCCCGGCGATGGCCTCGGTGCCGGGCCCGACCACGATCGTCACCCCGTCGGTGATGTCGGGGTTGCCCGCCTTGCCGATGGCGCAGATGCGGCCGTCCTTCAGGCCGATGTCGGCCTTGACGATGCCCCACCAGTCGAGGATCAGGGCATTGGTGATCACCGTGTCGACGGCCCCTTCGGAGCGGGGGGTCTGGGCCTGGCCCATGCCGTCGCGGATCACCTTGCCGCCGCCGAACTTCACCTCATCGCCGTAGGTGGTGCAGTCGCTCTCCACCTCCAGGATCAGTTCGGTGTCGGCCAGCCGCAGCCGGTCACCGGTGGTGGGGCCGTAGGTCTCGGCGTAGGCGCGGCGGTCGATGCGATAGGGCATGGGAGTGTCAGTCGAGGGGGCCGTTGACCAGACCGTTGAAGCCGAAGACGCGGCGGTCGCCGACGTAGGGCACCAGGTGCACGTCCCGCTGATCGCCGGGCTCGAAGCGGATGGCGGTGCCGGCGGGGATGTCGAGCCGCAGGCCGCGGGCCGCCTCGCGGTCGAATTCGAGGGCGCCGTTGGCTTCGTAGAAGTGGAAGTGGGAGCCCACCTGCACGGGCCGGTCACCCCGGTTCGCCACCGACAGGGTGGTGACGGGACGGCCGACGTTGAGCTCGATCGTGCCGGGCTCGGGGATCAGTTCGCCGGGGATCAGGGGGGCCATGGCGGGGTCAGCGGATCGGTTCGTGGAGGGTGACGAGCTTGGTGCCATCGGGGAACATCGCCTCGATTTGCACCTCGGGGATCAGCTCGGGCACCCCCTCCATCACCTGATCGCGGCTCAGCCAGGTGGTGCCCTCCCGCATCAGCTCCGCCACGCTGCGGCCGTCGCGGGCCCCTTCGATCACCTGGAAGCTGAGCCAGGCCACCGCCTCGGGATGGTTGAGCTTGAGGCCCCGGCCGAGTCGCCGTTCCGCCAGCAGGGCGGCGGTGACGATCAACAGCTTGTCTTTCTCCTGGGGGGTGAGGTTCATGCAGGCTGCGCTGGCCGGACCCACTCTCGCAGCGCTCCGGCACCGGGCCAGGTTCAGAAGGAACGTTCGCTGCACCGATCAGCGCCGCTGGAGCACCCCCTGGCCCTCGAGGTTGAGGTTGTCGATCCGCACCGCCGTGGCCCGGCCGTCGGGGCCGACCGTGAAGGTGACGGCGCTGGGGCCGTAGGCGTTCTCGCCAGCGGGCTGGTAGCGGAAGGTGTCGCCGCTCACCGGGGTGAGGGGGAAAGGGGTGAGGCGGGGTCCCAGCTCCAGTTCGAGGCCATCGCCGCGGCGCACCACCGCGGCCGGGCCCACGTAGGCGTTGGCATAGGCGCCGGTGTAGGCGGCGGCGGCGCGGGCGGGCTGCGGCCGGGCCGGGGTGACCACGGTGGGGTAGTCCTGCTGCTCCATGCCCCGGAACAGGGGGCGCAGGGCGGCGAGGTAGTCGCGTTTCACCGTTCCGGTGGTGGCCAGGTCGAGGAAGCTGAGGCTGAGGGCCTCCGGCACCCCCAGGGGCTGGCTGTTGGAGAGAACGACGATGCCGAGGGATTCCGCCGGCAACAGGTAGACGGCCGTGGCGGCGCCGAGGTCGAAGGCGCCCGAATGGCCCAGCTGCAGCGTGCCCCGGTCGGTGGTGCTCACGTTCCAGCCCAGCCCGTAGAAGCCGGCCCGGTCGGTGGAGGGATCGCGGGGCTGGTGGCTGACGATCTGGGGCCGGTGGGTCTCGGCCAGGGCGGCGGCCTCCACCACCACACGGCCATCGAGGCGGCCGCCGGCCAGCTGCAGCCGCAGCCACTGGCCCAGATCCCGCACGCTGGAGCTCACCCCGCCGGCGGGGGCCTGGGCATCGGCATCCCGCTGATAGCGGGCCACCCAGCGCCCCCCCTCCGGCACGTGCAGGGAGGCGCGGTTGGCGGCGCCCGCGTAATCGGCATGGCGGGAGCTGGTGCGGACCATGCCCAGGGGCCCGTAGAGCCGTTCGCTGGAGACCTGCTCCCACCGGCGGCCGACGGCGTTGGCGGCGGCCACGGCGCCGGCGGTGAAGCCGAAGTTGGTGTAGGCGTAGTCGGCGCGGAAGCGGTTGCCGGTGGGCAGCAGCCGCAGCCGCTCCAGGATCGTGGCCCGGTCGAAGCCCAGGTCCTCGAGGTGATCGCCGGCGTGGTCGGGCAGGCCACTGCGGTGGGACAGCAGGTCGCGGATGGTCACCAAAGGGGCGATGGCCGGCGGACCGATGCGGGCCTGGGGGAGGGTGCGCAGCACCGGGTCGTCCCAGCCCACGCGCCCGTCGCCCACCAGGCCGGCCACCACCGTGGCGGCGATCGGTTTGGAAAGCGACGCCAGCTGGAAGACGGTGTCGGCATCCACCGCGCCGGGCTCGCCCACCCGCCGCACGCCGTAGCCCTTGAGGAACACCACCCGGTCGGCGTGCACCACCACGATCGCCAGGCCCGGGACGCCGGTGCGGCCCAGCATCTCCGTGGCCAGGGCATCGAGCCGGGGCAGGGCGGCGGCCAGGCTTCCCGCCGTCACCTGGCGCGGCGGCGGCGGCGGGCCCGATGGCGCCTCGGCGCCCCTGGCGACGCTGGCGGGACAGGCCGCCAGGCCAAGGCTCAGGACCAGAGCGGCCGCTCCGGGGCGACGGAGGGTGCTTGGGGCCAAGACGGCTCTGCGAGTGGGGAAAAGCTAGGCCGGCCCTAGCGGAGCTCCCGCAGTGGCGCCATGACGGAGGCAGGCGCAGCGAGGGACTGGCCCAGCCAGCGGGCCTCTTCCATCGCTGCGGGGTAGAGCCGCTCCAGGGCCTCAACCGAGGCCCCTCCCGTGCGTAGCAAAGACCGGTACTGGCTCAGGGCCGAGGTGGGGCGGAACAGCAGGCCCGCCGCCAGGGCCAGGCCGCAGCCCATCAGGTAATCGATCCAGCGGTGGGGGATGTACCAGGCCACCAGGGGGCCGTAGCCGACGAACGCCACGCCACTGGAAATCAGCGCGGTGCGCAGGACCTCCTGCCTGTTCACGGCCACCATCAGAGCGGCCGTTCCTCCCAACACCAAGCCGGTGCTGACCTCGTTGAGGCCGATGCTGTTGAACACCAACAGGGGCATCAGGATGCCAAGGGTCACGCCCACCATTCGATCCCGCACCCGGGCCAAGGTGGCCCCGAGGCTGTCGTTGAGCAGCAGCACCACACCGAAGTAGAGGTATTTGGGCTCAACGGCGCCGAGGCCTTCGCCGATGGCCAGGGCCAGTGCCGCAAACACCAGCTTGCGCCAGAAGAAGGCGGAGTTGAGGCCTGCGCGGAGACGCTGGGCCAGCGGCAGATCCACGGCCCCAGAGTGCTCTGTCGGTTCCGCTGCCAGGGGCAGGCCAGCGGGCGTGAAGGCGATCTGGGTGAGGCTGCCGACAGCGAGCCCGAGCCCGATCGCCGCCAGTTCGTTGCCCACGCCCGTCCAGCTGCTGGTGGCACTGAGCAACGGCAGCACACCGGTGATGGCGAGAACGTTGGCCAGCGGCCGCAGTTGGCCGGGCAGCAGCAGCATCAGACATTGCATGGTGGCCGCCACCAGCCCGAACACGAACACCGTTGGCGCCCCAGCAAAAGCTTCCCCCATCAGCAGGCCGATGGCCATCGACAGGCCAATCACCCCCACCAGCACGGGATAGATCGGCAGGGGCCAGCGGCTGAAATCCGGCCGCACCACCAGCGCGGCCACGATCACCCCGTAGGCGGCTTCGCCAATGCCCAGGCCCAGACCCGCGGCGATGGCGGCCGTGAAGGCCGAAGCCAGGCCGATCACCAGCGCCGCCCGCAACCCCAAGGGGGAGGCCGTAGCGCTCATCGGCGGCGGCCGCCAAGGGCCTGAACCCAGCCCATCAGCAACACCACCACCAGCAGCGCCACCCAGAACCACAACCGCGGTGGGCTGCTGGCAGCGGCCAGGGCCAACAGCAGCAGCGCCAGCCACGGGGCCGGTGCCGCCCAGGGTGCCAGCCAGGGCCCGAGGGCCCCGCGGATCGGATGCTTTTGGCGCGCTTGGTTCATTTCTCGGTCCCCCCGAGCCAGCGCAGGAACGGCATCACGAAACTCAGCAGCGGTCGTCGCTCCAGATCCACGCGGGCGAAGGCCGGGGTGCCGTTCTCCAGCTCCAGCTCCGGGCCGGCCCCACCGCTCCAGCGCAGGCCGCTGGGGGTGTGGGCCCGCTCCAGATCCACCAGCACCAGCACCATCGGCGCGGTGACCTTGTCGCCCAGGTTGGCGAGCGGATCACCCCCTTCTCCGAAGGCCTCCTGCCGGGTGCGGGACGCCAGATTGATGGCCAGATCGGTGTCGCCCACCACCCGGGTGAGGGCCTCCACATTCAGGGAGATGGGCGAGAGCGAGCGGATGTGGCCGGTCAGGGAGCCGTAGCGCTGATCGGTGCCCCCATAGCGGGCACGGGTCTGCAGTTGGGGTTCCACCAGGATCTCGGCCCCGGGACGCAGACGGCTGGCATCGGCCTCCGTGAACAGGGCAATGGCCGTGTGGTGATGCGACACAGGCTGGGGCGGGGAGCCCACAATGGCGATCCGTTGGCCCGGGATCACCGCCTGGCCCGGAGCCACCAACAGCGACAGCAGGGCGCCGCCCCGGGGGGAGAAGACCTTCTGGCTGGTGCTCTGGGCCTGCAGTTCGGCCCGGCCCGCCTCCAGCTGGGCGATCTGGGCTTCCAGGGCCCGCATCTGGCTCTTGTTGCGCAGATAGAGATCCTGGGCTCCCACCCAGAGGGGGCTGTAGCGGGGGATGACTTCGTCTTTGCGCAGGGATTCCAGGGCAGCGAGCTGCTGGCCCACGGGCCCGTTGGTGGTGCGCAGGGTGGCGATCTGGCTGCGCATCGCCGCTTGCTGCTGATCGATGGCCAGGTTCTGGCGGCGGATCGCATCCGGGTTGGCCGCCACCCAGCCGCCACCGGGGGCCGCCTGGTCGACCCGGTTGATCGTGGCCAACAGTTGTCCCTGTTGCAGCGGAGCGCCCACCGCCACAGCCAGGCGCTGGATCTGACCCGCGGAGCGGGCGTAGACACCGCTACGACTTTCCGGCTCCAGCAGCACGGCGCCGCCATGCGCCTGCACCGGCACCCCGGGGGAGAGGGCCCAGGCCAGAGCCAGGCCGCTGACCGCCCCGATCGGCAGCAGCCGGGGTAGAAGCGGTTCGGCCGCGGCCCGGGCGGCGGTGTCTGCATGGATCGGGGCTTCAACCATGCACCACGGGCCTGGGGGCGCAGACGGAGCCCACATAGGCTAAGGGCGCATGCGCAGATGGCTCCTTGGCAGGCGGCAGGCGTCGGGGGTTGGGCGAACCGCTCTGTATGGCCTGGCTGTTCGCTGCCTCCTCAGCAGCCTGGGCCGGAACGGTCCCAGCCACGCCGCCTTCTGCCGCGGAGTCCGGCCAGCCCCCCGCCGTGCTCAACCTGAGCCTCGAGCAGGCCCTGAGCCTGGGGCTCGAGCGCTCCCTGGCCCTGCGCAGTGCGGCCGTGACGATCGAGCAAGGCCGTGCCCTGGTGTCGCTGGCGGGCAGCCCGTTTCTGCCGAAGCTCGATCTGGTGGGTCTGGGCACCTACGCCCAGGTGGGCACCGACATCAACTTCGTCAGCAACCTCTCCTTCCTCGGTGACCTCAACCTCAACCTGGGCAGCAAGGGCTATGCGGTGGTGCGCAACACCTTCGGCAACCTCGGCCTGGCGCTGAGCTATCAACTGATCGATTTCCGTCGCGGGCCGTTGCGGGATGCGGCGAAGGCAGGCTTGGCTGCCTCACAGGCTGGAGAGCTGGAGCAGCAACGGCTCAGTCGCTTCGCCATTAGGGCCGCCTACCTCAACCTGCAGCTCGCCGATGCGCTGATCCCGGTGTGGCAGCGCTCGCTGGCGGTGTCCACGACCCTCAACCGGGATGTGGCCGCCATCCGCGCCCGCGGCCTGGCCAGCCGCCTCGAAAGCTTTCAGGCCGAGGCCTTGGTCCAGAAGGATCGCCAGGGGCTGGTGGAGGCGGAAGCCCAGGTGCAGATTGCCGGCAGTGGCCTGGCGCGGTTGCTGGATCTGCCGGCGGATCAGCTCGTGGCCGCCAGCGATCCGTTGCGGCCTGGACCGGCCTGGGGGCTGGATCTGACCAGCACGATTCGCCGCTCCCTCCTCGATCGCCCCAGCCTCGCCGCCCTGGAGCAGCAGCGGCAGGCCCAGCTGGCCCAGGTGCGTCTGGCCCGCTCCGCCATGCTGCCCTCGGTCGGTGTGGTGATGGGGGGCGGCATCAACGCCAACCGCATCGACCTGCCGGTCGCCACCAACACCACCACAGCGGGGATCGGCTCGGGCCCCAGCCTCAACCTGCAGCAGCAGAACCTGAACGCCAGCCAGTCGGGCACCTTCTACGACTGGGGGGCCCTTCTGGCCCTGCGCCAACCCCTGTTCGATGGCGGCAGCTCCCGGGCCTCGGCGGCACTGGCGCAACGACAGGTGGAACAGCAGCAGATCGCCATCGAGACGGCCCAGCAGGCCATCACCCAGAGCGTTCAGACCTGGTGGTACACCCACCAGGCCGCCGCTCAGCAGATCACCGCCGCCGCAGCTGCCGCCAGCGCCGGAGAGCGGGCGGTACGGGACGCCCAGCTGCGCTATCGCGCCGGCATCGGTCCGATCCTGGATGTGCTGAGCACCCAGAGAGATCTTCAGGTGGCCCTCTCCTCGCTAGCCCTGGCCATCCACCGCTGGAACCTCAGCCATGCGGGGTTGGAGATGGAAACAGGCTCCTAGAGCTGGGGAACGGGTGGGAGCCAGGGGCTCAGAAGCCGCCGCCGCCGCCACCGCCATCACCGCCACCGGAGCTGCCCCCGCCGGAGCTGCCGCTGGAGCTGCTGGAGCTGCTCGGCGACGACTGCATGGCACCGCTGGTGGTGCTGAAGCAGTCCTCGAGGCTGGTGCCGAAATCCGTCAGATCGAAGTCACCGCTGCTGACGTACCAGCTGGGGGGCGCTTCCAGGATCCCCTGGAAGGCAGCCGCCCACTGGCGCGTCAGCCCCGCCACCAACGCGTAGGGCAGGAAGCGCTCGAACAGTTCTGGCGTCAGCACCACCCGCTCCAGCCGCGGCGCCTCCACCCGGCGCAGGAACTCCTGGAAGCCGAGGGTCTGGCGCAGCACCGCCGTGCCCCGGGTGGTGCGGCTGGGCATGATCCAGGCGAACACGGCCACCAGCACCACCGTCAGCCCCAGGGAGCCGAAGGTCAGCCACGGGTGCGCCTCCGCCTGCAGCAGCACGATGTCGTGGGGCAGCAGCACCAGGGCCAGCGCCACCGCCGCGCCGGCCAGCCCCAGGCCGCCGAAGAAGGTGAGGGCCCGCACGGTGTCGGGCCAGCGCCGGAAGAACTTCTCCGCCAGCACCGCCTGCTTCACCAGCCGCTCGAAGCCGGGCACATGGACGTAGTAGTGGTCGCGGAGCTGATCGGTGCTGACCATGTCCCCCGGCATGCCCAAGGGGAAGAGCGTCTCGACCAGGTAGGCCTCATGGGGCAGCAGCGCCGACCGCTGATCAGGCTCGCCCAGCAGGGTGAACACGTAGCGCTTGCCCAGATTCAGGAAGAGGAGCTTCCGCTGGTCCTGTTCGATGCGCAGCTGGCCCTTCACCGCCAGCGCCACCAGGGTGGCCGAAAGGGCGGATCCGCTCACCTGCTCCGCCACCAGGCTGCCCAGCACCGCCGGTGGCAGCCCCTCGGGAGGCTCGTAGGCCACCGGCACCGCGCCCACCGCCGGATCCCGGCCGATGCGCCACCAGAGCGGGCCCAGCACGCCGGCGCTCAGAAGGGGGAGCAGCAGGGCCAGCCGCCCCTGCCACCAGCCGATCAGCTGGGCCAGAGCCGAGGGCGGTGGCACCAGCCCCTTGGCGAAGCCCACCGCCAGGGTGAAGCCCTCGCCGGGCTCCAGCCGCCGGGTGGTGCTGCTGGCCACCGCATCAGCGCCGATCGTCAGGCTGGCGTTGCGCTCCTTGGCGCCACGGGGCCCGGTGTACACCGCGGCATGCAGTCCGGACACGCCCGACGGCAGTTGCACCCGGGCCGAGGCCCGCTCGATCGGCACCTCCCAGGCGTTGCCGGTGACGTTCCAGTTGAACTCGTCGTGGTCCGGATAGAAGCGCAGACCCCGCTTCAGCCGGTAGGTGATCACGGCCGTGCGGCTGGCGTTCTCGGCGCCCGGGATCCAGATCTTCAGTTTCAGGTCGGAGCCGGGATGGCTGCTCTCGTAGCGGTAGGGCCGGCCCTCGGGGTCGGTGACCGCGAGCACCCGCAGCCCGAGGGGTTCGAGCCCGCCGGGCCGCCGTGCCAGCAGGGGGATCTGGCGCACCAGGCCGTTCCAGGAGCCGTCGAAGCGGGCGGTGAGGGTTTCGCGCACCTGCACGGCGCCGGTGGGCTCCACCACGGCCTGCATCTGGAAATCGGTGAGCGTGAGCTGGCGCTCGACGGCGCTGACCCCGGCGCCGGCCCCCCAGGGAGCCAGGAGCAGCAGGCTCAGAGCCAGGCCGAGCAGCCCCCCCAGCCCCCAGCGCCAGGGCCGCCGCAGCCGTCGGGCGGCCCCAGAGTCCTCAGGCATCGAAGCGGACGGCGGGAACCGCCGCTTCGGCGGGGTTCTCCAGTTCGAAATAGGTGCGCGAACGGAACCCGAAGCCGCCCGCCACCAGGTTGGAGGGGAACTGCACGATCGCCGTGTTGAGGTCCCGCACCACGGCGTTGTAGTAGCGACGGGCGCTCTGCAGCGTCTCCTCGATCTGGCTGAGGTTGGCCTGCAGGGTCTGGAAGCTCTCCACCGCCCGCAGGGCCGGGTAGGCCTCCGCCAGGGCGAACAGCTGGCCGAGCGACGCCCCGAGGGCCTGCTCCGCCTGCTGCTGCTCCCGGGGCCCCCGGGCCACCACCGCGGCGTTGCGGGCTTCGATCACGGTCCGGAAGCTCTCCTTCTCGTGGCTGGCGTAGCCCCGCACCGTCTCCACCAGGTTGGGGATCAGGTCGTGGCGCCGTTTGAGCTGCACGTCGATGTCGGCCCAGGCGTTGTCCGCCAGCACCTGCAGCTGGGCCAGGCGGTTGTAGATCAGGACCAACCCGACGGCGGCGACCGCCACCAGGATCAGCAGCAGCGGCATCGGCCCGGGGATGGGGTGGGCTTCAAGCCTAGGGGCGGTGTCCGAATGGGCGATCCATGGGACTGGGCTCAGGTCTTGAGCCAATAGATCAGCGCCACCACCACGCCCACCACCACCACGAGGGTGCGCAGGGTGGCGGGCTGGATCCGGGACGCCAGCCGGCCCCCCAGCGCCCCGCCGAGGATGGCGCCGATGGCCATCACCGCCGCAAGGGCCCAGGCCACCTGGCCGGAGAACAGGAAGAAGGCGGCGGCGGTGAGGTTGGTGGCGAACGCCACCGCCTGCTTGAGCCCGTTGAGGCGGGTGAGGCTGTCCTCGAGGGTGAGGGCCAGCACCGCCAGCACGATCACGCTCAGCCCGCCGCCGAAGAAGCCCCCGTAGATGGCCGCCAGGAACACCGGCGGCACGGCCCAGAGTTCCGAGGGCGGGCGGCCGCGGCGCTCGGAGCGGCGCTGCACCCAGCGGCGCACGGGCTCCTGCACCGCCAGCAGCCCCGAGGCGAACAGGATCAGGAACGGCACCAGCTGGGTGAACAGCCGCTCGCCGGTCTGCAGCAGCAGCAGGCCGCCCACCAGCCCACCGGCGGCGCCGGCCGGCAGCAGCAGCCACAGCCGTCGCCGCTGGCCCCGCAGGTCCTGGCGCTGGGCCACGGTGGCGCCCAGGTAGCCGGGTGCCAGGGCCACGGTGTTGGTGATGTTGGCCATCACCGCCGGCAGGCCGATGGCCGTGAGGGCTGGAAAGCTGATCAACGAACCACCGCCGGCCAGGGCGTTGACCACGCCGGCGGCGATGGCCGCCAGGCCCGCCACGGTCGCCTGGATCCCGAAGGGCAGGGGGTCCGTCATCGCTGCTGGGAAGGTGGACGGCCCCGCGGCCGCTCAGGGCTGGTCGATCCCATAGGGCTCCCCATCCGCCGGCAGGGTCACCCCCAGCCGTTGCCGCCACTCCGCAACCGGCAGGTCCCAGCCCTCCTCCCAGCGGACCGTGGCGAAGGGACTGGCGGTGAAGCCGATCGTGGTGCCATGGCTGATGGAGCGGCTCAGGGTCTGGTAGCCGTCGAGCTTGAAGCGGAACCCGGCGATCTGGGCCGCGTGGGTGAGGCTCACGTAGGCGGGGAAGCCGATCTGGGTGGCGGTGATGGCCAGCACGCCGTTCTCCCCCACCGGCGTCGTGCCGAAACCGCTGACCACATGGTGGATGTCGTGGGTGGTGGCGATCCGCTGGGTGAGCCAGCGGCCCTCCGTGTCGACGGGGCGGGGGCGGAAGAACTCGGGGTCGTAGTTGAAGCGGCGGATCAGGGCGGCGTAGGTGCGGCCCAGGCTCCCCTCCGGCAGCGTTTCGAGCCGCTCCAGATCCGGCTGCAGGGGCGGATAGCGCTCATCCATCATCGCCGCCCCGCCCGGCAGGGCCCGGAAGCGGGCGATGCAGGCCTCCATCTGGGGCGTGTCCAGGAAGCTGTCGACCAGATCGGCGATCCGGGCGAGATCCCCCTGGCTGCGGCCCACGGCGATCAGCTGGCGCGCCTGGCCCAGGGCCTGCAGGGAGAGCTGGAAGCGATACATCGGATGGGCTGCGCCTGGGACGAACCTAGGCCCGCTGCTGCGCCTGGCCGGGGATCACCAGCTGCGGGCCGGGACCGGCAGCGGCGGCTCCAGATCGAGCGGCTGCTCCTGGAACGGCCAGACCCGCGGCAGCACCGGAGCCGCCAGCCCCCGCTCGGCCCGGATCCGGGCCCAGAGGCGCGTGAACCAGAAGCGGGCCGCCTGGGTGGAGCGGCCCCGGTAGCGGGCCACCAGCCCCCGCTCCAGCCGGCCGCAGGCCATCGTCCCCTCCAGCCCATGCCGCTCGGCGCGGCAGGCCTCCAGCAGGGACTCGCCCACCGGCCCGGGGGCGGCCCACACCAGGCTGGCGAACACCGGCTGGCCCCCCAGGCCGTGGGGGCTCTCCAGGCTGGCGCCTCCCAGCTCCAGCCGGTCCACCAGCTCCCACTGGCCCTCCCGCCGGATCTCCAGCAGGGAGCGCCAGCGGCCGGATCCGAGCGTCTCGCCATCGGCGCTGCGCCCCAGCCGCACCACCTCCGCCCCCAGCCAGCTGGCCCCTTCGGCCAGGTCCACCCGGCAGGTCTGCTGGAACAGGCCATCCCGGAAGACCACCAGCTCCTGGGGCAGCCACTCCAGGTCGGCCCCCGCGGCTAGCCGGAAGTCGAGGGTCTGATGGGTCCAGCTGCCGGCGGGGACACGCCGGGAGCGGCCCACGGTTCCGTAGACCTTCTGGGCCGCCACGCTGGTGATCAAGGCGCGGCTGCCGGCGCCCAGCTCGGCCTCGATGGCCAGCTCATCCCCCCCCACCAGCCCGCCGCCGGTGTGCAGCAGGGGCAGTTCGCAGCGGCCATCGGCGGCAGCGAAGGCGCGCTGGATCTTCAGCGGCGCCGTCGCTCCGCCCTGGTGACGAGTGGGCCCGTCCGCGCCGCCGGTGGTCTCGAAGCGAAGCCGGGCCTGGGCTCTCCAGGGGGCGGGAGCGGTGAGCTGCATGGGGATGATGGTGGGGCCCCAGGGGCCTGAATTTGGTAGCTCCCGACACAGGACCCCCGGCCAACGGCTGGCCAGGCTGCACCATCCACCCTCCCCAGCTGGCCCGCTCGATGCCCGGCCCCACGGTTCCCGACGCGACTGTTCCCGACGCCACGGCTCCCGACGCCACCGTGCCCCTGGTGCTGGTGCGGCACCTGCGTCACGGGGAGAGCCCGGTAGCGGCGTTGCCACCGGAGCCGCCGCTGCGGCTGCCGCTCCGGGCCGACGAGCGCACGAGCCTGCGGGGCCATCGCCGCAGCGCCTGTGGGCGGGACCTCCTGCTGCAGCTGCCCCGGGGCGCGGCCCTGGAGCCGGGCGACCGGCTGGCACCGGAGACCGGTGGGCCCCTGGTGGTGGTGGAGGCCGCCGCTGAGCCGCTGATGGTGGTGCGGGCCGCCGACCCCCTGGCCCTGCTGCAGGCGGCCTATCACCTGGGCAACCGCCACGTGGCGATGGAGCTGCACCGAGACGAGCTGCGCCTGGGGGTCGACAGCGTGCTGGAGGATCTGCTGCGGCATCGGGGGCTGACCGTGGAGCGGATGAGCGGGCCGTTTCTGCCCGAACCCGGGGCCTACGAAGGATCCGGCCACGATCATGGCCATCACGGCCATTCCCACCCATGAGCATCGCCCGGCTGCGGCTGTTCCAGCTCGTCAGTCCCGCCCTGCCGGTGGGGGCGTTCAGCTATTCCGAAGGCCTGGAGGTGCTCGTCCAGACGGGTGAGCTGGGCGATGCCGAGGGTGTGGCCCACTGGCTGGAGGCGGAGCTGGCCCGGGGGGCCCTGACGATCGAGGCCGCCAGCCTGAAGCGGCTGATGCAGGGGCTCAGCCGATGGCGTGAGTTCCCGGAGGGGCCGGCCCGTCAGGAGGTGCTGGAGCTGGACGGCTGGCTGCTGGCCCAGCGGGAGGCGGCCGAGGTGCGGGCCCAGCAGCGCCAGATGGGCCGCTCCCTGCTGCAGCTGCTGGCCGACCTGGCCCTGCCCCTGCCTGGGGACCCATCCCAGCGCCTGGCCTGGCCAGCCGCCTGGGCCTGGGCCGGGGTGGCCCTGGCCATCGCGCCCGAGGAGGTGGTCGAGGCCTACCTCTACGGCTGGATCGCCACCCAGCTCAGCGCCGCCGTGCGCCTCGTTCCCCTGGGCCCCACCGAAGCCCAGCGGCTGCAGCTGGCCCTGGCGCCCGCCATCGCCGTCCGGGCGGCGGAGCTGGTGGCGGCCGATCCCGAGGCCCTCTGGAACGGGGGGGTGGGGGCCGGCCTGGCCCAGCTGGGTCATGGTGAGCTCTACTCCCGCTTGTTCCGCAGCTGATGGCCAGGACCCCAGGGGTCAGCCGGCGGCAGGCGCTGCGCCTGCTGGGCGGGGCAACCGCCACCGGCACCCTGCTGGCCGCCGGATGCAACGCCCCCCGCCGGCCGCCGGGCCCGCCGCGGCTGGGCCTGATCCAGTACGTGCGGGGGGCCGCCCCCGATGACGCCCGCCGCGGGTTCGTGCAGGCCCTGGCCAGGGGCGGCTTCCGGGCGCCGGCCGGCGTGATCCTGCTGGAGCGCTTCAGCGCGGGCAGCATGGCCACCTGCCGCACCCAGGTGAAGGAACTGCTGGAGGGCGGGGTCGACATGCTCGTGGCCATCGGCACCCCGCCCCTGGCGGCAATCCTGGCCATCGCCCCCGCCCGGGTGCCGGTGGTGTTCATCTACTGCTCCAACCCCTGGGGGGCCGGGGCCGGCACCAGCTACACCAGCCACCGGCCCAACGTGGTGGGCACGGTCAGCACCAACCCCCTGGCCGAGCAGCTCGATCTCGCCCGCCGGATCACACCCGGCCTGGCCAGCGTGGGGCTTGTCTTCAACCCCTCCGAGGCCAACGCCAGCTTTGAAGCGGAGCTGCTGCGCCGGGAAGCGGCCCAGCACTCCCTCGCGGTCGTGGTCGAGCCGGTGGCAGGACCGGCGGAGGTGGCCCGGGCCGCCGATGCCCTGGCCGCCCACCGGGTGGCGGCCCTGGTGCGGGTGGGCGACTACGCCACCAGCGTGGGCTTCCCCGCCCTGGCGGCGGCCGGCCTGCGCCATCGCCTGCCGGTCTATTCCGTCGATGCCTCCGACATCGCCACACCGGGGTGCCTGGCGGTGGTGGGCTGGGATCCGCAGGCCGATGGGGCCCAGGCCGGGGCTCTGGCGGTGCAGGTGCTGCGCGGCCGCTCCCCCGCCACGATGGCCTTCGAGCCGGTGACCCGGAAGCTGCTGCTGCTGAATCGCCGCACGGCGCGGGCCATCGGGGTGACCTTCCCGCCGCAGCTGCTGCGTCAGGCCGACCGGGTGCAGGGGTGACGCCGCCGGCTGCCATCCCGATGATCAGCGGCCGCGCTCACCGCGGGGTTGCCCTGTCCGCTCGATCAGCTCGATCACCCAGCTCTCGTTGAGCGTCTTCACCAGACGGTTGGTGGCGCTGGCCATGGTGGAAAGCTCGCGCAGGGTCTGGAGCAGCAACGGCCGTGTCTCGGACTCGGTGCTCTCCAGACGCCGGATCAGGGCGGACAGATCGGCGGCGGTGCCGTCGGCCCGGCCCTCCAGCCGCTCGGCCCGGGCGCGGGTGGCCCCCAGGGTGCGGTCGAGCTCGCGGCTGCTGCGCCGGGTATCGGCCTCCAGCCGCGTCGCCAGGCGGCGGCTGGCGACCAGGGTGCGATCGAGCTCGTCGAGGCTGCGGGGCAGGCGGGTCTCCGCCAGGCTCAGGCCGCTGCTGACGGCCTGCTGCAGGGGAATGCGGCTGCTGGCCACCTCGGTGAGCAGGTCCTCGATGTCGGGACGGCTGGTGAACACGAGCGTCTCGCCATCACCAATCGGGGGCTGGCCGATCGCCGCCGGGTCGGGGGTGATGGCGATGTAGCTGTCGCCCAGAAGCCCCTGCTGGGCCAGTTCCGCACGGCTGCGGCGTCCGACCATGGAGCGGTAGGGGTCCCGCAGCTCAAGTTCCACCAGCACCTGGGCGTCGGGCTGCAGCACGATCCGGCGCACCTGGCCGACGGCGAATCCCGAGATCTTCACCGCCATGCCCGTCTGCAGACCGGCGGCGTCGAGGGTGCGGAACTGCAGGCGCACGCTGGGCGCGAGCCAGTTGCCGGCGCGGGCGATCCCCAGCACGAACACCCCCAGCAGGGCCGCCGCTCCCGCCAGGAAGACCAGGCTCTGGGGGCCGGGGCGCCGCGGCGAAGCGGGGCCGGGCTGCGGGGAGTTGGCGGGGGGTGTGGCGGTCACGGTCAGTTCCCTCCCATGCGCAGGGGATCGACGGCGATCGTCCAGAGCAGGTCGAGGCAGACCATCACCCCGATGCCGAGCCGCAGTGAGCGAGCCATGCGGGAGGCCATCCCCACGGCGCTGGTGGAGCCGCGCCTGGCCTGGTGCAGGCAGACGGCGGCGCAGATGCCGCCATAGGCGCCCGCCCTGGCCACGGCGGCGGCGAAGCGGGCCGGCTCCAGCTGGCCGATCAGGAAGCCCACCTCTCCCACCACATCCCCCTGGTTGAGCGTGAGGCTGGCGGTGATGATCACCGCCGCCATGAAATAGAGCAGCAGCACCACGCTCAGCAGGGCGCTGGCCAGCACGTCGGGTCCCCAGGAGACGGGGGGGCGCCGGTCGACGAGCAGCATCGGGCCATCCCGGAGCAGCAGCAGCAGGCTGACCAGCAACGGGGCCAGGAACAGCAGGGCCCGCACCGCCAGCAGTTCGATCGTGAGCCTGGAGAGCTGCTGCAGGGGACTGCGCAGCAGCTCGATGAAGCCGAGACAGACCACCATCCCCGTGCCCACCACTGTGGCGACCAGACGCCCGTCGAGCCGCTCGAAGCGACGGATCAGCGTCGGGATCGGTCCGTCACTCACCGCAGCCCTCGGCGCTGGCGTCAGGATGGCACCCATCCTGGATCGGGGCGATGGGCAGCAAGCTGAGGGTCGGTGTGGCCGGGCCGGTGGGATCGGGCAAGACGGCCCTGGTCGACGCCCTCTGCCGCCGGCTGCGGGAGCGGCTGCAGCTGGCGGTGGTCACCAACGACATCTACACCCAGGAGGACGCCCAGTTCCTCACCCGCGCCGGCTCCCTGGCCCCGGAACGGATCCGGGGCGTCGAGACCGGCGGCTGCCCCCATACCGCCATCCGGGAGGACTGCTCGATCAACCGGGCGGCGGTGCAGGAGCTGGAGGAGGCCTTCCCGGACCTGGACCTGGTGCTGGTGGAGAGCGGTGGCGACAACCTGGCGGCCAGCTTCAGCCCGGAGCTGGTGGATCTGTGCATCTATGTGATCGACGTCGCGGCCGGCGACAAGATCCCCCGCAAGGGGGGGCCCGGAATCACCCGCTCCGACCTGCTGGTGATCAACAAGATCGACCTGGCCCCGATGGTGGGGGCGAGCCTGGCGGTGATGGAAGCCGACACCGAACGCATGCGCGGCGGACGCCCCTGGTGCTTCACGAATCTGCGCAGTGGCGAGGGCCTCGATCGGGTCGAGAGCTTCCTGCTGCGGCAGCTGCCCGAACCGGCGGCCGACTGAGTCGAGCGAGCGATCAAGGATTCCCGTATTCGCCTTTCAGCCGTCGATCAGCAAAACCGTAGGTAATGCAACATATCGACAGGTCAGCGACGTGCAAATCCTCACTCCGACAGGCCCTGGGCGGCTTTCTGTCTCATTGGATACCGGGGGTAACCACGTCCTTCCTTACCTTTCCCATTGCCGTCGGTTACGGCGACTACAATTCATCTTGAACAGGCTTCAATGTCTCTGCATCTTTCAAGGCGACTGGCAGCTGCAATCGCCGCAACTGCCGTGAGCGTAACCCTCGTCTCCTGCGGGGGCGAGTCCGGGTCCGGCGGCAACTTTGATGGTGAAGTGAAGGTCGGTATCCTTCACTCCCTCAGTGGCACCATGGCCATCTCCGAAACGACTTTGAAAGAAGTCGAGGAGATGGCAATCAAGGAAATCAATGACGCCGGCGGCGTCAAGGTCGGCGGCAAGTCCTACAAGATCGTTTCTGTCTCCGAGGATGGCGCCTCCGACTGGCCCACCTTCGCTGAGAAGGCCCAGAAACTGATCGACTCCGACAAGGTCGCCGTCGTGTTCGGTGGCTGGACCTCCGCCAGCCGCAAGGCGATGCTGCCGGTCTTCGAGTCGAAGAACCACATCCTCTTCTACCCGATTCAGTACGAGGGGCAGGAATGCTCCAGGAACATCTTCTACACCGGCGCCGTTCCGAACCAGCAGGCTGAACCCGCGGTTCAGTGGCTGATGGACAAGTTCAGCGGCAAGCTGGGCAAGAAGGTCTACCTGGTCGGCTCCGACTACGTGTATCCGCGCACGGCCAACACGATCATCAAGGAGCAGATGAAGGCCCTTGGCGGTGAGACCGTCGGCGAGGACTACATCCCCCTCGGCAACACCGAGGTGGCCCCGATCATCGCCAAGATCAAGAAGGCCTTCCCCGATGGCGGGATCATCATCAACACTCTGAACGGTGACTCCAACGTCGCCCTGTTCAAGCAGTTCAAGGCCTCGGGCATCGATCCGGCCAAGTACCCGATCATGTCCTTCTCCATCGCTGAGGAGGAGATCCGCCAGATCGGTCCTGAGTACACCACCGGCACCTACGCCGCCTGGAACTTCTTCATGAGTCTGGACACCCCGGCCTCCAAGAAGTTCACCGCCGACTTCCAGGCGATGTATGGCGCCGACCGCGTCACGGGTGACCCGGCGGAATCCGCCTACAACATGGTGTACCTCTGGAAGAACGCCGTTGAGAAGGCGGGAACTTTCGAAGATCTCGACAAGGTCCGCAAGGACATGATCGGGATCACCTTCGCCGCACCCCAGGGCGAGATCAAGATGTTCCCCAACCACCACACCTCCGAGCGGGTGCTCATCGGCGAAGCGGAACCCACCGGCCAGTTCAAGATCCTCTACGACAGCGTCAAGGCCATCCCCCCGATTCCCTGGAACCAGTTCGTTCCCGAGACCAAGGGCTTCACCTGCGACTGGACCCAGGATCGTCCTGACGCCGGCAAGTTCAAGATGTGATCACGGAGCCATCCGTGAAGTGATGAAAGACGGGTGGTTCCTCCGGGAACCGCCCCTTTCCGGTCCACAACACCACCACGTTCGACCCGATCCAGCGCCGCCCAGGCAGCGCTGGATCTAACGTTCAACCTTCATTCCGTTGGAACTTTTCTTTTCTCAGATCCTCGATGGTCTCAGCATCGGATCTGTGCTGCTGCTCGCAGCCACAGGTCTTGCCATCGTCTTCGGATTGATGGGTGTCATCAACCTCGCCCACGGCGAGTTCATGATGCTCGGGGCCTATGTCACCTACGTGGTGCAGTCGGCCTTCAAGCCAATGGGTGGTGTGATCTTCGAACTGTATTTCCCGATCTCCCTGGTGCTCGCGTTCATCGTGACGGGGCTCATCGGGGTGCTGCTGGAGAGAACGTTGATCCGGCAGCTGTATGGCCGCCCCCTCGAAACGCTGCTGGCGACCTGGGGGGTCAGCCTCATCCTGATCCAGCTGATTCGAAGCGTTTCGACCGCCATGATGCTGGGCATCATTGTGGGCGTCGTGGTTGGGTTCATTATCTCGAAATTGCTGGCGGCCAAGTTCTCCGACAAGCCTTTCTTCACCTATCTCAACGGACTGGGCTGGGCGATCGCCATCGGCGTCGGCCTGGTCGCCGTCAACCTGTTTGACCAGGTCCGCCCCCTCGCCAAGCCCTGGTTCGGCCCGCGCAACATTGATGTCACCGCCCCGAAGTGGCTTCAGGGAAGCTGGGGCATGATCGGCACCATCGAGCTTCCCGGCCTGCGCATCTTCATCATTCTGCTGTCGGCCCTGCTGCTGCTCGCCACCTACTGGTTCCTCAACAAGAGCGTATGGGGCCTCCGCATCCGCGCGGTCACCCAGAACCGTCAGATGAGCAACTGCCTGGGCATTCCCACCGACCGCGTTGACAGCATCACCTTCGGCATCGGCTCGGGCCTGGCCGGTGTAGCCGGCTGTGCCATCACCCTGCTGGGTTCGGTGGGTCCAAACCTCGGCGCTGCCTACATCGTCTCCTGCTTCATGGTGATCGTCCTCGGTGGCGTGGGAAACCTGCTGGGCACGGTGCTGGCCTCCCTGCTGCTGGGAATCATCCAGTCGGTGATCGGCTCGGGCACCCTCCTCACCATCTTCCCGGATCTGCCGGCGGCGGCCAAAGGCGTGATCGAGTTCTTCGCCACCACGAGCATGTCGCTGGTGCTGGTGTTCATCTTCATCATCGTCTTTCTCCAGTTCCGCCCCAACGGCATGTTCCCCCAGAAGGGTCGCTCGGTCGATGCCTGACCCGATCAGTTCCACCCTCTGCAGATTCCCGTTCCATCTCCCCACCAGGAGGCCCTACCTGTGAAAATCTTCCAACGACTCGTCCCCTGGATTCTCCTGGCGATCGCCCTGTTCATCCTGCCGGCAGCACTGGATGATTTCCGCCTCAACCTGTTCGGCCGCTATTTCTCGCTGGCGATCACGGCTCTGGCGATCGACCTGATCTGGGGATACACCGGTCTGTTGAGCCTGGGCCAGGGCATCTTCTTTGCCCTCGGCGGCTACGCCGCGGCCATGTACCTGATGCTCAACACCAAGAGCCTCGCCGGTGGCAACGGGATTCCCAAGTTCTTCGAGAACTACGGCGTCGACCAGCTGCCGTTCTTCTGGCAACCCTTCTGGTCACCGGTGTTCACCCTGATCGCCCTCTGGGTGATTCCGGCGGTGGTGGCGGGCCTCGTGGGCTGGCTGATCTTCCGGAACCGCATCAAGGGGGTGTACTTCTCGATCATCACCCAGGCGGCTCTGATGGTCTTCTTCCACTTCTTCAACGGCCAGCAGAAGCTCTTTGACGGCACCAACGGGCTCAAGACCAGCACCAGCGAACTGTTCGGCCAGCTGGTGGGCTCTCCCGACATGCAGGTCTGGTTCTACCGCCTCACCGTGGTGCTGCTGCCCCTCGCTTTCCTGGTCTGCCGCTACTTCACCAGTGGCCGTTTCGGTGATGCCCTGATCGCCATCCGCGACGACGAGAGCCGCCTGCGCTTTGCCGGCTTCAACCCGGTCCCCTTCAAGACGATCGTCTTCCTGGTGGCAGGTGCTTTGTGCGGCATCTCCGGAGCCCTTTACACCATCCAGTCGGGCATCGTCTCGCCCCAGTACATGTCGATCTCCTTCTCGATCGAGATGGTGATCTGGGTGGCCGTGGGCGGCAGGGGCACCCTGGTGGGCCCGATCATCGGCGCCACCCTTGTCAACTACCTGCGCAGCCTGGTGAGCGAAGCCCTCCCCGAGGCCTGGCTGTTCGTGCAGGGGGCCCTGTTCATCTTCGTGGTGGTTCTGATGCCCGATGGCATCTACGGCTGGATCACCAAAGGGGGCTTCCGCACCTTCCTGGCCGCCTTCGGCATCGCCAAGAAAGCCAAAACCTACCCCCAGATCGACAAGGAGGCCGTTCCTGTGGATTAGTCCTCCAGGAAGACGCTTCCTGGCTCATCTGCTGTGACCGCTCCTTTGATTCCGCACCCTTCCGAAGTCCATGTCAGAACCTCTACTCGAGCTCAATGACGTCAGCGTGAGTTTCGATGGCTTCTATGCCCTCACCGACCTCAGCCTGAAGCTCTACAAGGGTGAGCTGAAGTCCATCATCGGCCCCAACGGTGCCGGCAAAACCACCTTCCTCGATGTCATCACAGGCAAGGTGCGGCCCACGAAAGGAACGGTGAGCTTCAAAGGCAAGTCGCTGCTTGGCGTTTCCGAACAGCAGATCTCGCGCAACGGCATCGGCCGCAAGTTCCAGACCCCACGGGTGTTCGAGAACCTCACCGTGCTTCGCAACCTTGAGCTCTCCGCCTCACCGGTCAAGAACGCCTTCAGCCTGCTGGGTTCCAGCCTGCCCCAGTCCTCCAAGGACGAGGTCCACAGGATCATGAACTATGTGGGTCTGACTCCCTTCGCCACCGTCAAGGCCGGTTCCCTCTCCCACGGCCAGAAGCAATGGCTCGCCATTGCTTCCCTGGTGGCCCAGGCCCCCGAGGTGCTGCTGCTGGACGAACCCGTGGCCGGCCTCACCGATGAGGAAACCCTGCGCACGGCCGAGCTGATCAAGTCCCTCGCCGGCGACCACACCGTGGTGGTGATCGAGCACGACATGGAGTTCATCCGCGACCTGGGCTTCGATGTCACCGTGCTGCACCAGGGACAGGTGCTGACCGAAGGACCGCTGGAGAAGGTCAAAGCCGACCCGCGGGTGATCGAGGTCTACCTGGGGCCGCCCGAACACTGATCGTTTGCCGACCATCACCCACCGCGAGCCCATGTCCACCACCAGCGCCCAGCCCCTGCTTCAGGTCTCCGACCTGAACGTGTATTACGGAGAGAGCCACATTCTCCGCAACGTGGATCTGACCATCCACGAAGGCAAGATGGTCTGCCTGATCGGCCGCAACGGCGTCGGCAAAACCACCTTCCTCAAGACCGTGATCGGCCTGCTGCAGCAGCGATCGGGGACGATCAACTACCAGGACGGCCAGCTCACCAACCAGCCCCCCTATAAACGGGCCCGTGCCGGCATCGGCTACGTGTCCCAGGGGCGGGACATCATTCCCCAGGTGACGGTCAAGGAGAATCTGCTGCTGGGCATGGAGGCCCTTCCCGGCGGCCTGGAAAAGAACCGCCACATTGATCCGCTGATCTTCGATCTTTTCCCGATCCTCGAGAAGTTTCTCAAGCGCAAGGGCGGCGACCTCAGCGGCGGCCAGCAGCAGCAGCTCGCCATCGCCCGTGCCCTGCTGGGCAAGCCCAAGCTGCTGCTGCTCGATGAACCCACCGAAGGTATCCAGCCCTCCATCATTCTGGACATCGAGAATGCGGTGCAACGCATCATGAAGGAGACCGGCATCAGCGTGTTGCTGGTGGAGCAGCACCTCCACTTCGTGCGCCAGTCCGACTTCTACTACGCCATGCAGCGTGGCGGCATCGTCTCCAGCGGCCAGACCGACCAGCTCTCCGATGACGTGATCAAGGAATTCCTCACCGTCTGAGGAGTCATGCCAACAGCCAGTCCCGGGCCGATGCCACCAGCGGTGGCGCGGCCCGGGACTTTTGCTTGGCAGGACGTTGGCTTCGCCCTGCGCTCAGCAGCCGCGATTCAGCATCCAGGGACGGGTGCCGCTCTCCTTGAGCCGCTGCTTGCCGGTGACTTCCTTGGTTTCCTTGCGAACCAGACGCGGCTCGGATTGCTCCTGCTTCAGGCGAAACGAACCGCTGAGTGACATGACCGGCGTGAAGACACGGATGCCTTCGGCGGTGCAGGTGGGGCAGTTGGTTTCCGTGTGGCGCTCATCGATGCTGCGCCAGACTTCATAGTTCTCGCAGCCATTGCTGCAGCTGTATTCGTAGACAGGCATCGCAGGACGAGGGGAACGACGGGGTGGGGGGAAAAGCGGCAGGCAAGAAAAAGGGGCCTGGTGTCCAGGCCCCCTCCCTCCAGCCGGGCGATCAGCAGGGAAGGATGTCCTTGTCGAAGATCGAGGTGGGGATGGCCAGGGTGCAGCAGGCGTTGGGGATGTCGACGATGCCGCTGATCCTGCCCTCCACCGGCGCACAGCTCAGCAGCAGGTAGGCCTGCTCACCGGTGTAGCCGAACTTCTTGAGGTACTCGATGGCATTGAGGCAGGCACGCCGGTAGGCGATGTGGACGTCCATGTAGTACTGCTTGCCGTCGAATTCATCCACGGAGATGCCTTCGAACACCAGGTAGTCGGTGTAGTGGGGTTCCACCGGGCTGGTCTTGAACATGGGGTTGACCATCCCATACTTCGCCATGCCGCCCTTGATGATCTCGACGTGGAGGTCGAGATAGCCGGACATCTCGATGGCGCCGCAGAAGGAGATCTCACCATCCCCCTGGGAGAAGTGGATGTCGCCCATCGAGAGCTTGGCCCCTTCGACATAGACCGGGAAATAGATCCGGGTGCCCTTGGTAAGGTTCTTGATGTCGCAGTTGCCACCGTGCTCTCGGGGGGGCACCGTGCGGGCCGCTTCGTTCGCCACCCGCTCGAACTCGCTGCCGGGGAGGGTGCCGAGGATGGCGCTGTTGGGATTGGGCAGGGCCGCCAGCACCGGCTCGCTGCCGGAGAGGCCGGCGCCGTAGGTGCGGCGGTCGGGGGCGGTCTTCACCAGTTCCGTCTCACGACGGTTCCACTCGTTGAGCAGCTCGTGGGAGGGGGCGCAGCCGATCAGGCCCGGGTGGGTGATGCCGGCGAAACGAACACCGGGAATGTGGCGGGAGGAGGTGTAGATGCCCTCCAGATCCCAGATGGCCTTGGCGGCCTTGGGGTAGTGATCGGTAAGGAATCCGCCACCGTTCTCCTTGGCGAAGATGCCCGTGAAGCCCCACTCATCCCCCTGCAGAGCACCGACATCGAGGATGTCCACCACCAGGATGTCGCCGGGCTGGGCGCCATTGACCCAGATCGGTCCGCTGAGCACGTGAACGACCTCGAGATTGACATCCTCGATGTCCTTCGGGTCATCGTTGTTCTTGATCTGGCCGTCGGTCCAGTCCTTGCATTCGATCCGGAACACGTCGCCAGGATTCACCGAGGCCACGGCAGGAATTTCCGGATGCCAGCGGTTGTGCCCGGGCATGTCCTGCTGATCCATCGGCTTGGTGAGATCGACGGAGAAGAGTGTTTTGGGCATCGAGAAAACCGAGGCGCAATTTCCCATCCATCCAAAAGGATGGCCTGCGGCTCGAAAGTGTCGATTGCTACCGGAAACTGGCAGCCCATCGCCACTTCAATAAATGGGTTTAAGAATCATTCTCAGCCTCAGCAAGCGCTTTTCATCCCTTTGGGCGCCGAATGATTCAGGTGTCGTCGAAGTCCCCTTTTCGGCAGAGATTGTCCTTCAACCGCGACACCCAGCCGCTGGGATCCAGCTTGCCGATCTGTTCGGTGCGGCCATCGAAATGAAACAGGAACTGCCAGCGATCCTTGACAGGAAATGTTCTCTTGGCGTTCAGATCACTGATCGGATCGCCGAAGACGTTGTCATAGGTTGGCCAGCCCGGCTCCCCCTTGACGCTGCAGATCGCCGTTGTTTCGTACATCTGACCCTTGGCATCGGTGCCGCCGGAGGTGACCTTCACGACACCCTTGTGCAGCCCATTGGCAATGCCCGGCTTGAACGCCCGCACCAGTTCCACCCGGCTGCCATCCACCTCCACCAGCAGGTCGCCTGGTTTGGCCTTCTGAATCGCCACCTCCTTCGGGCCGGAGCTGCAGCCAGCCAGGGCAAGGCCCACACAGGCCAGCAGTCCTGCCAGGTGCTTCCGGGACACCAGGCCCCCCACAGCGTCGGACAACGGCATCGATCGACTCTGGGGCCAACCTATGACGACGCCAGCAGCCGCCCCCAGAGGTCCAGGGCCCCGGCGGGCACGGGCAGGTCGGTGGCGCCGCAGCGCCGGATCGGGCGGCAGCCGAGGCTGTTGATCAGCAGGGCCGCCTCGCACCCCAGCAGGTCCGCCACGTCCAGCCGCTCCTCCCGCACCAGCCCCAGGGCCAGGCCGCGGCCGCGCATCACCCCCGGCAGACAGCCGCTCCCCAGGGGCGGCGTGATCCAGGCGCCCCGCCGCAGCAGCAGCAGGTTGGCGCTGGTGCCGCAGCAGAGGTCGCCGCCGCTGCCGAGCAGCAGGGCGTCATCGGCACCGGCGGCCCGGGCCTCCCGCAGGGCCGCGATGGCGCCGCCGTAGGCGAAGGTCTTGCAGCGGCTGACCAGGCTGGCGGCGTTGCGGCGTTCCAACCCGCTGACGATCACCGTGACCGGGTTGGAGGTCGGCGTCCAGGGGCTCAGCTGCAGCCAGAAGCGGGGGCGGCCCTGGGGTGCGTCCGGCGCCGGCAGCGCCAGACCCCGGCCGGCGCCGCTGCCCCGGCTCCAGTTGAGCCGCAGGGCCCCGGAGCCGGAGAGGGCGCTGCGGGCCACGGCCTCGGCCAGCAGCGGCCGCACCCGGTCGGCGCCCGGGGGTGGCGCCATGCCAAGGCTGGCGGCCGAGACGCGCCAACGCTCCAGGTGATCCGCCAGCAGCCGGGGTTGCCCCGCCTCGATCAGCACCGTTTCGAACAGACCATCGGCCAGCAGCAGGCCCCGGTCGCTCAGGGGCAGGCAGAGCCGGTCCGGATCCCCCCAGGTACCTGCAGGGGTGGGCCCGTCGATCCAGGCGATGGCCGTGCCGGCCGGGTGCGTGCCGTCACCGCTCATGTCAGGGCCTCAAGCAGCGGTTCGATCTTCCAGCCCATCTCCCGGGCCTCCCCGGCCGGGTCGGAATCGGCCACGATGCCGCCGCCGGCATGGAGCCGCAGGCGCCGGCCCTTCTGCAGCAGGGTGCGGATCAGGATGCTGCTGTCGAAGCTGCCGTCGGCGCCCAGGTGGAACAGGGAGCCGCAGTAGGGCCCCCGCGGCACCGGCTCCAGCTGATTGAGGCGCCGGCAGGCCCGCACCTTGGGGGCGCCGGTGATCGAGCCCCCCGGCCAGCAGGCCCGCAGCAGCTCCACCAGGCCGCAGCCGGCGGCGAGCTGTCCCATCACCACCGAGGTGAGGTGGTGCACGTGGGCGTAGCTCTCCAGCCCCAGCAGCTGGGGCACGTGCACCGAGCCGGGCACGCAGACCCGGCCCAGGTCGTTGCGCAGCAGGTCGACGATCATCACGTTCTCGGCCCGGTCCTTGGGGTCGCAGATCAGCTCGGCGGCGCTGGCGGCATCGGCGTCGGGGTCGGCCCGGCGCGGCCGGGTCCCCTTGATCGGCCGCGTCTCCACCTGGCCGTCGGGGTGCAGACGCAGGAAGCGCTCTGGCGAGGCCGAGATCACCGCCTCTCCGCCGGCAACCGCCAGGCCCGCGAAGGGGGCCGGTCCATGGCCCACGAGGCGGCGGTACAGCGCCAGAGGGTCGGGCGGCTCCGGCCGCAGGCTCTCGCAGCAGGCGGTGAGGTTGGCCTGGAACAGATCGCCGGCGGCGATCCACTCCCGCAGGATCCCCACCTGGGCGGCATAGGTGTCCGGGGGGGTGTGCCAGTGCCACGCGCCGCGGGCGATGCCGGGCCCATCGGCGGGGCGCTCCCCGGCCCCGGCCACCGCCGCCCCTGTGGCGGGATCCCCCAGCAGCCGCGCCATGGCCGCGAACCGGGCCGGGTCCTGGCCCTCCAGCCAGAGCCGACCCTCGCCCCGGTCGAAATGGATCAGGGGGTCGTGGCGGGCCGCCCACAGGGTGGCCATGTCGGAGGCCTGCCAGTGCTCGGCCGGCTCCACCCAGGCCCCGGCCTCGTAGCCGAGCCAGCCCAGCCACGGTCCCCCCTGGCGCTCCAGGTCGGCCAGGACGTCGAAGGGGTCGGCCGCCCCCGGGTCGCCCGGTAGCCCCCGGCAGGTCACGCTGGCCACCGGATCCACCCCGAGCACGCCGCGGCAGCCGAGGGGGCTGCCGTCGCCGTCGAGCAGCACCAGCCCGTCCCGGCCGAAGCGTTCCGCCAGGACCACCGCCAGGGCCCGGGGCTCCAGCCAGGGGAGCGGCTCGCTCCTCAACCGTCGGCTCCGGCGCGGGGGGCGGCTCCGGCGCGGAGGGCGGCGCTGGTGAGGTCAGCCCGGCCTGCGACCACCAGGGCGGCATCGCGGATGCGGCAGCTGTCGCAGCGGCCGCAGGGGAGATCCTCGCCGCTGTAACAGCTCCAGGTGGCCGCGATCGGCACCCCCAGCCGCAGGGCCTCGCGCACGATGGTGGCCTTGTCCCAGGCCACCAGGGGGGCCCAGAGGCGGGCCCCGTGACCCTCCCGCCCCGCCTTGGTGGCCAGGTCGGCCAGGCTCTGGAAGGCGGCCAGGTAGTCGGGGCGGCAGTCGGGATAGCCGGAGTAATCCACCGCGTTGACCCCGAGCACGAGGCTGGTGGCGCCGCGGGCTTCGGCCAGGCTCAGCCCCAGGGCGATGAACACCGTGTTGCGGCCGGGGACATAGGTGCTGGGGATCACCCCCTCGACCACGCCACCGTCGGGGACGGGGATCGCCGGATCGGTGAGGGCCGACCCGCCCCAGGCCGCCAGGTTCACGGCGATCACGTGGTGCTCCTCGAGGGCCAGGGCGCCGGCCACCGCCGCAGCGGCGTCCAGTTCGCGGCGGTGGCGCTGGCCGTAGTCGAAGGAGAGGCCGATCACCCGGTGGCCCGCCTCGATCGCCAGGGCGGCAGCCGTGGCCGAATCCAGGCCGCCGGAGAGCAGGGCGATGGCGAGCGGCCTGGCTGGGGGGGGTGTGGCAGGGGAGGGCGTGATGGGGCGGGTGGAGGCGACGGCTCCCCCATTGTGGAAGCGGCCGGAGGGCCCGCAGGGATCGCCAGCGACGGAGGGTGCCATGGTGGAGGCTCCGGATTCCGGTCCCTACCGAGGTTCCCCATGGCCCATGCCCTGCGCCGCGCCACGGCGGCCGCGGCCACCGCAAGCGTCATCGTCGGCCTGCCGTCCCTGCTGGCGCTCACGGTGGCGCCGGCCCGGGCCATCCCCCGGCTGGACCTGACGCCTTACCCCAAGCCCACCGCCGCCCAGACCCGCTGGGTGATCCAGCTCCCCGGGGTGCTGCCGCCCACCGCCGATCCGCGCCTGTCCCCCAACCCGATCGACTGGCGGGTGCAGCTGATCGCCGGCCGGGAGGTGGAGGCCGACTGCAACCAGAAGGCCTTCCGGGGCCGCTTCCGCGCCAGCAAGGTGAAGGGGCTGGGCGTCAGCGTGTACACGGTGAGCGATGTGGGGCCGATGGTGTCGACCCTGATGGCCTGCCCCCCCGGCCAGGCCAAACGCAAGGTGTTCGTGCCGATGGGCAGCAAGCCCTTCGTGGTGCCGTACGACGCCAGCCGGCCGATCGTGGTGTACACGCCGAAGGATCTGCAGCTGCGCTGGCGGCTCTGGAAGGCGGAGAAGGTCCAGCAGCCGGCCCAGGCCCTCTGAGGCCCCAGGGCTCGGGCTCCCCACCGGGGCTCAGCGCACCCCCAGCCACTTGTGGCTCTGCAGGCTGAGGCGCCAGGCGGGGTGGGCGCGCACGTAGGCCACCGCCAGCGCCTGGGCAGCGGGGTCGTCCCAGACGGGCTGGATCAGGAGTGCAGGGCCGGGTGCGGTGGGTGGGCGCAGGCGACCCGCTTCGGCGGCCATGGCTTCGGCGAAGGCCAGGTCGGCCGGGGAGGTCACCACCACCTTGAGCTCATCGCAGCGGGCCAGCACCTCGGCGGCCGGAGGTCGGTGGGGCTTGGGGGAAAGGGTGATCCAGTCGAAGCGGCCGCTGCGCTCGCCTAGGCCGCTGGTTTCCAGGTGCAGCGGCAGGCCCGACGCCGCCAGGGCCGCGCACAGGGCATCCAGGGGCTGCTGCAGGGGCTCGCCGCCGGTGATCACCACGAAGGCGGCTCCGGCCGCAGCGGCGGCGCTGGCCTCGGCCCTCAGGTCCGCCAGCGGGCGCCGGGGGTGGGCCGCCTCGGGCCAGGAGTGCTTGGTGTCGCACCAGGGGCAGCCCACGTCGCAGCCGGCCAGGCGGATGAAGAAGGCGCTGCGGCCGGCATGGAGACCCTCCCCCTGCAGGGAGTGGAAGGTTTCCACCACGGGCAACGCTGGCAGGGCAGGGACAGGCATCTCAAGCGCCGCCATGGGAATCGGCCTGCAGGAGTTCCAGGTCAAGCCCCGCCCCGATGAACTGGCGAAAATCCTGATCCAACGTGACCATCCGGGTGGGGCTGCTGATGGCGAAGGCCGCCAGATAGGCATCCATCCACAGTTTCGGTGCGGCCAGGCTGAGCCCTGCCAAACGCCACCAGAGCGCCTCCATCCCGATCGGCTCATCCACCAGGTCCACCTGGGGCAGGGCCTGAAAGGCCGCCAATGCCGCCAGCGCATTCTGATTGGTGATTGACGCTGCTTGGTAGGCCTGGCAGATCGCCGGCGTGGAGACCAGCCGCAGAAAGCTCTGCTGGGTGGCTCGGCAGAACAGGGCTGGTGCGGTGGGCGTGGCCTGAAGCAGCACCGCCTGGGCGGCGTGATGGGCTGGGTGGGACGGGAAGGCCGCCGCCACCCACACATTCACATCAAGCAGACAGGCCGGCACGGCGGAGGTCCTCCAGCTCCAGGCCCTGCTGCTCCAGTTGCAAGGCCGTGGCCAGATCGATTCCCGGCCGGTCGCCGGCTGGCTCACACCGGAACACCGGCAGCCCGGCCGCATCCACCATCACCCCATCGCTGGCGGCGGGCACCGACAGCGTGGTGCCGCCATGGAGGCCCTGACGGATGTACTCAGCCACGAGTTCCTTGAGGGTGCGCCCTTGCTGAAGGGCCCGTTGCTTGGCCTGGCGCACGAGGTGGTCCGGCAAGTCCAAGGTCGTTTTCATCTGTGCTGGGCCGCCACCCAACCAGCTTACGGGCGAGCCAGCAAGCTGGGTTACCGGTTGTTGGCGAACCTATCCCCTGTGGGCCTCAGGCCTGCACCGGCATCGCCTGGGGAGCGGAAGTGGCCTGAGCGGAAGTGGCCTGGGTCTGCTGGCCATGGCGGGCCACCTCACCGCGCCGCTGCTGCGCCGCCTCGATCAGCCCCCGGAAGAGGGGATGGGGCTTGCCGGGGCGGGAGAGGAACTCCGGGTGGTACTGGCAGGCGGTGAAGAAGGGGTGATCCTTGAGCTCGATCAGTTCCACCAGGCGGCCGTCGGGGGAGGTGCCGCTGATCTCGTAGCCCGATTCCAGGAACAGGGAGCGGTAGGCGTTGTTGAACTCGTAGCGGTGGCGGTGACGCTCGTAGACCACCTCTTCGCCGTAGAGCCGCTGGCCCATCGTCCCCGCCGTCAGCCGGCAGGGGTACACGCCCAGGCGCATGGTGCCGCCCAGATCGACCACGTCCTGCTGCTCAGGCAGCAGGTGGATGACGGGGTGGGGCGAGGCGGGATCCAGTTCGGCGCTGGTGGCGCCCTCGAGGCCGGCCTGGTGGCGGGCCCACTCGATCACGGCGCACTGCATCCCCAGGCAGAGCCCCAGGAACGGCACCCGCTGCTCGCGGGCCCAGCGGATCGCCGCCACCTTGCCATCGACGCCGCGGTGGCCGAAGCCGCCGGGGACCACCACCGCATCCATGCCCCGCAGCAGGGCCTCGGCGCCCTGGCTCTCGATCTGCTCGGCGCAGATCCAGCGGAGATCGAGGGAGGCGTCCCGCTCCAGGCAGGCATGGCGCAGCGCCTCCACCACCGAGAGGTAGGCGTCGTTGAGCTGGACGTACTTGCCCACCAGGGCCACCTTCACGGCGGGGCCGGGGTGGCGCAGCTTCTCCACCAGGTCGGCCCAGCGCGCCATGTCGCTGTCGTGGTCGACCAGGGAGAGCACGTCGAGCACCTGGCGGCAGAGGCCCTCGCTCTCCATCGCCAGGGGCACCGCATAGATGCTGTCGGCATCGAGGGCCTGGATGACGGCACTGGCCGGCACGCCACAGAAGCCGCCGATCTTGCCCTTGAGGTCGTTGCTGATCGGCCGGTCGCTGCGGCAGACCAGCACGTCGGGCTGGATGCCGATGGAGCGCAGCTCCTTCACCGAGTGCTGGGTGGGTTTGGTCTTGAGTTCGCCGGAGGTGCCGATGTAGGGCAGCAGGGTGACGTGGACATAGGCCAGGTCCTGGCGGCCCACATCGCCGCGGAACTCGCGGATGGCCTCCAGAAACGGCAGCGACTCGATGTCACCGACGGTGCCGCCGATCTCGGTGATCACCACGTCGGCGCCGCTGTTGGCCGCCACCCGGTGGATGCGCTCGCGGATCTCGCCGGTGATGTGGGGGATCACCTGGACGGTGCCGCCGTTGTAGTCGCCGCGGCGCTCCTTGTTGATCACCGCCTGGTAGATCGAGCCGGTGGTCACGCTGTTGAGGCGCGACATGGCGGTGTCGGTGAAGCGCTCGTAATGGCCCAGGTCGAGATCGGTCTCGGCGCCGTCCTCGGTGACGAACACCTCCCCGTGCTGGTAGGGGCTCATCGTGCCCGGATCCACGTTGAGGTAGGGATCCAGCTTCAGGATCGAGACGCTGTAGCCGCGGCTCTTGAGCAGCCTCCCGAGGCTCGCCGCCACGATGCCCTTGCCGATGCTGGAGACCACCCCGCCGGTGACGAAGACGAACTTCGCGGCATGGCCCCGCGTGGCGGACGGTGCGGACATCGGGCGCTGCGCTGATCACCCAATCTACCGACCCCTTCCAGTCCGGCCGCCCCTGGGGCCTCGCCGCCCAGCCCCCTCCCCAGCCTCCTGGGGGAGCCTGAGGGGGCGGGCCGAAGCCGGGCGTTGCCCGCTGCGCGGGCGCGCCCCGGCGCAGGCCAGCGCCCTCAGGCTCAACCCTCCAGGAGACTCCTCAGCATCCAGGCCGTCTTCTCGTGGATCTGCAGCCGCTGGGTGAGCAGGTCGGCGGTGGGCTGGTCGCTGGCCTCGTCGGCCAGGGTGAACACCGAGCGGATCGTGCGGGCCACGGCCTCATGGCCCTCCACCAGCTCCCGCACCATGGCCAGGGCGGCGGGGACCCCTTCGGCCTCGGGGATCGAGGAGAGGCCGGCATAGAGGGTGCCGCCGTAGGGGGCGGGGAAACCGAGGGCCCGGATGCGCTCGGCGATCAGGTCGAGGGCGGTCCAGAGCTCGGTGTACTGGTCCATGAACATCAGGTGGAGCGTGTTGAACATCGGTCCGGTGACGTTCCAGTGGAAGCCGTGGGTCTTGGCGTAGAGCACGGTGCTGTCGGCCAGGACGCGGCCGAGGCCCTCGGCGATCTGCTGGCGCTGATCGGCCGGGATGCCGATGTCGATGGGGGGAGCGGTGACGGTCATGGCGGGGGAGAGGGAAGTGAAACTCTAAGGCGAACTGATTCCGTTTAAAGGCGGCGGCGCCTGAGGGTCGACACGCCGAGCCGCACGGAAGTCCCAGGGGCGTTCGAGACCGCCATCGGCCCTCCAGACCCCGGAGCGGTATCGAGCGGCCAGCTGCTCCCGGTCCAGATAGGCCCACGGGTCACACTGCCCCAGGTAGCGGCGATAGGCGAATGCGTTTCCCTCCTGCACCATGGCCAGACCCACGTTGCGGCCGTTTTCCGAGAACACCTCGGCCACGGTGCGCCCGTAGCGGACAGTGGTCTGCACCTTCAGGGTCACCGTGGAGCCGACAGGGAGGAGAGCTTGGAGGGCTTGCCTGGCCTGATGCCCTTAGGGAGCCAGGGCCGTCTCCGGTGCGTCGATGCAGGCCACACGGATCGTGACCTTCCTTCCGCCGTCATCGACGCGGAGGCTATCGCCATCGCCGACCGAGATCACCATGGCGGCGTTAGGGGCCACAGGACTGACGAGGTGCAGGACCAGCAGGGCGAGGAAGGCGACGGGTCGCACGCAGGACAGGGGAGAGCGAACGGATTGATTCGGCCAGGGCCTACCCCTGTGCTCAGCCACCTGGCCCTCAGGGTTGCTCCTTGAGTGAAGGGTGGTTGTGCTGCCCAGCGAATGGCCACCCGTCCTGCCGGCCTCAGTCGCACTGGCATGGATCGATGACACTTGGTAACCCGGTGTCTGCAGCTACATCCGCGTCGTGGGCTCAGCCATTAAAGTCCGGTGAAATTTTCTTGGTCAACAATGAAAAGGCAGGCTGTTCTCGGTACGGCCGCCGTCACCCTTGGCGTGGCGACGACCGCTTTGATTTTGGCTGCACAGCCTGCAGCGGCGGCTTTCCTTGACTTCGACTTCAAGTTTTCTGATGGATCGGGGAGTGTCGAAGGGATCATCAGTGGCTTGGCGGACGACACCCCAAATCAAACAACCGGGTTTAGTGTTGAAGTTACCTCATCAACACTTGGAAGTCTGGGCCCCTACGCTTATCTCGCTGGTAATGGTTTTAGCGTATCAGGCGGGCTCGTAGCCGGCACGGCAAATTGGTTTGGCACATCCGGAAATTCAATACTCAACCTTCGCCAATTTGATCTGCAAAATATTACTTCTGCGCATGGTGTTGGGTGCAGTCCAATTCCTTTTGGATTTACATGCCCCCAAATTGTAAGAGGTCTTCCAACGTTCACTCCCCGCAAGCCAGCCTCCGTCCCCGGCCCCCTACCTGTCCTGGGAGCCGCCGCTGCTTTCGGCTTCAGTCGCAAGCTGAGGAATCGCATCAAAGCCACCAGAACCACTGCGCCCACTCGCCAAGCGAGCTGAGTGATACCTGGCACCTTGCAGCCCTTCAACGTGCCCCTCTGCCGATCGGCAAGGGGCTTTTTCATTGATCCCCACCATGCCGGCCTTTTTGCCCCTTCACCGACCGTGACCAGCAGCCCCAGCCCCGCGATCGCCCCCCACCCCGCCCTCGCCCGGCTGCTGGCGGTCCTCTCGATCGTGCTGCTGGTGGTGTTCCTCGCCTCGGTGCTCAGCACCGCCCTGCCGCCCAGGCTCCTCGATCCCCAGTGGCAGCTGGCCCTGGTCGCGGCGCTGATCAATTCCGCCTACCTGGCCCTGATGGGGGCCCTGCTGCTGCCCCTGGCGGTGTGGGTCGATCCCGGCAACCAGCGCCTGCGGGCCCGCCGCAACGCCTTGCGGCGCTGGGCCCTGGCCGCCGCCCTCGGTTTCCTGCTGCTGGTGCCCCTGCAGGGGTTGGCCGGCTGGCGCCTCTACAGCACCGTCAAGGGCAGCCGCCAGGAGCAGCTCAGCCAGGCCAGCCAGAAGCTGGCCGACCTGCGCCAGGCCATCAGCTCCGCCACCTCCCACCAGCAGCTGCAGGCCCGGGTGCAGCTGCTCTTCGGGCCGAACGCCGGCCTTTCGCCCTCCGAACGGCGCACCCCCATCGGCGAGCTGCGGCCCATGCTGCTGGCCCGGGCCGAGCAGGCCTCCCGCCAGCTGATGCAGCAGATCGAGGCCCAGGCCGCCATCAAGCCCGATCAGCTGCTGAAGGAAAGCCTGCGCATCACCATCTCGGCGCTGGCCTATGCCATCGGCTTCGCCTTCCTGGCCGGCGTGCTGCCACGGGGGAAGGCGGAGGCGGCCCAGCGCCGCAAGATGGCGGATGAAGACTATTTCGACAAACTGGCGCGGTAGATGCTGCAAGCCGCAACCGATGCACCCGATTCAGCCAGTGCCGAGTATCGCTACCTGATCGCCTGGAGCCGATCAACATGCACATGGACAAGCTTGTTGGCAGGCAGCAACCCCTCAATC
This sequence comes from Synechococcus sp. UW140, assembly GCA_943367705.1. Lineage (GTDB taxonomy): Bacteria > Cyanobacteriota > Cyanobacteriia > PCC-6307 > Cyanobiaceae > Cyanobium. The sequence goes on from CALRJV020000001.1 coordinate 403,646, forward strand.
ATTGGCCATGCCTTGGCCAGAAACGCATGGAACTCACGGAGTCGCATGTTCCCAAAGCAGAGATGCACCACCCACGGAGGGGATTCATTCACCATCATCCGATTCGAGAAATCCGCGTCTTTGGTCACGATCACCAGCTCGTTGACCCTGGCGTAAGTCCAGATCTCTCCGTCAGAGAGGCCTCGATTCAGATCCGAGACGTGCGTGTATGGCACGGAAGGCTAGAACTGCAAACGCCTTGGTACGTTCTCATCGAAGATGAAGCCCTTCAATGGACCCCAAGAATCGAGAAGTGACTTCCCATCAGGACCGAGGAGAACCGGAGGCAAGCCAGGACATCTTCTCGAGTCAGTGATGGATACTCCTCAAGGACATCCTCGATGGCATCACCAGCAGCAAGAAATTCGAGGATGGTCTGTGCCGTGATCCGGGTGCCCTTGATGATGGGTTGGCCGTTGCAGATGTCGGGCTCAATAACGATGCGATCCATGGGGCGCTGCCTCTGCATTGATGCTATGGCGATTCCACCCCCTGAGGCCCCTCAGCCCTCCTCGTCGCTCCAGGTGCTGGCCACGTGCAGCTCCTCCAGCTGCTTGGGCGCCACATCTGCCGGGGCCTGGGTCATCAGGCAGCGGGCCTGCTGGGTTTTCGGGAAGGCGATCGTGTCGCGGATCGACTCCTCGCCCGCCAGCAGCATCACCAGCCGGTCCATGCCGAAGGCGATGCCTCCGTGGGGCGGGGCGCCCATGTCGAGGGCCTCCATCAGGAAGCCGAACTGGCGCTCGGCCTCCTCCAGGGGCAGGCCGATGGTCTGCAGCACCTGGCGCTGCAGGGCCGAATCGTGGATGCGCAGGGAGCCGCCCCCCAGCTCCAGGCCGTTCAGCACCAGGTCGTAGGCCTGGGCGCGGGCCGTGGGCAGCGTGCCGGCCCAGGCCGCCGGATCGCTGCCCAGATCCTCGGCGTTGGGGGCGCAGAAGGGGTGGTGCAGGGCTTCGAGGCGGTTCTCGCCGGCGTTGAACTCGAACATCGGGAAATCGACGACCCAGAGGAAGTTCCACTGGTCGTTGTCCCGCTCGGCCGGCACCAGGCCCAGTTCGCGGGCCAGGTACTGGCGCACCCGGTCGAGGGCCTTGTTGACGGTGGCGGTGTCGCCGGCGCCGAACAGCAGCAGGGTGCCTTCCGTGGCGCCGGTGCGCTCCAGCAGTTCCGCCTTCCCCTCAGCCGTGAGGTTGTCCTTGATGGCGCCGATCGTGTCGATCTCGCCGCTGGCCCGCACTCTGATGAAGGCCAGGCCGCCGGCCCCTGCCTTCTGGGCCTCGCTGAACACATCACCGCCGGGCTTGATGCGCACGTTGCTGACGGCCTCGTTGCCGCCGGCCACGGCGATGCACTTCACCGAGCCCCCGGCGGCCACCGCGCCGGAGAACACCTTGAAGCCCATGTCCCGGACGATGTCCGAGACGTCGGTGAGCTCCATGCCGTAGCGGGTGTCTGGGCGGTCGGTGCCGTAGCGCGCCATCGCCTCGTGCCAGGTGAGGCGGGGGAACGGCCGGGGCAGCTCGATGCCCTTCACCTGCTTCCAGATGGCGGCGATCAGGCCTTCGTTGAGCGCCAGGATCTGCTCCTGGTCCATGAAGCTCATCTCCATGTCCAGCTGGGTGAACTCCGGCTGGCGGTCGGCCCGCAGGTCCTCGTCGCGGAAGCAGCGGGCCAGCTGGTAATAGCGCTCGATGCCTCCGACCATCAGCAGCTGCTTGAACAGCTGGGGCGACTGGGGCAGGGCGAACCACTCCCCGCCGCAGACCCGCGACGGCACCAGGTAATCGCGGGCGCCCTCGGGGGTGGAGCGGGTGAGTACCGGGGTCTCCACCTCGATGAAGCCTTCCCCCTCCAGATAGCCGCGGGCGGCCTTCACGGTGGCGTGGCGCAGCCGCAGGTTGCGTCCCATGCGTTCGCGGCGCAGGTCGAGGTAGCGGTGGCGCAGGCGCAGCTCCTCGCGGGTGTTCTCCTCGTCGTGCACCGACACCGGGAAGGGCAGGTTGCCGCGCACCTCGTTGAGCACCGTGATGCCGCTCGCCAGCACCTCGATGGCGCCCGTGGCCAGCCGTTCGTTGAGGGACTCGGCCGGCCGGGCCCGCACCTTGCCCTCCACCCGCAGCACGGTCTCGTTGCGCAGCCGCTCGGCCACGGCGAAGGCGGCGGGGGCCAGGTCAGGATCCACCGTGATCTGCACGGTGCCGCTGCGGTCGCGCAGGTCGATGAAGATCACACCGCCGTGGTCGCGGCGCCGGTCGACCCAGCCGCCCAGCTGGACGGCCTCGCCGATGGCGTCGTTGCGCAGATCGCCGCACCCGTGGCTGCGCATGGTGGCAAGCAAAACGAATCCGCGAGTTTCCCACAGGGCGCCTGCGGGCCGTTCCGGAGGGCCCGGACCAGCGCAGAAAGGGTGCTCAGCCGCGCCGGTAGAAGGGCCGCTTGACCACCACGGCCGGCTCGGCCCGGCCGCGGATCTCCACCGCCAGCGCGGTGCCGGGCTTCGCCGCTGCCGCCGGCACGTAGGCCAGGGCCACCGCTTCCCCCAGGGTGGGGGACCAGGTGCCGCTGGTGACCGCGCCCACCGGCTCCCCAGCGAGGAGCACCGGGTAGCCGTGGCGGGCGATGGCGCGGCCCTGCAGCTTCAGGCCCACCAGCTTGCGGCCCACCCCCTCGGCGGTCTGGCGCTCCAGGGCGGCGCGGCCGATGAAGTCGGCCGGCATCTCCAGGTGCACCAGCCAGCCCAGGCCCGCCTCCAGCGGCGTGGTGGCCGCATCCATCTCGTTGCCGTAGAGGTGCATCGCCGCCTCCAGCCGCAGGGTGTCGCGGGCGCCGAGGCCGCAGGGGGTGACGCCATCGGCCAGCAGCCGCTGCCACAGCGCCACGCCGGCCTCGCGGCCCAGCAGCAGCTCGAAGCCGTCCTCACCGGTGTAGCCCGTGCGGCCCACGAACACCGGCGAGCCCTCGATGGCCAGCTCCCGGTGGCCGAAGCGGGGCAGTCCCGCCAGGCTCGTGCCCACCAGGGCCTCGAGGCGAGCGGGGGCTTCCGGGCCCTGCAGGGCCAGCAGCACCCCGTCGCCCTTGCGGTCGCTGATGGCGATCCCCTCGGGCTCCAGCTGGCTGGTGATCCAGGCGGTGTCGGCCTCGGCGCAGGCGGCGTTGATCACCAGCACCACTTCATCGCGCTCCCCTTCAGGGCCAGCGATGCGACCACGGTCGTAGACGATCAGGTCGTCAAGGATGCCGCCGGCCTCGTTGAGCAGAACGGTGTAGCAGGCCTCGCCGGGGCCGATGCGGAACAGGTCGGTGGGGACCAGTCGCTGCAGGGCGTCCTTGGTGCCCTGACCGCGCAGGGTGAGCACCCCCATGTGGGAGATGTCGAAGACGCCGCAGTGCTGCCGCACGGCGTTGTGCTCCTGCACCAGGCCGGAGAACTGGATCGCCATCTGCCAGCCGGCGAAGGGCACCATGCGGGCCCCGGCGGCGATGGCGGCGGCCTCCAGGGGTGTGCGGCGCAGGGAAGTGGAATCCATCGGAGGCGGCCGGCCGGCCAGGGGGACGCCGGAGCACGGTGGCGCGATCCTATGGACTGGGCGCCGCCAAGACTGGAGGTGGGGCCGCCAATACCGAAGAAAGCCTGTGATTCGGCTTCCACCCGTATCACACCGGCAAGGAAATGCGTACCTTGAATGGCCCAATGGGTCAAGAGGATGGGCAACCGTCCCAACTGCCGCAGCTGCCGCCACTGCACCCCTCCCGCCGGGGTGGAGATGGGATGGTGCCAGCTGCGTCAGCTCCCCATCCACCCCGAGCTGGTGGCCGAGCTGTGGTGCCACCACTGGACGGCCCGTCCGCCTCGGCTGCCGGTGGTGTCCCCCGAGGCCCTGCTCAAGCAGGCCCGCCATCCGGTGGCGAGCCAGCAGCTGAGCCTGGCCACCGGCCTCTCCTGACGTCGGGGGCAGAAAACATGTGTCGGTTGATGCCTTTTTGGCATTCTTCCGCCGTTTCACCCCGCCTTCTCCTAGCGGAGCGCCCCGTTCCGCCCTAGGAAGGCTGAATCCCGTCCACCCGACCACGGAGGTCCCCTGAATTGATCAGAACCGCCACATCCCCATCACCCCTCGAGCTGATGGCCGTCCATGTGGATTGTGAAACCTTCACCCTCCCAACGGGAGCCCACGTCTTCAGCCGCGGCGCCAGCGCCAACGCCATCTATGCGGTGCGTCGCGGCATCGTTGAGCTGGTGGGTGAGCAGGGCGAGAAAACCTGCTACCGCCCCGGGGAGCTGTTCAGCTACCAGGACATCACCTGGCGTGAGCTGAGCCACCGCAGCGATGCCTTTGCCCGCACCCCCGTGGAGGTGCTGCGCCTCGACCGGCTCCGCTTCCTCAACCTTCTGCACAACCACCCCACCCTGGCCGTGCAGCTGATCGGGCAGCAGCACACCCGCCTGCGGGAGCAGCGAACCAGCGGCACCTGCTGCTACTGAGTCGGGATAACAGAGAGCCCCGGCCGCCCGAGCAGCAGCAGCAGGCTGCGGGTCACCTTGGCGGCCAGCACGGCGCTGACGCCGCTGGGGTCGAGCTGGGGGGCCAGCTCCACCACGTCGGCGGCGACGAGCCGGTGCTGGCGCAGCTCCTCCACCAGCTCAGCGAACTGGGGCCAGTGGAAGCCGCCCGGTTCGGGCGTGCCCGTGCCCGGCAGCACCGCCGGATCGAACCAGTCGAGGTCGACGGTGAGATACAGGGGCCGGCCCCTCAGGGGTGCCAGCGCCGCCACCATGGCGTCGATCGGCACCAGGCGGCCGGTGGCGTGCAGCTCCCGGAACTCCTCGCGGGTGCCGCTGCGGATGGCGATCTGGCGCAGCTCGCCGCTGGGCAGCACCTCCAGGCATCGGCGCATGGCGCAGGCGTGGCTGTGGCGGGCCCCGAGCCACTCCTGGCGCAGGTCGGCGTGGGCATCGAGCTGCACCAGCACCAGATCGGGATGGCGCCGCGCCACCGCCGCCACCGCCCCGCTGCTGATCGAGTGCTCGCCGCCCAGCATCAGCGGCGCCAGGCCCAGATCCAGCACCGCCTCGGTGGCCCGGCCCACGGCCGCCACCACCGGCTCGGGGGCGCCGAAGGGAATCGCCACTGCCCCGAGGTCGGCGAAGGCGAGGTCTTCGAGGTCAAGGTCGAGCTGGGGGTCGTAGCTCTCCAGGCCGCTGCTCACGTCCCGGATCGCCGCCGGGCCGAAGCGGGCGCCGGGGCGGAAGGAGGTGGTGCCGTCGTAGGGAACGCCGAACAGGCCCACGGCGCAGCCCAGGGGGTCCCGGCGGGCGCCCATGTAGATCGCCCCTTCGGTGTCGAACAGCTCCTGGCTCATGGCTGGCTCGCCGCGTCGGCCAGGGCGCGCTCCACGAAGGCCGGCACCGCATCGAAGGCCCCCCGCTGCCAGCGGGGCGACCAGATGCTGCAGCCCGGCGCCACCGCCGCGGCCCGCTCCGGCAGCGGCTCGCGGTAGCGGGGGCCGTCGGGGCAGGCGAAGGTCCAGCTCCACCAGCCGCTCGGGTACATCGGCACCCAGCCGTACAGCGGATCGGCGTGGCCGAACACCTCCCGCAGCAGCCGCACGGTGTCGATGTGGACCTGGCGGAAGGCCTCGGGGGATTCGCTCTGGGTGGCGAACACGCCGCCCGGGCGCAGCAGGCGGCGGCAGTGCTGGAAGAACGTGCGGTTGAACAGGCCTTCGGCCGGCCCGGCCGGATCGGAGCCGTCCACCAGCACCACGTCGTAGCTGGCGGCGGGGGCATTGGCGGCCCAGGCGATGCCGTCGCCGACGGTGAGGTGGAAGCGCGGGTCGCTCCAGGCGTCGCCGCCCAGGCTGGGCAGGTGCTTCCGGGAGAGCTCCACCACCAGCCCGTCGATCTCCACCATGTCGAGGTGGGCGACACCGGGGTGGCGCAGGCACTCGCGGGCGGTGCCGCCGTCACCGCCGCCGATCACCAGCACCCGCTCGATGGAGGCCGCGGCGCAGAGGGCCGGATGGACCAGCGGTTCGTGATAGTGCCGCTCCTGCCGTTCCGCCGTCATCCAGCAGCCGTCGAGCAGCAGCCCCTTGCCGTAGGTCTGGCTGTCGATGATGGTGATCCGCTGGTAGGGGCTGGTGTGCTCCTCCACCACGGTGGCGGCCAGGCCGTAGCGCACTCCGCCCAGCTCCTCATCCACCCAGGTGCCCGGGGTGCAGGCGTCGGCCGGTGGCTGTTGCGGTCCCATGCGGTTGGCTCGTGGCTTTCCAGCTAAACCTTCGGCAGGACCCCTTGTCACGGCGCCATGGCACATTCCAGACGCCACCTGCTGAGCATCCTCGCCCTGGCGGGCGCCGGCATGGCCCTGGAGACCCTGGCGCCCCGGCCGGCGGCGGCCGCGGCGGCGGACGGCACCCTCACGGAACGGCTCTCCGTGTGCCGCCCCGGCGGCGATCCGCTCCAGGAGCTGCTGCGCCGCAACCGTGACTTCTGCAAGGCCTGGCAGGGCGCCGAGCGCAGCGCCGATCCCCTGTCGCGGGCCACCCTGCTGCACGAGACCTGGCCGATGCACTGCCAGGTGCGCCCCGATGCCCTGGCCGCCGGCCAGCGGCCTTGGGCTTCGGTGCTCTGCTGCGCCGATTCCCGGGTGGCGCCGGAGTGGATCTTCGCCTGCGGGGCCGGGGAGCTGTTCGAGGTGCGCAGCGCCGGCAACACGGCCTTCGATGCGGGGGTGGCCTCGCTGGAATACGCCGTGGCGGAGCTGGCGGTGCCCCTGATCCTGGTGATGGGCCACAGCGGCTGCGGCGCGGTGACCGCCGCGATGGCCAGCAACCCGCTCACGCCCCTGCTGGAGGAGCTGGTGGCGCCGATCCGGGCCAGCCTGGAACCGGGTGCCGACCTCGCCCAGGCGGTGCGCCACAACGCCGCCGCCGCCGCCAGCGCGCTGCCCCGGCGCAGTGCCCTGCTGCGCCAGGCGGTGACGGAGGGGCGGCTGACCATCCAGGCCGCCTACTTCGACATCGGCAGCGGCGAAGTGAGCCTGGTGTGAGCGGCGATCTGCCCCTGGGGAACGGCCTGGCGATCCCGGCGGCCGAGCTGGGCTGGCGGTTTTCGCGCGCCTCCGGCCCCGGGGGGCAGGGGGTGAACACCACCGACTCCCGGGTGGAGCTGGTGTTCGACCTGGCCGCCAGCGGCGCCCTGCCCCCCGCCCTGCGGGAGCGGGCCCTGCGGCGGCTGGCAAGTCGGCTCACCCCGGCCGGGCTGGTGGTGGTGGCGGCGGAGCAGCGCTCCCAGTGGCAGAACCGTCAGGCGGCCCAGAAGCGCCTGGTGGAGCTGATCCAGGCGGCAATCGCACCGCCGGCGCCGCCCCGCCGGCCCACCCGGCCGAGCCGGGGCTCGGTGGAGCGGCGGCTGAAGGCCAAACGGCAGCGGGGATCGATCAAGAACAGCCGGCGGCAGGGTCCGCCTGAGGAGGGGTAGGGCCGGGGTCCTGCTCGGCACGGATCTGGGCCTTGGCCGCCTGCCAGTGGCCCTCCAGCTCGGCGATGCCGCGGCCGCCCAGGTCGCCGCCCAGGGCCGCCTCCACCCGGGAGAAGCGGTCGAGGAAGCGGCGGTTGGTCCCTGCCAGGCCCTCCTCCGGGTCGAGGCCGCACCAGCGGGCCACGTTCACCAGGGTGAACAGCACATCGCCCAGTTCTTCCTGGGCATGGGCCCGGTCACCGCTGGCCACGGCCTCCCGCAGCTCGTCGAGCTCCTCCTGCACCTTGGCCCACACCCCCTCGATGGCGTCCCACTCGAAGCCCGCGGCGGCGGCCTTGCGGGAGATCGTCATGGCGCCGGCCAGGGCGGGCTGGCCGCGCACCTTCTCCGCCAGCCGGTCGCTGAGGGGGCTGGCGCCTGCCGGCTGCCGGCGCTCGGCGGCCTTGATGGCCTCCCAGCTGCGGCGCACGGCCTCGGGGTCGTCGGCCCGTTCCGCCGCCGGATCGAACACGTGCGGGTGGCGGCGCACCAGCTTGGCAGCGATGACACGGGCGACGGCGGCCAGATCGAAACGCCCCGCCTCACTGGCGATGCGGGCGTGCAGGACCACCTGCAGCAGCAGGTCACCCAGCTCTTCAGCCAGGTGATCGTCGTCGCCGCGGCGGATCGCATCGGCCACTTCATGGGCCTCCTCGAGCACGTAGGGGATCAGGGTGCTGTGGGTCTGGGCCAGGTCCCAGGGGCAGCCCCCCTGGGGATCCCGCAGCCGGTCCACGATCGCCACCAGCTCCGCCAGGGGCTCCAGCGCGGCCCCATCGGCTTGAGAGGCAGAAAGCGGCCGGGGACCGGACATCGCAGGGAGGCAAGAACCACGGGGACCATCCTTGGCGATGGCGGCGCGGGCCCTCACGGAAGGGGGCCGGGTGGATCCTGGCGGTGGCTGCAGATACCCATGGCGGTTGCTGTGACTACCTAGGGGATGGGTTCGGCGAGGGGGCGATCCTCACCTCCGCCCCAGCCTGAGAGCCACTCAGGACCCATCCCACCACCGCCGAGCGCCGCTGAGGAGCTGCGCCGAGCCCATGGTGGCCGGCGACACCAGGGCTGGCATCGGCCGCCACAGGACAAGGCTCCGGGTCCATCAATCGCGCTCTGTACCAATAACCCATCGGGCGGGAGAAGAACCGGCAGCGGTCATACCAACTGACGCGATGCGATCGCCTTGCCATCATCCGGGTGCCGCCGGAGACCATGCGGGGCAATGGTTATGGGCGGCAGAACATCACCAGCACCAGCCAGGGGAGATCCATCCGCCAGCACGAACATGGCCTGGCTCCAGATACAAAACAGCACCGCAGATGAAATCACGAAAACGATGCTGGTTCAAGGCCACTGCCATTCAGCAGCGGCACAGAGAACACCGCATTTCGATGCCTTGAATGGCCACTCTCTGCAGAAGAGTCAGACATCCAGGGACGGTCCTCAACCGTCCGGAACATGGGCGCTTTACATTTCGTTACTTTCGGCGGGCTGGCTGTGGCGGCTGCTACCTTTCACGGCCACTCAACCGAAGCGAACGCCGGCACCACGTGACATTCCTTTCTGACTTTCTCCCGCTCTTCCTGCAGCAGCTTCAGTCCCCGACCCTGGGATTCCTGATCGGCGGGATCGTCGTGGCCGCGCTTGGCAGCGAGCTGGCGATCCCCGATTCGATCTACAAGTTCATCAGCTTCTTCCTGCTGATGAAGATCGGCCTGACGGGCGGTATTGCGATTCGCAATTCCAATCCCTCCGAAATTCTTCTGCCTGCGCTTGCTGCGGTTCTGGTTGGTATCGCTATCGTCTTCATCGCCCGCTACACGCTGGGGAAACTTCCCGGCATCAGCGTGCCCGATGCCGTGGCCACCGGCGGTCTGTTCGGCGCCGTGAGCGGCTCCACGCTGGCGGCGGTGCTGCCCCAGCTGGATTCCGCCAAGATTCCCTATGAGGCCTGGACGGCGGCCCTCTACCCCTTCATGGACATTCCCGCGCTGGTGACGGCCATCGTGGTGGCCAGCGTCTACCTCTCCAAGAAGAGCGGCAACACCTCCGAGAAAATCGAAATCTGGCCGATCATCAAGGAAAGCATCCAGAGTTCGGCCGTCACGTCGCTGCTGCTGGGCGTGGCCCTCGGCATCCTCACCAAGCCTGAGCCCGTCTACGAGAGCTTCTTCAACCCCCTGTTCCGCGGCTTCCTCGCGGTACTGATGATCATCATGGGCATGGAGGCCGCCCAGCGGATGAACGAGCTGCGCAAGGTCGCCCAGTGGTTCGCCATCTACGCCTTCATCTCCCCCATCGTGCACGGCTTCCTGGCCTTCGGGGTCGGCCTGATCATCCACAAGCTCACCGGCTTCAGCATCGGCGGTGCCGTGGTGCTGGCGGTGATCGCGGCCTCCAGCTCGGACATCTCGGGCCCGCCCACCCTGCGTGCCGGCATCCCCTCGGCGAATCCCTCGGCCTACATCGGTGCCTCCACCGCCATCGGCACGCCGGTGGCGATCGCGATCTGCATCCCGCTGTTCATCGGGATTGCAGAGGTGCTGCTCGGCAAGTAAACTTCAAAACCTATCCATTCCCTACACACGGCCAATCCGAGGTTAAAGCCATGAGTCAACAGGTCTGGAAGTTGGTGATCGTTGGAGAGGAAATCCTCTCCAAAAAACTCATCAAGCTCATCAAGGCGGCAGGCGCCACCGGTTACACCGTCAACGCCGCTGGCGGCGAAGGCAGCCGCAATGTGCGCTCCACCGGGGAGCCCAGTGTGTCCCACACCCTCTCCAACGTGAAGATCGAAGTGCTCACCGGTACCCGCGAACTGGCCGACACCATCACCCGTCAGATCGAAGCCAAGTTTTACGCGGACTACTCAATCATCACCTACATCTACCAGGTGGAAGCCCTGCGCGATCACAAATTCTGATCCACCGGGTCCCCATTCCCCACCCGTTCCTACCAGTACGGGTGGGTTTCTTCCAGGCCGCTGGCCGGCGTGGATGACCGCCATCGATCACCAGCGCTGATCGGATCCATCACGGGATCCTTTGGATTCTGGTGTCGTCCAGACAACAGCTCCGGCCCCCTTCCTTCTACAACTGCACCCACCCGTACCCCACCTGATGGATCTGCTGCCCACCTTGCTGATGGAAGTCGGCAGCCACCAGGTTGAAGTGACGGAAACCCTGATCGGGGTTGGCCGGTTTCTCGTGATTTTTGTGGCGGCCCGCTTCATGGCCGAGCTGATGGTGCGCCTGCAGCTGCCCACCATCCTCGGCGAACTGGTCGCCGGGGTGATCATCGGCGCCTCCGGCCTGCACCTGGTGGTGCCCCCCGAAGCCCAGGCCCAGCTGAGCGGGGCTCTGCTCGGCATGCTGAGCTCCCTGGGCGGCATGACCCCGGAGTCCATCAGTTCGCTCTATAGCGAGACCTTTTCCAGCCTCAAGGTGGTGGCCGAGATCGGCCTGTTCTCGCTCCTGTTCCTGACGGGCCTGGAAAGCGAACTGGATGAACTGGTGGCCGTGGGCATCCAGGCCGGCACCGTGGCCTTCACCGGCGTGGTGCTGCCCTTCGCCGCCGGCACAGCCGGCCTCTACTACCTCTTCCATGTGCCGTTCATCCCGGCCGTGTTCGCCGGTGCCGCCATGACGGCCACCTCGATCGGCATCACGGCGAGCGTGTTCGGCGAGCTGCAGTGGCTGAAGCGCAAGGAAGGCCAGATCGTCATCGGCGCCGCCGTGCTCGATGACATCCTCGGCATCGTGATCCTGGCGGTGGTGGTCTCCCTGGCCGGTGGCGGTTCCTTCACCCTCGGGCCAGTGGTGCAGCTGTGCGTTGCGGCGGTGATCTTCGTGGCCGTGGCCCTGCTGCTCAGCCGCTTCGCCGCCCCCGGTTTCGACTGGGTGGTGGATCAGCTCAAGGCCCCCGGTGATGTGGCGGTGGCCAGCTTCGTGGTGCTCACCCTCTGCTGTTTCGCCGCCCAGGCCATCGGCCTGGAGGCGGCCCTGGGGGCCTTCGCCGCCGGCCTGATCCTCAGCGCCTCCAAGCACACCCATGACATCGAAGCCGCCGTCAAACCCCTGGTGGCCCTGTTCGCCACGGTGTTCTTCGTGCTGATCGGCACCGGCATGGACCTCTCGGTGCTCAACCCCTTCGATCCCGCCAACCGGGAGGGGCTGGTGGTGGCCCTGTTCCTGCTGGTGGTGGCCGTGGCCGGCAAGGTGGCCGCCGGCTGGACCTACACCAGCAAGGACCCCACCAACCGCCTGGTGGTGGGTCTGGGGATGATGCCCCGCGGCGAGGTGGGTCTGATCTTCCTCGGTCTGGGAACCCAGGCGAACATCCTCACCCCGGCCCTGGAAGCCGCCATCCTGTTGATGGTGATCGGCACCACCTTCCTCGCCCCGATTCTGCTGCGGCTCGTGATCGGTGGTCAGAAGGAGGTGGCAGCCCAGCCCAGCTGAGCTGCCGCCAGCCCCATCCGATTCGCCGCCCGGCCGGTACCTCCGGTAGCCATCCCCTCCATCCATGGGCGTTGCCGATCCGAACGGCCCCACCACCACCCTGGCGCCACCGTTCCCGGCCCTGCGCCGCAGCCGGCTCGACACCCTGCAGGTGAACCTCGGCTACCGCTGCAACCAGAGCTGCAGCCACTGCCATGTGAACGCCGGCCCCAGCCGCACCGAGATGATGGAGGCGGCCACCATCTCCCTGGTGCCGGCGGTGCTGCGGGCCCGGGCGATCGGCAGCCTGGATCTCACCGGCGGCGCGCCGGAGCTGCATCCCGGCTTCCGCGACCTGGTGCGCCAGGCCCGGGGGCTGGGGGTGGCGGTGATCGACCGATGCAACCTCACGATCCTGAGTGAGCCCGGCCAGGAGGACCTGGCGGTGTTCCTGGCCCAGCAGGGGGTGAAGGTGGTGGCCTCCCTGCCCTGCTACCTCGCCGACAACGTCGACCGGCAACGCGGCGATGGGGTGTTCGCGCGCAGCCTCGCCGGCCTGCGCCAGCTCAACGCCCTCGGCTACGGCGATCCCGACGCCGGACTGGAGCTGGATCTGGTGTACAACCCCCAGGGCCCCAGCCTGCCGCCGCCCCAGGCCGCCCTGGAGGCCGACTACCGGCGGGAGCTGGCTGATCGCTTCGGCCTGCGCTTCAACCGCCTGTTCACGATCACCAACATGCCCATCCAGCGCTTCGCGGCGGTGCTGGGCCAGCAGGGGCAGCTGGAGGGCTACAGGGCACTGCTGCGCCAGCACCACAACCCGGCCAACCTGGCCCAGGTGATGTGCCGCAGCACCCTCAGCGTCGATTGGCAGGGCTTCCTGTACGACTGCGACTTCAACCAGATGCTCGGCCTGCCCATCGGCCAGGGCAGCACCCGGGCCCACCTGAGCCAGCTGCTGGAGCAGGACCCTGATGGGGAGCCGATCGCGGTGGCCGACCACTGCTTCGGTTGCACCGCCGGCGCCGGCTCCAGCTGCGGGGGGGCGTTGAGCTGAGGCCCCTCGGCCCGCTCTGAAGCCCCCGGTCGAGCCGGCAACCGACAGGAATCCCCCTTTCCCAACCATGACCATTCCAATGACATTCACCCGCTCTGGCGGGGTCGCCCAACGGCGGGTGCTCGTGGTCTGCACCGGCAACTCGGCGCGCAGCATCATGGCCGAAGCCCTCTTCCAGGCCCTGGGCGCTGGGGCGATCGAGGTCGTCAGCGCCGGCAGTGCCCCGACGGGTCGGGTCCATCCCCTGGCCCTGGAGCAGATCGGCCGTCTTCCCGTGGACCCGTCCCGCTACGGCAGCAAAAGCCTGGTGTCGGTGCTGGAGGCGGCGACGACGCCGTTCGATCTGGTGGTCACGGTCTGCGACCACGCGGCCGAGAGCTGCGGCACGTTCCCGGGGAACCCGGCCAGGGTGCACTGGGGCCTGGCCGATCCAGCCGCCCACCAGGAACCCCAGCAGGCCCGGCAGGCGTTCTCCGCCTGCTTCGATGAGCTGGCCGAACGCATCGGTGCCCTGCTGAACGAGCCGGTGGCCTGAGCGACGGCCAGCACATCGCCAGGGCCTTGAGAAGGGTCAGGCCTCAGGGGCTCTGGCGATTCAGGTCCCAGTTGTAGGGGAGGTAGGCGAAGCGGTAGTCGCCGCCCAGGATCAGGGCGCGCTCCGCGGCGGGGCGGTAACGGGCGATGAAGCGCAGAACGGCGCTCTGCTTCGCATGGCCCGGCACAGGCTCCACCTGCGGATCGGCCCGCTGCCAGTCCTCGGCGAACCACTGGAAGATCGCAGAGATCCGCACCGTTCCGGCGGCCCGGTCGATCGCCAGGCCCACGGGGCTGGCCAGCCAGCGGGTCGTCTGATCCTCCAGCTGCCGCTCCAGCGCCGCCCCCGTGAAGGCCTCCTGCCGCAGGGGCGGGCAGCTGATGGCGGCGCACACCAGGGCCGCATGGATGCGGGGCTCGTTGTAGTCGCGCCGCAGGATCTCATGCTCGATCGCATCGAGGGTGAGGCCGCGGCCCATCAGCTGGTGGCGGCGGAACTTCCAGACGCCGGGAATCGCCTTGATGCTGGGGCGGATCGGATCGTTGTCGATGATCGCGCGCAGGGTGAAGGCGTTGTAGGCGTTGATCAGCAGGGCGATCTGCTCCGCCTCCGACCAGGAGGCGAAGCGCTCGGGGGCGAGGGCGCCCAGCGCCTTGATGTAGCGATCGAGCTGGCCCGGATCCCGCTGCAGGGCGGCGTAATCCACCAGACCCCGGCCATCCACCACCGTCCGCAGCACCGCGTTGAAGGGGCCTGGATCGAGGGGGGGCTGGGGGGCGGTGGCCACCGGGGACGGGCGGCCGGCCTCGGCGGACGTCCACGGGGCTGGCCCGCCGCCGCAGCCCGTGGCGGTGATCAGCACCAGGCCGCAGGCCAGCAGCAGCGGGGTGCGGGAGCGGGCACGGACCATGGCGAAGCGGAGGAACACCACGGGTTTACCGGCCAGGGGCCGATTCGGTTCGATCCCGGGCGCTGAGCAGCAGCCCCAGCAGCAGGGGCAGCCACAACAGCAGCCGCTCAGCGGTGGTGAGCTGCCAGTCCGGCAGGCGCGAGGGCAGCACGAAGTAAACGAACGCCGAGAGGCTCACCAGCCGCGCCCCCCAGTTCTGGCTGGGTACGGCGAAGGGCATCAGCCAGATGAAGTACCAGCCGTGCACCACCGGCGAGAGCAGCAGCAGGGCCAGCAGGTAGCGCCAGGCGAAGACCCCCAGCCGTGCGCTGGTGGCGAGCAGCACCAGGAGCACCGGCAGCAGCAGCAACCCATGCACCGCATTGGTCTGCAGGGTCCAGGGCCAGAGCTGACCGATCCAGTGCGGCAGCCACTCGGCGCTGCGGCCATGGCGGATGAAGGTGGAGCCGGTGGGCAGCAGCGGGCAGCTGCGCGGACCGCAGAACAGGGACGCCCCCAGCAGGAGCGGCGCCAGCCCCAGCAGCAGGGTGATAAGCACCGGGGCAGGCCGCCGGAACCGGCGCCAGCGGCGCCAGGCCCGCTGCAGCAGCAGCGGCAGGGTGATCCACTTGAGGGCCACGCTCAGGCCCAGCAGCAGGTCGATGCAGGCCTGGTGGCGTTGGCCCTGGGGCGGGGGATCCCGCTCGGCCAGCAGCCAGCCGGCCACGAGCGGCAGCAGGAACCAGCTGTCGTAGTGCCCGCCACCGCTGATCCCAACGATCACCAGCGGATTCCAGGCGTAGAGCGCCGCCCGCGCCGCGCCGAAGCGGGCGGCGAGCAGGCCGGCGATGGCCAGGTCGGCGGCCGTGAACGACAGCTTGAACAGCAGCACCTGCTGGGCCACGGCGGCATGGAGCCGGAACAGCAGCTGCGCCAGGGGCGGATAGATGGCGGTGGTGTCGGGGTGGTTGATCGACGACCACCAGGGCGTGCGCAACCCCTCCAGCGCCGCGGCGTCCGGGGGCAGCGCATAGGGGCTGAACCCCTGCAGCTGGATCCCCCCCTCCCAGAGGTACCGCCAGATGTCGTCGCCGGGCTCCATGGCCAGCAGGGCCAGCCGCGTCAGCACCGCCACGGCCCAGAACAGGGCGCGGGGGATGCTCGGCAACGACCAGGAGAGGGCGAAACCCAGCCCCATCACCGCGGCCGCCCGCCAGAACGGCAGCAGCTGGGCGGCGTCGAACAGGTCGCCGTGGGGGCGCATCAGCAGCGCCCCACCGATCAGCAGCAGGGCACTGGCCGGCAGTTGCAGGCGCCGCAGCCGGGCCGTGAGCGCCTTCACCGCTGGCCTCGCTGCAGAGATCGCCGCAGGGGTCGTCGCAGCCAGAGGCCGCCGAGGGTGGTGAGGATCACCCATCCGGCCCGGAGGCTGGCGCCCCAGCGCCCGGAAATCTTCGAGGCGCCGGCCAGGCGCGGGCGGTGGGAGATGGGCACCTCGCGGATGCGCAGGCCCAGCTCGATGGCCCGCACCTGCATCTCCAGGGTCCAGCCATAGCCCCTGTCGCGCAGGGCCATCGCCGCGAAGGCCTCACGCCGCACCAGCCGCAGCGGCCCCATGTCGCGGTAACGGAACCCCCAGCCCAGGCCGATCAGCGTCGTGGCCAGCCGGTTGCCGCCCCGCTGCAGGGGGGTGAGCGAGGCGCGGCCCACGGCGGTGGCGGTGCGGTCGCCGAGCAGCAGGTCGTGGTCGTCGATGAGCTCCAGGAAGCGGGGCAGTTCCTCGAGCGGGTCGCCGCCATCACCATCGCAGAAGAGCAGCCAGTCCACGTCGGGGGCGAGATCGAGGCACCCCCGCCAGCAGGCCCGGCCGTAGCCGGGACGGGGTTCGCTGAGCACCTCAGCCCCCAGCTGGCGGGCGATGGCGGCGGTGCCATCGCTGCTGCCGTTGTCGACCACCCGGATGCGGTCGAGTCCCTGGCGGCGCAACTGGCCGAGGACGTGGCCGATCGTCTGGCGTTCGTCGCGCGCCGGAATCACCACCTGGATGGCCGCCATCGCCATGGCCGATCCCGGGTTGGGCATGGAATTCCCCTGCTGATGAACGTACCGACGAAGGAGTCGAATGGATGGCCGCCCGCCGGGGGCCGGGGCCATCCGAATCGGCGGCTCGCCGGTAGGAAGGGGGAACGGCTTTCCCCATGGCCCCACCGCTCTCGCCGTCCCGCTGGCGCCAGCTGCTGCTGATCGCCGCCATCGCCCTGGTGGTGGTCCTGTTCTTCGCGCTGGGTCTGCACCGCCAGCTCACCCTGGAGGCCCTGCAGGCGGCCCATGGCGCCCTGCTGGAGCAGCGCCGCCAGACCCCCCTGCTGGTGGCGGGCACCTACCTGCTGCTCTACGTGCTGGTGGCGGCCCTGTCGCTGCCGGGGGCCGCGGTGCTCACCCTGGCCGGCGGGGCGCTGTTCGGCGTCGGGCTCGGCACCCTGCTGGTGTCGTTCGCCTCCAGCATCGGTGCCCTGCTGGCCTTCCTGTTAGCCCGCACCCTGCTGCGTGATCCGGTGCGGCGGCGGTTCGCCCGCCAGCTGGCGCCGATCGAGGCCGGGGTGGCCCGCGACGGGGTGTTCTACCTGCTCAGCCTGCGGCTGGCGCCGGTGTTCCCCTTCTTCCTGGTGAACCTGCTGATGGCGCTGACGCCGATCCGGGCCGCCAGCTTCTACCTCACCAGCCAGATCGGCATGCTCCCCGGCACCTTCGTCTACGTGAACGCCGGCACCCAGCTGGCCCAGCTGCGCGGGATCGGCGGCATCCTCAGCCCGCCGCTGCTGGGGTCGCTGCTGCTGCTGGCCCTGTTCCCCTGGCTGGCCAAGGCGGCCCTGGGCCGCTGGCAGACCTGGCGGCTCTACCGCCGCTGGACCCGGCCGCGCCGCTTTGACCGCAACCTGATCGTGATCGGCGCCGGAGCGGCGGGGCTGGTCACGTCGTACATCGCCGCCACCGTCAAGGCGCGGGTGACCCTGGTGGAGCGCGGCGCCATGGGCGGCGACTGCCTCAACACCGGCTGCGTGCCCAGTAAGGCGCTGATCAGCTCGGCGCGGCTGGCGGCGCGCCTGCGCCGGGCCGACCGCTACGGACTCGAACCGCAGGAGCCGCGACTGAACCTGCGCCGGGTGCTGGAGCGGGTGGCCGACAAGGTGGCGGCTGTGGCCCCCCACGACAGCGTCGAGCGCTACGAGGGACTGGGGGTGGAGGTGCTGCGCGGCCAGGCCCGTCTGCTCGATCCCTGGACGGTGGCGATCCGCACCGGCGCGGGCACCGAGCAGCGGCTCACGGCCCGGGCGATCGTGCTGGCCACCGGCGCTGAACCGGTGCTGCCCGACTGGCCGGGCAGCGAGGCGGTGCCCCTGCTGACCAGCGAGACCGTCTGGGGCTGGCTGGCCCATTGCCCGCTGGAGCGGCCGCGGCTGGTGGTGCTCGGGGGCGGGCCGATCGCCTGTGAACTGGCCCAGGCCCTGGCCCAGCTGGGCCTGCCGATCACCCAGATCCAGCGCAGCGACCGCCTGCTGCGCAAGGAGGACGCCGATGTGGCCGCCGAGGTGCGGCAGGCCCTGGAGGAGGACGGCGTGACCCTGCACATGGACACCGAGGTGCTCGGCTTCGAGCGGGATCCCGCCCCCGACGGGGCGGTGACGGTGCTGGTGCGGCAGGGGGAGCGACGGGAGCGGATCGCCTGCGACGCCGTGCTGTGTGCCCTGGGACGCCGCGCCCGGCTGCAGGGCTACGGCCTCGAGGAGCTGGGCATTCCCACCGGCGCCACGATCACCACCAACGCCTTCCTGCAGACGCTCTACCCCAACATCTACGCCGCCGGCGACGTGGCCGGGCCGTTCCAGTTCACCCACACCGCCGCCCACCAGGCCTGGTATGCGGCGGTCAACGCCCTGTTCGGCCAGCTGCGCTCCTTCCAGGTGGACAACCGCGTCATCCCGCGCACCACGTTCACCGACCCGGAGGTGGCCACGGTGGGGCTCACCGAAGCCGAGGCGGCAGCCCGGGGCATGGCGGTGGATGTGACCCGCTTCCCCCTGCACGAGCTCGACCGTGCCATCGTCGAGAGCGCCGAGCGGGGGTTCGTGAAAGTGCTCACCCCACCGGGCAGCGACCGGATCCTGGGCGCCACGATCGTGGCCGAGCACGCCGGCGAACTGCTGGCCGAGTTCGTGCTGGCCATGAAATGGGGCCTGGGACTGGGCAGGATCTTCGGGACGATCCACGCCTACCCCACCCTGGCCGAGGCCAGCAAGTACACCGCCGCCGCCTGGAAGAAGCAACGGGTGCCCCAGCACCTGCTGCCCTGGCTGCGCCGCTACCACACCTGGCGGCGCCGCGGCTGAGCCCCCGCGCACAGCGACACACCGTCCCCACCCAACCCCCACGACCCTCCCCGATGACCAGCGCCGCCGATCTGCACCGCAGCGTTCAGGAGTACTACGGCTCCACCCTCAGCAGCAGCGCCGACCTCCGCACCAGCGCCTGTTGCGACGCCAGCAGTGTGCCGGTGCCGCTGCGGCCCCTGCTGGCCCGGATCCACCCCGAGGTGCTGAGCCGCTACTACGGCTGCGGCCTGGTGGTACCGCCGCTGCTGGAGGGCCTGCGGGTGCTCGACCTGGGCTGCGGCAGCGGCCGTGATGTGTACCTGCTGGCCCAGCTGGTGGGGGCCGGCGGCGCGGTGGTGGGCGTCGACATGACGCCGGAGCAGCTGGCGGTGGCCCGGCGCCATGTCGACCACCACGCCGAGGTGTTCGGCTACGCCAACGTGAGCGTCCTGGAGGGCCGCATCGAGCAGTTGGAGGCGCTGCCCCTGCAGCCCGGCAGCTTCGATCTGGTGATCTCCAATTGCGTGGTCAACCTGTCAGCCGACAAGCTGGCGGTGCTCAATGGGGTACGTCGGCTGCTCAAGCCAGGCGGGGAGTTCTTCTTCGCCGACGTCTACGCCGACCGGCGTGTGAGCGAGGCCCTGCGCCACGACCCCGTGCTGCACGGCGAATGCCTCAGCGGCGCCCTCTACTGGAACGACTTCCTGCGGCTGGCGCGCCAGGCCGGCTTCGCCGATCCGCGCCTGGTGGGCGACCGGCCCCTGGAGATCACCGACCCGGAACTGGCCGCCCGCACCGGCGCGATTCGCTTCTTCTCCGCCACCTACCGGCTCTTCAACATCGAGGCGCTGGAAGATGCCTGCGAGGACCACGGCCAGGCGGTGATCTACCGGGGAAGCATCGCCGGCCACACCGACGCCCTGCCCTTCGACAAGCACCACCACATCGAAACGGGGCGGGTGTTTCCGGTCTGCGGCAACACCTTCCGGATGCTGGCCGAAAGCCGGCTGGCGCCCCACTTCGACTTCATCGGCGATTTCAGCCGCCACTACGGCCTGTTCGAGGGCTGCGGCAGCGCCATTCCCTTCGATGCCACCGGCGCGGCTACCGCCGACGGACCCGCGCCCCAGCCGGCCCCCGCCAGCGGCGGCTCCTGCTGCTGAGGCGACGGAGGCGCCGCCCCAGGGCGCGCAGGGGCCGCGGCAGCCGCGGGATCGGATCGCCGTCCTGGAGCAGGTGCAGCCAGCTGCTGGCCTCCAGGCCCACGAGGGCGGCGATCAGCAGGGGCCGCTGGGAGCCCCAGAGTTCCCGGCCCTGCTGCAGCAGCTCGCCGGGCGCCGGGGCGCCCAGGGGCCCGAGGGCGGCGCAGGCGGCCAGCACCAGCGCCGCCAGCCAGAGGAGTCGCAGGCTGGTGCCCAGCAGGGGGCTGTGGGAGAGCAGGGAGCGGTGGCTGAGCAGGCGCCGGTAGGGCCACCAGAGCAGCCGCAGGGGACCCCAGCGGCGGGTGGCGTTGGAGCGGGTGTCGAGGTCGGGGGAGAGCCAGAGGCCGCCCAGCAGGAAGGCGCCGGTGGCGACGGCCACCCCCGCCGGCCCCAGGGCCGGCCCCCAGAGCAGCCCGAAGGGCAGGGCCAGCCAGCGGGTGGCGCGATCGTGGCGGCGGCCGCTGGCCATGGCCGGGCTCCGGACGCTGCCGGCAAGGTACCGGCCGCCGGCCGCCGATGTCTGGTCCGCGTCGCCCCCTCCGCCAGAATGGGCCCACCGCCCGATTAGCTCAGCGGTAGAGCGCCTGCCTTACAAGCAGGATGTCGCTGGTTCGAAACCGGCATCGGGCATCGCTCAGATCCCAGCAACGGCGGGGATCCATGTCACTACGGCCACCAGGAAGGTTGACGATCAGGGCTAGTGTCAATCCACTTAAACCTGAGCTACCAGCCGTGGCTACCGATGCCTCCCCGATCTGGAAGAGCAAGGTTGCCAGTCAGAGCAGCGTGCCCTTTGTTGAGCCTCCCCGGCCAGGCGCTCTCCCGCCCCTGGCGACGCGGAATGGAGTGCGCCCGGAACTCATCGATGACGCTCTGGCGTTCATGGATGAGTACGACGACGTGTTCCGTTCGCTGGCTCATTGAGGATTGCGCCTGGGACCCTGATCCTCCCAGGCCCTTTTGAGATTGCACGGGTCCATGCGGCGACGATCAACAGGCATGGTGGTCTCCAGGTAACGCCGGATCTACGCAAGATCGAAACCGCTCTGGCGGAAGTCCTGGCATTCCACACCTTCAGGCCTGAGGCGGACATCGCTCTTCTGTCTGCTGTTGTGGCCTACGCCTTCGCCAAGGGCCACCCCTTACCCGATGGCAACAAGAGGGTGGCATTCTTCTCCGTGAAGATGGTGCTGCGAGCGAATGGCTTTGAGTGGAAGCCCCGCCATGAAGAGGCCGAGCAACGCCTGTGGCGGCTCGCAGAAACCTCCCCTGCCCATCGTGATCAGGTGCTTGAAGAACTCTCGATCTGGATACGGCAAAGCTGCACGCCGCTGTCCAGCTGATCTCGCCATTTCTGCGCTGGCAGAGGCAAGGGCAGCATCTCCCCTCCGACCCTGCCGCTGACGCGGCTGGTGGCCTGAGGGGGCATATACAGACGGCGCACGTTGGCCACTTCTGCCGGGGCGCCGCCCAACGAGCCGCCCCATAGCTGATCATCAAGATGACCAACACCATGCGGCAGGTCACGGTGGCGGAGGCCAAAGCCCAGCTGTCGAGCCTGCTCGACGCGGTGGAGCAAGGCCAGCCGGTGGTGATCACCCGCCGCGGCAAAGCCATCGCTGAGCTGCTTCCCCGGATGGCCGTGCGCGATCTCCTGCCCCAGCCCCAGGCACTGCGGGACTCCCTGCCCCATCAGGCCACCTCGAAATCACCAGCACCGCCGGTGAGCCCGTCAGAGCCTTCGTGCCGGAGCCACTGCCACCCCAGCCCCCGCTCGACCTGGGCCGGCTGGGGCTGGCCCTGAAGGATCGCGCCCTCCTGGCCTGTGGGCGTCTCGATGGCGTTTCCAGTCTGCTGCCCGATCCCGACCTCTTCCTGTAAGCCTATGTCCGTCGGGAGACCCTGCTCTCGTCCCAGATCGAGGGAACCCAGTCGTCTCTGTCTGACCTGCTGCTGTTCGAGCTGGAGGAGGCTCCCGGAGTTCCCTTCGACGATGTGGTGGCGGTGTCGAGCTACGTGGCGGCCCTTGATCACGGTCTGGCCAGGCTGGCCAGCGGTTTCCCCCTCTCGTCCCGCTTGCTGAAGGAGATCCACGCCGTGCTGCTGGCCCGCGGGCGGGGGGCCGATCGGCAGCCGGGGGAGTTCCGGCGCAGCCAGAACTGGATCGGCGGGACCCGGCCGGGCAACGCCCGTTTCGTACCGCCGCCACCTGGACGGGTGGACAGCTGCATGGTCGAGCTGGAGCGGTTCCTCCATGCCGAGGACGACCTTCCCCTCCTGGTGAAGGCAGCCCTTGCCCATGTCCAGTTCGAGACGATTCACCCCTTCCTGGATGGCAACGGCCGCCTGGGGCGACGGCTGATCGTGCTGATGCTGGTGGATGGCGGCCTCCTGCGCCACCCCCTGCTCTATCTCAGCCTGTTCTTCAAACAGCACCGGAGCCGGTACTACGAACTCCTCGATGGGGTGCGACGCGATGGGGACTGGGAGGCGTGGGTCCTGTTCTTCCTGTAAGGCGTCGAAAGCACCGCCGCTGCCGCGGCGGACGCAGCCCACCGGCTGCTGGCCCTGTTCCAGGCCGACGAGAGCAAGCTCACGGACCTTGGACGTTCGGGCACCAGCGTGCGACAGGTGTTTGCCGCGCTGAGGCAACGGCCCCTGACCGGGATTCCCCAGCTCGCGGCCCGGGCCCAGCTGAGCTTCCCCACGGCAGCGAAGGCCGTGGAGCAGCTGGCCGCTCTGGGGATCGCCCGGGAAATCACCGGAGGTCGGCGCAACCGAGTGTTCGCCTACGGCGCCTACCTGGCGATCCTTGGCGAAGGGGCGGAACCTCTCTGAGCCAGGCGGACCCAGACGCACCCGGGCCAAGCCATCATGAACGCCGCTTGTTCCGCCAGCTGTGGACCTCACGGATCTCATCCCGGGGATCCCCGCCCTCCTGGAGGACTTGGAGAAGATCCTGGCCGGGCTCACCACGGTCGCCTGCCTGGAGCACATGAAATGGCTCGGTGCCTTCATGTGCATCACCCCGGTCCAGAAGAGCCTGGTGGGGGCCGCCACGACGGAGGAGGAAGGCTTCCGGCTGGTGGAGCGGCAGCGGCCGTCGCTGCTGGTGGTCAGCCAGAGGCTGCAGGAGGGCACCGGGCTGGCGCTGGTGGAGCGCACGAAGGCGCTGGAGCCCGCCATCCGGACCCTGCTGATCGCCGATGACGCCAACGAGGCCCTGGTGCGGGAGGCCCTGGCCCGGGGCTGCGACGGCATCTGCTTCGAGTCGGGCCTGTTCATGCCGGCGCTGCGGGTGGTGGCCGGCGGCGGCATCTACTACCCCGAACCGGTGGCGGCGGTGCTGCGGCAGCAGCAGCCCGCGGCCCCGATCGAACCGCTGACCGAGCGCGAGCGGGTGGTACTGAACCATCTGATGCTGGGCCTGACCGACCAGCGGATCAGCCAGGAGCTGGTGGTCAGCCCCGAGACCGTGCGGACCCACGTGAAGCACATCTTCCAGAAGCTCCAGGTCGACAACCGCACCAAGGCGGTCTTCAAGTCGATCGCTGCCGGGCTGATCAACCTGGAATCGGCCCTGGAGGGTCGCACCCCGGTCACGGGCTGAGCCGAATCCCCCGTTCTGGGGATGCGGGCCGAGGGGGCCCCAGGGGAAGGTGGAGCCTCCCTCACGACCCCAGCAGCCGCCCAGCGCACCATGGCCGTCCACCTCAGCTTCGCCGCGGCCGGGCACTCCCGCGTCTCCGAGATCATCCTGGCCGGCCGCACCGGCTACTGGCCGTGCGACCCGGACCGGGTCCTGGCCCATGGCGTCGTCAAGCTGTACGAGCGCCACCCCGAGGGCGGCGACTTCGATCTCAACGACAGCGTCGTGGGCCCCTGGGTGGCCACCCTGACTGTGACCGGGGCCGACCGGGTGCAGTGGCTCGACAAGACCCGGACGATCATCGCCTTCGACCCCGCCACTCTGACGACGGAGTACGTCACCACCGTGCCCCCGTTCAACGCCTCAGGCGTTTATTACGACCCGGAGCCGAGCGCCTGAGGGCGAGGCGCTGCGTTCAGTGCCGCCACGAACTCCCCACAGCTGATCTGCTCGGCGTAGCCGGCGAAGCACGCCAGGGCGGCGGCATGGCGCTCCGGGGTCACCGCCTGGCAGGCGTCGTGGACGCACACCACCCGGTAGCCGCGGTCGGCGGCGTCCTTGACGGTGTGGTCGATGCACTGGTCGGTGAGCAGGCCGATCACCACCAGGGTGCGGACGCCCAGGTTGCGCAGCAGGTAGTCGAGGACGGTGGAGCTGAAGGGCGAGGAGGAGCTCTTGGGGAGCACCAGCTCATCGGCCAGGGGCGCCAGCTCGGCGATCACCTCGGCGGCGCGGCTTCCGGGCGGGAAGCCCATGCCGCAGCGCTTGTAGTCGGCGCTGCGGTCGCGTCCGTCGGCGGTGAGGTTGGCGATCACGGTGTGGATCACCTCCAGCCCGCCCAGCCGGGCCGCCGCCAGCACCCCCTGGGCATTCGGCAGGGTGGTGGCGCGGAAGCGGCGATCGAAGTCCGCATCCGGCCGGGGCTGGGCGTCGCCGCACGTGCCCTGCTGCAGATCCACCAGCAGCAGCGCGGTGCCGCCCGGGTGGAGCCACTCCGCGGGGGAGCTCGACGGCATGCAGACGGCGGCGATCCGTCCAATCATGGCGGCAGACGCTTGCCGGGCCCGTGTCCATTCCCACCGCACCCGTGGCTGCGGCGCTGGCCGCCCGGGGGATCCGCTGGGTGGCGATCACCTGGGTGAACCACGCCGGGGCGCCGCTGGTGAAGGTGGTGCCCCTGACCGGCTTCGAGGCGGCGGTGGCGGTGGGGGTGGGCTTCTCACCGGTGGCCGATGCCTTCGGCGCCGACGGCGCCATCGCTGCCGCCCATCGCCTGGCCCGGCCCGACGGCGACCTGCGCCTGCGGGCGGACGCGGCGAGCCTCGCCCCGCTGGAGCCAGGCAGCGGCTGGGCCTGGGCAGCGGGGGAGCGCTTCGAGCGCAGCGGCGCGCCCTACGCCGGCGACCAGCGCCACCTGTGCCGCCGCCAGATGGAGCAGCTGCAGCGGGCCGGGGTGGAGCTGCGGGCCGGCTTCGAGCTGGAGTGGCTGGTGGCCAGCCCCGCTGCCGATGGCACGCCGGCGCCGGCGATCCCCGGGGGGCCCTATGGGGCCGATCGGCTGGTGGAGGGCCTCGACTACGCCACGGCCCTGCTCGAGGCCCTGGAGGCGGCCGGCCTGCCCTGGCTGCAGTTCCACCCGGAGTACGGCGCCAGCCAGTTCGAGCTGTCGCTGGCGCCGGGCACGGCCCTGGAGGCCGCCGACCGGCTGGTGCACGCCAGGTTGCTGATCCAGCGGGTGACGCGCCGCTTCGGCTGGCGCTGCAGCTTCAGCCCCAAGCCCAGCCTTGAGCGGGTGGGCAACGGCGGCCACCTGCATCTGAGCCTGCGGCGCGACGGGATGCCGCTGCTGGAGGGAGGTGACGGCGAGGCCGGCCTCAGCGACGCGGGTGCCGGGGTGCTGGCGGCACTCCTGGAAGAACTGCCGGCCCTGCTGGCCCTGGCCTGTCCCCTGGTGGTGTCCTACCGGCGGCTGGCCCCGGGCTCCTGGTCGGCCCCCTTCCAGGTGTGGGGCGTGGAGAACCGGGAGGCGGCCCTGCGGCTGGTGCCCGCCGCGGCTGATGGCGCGCCGGCCCACCTGGAGCTGAAGGTGGCGGACCTGGCCGCCAACCCCTACCTGCTGCTGGGGGCGGTGGCGGCCGTGGTGGCCGACGGCCTGGCGCGGACCCGGCCCCTGCCGCCGCCGGTGAGTGGGGATCCGGCCCGGTTGCCCGCCGGGGCGGCAGCGCGCCTGCCGGCCAGCCTGGCGGAGGCCGCGGCCGCCTTCGCCGCCAACGACCTGCTGCGCCAGGCCCTGGGGGAGGAGTTGCACGGCTCCCTGTGCGACAGCCAGGCGGCGGAGGTGCGGCGCGCGGCGGAGGTGCGGCGCGTGGCGGGCTGCTGCGAAGAAGAGCTGGTGGCCGCAGACGCCTGGTGGCCGGTGGTGGGGGGGATTGGCTGAGGGGCCATCTGCTCCGTCGTGGTTGCGCCCCTCAGCCCGCCACCATCACCCGGTTGCGTCCGGCGGCCTTGGCGGCGTAGAGGGCGCCGTCAGCGTTGTGCAGGCCGGTCTCCAGCGCCTCCAGGCCCGTGCCCTCCACCATCGCCACGCCAGCCGAAAGGGTGATGCGCTGCCCCGGTGCCCCGGGGTGCGGCACGGACGCAGCGGCCGCCCGAAGGCGCTCCAGCAGGGGACCCGCCCCCCTCGCATCGACGCCGGGCAGCAGCAGAGCGAATTCCTCGCCCCCGACGCGGGCCAGCAGATCACCTGGGCGCAGCACGGCCCGCATGGCGGCGGCGACGTCGCGCAGCACCACGTCGCCGGCGCCATGGCCCCAGCCGTCGTTGATGGCCTTGAAGAAGTCGATGTCGAGCATGGCCCCGGCCACCGGCCTGCCATCGCGGGCGGCGGCGGCCAGCGCCACCGTCGCCGCCTCGGCGAAGCCGGTCCGGTTGGGAAGACGGGTCAGCGGATCGCGCCGCACCGCGGCGAGCAACTCGACCTCCAGTCGGTCCCGCTGTCGCAGCGTGGCCAGCACCGCCAGCACCTGGGCGGGGATGGAGAGATCCAGCACCACCCACACCCAGCTGCGCCAAAGCAGCGGCTCGCCTGGCCGGCCCAGGGCCTCGCCCACCCCGTCCTCGAGGGCGAACACCCCCAGGGCCAGCAGCACGGCCGCGCCGAACCGGGAGCGCCAGCGCCGCTGCCGGGGCTGACCCGGCAGGCGGGAGCGCTCCCAGGCCTCCCGCGCCGCCACCCCGCACAGCACGGCCGTGGCGGCCCGCAGCAGGAGGAAGGTGAGATCGGCGGCGTCCACAGGCTGGAGAATCCCCGGGGAAGCTAGGGAGACAAGGACGGCGGCCGCTGTCTGCTACGCCACCGGGTGCCGGCCAGAATCCCCCCATCAACTCCCGGCCTTCGCCCCATGGCGCGCCCCCACCCATGACCTTCGCGGTGGCGCTGGCGATGCTGGAGCGCGAGGGCCGCTGGCTGCTGCAGCTCCGGGACGACATTGAGGGGATCGTCCATCCGGGCTGCTGGGGCCTGTTCGGCGGCCACCTCGATCCGGGGGAGGCACCGGAGCAGGCGATCCTGCGGGAGCTGGGCGAGGAGATCGGCTGGGAAGCGCCAGAACTGCCGCTCTGGTTCGAGCACCACGACGACCAGCTCAGCGCCTACTACTTCCGCGGCCAGCTCACCGCGCCCCTGACGGCGCTGCAGCTGAACGAGGGCCAGGACATGGTGCTGGCCGGGCTGGGGGAGCTGCGCAGCGGCCGGATCTGGAGCCCCAGGCTGCAGCAGCGGCGCGGCCTGGCCCCGTCCCTGGAGCGGGCCGTGCACCGCCTCAACCCATAGAACTGAAGAAAGAGTGAGTGATGCCTTAAGATGAGAGGTATCAGGCCGTTCTTCTGTGTCTCAGGGTTGATGAGGATGCGCTTCCCGGCAAGATTCGCGACAATCTCAGGGATCTCCACTGCGGAAGCTGTAGGCGCCGTCACCCCTTCCATGGCGCCCGCAGGCCTGCCCTCCCGACCCGCGTCCCTTCGATGACCAACGTCTGGTGCGTTCGGGCGGGCGGCGGCATCTATGCGGACAACTTCCTCAGCGGCGGCTTCGTCGGCATCGGCTGGCGCGAAATCACCGAGGACCTCGGACCGCTGCGCAACCGGGAGCAGCTGTTTTCGGTGGTGCGGCGCTACTTCCCGGACATCCAGAGCGCGATCCTGCTCTCCAACTACGTCAACGAGATCCACCGCTTCCTGTTCGAGATCCGCCCCGGCGACCACGTGATCATCCCGGCGGCGGAAGCGGATCTGCTCCGTTTCGGCGTCGTTGACGAGGGCCTCGCCTACTACGACCCCACCGGCGACGACGGCTGTCCTCTGCGCCACCGGCGACCCGTCACCTGGTCGCCCGAACCGCTCCGGCTCGACAACTTCTCACCTCCGTTCCGCAATTCCATCCGCACCCTGCTCACCGTTCCGGCCCACACCCGGATGCGTTCCCTGCTGACGGTGTTCCTGGTGGAGCACCAGGCCGAATTCATCCGCACCATTGGCCGCCAGGAGACAACGGCCCCGGCCCGGGCGACCACCCGGAAGGAGGAGGCCCACCGCAGCGTGCTCGAACAGCTCCTGCGGCTGGATCCCGCCGAATTCGAGCGGCTGGTGGTCCACCTGCTCGATGCCCTCGGCCTCCAGGACTGGGAGCGGGCCGAGCACCGCGGGGCGCTGCGTGATGTCTTCGATGCCTGCGGCGACATCAGCCTCGCGCTGCCGGCCCGCATCCGCATCCATGCCCGCTTTCACCGCGGCAACCTCGGCGCCCGGATCGGCGCCGACGCGGTGCGGGAGCTGCGCCAGTACATCCCCTTCGGCGGCCACGGGGTCTTCATCACCACCGCCGATTTCCAGCCGGCGGCAACCACCGCAGCCGGCGAGGAGGGCTTCGCCAGGATCAGCCTCGTCAACGGCCAGCAGCTGGCCGAGCTGATTGCCCGCCACTGGACCCACCTGCCCGGTGACATCCGTGATCGTCTTTCGCTCGAGCAGGTGCTGGTGAAGAATTAGGGCCCCACCGCCGCCGTCCATGGCCTCGCGATCGCGCCGACGCATGCCCGCCCATGGCAAGGGCACGCCCCCCCGGCAGGAGGTCGCCCGGACCGCAGCGGAGACTACCGGCCTGCGGCCGCGGCTGCAGATCCTGGCGGGGTTCCTGCTGCCGCTGGTGGTGCTGGGGTTGTGGCTCAACTCCCGCGGCTTCTGGAGCCCCTGAAAGGGCGCGCCCACCCGGGCACCAGCTCAGGGGTCCCCCAGGGGAAACGTGGGACCGCTGCCGAGCAGCTCCAGCTCCGGATCGTCCCGGACGATCGCCAGCAGTTCCCCGTGCAGGGCCTCGGCCCAGGGGGCCGTGTCGATGAAGCGGAAGCGCCGCCACTGCCAGATCCGCTCGGCGACGGCCCCGTCGGTGCAGCAGAACTCCATCACCTCCTCCGCATCGGCCGGCCGGCTGTAGATGCAGACCCCGAAAGGGAAGGGGGCGTCGGCCAGCTCCAGCCACCAGCCCCAGTCCTCGCAGCAGAGGAAAGGGACCTGCCGGCCGCTCGCCTGCAGCCGCTCCTGCAGATGCAGCGCCAGGGCCTTGCCCACCGTGCCCGGGTTCACCATCTCCTCGGCCTCGCCAGGGAGCTCGGGGAAGCGGGCGGATCTCAGGTGGATGAACTCCTTCATGGCCCTGGAACGCGGATCCCGGCGTGCGGACGGTAGGTGCTGCTACCGGCGTTGTCGCGCCTCCGCCCCCAGAGTGCGCCGGCAACGACAGGCGACGGGCGTGCAGGATCTGGTGGGAACGGTGCAGGCGCTCTGGCGTTACCCGGTGAAATCGATGCTCGGGGACTCCCCCAGCCAGCTCGAGGTGGACCCCCGCGGCATCCGGGGGGACCGGGCCTACGCCCTCTGGGACCACGCCAGCAGCCGTGTCGCCAGCGCCAAGAACCCGCGGCTCTGGCGGGGCCTGCTCGGCTACCGGGCCCGCTTCCGGGAGGAACCGGCGCCGGCGGCGCCCCTGCCGCCCGTGCTGATCGCCCCCCGCGAAGATGACGGCGGCGCCGGGCTCTGCAGCGGCGAGGACGATGTGGATGCCTTCTTCAGCGAGCTGTTCGGGCGTCGGGTGAGCCTGCTGGACACTCCCCCCGAGGGCGCCAGCCTCGACCAGTACTGGCCGCCGGTGGCGGAGCGCGCCTTCCAGGACGTGACCAACGCCCTGGAGCTGCCCGAAGGCACCTTCTTCGATGCTTGTCCCATCCACGCCATCACCACCGCCACCCTGGAGCAGCTGCGCCAGCTCGAACCCCAGCTGGATTTCGCCGTCGAGCGCTTCCGCCCCAACCTGCTGATCGCCACGCCGCCGGAGTCCACCGGCTTCGTGGAGGAGGACTGGAGCGGCTCCTGCCTGCAGATCGGCGAGCAGCTGGTGCTGCGGGTCGACGGCGGCTGCCCCCGCTGCGTCGTCACCACCCTGGCCCAGGGCGCCCTGGAGGAGAACCTGGAGATCCTGCGGGCCACCGCCCGCCACAATGGCGTGGTGGCCGGCATCCGCCTGAGTGTGGTCAGCCCCGGTCCGGTGGCGGTGGGGGATCCTGTGCGGCTGTTGCCCTGAGCGGCCCGCCGCTGGCTAGGGCACCGGGGCCAGTCCCGCCGCCAGGCGTTCCAGGGCCTCGCCCAGCAGGGCCTCGGAAGTGGCGAAACTCAGCCGCAGGTGGCCCGCCGCCCCGGGGCCGAACCAGCGGGGACTCCCCGGCACCACCGCCACCCCGTGGTCCCGCCGAAGCCGCTCCACCAATTCCTCGATGCTCTCGGGCAGCGGCGGCAGGCCGACGAACAGCACGAAGGTGGCGGCGGGGGGCCGCACCCGCAGGCCGGGGATCGCCGCCAGCCGGGTGACGGCCTGGTCGCGGCGGGCCCGCAGATGCTCCAGAAAGGCCGCCAGCCAGGCCAGGCCGTCGGGGCTGTAGGCCGCCGTGGCCGCCACCTGGCTGAGGGTGGCCACACCATCGACAGTGGAGGGCAGCTCGCTGTCGGCCAGCAGCCGGGCGGCCGCCTCCGGATCCGCCATCGCCACGTAGCCCACCCGCAGACCGGCCAGGCCGAAGGACTTGGAGAAGCCGTGCACCACCGCCCCGAGGCCGGCCAGCTCCGGCTCCAGGGCCAGCCAGCTGGTGAAGGTGGCCGGCGGGTAGACCACATCGCTCCACACCTCATCACTCAGCACCCGCAGGCCCCGTTCCAGGCAGAAGCGGCCGAGGGCCTTGAGTTCATCGCGGCGGAAACAGCGGCCCAGGGGGTTGTGGGGGTTGCAGAGGCACAGCACCCGGGTGCGGCTGGTGACCAACGCCCCCAGCGCCGCCAGATCCAGGGGGGCCTCTGGATCGATCCGCCACAGCACCGGCACCCCGCCGGCACGGCGGACGGTGTGGGCGAAGAGGAAGTCGACCGGATCCCAGACGATCGCCTCGTCACCGGGCGCGAGCCAGTGGCGGGTCACCAGGGCCAGACCGGCGGCCGCACTGTTCACCGCCACCACGGCTTCCGGCGGAACGGACGCCCCCCGCTGCCGCAGGTAGCCGGCCACCGCCTGCCGGAAGGAAGGCAGCCCGCCGGCGGGGCCGTAGCTGAACACCCCGGAGCGGGCGTAGTCGGCGATGGCGTCGCGGATGGCCGGCGCCGCCGGAAAATCGGGATCGGCGGCGGTGAGCGGGATCACCCCGGGGGGCTGCTCGGCCCAGCGCAGGTTGTGGGCCCGCTGACGCAGCAGGTCGAGCGGCACTGCCCCGTCGCGGAAGCAGTCGGCGAAGCGGTCGCTCATGCCATCAGCGGCAGCTGCAGCCGGGTGGCCGAGGGCTGGACGAACGCCCGCGCCATCTGGCGACCGGCCTCCACGCAGCCCAGCAGCGACGGCCGCCGCTGGCGTTCGTAGGCGCTGAACAGATCAGGCACATCGTCGGGATCACGGCAACCGAGCAGCAGGTCGCTGAGGACCACCGCATCCTCCAGGGCCGTGTTGACCCCCTGGCTGGTGAACGGCAGCAGCGGATGGGCCGCATCCCCCGCCAGGGCCACGTTGCCCTTGCTCCAGCGGGTGGCCGGATCCTCGTCCACCGTGTGCCACACATGGGCGCGGGCCGGATCGGTGGCCGCCAGCACGTGGCGCACCACGGCGGGGAACCCCCCGAAGTGCTCCTCAAGGAAGGCCCCCACCTCGGAGGGCTGGGGGACGGTGAAGCGGTGGCTGTCGAACTGCACGAACCAGACCAGCCGGCCATCCCCCAGGGGCACCAGGCCGACCGCCAGCCCCCCGGAGGGATCGAGCACCTTGAGGAAGCGATGGCCCAGCTCGGCCGCCACCAGGGGCTGGCGCACATGGGCCACGATCTCCTTGACCCTGCCCGGGTTGGTCATCGCCCCGCATCCCAGGGACAGCCGGCAGCTGGAGCGCACTCCGTCGGCGGCGACGAAGGCATCGGCAGGGTGGGAGCGGCCGTTCTGGAAACAGACCGCCCGGGCCCGCTCCCGGTCCCAGTCGAAGCGCTCGAACGGGTGGTTGTAGGACACAAGATCGTCGGGGGCGCCGCGCAGCAGCACATTCAGCAGCTGGTGACGCAGCATCGCCACCGCCCCCTCGAGCGGGTGCTCCACCAGCACCTGCCCCGAGCAGCAGAGGATCCTCACCGACGTGATCGGATGGCCCAGGGTGCCGTCCGGGTCGCAGCCGAGCCGGCGCAGGGCGGCCCGACCATTGGCCAGCAGGAGAAAGCCATGGCCATGGAGATGGGACGCCAGGGCCCGTTCGTAGACACGCACCGGACGGCCCTGCTGCCAGAGCCCCCTGGCCACGGCCAGCCCGCAGGCGCCGCCTCCCACCACAGCTGTATGGATCACGGCTGAAGATCCATCGGCATGATGCAAACATGCCCGCAGATCAGCCTGGGGTGTGCTGACACACACGGCCGCCCAACGGGCGACCCAACCGCTGAAGTCGTGATCCGTACGGCGCCCACGGCCAGAAAGGATGCATGCCAGCGAATGTTAGAGGCGTGAACAAACCGATGGACGTCGCCGTCGTCACCATCAAGCGCTCAACGAGCAATCTGAATGTTCCCTGAGCCATGGTGAGGAAGCCAAGCGGAAAGAACAGCCGGAAAGAAGATCGAACGATGTCGCCGGTCAGGAAACCAGGGATGGCCGGAGGGTCGCCACGCCTTCGGTGGCTAAGGTGAGGGCGGTGAGGAAGGAACATGCGCCGAAGCACCACATTGATGATCATCAGTGGAGCGCTTCTTTCGGGCACCTCTCTTCTGATCTTCAGCCATCTGCTGGAACAGCGCAGTTCCAACGACTTACGACTCCAGGATGATCGGATCGCCGGGCGGCTGTGCACCGCCCTGCAGGGCGTCGAACGCAGCTTCACCAGCCCAGGGCCGCCCATGGCCTCCCTGGGGCTGCAGTCCGTCGCCGAGGCGGAGCTGGCGAACTCCCCCGTTCCGGCGGTGATGGCAACGGGGTCGGCGGCCCTGAGGGGCAGGTCCCTGGTCTGCCCCCGGCGCTTCACCCGGCTGGTGCTGGTGGTGGCGGACGAACCGAGCCAGGGGAATGCCCTGCTTTTCACCACGGACCCCTCCCGCCGCCGGGCACCCGAATGGATCCGGCTCTCCGGGGCCAGCCTGGTCAACCGCCATCAAGAAGGGGACAGGCAGATCCGGCTGGCCCCATGGACCGCCCTGGAGGCCAAGGGGTTCGTGAAGGGTGCGCCGGCCGGTGCGCACTACCGGGTGGGCTTCGGGGATCTGGCGGTGGGGCTGACCGTGGCGCCGGCCCTGCCCACCCAGGCGGATCGGGTCCGCAACCTCGCCCTGGTCCTGGGGCTGCTGGGGGTCGGAATGAGCGTGGCGATCGCCTGGCGTTCCAGCGACAACCGGAGGAAGGAGCAGCCGGCGATCGGAAGCTTCCGCAAGCACGGCCAGACGTCCTTCCTGACGCACTATGCCCTGGTGAAGGATCTTGAGGCATCGGCGCTCAGGAAGCACGCGGAACGCGGCGAAGACGGCTTCCTGGTCACCATCGACTTCCGCTATCTCGAACGGCAACGCGGCTATCTCAGTGAGGTGGAGATCAACGACATCCTCACGAAAGCCTGTCGGGCGATTGACAAAGGCTGGGCTGTGCATCCCGGCTTCAACTTCTACCACGTCTCGAAAAACAGGATTGCCCTGATCGTGCGGGCCTCCGGCAGCATTCCCATCGATGACAACGCTGCCTGTGAGGCGCTCCTGGCCCGTCTTCTCGGCATTGTCTCCGGATCGATCCAGATCTCCAGTGATACCGTACTCACCTGGGACGATGTGACCATCACCGGGCAGCGATTTGAGCTGGATGCCCCACCCGAAACCCTGCTTACGATGCAGGCGTTCGGGGAGATGCTGGCGGCCGAAGACAGACGTTCCTACCGCCTCGTGAAGAGCGGTGATGACCTGCTCGTCAAGGATAAGGGCGAGATCAGAAGCCAACTCACGTCCCTCAAGGCCAGTGACCTGGAGCTGCGCTTCCAGCCGATTCTTCAGCTCAGCAATCCAGGCCATTTCGGGCTTGAACTGCTGATCCGGTTCCTGCCCCCAGCGCTCAGCAAGCTCGGCACAGGGCACGTGATTCAGCTGGCCCATGACATCGGCATTGCCCACAAGATCGATGCCCTCGTTGTGAGCAGGCTCAACGATGTGCAACAGCAGATCAATGCCTCGGAGTTTCTGCGTCATCGCATCGAATATGTCTCCGTCAACATCAGCTCCGATTCCGTCTCCACCGATCAGCGCCTCAACCAGCTGATCGGCCTAGTCAAGCACCATGGCATCGACAGCTCGATTTTCTGCATTGAAATCACGGAGATGGCCGCCACGGACATCCTGGCGGGATCGGAGGGGGTGACAACGGCTTCGGAGCGACTCATGCGGGAGCTGAACTTCCGAATCTTCATCGACGACTTCGGCTCCGGACTCTCCAACTACAGGCGCATCAGCGAAGCCTGGTACGACGCCATCAAGCTCGACATTGATCTGATCAAGGGGGTCGATCGTTCCTTCCGGCTGCAGCGCTATGTCGGCTCCTTCATCGACACCGTCCATGCCCTGGGCAAAACCGTGGTCTGTGAGGGCGTCGAAACCCACAACGAGCTCACCGCCGTCATCCGACTGGGAGCCGATGCCCTGCAGGGGTTTCTCGTCTCGCCACCCATCCCCTTGGAGGAGGTGGAGTCGTTCATCCGAACCTCCGAATGGGCGGACCGCGATTCCCTGCAGCAGAGGCTGGAGCAGATCCGTGCCACGTCGCTGCTGGATGATTCCGGCCATGGCGACGAATTCAGAACCTCCGACAGGAAGATTCCGCTGGAGCGTTACATCATCGACAACTGGTCGAGGCTGCGCAGCTTCGAAGAGTTCGTTCTCCTGTTCGTCAATGAACTCAAATCCTGGGGCCTGAAGATCCACCGTTTCTCCCTGGCCTTCCTACCCGATCAGGATGACATTGACTGCAGCCAGTATGTCTGGGTCAGCTCCAGGCCCGGCCTTGTCAGCACCCTGCGCATGGAGCGCGACTTCCTGGAACAGGAGGAGCATCTTCGCAGCCCCCTGCATTTCATCGCCACCAGGAGCAAGGTGTTTCGGCAGCAGCTGGTCGCTACGAAGGACAACGGCTTCCCCTTTCTGGACTCCCTCAAGGAGGTGGGCTGCAGCGATTACCTCGGCATCCGGCTGGACTCGCGCGGGGTTTCCATCCCGGTGCTCACGATCGCCCTGCATGAGGGCAGCGTCTTCAGCGACCAGGAGGTGCAACGCATCGAAGCGATGAGCAGCCTGCTGAGCCTGCTGTTCTATGCCTTCGAAAGCGAGCGCTCGAAACGGCTGGCGATGCTGGATCCCCTCACCCAGCTCGCCAATCGCCGCAGCTTCGATTCCTTCCTGAAGGGAAATGTCTCCGCCTCCAGAGCCGCCCAGGTCAACCTGTCCCTGGCGCTGATCGACATCGATCAGTTCAAGGTGGTGAATGATGTTCTGGGCCACGCCTACGGCGACCGATGCCTCAAAGAGATCGCCGATGCCCTGCGGACATCCCTGCGCCGAAAAAGCGACTTCGTGGCCCGGCTGGGGGGCGAGGAATTCGCCATCATCCTGCCCAAGACCGATGCCGATGCCTCCCTGCTCCTGTGCGAGAAGCTGCGCGAGTCGATCCAGGACAAGGGCATCTACCACCCGGGAGCGGCCACGGGCAACGTCCTCACCGTCAGCATCGGCATCGCGGCCTGGGATCCGAGCGCGATGGCCGAGTGCGACGCCGACCGGCTGCTGCAGCTGGCCGACAACTGCCTCTACGAAGCCAAACGCCATGGCCGCAACCGGGTGGTCTGCCGGTCCCTGCACAGCCAGGTCGGCCTCTCCGCCTGAACCCATGACCCACCAGAACGCCCCCCCCCTGCGCGTGCGCCTGTTCGCCGGCCTGCGCGAACAGGCCGGCTGGGGCGAACGCCTCATCCACCTCGACGCCCGCCCCGGCGCCCAGCGGACCACCGCCGCGGATCTCTGGCGGCAGCTGGCCCTGGACGGTGGACCCGGCGCGGCGAGCACCGAGCTGCCGGCGACGGTCCGGGTGGCCATCAACCAGGCCTTCGCCGCCCCCGACAGCCCCCTCTCCCCCGGCGACGAGGTGGCCTTCCTGCCCCCGATCACCGGAGGCTGACCGATGTCCACCGCCAGCCCCGTCCGCCCGGCCCCCCCGATCGTGGTGCAGCTCCTGGAGGCCCCCTTTCAGCCGCTGGAGCGGCTGGTGGCCTGGCAGCGGAGCCTGGCTGCCGACGGCGGGCCCGACGCCACGGGCTCAGCCGCCGAAAGCCACTTCATCGGCCGCGTCCGCCCCACCACCGCCGCCGGCGCGCCCCTGGAGGCCCTGGAACTGGAGCACTATCCCGGCATGACCGAGGCCCAGCTGCGGGTCCTTGCCGAGGCCTGCGCGGTGCGCCACGGGGTGGGCGCGGTACTGGTGGCGCACCGGGTGGGGCGGGTGCGGCCTGGGGAAGCCATCGTGCTGGTGGCCGTCCAGGCCGACCGCCGCGGTCCCGCCCTGCGCTGCGTCCAGGAGCTGCTGGAGGATCTCAAGCACCACGCCCCCTTCTGGAAACGGGAGTGGAGCGGCGGCAGCGGCACCTGGGTGGCCGGCAACACCCCGCTGTGAACCCTTCCACTCCCCTTCCCTCGCACCCCGTTCCATGGGCCAGTCCAGCGACGCCCTCACGACCGACCAGATCGGCTTCATCGCCGCCCAGAAGCTCTTCTTCGTCGGCACCGCCACAGCGGACAGCACGGTGAACGTGTCCCCCAAGGGGCGTGATGCGCTGCGGGTGCTCAACGAGCGCCGCGTCATCTGGCTCAACCTCACCGGCAGCGGCAACGAAACCGCCGCCCACGTGCAGGCGTGCCCGCGCATGACCCTGATGTTCTGCGCCTTCGAGGGCCCGCCCCAGATCCTGCGGCTCTACGGCACCGCCCGCGCCATCCAGCGGGGCGAGCACGGCTGGGACGCCCTGTTCGGCCATTTCGAGCCCCTGGCCGGCGCCCGCCAGATCTTCGATCTGGCCATCGAACGGGTCCAGACCTCCTGCGGCATGGCGGTGCCCCGCTACAGCTACGGGGGCGACCGCACCGAGCTCGACAGCTGGGCGCGCCGCAAAGGAGACGACGGCCTGGAGCGCTACTGGAAGCGCAAGAACCGCCGCAGCATCGACGGCCTCCCGGCGCCGATCCCTGCCCCCCGGCCAACCGGCGACGGGGCGACCTGACTCAGAGCAGGGGCAGCCGCAGCAGCTGGGCCCACAGCTCCGTGCCGGCCTCCAGGGCACCCGCCTCGGCGGGGATCTCGAGCAGCAGGTCGGCCCCCTGCAGCGAGCCGATGCGGGAGGAGGCCTGGCTGCCCTCCACCTGCGCCAGCAGGGCGCCGTCACCATCCACCGCCAGTCGGGCCCGGGCCAGTTCGGGCCGGCCGGCGCCCCGCTTCAGGGCCGAGGCCAGGCGCACCTTCAGCCGCGGCAGCAGCACCACCTCGCCCCCCTCCAGCTGCTGCAGGGCCGGCCAGAGCAGCTGCAGGGCCGTGACCGCCGCGGCCACCGGGTTGCCGGGCAGGCCGAAGAAGGGGCAAGGCCCCAGCCGACCGAAGGCGAAGGGCCGGCCGGGCTTGAGGAACAGCTTCCAGAAGCCCACCTCCCCCAGCTCGGCCAGCAGGGGCCGGATCCAGTCGCTGTCGCCGGCCGACACGCCGCCGGTGCTCACCACCACGTCGCATCCCTCTGCCAGCTCCAGCAGCGCCCGGCGCAGGGCGGCCGGATCGTCGGCCACCACCCGCTGCTCGCTGACGGGGTAGCCCAGCCGCTCCAGCAGGGCGCGCAGCAGGGTGCCGTTGCTCTCCCAGATCTGGCCCGGCCCCCGCGCCGCGCCGGCCGCCACCAGCTCATCGCCGCTGATCAGCAGCCCCACCCGCGGCTGGACGTTCACATCCAGCGCCGCCACGCCGCAGCTGGCC
Source organism: Synechococcus sp. UW140 (assembly GCA_943367705.1). Lineage (GTDB taxonomy): Bacteria > Cyanobacteriota > Cyanobacteriia > PCC-6307 > Cyanobiaceae > Cyanobium. Next base: position 441,940 of record CALRJV020000001.1, read on the forward strand.
AGCCGCCCCAGGGCGGCGGCCCCCAGGCGCACGCCGGCCGGCAGCAGTTCGTCGCCGGCGGCGGCCTCCTCCTCGGGGGCGCGGATCCAGGGGTTGGGGCCCGCGTCTCCGGTGAGTACGAGGCTGTCGGCAGCGGGATCGGGCGTCACCAGCTCCTGGGGCAGCACCCGCCGGGCCCCCTCCGGCAGGGGCGCGCCGGTGAGGATCCGGATCGCCTCCCCCGCTGTCAGCACAGCTCCGTAGGGCGCGCCGGGGGCGGAACGGCCCACCAGGGACCAGCGGCGGCCAGGGCTGGGGGCCTCGGCGTCGGCGATGGCGTAGCCATCCATGATCGAGGCCCGGAACCCCGGCACGGCCTCGGCGGCCCGCACCGGCTCGGCGCTCACCCGGCCCAGGCAGCGCGCCAGCGGCAGCCGCTCACGGCCGGTCAGCGGGGTGAGCGCCGCCAGCACCCGACGCCGCGCCTCCTCCAGGGGCAGGCCTTCGCGGGGGAACGGCTCAGCCATCGCTCTCCCCGGCCATGCCTCGCACGGCGGGGTGCTCCCAGGGGCCACGGCGCCCCCCTTCCTTGCGCAGCAGCCGCACCGGGCCGATGGTCATGGCCGGATCAGCCGACTTCACCATGTCGTAGAGGGTGAGCAGGCCCACCTGCACCGCCGTCAGGGCCTCCATCTCCACGCCGGTGGCGCCGGTGGTGCGGGCGCTGGCCTCCAGCCGCAGCCCGCTGCCGTCGGCGGTCGGCTCGATCCGCACCTCCAGGCCGGTGAGGGCGATCGGATGGCACAGGGGAATCAGCTCCCAGGTGCGCTTGGCACCCTGGATCGCCGCCACCCGGGCCACCGCCAGCACATCCCCCTTGGCCGCCCGGCCCTCCAGCACCAGGGCCAGCACCTCGGGCGCCATGGTGATGTGGCCCTCGGCCACGGCGCGGCGGTCGCTGGCGGGGCGGTCGCCCACCTCCACCATGTGCACCTGGCCTGCGGCGTTGAGGTGGGAAAGGCCGGGCTGGCTCATGCCGGGGCGGAGGCGTCGGGATGGTCCACCCAGCATGGCGCTCATCGCAGCGGCAGCAGCCCGCCAACCGGCAGGGAGAGCACCAGGGGGCCGCTCGCCGCGGCCGGAGCCAGGGTGCTCCAGGCCCTTCGGGGCAGCTCCACCAGGATCGGTTCGATGGGCCCACCCCCTGGGAGGCTCGCTTCCGCGGGGCTGGCCCGGGGCACCACCGAGACGCTGACATGGCGCGGCCCCTCGCTCACCCGCACCACCCGGCAGGTCCAGTGGTGGCTCGCCCCGGGCACGGGGGCAGTGGCCAGCTCCAGCTGGTGGGCCCGCAGGCCCACGTGGCTGAAGGCCGCCTCCGAGGGCTCCGGCAGCTCCAGGTCCAGGCCCCAGGCCAGGGCCCGCAGCCGGGTGGGCCCGAGCCACTGCACCGCCGAGATGTTCCTGCAGCCCATGAGCCGCGCCACCGTCACGGCCCCGGGCCGCTCGAACACCTCCCTGCGGGGGCCGTGGCGCAGCAGCGCCCCCCGGTCGATCACCAGCAGCTCCTCGCCCAGGCGGTAGGCCTCCTCCATGTCGTGGGTCACCAGCAGGGTGGGCACCCGGGAGCGGGCCGTCAGGTCCTCCATCAGCTGCTGCAGGTGCTGGCGGCGGTGGGTGTCCTGGGAGGAGAGGGGCTCATCGAGGAGCAGCAGGTCCGGATCGGTCACCAGGGCCCGGGCCAGGGCCGTGCGCTGCTGCTGGCCCCCCGAGAGCTGGGCGGGGAACAGCCGCGCCTGCCCCTGCAGCCCCACCGCCGCCAGCTGGGCCGCCACCCGGGCGTGGCGTTCGGCCGGCGGCAGGTGGGCCAGGCCGAAGCCCACATTGGCGGCCACGCTCAGGTGGGGGAAGAGGGCATCGTTCTGAAGCATCACGGCGATGCGGCGCCGCTCCGGAGGCAGGTCGATGCCCCGCTCCGCATCGAACAGCACCCGGCCGTTGAGCTCGATCCGGCCGGCCCGGGGACGCTCCAGCCCGGCCAGGAGGCGCAGCAGCAGGCTCTTGCCCGCTCCGGAAGGGCCCAGGATCGCCAGCCGGCGGCAAGAGGTATCGAGGGCCAGGTCGAAGCGGAAGTCAGCGTGGCACTGCCGGAGCGCAAAGCAGAGGGCGAAGGGACGGTCGGGCGCCAGGGGGGGCAGCGGAGGCCTCGGGGGCTGCTGGGGCGGCGGAGGCAGGGCCGTTGCGGGCGCCGCGGCGAGGGTGCCCGGCTGCCGCGGCCGGCGGGAGCGGCTCAGGAACAGCTGCACCAGTCCCAGGCAGAGCCCGTTCAGCAGCAGCACCTGGCCGGTCCATGCCCAGGCCCGGGACAGGTCGCCGGCATCGACGGCCGCGTAGATCGCCAGGGGCAGGGTCTGGGTGCGGCCGGGGATGTTGCCCGCCAGCATCAGGGTGGTGCCGAACTCCCCCAGGGCCCGGGCGTAGCTCAGGCTCAGGCCCGCCCCCAGCCCCGGCAGCACCAGGGGCAGGGTGATCCGCCGCCACACCCGCCACGGCCCCGCCCCCAGGCTGCGGGCCACCCCCTCCAGAGCGGGATCCAGTTGCTCCAGCGACGCCAGCAGGGTGCGGTACATCAGCGGGAAGGCCACCACCGCCGCGCTGAGCACCGTGGCGGGCCAGCTGAATACCAGCTCCAGCCCCAGCCGCGCCAGGGGTTCCCCCAGGGGGCCGTAGCGGCCCAGCAGCTGCAGCAGCACGAACCCCAGCACCGTGGGCGGCAGCACCAGGGGGGAGAGCAGCAGCAGGTCGGCCGTGGCGCGCGGCGCGCCCCGCCAGCGCCGCACCCGAGCGGCGGCGAGGAAGCCGGCCGGGAGCACCAGCAGCACCGCCAGGGTGGCGCTGCGCAGCGACAGCACCAGGGGCGACAGGCCGGGGCCGGCCTCCATCAGGGGGACCGGCCGGGCAGGATCTCGAAGCCCTCCCCGCGGAACAGGTCGCGGGCGGCGGGACTGCCCAGGGATCGCAGGTAGGCGCGGGCCAGCTGGGGCTGGCGGCTGCCGCGCAGCACCGCGCCGCTGTAGCGGATCGGGGCATGGCTGGCGAGCGGGGCAGTGGCCACCACCCGCAGCCCCCCCAGCTGCACCGCATCGCTGCGGTAGACGAAGCCGGCGTCCACGTTGCCGTCGGCCACCGCCCGGGCCACCGCCCGCACCGACCCCAGGGGCACCAGTTTCGGGGCCACGGCAGCGCTCAGGCCGAAATGGTTCAGCACCTGGCGGGCGTAGTCGCCGGCGGGCACGGTGCCGTCACCGATGGCGATGCGCCGCACCCCGGGGCCCGCCAGGCCAGGGATGTCCAGGGGTCGTCGCGGCGCCCGGGCCGGCACCACCAGCACCAGCCGGTTGCCCAGCACATCCCGGCGGCTGCCCGCCAGCAGCAGACCCGCCTTCTCCAGGCTGTCCATCGGCCGGACCCCGGCGGAGAGGAACACATCCGCCGGCGCCCCCTGCTGGATCTGCTGCTGCAACAGCCCGGAGGCGCCGAAGTTGAACTGGGGCGGCGCCGCCCCCTGGCCCCTGGCGAAGGGAACCGCCAGAGCCTGCAGCGGCCCCGAGAGGCTGGCCGCCGCACTCACCAGCAGCGGCGGGGCCGCGGCCCTGGCCCCGCCCTGGCGGCCGCCCGCCGCAGCCACCAGGGCACCGACGAGCAGACAACCGGCCACCAGGGTGGCAACCGCTGCGCGTCGGGGCAGGGGGGTGGCCATCGGCGGCGGAGTCGGTGGCCTCAGAAGGGTATCGGCATCGCCACATCGGCGGGCGACGGGGCGCAGGACGGCACCCGCTCCTGCACCACGGCACCCACCACCACGATCGAGGGTGAGGCGAAGGCCTCGGCCTCCACCCGGTCGGCCAGCTCGGCCAGGGTGGCCACCAGCTGCCGCTGGCCCCGCACGGTGCCCTGCTGGATCACGGCGGCGGGCGTGGTGGTGGCCAGTCCGCCCGCAATCAGCTCCGCAATGATGTGGCGCAGGTTGTGCAGGCCCATGTAGATCACCAGGCCGTCGCTGCTGCGGGCCAGGCCGCGCCAGTCGACGCCGGGGCGGCGCTTGTCGATCTCCTCGTGGCCGGTCACGAAGGTGACGCTCGATCCCGCCCGCCGGTGGGTGACCGGAATGCCGGCGTAGGCGGGGGCGGCGATGCCGGCGGTCACCCCCGGCACCACCTGCACCGGGATCCCGTGGGCGGCCAGGTGGGCCGCCTCCTCCCCGCCGCGGCCGAACAGGAACGGATCGCCGCCCTTGAGGCGCACGATCAGCCGCCGGCGGCCGGCCAGCTCCCGCAGCACGGCGTTGGTGCTGGGCTGGGGCACCGAATGGTGGCCGCGGCGCTTGCCCACGAAATGGCGCTCGCACCCCTCGGGCACAAGATCCAGCAGGGCGGTGGGCACCAGGGAGTCGTAGACGAGGGCGTCGCACTGCTGCAACAGCCGGTGGGCCCGCAGGGTGAGCAGGTCCGGATCCCCGGGGCCCGCCCCCACCAGGTACACGGTCCCGGGGCCGTCATCGACACTGGGGGCCAGGGTCTCGTCGGTCATGGCTCCGTCATGGCAGTGCCATCAGGGCCTTCAGCACCACGGCCCGGAACCGGGGCCGCTGCAGCAGCGGCAGGCCCAGCGACGGCGGCAGGGCGTCGGTGAGCCGGTTGGCCGCCAGGGCCAGGGGCAGGGCGGGGCCGGACAGGGGCAGCGGAGCATCCTCGGGGTTGGGGGCACTGTATGGAGTGGCGCGGCAGCGGCCACCGGTGACCGCCTCCAGGTGGGCCAGGAACGCCGCCCCAAGCGGCCCCTCCAGCGGGTGATGCAGCAGCCAGGGCCCCGCCGGCGCAGGGGGTCCGCCCGCCTCGAGAGCAGCCTCCAGCGGCGCCGGCAGCTCCGCCAGCTCGGCGGCTAGGGCCCGCTGCCAGGCGGGCCAGGCCCCCAGGAACGGCAGGCGCCGCACGGGCCCGCCCCGGCGGCAGCGCTCGGCGATCCGCGGCACGTCCCGGCGCGCATGGCTGCCGGGCAGGAGGAACAGGGGCACCAGCGCCAGGGGGGCGGCGGCGCTGCCGCAGGGGGCATCCGGCGGCTCGCCCGCCGTCAGGGCCTCCAACCCCACCGGAGCCCCGCGCCCCGCCTCCAGCTCCCTGGCCAGGGCCTGCAGTTCGGCGGGGATGACGCCACCGGCACGGCCATGCACCACCAGCAGAAGGGGGCTTGCGATGATCCCAGGCATGCCCCTCACCCTAGGGATCACCGTAAGGAGGCCGCCGCGCATGGCGACGCCGAGCCCCGGGAGGGAATGGACGGCGCAGCGGCGGCTGGAGCGGGCGGAGGCGCTGGGTGCCGACCAGCGCCGCTTCCGCGAGCTGATCGCCCATCGCCTGCGGCGGCCCGAGCCCCAGGAGCTGGCCGACGCGCTGGCCGGCGAACAGGCCCTCAGAGCAGGGGATAGCCCCCCAGCAGAGCACCCATCCGATCCAGCAGGTTGTTGATCAACTGTCGCCCCTGGCGCTCCACCTCCTGCCCCCAGCGCTCCCGCCCGGCCCTGATCTGCTCCACCCCGTCGGGTCCCAGGGCCTGGCGCACGTAGTCGCCGTCCTCCTCGAGCCAGAGCTCCAGGGCGGCATCCGTCACCTCCGCGTGGAACTGGAGCCCGTGGGCATGGTGGCCGATGCGGAACATCTGCTCGCTGCAGAGGGGCGTCGAGCCCAGCAGGGTGGCGGCGGCGGGGAGCCGGATCCGGTCCCCGTGCCAGTGGAGCGCCGGCAGGCCGGCCCCGAGCCCGGCGAGCACCGGTTCCTGCCCCTCGGGCCGTGTCCAGTCCACGGGCCCCCAGCCCACCTCGTAGGCCCTCACCGGCGGGTCCCCCGCCGTCAGCGGCACCACCTGGCCGCCGGCGGCGAAGGCCAGCAGCTGGGCCCCCAGGCACAGCCCCACCACCGGGCGCTCGCAGGCCAGGCACTCCCGCAGCAGGGCCACCTCCGCCTCCAGCCAGGGGAAGGACGGCGATCCGATGTCGCCCACCCCCATCGGTCCCCCCAGCACCAACAGGGCCTGGTCGGGCCCGAGCCGGGGCATCGGCTCCCCCAGGTCGGGACGGCAGACCGTCACCGTCCAGCCCCGGCGTCGGGCCTCCTCGCCGAAACGGCCCGGGCCTTCCCGCTCCAGGTGCTGGAGCACCACCAGGTGGGTCATGGGTGGGCAGGAGGGCGATGGGAGCCCCAGCATGGGGGCGTCCGCCTCTCCAGGCCAGGATCCATGCGCAGCGATCCGAGCATCAGCCAGCTGCTGGCGCTGCTGATCGGGTCAGTGGGCCTGGGCTACACGATCTATGGCAAGAAGCAGGCCCATGCGGTGGCCCTGGGCTGCGGGGTGCTGCTGATGGTGGTTCCTTACGCCATCAGCCACCTGCCGGCCCTGGTGTCCATCGCCCTGCTGCTGATGGTGCTTCCATTTCTCCTGAACCGATTCCTCGTCTGAGCCATGCCGACGCCGCAGGAGGTGCTGCGCTTCTGGTTCGAGGAAACGCCCCCCTCCGCCTGGTTCCGCCCCGGTCCCGACCGCGACCGGATCGTGCGGGAACGGTTCGGGGCACTCACCGACCAGGCCCTGGCCGGCGATCGGGCCGCCTGGGGCGAGAACGCCGCCGAGGCCCTGGCCCTGTTGCTGGTGCTCGACCAGTTCCCCCGTCAGATCTGGCGTGACCAGGCCCGCGCCTTCGCCGGGGACGGGCTGGCCCAGGCCCTCACCCTGCGGGCCCTGGAGGCCGGCTGGGTGGAGGCGGAGCCGGCCCCGGAACGGCGGCCGTTCTGGCTGATGCCCCTGATGCACAGCGAGGATCCGGCGCTGCAGGAGCTGGGGCGGCCCCTGTTCGAGCGCCTCACCGACGCCCGCACCGCGGACTTCGCCCGCCGCCACCAGGCGGTGATCGCCCGCTTCGGCCGCTTCCCCCACCGCAACCAGGCCCTGGGGCGGCCGAGCAGCCCCGAGGAGGAGTCGTTCCTGCTGCAGCCGGGCTCCCGCTTCTGAGGCCCCCGATGCGCTCCCCCACCGACCCTGCCGCCGACGCCACCCTGCGGGCCGCCGAAGCCACCGCCCATCACCTGGCGGGCCAGCTGTTTCCCTGGGACCTCACCCGGGCCCTGGAGCTGGCCCTGCTCAAGACCTTCTGCGTGCCGTCCATCTCCGGCCTGCTGGCCCGCACCGGGGAGTTCGAGCGCCTGCCCCGCAAGCGCTACGACGACACCGGACTGATGGTGGCCGAATTGCTGCGCCATGGCCTGGACAGCCCGGCCGGGGCCGCGGTGATCGCGCGCATGAACCGCATCCACGGCCACTACGCGATCGGCAACGACGATTTCCTCTACGTGCTCTCCACCTTCGTGGCCGAGCCGATCCGTTGGCTGGCCCGCTACGGCTGGCGGCCCCTGACCCCCCTGGAGCAGGAGCACCTGTTCCAGTTCTGGCGCGGGGTGGGCGAGCGGATGGGCATCGCGGCGCTGCCACCCAGCCTGGTGGACCTGCTGGCGCTGAACGAGCGGGTGGAGCGGCAGGCCTTCGCCCCGGCGGCCACCAACCGGCGCATCGCCGACGCCACCCTGGCCATGCTCCTGGCCGACTGGCCCGCTCCCCTGCGCCCCGCCCTGCGGCGGGGGCTGATGGGCCTGCTGGACGGCCAGACCTGCGCCGCCCTGGGCTGGAGCACCGCGCCCGACTGGCTGCAGTCGCTGGTGCTGGGCGCCCTGCGGACCCGCAGCCGGGCCGCCGCCCTGGTGGCCGGAGCCCGCGTCCGCCTGGGCAGGCCCGCCCCCGCCCGCTTCTATTCCCAGCGCCCCACACCCAGCTACGGCGCCACGTTCCGGCTCGAGCAGCTGGGGCCGCCGCCGCTGCTGGCGGATCTGGCGCTGCCCGCCCCACCGGCCCTGGCTAAGCAGGAGGTAACGCCCCCCTCCCGCCAGCCCATGGCCGCCCCCTTCCAGTCCCCCCACTTCGCCGTCGTGCGCACGGAGGATGGCTGGATCCTCGAGGCCCGCGTCACCAAGGATCTGGAGGGCGACTGGCTGCTGAGCCGCCACGAACTGGAGGAGCTGCACGGGCTGCTGGAACGGGTGATCGCCTCCTGACCCCCTCCGCTCCCCCCGATCCGCTGACCCCGGACCCGGCGTCAACCGCCCAAAGCCCCCAGACCCCGGGCCGCCTGCTGAGCGTGCTGGGGGTGAGCTTCGGCATCGCCGGCGCGGTGGGAGGCACCATCGGCGCCGGCATCCTGCGCACGCCCGGCCTTGTGGCATCCCAGCTGGGCAGCGGCCCCTGGGTGGTGGCGGCCTGGCTGGCCGGCGGCCTCTACGCCCTGCTCGGCGCCAACGCCGTGGCGGAGCTGGGGGCCAGCCTGCCCCTGGCCGGCGGCTGGTACGTCTACGCCAGGCGTTGCTTCGGGGATGCCGCCGGCTTCACCGTGGGCTGGATGGACTGGGTCGGCCATTGCACCGGCATCGCCTGGGTGGCGGTCACCATCGGCGAGTACGCGGCCTTCCTGCTGCCGGGGCTGGAGCCCCACGGAAAGCTGGTGGGGCTGGCGGTGCTGCTGCTGTTCACCCTGATCCAGCTGCTGGGGGTGGAGGCCGGCAGCGGCAGCCAGAAGCTGCTGAGCCTGGCCAAGGCGGTCGCGTTCCTGGCGGTGGTGGCGGCCTGCTTCCTGCTGGGCGGCCCCGACACCCGGGCCGCCGCCGCCGCGGCGATCCCCACCGATCCGGCGGGCCTGGCCCCGGTGGGCTGGACGGGACTGACCGTGGCGCTGGTGTTCTCCCTGCAGGCGATCATCACCACCTACGACGGCTGGCACAGCCCGATCTATTTCTCCGAGGAGTTCAGCGAACCCCAGGAGGACCTGCCCCGCTCCCTGATCGGCGGCGTGCTGGCGGTGATCGCCCTCTACACCCTGTTCAACCTGGCCCTGCTGCTGGTGCTGCCGCTGCCGGTGATCGCCGTCTCCAGCCTGCCGGTGGCCGATGCGGCCGCCCTGCTGTTCGGCGCCTTCGGCGGCCAGGCGATCACCGTGCTGGCGCTGCTGTCCCTGGCGGGGCTGATCAACGCCTCGATCATGGGCGCCCCCCGCATCCTCTACGGCCTCAGCCGGGACAAGCTGTTCAGCCCCCTGGTCGACCGGGTGAACAGGGGCGGCACCCCCACCGTGGCGCTGGTGCTGACCAGCCTGGCGTCGGCCCTGCTGGTGCTGGGCGGGGACTTCACCATCCTGCTGGGGCTGGCGGCCTTCCTCTACGTCAGCCTTTACCTGGTGGGCATTGCCTGCCTGTTCGTGCTGCGGATCAAGGAGCCGGAGCGGCCGCGGCCCTACCGGGCCTGGGGCCACCCGTGGAGCACCGCGATCGTGCTGGTGGGGTCGATCGCGTTCCTTGTCGGCGCCCTGCGCAACGACACGGCCAACAGCGGCTGGGCCCTGCTGCTGATCGGTGTGAGCGTGCCGGTGTTCCTGGCCACCCGGGCCCCGAAGCCGGCCGAGGCGCCATGACCTCCCGCTGGCCGCCGGCCTGGTGGGACAGCGCCCTGGCGGGGGAGATCCTGCAGCGCAGCGGTGAGCACCTGCTGCTGGTGGGCAGCGCCATCGGCCTGGCCCTGGCGATCAGCCTGCCCCTGGGCCTCTGGATCAGCCGCCGGCCCCGCTGGGCCGGGCCGGTGCTGGCGGCCGCCAGCACGGTGCAGACGGTGCCGAGCCTGGCGATTTTCGGCCTGCTGCTCACCGTGCCGCTGCTGGGGGGCATCGGCACCACCCCGGCGATCGTGGCCCTCACCCTCTACGCCCTGCTGCCCCTGCTGCGGGGGCTGGTCACCGGCCTGGCCCAGGTGCCCCCGGGGCTGAAGGAGGCGGGCCGGGCCCTGGGGCTCAGCGGCCGCCAGGTGCTGTTGCGGGTGGAGCTGCCCCTGGCCCTGCCCACCCTGATGGCGGGCGTCCGGGTGGCCACGGTGATCGGCGTGGGCGTGGCCACCATCGCCGCCGCCATCGGCGCCGGCGGCCTGGGGGTGTTCATCTTCCGGGGCATCGCCACGGTGAACAACGGCCTGATCCTGGCGGGGGCCCTGCCGGCCGCCGCCATCGCCCTGCTCGCCGACGGCGGCCTGGGGCTGCTGGAGCGGCGGCTGGCCCGGCGCCCCAGCGGGACCGGCGCCACCGGCCGGCGGCGGGCCCTGCGGCTCGCCTGGGGCCTGGCCGGCCTCGCCCTGGGCGCGGTGCTGGCGCTGAAGCTGCTGCCGCCCACCGGCACCAGTGCCGGCACGGTGCGGATCGGCAGCAAGAGCTTCACCGAGCAGCTGATCCTGGGGGAACTGCTGGCTCAGCAGATCGAGGCCGCCACGCCGCTGAAGGTGCAGCGCGACTTCGGCCTGGGGGGCACCGGCCTGATCCACGCCGCCGTGCGCAGCGGCCGCATCGACGGCTATGTGGAGTACACCGGCACCGCCTGGACCACCCTGCTCGCCCAGCCGCCGCCAGGACCGGAAACGGCGGATCCGGCGCGGCAGGTGTTCGAGGAGACGCGCCGGCTGTATGGCGAGCGCTTCGGCCTCACCGTGTTCCCGTCCCTGGGGTTCGAGAACAGCTTCGCGATCCTGGTGCGCCGCTCCGAGGCGCGGCGGCTGGGGATCACCACGATCAGCGAGGCGGCCCCCCACACCCCCGGCTGGCGGGCGGGCTTCGGCTACGAGTTCCTCAACCGCCCCGACGGCTTCGCCGGCCTGGCCCGCCGCTATGGGCTGCGCTTCGCCCAGCCGCCCGAGGCCATGGATCTCGGCCTCACCTACCGCGCCCTGGCCGAGGGGCGCGTCGACCTGATCGCCGGGGACACCACCAACGGCCTGATCCCGGCCCTCGACCTGCAGCAGCTGCAGGACGACCGCCACTACTTCCCCCCCTACGACGCCGTGCCCGTGTTCAACGCGGCCACCCTGCGGCGGCGCCCGGAGCTGGTGCCTGCGATCGCGGCGCTGGCCGGCCGGATCCCGGCCGCCACCATGCAGCGCCTCAATGCCCAGGTCGACCTCGACGGTCTGGACGTGGCCGAGGTGGTGCGCCGCTGGCGCCTTCAGGAGGCCGGAGCCGAGGGCGCCTCCTGAGCGTTGCCGGCGGCGGGCCCGGGGCGCCGGAACACCAGCACCGGCAGCTCGCTGTGGGTCAGCACCCGCTGGGTCTCGCTGCCCAGCAGCAGGCCGGCGAGGCCGCGGCGGCCGTGGGAGGCCATGAAGATCAGGTCGCAACCGTGGCGCGTGGCGGCGTCGATGATCGCCTCGTAGACCACCGGATGGTCCCCGACGGCGGTGTCGCAGGGGACCCCGGCCTCCTCGGCCAGGGCCCTGGCCCGCCCCAGCAGCTCATCGGCATAGGCCCGCTCCGCCTGACTGAAATGCTCCACCACGGCCGGATCCAGCAGCACCGGATCGCCGTAGAGGGAGCCCTGGGGCGGCAGCGACAGGTTGGCGAGCACATGCAGGAAGGTGATGGAGGCCCCCGCCTCGCGGGCAAAGCTCACCGCCCGGCGGATCGTGCCGTCGGAGAGATCGGAGCCGTCGGTGGGCACCAGCAGGTGACGGAACATCGGCCTCGCCTCACGGACGCGGGGGTGCGCTCATGATCGCCCGGCCGCCAGGCGCCGCTCAACCCGCCGCGCCAGCTCCGGGGCCAGGCGGCGCCGATCCAGGGCGGCCAGGTCCTGGGCTCCCCCAGGAAGACGGGCCAGCAGATCCACGGCCGTGGCGGCCAGGGCAGGGTCCAGATCCCCCACCAGGACGCCGAGCGCCTGGCGCAGGGGGAGTGGGGGCCAGGCCCCGAGCCCCACGGCCAGGCCCTCCAGGGCGGCCCGGCGCTGCTGCAGCGGCAACGGCGCCAGCGCCCGGTCCCGCAGCAGGGGGAAATCGTCCGGGTGGCGCTGATGGCCCAGCAGGGGCAGCAGCAGCGCGGCCCGTGCCCCGGCAGCGGAGCCGTCGGCGAGGGCTGCGGCGGTCGGGGCCAGGGCCTGCCGCAGCAGGGCGCGACAGCGGGGGCGGCGGTGGCGACCGATCACGGCCAGCAGGGAGGGGTCGGCGGCGGGCTGGGCCAGCCACCAGCCCAGCAGCCGTGCCGCCGCCGGGCCGTCGAGCCGCTCCGCCAGGGCGGAGAGAAGATCCGGGGTGGGCAGCAGCGATCCGGTTTCGACCGCCTGCAGCCAGGGCTCCAGATCAAGGTCTCGGGCCCGCCGCAGGCCCTGCAGCCAGGGCCAGCGCTCAGGGCTGCCGCCGGCCGGCAGCTGCCGGGGATCCCAGGGAGCGCGGGCGGTCGTCACGGAGCGCTCACGGCGCGGCCCGCCGCCGGGCACCGAAGCGTTCCACCAGCAACCCTTCGAGCACATCCGGGAGCTCGGAGAGGGGCACCGCCTTCCCGTGCAGCTCGGCCAGCTGCGGGTCCTGATCCAGGCGGCCCCCCAGGAAGATCTTGACCGCCTCCACCATCTGGCCGTCCTGGCGGGCCTTGGCCCCCATCAGGCCGATCTGGCCCATGTAGGGCTGGCCGCAGGCGTTGGGGCAGCCGGTCCAGTGGCTGCGCACGGCCTCCGGCAGCTCCAGGCGCCGCTCCAGTTCGTCGATCACCGCCTGGGCGGTGCGCTTGGTGGGGATCAGGGCGAAGCTGCAGTAGCGGCTGCCCGTGCAGCTCACCGCCTCGGCCTGCAGGGCACCGGGCTCCAGGCGGAACCGTTCCAGCAGGGGTTCGGCCTCCAGGGCCGCGAGCCGATCGCTCGGCACGTTCACGATCAGCACGTTCTGGGCCTCGGTGAGGCGCAGCTCTCCACTGCCGTGGGTGCGGGCCAGGCGAGCCAGCTCCAGCATCGAGGCGGCGTCGAGGCGCCCCATCGGCACGTGCAGGCCTGCCCAGTGGAGGCCCGCCTGCTTCTGGGCCTGGAGCCCCAGGCCGTCGCGGGGGGGCCGCACCACCAGATGGCGGCCGTCATGGGGCAGCGGAGCCGTTGCCGCCGATCCGGCCAGCTGCCGGTAGGCCCCCACTACGGCATCGCGGTAGGCCTCCAGCCCCAGACCATCGACCAGATACATCAGCCGGCTTTTGTTGCGCTGGGCCCGGTTGCCGTGGGCGTCGTAATGCCGCAGCAGGGCCAGGGTGAAATCGGGCAGCTGGTCGGGCCGCAGCCAGAGGCCGAGGGGAACGGCCAGTTCGTTGCGCTGGGCCGAGAAGAAACCGCCCACCATCACCGTGAAGCCCAGCGGCCCGGCCGGATCCTGCGGGTGGGACGCCGGCAGGAAGGCGAGGTCGTTGTGGAGCAGGAAGCTGTCGGGGGCGCCGCCCACCGCCACGTTGAACTTGCGCGGCAGGTTGCGGGGGCCGTCGTCGGCCAGCAGCCGGGCCTGGATGGCGTCCACCAGAGGCCGGGTGTCGATCAGTTCCTCCGGGTCTAGGCCGGCCAGGGGGTTGCCGGTGATGTTGCGGGGGTTGTCGTGGCCCGACTGGCGGCTGGTGAGGCCCACCTGCTCCATCGCCGCCAGCAGGGGGGGCATGTCCTCCAGCAGCAGCCCCCGCAGCTGCAGGTTCTGGCGGGTGGTGATGTCGGCGCTGCCGTGCTCACCGCAGCGGTCGACGGCGTCGGCCAGCAGTTCCAGCTGCTCGGCACGGATCACGCCGTTGGGCAACCGCAGCCGCACCATGAAACGACCGGGGGTGACGGGACGGAAGAAGATCCCCAGCCACTTGAGGCGGATCGTCAGGGTGGCCTCATCGAGGGACTCCCAGCCCGCCGCGGCCAGCTCCGCCAGCCGCGGGGCCAGATCCAGCCCACAGAGCTCGGCCTTGGCCCTCTCGATCTTGCTGAGCTCCGCGGGCGGCGCTGCGGACATGTCGGTCTCGGTGCTGTTCATGCGAAAAAGGCGGCACGCATGGCCAGCCATGCGACGGATCCCTGCCAGGCAGGAGAGGGGGAAGCGGGGCTTCGGGTGAACGCGTCTCGAGCCGGTCCGGCGAGACAGGACTCCGGGACGCCGATGAGAGCTGCGTCGTCCGGAAGGATCGTTGTGTCGGGGAGCGCCGGGAAAAGCTGCGCGACCCACCGATCAGGAGGCTTTAGTTTCCGGCATGGAACTGTCCTCCCATGTCGTCACTGTTACCAGAACCGGCCCGCCCCGGACCTGACGCCTCCCCGCCGGGGACGGCGGATCGCCGGAACGGTCCCGAGGATCGGCGTCTGGTGCGCCTGCAGGCGCTCGGCCCCGAGCGGGCCCGGTTCCGTGAACTGATCGGCAAGGTGGGCAGCGGCGAGCACACCAGCACCGGCCTGGATCGCCAGGAGGCCGCCGAGGCCATGGACCTGATGCTGCAGGGTCGGGTCGCGGATGCCCAGATGGGGGCCTTCCTGATCGCCCACCGCATCCGCCGGCCCCACCCCACCGAGCTCGCCGGCATGCTCGACAGCTACCGGCGCTGGGGGCCGGTGCTGGAAACCCCCGGCCGGCGGCCGCTCTGTTTCGGGGTGCCCTACGACGGCCGCAGCCGTACGGCCCCCCTGTTGCCCCTGGTGGCCCTGGTGCTGGCCAGCGACGCAGTGCCGGTGGTGCTGCACGGCGGCGCTCCGATGCCGGTGAAGTTCGGCGTCACCCTGGCCGAACTGTTCGAGGCGATCGGCATCCCTTCCACTGGCCTGCCGCTGGAAGCGGTGCAGCGGCGCCTCGATCGGCACGGGCTGGCCCTCACCCACCAGCCGGACCATTTCGCCTGGGCGGAGCGGCTGGTGCCGGTGCGGGACGCCATCGGTAAACGGCCGCCGGTGGCGAGCCTGGAGCTGCTCTGGACGCCGCACCGGGGGGAGCACCTGCTGGTGAGCGGCTTCGTCCATCCCCCCACCGAGACCCGTGCCTGGCAGGCCCTGCAGGACGGCGGCGAGACCGACCTGCTGACGGTGAAGGGCCTCGAGGGCTCCACCGACCTGCCCACCTCCCGCGCCGGCATCACCGCCCGCGTGCGCCAGGGAACCACCGAACGGATCCTGCTCCACCCCCGCGACCACGGCATCACCAGCGCGGAGATGCCCTGGCAGGGCCTGGAGGCCTGGCGGGCCGAGGCCCTGGCGGCCCTCTGCGGCGAAGGGGCCCTGGTGCCGGCGCTGCGCTGGAACGTGGCGGCCTACCTCTGGTTCGCCGGTCGCTTCGACCGCCTCGAGGACGCCCTGACGCAGGCGACGGCCCTGCTCGTGGCCCGCAGCGGCGAGCGGCTGCGGCGCCTGCTGGCCGCTGCGGAAGCCTGAGCCCGCCCCTCGAACATCCGAATCGGTAACCGATGTGACTCTGGCCAGGGCTGTCGTCGTGGTCTCTTGAGGGCTGTCTGGTCAGCCTGCGCGCCAGCCAATCCGATTTTTCGCCAGCACGGTGCGCTTCGTTGTGGAGCCCGTCCTGAGAACACCTGCACCTGACGGTGCACCCCTCCGGTCCTCTCTGGCTCCCCTTCAGGCTTCATGTCGAACCTTTCCCGTCGCAAGTTTCTGATCACCGCCGCCGGCACCACGGCCGGCGCCATCTGGCTGAGTGCCTGTGGCGGAACCAAGGAAGCGGCCGCCCCCACCCCGGCACCGGCCGGAGGTGGCGCCGATGCGCCTGAAGTTCCCGGGGTGACCCTGGGCTTCATCGCCCTCACCGATGCCGCACCGCTGATCATCGCCAAGGAGAAGGGCTTCTTCGCCAAGCACGGCATGCCGGAGGTGAAGGTGATGAAGCAGACCTCCTGGGCCGTCACCCGCGACAACCTGGAACTGGGGGAGGCCGGCGGCGGCATCGCCGGCGCCCACATCCTCACGCCGATGCCCTTGCTGCTGGCGGCGGGGAAGATCACCAAGAGCAAACAGCCCCTGCCGATGGCCACCCTGGCCCGCCTCAACCTGCAGGGCCAAGGGCTATCGGTCTCGAAGGATTTCCTGGCCAACAAGCTCACCATCGACAACAAGGCGGGGCTCGCCGATGCCGTGGCCGCCACAGCCAAGACCGGCAGGAAGTTCAAGGCTGCCGTCACCTTCCCGGGCGGCACCCACGACCTGTGGATGCGGTACTGGCTGTCCGCCAACGGCATCGACCCCAACAAGGACGCCGATCTGGTGGTGGTCCCCCCGCCCCAGATGGTTGCGAACATGCAGACCGGCACCATGGACACCTTCTGCGTCGGCGAGCCCTGGAACCAGCGCCTCGTCAACAAGAAGCTCGGCTACACCGCCGCGGTCACCGGTGAACTGTGGAAGTTCCACCCCGAGAAATCCTTCTCGATGCGTGCCGACTGGGTGGAGAAGAACCCCAAAGCCACCCAGGCCCTGCTGAAGGCGGTCCTGGAAGCCCAGATGTGGTGCGAAGACCCCGCCAACCTCGACGAGCTGTGCGAGATCACCTCGAAGGACAAGTACTTCAAGGCCTCGGTGGAAGACATCAAACCCCGCCTGGCCGGCAACTTTGACTATGGCGATGGTCGCGTCGTGACCGACAGCCCTTATCGCATGCGCTTCTGGAGTGAGAATGCCTCCTTCCCGTTCAAGAGCCACGACCAGTGGTTCGTGGTCGAAGACATGCGCTGGGGCTATCTCCCCGCCAGCACCGACATCGACGCCCTGGTGAACCAGGTGAACCGGGCCGATCTCTGGAAGGAGGCGGCCAAGGCGATCGGGCAGGAGAAGGCTATCCCCGCCAGTGATTCCCGCGGCAAGGAAACCTTCTTCGACGGGGTCGTCTTCGACCCGGAGAATCCAAAGGCCTACCTGGACGCCCTGAAGATCAAGGCCATGTCCTGACGTTGAGAAGGTAACCCACCGAGACCTCTTCACGCTTCCACTTCCATCCATTCCCCCATGGCCCTCAGCGCAGTAGCACCACGCAGTCAGTCCAAAAGGATCACGCCGATCTGGGTCTCCAGGGTGTCCCCCTATCTGATCTGCATCGGCACCTTTCTTCTGATCTGGCAGTTGCTGTCCCTGATCCTGGGCGTCAGCCGACTGCCAGGCCCCATCAATGTCGTCATCGACACGTGGGATCCCTACATCATCCATCCCTTCTTTGATGATGGGGGTACCAGCAAGGGCCTGGCCTGGCAGATCCTGATCTCGCTGCAGCGGGTGGCCGTGGGCTATGGACTGGCCGCTGTGGTGGGGATCACGATCGGCGGCCTCCTGGGGATGAATCGATTCCTCGGCAAAGGATTTGATCCCGTGATTCAGGTCTTGAGGACCGTGCCTCCGCTGGCCTGGTTCCCCATCACCCTCATGGTGTTCCAGGATTCCACCACATCAGCCATCTTCGTGATCTTCATCACGGCGATCTGGCCCATCATTATCAACACGGCGATTGGCATCCGAGAGATTCCTCAGGATTACATCAATGTCGCCAGGGTTTTGAAACTGCCCAAGAATGCCTATGTCAAAGATATCGTCATTCCCGCCACCATTCCGTATGTGTTTGCTGGTCTTCGCATTGCCGTCGGCCTGGCCTGGCTGGCGATCGTCGCCGCAGAGATGTTGAAGGCTGATGGCGGCATTGGCTATTTCATCTGGGATGCCTACAACGCAGGAGGTGATGCCAGCTCCAGCCAGATCATTCTGGCCATCATCTATGTGGGAATCGTTGGCCTGCTTCTTGATCGTCTCGTCGCCTTCGCCGGGCGCAAGCTCAGCAAAGGAGCTGCCTGACGATGGCCAGCCTGTTCACGGTCGATCACGTCACCCAGTCCTTCCCCCTGCCCGGGGGAGGCGAGTACGTGGCCCTCAGAGATATCTTCCTTGATATCGCCGAAGGTGAGTTCATCTCGCTCGTGGGCCACTCCGGCTGCGGCAAGTCCACCCTGCTGAATCTGCTGGCGGGCCTCACCACCGCCACCCAGGGCGGCATCCTGATGAACGGCCGGCAGGTCACCGATCCGGGGCCCGACCGGATGGTGGTGTTCCAGAACTACTCGCTGCTCCCCTGGCTCACGGTGCGCCAGAACATCGCCCTGGGCGTCGACAACGTGATCGCCGCCAGGGACCGCCAGGAGCGGGACGCGATCATCGAGCACCACATCCAGCTGGTGGGCCTGAAGGCCGCCGCCGACAAGTACCCCAGGGAGATCTCCGGCGGCATGAAGCAGCGGGTCGCCATCGCCCGCGCCCTGGCGCTGCGGCCGAAGCTGCTGCTCCTCGATGAACCCTTCGGCGCCCTCGACGCCCTCACCCGGGGCAACCTGCAGGAGCAGCTGATGCGGATCTGCCAGGAGGCGAAGGTCACCGCCCTGATGGTCACCCACGACGTGGACGAAGCCCTGCTGCTCTCCGACCGGGTGGTGCTGATGACCAACGGCCCCGAGGCCCACATCGATCAGGTGATCGAGGTGCCCCTGCCCCGGCCCCGCACCCAGCTGGGCACGGTGGAGCACCCCCGCTACTACGGGCTGCGGGCCGAGATCGTCAACTTCCTCTCGGATCAGCGCCGGGCCCGGCAGCAGCGGCTCAAGCCCGCCGAGGCCATCGCCGCCGACGGCCTCGAGAAGGTCAACCTGGAGCTGGGCTTCATTCCCCTGACCGACTGTCTGCCCCTGGTGGTGGCGCAGGAGAAGGGGTTCTTCGCCCGGCACGGCCTCACCCAGGTGCGGCTGCGGCGCGAGAGCAACTGGAAAACCCTCGAGACCCACGTCCGCCAGGGCGTGCTCGACGGGGCCCTGATGGTGGCGGGGATGCCGTTCGCCATGACCCTCGGCTGCGGCGGTCAGCCGCCCCTGGCGATGGTGAGTGCCCTCACCCTCAGCTGTAACGGCAATGCCATCACCCTGCATCGCCGCTTCCACGAGGCCGGGGTGAACACCCTGGCCGACTTCAAGGCCTGGATCGCCGCCCATCCGGAGTCCAGGCCCGTGCTCGCCGTGGTGCATCCGGCCTCGATGCACAACCTGATGCTGCGGGCCTGGCTGGCGTCGGCGGGGATCCACCCTGAGCGGGACGTGGAGCTGCTGGTGATCCCGCCGCCCCAGATGGTGGCGGCCCTGAAGGCGGGCACCATCGATGGCTACTGCGTCGGTGAACCGTGGAACTCCCGCGCCGTGCTGGAGGGCCTCGGCACGGTGATCGCCACCGATGTGGAGCTGTGGAACGGCCACGGTGAGAAGGTGCTGGGGGTCAAAGAGGCCTGGGCGACCGCCTACCCCCGCACCCACCGGGCCCTGGTGGAGGCGCTGCTGGAGGCCTGCCGCTATTGCGAGAACCCGGACCACCGCGAGGAGCTGGCCAACCTGCTGGCCCAGGCTCCCTACGTGGGCACCGATGTGGCGATCATCCGTCCGGGACTGGTGGATGCCTACGACCGCGGCACCGGCACGCCCACGGCCATGCCCTCCTTCAACCGCTTCTACGGCCCCGAGGTCAACGAGCCCAACCCGGCGGAGGCGGTCTGGATCCTCAGCCAGCTGGGCCGCTGGGGCCTGGCCAGCTTCCCCAGCAACTGGCAGGAGGTGACCGAGCGCGTCCAGGACCGGGCGCTGTTCCGGAGCGCGGCCGTCGCCCTGGGGCTGCCGGCCGCGGAGCGACCCCCGTCAGCGGTGACGGCGTTCGAAGGCGATCGCCTTGACCCGCTCGATCCCCTCAGCTACCTCGACCGCCTGCCGATCAAGGGCCAGGTGACCGTGGCCCCGGCGCCCCTGCCGCCGCCGCCCGCCCCGGTCCCGGACGCCCCGGTGCCCGCCCCGGCCGGCCGCTGACCCCACCCCCTCCCCTTCCTTTCCGCTCCTCCGCCCAGATGCAGACCCTGACGTCGCCCCAGCCGACCACCAGCGGCGCCGCCGAACCGTTCCTGGTGATCGACGGAGTCAGCAAGGTCTACCCCACCCCCGGTGGGCCCTACACCGTGCTGGACAACATCAGCATGGAGGTGGCCGAAGGGGAGTTCATCTGCGTGATCGGCCATTCCGGATGCGGTAAATCCACCCTGCTCGATCTGGTGTCCGGCTTCGGCCAGCCCACCAGCGGCGAGGTGCGGCTGCAGTCGGTGCCGATCCGGGAACCCGGCCCGGACCGGATGGTGGTGTTCCAGAACTATTCGCTGCTGCCCTGGATGTCGGCCGCCGAGAACGTGGCCCTGGCGGTGAACACCGTGTTCCCCCACCTCAAACGCAATGGCGACGCCAGCCGGATCGTCGAGAGCCACCTGGCGATGGTGGGGCTGAGTGAGGCGGCCGACAAGAAGCCCGCCAGCCTGTCGGGGGGGATGAAGCAGCGGGTCTCGATCGCCCGGGCCCTGGCCCTGCAGCCCAAGGTCTTGATCCTCGATGAACCCTTCGGCGCCCTCGATCCGATCACCAAGGAGGAGCTGCAGGAGGAGCTGCTCAAGATCTGGCAGGAGCACAGGGTGACCATCCTGATGATCACCCACTCCATCGATGAGGCCCTGTTCCTGGCCGACCGGGTGGTGATGATGACCAACGGCCCGGCGGCGACGATCGGCGAGATCCTCGAGCTGCCCTTTCCCCGTCCCCGCCAGCGGGCCCAGCTGATGGAGATGCCGGAGTACTACGACTACCGGAACCACGCCCTGGACTTCCTTTACCGCCGTTTCGCCCACGACGACGCTTAACGGCCTGGCGCTGCCTCGCAGGGACGCACGGTCACCGCGGCGGCCTTGAGCTCCGGCTGCTGGGAGATCGGACAGCCCAGGGCGTGCATCAGCCTGTTGGCTTCGCAGGCCTGCTCCTGGGCCGCCCCCCAGTGCATGGGCAGAAACAGCGTGCCCTGGCGGATGCGGTCGGTGACGAGCACCCGGGCCGTCACGGCAGCCCGTCGGGAGCGCACCTCGGCACGGCCGCCATCGACCAGTCCGTGGGCCCGGGCGTCGGCGGGATGGACCTCCAGCAACGGCTCGGCGTGGGGCCGCAGCAACCGCTCGACCTGCCCCGTGCGGGTCATGGTGTGCCACTGCTCCAGGTAACGGCCCACGGTGAGCACCAGGGGGTAGTCGGCATCGGGCGGTTCCCCCAGGCCCATCGGCTGCTCGCTGATCAACCGGGCCCGGCCGGAGGGGGTGGGGAAGCGGCCGGAGGTGTGCAGACGGGGGGCACCGCCTCCGGGGGCCGTGCCGGTGGGGAAGGGCCATTGCTGGGGGCCGTGCTCCTGCAGCAGCCCATGGCTGAGGCCGCTCAGGTCACACACCCGGCCCGCGGTGATGGCCGCGAACTCTTCGAACACCTCGGCCGAGGAGCCATAGCGGAACTGCTCCTCGAAGCCCAGGCGCCGGCCCAGTTCGGCGAAGATCGCCCAGTCGGGACGGGCCTCCCCGGGGGGCACGCGGAAGGCCGGGCACAGGGTGACGCGGCGCTCGGAGTTGGTCATCACCCCGGCCTTCTCGCTCCATTGGGCCGCCGGCAGCACCAGGTGGGCGATGGCGGCGGTTTCGGTGCCGGCGTAGGCCTCACTGAGCACGACCATCGGGCAACGGGTCACCGCGGCCCGCACCCGGTCGAGCCAGGGGAGGCTCACCAGCGGGTTGGTGGCCGCCACCCACCACAGCCCCAGGGCCCCCCGCTCCATCGCCTCGATCTGCTCCCACACGGTGAGGCCCGAGTCCGGGGCGATGCTCCCCGGCGCCAGGCCCCAGTGCCGCTCGATCTCACTGCGGTGGCCGGCGTCGGTGACCGAGCGGTAGCCCGGCAGCAGCCGGGCCAGGCCACCGGCCTCCCGGCCCCCCATCGCATTGGGCTGGCCGGTGAGGGAGAAGGGCCCCGCCCCTGGCCGGCCGATCTGGCCGCTGACCAGATGCAGGTTGATGATCCCCGCCACGGTGGCGGTGCCCTCCACGCTCTGGTTCACCCCCATCGACCAGAGGCTCACCACGCCCGTGCCGGCGGCCCAGCGGGCGGCCAGCTGGCGCAGCTGCCGCTCCCCGATGCCGCAGAACCGGCTCACCTTCTCGGGCGTCCAGCCCGCCCAGAGCTCCGCGAGCGCCTCGAAGCCCTCGGTGGAGGCCGCCACATAGGCCCGGTCCACCGCCCCCTGCTCCAGCAGCAGGTGGCCGAGGCCATGCAGCAGCGCCAGATCGGTGCCGGGCCGGATGGCCAGGTGCAGGTCGGCGGCGTCGCTGGTGGCGGTGGCGCGGGGATCCACCACCACGATCTGCAGGTCCTGCTTCTGCTTGCGCTTGCGCTTCAACAGCCGCTGGAACAGCACCGGATGGCACTCGGCCGTGTTGGTGCCGATCAGCAGCACCGTGTCGGCCTGATCGAGATCGTCGTAGCAGCAGGGGGGGCCATCGGAGCCGAAGCTGCGGACGTAGCCCGACACGGCCGAACTCATGCACAGGCGCGAGTTGGCATCAAAGTTGTTGCTGCCCAGCGCCCCCTTGATCAGCTTGTTGGCGACGTAGTAGTCCTCGGTGAGGAACTGTCCGGAGCCGTAGATCGCGATCCCTTCGGGGCCCTGCTGGGCCAGGGTGCGGCGCACCTGGGCCTCGATCAGGTCGAAGGCCCGATCCCAGCCAATCGGTTCGAAGGGCTGGTCGGTGCGCGGCCGGTAGAGCGGGGTGGTGAGGCGGTTGCGGTGCAGGGTCTCGCCCACGGTGGCCCCCTTGACGCAGACCTGTCCCAGGGAGGAGGGGTGGTGGCGGTCGCCGCGGGCCGTCCAGGTCGCCTCGGCGGCTGCCGGCGCGGGGGCCTTCATCTCCAGCCCGCAGCCCACGCCGCAGTAGGGGCACTGGGCCCGGGCCGGGCCGTTGTGCACCACCATCACCACCCCGGCTGCAGGATCGAGCTTAAGTGAGCGGGCCGTCTCCATTCCGTGGGAGCCCCACCGTGACCAGCCCCCAGCACGCGCCCGCCGCCCGCAGCGAGGTGATCCTGATTCGCCATGGCGAGACGGAATGGAGCCTCTCGGGCCAGCACACCGGCAACACCGACATCCCCCTCACCGCGCGGGGGGAGGAGGCGGCCCGCGGCCTCGCGCCGCTGCTGGCGAGCCGCCCGTTCTCCCTGGTGCTGTGCAGCCCCCTGCAGCGGACCCGGCACACCTGCGAACTGGCGGGTCTGGCTGCCCAGGCCTGCCTCGAGCCCGATCTGGTCGAGTGGGACTACGGCGCCTACGAAGGTCTGACGAGCACGGAGATTGAGCGGGATCGGCCGGGCTGGATGGTGTTCCGGGATGGCTGTCCCGACGGGGAGAGTCCCGCCCAGGTGGGGGAACGGGTGGACCGGGTGATCGGCCGGCTGCGGCAGGAGGGTGGCCGGGTGGCCCTGGTCGCCCATGGCCACCTGCTGCGGGTGTTCGTGGCGCGCTGGATCGGTCTCACCCCCGCCCATGGCGCCCATTTCCTGCTCGACACCGCCACCCTCACGGTGCTCTCCGATTACAGGGGTCTGCCGGCGGTGCAGTGCTGGAACGCACCCCTGGTACCGGTGCCCTGAAGGGTGTCCATGTCGGATTGCTGACCCTCGCCCGGCTCGTTCGGTGAATCACCTGCTTTTCTGCCCCGGCAGGCGAAAGTTGAGGTCACAGCCCCCCGCATGTGACGGCCATGACCATCTCGACGATGGCCCCCTTCGAGGCCCCCGCCATGACGCCGGATCTGGAGCAGGAGCTGTCCCTGATCGACGCCTGGTGGCGCGCCGCCAATTACCTGGCCGTCGGGATGATCTATCTGCGGGACAACCCGTTACTGGCCGAGCCCCTGCGCCATGAGCACGTCAAGGCTCGCCTGCTGGGCCACTGGGGCTCCTCCCCCGGCCAGGCCTTCCTCTGGGCCCATGCCAACCGGGTGATCCGGCGCCACGACCTCGACATGATCTACCTGTCGGGGCCTGGGCACGGCGCCCCCGGAGTGCTCGGCCCCACCTACCTCGACGGCAGCTACAGCGAGGTGTACCCCGACAAGAGCCAGGACGCCGAAGGGATGCGGCGCTTCTTCAAGCAGTTCTCCTTCCCCGGCCACATCGGCAGCCACTGCACCCCGGAAACCCCCGGGTCGATCCACGAGGGGGGCGAGCTGGGCTACGTGCTTTCGCACGCCTGTGGGGCGGTGTTCGACAACCCCAACCTGATCGCCCTGGCCTGCGTGGGCGATGGCGAAGCCGAGACCGGCCCCCTGGCCACCTCCTGGCACATCAACAAGTTCCTCAACCCGATCGGGGACGGAGCGGTGCTACCCGTCCTGCACCTCAACGGCTACAAGATCGCCAACCCCACCCTGCTGGCCCGCATCCCCCGCGACGAGCTTGCCAGCCTGATGCGCGGCTACGGCTGGGAGCCGATTTTCGTCGAGGGCCACGAGCCGATGGCGATGCACCAGGCCATGGCCGCCGCCATGGACCAGGCGATTGGCCGCATCCTGGAAATCCGCGCCGAGGCCCGCGCCAGCGGCGAGGCCGTCCGCCCCGCCTGGCCGATGATCGTGCTGCGGTCGCCGAAGGGCTGGACCGGACCGGCCTCCCTTCACGGCAAGAAGCTGGAGGGGTTCTGGCGGGCCCACCAGGTGCCCCTGGCCGCCCCGAACACCGATCCAGAGCAGCTGCAGATGCTCGAGGAGTGGCTCAGAAGCTACCGGCCTGAAGAGCTGTTCGACGCCAACGGCACCCTGATTCCGGAACTGCAGGCACTGTCGCCGCAAGGCAACCGGCGCATGGGCTCCAACCCCCACGCCAACGGCGGCCTGCTGCGCCGCAAGCTGCAGTTCCCGCCCCTCGAGGACTATGCGGTGGACGTGCAGGCACCGGGGGCCACCGAGGAGGAGAACACCTACCCCCTGGGCGAACTGCTCCGCGACATCATCCAGGCGAATCCCTATTCCATGCGGGTGTTCGGCCCCGACGAAACCGCCTCCAATCGCCTCCAGGCGATCTATGAAGTGAGCAAGAAGGTGTGGATGGAGGAGTTCCTGCCGGAGGATCTCAACGGCAGTGAACTCGCGCGCAGCGGCCGGGTGGTGGAGATGCTCAGCGAGCACACCCTGGTGGGCATGATGGAGGGCTATCTGCTCACCGGCCGCTACGGCTTCTTCCACACCTACGAGGCCTTCGCCCATGTGATCGCCTCGATGTTCAACCAGCACGCCAAATGGCTGGAGTCCTGCCTGCTGCATGCCCCCTGGCGGGCCGCGATCGGCCCCTGGAACTGCCTGATCTCCTCCACGGTGTGGCGGCAGGACCACAACGGCTTCACCCACCAGGACCCCGGCTTCATCGACCTGGCGGGCAACAAGAGCGGCGACGTGGTGCGGGTGTATCTGCCGGCCGATGCCAACTGCCTGCTGGCGGTGGCGGAGGAGGCCCTGCAGGAGACGAACGTCTGCAACATCATCGTCTCCGACAAGCAGAAGCACCTGCAGTACTTCAGCCTGGAGCAGGCCCGGCGCCATGTGGCCAAGGGCATCAGCATCGTCGGCTGGGCCAGCAACGACGACTGCGGCACCACCCCCGATGAGCCGGATGTGGTCATGGCCTGCGCCGGCGACATCCCCACCAAGGAGACGCTGGCGGCGGTGGAGATCCTGCGCCGGGAGATCCCCAGCCTGCGGATCCGGGTGATCAACGTGGTCAAGCTGTTCGCCCTCACCGAGCCGAACGAGCATCCCCACGGCCTCAGTGACCGGGACTTCGACACCCTGTTCACCACCGACCGGCCGGTGATCTTCAACTTCCACGGCTACCCCTGGCTGATCCACCGCCTCACCTACCGCCGCACCAACCACGCCAACATCCACGTGCGCGGCTACAAGGAGAAGGGCAACATCAACACGCCCCTTGAGCTGGCGATGAACAACCAGATCGATCGCTTCAATCTGGTCATCGACGTCGTCAACCGCGTGCCCTTCCTGCGCTCCCGCGCCGCCCACGTCAAGGAGCGGATGCAGGACGCGATCCTGTCCCACCGGGCCTACGCCCACACCCACGGCACCGATGCCCCGGAGGTGACCGACTGGCGCTGGACGCCCCCGGCGACCGCACAGGCATGACCGAGCCAGCGACGCTGGCCGGCTCGGTGGCTGGCGAGGTGCTGGTGCTGAACGCCGGCAGCTCCAGCCTCAAGGTCTCCGTGCACACCCGCGCTGGGGACTGCCTCTGGAGGGACCAGCGCAGCTGGAGCGTCGGCGCCGCGGAGGGGGCGGCCCCCGAGGAACGCCTGGAGTCGGTGCTGGACGCCTGGCTGCCCGGGGCCCTGGCCGGCCGGGTTGACGGGCTGACGGTCGCCGGCCACAGGGTCGTCCACGGCGGTGAGCGGTTCACGGCCCCCGTCCGCCTCGACGCCGCGGTGCTCGCGGTCCTGGAGGAACTGGTGCCCCTGGCGCCGCTGCACAACGGTCCGGCCCTGCGGGTGATGCGCTGGCTGAGCCTCTGGCAGCCCGGAATCACCCAGTGGGCCTGCTTCGACACCGCCTTCCACGGCACCCTGCCGGAGGCCGCCCGCACCTACGCGATTCCGGCCCGCTGGCGCGCCGAGGGGCTGCGGCGCTTCGGCTTCCACGGCCTCAACCACCAGCACGTGGCCGAAACCGTGGCCCGCCGCACCGAAAACGAGCACCGCAGCCAGGAGCTGCGGCTGATCAGCTGCCACCTCGGCGCGGGCTGCTCCCTCTGCGCCGTCCAAGGAGGCCGCAGCATCGCCACCACCATGGGCTACACCCCCCTGGAGGGGCTGGTGATGGCCACCCGCAGCGGCTCCATCGATCCCGGCCTGTTGCTGCACCAGCTCCGCCGGGGCGTCACGGCCGAGGAGCTCGACCACGGGCTGCAGCAGGAGGGCGGACTGCTGGGCCTCTCGGGACTCAGCGCCAGCATGAAGGACCTGCGCCAGGCCGCCGCCGAAGGCCACGCCGGTGCGCAGCTGGCGATCGCGGTGTTCCGCCACCAGCTGCTGCAGGGCATCGGGGCCATGGCCGCCAGCCTGGGCGGGGTCGACGTGATCGCCCTCACCGGCGGCATCGGCGAACACGACAGGGCCCTGGGGGAGGAGCTGGAGGCGGCGCTGGCCTGGCTCGAGCCCTTCGAGCTGCTGCGGATCCCCGCCGATGAGGAGGGGGTGATCGCCCGGCACTGTGGTGCGGCCGGCCCCTGAAGCCTCAGGGGCGGCGCCAGGACTCGCGGTGCATCCAGCTGATCCAGTCGGCGGAGATCTGCTTGGGGCAGGCGGCCTCGCATTCCAGGTGGCTGCTGCAACTGCCGAAGCCCTCGCTGACCATCTGGTCCTGCATCACCCGGGCGCGCTGCCGCCGCTCCGGCTGACCCTGGGGCAGCTGGCCCAGGTGCGCCAATTTGGCGGCCACAAACAGGCTGGCGGAGGCGTTGCGGCAGCTGGCCACGCAGGCGCCGCAGCCGATGCAGGCGGCGGTGTCGAAGGCCTGGGCCGCCTGCTCCCGGCCGATCAGCATGGCGTTGGCCTCCGGCGCACTGCCGGTGTTGATCGAGCAGTAGCCGCCGCTGGCGATGATCCGGTCGAAGGCGGAACGGTCTACGGCCAGGTCCTGCAGCACGGGAAAGGCCCGGGCGCGGAAGGGCTCCAGCGTCAGCACGGCGCCGTCGCGGAACTGGCGCAGGTAGAGCTGGCAGACGCTGGTGGCCCGCTGGGGCCCATGGGCCTGGCCGTTGACGAGAAAGCCGCAGGAGCCGCAGATGCCCTCGCGGCAGTCGTGCTCGAAGCCCACCGGCTGGCCCCCGGCGGCGATCAGCCTTTCGTTGAGCAGGTCGAGAGCTTCCAGCAGGGAGAGGTCGGTGGACACGCCCTCAAGCCCATGGGACTCGAAGCGGCCGGGCTGGTCGGGACCGGCCTGGCGCCAGATCCTCAGGGTGAGGGAAACGGTCGGCATGGAAACGGCCGTGGCGTGGAACAGCCGTGGCAAGGAACAGCCGTGGCGCGTGGTGCCGTTGGCGGGCCCCGGAAGACGCCACGGACAACCCAGATTCTGCCGCTCCGGCAGCGGGGATGTTGTCGTTCCGCGTCATCCACGCGGCAATGGCCCCGGTGGCGAGGCGAAAGATGCAATACTCAGTCAATTTTCAGAAATAGGGTTCCGGCCCGCCATGCCCGATCGGGTCCCTTCTGCCGCGTGAACGATCACCGAAAACTTGTCGTGGAGCTTCGCCGGTCGATGGGACGGCTTGAGGCGGCCCTCGGCACGATCAGCGATGCCCTGGTGATCACCAGCTGCGAAGGCCGGGTGCTGTGGTGCAACGCCAGCTACGCGCGGCTGGTGGACCGCACCCCCCCGGCCGTCCTGGGGGAATCGATCTACGACCAGCTGCCCCGCGACTGCGACAGTGCCCCCCTGCTCAATCCGGAGCTGGTGCTCACCGGCGGCGACCTGGGGGGCCACTTCACCCGGGTGCTCGACCGCAGCGAGCTGCGGGCCATCGAGATCGAGTGGAAGCCCATCCGCAGCGAGCGGTTGCGGCCGCTCATCTTCTGCTTCCGGGACGTCAGCGCCCTGCTCTCCTACGAGCAGCTGCGGGTCGAGGCCGAACGGATCGAGCGGCGCCGCCAGCAGACCGAGAACCTGAACCGGGCCCTGGAACTGGAAAGACTCGCCCTGGCCACCAAGGTGATGGAGTGTCCGGTCACCGGCCTGCCCAACCGCCGCGGGCTCCACGTCAGCATCCGGGCCGCCCTCAAGACCCAGCGCCAGAGCGGCGGCCGGATCAGCATCCTGTTCTGCGATCTCAACAGCTTCAAGGAGATCAACGATCTGCACGGCCATCAGATCGGCGATGACCTGCTGATCGAGATCGGCCGCCGGCTGCAGCACTCCCTGCGTTTCGGCGACATCCTTTCTCGCCTGGGTGGCGATGAGTTCGTCGTGCTGACGATGGGCATCTTCAATGAGGCTGATGCCCTGCAACTGGCGATGCGTCTCAATGACGCCGTCGGTCAGGTGTGGTCGGTGGAAGACCACACGATCCGCCCGTCGATGAGCATCGGCATCACCATCTCCGACGATCCGGAGATCTCCGTGGATGAGTTGATCCGGCGGGCTGACCTCGCCATGTACGAAGCCAAGACCAACGACCAGCACATCGCCTTTTACCATTCCTCGATCGACAAGAAGGTCCGGAAGAACATCCATCTGCGCCACCAGCTGGAGGGGGCGATCCAGCACGAGGCCATGTTCCTTGCCTATCAGCCGATCGTCGGGCTGGAGGACCGGGCGGTGGTGGGGATGGAGGCACTGCTGCGCCTCGGGGCGATCACGGCGCCGATCGCCACCCCCTCGGAATTCATCCCGCTGGCCGAGCGCACGGCCCTGATCCTGCCGATCGGCCGCTGGGTGATCAGCGAAGCCCTCCGGCGCCTCTCCCAGCTGCGCGCCGAGGGCTCGGAGGTCACCATGGCGATCAATGTGAGCCCCCTGCAGCTGAAGGAAAGCGGCCTCAGCGATTACTTCCTCACCCAGGCGGAACGGCTCGGGGTGGATCCTGGCTGGACCGTGATCGAGGTGACCGAAAGCATCCTGATCGAGCACCCCGAGCTGGCCACCTCCGAGTTGAGCCGGTTACGGGAGGCCGGTGTCAAGGTGCATCTCGATGACTTCGGCACGGGTTACTCCAGCATGTCGTGGCTGGCGCGGCTGCCGATCGACGCGATCAAGGTCGACCGCAGTTTCATCGCCGACTTTCTCAACGACCACCGCAAGGCCGTGGTGCTCGAAGCCATGATCCGCCTCTCCCACGACCTGGGCCTGGGCCTGATCGCCGAAGGCATCGAGACCGCCGAGCAGCACGAAGGCCTGCTCGCCATGGGCTGCGACCAGGGCCAGGGATTCTTCTTCGGCCGACCCGAACCGCTCAGCCGTAGTTTCGCGGCCCCGGCACAACGGATCGGTAGGTGAGCGGCTCGCTGTGGCGCAGGGGGGTGCCGCCGGGGCGGTGCTCCCAGGCGGCGATGTGGGCGAAACGCTCGTCGTCCCGCAGCGCTTCCCCGTCCGGGGTCTGATGCTCCTCGCGGAAGTGGGCGCCGCAGGATTCCTCCCGCGCCAGGGCGTCCCGCAGCATCAGATCCGCCAGCCCGAAGAAGTCCTCCAGCCGCAGGGCCTTCTCCAGTTCCCCGTCGAGCACACCCTCCTGGTCAGGGAGGCGCAGATCCCCGAGGAAGTCCTGGCGCAGGGCCTCCAGCTCACCAAGCGCCGCCGTGAGCCGATCGGCGTGGCGGCTGATGCCGCAGGCGTCGATCATCAGGTGGCCCAGCCGGCGGTGGAAGCCATCCACGGGCTGGGTTCCCCCCGTGCTTCGCAGGGCCCCGATGCGGGCCTCCACCGCCGCCACGGCCTCCCGGCAGGCGGGGTGATCCTCCGCCAGGGCGCCGGCCCCGGCGCCGGCCAGCCAGCCCGTCACCGTCGCCGGGGCGATGAAGTATCCGTCGGCCAGGGCCTGCATCAGCGCACTGGCCCCGAGCCGGTTGGCGCCGTGCTCGGAAAAGTTGGCCTCGCCGAGCACGAACAGGCCGCCCACCGTGCTCATCAGGTGGTAGTCGACCCACAGACCGCCCATCGTGTAGTGGGGGGCGGGATAGATCCGCATCGGCGTGGCCCTGGGGTCGTCGCCGGTGATCCGCTCGTACATCTCCAGAAGGTTGCCGTAGCGGGCGTCGATCGCCCCGGTGCCGTCCCGGGCGATGGCGCCGGCCAGGTCGAGGTAGACGGATCGGCCGCCGGGCCCGACGCCCCGGCCCTCCAGGCAGAGCTCCCGGGCCCGGCGTGAGGCCAGATCCCGCGGCACCAGATTGCCGTAGCTGGGGTACTGGCGCTCGAGGAAATAGTCCCGCTCCGCCTCCGGAATCGCCGCCGGCGGCCGGTCGTCGCCGGGGCGCAGCGGCAGCCAGATCCGGCCGTCGTTGCGCAGGCTCTCGCTCATCAGCGTGAGCTTGCTCTGGTGGACGTCGCCGCTGGGGATGCAGGTGGGATGGATCTGGGTGAAGCAGGGGTTGGCGAAGCAGGCCCCCCGCCGATGGGCCTGCCAGATCGCCGTGGCGTTCGATTTCAGGGCATTGGTCGAGAGGTAAAAGACGTTCGAGTAGCCGCCGGTCGCCAGCAGCACTGCATCGGCGCTGATCACCTCCAGCGCGCCGGTGAGCTGGTGGCGGCAGACCACCCCCCTGGCCCTGCCGTCATGGACGATCAGGTCGAGCATGTCGCGGCGGCAGAGCAGCTCCACCCGCCCGACGGCAACCTGACGCAGCATCGCCTGGTAGGCGCCGTAGAGCAGCTGCTGGCCGGTCTGGCCCCGGGCGTAGAAGGTGCGGCTCACCAGGGCGCCGCCGAAGCTGCGGTTGGCGAGGGTGCCCCCGTACTCCCGGGCGAAGGGCACCCCCTGGGCCACGCACTGGTCGATGATCGCGCCGCTGATCTCCGCCAGCCGGTGGCAGCCGGCTTCCCGGGCGCGGAAATCGCCGCCCTTCACCGTGTCGCGGAACAGGCGCTCGACGCTGTCGCCATCGTTGGCGTAGTTGCGGGCGGCATTGATGCCCCCCTGGGCCGCGACGGAATGGGCCCGCCGGGGGCTGTCGTGGTACGTGAGCACCTGCACCCGATAGCCCTGTTCGGCCAGGCTGGCGGCGGCCGAGGCCCCCGCCAGGCCGCTGCCCACCACCAGGATCCGCAGCCGCTGCTTGCGGTTGGGGCTGATCAGCGGCAGGGACTCCCGGCAGCGCTGCCAGGCGGTGGCCACGGGGCCGTCGGGCAGGCGGGGATCCAGCAGCATCGGTGTGCTCATCCGCCTGGCCGCAGCACCAGGGCGATCGGCACCAGGGTGAAGCCCGCCCCCAGCAGCAGGGCCAGCCCCCTTCCCCCCAGCCGCAGGGCGGCCGCATTGCCGGGCTCCAGCAGCCCCAGCCGGCGCACGGCGCTCTCGGTGCCGTGAATCAGGTGCAGGCCCGCCGCCAGCCCGGCGGCCCCGTAGAGGGCCAGGCACCAGGGCGCCGCCAGCACCTCCAGCACGGCGGCCAGCTCAGCCCCCGCCGCCGGGCGATGCCAGCGCAGCTGGACCAGGTGCAGGAAGAGAAACACCAGCAGCAGCGAGCCGCTCCAGGGGATGGCCCGGCCCGCCAGGGCCGCCACGGGCTCCCACGGCCCCTTGCGGCGGCTGCGCAGGGGGCCGGCCGCCGGGCCGCGGGCCTGGCGGTTGACGTGGGCCCGGTGCAGCGAGAGGAGGGGATGGCCCAGGGCGGCCGCCAGCAGGGCGACCTCCAGCCAGGGCAGCCAGCCCTGCTGGTGCAGGGAGGCGGCATAGCTCTCGAACGACGGCGGATCCACCAGGGCCAGCAGCACGCCACCGAGGTGGACGGCGAGGAACAGCACGAGCGCCAGGCCGGTGACGGCGATCCAGAATCCGATGATCATTCAGCTGCAGGTCAGCGCCCCTGGAGGCAAGGTGGCAGTAGGCATCGGGGAAACGGGCCGGAGCGTGGCAGACGGCCGCTGGGGCGGGGGGCTCGCCGGCCGGTCGCCGGGCGGGGCGCTGGGCGGGGCGCTGGGCGGGGCGCTGGGCAGTGTGGCCCCATGAAGCGGTCCGACCAGTCGCCCATGGTGAGCGTCATCGTACCCAACTTCAACCACGGGGCCTTCCTGACAGAGCGGCTGCGGTCGATTCTCGACCAGACATTTCAGGACTTCGAGTTGATCGTTCTCGATGACGCCTCCCGCGACGATTCCCTCGCGGTGATCCGGGAGCGGCTGCGGGCCCATCCCCACCGGCTGGTCTGCAATTCGGACAACTCAGGTCAGCCCTGCTCGCAATGGCTGAAGGGCATGGACATGGCCGTGGGGCGCTACATCTGGATCGCCGAATCGGATGACACCTGCGCACCGCTGTTTCTCGAACGGATGGTGGGCCACCTGGAGAACGGCAGCGTGCTGGCGTACTGCCGCACCATCACGATGGATGCCTCGGGGGATCCGATCACCGACCAGAGCTTCTGGCCGGATCATTTCGATGCCGGGCGCTGGCAGCACTCCTTCACCCTTGAAGGGACGCAGCTGTGTCGCTCCTACATGGACCGGGGCAATGTCATTGCCAATGCCAGTGGCGTGGTGTTCCGCAAGCCCGATGCCGCGACCCTCCGCGCCCTGGGACCGCTGACCGCGGGCCGGCGCTGCACCGGCGACTGGCTGTTCTGGAGCCACTACCTGATGCGGATGGGTGGCACCGTGGCCTTCGACGCCGAGGCCCTCTCCGGCTTCCGCTGTCACGACAAGACCACCCGCAGCGCCGTCAGCCGCAGCCAGGAACGGCTCCGCTTCGCGGAATACTCCTCCGCCATCGCCTCGGTGCTGCGCATCACCCGGCCGAGGCCGGTCTGGCACTGGCATGTCGTGGCCACCAGCGGCGGCTGGGACTGGATTCTCTACGAATACCTCTGGCGCTACAAGCCATCGCTGGCCGAAAAGCTGCTGATCCGGATCCTGCACGGACCCCTGCGCCTGGGGCTCTATGCGCGGCTGCTGCAGTCGCCGCTGCTGCGCCGCCGCTACCTGCGCTGGCCCACCGGCTGAAACGCCAGAACCAGGGCCGGCCCGGTGGCCGCGACTATCGTTGCCCCGGCAGCTCCGGGTGGTCCTTGCGCGTCGCCTTTGCCCATTACAGCCAGGCGGATGACATCAGCGGCGTCACCACCTGGGTGCTGGGACTGGCCCGACGACTGGCGGCCGATGGCGTCAGCGTCGCCATCCATTTCGTGATCGCACCCGGTGCAGGAAGCAGCGAAGGGATCGCGGCAGGCAGTGGCGAACCGCCGCTGTTCAAGGCGCTGCGGCGCCAGGGCATTGAGGTGTTCGCCACGCCCAGGCGGGCCAGCCTCGCGGCGGACGCCCGGGACACCCTGGCGTTCCTCAACCACTGGCGGCCCACGGTGTTCCTGCCCCAGTGCAAGCCGGCCCACTACGCGGCGGCGGCCCAGGCCGGCCGCCGGGGGCTGCCCTGGGCGCTCACCCTGCATTCGGATGATCCCGACTACTGGGCGACCGTCGCGGCCTTCGGCGGCGCCCGCCAGGGAAGCGCCATCGTCTGCGTGTCGCGCCACATCCACGCGGCCTGCACCGCCAGGGGCATCGATCGGCCGTGCCGGGTCATCCCCTACGGCGTCCAGGTGCCGGCGACGGCGACGGACTTCCGCGCCGATCCTTTCCGGGTGGTGTTCAGCGGCAGGATCTGGGAGCACCAGAAGCGCGCCTCCCTGGTGATCCGGACACTGATCCGGGCCTGCCGGTCGCAGGGCTCCATCCGCGCCACCCTGATCGGCGATGGCTATGCCCGAGCGGACTGTGAACGGGAGGTGGCCGAGGCCGGCCTCGCCGCGGCGATCGACTTCACCGGATCGCTCCCCCCCGAGCAAGTGAAGGCCCGGCTGCTGGATGCCCAGGCCATCCTGCTGATGTCCGACTTCGAGGGGCTGCCGATCGCCCTGCTGGAGGGGATGGCGGCCGGCGTGGTGCCCGTGGTGCGCCGCATCCCCAGCGGCATCCCCGAGCTGGTCGACGATGGCCGTACCGGCCTGCTGGTGTCGGAGGATCCCGAGGAGGCCGCCGCCGCCCTGCGGCGGCTGGCCGACGATCCCGGCCTCTGGCGGCGCTGCTCAACGGCGGCGAGGGAGCTCGTCAGCGGCCACTACGACGCCGACGCCAGCTATCTGCTGTGGCGCCGGCTGCTGGAGGACCTCAATCGGCAGGGCAAGCCGGCACCGTCGAGCCCCTACCCGATCCCCTGCCGCCGGATCGGAGGCCTGCGGGGGATTCCGCCCTCCTTCCATCAGGAGTACCGGGCCCCCCAGCCGCGCTCCGCCGCCCTGCGGCAGGCCCTGCGCACGGCCGTCGCCAGGGCCAAGCATCGGATCAGGGGGGTCCTGGGCCGCCGCAAGGGCGGGTGACCCCGGCATGGGAGGGTGCACCGATCCCCGGCGCCCGGCCGTGCGACTCTCGCGCCCTTCCACCCTCCTCTGCGCCTTCCTGACGCTGCTGAACGACCGGCTGGGGGAGAGCATCGTCTTCCCGCTGCTGCCGTTCCTGCTCGCGGACTTCACCACCGACGGCCGCACCCTGGGCCTGCTGGCCGGCAGCTACGCCATCGCCCAGTTCACCTTCACCCCCCTGATCGGGGCCCTCAGCGACCGCTACGGCCGCAAGCCGGTGATCACCGCCTGCGTGGCCGGCTCGGTGCTGGGCCTGGGCCTGTTTGCCCTCACCGTGATCCTGCCCTGGGGCCGCCTCTGGCCGGAGGCCGCCGCCGCCGGCCTGCCCCTGGGCCTGCTGTTCGCCGCCCGCCTGATCGACGGGGTGAGCGGCGGCACCGCCGCCACCGCCGCGGCCGTGCTGGCCGACATCTCGACGCCGGAACGGCGGGCCCGGGCCTTCGGCCTGATCGGCGTGGCCTTCGGGCTGGGGTTCATCCTCGGCCCGGCCCTGGGCGGCCTGCTGGGCCGCATCAACGTGAGCCTGCCGCTGCTGCTCGCCGTGGGCTTCGCCGCGCTGAACCTGGTGGTGGTGGTGACCCTGCTGCCGGAAACCCATCCGCCCCAGGCGCGGCTGCCCCTGCCCAGGGTCTGGGAGCTGCAGCCCTTCGGCCAGCTGCAGCGGGTGTTCGCCGATCCGAGGGTGCGCCGCCTCTGCGCTGCCTTCTTCCTGTTCTTCCTGGGGTTCAGCGGCTTCACCGCCCTGCTGGTCCTGTACTTCAAGCAGGCCTTCGGCTGGGGTCCGGGCCTGTCAGCCGGCGCCTTCCTGGTGGTCGGCGTGGTGGCCACGGTGGTGCAGGGGGGACTGATCGGTCCGCTGGTGCAGCGGCTGGGGGAGTGGCGCCTCACCCAGATCGGCCTGGGCTGCGTCATGGCGGGCTTCCTGCTGGTGCCCCTGGCCCAGCAGGGCAACGCCGTGCCCCTGGTGTTCACGGCGGTGGCGATCCTGGCCCTGGGCACCGGCCTGGTGACCCCCAGCCTGCGCAGCCTGGTGTCACGGCGCCTCGCCGACAGCGGCCAGGGCGCCGCCCTGGGCAGCCTGCAGGGACTGCAGAGCCTGGCCAGCTTCCTCGGCCCACCCCTGGCGGGGCTGGCCTACGAGACCATCGGCCGGCGCAGCCCCTTCTGGCTGGGGATTCTGCTGATGGCCGTCGTGGTGTGGCTGGTGGCGGCGGGATCCCACCGTCAAGCAGAGGCGACACCCTGAAGGCGGGATTGCCATTGCTACCTTGCCTTTCCTGATGCCCGCGGGGCCCCACCGTATGACGTCGCAGCCGGTCGTCGCTCCCGATCTGTACATCAACCGCGAGCTGAGTTGGATTGAGTTCAACCACCGGGTGCTGGCCCAGGCGCTCGATGAGCGCACGCCGTTGCTGGAGCAGGCCAAGTTCAGCGCCATCTTCAGCAACAACCTCGACGAATTCTTCATGGTGCGGGTGGCTTCGCTGAAGTCCCAGCTGGAAGCGGGGGTCACCGGCCGCAGCGATGACGGCCTGACGCCCCAGGAGCAGCTGGAGGCGATCCGGACGAAGCTGCGGCCGCTGCTGGACATGCAGCAGCAGCACTACCGGCACTCCCTCAAGACCCATCTGGCCGAGTACGGGGTCCAGCTGCTCGACTACCTTCGGCTCAACGAAGCCCAGAAGGCCTGGGCCGACGACTACTTCCGCAAGGCGATCTTTCCGGTGCTCACCCCCCTGGCGGTGGACCCGGCCCACCCGTTCCCGTTCCTCAGCAACCTGAGCCTCAACGTGGCGGCCCTGATCCGCGACCCGGACACGGGCCGCCAGCAGTTCGCCCGGGTGAAGGTGCCCCAGAAGATCCTGCCGCGGTTCGTGCCGATCCCCACTGAGCTGAGCGGCGTCGTGCCCACGCCGGGCTACACCGCGGTTCCGCTTGAGCAGCTGGTGGCCTTCAACCTGCGCTGGCTGTTCCCCGGCATGACCATCGAGGGGCACTACTTCTTCCGGATCACGCGGGACGCCGACCTGGAGCTGCGGGACCTGGAGGCCGACGACCTGATGGAGGCCCTGCAGGAGGGCCTGCGCAAGCGTCGGGTGGGCGGCGAGGTGGTGCGGGTGGAGGTGGCCGACGAGATGCCCGAGGAGGTGGTGCACCTGCTGATGGAAGGCACCGACGTGGAGCCGGAGGACATCTACCGCACCAACGGCCCCCTGGGCCTCGACGACCTGATGAGCCTGATGGCGATCCCCCTCAGCCAGCTGCGGGACGCCCCCCACAAGGGGCGCACGGCGCCGGCCCTGGTACGGGCCCAGCGCAGCCAGCTGGAGGACGGTTCGATCAAGCAGGAGGAGTTCGAGAGCATCTTCTCGGTGCTGCGCCGCGGCGATGTGCTGCTGCACCATCCCTTCGACCTGTTCTCCACCTCGGTGGAGGAATTCCTCAGCCAGGCCGCCGCCGATGCCTCGGTGCTGGCCATCAAGATGACCCTCTACCGGACGTCGAAGGACTCACCGGTGGTGGCCTCCCTGATCCGCGCCGCCGAGAACGGCAAGCAGGTGATGGCGCTGGTTGAGCTCAAGGCCCGCTTCGACGAGGACAACAACATCCAGTGGGCCCGCCAGCTGGAACGCTCCGGGGTGCATGTGGTGTACGGGGTGCTGGGGCTCAAGACCCACACCAAGGTGCTGCTGGTGGTGCGGCGGGAGAAGGGAGCGCTGCGCAGCTACGCGCACATCGGCACCGGCAACTACAACTCCAAGACCTCCTCGCTCTACACCGACGTCGGTCTGCTGACAGCCCGGGAGGACTTCGGCCAGGACCTGGTGGAACTCTTCAACTACCTCACGGGGTTTTCCAAACAACAGAGCTTCCGCAAGTTGCTGGTGGCGCCGGTCACCCTTCGCAAGGGGATGGAGGGGCTGATCCGGCGGGAGATCGACCATGCCAAGGCCGGTCGAGGCGGCCACATCAAGGCCAAGATGAATGCCCTGGTCGATCCGGCGATCATCGCCCTGCTCTACGAAGCCTCGGCCGCCGGGGTGCGGATCGAGCTGATCATCCGGGGCATGTGCAGTCTGCGGCCCGGGCTCGAAGGGGTCAGCGAGGGCATCACGGTGGTGAGTGTCATCGGTCGCTTTCTGGAGCATTCACGGCTGTTCTGGTTCGCCAACGGCGGCCAGCCGGAGATGTTCTTCGGCAGCGCCGACTGGATGCCCCGCAACCTGGACCGACGGGTCGAGGCGGTGGCACCGATCGAGGACCCGAAGCTCCAGCAGCAGATCGAGGCCTTGCTTGAGCTCTACCTCACCGATACGGGCGCCTGGCACATGCACAGCGATGGACACTTTGAACAGCGTCAGCACTCCGGCGAGCCAAAACTGACCCAGAAGCTGCTGATGGAACGCTGGCGCGGCGGCCTCGCTCCGAAGGCCAAAGCGTAGCCTTCACGACATAAGCAACATCTTTCAGTCAAAATACATACAATCTTCTGCCGGATCCGGGTTTCAACCTTCCTGCGGTGCTACATTCCGGCCAAATTCATTCGGGAGCCTGGGGTGATGGG
This sequence comes from Synechococcus sp. UW140, assembly GCA_943367705.1. Classification (GTDB taxonomy): domain Bacteria; phylum Cyanobacteriota; class Cyanobacteriia; order PCC-6307; family Cyanobiaceae; genus Cyanobium. The sequence goes on from CALRJV020000001.1 coordinate 480,415, forward strand.
GACACCTCTGCATTCCGCCCTCTCACTGCTGAAGAGCAGTGCAGATGGAGCTTCGTCCAGCAGGGCGAATTCCAGCGGCGGTTCAGTCAGTTCCAAGCCAACAGCCACAGCCAAGACCACGGCCCGCCAGGGGGGGCGCATCAGCGCCGACTCCATCGGTTGGTATCTCAGCACAATTGGCCGTGTGCCTCTTCTTACACCGGCTGAGGAAATCGAACTCGCCCACCACGTCCAGGCGGGCAAGAAGCTCCAGGCCCTCGTCGACGGTGAACTCACGGCTCGCCAGAGGCGCCAGCTGCGCATGGGCCAGCGGGCCCGCGACCGCATGATGGCCGCCAACCTGCGACTGGTCGTGAGCGTCGCCAAGAAGTATCAGAACCAGGGTCTCGAACTGCTCGATCTGGTCCAGGAAGGGGCGATCGGCCTGGAGCGGGCCGTCGACAAGTTCGACCCCGCCATGGGCTACAAATTCTCCACCTATGCCTACTGGTGGATCCGCCAGGGCATGACACGCGCCATCGATAACAGCGCCCGCACGATTCGCCTGCCGATTCACATCAGCGAGAAGCTCTCGAAGATGCGGCGCATCACCCGCGAACTCTCCCACCGGCTCGGGCGCCAGCCCAACCGGCTCGAGTTGGCCCATGCCATGGGCATGCAGCCGGAGGAGCTCGAGGAACTGATGACCCAGAGCGCCCCCTGCGCCTCCCTCGACGCCCACGCCCGTGGCGAGGAGGATCGCAGCACCCTGGGCGAGCTGATTGCGGATCCGGCCAGCAACGAGCACTTCGACTCGATGGACCGCCATCTGCAGAAGGAGCACCTCGGCGCCTGGCTCTCCCAGCTGAACGAACGGGAACAGAAGATCCTGAGGCTGCGCTTCGGCCTTGAGGGTGCCGAACCGCTCACCCTCGCCGAGATCGGCCGTCAGATCAACGTCTCCCGGGAACGGGTGCGCCAACTGGAGGCCAAGGCGATCATGAAACTGCGCCTGATGAGCAACCTTCACCAGGCCGCCTGACCCAAGCTTCCCTGCTGGCGTTGGTCCTTCCACCGGAGCATGACGACCTGGCCCGGCTCACCGGTGTGCTGGCCGTGGCCCTCTGGCTGGCCCTGCTCAGCGCCGGAGCCCTGCTGCTGCGCCGCCGCTGGCCGGAGCAGCGGGAATGGAGCCGCAAGCTGGTGCACATCGGAGCCGGGCCGGTGGTGCTGATCGCCTGGGCCTTCGGTGTCGAGCGGCTGATCGCGGTGTCCGCCGCCGCCGCCATCACCCTGCTGGCCGCCCTCAACCACCGGGTACGGGTGCTGCCGGCGATCGAGGACGTGGAGCGGCACAGCTATGGCACGGTGGCCTACGGCGCCTCGATCACCCTGCTGCTCTGGCTCTGGTGGCCCGCCCACCCCGACACGGTGGCGGCTGGGGTGCTGGTGATGGCGTTCGGTGACGGTCTGGCCGGTCTGCTGGGCCCGCTGATCCCGTCCACGAGCTGGACGGTGTTCGGCGAGCGGCGCTCCCTGGCGGGCACCGCCGCCATGGGGATCGCCAGCCTGGCGGTGCTGCTGAGCCTGGGGCTGCTGGGCGGCGGCCCGGCGCCGGCCTCGATCGCTCTGATCGCCCTGGTGGCCACGGGGCTGGAGCAGTGGGCCCTGCTGGGCATCGACAACATCAGCGTGCCCCTGGCGGTGGCCGGGCTGTGGCGGGTGCTGAGCTGATGGGACCGATCGAGCGGATCCTCATCGGCCTGGCCCTGGCGGCGGTCCTGCTGGCCCTGCGGCTGGCCACCCGCCGCTTCCAGCTGCCACCCCCGCCCCTGCTGCTGCCGTTTCTGGCGGTGCTGCTGTGGTGCGTGCTCGGCGGCACCGCCCGACCGGCCGGGGTGCAGTGGCTCGGCGCCGTCGATGAGCTGGCCACCGCCTACGCCCTGATCGCCCTGGTGGCCTGGCTGGGCCTGGAGTGCCCGGAGGCCCTGGGCTGGTGGCGGCCCACCGCCAAGATCCTGCGCGATCTGCTCAGCCTGGGACTGTCGGCGGTGGCCACAGTGTTGGTGCTGCAACGCCTCGCCAACCTCAACCTGGTGGGTCTGGTAACCACCTCGGCGGTGCTCACAGCCGTGATCGGCCTGGCGGCCCAGGAAACGCTCAAGGATCTGTTCGCCGGCATTGAACTGCAGGTGGATCCGCCCTTCCGCGAGGGGGACTGGATCAGCGTGGGTGATGAGAGCGGCGTTGTGGAATCGCTGCATCTGATGAGCACCCGCCTGCGCCGCAAGGACGGCTCGACCGTGAACCTGCCCAACAACACGGTGGCGGACAACCCGATGCGGCGCTTCAGCCAGCACGAGCCGGTGGGGAACCGTTTCGAGATCGCCCTGGGCTACGAGATCCCGCCGGCCCGTGCCCGCCAGCTGCTGCTGCGGGTGATGGCCGAGAACCCCCTGGTGCTGGTCGATCCGGAGCCGGAGGTGTTGATCAGCTGCTACGAGGACTCCCGCATCCGCTACGAGCTGCAGGGGTACCAGGGGGGAACCTCGGAGGGCGATCGGCTGCGGTTGCGCGGCGAACTGCTGGAGCAGATCTGGTATGCCCTGGAGCGCCAGGGCTGGGAACTGCCCTACCCGGTGCGGGAGCTGAAGCGGCGCCAGACCCATCGGGATCCGGCCCACCCCATCGGCGTGGATGCCTCCCTGGCCGCGCAGCTGCTGCGGCGCAGCTGGCTGTTCGCCCAGCTGGACCCCGAGCAGGTGAACCGACTCGCCCCGGAGGTGCGCTGCCTGCGCTTCGGCTCCGGCGAAACGATCGTGGCCGAGGGGGAGGAGGGGGAGGCCCTGTTCCAGGTGGTGGACGGCGAGGTGGAGGTGTTCAAGGCCGACGGCTCTCCCCTGGGACGCTCGGTGGCGGTGCTGGGCCGGGATCAGATCTTCGGGGAGATGACGGTCTGCACGGGGGAACCGCGCACGGCAACGGTGCGCTCGCGGGGGGAATGCGTGCTGCTGGAGGTGGAGCGGGACGACTTCATGCCCCTGGTGGAGGACGATGCCGGGGTGCTGGAGGCGATGGCGGCGATCGTGGGGCAGCGGCGATCGGAACTGGAGAAGCTCTCCTCACCCGATGCGGCCCGCCGCCAGACCTCGATCCTGGAGCGCATGCGCCAACTGTTCGGCATTGAGGTCGACTGAGGGAGGCGGCGCTCAGGCCCTCAGGAGCTGCTCGCAGCGGAGCTCCCAGTCGCGCTGGGTGCCGATGCCGGCCACCAGCAGCCGCTCGGCCGGCTCCTCCCGCAACCGCAGCTGCCACTGGCGGATCACATCGGCCCGTTCCATCCAGACATCGATCACCAGGCGCTGGATCGCCTCACCGTCCCAGCAGCGGCCCCGGGCCGTGTCGAGGGCCCAGCCCAGCAGGTCGTCGAGCTGGAAGGGGCGGAAACCGCCGTAGATCGGGCCGGGGGCCGGTGGGCAGCCGGCGGGGGAGGCGACGGATTTCTGTTCGAGATAGAAGAGCTGCAAGGGGTCGGACAACCCGCAGAACTGCAGGAGATAGGTCATCAGCGGCCCACCACGATCTTGCTGGTCCCAAACGTACCCAGGGCACGCCAGTCAGCTGTTCACCAGGAACACTCTGTTGCAGAAGATGGGATCAGCACTCTCACCATTCGAGTGCTGATTGTGCTGCCTCGGAGAAGAGCACGGCCCCTCAGGCCAGGGCCAGACTGCGGGCCTGGGCCTGGCGCACCGCTTCGGCCAGCTCGACGAGCAGATCCAGGGTGGTGGCCAGATCGATGCAGGCATCGGTGATGCTCTGGCCGTGGGTGAGCGAGGCCAGGTCGGGGGAGATCTTCTGATTGCCCTCTACCAGATGGCTCTCCAGCATCACCCCCATCACGTGAACGGAACCGCCCCGCACCTGCTCGGCCACCTGGCGGAGCACATCCCCCTGGCGTCGGTAGTCCTTGTTGGAATTGCCATGGCTGCAGTCCACCATCAGCCGGGCCGGCAGGCCGTCCTTGGCCAGCAGGGCCGCCGCCGCCTCCACCGCCTCGGCGTGGTAATTGGTGCCGCTCTTGCCGCCCCGCAACACCAGGTGGCCGTCAGGGTTGCCGGTGGTGGACACGATCGCGGCCTGGCCCTCCCTGTTGATGCCCAGGAAATGGTGGGGCCGGGCGGCCGCCTCCATGGCATTGATGGCGGTGGCGGCGCTGCCGTCGGTGCCGTTCTTGAAGCCGATCGGCATCGACAGGCCCGAGGCCATCTCCCGGTGGGTCTGGCTCTCGGTGGTGCGGGCGCCGATGGCGGTCCAGCTGATCAGGTCGGCGAGGTACTGGGGCACCACCGGATCGAGCACCTCGGTGGCCGCCGGCAGGCCCATCTCCGCCAGGTGGAGCAGCAGCGAACGGGCCCGGCGCAGGCCGGTGTTGATGTCGTAGCTGCCGTCGAGGTGGGGGTCGTTGATCATCCCCTTCCAGCCCACGGTGGTGCGGGGCTTCTCGAAGTAGACCCGCATCACGATCTCCAGCTCGTCCCGGTGGCGGCGCTGGGCCTGGGCGATGGCTTCGGCGTACTCCCGGGCGGCGGCGACGTCGTGGACCGAGCAGGGGCCGACGATCACCAGCAGGCGCTGGTCGCCGGCGTGCAGGATGGCCTTGATCCGCTCCCGGGCCTGCTGCACGGTGCGGGCCGCCTGCTCCGAGAGGGGCAACTCCCGGTGCAGCACGGCCGGCGGCACCAGCGGCCGGGTTTCCACCACATGGAGATCGGAGGTGGGGATCATGCGCGGCGGCCGGCGGGGAATGGTCAGACCCCCCAGCCTACGAACTGGCGGCACCAATGCCAGCGCCGACTTCTGCAGCCGTCGTCACCAGAGGGCGGACCCGCGGGGAAGAACAATGGAAGGGATGCCCATGCGGTCCTGCGTCCATATGTCCGTCTCCCCGAGCTCCGCCCCCCTGTCGGCCGCCGAGCTGCTGCCGGGCTACCGCGAAGCCGCCGCGGCCCGCGAGGCCCTCGGCGTGCCGCCCCTCCCGCTCACGGCGCCCCAGGCCCAGGCCCTCACCGAGCTGCTGGAGCAGCCGCCCGCCGGCGAGGAGGCCTTCCTGCTGCACCTGCTGAGCGAACGGATTCCGCCGGGGGTGGATGAGGCCGCCTACGTGAAGGCCGGTTGGCTGAGGGGGATCGCCAAGGGAACGGCCACCAGCCCCCTGGTGAGCCCCCTGGAGGCCACGCGCCTGCTGGCTACCATGATCGGCGGCTACAACGTCGGCGCCCTCATCGAGCTGCTCTCCTGCACGGAGGCGGACGTCGCCGAGGAGGCCGCCCGGGGGCTGAGCCGCACCCTGCTGGTGTACGACGCCTTCCACGACGTGCTGGAGCTGGCCGAGACCAACCCCCTGGCCCGCCAGGTGGTGGACAGCTGGGCGGCGGCGGAATGGTTCCACGCCCGGCCGCCCCTGCCGGAGGCGATCACCGTCACGGTGTTCAAGGTGACCGGGGAAAGTAACACCGACGACCTCTCGCCGGCCACCCACGCCACCACCCGTCCCGACATCCCCCTGCACGCGATGGCGATGCTGGAGACGCGGATGCCCGAAGGGCTCGGCCTGATCGCCGAGCTGAAGGCCAAGGGCCATCCGCTGGCCTACGTGGGCGATGTGGTGGGCACGGGCAGCTCCCGCAAATCGGCGATCAACTCGGTGCTCTGGCACATCGGCACCGATATCCCCCACGTGCCCAACAAGCGCAGCGGCGGCGTGGTGCTCGGGGGCAAGATCGCGCCGATCTTCTTCAACACCGCCGAGGACTCCGGCGCCCTGCCGATCGAGTGCGACGTCAGCGGGCTCAACAGTGGCGACGTGATCACGATCCGGCCCCACGCCGGCACGATCGAACGGGCCGCGGGCGATCCGGGGGCCGGGGAGGTGGTGGCCCGCTTCGAGCTCAAGCCCAGCACCATCGCCGACGAGGTGCGCGCCGGCGGTCGCATCCCCCTGCTGATCGGCCGCTCGCTCACCGACAAGGTGCGGCTGCAGCTGGGCCTGCCGCCCTCAGAGGCCTTCATCCGGCCGGTGGCCCCGCTCGACACGGGCAAGGGCTTCACCCTGGCCCAGAAGATGGTGGGCAAGGCCTGCGGCCTGACGGGCGTGCGCCCGGGCACGAGCTGCGAACCGCTGATGACCAGCGTCGGCAGCCAGGACACAACCGGGCCGATGACCCGCGACGAGATGAAGGAGCTGGCCTGTCTGGGCTTCTCCGCCGACCTGGTGATGCAGAGCTTCTGCCACACCGCCGCCTACCCCAAGCCGGTGGATCTGAAGACCCACGCCGAGCTGCCCGACTTCATCAGCTCCCGGGGCGGCGTCGCCCTGCGCCCCGGCGACGGCATCATCCACAGCTGGCTCAACCGCCTGCTGCTGCCGGACACGGTGGGCACCGGCGGCGACAGCCACACCCGCTTCCCGCTCGGCATCTCCTTCCCGGCCGGCTCGGGCCTGGTGGCCTTCGCCGCCGCCATCGGCGCCATGCCGCTCGACATGCCCGAGTCGGTGCTGGTGCGCTTCTCCGGCTCCCTGCAGCCCGGCGTCACCCTGCGGGACGTGGTCAACGCCATCCCGTATGTGGCCATCCAGCAGGGTCTGCTGACGGTGGAGAAGGCCGGCAAGAAGAACATCTTCAGCGGCAGGATCATGGAGATCGAGGGGCTCCCCGACCTGAAGCTGGAGCAGGCGTTTGAACTGACGGACGCCACGGCCGAACGCTCCTGTGCCGGCAGCACGATCAAGCTCAGCGTCGAGACGGTGAGCGAGTACCTGCGCAGCAACGTGGCGCTGATGCGCAACATGATTGCCCGGGGCTACAGCGATGCCCGCACCCTGGCGCGGCGGATCAGGGCGATGGAGGCCTGGCTGGCCGATCCGGTGCTGATGGAGGCCGACGCCGACGCCGAATATGCGGCGGTGATCGACATCAACCTGGACGAACTGACCGAACCGATCCTGGCCTGTCCCAACGATCCCGACAACGTCAAGCTGCTGAGCGAGGTGGCCGGCGACCGGATCGACGAGGTGTTCATCGGCTCCTGCATGACCAACATCGGCCACTACCGCGCCGCAGCCACGGTGATGGATGGAGCCGGCGCCAGCACCGCCCGGCTGTGGGTCTGCCCGCCGACCCGCATGGATGACGAGATGCTGCGGGCCGAGGGCTACACCGCCAAGTTCGAGACCGCCGGCGCCCGCATGGAATTGCCCGGCTGCTCCCTCTGCATGGGCAACCAGGCCCGGGTGGAGGACAACACCACCGTGTTCTCCACCAGCACCCGCAACTTCAACAACCGCCTCGGCAACGGCGCCCAGGTGTACCTGGGCAGCGCCGAACTGGCGGCGGTGTGCGCCCTGCTGGGCCGCATCCCCAGCCCGGCCGAGTACCTGGAGATCGCGGCGGCCAAGATCGATCCCCTCTCCGACCAGCTCTACCGCTACCTCAACTTCGACCAGATCGACGGCTTTGAGGATGCCGGCCGGGTGGTGAGCGTGGAGGAGGAGGAGAAGGTGCTGGCGGAGGTGTAGGGGGCCGAGGCTTCAGCCCCCCACCACCAGGGCGTCGACGATGTCGTAGCTCTCGAAGTTCTCGCCAAGAAGCAGCACCGACACATCGCCACGCCGCTGCACCGTGAGCTGCTCAGGCTGATCGGAAGCAACCGCTTTGCCCTTTTCGAACAGGAACTGGCGCTTCTGGCCCTCGGGGTTCGTCACCACCACCGTGGCGCTGTTGTTGGCCCGGCGGATCACGGAGGCCTTGCACCTGGTGGCCTTGCCGCTGCTCCCGGACCCGCAGGGCACCTCCGCAGAGGCGTGGTACGGCGTGCCTGGGATCAGGGCATCGCGGGACGCGGGCAACGGGGCGAGGGGAGCACCGCTGATCCCCACCTTGAGGCTGTAGGTGCTCGTTTCATTGCGGCGCGCCGCCGGCCGCATCAGATACACCCTCACCCTGACATCGCCATCGCTGGGCAAAGGCCCACGGAAGCGGTTGCCGGAGCTGCTGCCGATGAACAGGGCGGTGTCGGCCCCAGCCGCGATCACGTTGAAGTAAGTCTGCGGGTTGGAACCCTTGAGTTCCACGGTCAGGGTCTGACCGGCACCGGCCCGCAGTTTGTAATCGATGGTCTGGTCGCCCTTGAGCTGGCCCTTCAGCAGGGTGGAATCAGCGCCTGCTCGAAACGTGACCCTTTGACTCTCGATCGCGGCCTGGGCCATTCCAATCCCGGCTGGAATGGTGAGGGCCAGAAGGCCAGCGGCAGCTGAGGCGAATGGCATACGCATCGGTCTCTAACTTGGCGCCAATCTGTACCCTATCTCGCCGGCTCCCGGGAACGCTTCCCATCGCTGATGGCAGGTCTGGGTGGGGAGTTACGATGTGTTGAGAAAGGTGAAATGAACTCTTGAGCTAACGCTGCCCCTGAGTGGCAGGCCGAGAGCCTGGGGTGGTGTAGCAGAAAGTTGATGGCAGCCTGTCCACTCGAAGAGTGTGTTAGTGAGTGGCAGGAGTGTCCGGCTCAAGGAGAGGTAACACTCTTGAAGTAACCATCGCCATCACATCTGAGGAAACCTGCTCGATCAACTTCGCTTTCCTCGATCGCCAATCAAGGCTCTTCAGCTGATCAGATAGGACAACCCCACTCACGGAATATCCTTCAGGCAACTGCACCTCGAACGGGTATCCCTTTATCTTCGATGTAACTGGACAAAACAAGGCCAGCCCTACTTTTCCGTTGTAGGCCTTTGGCGATAGAACAAGAGCTGGCCGTCTTCCACGCTGTTCACTTCCGGCCTGTAATGTGAACTCCAGCCACACCAGATCACCACGCTCTGGAACATAAGAAGCAGACATCAGAAAGCCTCGGCCCCCAAGGCATCCCCCGCATCAATCGAGGCGTGGATGTTCTCCGGCGTGATGCCAGCAAGAAGATCCGGAAGTCGGAGCCGGGTAGGCACTGAGGGCCTGAGGACCAATTCTCCATCCTTTGCGGTAAGGCTGACCTCAGTGCCAGCACCCAAACCCACCTCTTCAGCCAAGCCGCGAGGAATCCTCACGCCAAGGCTGTTTCCCCACTTCTGAACCTTCGTCTGCATGCTTCTGTGGCGGCTATACAGAGACTATACCAGCCTTCGATTCGACTGCCTGCGCTCCATCTCTCTAACGCTCAAGATCAGAAGCGGGCCGAAACTTTGGAATTGGCGGTTACCTCCGCTCCCGTCTTCTGAATCTTGATGTTAGGCCCCCTTCGCATCGCCACTGGAGTGAGCTTCAACATATTCCTTCAGCACAGCATCCATACGGGCTTGCCAACCAGCTCCAGAAGCCCTGAAATAGTCAATCACCTCAGGACTATATCGGATTGAAACCAGCTGCTTTTTATTTGCCAACTTTGGACGTCCGCGAAGCACGCGAATGGGGACCATCGCGCTCATCTGCTTGTCTGTGAGCGGAAGGGCATCAGGATCTGATTCCGCCGCCGCTGTAATCAACTGATCTTCCTCAAGTGTCGGCATCTTCAGCCTGATCTTCTTTAATGGCATTGACATAGTGATTGACCTCACGGCGATTGGCTCTGCGTAGGCTAATAATTCTCCTTGTCGACTCGCGATCTACAAAGGCTACAAAATAGAGTATGTCTCCTATCGGAGCCAAGGCAACCATCCTTACTTCACCATAGTCAGCCCGATCATCAAGCCAGACGAGTGCTGCTTCCCAACTGAGCTCAGCTGCGGCCGCCAAGGAGAGGCCGTGCTTGCCCAAATTGGTCGCGGCCTTGCCAGGGTCGAAATCGAACTGCACGCTTTACCGTAGCTACGGAAACTCCCTCCGTCAACTTCGTCTCAACAAGCAGGCTTCAGGTGGGCCTAACGCTGCTTAGGCGGAACCTTCTAAGTTCCAAACTCTCAGCCTTGGGAAGCCTAAAAGCGAGTTGCTCTGAGGGCAACGCCGCCAAACCCTTGATATGGCCTAGGTGCACCTTTCAGCGCCACGTAACCCCGTCAACTTAGGCAGACCCGGAGAAACACCCTGCTGCCGTGATGCTCCAACCTTGACAACCGGTAGCGGTCCATCCAACCAGTGGTTGCTCCCAATCTCGCCGCATTGGGCCGGTTCGGACGGAAAAGCTTGAGCACGAAGCTGCACCCACCGTCACTTCGAAGCGCTGAACGCCGGGCGCCCACTGGCTTGGCCGATCAACCCAGCCCCGCCACAGCCCGCTCGCAGCGTTCCAGTTCGGCCTCCAGCAGAGCAAGCAGCTCCGATCGCTCGGCCGGCAGCGGGAAGGGCCCTGCCTCGTAACGGGCCTCCACGGCGAATTCCTGCAGTGCCGCCAGGCGGGGCTCCAGAACCTGTCCCGCCACAGCGGCCAGGTCGGTAAGTTCGTGCACCCGTGGTGGCCGGCGATCGCTCAGCACGATCCAGGCCTTGAGCAGCTTCTCCACCACCTGCTGGGCGGTGAAGCCCCAGTCCTCCTCCGGATACGCAGGATCCAGCCCGATACGCAAGGTACGCAGACGGCGACGCACGATCGCCAGCAGCAGCGCCGCGTCCTCAGCCGGCGACATAGAGCACCTTCCCCTCGCGGGCCACATCGCCGAACACGTGCCAGCGGGAGCCACTCAACCGTTCGGCGTCGGCGGCACCGGCCACCACCAGGTCCACCCTGACGCCGAGGGGCCCGAGGGCCGTTCGAAAGCGCTGCCAGCAGGCGGCCTTCTCGGCGGGGGGGAGCTGGGCGTGGCCCACGATCACGGCCAGGTCCAGGTCGGAATCGGGGCGCGCCTCGCCCCGGGCCCGCGAGCCGAACGCGAGGACCGCCCTCACCTCGGGGTCGGCACAGAGCCGTGCCAAGGCCTGGCCACAGGCCTCCGTATCCAGGCCGGGGCCGAGATCCGGCAGCGCCGCCAGCCCCCGGGGCTCACGCCAGGGAATCACGGGCGGCACGAACGGCTGTGCGGAGGCAGAGACCATGGCAAAACGCTACCGCCGCTGACCGCACCGACCTGTTCCTATTCGCCGCCCTGAACAGCCAGGAGCTTGCGCTGCTGCTTCCAGCGCAGCACCTGCCAGACCAGGAACACCATCAGCAGGGGCAGCACCGCCACCAGCACCACGAACCGGTAGGTGTTGTCGACGATCTCGCCGCCGGCGGTGGCGGCCAGGACCTGCTCCACCAGATAGAGCCCATAGAGGCCAAGCAGCAGCCAGCCCTCGAGGCGGGAAATCGCGCCATTGGTCCAGAAGATCGGCAGGCAGGCCAGGGTGGTGGCCACCATGATCGGCAGGTCGCGGCTGATCATCACCGGGTCCACCGCCAGTCCCTTGCCGCCGGACACCACGGCGCAGAGCCCCAGGATCACCACCTGGTTGAGCAGGTTGCTGCCCACCACGTTGCCGATGGCCAGGTCGGCCCGGCCCCGATAGGCGGCCACCAGCGAGGTGACCAGCTCGGGCATCGACGTGCCGGCCGCCACGATCGTCAGGCCGATCACCGTCTTGCTCACCCCCAGGGCCACGGCGGCGGTGGTGGCCCCCCGCACCAGCAGCTGGGAGCCGAACACCAGCAGTGCCAGACCAGCTGCCAGCTTGAGGCCGGCCACCACCGGGGTGGCCCGACCCTCCTCGATCTCCTCCTCAGCTTCGGGGGGATCTTCGGAGGCGGTGCGCATCTCCCAGACGACGTTGGCCACCAGGGCGAACAGCAGCGCCACCCCCGCCTGCCAGGTGATCCGGCCCGCCGAAGCCATGCCCCACACAGCCATCGAGATCCCCAGCAGCAGGGGCACGTCCCGGCGCACCAGACGGCTCCTGACCCGCAGCGGGACGATGGCCGCGCTGGCGCCCAACACCACAAGGATGTTGAAGATGTTGCTGCCCACCACGTTGCTGACCGCCAGGTCGGCATCCCCCTGGAGGGTGGAGATCAGGCTCACGAACAGTTCGGGGGCGCTGGTGCCGAGGGACACCACCGTCAGGCCGATCACCAGCTGGGGAATGCCCAGTAAGAGGGACAGGGCGACGGAGCCGGCCACGAACAGTTCACCGCCCCCGAACAGCACCAGGATCCCGAGGATGATCTCGACGACACTGGGCAGGGTGGGCATGGCGAGCCGTCGTTGAGCGCCCAACTCTAAAGAGATGCCACCGCGTCACCGGAAGTGACACGCTGGAACTCCCCTTCCGGCCCTCCCCCCCCTGAACCAGGAAACCCTGCTATTCGAGCCGGCTCGGCCGGCCGCCGATGCCCTGCGCACCGTGCTGGCCTTCCCGAGCAGCTATTCGGTGGGGATCACCAGCCTGGGTTACCAGGTGGTGTGGGCCAGCCTGGCGCGCCGCAGCGACCTGGACGTGCGGCGGCTGTTCACGGATCAGGGGGATCCGCCGCACCGCTCCTGCGACCTGTTCGGCCTCTCGCTGAGCTGGGAGCTGGACGGACCGGTGCTGCTCGACCTGCTCGAGCGCCAGGGCATCCCCCTGTGGAGTCACCAGCGGGGGGAGGACGACCCGATCGTGTTCGGCGGCGGCCCGGTGCTCACCGCCAATCCGGAGCCCCTGGCCCCCTTCTTCGATGTGGTGCTGCTCGGTGACGGCGAGCTGCTGCTGCCCGCCTTCATCGACGCGCTCCAGGCCGGTCGCGCCTTGCCCCGCCGCGAACGCCTGCGGCTGCTGGCCGGGGTTGCCGGGGTCTATGTGCCGTTGCTTTACGCCCCCCGCTACGACGCCGATGGCGCCCTGCTGGCGGTGGAGCCCACCGCCGCCGACCTGCCGGCGACCGTCGCCAAGCAGACCTGGCGCGGCCACACCCTCAGCCATTCCACCGTGATCACCCCGGAGGCGGCCTGGCCGTCGATCCACATGGTGGAGGTGGCCCGCAGCTGCCCGGAGCTCTGCCGCTTCTGCCTGGCCAGCTACCTGACCCTGCCGTTCCGCACCGCCTCCCTCGACGACGGCCTCATCCCGGCGGTGGAGACGGGCCTGGCGGTGACCCAGCGGCTCGGCCTGCTGGGGGCCTCGGTGACCCAGCACCCCCAGTTCGCCGACCTGCTCACCTGGCTGGACCAGGACCGCTTCGAGGGCACCCGGGTCAGCGTCAGCTCGGTGCGGGCCGCGACGGTGACCCCCCAGCTGGGGCGGATCCTGGCCCGGCGGGGCAGCAAGTCACTCACGATCGCGATCGAGAGCGGCAGCGAACGGATACGCCGGGTGGTCAACAAGAAGCTGAGCGGCGAGGAAATCTTCTCCGCGGCCCGCTACGCCAAAGAGGGTGGCCTCAGCGGCCTGAAGCTCTACGGCATGGCCGGACTGCCCAGCGAGGAGGAGGCCGACATCGAAGCCACCGCCGACCTGCTCCTGGCCCTCAAGAAAGCCACCCCGGGCCTGCGGCTCAGCCTCGGGGTGAGCACCTTTGTGCCCAAGGCCCACACCCCGTTCCAGTGGGAAGGGGTGCGGCCGGAGGCGGAGAAGCGCCTGCAGCGGCTGGCGCGACGCCTGCAGCCCAAGGGCATCGAACTGCGCCCCGAAAGCTACGGCTGGAGCGTGATCCAGGCCCTGCTCTCCCGCAGCGACCGCCGCCTGGCGCCCGTGATCGCCGCGGCCCGCGGCCAGCACGACAGCCAGGGCGGCTGGAAGAAGGCCTACCGGGCAGCGCGTGCCGGCGAGGTGGCCGCACCGGCGGATCTGCCGGTCCCCCTGCCGGCGCCGCCCCCCTGGGAGGAAGTGGTGCATGCCACCTGGGGGGAGGAAAGGGTTCTGCCCTGGACCCATCTGGAGGGACCGTTGCCGCCCGCCACCCTGCTCAGGCATCGGCAGGAGGCGCTGGCCGGCGATAGCAGCGCAGACCCGCCAGCAGCACCCAGCCCGCCACATTGACCCGACTGTCATAGAGGGGGATGTCGGTGGCGTGCAGTGCCACCAGCACCAGGGCCGCGGCCCACCAGGCCCGGTCGAACAGGGTGCCGCCGGCCATGCCCAGCCAGCCGGCCCGAATCAGCAGCCACAGCACCAGGCCCACCACCAGGACGGCGACCGGCACCCCATGGCTCAGCGCCAGATCGATCGGCAGGTTGTGCGGGTGGCCGTGCCAGAAGCCGGTGCGCATCGGGTAGATGATGCTGAAGGCGGCCGCCCCCCAGCCCAGCCAGGGCCGTTCGGCGATCAGCCCCAGAGCCACCTGCCACTGGGCCAGGCGGGTGATCGCCAGGGGTCGCTGGCCGCCGTGCTGGAGGTCGATCAGCCGGCCCCAGATCGCCTCGGGCACCACCTGCCGGGCCAGCTCCTGCGGTGCCGCCGGCACCCAGGGCAGGGTGGAGAGGCCGATCACCGCGAGCACCACCAGCAGCACCGGCAGCAGCCAAAGCCAGCTGCCGGGCCCGGCCACCACGGGCACCGCCAGCAGCAGGGCCCCCCAGGCATTGCGGGAATCGGTCAGGAACACCGCCGCCACCAGGCCGGCGGCGATCACCAGCACCACCCCCCGGCGCCGCCAGCCGAGGCCCCCCTCCAGCAGGGCCGCCAGGGTCAGGGGCCAGGCCAGCACCATCCAGGCCCCGGCGATGTTGGCGTAGTCGAACAGTCCAGCCAGCCGTTCCGGCGGGTTGCCTCCGGCCTTGATGTGCCAGATGATCAGCCCCCCCAGCAACTGGAAGGGTCCGCTCCAGCCCCACCACATCTGGCCCAGGCCGGTGAGGATCACCGGCACCGTGCCGGCCACCACCGCCAGCGCCACCCGGCGGCGGGCGGCGGGGGTGCCGAGATACACCTGGAAGCCCCAGAACCCCCAGAAAAAGGGCAGCCAGTTGCCCATCCCCAGCCAGGCCAGCCCATTGCTGGCGGCCCGGAAGCAGCCCAGCACCATCAGCACCGCCGCCGCCAGGAGCACGACGTTGGCCCGGTCCGCCAGCACCGGGCGTCGGCCGCGGCTGCCCAGGATCAGGGCCAGCAACAGGGCCAGACCGGCCAGGAAGGCACTGCTGGCCAGCAGGAACATCCCCAGCTGGAAACAGCGCCAGCCGAGGGGCGTGGCGGCGGCCGGCTTGGGCGCCATCAGGCGCTCGTCGAGGGCGGAAAAACGGATCACCGGAGCGGTGGCGGCAGCGAAGGACCGACGGCGGGTCCCGGGGCAAGGCTCAATCAAACACGGCGGTTCGGCCCCGGTAGACCATCACCTGGCGGCGCAGGAACAGTCGCACCGCGCGGGCCAGGGCCAGCCGTTCGGTGTCGCGGCCCTTGCGGATCAGGTCCTCCACCTCGTCGCGGTGGCCCACGTGCATGGTGGCCTGCTCGATGATCGGCCCCCCGTCCAGCTCCTCGGTGACGAAGTGGGCCGTGGCGCCGATCAGCTTGACCCCCCGCTCCCAGGCGCGGTGGTACGGCTGGGCCCCCTGGAAGGCCGGCAGGAAGGAGTGGTGGATGTTGATCACCTGGGAGAAGCGGGCCAGGAAGGCGGGGCTCAGCACCTGCATGTACTTGGCCAGCACCACCAGCTCAATCCGCTCCTCCTCCAGCAGGGCCAGCTGGGCCTGCTCCACCTCCGTGCGGGAGGCCGCCGTGATCGGCAGATGCACGAAGCGGGCACCGAAATCAACCGCCAGCGCCGCCAGGTCCGGGTGGTTGGAGACCACCAGGGGCACCTGCATCGGCAACTCGCCGGAGCGGGTGCGCCAGAGCAGGTCCACCAGGCAGTGGTCCTGGCGGCTGGCGAAGATCGCCACCCGGGGCAGGGCGTCGGAGAAGTGCACCTGGCCCTCGCCACCGAGGCGCCCCGCCAGGGCCGCCACGGCAGGCACGATCGCCTCACGGGGCAGGCCGAACCCCTCCAGGGCCCATTCGATCCGGCTCAGGAACAGCCCCGCCCCCGCATCGGTGTGGTGGTCGGCATGGAGGATGTTGCCGCCGTTGGCGGCCACCCAGCCCGACAGTTCGCTCACCAGCCCTGGCCGATCGGGGCAGATCAGCTGCAGGATCGCCGTGGGGGAACGCATCGATGATTCCAGGACAGATCGCTCGGAACCGTCATGGTGGCGCAGGCGGGCCGGTAAAGTCACGGCGCCAGTCACGTCACAGCACCGTCCCATGGCCGTCGCGTCGATCTCCGCGCCCCTCTCCCTGATGGGTGTCCTGCGCCGCCTCAGCCTGCTTGCCGTGGCCCTGGTGCTCAGCGTTTCCCTGGTGGCCTGCTCGGGCGACCAGACCCGCAAGCCGCCGACGATCAGCCCCGCCGACATGACCCTGATCGCCCGCCAGACCGAAGGGTTCCTGGCCGCGAAGGAGCGCCTGCCGGAACTGGCCGATCTGGTCAACGAGCGCAACTGGGTCTTCACCCGCAACCTGATCCACGGCCCGATGCAGGATCTGGGTCGCCAGATGCTGTACATCAACCAGCGCCTGCTGCCGGCCGACCGGGCCGAGGCCGCCAAGCGGGCCACCAAGCTGAAGGCCTCCCTGGCCAAGCTCGATGAGGCCGCCCGTCTGCAGGACGGCGAGAACCTCCGCAAGGACTACATCAAGGTGGCCACCGGCTTCAGCTCCTACGCCGAAGTGATCCCGGCCGAAGCCATCGCCCTGGCCGAATCCTTCGCCGCCGAGGCCAAGGTGTCGAACGCCGTGCCGCCGGCCCCCTCGCCCAACACCCCCGCGCCCCAGCCGGTCGCCAGCGGCGACGCCTGATCCACTCCCCGAAAGGCCCCGCTGCCACCCCTGCTGACGCGCGACCCGCCCCGGTGAGCCCCGGCAACTCCGTGATCGTGGTCGGCGGAGGCATCGTCGGCCTGGCCTGCGCCTGGTTCCTGCAGTGCCGCGGCCACGCGGTGCTGTTGCTTGATCCGGCCCAGGCCGTCGCCGCGGCCGATGCCCCGGAGGAGGGCCCCGAGCGCAGCGGCAGCCTGGCCGCCCTCGGGGTGCTGATGGCCGACAGCTTCCACCGGGACCGGGGCCGGGCCTGGGAGCTGCGTCAGCGCAGCCTGGAGCTCTGGGCCGAGTGGCGCCAGGAGCTGGCCCGACGGGGGCATCCGATCCCCTACCGCTCCGGCGTGCTGCTGCTGGCGGCGGATAGGGACGAGCAGGAACGCCTGGCGGCGCTGGGGGCACGCAAGCGGGCCCTGGGTCTGCCCCTGGAGCCCTGGGACCGGCGCCGGCTGGAGCAGCTCGAACCCGGCCTGCCCCAGCCCTCCCTGGCTGGGCTCCACTCCGGCCGCGACGGCCAGCTGGATCCGGGATCGGCCCTGGCCGCCCTGGCGGCGGACGGCCGGCAACGGGGCCTGACCCTGCGGGCGGAGGCGGCCGTGGCCCTGCGGCCCGAGGGGGGCGGCTGGCGGGTGGACCTGGCCGGGGGCGGCGCGGAGCGGGCGGCCTGGGTGGTGCTGGCGGCGGGGACCGCCAGCGGCGCGCTGCTGGCGACGGCGGCGGGGCTGGCCGCGGGTGTGGACACTGGTCTCGGAGCGCTGGAGCCGGTGCTGGGCCAGGCCCTGGAGCTGGAGCTGGAGAGCCCCCTCCCCGGCCCCTGGCCCGGGGCGGTGGTGTGGGGAGGCGTCAACCTGGTGCCCCGTCCCGACCTTGAGGGGGGCCGGCGCCTGTGGCTGGGGGCAACCCTGGAACCGGGCCGCAGGGCCGACCCAGACCAGCTCAGGGAGCTGCGGGACCTGGGCGGGGCGGCACCGGAGTGGCTGCGGCAGGCACGGGTGGTGCGTCGCTGGCAGGGCCTGCGTCCCCGCCCCCTCGGCCGGCCGGCCCCCCTGCTGGAGCAGCCGGCCCCGGGGCTGCTGCTGGCGAGCGGTCACTACCGCAACGGCATCCTGCTGGCGCCGGCCAGCGCCGCCTGGGTGGCCGGGCAGATCGAGCCCCGCCCCACCGACGGCTGAACGCCGCGGCGGCCATGAAAAAAGCCCCCCGAGGGGGGCTTGGTGCCGAACGATCCGGGCCCGGCGGCCCGGGGATCACTTGCTCTCGGTGAACTCGGCGTCGATGACGTCATCGGCGGCTGAGGCGGTGCCGTTGCCATTGCCACCGGGGGCGGCGCCGGCGGCGGCACCCTCGGCCCCGGCCTGCTGGTACACGGAGGCACCGGCGGCATAGAGAGCTTTCTGCAGCTCCTCAAGGCTGGCCTTGATGGCCGGGGAGTCGTCCTTCTCGAGGGCCTCCTTGAGGTCCTTGGCGAAGCCCTCCACCTTGGCCTTGTCCTCGGCGCCCACCTTGTCGCCGAGCTCGCCAAGCTGCTTCTCGGACTGGTAGATGAGGGTCTCGGCCTGGTTCCTCAGGTCGATCTTCTCGCGCTTCTCCTTGTCGGCGGCGGCGTTGGCCTCCGCATCCTTCACCATCTTGTCGACTTCGTTGTCGCTGAGGGTGGAGGCGCCGGTGATCGAGATGCTCTGCTCCTTGCCGCTGCCCTTGTCCTTGGCGGTGACGCTGAGGATGCCGTTGGCGTCGATGTCGAAGGTGACCTCGATCTGGGGCACGCCGCGGGGGGCGGGAGGGATGCCGTCGAGGCGGAAGGTGCCCAGCGACTTGTTGTCGGAGGCCATCTCACGCTCGCCCTGCAGCACGTGGATCTCCACGTTCGTCTGCCCGTCAACGGCGGTGGAGTACACCTCCGACTTCTTGGTGGGGATGGTGGTGTTGCGGGTGATCATCTTGGTCATCACGCCGCCGAGGGTCTCCACACCCAGGGAGAGGGGGGTGACATCGAGCAGCAGGATGTCCTTGACCTCGCCGGCCAGCACACCGCCCTGGATGGCGGCACCCACGGCCACCACCTCATCGGGGTTGACGGTCTGGTTGGGGGTCTTGTTGGTGATCCGCTTCACCAGCTCCAGCACCGCGGGGATGCGGGTGGAGCCGCCCACCATGACGATCTCGTCGAGCTCGCTGGTGGAGAGCTTGGCGTCCTTGAGGGCCTGCTCCACCGGCACCCGGCAGCGGTCGATCAGCTTCGAGGCCAGCTCCTCGAACTTGGCCCGGGTGAGGGTGAGGTCGAGGTGCTTGGGCCCTTCAGGGGTGGCGGTGATGAAGGGGAGATTGATCTCGGCCTGGGTGGCACTGGAGAGTTCGATCTTGGCCTTCTCGGCCGCCTCGGTGAGGCGCTGCAGGGCCTGCTTGTCCTGGCGCAGGTCGATGCCTTCGTTGGACTTGAAGCTGTCGGCGAGGTAATCGACGATCACCTTGTCGAAGTCGTCGCCACCCAGGTGGGTGTCACCGCTGGTGGAGAGCACCTCAAAGACGCCATCGCCCACTTCCAGCACGGAGACATCGAAGGTGCCGCCGCCGAGGTCGAACACGAGGATGCGCTCGTTGCTCTTGCGATCCAGGCCGTAGGCCAGGGCCGCGGCCGTGGGCTCGTTGATGATCCGCAGCACTTCGAGGCCGGCGATCTTGCCGGCGTCCTTGGTGGCCTGGCGCTGGGAGTCGTTGAAGTAGGCGGGGACAGTGATCACCGCCTGGGTGACAGTTTCACCCAGGTACTTGCCGGCATCCTCGGCCAGCTTGCGCAGCACTTCGGCCGAGATCTCCTCGGGGGCGAACTGCTTGCTGAGCACCGGGCACTTGATCTTGACGTTGGAGCCGGCCTTCTCGACGCCGTAGCTGACTTCCTTCGACTCCTCGTTCACCTCATCCACCCGGCGGCCGATGAACCGCTTGACGGAATAGAAGGTGTTCTCCGGGTTCATGACCGCCTGGCGCTTGGCGATCTGTCCGACCAGCTTGTCCTGGTTCTTCGTGTAGGCCACCACCGACGGCGTCGTGCGGAAGCCCTCGGCGTTGGCGATCACCGTGGGCTTGCCGCCCTCCATCACGGCGACGCAGCTGTTCGTTGTGCCGAGGTCAATACCGACGACCTTGCCCATGGATGACCACCTCCTGGTGTGGATGAAGTTCTGACTGGAGCCATCTTCCGCATCCAGGGTTCACCCAGGCGAGGGGTGGTTCCCGAACCGGTGCCGTACCGGGAAGGGGGTCTGGGCCTGTCGGAGCCAGGGATCCGGCGGACCTACGGTCGGGCGGCAGCTGCTCACGCGAGCCCATGCCAACCCCACAGGCAGCACCGGTGATCGGTGGCGGTACCGCCCTGGCGGGGGTGCTTGGGGATCCGGTGCGCCACTCCCTCTCGCCGGCGATGCACAACGCCGCCATCGCCGCCCTCGGCCTCGACTGGGCCTACCTGGCCCTGCCGGTGGCGGCGGCGGACCTGGCCGTGGTGCTGCAGGGCCTGGAGGCGATCGACTGCCGCGGCCTCAACGTCACCCTGCCCCACAAGCAGGCCGCGGCCGCCCTGGCGCAGGAGCTGACACCGCTGGCGCGGCGGCTGGGGGCGGTGAACACCCTGGTGCGTCGCGATGGCGGCGGCTGGCTGGGCACCAACACCGATGTGGAGGGGTTCCTGGCGCCGCTGCGGGGCCTGGCCGCCCGCGAGGCCCTGGTGCTGGGCTGCGGCGGCAGTGCCCGGGCCGTGGTGGCGGGCCTGGTGGAGCTGGGCCTGGGCCGCATCCGGGTGGCGGGCCGCGACAGCACCCGCCTGGGCCGTTTCCTCGCCTCCTGCGCCGACTGGGCCCCCGGCCTGGAGCCCCTGGCCTGGGGGCCCGCGGCGCACGGTCAGCCCGACCCCCTGGCCGAAGCGCTGGCGGGCGCCGATCTGGTGGTGAACACCACGCCCCTGGGCATGGCCTCGGGCCGGGATCCGGCGGCGGCGGAGCACTCGCCCCTGGATCCCGGCCAGGTGGCCCTGCTGCGGCCGGCCGCCACCGTCTACGACCTCATCTACATCCCCAGGCCCACCACCCTGCTGCGGCTGGCCGGCGAGCGGGGCTGCCGCACCATCGACGGCCTGGAGATGCTGGTGCAGCAGGGCGCCGCCTCCCTGCGGCTCTGGAGCGGACGGCCGGACGTGCCGGTGATCGCCATGCGGGACGCCGCCCTGGCCCGGCTGGGGGCCCCCTAGCCTGCGGAGACCGTCCGCACCCGAGCCAGCGCCCCCATGGAAGGTCCTCCGATCTGGCAGCGGCTGCTGGGAGCCCTGGCCTACCTGCTGCCCCTGAGCGACGCCCTGCGCTTCGGCCAGTCCCTGTTCGAGATGTTCCCCCTGCTGGGGTGGCTGGCGCTGCCGGCCCTGCCCCTGGTGGTCCTGGAGCAGGCCATCCCTTTCGGCGGCCTGGTGCTGTTCCTGCTGCTGTTCCTGCTGGTGGTGCGCAACCCCCGGGTGCCGTACCCGATCCGCTTCAACGTGCTGCAGGCGATCCTGATCGACATCGTGCTGGTGCTGCTCAGCCTGGCCTTCGACACGGTGCTGGCCCCCCTGGGGGCCGGCTTCGCCATCCGCACCCTCTCCAACACGATCTTCCTGGGCACGGTGCTGCTGGTGCTGTTCTCGGTGATCCAGAGCCTGCGGGGCAAGGAAGCCGACATCCCCACCGTCTCCGAAGCGGTGCGGATGCAGCTCTTCTGAACGGCGCCACGGCACTGCGATAGGGTCTTGGATCCGTCGCTGACGGGCCCCGGTGCCCTTCAGCCCCTCCACAGGCGACCATGACGCAGCCCTACTACGAAACGATGTACATCCTCCGGCCGGACATTCCGGAGGAGGAAGTCGAGACCCACGTCGCCAAGTACCGCGACATCGTCGTCGAAGCCGGCGCCGAAGTGCTCGACACCCAGATGCGCGGCAAGCGCCGCCTGGCCTACCCGATCGCCAAACATCGGGAAGGCATCTACGTGCAGCTCAACCACAGCGGCAACGGCCAGCAGGTGGCCCTGCTCGAGCGGGCCATGCGTCTCTCCGAGGACGTGATCCGCTACCTGACCGTGATCCAGGACGGTCCCATGCCCCCGCCCCGCAGCGTCCCCGGCGCAGCGGTCGAGGTGGCCCCCACCGAAGCGGCGACCGCCTGATCCGGCTTGTTCTCCGCTGATCACTGGGCCTACATTCCCCCCAATGGGTGCTAGGCGATGACAGCGACGGACAAGTCCAAAGCCGGCGAGGACGCCGGCGAGGAGGCCGGCCCGGAAGCCAGACCAGCGTCCCGTGGCCTGCCGGCCCAGCCGGCCTTTCCTCCCTCCAGCTGGCCCGCCAACCCGGCGCCGGCGGCGAGCGTTCTGACGCCTGGCCAGCCTGTGGCTTCCGCTCCGCTGCCACCACCGGCCAGCTTCAGTTTCGGCGAGGTTCCCGCCGCCCCGGATCCGGCCCCCATGGCCGCCGACCCCGTCGCTGGCGACCTCGGCCCTGCCGTGGCGTCCGTCCCCCCGGCATCAGCGATGCCGCCACCAGCGGTGGCCAGCGCCACCCCCACCAACCTGGCGATCACCACCACCGGCCCCGACGCCCAGCAGCTCGAGATGGAGCTGGCCGCCGCCCGGGATGAGCTGAAGGCCCTGCACGAGATGCTGGAGGACCTTCCCGAGATCTTCGAGCGCAAGTTCCAGCAGCGCCTGGCCACGGTGATGGAGCACCAGAAGCACCTCCTTGCCGACAACCAGGCCCTGCGGGACCGGCTCTACAGCCTCAACCCCGCCGCGGCCGATGGGCCGCCCCCGGGCTCAGGCCGCCCCCAGCCCCTGCTGCTGCCCACGGTGGCCAGGAAGCAGGGCTGGGGCCAGGCCCTCAAGCGGGCCCTGCGGCTGGGCGGCGAAGGGGCGCCCCAGAAGATCAGTCGCCACGACGACGGGCGGCCCATAACCGCGTAGGCATTCCCCACACGTAGATGAAGCCCTCGGCGGCCCGGTGGTCGAAGAGGTCCTCGGCGCCGTAGGTGGCCATGTCGGGCACGTAGAGGCTGTCACTGGCGCTGGAGCGCCCCACCACGGTGGCGCTGCCCTTCTGGAGCCGGATCCGCACCAGGCCGTTGACCGTGGCCTGGGTGCGGTCGAGGAAGCCGTCGAGGGCGTCCTTGAGGGGACCGAACCAGAGGCCCTGGTACACCAGATCCGCCCAGCTCATCTCGATCTGGCGCTTGTAGCGGAGCACGTCGGCGGCCAGGGTGAGGCTCTCCAGCTCCTGGTGGGCGCGGATCAGCAGCAGCAGGCCCGGGGTCTCGTAGATCTCCCGGCTCTTGATGCCCACCACCCGGTTCTCGATCATGTCGAGGCGGCCGAAGCCATGGGTCCCCGCCAGGGCGTTGGCCCGGCGGATCAGGGCCACCGGATCGAGGCGCTCGCCGTCGATGGCCACCGGGTTGCCCTGCTCGAAGGCGATCTCCACCACCTGGCCCTCGGCCGGGGCCTCGGCCACCGACCGGGTCATGGCGTAGACCTCCTCCGGCGGCTCCACCATCGGATCCTCCAGGGGGCCGGCCTCGATGCTGCGGCCCAGCAGGTTGAGATCGATCGAATAGGGGGACTTCTTGCTCACCGGCGCCGGGATGTCGCAGCGCTCGCCGTAGGCGATCGTCTCCTCGCGGCTCATGCCCCACTCCCGGGCCGGGGCCAGCACCTTGAGGTCGGGGGCCAGGGCGCCGATGGCGACATCGAAGCGCACCTGGTCGTTGCCCTTGCCGGTGCAGCCGTGGGCCACCGCGTCGGCCCCCACCTCGCGGGCCACCTCGACGAGGCGGCGGGCGATCAGGGGGCGGGCCAGGGCCGTGGAGAGGGGATAGCGCCCCTCATAGAGGGCATTGGCGCGAATGGCCGGGAAGGCGAACTCGCGGATGAAGGGATCGATCAGGTCGTCCACCCGCGACTGGCTGGCGCCGGCCGCCAGGGCTTTGAGACGGATCGGCTCGAGCTCGTCCCCCTGGCCGAGGTCGGCGGCGAAGGTGATCACCTCCTTCACCCCCCACTCGCGCATCAGGTAGGGGATGCAGACGCTGGTGTCGACACCACCGGAATAGGCGAGCACCACCCGCTCGGCGCGCGGCATGCCCCCGGGCTGTTCAGCGCCCGCCCCCTGCTGCCCCAACGTCGCCATCCGTGCCGCTCCTGCGCTGTGGCGACCGATTCTGGCGCCTGGCGGTCATTCTCCCCCCTGGTCCGCCGGCGGCAGGCGCCAGCGCAGCAGCACCACCAGGGCCAGCAGCAGCGGCGGCCCCAGCACCAGGGCGGCGACCACCGCCGGCTGGACCGGCAGGGGCTGGGGCCAGCGCAGGCCAGCGGCGGCCAGCAGGGTGCTGAGCACCAGGGCCGCCGACCAGAGGCGGCCCACCTCCAGGAACTTGGCTGGGGTCATGGGGACGGCACGATAGAGTGGTGAGTCGGTCCTTGACGACCCAGCCTGACGGCATGAGCATTCTCGACACCATCAACCCCTCCCTGACCCGCTACCGGCGCAACGAGCCGGCGCCGGTGCTGCCGCTGCGGGATGAGCCCGATCTGCTGAGCCTGCTGGAGGCCAGCGGCCGCCTGGTCGCCGACGAGGAGACCGCCAGCACCGATGTGAGCACGGTGGAGGAGGAGGAGCTGTCGGCGCTGATGGGCGAGAAAGAGGACTACAACCCGGCCGACGAGCCCTCGGAGGAAGACTGGGAGGACTGACGGTCCGCCCCGGCTCCACCCTGCAGCATTTCCGATGGCCTCCCGCGACGGCCGCTTCCCTGCGGCCCTGCTCGCCCTGATCCTGCTGGCCGCCTGCCTGGCCAGTGATGCCCTGGTGGCCAATTCCATGCTGACCCTGCCGCTGGTGGTGGCAGGCCTGGTCAGCGCCGGGGTGGCGGCCCTGGGGGTGCCGCGCCTGCGGGCCCTCAAGCTCGGCCAGGTGATCCGGGACGAAGGCCCCCAGGCCCACCACAGCAAGGCGGGCACCCCCACCATGGGTGGCCTGCTGGTGGTGCCCGTGGGGGTGCTGGTGGGGGGGCTGATCAGCCCGGAGGATCCCCGCCTGCTGGCGGTGGCGGCGGTCACCCTGGCCTACATGGCGATCGGCGCCGTTGACGACTGGCGCAGCCTCACCCGGCGCACCAACACGGGCCTCAGCCCCCGGGGCAAGCTGCTGCTCCAGGCCCTGGCCGCCGTCGGCTTCCTGGTCTGGGCCCACCAGGGCGGCTGGCTGGGGGGCGGGGTGCCGGGGGATCTGGGGCTGCCCTTCGGCCGGGCGCTGACCCTCGGACTGCTGATCTGGCCGCTGGCCCTGTTCGTGTTCCTGGCCGAAAGCAACGCCACCAACCTCACCGACGGGCTCGACGGCCTGGCGGCCGGCTGCGGCGCCGTGGTGTTCACCGGCATGGGGCTGCAGCTGATGCTGCGGGGGCACGGGGGCGATCCGGTGCTGGCCGCCTTCTGCACAGCCATGGCGGGCTGCTGGCTCGGCTTCCTCAGCCAGAACCGCCATCCCGCGCGGGTGTTCATGGGGGACACGGGCTCCCTGGCCATGGGGGCCGCCCTCTCCTCAGTGGCCCTGCTCACGGACAGCCTCTGGCCCCTGCTGCTGATGGGCGGGGTGTTCCTGGCCGAATCCCTCTCGGTGATCCTCCAGGTGGGGGTGTTCAAGGCCACCAAGGGCCCCGACGGCCAGGGGCGGCGCCTGTTCCGCATGGCGCCGCTGCACCACCACTTCGAGCTGGGTGGACTGCCGGAGCAGAGCGTGGTGCTCGGTCTCTGGGGCGCGAGCCTGATACTGGTGTTGGTGGGACTGGTGCTGCTGCCCTGAGCAGCCGCTCCCTGTCGTCGATCGCGGCGACCCTGCCGACCGATCCGTCGCACCCCCGGCCATGGCGTTTTTCACCTGGAAGGAAACGGGCCTCACCGCCGACTGCGCCAGCCTGGAGGCGATGGCGGCACGGTTCGAGGAGGCGGCGGCCCTGATGCGCCGCATGGCCGATGAGGGCTTCAAGGTGGAGCGCCACCCGGAGGGGCAGCGCATCACTCACCCCGACCCGGCGGTGTTCGGGGCCTACGGCTTCGTCAGCGAGGAATCGGCCGAAAGCCAGCTCACCCTGCTGGAGGAGACCGGCGCCTGAGGCCAGTCAGGCGCTCGGAGAGCACGGGCGGTCAGCGGCGCAGGTACCCCACTAACCACACCACCACGAAGGCCAGGGACGATATCCCCAGGTAGACCAGGGTCCAGGTCTGGAAGTCCGAGACGCTCCAGCCGAAGGGCAGCAGCCCGTTGGCCGCGTCACCGGCGGTGCTGAAGGCGAGGGTTCTGGAGGCCAGGGGGCCGAAGCCCTGGGAGATCACGGGGAGAGCCGCAGGCATCGCGGCACGTTAGGGGAAGGGGCGCGCGCCGCGTCAGGATCGCCTGATCCGCACGCCACCCCAGCCATGGCACCAGGCCCTTCCCCCTTCCCGCGGACGGTGATGCTGCTGGGCAGCGGCGAGCTGGGCAAGGAGGTGGCCATCGCCGCCCAGCGGCTCGGCTGCCGCGTGATCGCCGTCGACCGCTACGCCGATGCCCCCGCCATGGCGGTGGCGCAGGTGAGCGAGGTGGTGGCCATGGCCGACCCCGACGAACTCAAGGCGGTGGTGCGGCGCCACCGGCCCGACGTCGTGATTCCGGAGATCGAGGCCCTGGCGGTGGATGCCCTGGCCGAGCTGGAGGCGGAGGGCCTCACGGTGATCCCCACCGCCCGGGCCACGGCGGTGACCATGAACCGCGACCGCATCCGGGACCTTGCCGCCGCCGGGCTGGGGCTGCGCACCGCCCGCTTCGCCTACGCCGAAAGTGCCGCCGAACTGGCGGCGGCGGCGGCACCCCTGGGTTGGCCCGTGGTGGTGAAGCCGGTGATGAGCTCCTCGGGCAAGGGGCAGAGCGTGGTGCACGGCCCTGAGGCGATCGCAGCCGCCTGGGAGGCGGCGATGGCCGGGGCCCGGGGGGAGGGGGCGCGGGTGATCGTGGAGGAGTTCCTGCGCTTCAGCCTGGAGATCACCCTGCTGACGGTGCGCCAGTGGCAGGGCCCCACCCTGTTCTGCCCGCCGATCGGCCACATCCAGGAACGGGGGGACTACCAGTGCAGCTGGCAACCGGCGCAGCTGGGGGAGGAGCAGCTGGCGGCGGCCCAGGCGATGGCCCAGGCCGTCACCGACGACCTGGGCGGCGCCGGCCTGTTCGGGGTGGAGTTCTTCCTCTGCGGCGAGCCCGGCAGCGAGGAGGTGGTGTTCTCCGAGCTCTCGCCCCGGCCCCACGACACCGGCCTGGTGACGCTGGTGGGCCAGAACCTGAGCGAATTCGAGCTGCACCTGCGGGCGGTGCTGGGGCTGCCGATCCCGGAGATCCGCAGCCTCGGAGCGGCCGCCTCCCGGGTGATCCTGGCCGGACCGGACGTCCCTTCGGGAGCCGGAAGCCCCACCTACCTGGGGCTGGAGCAGGCCCTGGCGGTGCCGGACACCCAGGTGCTGATCTTCGGCAAACCCGAGGTCCGGCCCTGGCGGCGCCTGGGGGTGGCCCTGGCCCGCGGCGACGATGAGGCGGACGCCCGCGGGCGCGCCGATGGGGCTGCGGCCCTCGTGCAGGTGCAGACCAGCCGATAAACCGCCACCACCACTGGTTTTTCGCCGCCTTGAGCCCTATGGTGCGCCCCTGCGGGTAGCACAATGACTCAGGCCCATTCCCCTTCGAGGCTCTCTCGCTCCCGGAAGGCCCGGCAGAAGCGGGAACTCGGGGCCGTGGCGCTGCCTGAGAAGACCAGCACCAGGCCCGATCCCAACAGGCGGCCCGCGGCGCCGCACCGGTCCCGACGCCGGCCCCTGCTCACCTTCGGCATCGGCGTCGCCGTCGGAGCCTTGCTGGCCGGGCCACTGCCGGCACGGATCGCCCCGTTCCTGGCGGGCCTGATCCCCAGCTCCAGGGGCATCGGAGCGGTGCTGAATCCCCTCACGATCGAGAACCGCCCGATCCTCGTGCTCGGCCGTGATGCCGTGGGTGAGAACACCGACGTGATGTTCACCGTGCGGCTCGATGGCGACATCACCCACATCACCCAGGTGCCCCGGGACACCTTCATCGAATCCCCCCAGCTGGGGGTGGTGAAGGCCAACTCCCTGTTCGCCCTCGGCGGCATCCAGACGGTCAAGGAGGAAGTGGGCCACCTGCTGTCCACCCCGGTGGAGCGCTACCTCAAGGTGAACCTCGACGCGGTCAACAAGCTGGCCGAAGCCCTCGGGGGCGTCGAGGTGGATGTGCCCAAGCGCATGTACTACGTCGACAATGCCCAGGGCCTCTACATCGACCTCTACCCCGGCAAGCAGCTGCTCAAGGGCAAGGCGCTGGAGGGTTTCCTGCGCTTCCGTCACGACGAGCGGGGGGACCTGGGCCGGATGGAACGCCAGCGCCTGGTGATGGCCCAGGTGTTCAGCAAGCTGGCCCAGCCGGCCACGATCGCCAAGCTGCCGGCCCTGTTGGAGATCGCCGGCAACGACATGGTCACCGACCTCTCGCCGATCGAGATGACCCAGCTGATGTCCGCCCTCGGCAAGACGAAGCTGAGCACCCAGCGGGTGCCCGGCCGGCTCTACTGGCACAACGACCTCAGCTACTGGATGCCCGACAGCAACCAGACCCACCCCACCGGCAGCGGTGAAGAGCCGCTGCCCTGAGGTTTCAGGCGGCCGGGCCCCGGCCCTCGTCGGGAGTGCGCCAGCCGGCGGTGAGCTCGGCCAGCAACTGGGCCAGCCCCTCCTTCTTCGGCAGGTCGGCCTCCGCCGCCCACTCGATCTCCTGAATCCGGGCATCGGCGAGGCCGAGCAGCTCGACCAGATGGCGGTAGGCCACCCGCTCCTGGGCGTTGATGCTGGGTTCGGCCGGTGAGCGCCGGCCCACCCGCACCATCATGTAGCTGAGCTTCAGGGCCAGCTGGCGGTCGTCGGAGCCTGGCAGCTGGGCCACCAGAGGGTCCAGGCCGGCCACCGGCAGCCGCTCGGCCAGGAAGGCCTCCAGCTGGGCGTCGCCGAGGCTGTCGGGGCTGTCGCCCTGCAGCTGGGTGGCCACCTGCTCGGCCAGCAGCTGCCGCTCGGCCTGGGAGCATTCGCCGTCGGCCCAGGCGACGGTGCAGACGATGCGCAGCAGGGCCGCCTGGGCGGAGGTGAGTTCAGCCATGGGTCAGGCCGCGAGGGGAATGGGGGGATGCTGCTCCAGCACGTGCCGCAGGTAGCGGCCGGTGTGGCTGGCGGCGTTCTGAGCCACGGTTTCGGGGGTGCCGACGGCCACGATCTGGCCGCCCTTGTCACCGCCCTCCGGTCCGAGGTCGACCAGCCAGTCGGCACAGCGGATCACATCGAGGTTGTGCTCGATCACCAGGATCGAATTGCCCTTGTCCACCAGACGCTGCATCACGTCCATCAGCTTGTGGACGTCGTAGAAGCTCAGGCCCGTGGTGGGTTCGTCGATCAGGTAAAGGGTCTTGCCGGTGGCGCGGCGGGACAGCTCGGTGGCCAGCTTCACCCGCTGGGCCTCGCCGCCGGAGAGGGTGGGGGCCGGCTGGCCCAGCTTGATGTAGCCGAGGCCCACGTCCACCAGGGTGCTGAGACGGTCGCCGGCCTGGGGGATGGCCGAGAACACCTCGGCGGCCTGCTCCACCGTCATCTCCAGCACGTCGGCGATGGTGTGGCCCCGGAAGGTCACCTGCAGGGTCTCGCGGTTATAGCGGGCTCCCTTGCAGACGTCGCACTGGACATAGACGTCGGGGAGGAAATTCATCTCGATCACGTTCACCCCCTGGCCGCTGCAGGCCTCGCAACGGCCGCCCTTGACGTTGAAGCTGAACTGGCCCACCTGGTAGCCACGGGCCTTGGCCTCCACCGTGGCGGCGAACACCTGGCGGATCGGATCAAAGGCGCCGGTGTAGGTGGCGGGGTTGGAACGGGGGGTGCGGCCGATCGGCGACTGGTCGATGACGATCACCTTGTCGATCGCCTTGATGCCCCGCAGCTCGTCGAGCCCCGAAGGGAAGGGCACCTTCATGCCGAGGCGGTTCTCCAGGGCCGGATGCAGCAGCTCGTTCACCAGGGTGCTCTTGCCGCTGCCGCTCACCCCGGTGACGCACACCAGCCGGCCGAGGGGGATCTCCACATCGATGCCCTGGAGGTTGTTGCGGGTGCAGTTGGCCAGGGTGAGACGGCGGCTGCCGGCATCGCGGCGTTCGGCGGGGGTGGGGATGGAGCGGCGACCGCTCAGGTAGGCGCCGGTGAGGGAGTCCTCGGCGTTGAGCAGGTCGTCGAGGGAGCCTTCGGCGACGATGTGGCCGCCATGGACGCCGGCGCCGGGGCCGATGTCGACGAGATAGTCGGCGGCGCGGATCGTGTCCTCGTCGTGCTCCACCACGATCAGGGTGTTGCCCAGGTCCCGCAGCTTGGTGAGGGTGGCCAGCAGGCGGTCGTTGTCGCGCTGGTGCAGGCCGATGCTCGGCTCATCGAGCACGTACAGGACGCCGGTGAGGCCCGCACCGATCTGGGTGGCCAGGCGGATCCGCTGGGCTTCCCCGCCGGAGAGGGTCATGGCGGGCCGGTCCAGGCTCAGGTAATCGAGGCCCACATCCAGCAGGAACTTGAGCCGCATGCGGATCTCCCGCAGCACCAGGTCGCCGATCTGGATCTGGCGGCTGCTGAGCAGGGGCTCGGCCCCTTCATGGGCGCCCACGCCCATCAGGGCCTCGATCCGCTCCAGGCTGTCGGCCACGCTCACGGAGGTGAGCTCGTGGATGGCGTAGGGCCCCACCCGCACCGCCAGGGCTTCGGGCCGCAGCCGCAGGCCGTGGCAGCTCTCGCAGGGCACCAGCTCCAGGTACTTCTCCAGCTTCTGGCGCATGGATTCGCCGCTGGCATCGCGCAGCTGGCGCTCCAGGATCGGCAGGATCCCCTCGAAGGGCCGGACATAGCCCTCGCTCTTGCGGTAGCGGCTGTCGGCCTTGATGGCGATCGGCTCCTGGCTGCCCTGCAGCAGCACCGTGCGCTGGGCGTCGGTGAGCTGGTTCCAGGGGGTCTTGAGCTCGAAGCCGAAGGCCTCACCGACGCTGAACAACAGGGAGAAGTAGTAGCTGTTCTCCTTGTCGCTCCAGGGGGCGATGGCGGCGTACACCGGCAGGGAGGGGTCGGGCACCACCCGCTCCACGGTGAACTTGCGCAGATGGCCGATGCCGTGGCAGTCGGGGCAGGCGCCGTAGGGGCTGTTGAAGGAGAACAGGCGCGGCGAGAGCTCCTCCATCACGGCGCCGTGCACGGGGCAGGCGAAGTTCTCGGAATAGAGCCGTTCCCGCTCCACACCTTCGGGAAGGGGTTCGTCGGCCTTGGGCACCACCTCCACCAGGGCCAGTCCCTCACCGCGCTTGAGGGCGGTGCGGAGGGAATCGGTGAGGCGTTCGTTGATGCCCTCGCGGGCCACCAGCCGGTCGACCACCACCTCGATGTGGTGGGCGTGGTTCTTGTCCAGCTCGATGTTGTCGGCCAGCTCGCGCACCTCGCCGTTGATCCGCACCCGGGCGAAGCCCTCCGCCACCAGGCCGGCCAGCAGCTTCACATGGGTGCCCTTTTTGCCCCGCACCACCGGGGCCAGCAGCTGGTAGCGGGTGCCCTCGGGCAGGGTCAGGATCTGGTCCACCATCTCGTCGATGGACTGGGGCTTGATCGAGCGCTCGCACTGGGGGCAGTGGGGTTCGCCGGCGCGGCCGTAGAGGAGGCGCAGATAGTCCTGGATCTCCGTCACCGTGCCGACGGTGGAGCGGGGGTTGTGGCTGGTGGACTTCTGGTCGATCGAGATGGCGGGCGAGAGCCCCTCGATGGCATCGACATCGGGCTTGTCCACCTGGCCGAGGAACTGGCGGGCGTAGGCGGAGAGGCTCTCCACGTAGCGCCGCTGGCCCTCGGCGAAGATCGTGTCGAAGGCGAGGGAGCTCTTGCCGCTGCCGCTCACGCCGGTGAACACCACCATGCGGTTGCGCGGGATGGTGAGATCCACGTTGCGCAGGTTGTGCTGGCGGGCCCCACGGACCCGGATCACATCCTCGAGGCTGCCGCCGGTGAGGGTGCGCAGGGCCTTGTCGGGAGATGGCACGGCGTCCTCCGGGAGCTTGCCGGAGGTGCCGTTGCCGGGAGCCGCGCTCTTGCTGGAGGATCCGACGCGGGCACGGGGCATGGGGAGCGGTCGGCAGCCGATGAGTCTACGGGGGATGGCCCTGGGACAGGTTCAGGCCAGGGCCGGCAGGGGGGCGGCGGCGGCGCAGAGCTCCAGGCTCACCTCCCACAGGCGCCGGCACTGGTCGGCATCGAGGGCCGCCGGGGCGATGCGCACCTCGGTGGGCCAGCCCCGCAGGCCGCCCCACTGGTCGGGGCCGTAGTGGCCACCGGGCTTGGCCTCGGGCGCGGTGGCGGCGAACAGCTGGGGCAGGGCCCCCATGGCGGCGCTCTGGAACAGGGGATCCAAGAGCCGATAGGCCAGGGGCTCGATCCAGGAGCCGGTGGCGGCGATCGAGGCGGGCTGGAGGTTGGTGCGGGCGAAACCGGGGTGAGCCGCCAGGGAGAGAACGGGGCTGCCCTGGTCGGAGAGGCGCCGCTGCAGCTCGAGGGCGACCATCACATTGGCCAGCTTGCTCTGGCCGTAGGCCCGCCAGCGGTCGTAGCGGCGCTCGCCCTGGAGGTCGTCGAAGGCGATGCGGCCGAAGTACTGGGCCCCGGAGGTGACCGTGACCACCCGCGCGCCGGGGCGGTCGTGGAGAAGGGGCAGCAGGGCGAGGGTGAGGGCGAAATGGCCGAGGTGATTGGTGCCGAACTGGAGCTCAAAGCCCTGGCGGGTGAGGCAGCGGGGCGGAGCCATGACGCCGGCATTGTTGATCAGCAGATCGAGGCGGCCATAGCGCTCCGCGACGGTCGGGGCGGCGGCGGCCACGCTGGCCAGGTCGGCCAGATCCAGATGCAGCAGGTCGAGGGCGCCGGTGGAGGCCGCGGCGGTGAGCAGCTCCTCGCGAGCCTGCTCCGCCTTCGCCAGGGAACGGCAGGCCAGCAGCACGGTGGCGCCGCGGGCCGCCAGCGCCCGGGCCGTTTCCAGACCCAGGCCACTGTTGGCACCGGTGACCAAGGCGATCCGGCCCGACTGGTCAGGGATGTCGGCGGCGGTCCAGCGCATGGCGATCAGGAAGCGAAATGCGTTTGTGGGAGAGCCGTCAGCCGGAGCCGTCCTCCCTCGATGAAATCGTAACGGAATGTGACGGACCCGGTTCTTCACGGCGCAACAGGAAGAAGAACGGCGTCTCCATGCCTTTGAGGTCCATCACCCCCAGCACGGTGTCGTCGTCGACCTTGCGGAAGACATCGTTGATGGGCAGGTGGTCGTACTGCATGGTGGCGCTCTCCACGCCGCGGTAGCGGGTCATCCGCAACCGGGCCCCGGAGCGGCGGGTGCTCAGCAGGGGCAGCAGCAGCTGGAACAGGCGACCGGCCAGCGGCGCGGTGGGGATCGGCACGCGCCCGCTCAGGCGCAGCCCCGGCCCCATGGCCCTCGGCTCCAGACAGGTGAGGCCGCCGCCGAGGGTGCGGAACACCAGCGGATGGACCTCCTCGGCGCTGTCGAAGCGCTTGCCATGCCAGTGGAAGGCCTCCAGGGCGCCGTCGAGCGGGTGGCCGGTGGGGACGCTCTCCCCCGTCCAGGCCCCGAGCATGAAGGCGACCTCCACCGGGGGGAGGGCATCGAAGCGGGCGAAGGCCGCTTCCGTGGTGCTGGTGGTTGTGGTGGTGGCGGGCGAACCCATGCCGGGTTCCGGCGTCAGGGGTCCATTGTCCGGCGCCGACGGGTGCCCCGCGGGGATTCGCCCCAGCGGCGGCGGTAGTCGGCAGCGGTGCCGCCGCAGGCCAGGAGCCCGCCGGCCTGCATCAGCTCGGCGATGCTGCGGTGGTCCTGGCCGGCCTCCAACAGAAGCTGCCGCAGGCGGGAGAGCCGCAGCCGCCTGGCCTCCGCCATCGGCGTGCGTCCCAGCTCCTGCTGGAAGCCGTACTGCAGGGTCCGGGGGGAGAGGTCCATGGCCCGACCCAGGTCGTCGACGCTGAAGCGATCCGCCAGGTGCAGCTCCATCCAGCGGCGGGCCTCGGCCACGGTCCGGCGGCGCCGAGCAGCGGTGATCCGCTCCCGGTGCCGTCCGGCCTCAGGGGGTTGGCACCACTGGTGCAGCGCCTCCACCAGGGACGCGGCGGCGCGCCCCGAACCGCGCGGCTGCCAGGCGGCGGCACGGGCCAGCTGCAGCCCTGCCGTGACCAGCCTGCGGCAGGCCAGCCCCTGGTCGAGCAGGGGGGAGGCTGGCCCCGGACCCCCCAGACAGGACCCGGGAATCACAATCGAGAGTCCGGTGATCGCATCGCTGGTGAGGCCCCGCATGGCATCGCCTGGCCGGAACAGCACGCCCATGCCCGGCTCCGCCACCACTTCGACACCGTTGATCACTTCCTGGGTCAGCCCCTGGAGCGGCAACCAGAGCACCCCGTGGCCGCCCTGCTCGCGCAGCAGTTCCACCCGCTGCGGCCGTGGAGGAGGACCACCTTGAACTCAGCCACGGCCGCCGTGCGGATGTGGGTCTGGAAGGGGGGTGAACCCGGCAGGAGCCGGCTGCGGTGGTGGCCGAGGGTCCCGGCAACGAGGCTCTCCCATGCGCCGAAGTCGTCGCTGCGCAGAACCGTGTGCAGCCCGGGGGCCTCCAGCAGCTGCAGTGGCTTCATGGCGGCCAGGGCGCTGGAGAGGCTGGGTCCGTTGTACCGCGACGGACCGCCCGGGGATCGTCGCGGTGCCGGACTTGCGTTTTTCTTACCTTGGCCACTGATTCATCCCTGAAAATGGTCAACAAAATCCCTGACCTTCTTGCTGCTGCAAGACCCTTTGCATAGGGTGCCCGGAAGTGGCATTCGCTGGCATGGCCCCGTACGGAAGCACCCTTCCGCCTCCATGGTCGGTGGCCTGTTGAGCCTCGGTGCCCTGGTCGGCAACCCAGGCCCGGCGATGGCGGATACCCGTGTCTCGATCGGCTCCAACGGTGTTCAGTATCAGATCGACGACGAACAATTCACGGCACCGGATTCATCCAGAGGCATCGATCCGCGCCTGCTGAACACGGCCTGATGGGGTCAGCAACAGGCCGCCGAAAGCACGGTCACACTGCTGCAGACATCCCTCGGCGCCGCCTATGCCTACCGAACCAGGCGGCCGTCAATCGCTCCTTCGAGCAGGTGATCGCCGAGCCCTACGCCAGTCAGGTGTCGGTGGGGCTGGAGACCCTGGAGCGCTTCCGCAAGGACGCCCTGGACCTGGCCCTCTCAACCCAGAAGGTGACCTTCGGCTCCGGGGGCGACACCCGCCGCTGGGTCCTGATGCTGGATGCCTCCAACACCCAGGCGTCGCTGAATGGCACCGGTGGGCTGGCCTCCGTGGATTATCAGATCTTCCAGTCCACCTATGGCCTGGAGTATCGATTGTCCAGCGACTGGCGGGTGGGTGGCGTCTTTGGCTACGGCACCAACGGACTTTCCAACTACCAGTTCAGCAACGTCACCATCGATGCGGACACCCACTCGGGTGCCGTGTATGGCCTCTACTCCCCTGGAGCGGCCTGGAAGATCGCCGCCCTGGCTGGCTACACCAGTTTCCAGAACCGATCCAATCGCCCGATTCAGTTCGGGACGATCTGGAGCAATGGCAACGAGGTCTCCTACGGCGGTGGGCTGCGCTGGCGGTTCGGGGGGGCTCCCGGGGGCGGTGCCCCCGCACCCACCCCCGCCCCCTGAGGGCCGATCCCGGCGGCACGGGCCCAGTGCGCTCCTAGCCTGAGGCGGCCAGGTGAGCGCCGGTGCGATCAATGACCCCCCACGACAAAGCGGTGGCTGGATACTCCCTGGAGGACGACATCTATTCCTCCTCCGATCTCTCGGTCACGCTGCCGAAGAGCCATTTCCCCAGCAAGGAGCACAATTCCCGCGCCGTGTTCGCCGCGATCCGCGACGAGCTGATGCTGGATGGCAATTCCCGCCAGAACCTGGCCACCTTCTGCCAGACCTGGGTGGAGGACGAAGTCCATGCCCTGATGGATCTGTGCATCGACAAGAACATCGAGGACAAGGACGAATATCCCCAGACCGCCGAGATCGAAGCCCGCTGCGCCCGCATGGTGGCCGATCTCTGGCACGCCCCCGCGGTCGACGACGCCATCGGCTGCTCCACCACCGGCTCCAGCGAGGCCGCCATGCTCGGCGGCCTGGCGATGAAGCGCCGCTGGGAAGCCGAGCGCAAGCGGCAGGGACAACCCAGCGACAGGCCCAACCTGGTGACCGGGCCGGTGCAGATCTGCTGGCACAAGTTCTGCCGCTACTGGGACATCGAGCACCGCGAGATCCCGATGGAGCCCGACCAGCTGATCCTCAGCCCCGAGGCGGCCCTGCGTTACTGCGACGCGAACACCATCGGCGTGGTGCCCACCCTGGGGGTCACCTTCACCGGCCAGTACGAACCGGTACAGGCGCTGGCGGCCGCCCTCGATGACCTGCAGGCCCGCACGGGCCTCGACATCCCCATCCACGTGGATGCCGCCAGCGGCGGCTTCCTGGCGCCCTTCTGCGCCCCCGACCTGGTCTGGGACTTCCGCCTGCCGCGGGTGCGCTCGATCAATGCCTCCGGCCACAAGTTCGGCCTGGCGCCGCTGGGGGTGGGCTGGGTGCTGTGGCGGCAGACCACCGACCTGCCCGAGGAGATGGTGTTCTGGGTGAACTACCTGGGCGGCAACATGCGCGATCTCACCCTCAACTTCTCCCGGCCCGGGGGCCAGGTGGTCTGCCAGTACTACAACTTCCTGCGCCTGGGCCGGGAGGGCTACCGCAAGGTGCATGCCGCCTGTTACGCCACGGCCCAGTACCTGGCCAGGGAGATCGGCAAGCTGGGCCCGTTCGAGATCATCTACGGCGGCGAGGATCAGGCGGGCATCCCCGCCCTCTGCTGGAAGATCCGGGAGGGCAGCGACGTCAACTTCACCCTCTATGCCCTCGCCGACCGCCTGCGGGTGCGGGGCTGGCAGGTGCCGGCCTACAGCCTGCCGGCCCACTGCGAGGCGATCACCGTGCAGCGGATCCTGGTCCGCCACGGCGTCAGCCGGGATCTGGCCGATCTGCTGCTGGAGAACATCCGCCAGTCGCTCGAGTTCTTCGCCAGCCACCCCGACCACACCGCCCTCAGCGAGGCGACGGTCTCGGGGTTCCACCACTGAGCGGCTCCGGAGCCGGCACGGGGCCGGCATGGAGGTTGGTGTCATCGCTGCGGCGGCCTGCGCAGGGTGGGGAGTGGTGTCGCTGACGGATCCCGATGAACTGGCTCGAGCCCACCACGCTGCTGCTGCTGGCCTGCGGACTCCTCTACGGGCTGATGGGGGAGTGGGTCGATGGGGCGATCCTGCTGGCCTTCGTGCTCGCCATCGGCCTGCTCGATGCGGTCCAGCAGCAACGCAGCAGCCATGCCCTGGCGGAACTGGCGCGCCTGTCGGCGCCCCGCGCCCATGTGCGCCGCGAGGGTCAGGAGCTGGAGCTCGCGACCGACCAGGTGCGGCTGGGGGATCAGCTGCGCCTGGAGGAGGGGGATCGGGTGGCCGCCGATGCCGCCCTCACCGAAGCGGTGGGGCTGTGGCTGGATGAGTCCCTGCTGACGGGGGAATCCCTGCCGGTGGCCCGCACGGAACCGGGGGAGCGGGTGCTGGCGGGGTCGCTGGTGGCGGGCGGACGGGGCTGGGCGACGGTGGTGGCGGTGGCGGAGGCCACGGAACTGGGCCGGCTCGGCAGGAGCCTGGCCACGGTGCAGCCGCCCCTGACGCGCCTGCAGCGCCAGACCCGGCGGCTCACCTCCCGGCTCACCGTGATCGCCCTGGCCCTCTGCGCCGCCCTGGCCGTGATCCAGGGGGCGTCGAGCGGCGACGGGCCCCAGGCCCTGCTGGCGGCCCTGGCCCTGGCCCTGGCGGTGCTGCCCAACGAGATCCCCGTGGTGCTGGCCCTGTTCCTGGCCCTCGGCGCCCTGCGGCTGGCCCGGATCGGGGTGCTGGCCCGCTGGCCGGCGGCGGTGGAGAGCCTGGGCAGTGCCACGGTGCTCGCCGTCGACAAGACCGGCACCCTCACCGAGAACCGCATGGGGGTGCAGCAGCTGCTCACCTGGCCGGACCTGGAGAACTGGCAAGCCGGCGCCAGCCTGGAGGAACCCTTTCACCAGCTGGTGGAGCTGGCGGTGCTGGCCAGCCGCGGCGATCCGGTGGATGCGATGGAACGGGCGATCCAGCGCCTCGCCAGCGAGCAGCTCGACGGCAGCGAGCACCTGCATCCCGACTGGCCACTGGAACGGGAGTACCCGCTGCAGAGCGATCTGCTGGTGTTTTCCCGCCTCTGGCGGGACGGCGATGGGCGGCCGCAGCTGGCGGCCAAGGGGGCCCCCGAGGCGATCGCCGATCTGTGCCATCTCGATGCCGCCGGCACCACCCGCCTGCTGGCCGCCGCCGATGGACTGGCCCGCCAGGGGCTGCGGGTGCTGGCGGTGGCCCGCGGCCTTGATGGCGCCCCCCAGCACCACCCACCGCCGCCGTCGGCCGCCAGCGAGCCGGCCGCCGCCGCCCACGACTACCCCTTCGAGCCGGTGGGCTTCCTGGCCCTGGCGGACCCGCTGCGGGCGGAGGTGCCGGCGTCGATCGCCACGGCCCGGGCCGCGGGCGTGCGCGTCGTGATGATCACGGGCGACAGTCCGGTGACGGCCCGCTCGATCGCGGACCAGGCGGGCCTGCCGCCGGGGCCGGTGCTCACCGGCCAGGACCTCCGGACGCTCGCCCCCCGGCAGCTGGCCGAGGCCATCGGCGCGGTGTCGGTGTTCGCGCGGGTGATGCCCCAGCAGAAGCTACAGCTGGTGCGCGCCCTGCAGGACGCCGGTGAGGTGGTGGCCATGACCGGCGACGGGGTCAACGACGCTCCGGCCCTCAAGGCCGCCGACATCGGCGTGGCCATGGGCCAGCGGGGCACCGCCGTGGCGCGGGAATCCGCCGATCTGGTGCTGCTCAGGGACACCTTCAGCGATCTGGTCCTGGCCCTGGAACTGGGCCGGCGCGTCGATGCCAACCTGCACCGGGCGCTGGGCTACACCCTGGCGATCCACCTGCCGATCGCCGCCCTCAGCCTGGCGCCGCTGCTGCTGCCGGGCCAGGCCCTGATCCTGCTGCCGGTCCACATCGCCCTGCTGCACCTGGTGATCGATCCGGCCTGCACGGTGGTGTTCGAGGCGCTGCCGGCCACACCGGGCCTGATGCGGCAGCCGCCCCGCCCGCCGGAGGCCCCCCTGTTCGGCCCCGACACCTGGCGCCACTCCCTCACCCAGGGGGCCGTGGTGATGGTGGCCGCCCTGGTGCTGGCCTTCTGGCCCGACACGGACACCGAATCACGCCGCAGCCTGGTGTTCTCGCTGCTGCTGCTGGCCGGTGGCGGACTGGTGTGGCTGAACGGGGATCCCCGCAGCCGCATCACCGCCGCCGGTGCCGGCATCGGCCTGGGGTTGTGGCTGCTGCTGATGGCCACTCCCCGGTTGCAAGGGCTGCTGAGCCTGGCATCCCTGCAGGCTTCCCAGATCGTGACGCTGCTGATCACCACCACCGTGGCCCTTCTGCTGGCGGCAGTGGCGGATCGCTGCAGGCTGGAGCCGCCAGTCTCCTAGTTAGCGAATCATTCTGAAAACCGTTGAAGAAACCAAACGAATGATCCAAATCACGCCATCAATGCAGCTTGGCCATCTTCAAAGCATGCTGCAATCGACAGCAGATGAGATCCGCCATCGGCTGGGTCCCATGGGCTGATCCTGGCCTTGGCATCCTGCCAGGACCTCGGCTGGAATGGAAAAGCGCGCTTTCCGTGCTAGGACAGATTTTATCTGGTTAAATTCTGCTGAAACTCAGCGCCAGTCATGGATACCCAAGCTTGAACGTTCTGCTCGTCTACCCTGAATTCCCGAAAACTTTTTGGAGCTACGAGAAGATCCTTGAATTGGTGAACCGAAAGGTTCTTCTGCCACCACTCGGCCTGATCACTGTCGCCGCCATTCTTCCCCAGGACTGGACCTTCAAGCTGGTGGACGTCAATATCCGGCCTGTTTCAGAGCAAGAATGGCAATGGGCTGATCTCGTGATCATGTCGGCGATGATCGTCCAGAAGGACGACATCATTCGCCAGATCAATCTGGCCAGGCACCACGGCAAGCCCGTGGCCGTCGGCGGACCCTACCCAAGCTCCACCCCTGAAGAACTCGTGGCCGCTGGGGCCGACTTCCTGATTCTGGATGAAGGCGAGATCACCCTGCCGCTGTTCGTCGAGGCCTGGAATCGGGGCGACAAAGGCGGCCGTTTCAGCTCCGAGGGCGTGAAACCGGATGTCACCGCCACACCCATCCCCCGCTACGACCTGCTCGAGCTCAGCGCCTACGACTCGATGAGCGTGCAGTTTTCGCGCGGCTGTCCCTTCCAATGCGAATTCTGCGACATCATCGTGCTCTATGGCCGCAAACCCCGCACCAAGACGCCGGAGCAACTGATCAGCGAACTCAACCGCCTCTACGCCATCGGCTGGCGGGGTGGCGTGTTCATGGTGGATGACAACTTCATCGGCAACAAACGCAACGTCAAGATGATGCTCACTGCGCTTGAGCAGTGGCAGAGGGAGCGTGGGTATCCGTTCCGCTTCGATACGGAGGCCTCCCTTGATCTGGCCGATGATCAGGAGCTTATTGATCAGATGCTGGCCTGCAACTTTGCGGCCGTCTTCATGGGCATCGAGACACCGGACACGGACAGCCTGGCCGCCACGATGAAGTTCCAGAACACCCGCTCACCCCTGCTCGAATCCGTCGACAAGGTGACGCGCTCAGGCCTGCGGGTGATCGCGGGATTCATCATCGGCTTCGATGGCGAAAAGGAGGGCGCTGGCCTGCGGATCGTCGCCTTCTCGGAAGCCGCCGGGATCCCCACGACCACCTTCGCCATGCTGCAGGCGCTGCCCCATACGGCCCTTTGGCACAGGCTGGAGAAGGAAGGGCGCCTGATCGACAAGGTCGGCAACATCAACCAGACCACCCTGATGAACTTCGTGCCGACCCGGCCGGTGGAAGGCATTGCCCAGGAGTATGTGGAGGCGTTCTGCCAGCTCTACGAACCCCACAGGTATCTCGATCGGGTCCATCGCTACTTCCTGAAACTCGGCCCGCCCAGGGTGAAGAGCAGCTTCAAGCTTCCCGAGCTGGCGGTGCTCCGGGCACTGCTGATCGTCTGCTGGCGCCAGGGTCTGCAACGCTCCACCCGCTGGGCCTTCTGGCACCACCTGTTCCACATTCTCTGGGCCAACCCCAAGGTGGCGGAGCAATACCTCGCTGTCTGCGCCCACAACGAACATTTCATGGAGTATCGAGACATCGTGCGGCTGCAGATCGAAACGCAATTGGCTGCCTATCGCAACGAGCAAGCGCAAGTTCGCCAGCGGCCCATCGCCGTCACCAACTGAACGGCTCAAGCCGCCCGTCTGCCTTTCCCAGGTTCGCTCGTGTCCTCGACACCCAGCAGGCTGGCGGCATAGCTGTGGGCCTCGCCGGAATCACCGCCGGCCAGTTCCGCCAGCTCCGCCTGGCGCTCGCGAGTGTCCCGCAGGTGGGACACCCGGGTGTGGGTGAGGCCGGCCTCGACGCTCTTGCTGACCCGGAAATGGTGCTGGGCCGCCGCCGCCACCAGGGGCTGGTGGGTGATGCAGAACACCTGGCGCCGCTCCGCCAACCGCCGCAGCAGCTGGGCCATGGCGCCACTGACGCGGCCGCTCACGCCCGCATCGATCTCATCGAACAGCAGGGTGACGTGGGAGTCAGCCGCGGCCAGGCAGGTTTTCAGCGCCAGCAGGAAGCGGCTCATCTCACCGCCGGAAGCCACCTCCGCCAGGGGCGCCGGCGGCTGGCCCGGGTTGGCGGAGAACAGGAACTGCACCGCATCGGCCCCCTCCTCGCCGGGCTCGGCGGCGCTGATGGCAACGGCGAAGCGCACGTTGGCCAGGCCCATGGGCCGCAGGGCCGCCATCAGCTGCTCCTCAAGGCGCCGGGCGGCGGCGGTGCGGCCCTGGGTGATCACGGCATTGGCCCGGTCCCGCCGCTGGCGGGCGACAGCCTCGGCGGCCTCCAGGCCCGCCAGGGCGGCCTCCGCATCCGCCCCGGCCAGCTGATCGCGCAGCTCGTCGCGCCGGGCGATCAGTTCGGCCAGGGTCTGGCCGTGGCGGCGCTCCAGGGCCTTGAGCAGGGCCATGCGCTCCTGCAGCAGGGCCAGGCTGTCGGGGTCGCTCTCCAGCAGGGAGCCGTAGCGATCCAGATCCCGGGCCAGATCCTGGAGCCCGGCAATGGCCTCGGCGCAGGCCTCGTGCAGCGGCGCCACACCGCCATCGAGGCCGGCCATGGTCTGCAGCTCCTGGTCACAGGCCGCCAGGTGGTCGAGCACCGACGGGGCACCCTCCGCCCCCTCCACCAGCCGGCCGATCAGGGTCATCACCCCCTCCTGCAGACGCACCCCGTGGGCGAGCCGGTCCTGTTCGCCCTGGAGCCGCAGGCGCTCGGCGGGATCCTCCAGCGCCGCGGCCTCCAGCTCCGCCAGCAGCTCCTCCTGCCGCTGCCGATCCCGAGCGAAGCGCTCCCGGTCGGCGCGGGCCCGCGCCAGGGACTCGGCCTCCCCCTTCCAGCCCTGCCAGGCGGCGCGGCTGGCCTCAAGGGGGGCGGCCAGCTCCTCACCGGCGAAGCGATCCAGCCAGCGGCGCTGCTGGCCGGGGCGGCCCAGCTGCTGGGTCTGGCCCTGCACGGTGAGATCGAGCAGCAGGGGGCGCAGCTCCAGCACCTGGCTGCGGCTCACCACTACACCGTTGAGGCGGTGGCGGCTGGTGAGCCGGTCGTCCTGCAGGCGCCAGTCGCGGCTGAGCAGCAGCTCGCCCTCCTCGGCGTCGAGCTCCTGACGCTCCAGCCAGTCGCGCACAGGGGGAGCCAGGCTGAAGCTGGCCTCAATGCGGCCCCGCTCGGCGCCGCGGCGCAGCAGCCGGGCCCCCTGGCTGCCCTGGGCACCGCCGAGCAGGGCGTCGAGGGCATCGAGCAGGATCGACTTGCCGGCGCCGGTCTCGCCGGTGAGCACGGTGAAGCCGGTGGAGAACGCCAGCTCCAGCCGCTCGATCAGGGCGATGTTCTCGAGGCGCAGACCCGTGAGCACCCAGGCCTCCGGCGAGCGATCGGTACGTGGCCCGACCGTAGCGGCTGTGACTTTCGTTTAGAAGGGGGTTCCGCCTGCCGGCGCCGCGGCGGTGCCCCCCAGCCATGGTTTCCTCCCCCCCAGCCCCCGCCGTGACCCCCGAGCGCCCGGGCGCCACCGTCGGGATGGGCGTCGAGATGGGGGACTTCCTGGAGGCGGCGGGCCTGCTCAGCTACGACCCGGCCGCCATCACGCGCATCTACGCCGGCCACCCGATGCGCCTGGTCCGGCGGGTCTGGCAGACCCTGGTGCCGATCGGCCTCTATCTGATGGGGGTGGGCGTCGACTGGTTCACCGGCCAGCTGGCCAACCCCGCCCGGGCGCGGGAACGGGCCCGGGAGTGTGCCGAGCTGCTCGTGGCCCTCGGCCCCGCCTTCATCAAGGCCGGCCAGGCCCTCTCCACCCGGCCCGACATCATTCCGCCGGTGCTGCTCGAGGAGCTGGCCCAGCTGCAGGACCAGCTGCCGGGCTTCGACAGCGCCCTGGCCATGGCCTGCATCGAGGAGGACCTCGGCGCTCCGGTGGAGACGATCTTCGCCTCGCTGGAGAAGGAGCCGATCTCCGCAGCCTCCCTCGGCCAGGTGCACCGGGGCGTGCTGATGAGCGGCGAACGGGTGGCGGTGAAGGTGCAGCGGCCGGGGCTGCGGGAGCAGATCACCCTCGACCTCTACATCGTCCGCAACATCGCCGGCTGGCTGAACAAGAACGTGGGCCTGATCAAGAGTGATCTGGTGGGTCTGATCGATGAACTCGGTAAACGGGTCTTCGAGGAGATGGACTACATCAACGAGGCCACCAACGCCGAGACCTTCGCCCGCCTCCACAGCCACAACCCCCGCATCGCCGTCCCCACCATCTACCGCCAGGCCACCAGCCGCCGGGTGCTGACGATGGAATGGATCGACGGCGTCAAGCTCACCAACCTCGACGCGGTGCGGGCCCTGGGGGTCGACCCCGACCAGATGGTGGAGGTGGGGGTGAACTGCAGCCTGCAGCAGCTGCTGGAGCACGGCTTCTTCCACGCCGATCCCCACCCCGGCAACCTGCTGGCCCTGCCCGACGGACGCCTGGCCTACCTGGATTTCGGCATGATGAGCGAGGTGTCGCGGGAGGCACGCACCGGGCTGATCCAGGCGGTGGTGCACCTGGTGAACCGCAACTTCGGCGCCCTCTCCAAGGATTTCGTGCAGCTGGGCTTCCTGGGGGAGGCGGTGGACCTCGAACCGATCGTGCCGGCCTTCGAGACGGTGTTCGGCCAGGCCCTGGAGATGGGGGTGAGCCGCATGGACTTCAAGGCGGTCACCGACGACCTCTCCGGGGTGATGTACCGCTTCCCCTTCCAGGTGCCGCCGTACTACGCCCTGATCATCCGTTCCCTGGTGACCCTGGAGGGCATCGCCCTCAGCGTCGACCCGGACTTCAAGATCCTCGGCGCCGCCTACCCCTACTTCGCCCGCCGCCTGATGGAGGACCCCGATCCCGAGCTGCGCCGCAGCCTGCGGGAGATGCTCTACGACGGCGACGAGTTCCGCTGGCAGCGGCTGGAGAGCCTGGTGGCCAGCGCCTCCCTGCAGGACCAGCTCGACCTCGACGGCCTGCTCGACCAGGTGCTCGATTTCCTCTTCTCCCCCAACGGCGGCCTGCTGCGCCAGCAGCTCGTCGATGCGGTGGTGCAGCAGATGGATGCCCTGGCCTGGAACACCACCCTGCGCCTCGGCCGGCGGCTGCCGCCCCGCCT
This sequence comes from Synechococcus sp. UW140, assembly GCA_943367705.1. GTDB lineage: Bacteria > Cyanobacteriota > Cyanobacteriia > PCC-6307 > Cyanobiaceae > Cyanobium. Next base: position 525,312 of record CALRJV020000001.1, read on the forward strand.
GCTGCCGCCGGGCCTGCGGGCCCTGCCGCCCAGTGCGGCGACCCCACCGCTGCTGGACCTGGAGCCGATCCAGGAGCTGCTGGCCATCCTGCGCGACCTGCCCGGCTTCGAGCCGTCGCTGCTGCTGAAGCGCCTGCCGCGGGTGCTGGGGGAGCCGGATCTGCGCCGCATGGGACTGCAGGTGGCCAAGGGTCTGGCGGAGCGGGGCGTGGTTCACCTGCTGCGCGATGTGCTGGTGACGCCGGCGGTGCGCCAGGCCGCCGGTGTCAGCGGCGCCTGAGATCCGTAGAGTCGATCGGACCCAAAGGGAGACAAGCGTGAACAAGCGGCGAAGGCTCGTGGCCGCTGTCCTGGGTCTGGGGCTGTGCTGCTCGACTCCTGCGGCCATGGCCACCGAGAACCTGGTGTTCACCAGCGGGGCCTTCCGGCGCTCGATTCCGGTGGCCGACCTGGAGCACCTGGCCACCACCGGCGAGGCCCGGGGCCTGCTGGCCGACGTGCTGCGGCTGGGCCGTCAGGACCCCAAGCAGGTCAGCAAGCTGCTGAACGAATCGGTGAAACTGCCGATCGTGCTGATGAGCCGCCTGCTCAACACCCGCATCGGTGAGGCGATCCTGGCCCGACTGGCGCGGATCCTGTTCCCCCTGCGGGCCCCGGAAGCGGGCGTGCCCGCCCTGCGCGCCGCCATGGTGCTGGGCACCTATGAGGGCAAGGGGTCGCTCTCGGCCATCACCTTCCTGCGGGCCTACCCGACCCGGGAGCTGGAGGTGAGCATCCCGGCCCTGATGGGGCTGGTGTCCAAGGCCTCCTCGATCAGCGAACTGGTCCGCTTCTTCTCCGAGTCGCCCCTCGACGGGCTGCGGGGCAGCGAACCACAGGCGACCCCGGCTCCGGCACCCGCCACGCCGGCGCCGGCCGCCCCCGCCCCCTGACGCCCCAGACCGGAGCCCTACATTGACGTCAGCCACGCCGCTGTCCCCCGTGCCCCTGCTACGAGCCCTGCGACGTCTGGGCCGGCAGCCCACCATGCAGGACTGGCCGGGGCTGATCGAGGCCTACCGCAGCTGGCTGCCCGTCAGTGACGCCACCCCGGTGGTGACCCTGCGGGAGGGGGCGACCCCCCTGATTCCGGCGCCGGTGATCGCCGAACGGGTGGGCCGCGGCGTGAAGGTGTTCCTCAAGTACGACGGCCTCAACCCCACCGGCTCCTTCAAGGACCGGGGCATGACGATGGCCATCAGCAAGGCCAAGGAGGCGGGCTCGGAGGCGGTGATCTGCGCCAGCACCGGCAACACCTCGGCGGCGGCGGCGGCCTACGCGCGCCGGGGCGGCATGCGGGCCTTCGTGTTGATCCCCGACGGCTACGTGGCCCAGGGGAAGCTGGCCCAGGCCCTGCTCTACGGCGCCGAGGTGCTGGCGGTGCAGGGCAACTTCGACCGGGCCCTGGCGATCGTGCGCGACGTGGCCGACCGCTACCCGGTCACCCTGGTCAATTCCCTCAACCCCTACCGGCTGCAGGGGCAGAAGACGGCCGCCTTCGAGGTGGTCGACGCCCTCGGTGAGGCCCCCGACTGGCTCTGCATCCCGGTGGGCAACGCCGGCAACATCAGCGCCTACTGGATGGGCTTCAAGGAGTACCGCCAGGCGGGCCACAGCACGGTGCTGCCGCGGATGATGGGCTTCCAGGCCGCCGGTGCCGCACCGATGGTGCTGGGGCACACGGTGGAGCAGCCGGACACCATCGCCACGGCGATCCGCATCGGCAATCCGGTGAACAAGGAGAACGCCCTCAACGTGCGCAAGGAGAGCAACGGCGATTTCATGGCCGTCACCGACGCCGAGATCATCGACGCCTACAAGCTGCTGGGCCAGGGGGAGGGCATCTTCTGTGAGCCCGCCAGCGCCGCTTCCGTGGCGGGGCTGATCAAGCGGCGGGAGGAGGTGCCGGCCGGCGCCACGGTGGTGTGCGTGCTCACCGGCAACGGCCTCAAGGACCCGACGACGGCGATCGAGAACAACGACGCCACCTTTCACACGGGCATCGCCCCCGAAACCGAGACCGTCGCCAAGGTGATGGGCTTCTGATCGCCTGCTGCTGAAAAGTCCGCGGCGGACTTTTCGCACCTGACGGTGGCCCAACCGTCTGGGGAAATCCTGGGACATTCCCCACCGCACGCCGGCAGAGCCAGGGGAGGGAAAACCCCCGTGGGCGCCCCCCGGATTCCCCAGGCCCGGGAATCGGTGGAAAAACCCTGGAAATGGCAGATTTCTGCGGCCCATTCCCCAGCCTTCCGCCCGGAAAACATCAGTGATGCCAGGGGAAGACAGCCTCTTTACCCGTTTTCCCCCGCCCCTACGACGACGGGCTGTTTTTCTTCTTCTCAATCCTTGATTGATCCTCTGAACAGTCGGGGGACCACCCGTTGCGCTTTGGCGCGCCCTGTGAAACCGTGGGGCCTCACGAACGCCGTGCCGCCCTCGCCGGCCCCCGCCATGAAGCTGGTCTGCTCCCAGGCTGAACTCAGCGCCAGCCTCCAGTTGGTCAGCCGGGCGGTGGCGACTCGCCCCACCCATCCGGTGCTGGCCAACGTGCTGCTCACCGCCGATGCGGGCACCGGCCGCCTGAGCCTCACCGGCTTCGACCTCAGCCTCGGCATCCAGACGAGCCTGCCCGCCGCCGTCGAGACCAGCGGCGCCATCACCCTGCCGGCGAAGATGTTCGGCGAGATCGTGGCCCGCCTGGCCACCGACAGCCCCATCAGCCTCAGCTGCCCCGAGGGCGAGGAGCAGCTGGAGCTGACCAACCTCTCGGGCAGCTACAAGATGCGGGGGATGCCCGCCGACGACTACCCGGACCTGCCCCTGGCCCAGAGCGGCACGCCGATCCGCTTCCACGCCGAGGCCCTGGTGAAGGGCCTGCGGGCCACCCTGTTCGCCAGCAGCCCTGATGAGAACAAGCAGCTGCTGACCGGCGTGCACCTGCGCCTGGACGGTGAAGGCCTGGAGTGCGCCGCCACCGACGGCCACCGCCTGGCGGTCCAGCGCCTCTCCCACGCCGTGGAGGCCCCCGGCGGCGAGCAGCCGGCCGCCGATGGCGAGGACTTCGCCGTCACCGTGCCGGCCCGTTCCCTGCGGGAGCTGGAACGGATCCTGTCGGGCCGCGGCTCCCAGGAGCCCCTGAGCCTGTTCTGCGAGCGCGGCCAGGTGGTGGTGCTCTCCGCCGACCAGGTGCTCACCAGCCGCAGCCTCGACGGCACCTACCCCAACTACCGCCAGCTGATCCCGCCCTCGTTCCAGCGCCGCATGGTGCTCGATCGCCGCGCCTTCATCGCCGCCCTCGAGCGGATGGCGGTGCTGGCTGACCAGCACAACAACGTGGTCAAGATCAGCGCCGACCCGGCCGCCGGTACGGCGACGATCCGGGCCGACGCCCAGGACGTGGGCAGCGGCTCGGAATCGCTGGCGGCAACGATCGAGGGGGAGGCGATCGAGATCGCCTTCAACGTCCGCTACCTGCTCGATGGCCTCAAGGCCATGGGCTCCGACCAGGTGGTGCTCCAGTGCAACGCCGCCACCACCCCGGCCGTGCTGGCGCCGGTGGGGGCCGATGAGGCGTTCACCTACCTGGTGATGCCTGTCCAGATCCGCACCAGCTGAGCCCGTGGGTCTTCCCGACCAGCTGCTGCTGAGCGATCTGCTGCGGCGGCAGGTGCGGTGCGATCAGGGCCTTGAGCGCGGTACTGGTGTGCTGGCCTGGATGCACCCGCCGGTGCACCGGCTGCTGGGCTGGGCCAGCCGGCCCTCGGCCTTCGCCCAGCGGCGGCTGGTGTGGCGGCTGGACCAGCTGCGGGGCCTGGGGGAGCAGGAGGTGTTCGTGAAGGGGGAGCCGGCCGAGACGGACGCCGCCACCCTTGAGCGGCTGCCGACCCTGATCGATGCGGCCCTCACCGGCGCCGATGACGTGCCCCTGGGCCTGGTGGCCGACGCCGCCGTGGAATTGCGCAGCGGCCGCATCCTCCACTACCTGGTGGCCCGCAGCGATCCGCGGCTGCCGGGCACCAGCCGCTGGCGCCTCAGCCCCGACCGCATCGTCGACCAGCAGCCCGGCCGGGTGTTCACCGCCCTGCGGGGGCTGGATGACCTGCCGGTGGCCCGCGCCAGCGTGCGCCAGCAGCTCCTGCGCCGCTCGCGGCGCTGGAAGGAGCAGGTGCAGGAGGTGGGCGGCCGCGTCGAGGAGCGGCTGGAAGGCTGGCTGGAGGAGCCCCCCTGGCCGGAGGCCTTCCGCGAGGAGATCCCCTGGCCCGACCGCGACCGGGAGCCTGCCCGGGAGCGCCGCGACCCCTACGACGACCCCGACGGGCCCGATCCCTATCCAGAGGAGCGCTACGCCGGCGAGCCGGACGAACCCGATCCCCTTGAGGACTGGCCCGAGGAGGAGGAGCCGCTGGAGGAGCCGGCGCCGCGCCGCGACCGCTACCGGGGCCGGGAGCCCCACGGGGACGACGACCCCTGGATCTGATACTGGAGGGCCGTTGCCGCGCCCCCCGGTGGTTCCTGCCTCGACCCCGTCCTTCTCGGTGCCCGAGGCCCTGCGCAAGGAGGGCCTGAGCCAGGGCGATTACGACGAGATCGTGCGCCGCCTGGGGCGCGCCCCCAACCGGGCCGAACTGGGCATGTTCGGGGTGATGTGGTCGGAGCACTGCTGCTACCGCAACTCCCGCCCCCTGCTGGGCCAGTTCCCCACCACCGGCCCCCGCATCCTGGTGGGGCCGGGCGAGAACGCCGGCGTGGTGGACCTGGGCGAGGGCCAGCGGCTGGCCTTCAAGATCGAGAGCCACAACCACCCTTCGGCGGTGGAGCCCTTCCAGGGGGCGGCCACCGGGGTGGGGGGCATCCTGCGGGACATCTTCACCATGGGGGCGCGCCCGATCGCCCTGCTCAACGCCCTGCGCTTCGGGCCGTTGGAGGACGAGCGCAACGTGGGTCTGATGGAGGGGGTGGTGGCCGGCATCGCCCACTACGGCAACTGCGTCGGCGTGCCGACCGTGGGCGGTGAGGTGGCCTTCGACCCCAGCTACGGCGGCAATCCGCTGGTGAACGCCATGGCCCTGGGCCTGATGGAGACCGACGACATCGTCTGCTCCGGGGCGGTGGGCGTGGGCAATCCGGTGGTCTACGTGGGCAGCACCACCGGCCGTGACGGCATGGGCGGCGCCAGCTTCGCGTCCGCTGAACTCACCGAAGCCTCCCTCGACGACCGGCCCGCCGTGCAGGTGGGCGATCCGTTCCTGGAGAAGGGGCTGATCGAGGCCTGCCTGGAGGCCTTCAAGAGCGGCGATGTGCTGGCGGCCCAGGACATGGGCGCCGCCGGCCTCACCTGCAGCTGCTCGGAGATGGCCGCCAAGGGGGGCCTGGGCATCGAACTGGATCTCGACCGGGTACCCGCCCGCGAGGCCGGCATGAGCGCCTACGAATTCCTGCTGAGCGAATCCCAGGAGCGGATGCTGTTCGTGGTGGCGGCCGGCCGGGAGGAGCCGCTGATGGAGCGCTTCCGCCGCTGGGGTCTGCAGGCGGCGGTGGTGGGCCGGGTGCTGCAGGAGAACGTGGTGCGGGTGCTGCAGCACGGCGCGGTGGCGGCCGAGGTGCCCGCCAGCGCCCTGGCGGACGACACGCCGATCAACCACCACGAGCTGCTGGCCGAACCCCCGGCCGACCTTCAGGCCCACTGGACCTGGAGCGAAGCCGAGCTGCCGGCGGCGGCGGCCGGCGGCATCGAGATGGCCGATGGAGCGCTGGCCTGGGGCGATGCCCTGCTGCGCCTGCTCGATGACCCCACCATCGCCAGCAAGCGCTGGGTCTACCGCCAGTACGACCACCAGGTGCAGGCCAACACCGTGGTGCTGCCCGGTGGCGCCGATGCGGCGGTGGTCCGGCTGCGGCCCCAGCAGGGGGAGGGGGCGATGGCGGCGGCGACCCGCGGCGTGGCGGCGACGGTGGACTGCCCCAACCGCTGGGTGGCCCTCGATCCGGAGCGGGGCGCCATGGCGGCGGTGGCGGAGGCGGCCCGCAACCTCTCCTGCAGCGGTGCCGAGCCCCTGGCGGTCACCGACAACCTCAACTTCCCCTCCCCCGACACGGCCATCGGCTACTGGCAGCTGGCAATGGCCTGCCGGGGCCTGTCGGCGGCCTGCAGCGCCCTGGCCACGCCGGTCACCGGCGGCAACGTTTCGCTGTACAACGAGACCCGCCTGCCGGACGGCCGCATGCAGCCGATCCACCCCACCCCGGTGGTGGGCATGGTGGGGCTGGTGCACGACCTGGCCCACGTGACGGGGCTGGCCTGGGGCCAGGCCGGCGATGGCGTCTGGCTGCTGGGGGTGCCGCTGCAGGAGAGCGGCGACAAACGCCTGGGGCTGGGGGCCAGCAGCTATCTGGAGGTGGTGCACGGCCGGCTCACGGGTCGCCCGCCCCTGACGGATCTGGCCCTGGAGGGCCGGGTGCAGGGCTTCCTGCGCCAGGCCATCGCCGCCGGCCTGGTGCGCTCCGCCCACGACCTCTCCGATGGCGGCCTGGCGGTGGCGCTGGCAGAGGCCTGCATCGCCTCCGGCCTGGGGGCGGCGCTGGATCTGCCCGCCGGCGGGGGGCGCCCCGACCGGCTGCTGTTCGCTGAGGGCGGTGCCAGGGTGCTGGTGAGCGTGGCGCCGGAGCAGGAGGCGGCCTGGCAAGCGGCCCTGGCCGAGGCGGGTGAGGCCGTGCCGGCCGAGCGCCTGGGCATGGTCACGGCGGATTCCCGCCTGGTGCTGGCGCGGGGCGGCGAGCCCCTGCTGGCGCTGGCGGTGGAGCAGCTGCGCGACACCTACGAGCAGGCGATCCCCGCCCGCCTGGGCAAGGCCGGCCCCCCACCCGACAGGTAATGGGCCAAGATGAATCCGGTCCTTGGTCTGATCCTGCCGTGCCCTTCGCCGATCACTGCGATGCGCACGCTTCCCTGACCAGCACCGCCGAATGCCCCGAGGGCGCCACCAGCGACCGTCCCGACAAGCCGGAGGAGGCCTGCGGCGTGTTCGCCGTTCTGGCCGCCGAAGAAGCGGTGGCGAACCTCACCTATTTCGGGCTCTACGCCCTGCAGCACCGGGGCCAGGAGTCGGCCGGCATCGCCGTCTTCGACGACGTCAAGGTGCGGCTGCACAAGGACATGGGCCTGGTGAGCCAGGTGTTCGACCAGGAGGTGCTGGAGCGGATGCCGGGCCAGCTGGCGATCGGCCACAACCGCTATTCCACCACCGGCAGCAGCAAGGTCTGCAACGCCCAGCCGGTGGTGCTGATGACGCGCCTGGGGCCCCTGGCCCTGGCCCACAACGGCAACCTGGTGAATGCGGCGGAGCTGCGGGACTCGCTCGCGCACCTGGCCGGGGAGTTCACCTCCACCACCGATTCGGAGCTGATCGCCTTCGCGCTGCAGGAGGCGGTGGATTCGGGTCTGGGCTGGAATGCGGCGATCCGCAAGGCCGCCGGCCGCTGCCGCGGCGCCTTCAGCCTGGTGATCGGCACCCCCGACGGCCTGTTCGCCCTGCGGGACGGCCACGGCATCCGGCCGCTGGTGTTCGGGATGCTGGGGGAACCGGAGCAGGGCCAGTGGGTGGCCAGCAGCGAGAGTTGCGGCCTCGACATCATCGGCGCCAGCTTCGTGGATGACGTCCAGCCCGGCGAGCTGATCCACTTCCGCCAGGCCGATCCGATCCCGGAGCGGCAGCGCTGGTGCGAGGAGCCGCCCAAGCTGTGTGTGTTTGAGATGATCTACTTCGCCCGGCCCGACAGCCGCTTCTTCGGCGAATCGCTCTACAGCTACCGGGTGCGGATCGGTGAGGTGCTGGCCCGGGAAACGCCCGTGGTGGCCGACATTGTCATCGGCGTGCCCGATTCGGGCATCCCGGCGGCGATTGGTTATTCGCACGTGAGCGGCATCCCCTTCGCCGATGGGCTGATCAAGAACCGTTATGTGGGCCGCACCTTCATCCAGCCCACCCAGGCGATGCGGGAGGCGGGCATCCGGGTGAAGCTCAACCCCCTGCCGGATGTGCTCTTCGGCAAGCGGGTGGTGGTGATCGACGACTCGATCGTGCGCGGCACAACCAGCCGCAAGCTGGTGCAGGCCCTGCGGGATGCCGGCGCCACCGAGGTGCACATGCGGATCAGCTCGCCGCCCGTCACCCACCCCTGCTTCTACGGCATCGACACCGACACCCAGGACCACCTGATCGCGGCGCGGCTGACGCTGGAGGAGATCGAGCGGCACCTGGGGGTGGACTCACTGGCCTATCTCACCAAGGGCGGCATGGTGGAGGCGGCCCAGGCCCATTCCAGCCATTTCTGCACCGCCTGCTTCGACGGCCAGTACCCGATCGAGATGGATGACGAGGTGCGCAACAGCAAGCTGATGCTTGAGCCCACCGGCCTGGCGGCGCGGGTGTAGGCCACCCGGCCCCAGCATGCGGATCGCCTTCCTGGATTCCTGGCTGCAGGACGTGGCCGAGGGCAGCGGCACGGCGGCGGCCATCGGCGGCCTGGCCGGGGCCCTGATCGCCCGGGGCCACACGGTGGAGCGGCTGGTGCCCGAGGGTGCCTGGCCGCGGAATCTGCTGCTGCGCCGCCTCTGGTTCAACCTCACCCTGCCCCGGCGCCTGGCCGCCGCCGAGGGCCGCTACGACCTGGTGGTGGGCTTCGACATCGACGGCTTCCGGGTGGCGCACCGCTGCCCGGTGCCCTACGTGTGCTGCATCAAGGGGGTGCTGGCGGAGGAGTCGCGCTGCGAGAGCGGCTGGCCGCGGCTGATGCTCTGGGGCCTGTCCAGGCTGGAGCGCCTCAACGCCCGCCGGGCACCGCTGGTGTTCTCCACCAGCCGCTACTGCTGCGAGCGCATCGAAGCGCACTACGGGGTGCCGGCGGGGCGGCTGCGGCTGGTGCCGGAGGGGATCGATATCGGCCTGTGGAATCCGGCGGGCGGGGACGCCGCCGCCCTGGCCGCTCTCGACGCTGCCCGAGAGCCCCACTCGGTGCTGTGCGTGGCCCGCCAGTACCCCCGCAAGCGGGTGGGGGATCTGATCACGGCGTTCCAGAGCGTGCAGCAGCGGCTGCCCAGCGCCCGGCTGGTGGTCATCGGCGACGGGCCGGAGCACGGGGCGCTGCGGGAGCTGGTGGAGCGGCTGGGGCTGGGGGAGGTGGTGCAGCTGCTGGGCGCCCTGCCCGACGACGGCGCCGTGCGGGAGTGGTACCGCCGCAGCGCGGTGTTCTGTCTGCCGTCGATTCAGGAGGGCTTCGGGATCGTGTTCCTCGAGGCGATGGCCAGCGGTCTGCCGGTGGTGAGCACCACGGCCACGGCGATTCCCGAGGTGGTGCCCCACGGGAAGGCCGGCCTGCTGGTGCCGCCGCGGGATCCGGCGGCGCTGGCCGAGGCTCTGATCACCTTCCTCAACGATCCCGCGTTGCAGGCCCAGCAGCGGGCCTTTGGCCGCGGGCACGTGGCGCCCTTCAGCTGGGACCGGGTGGCGGAACGCTTCCTGGAGGCGGTGTCGGCCCCGGCAGCCGCCGGATCGTGACCAGGCCGCGGCTGCGGCCCGAGGTGGAATCAAGGGTGCGGATCGCGGCCCAGAGGTCGGCGACCGGGACCCACACCGAGGGGTAGCGGTAGCGGGCCACATCGAGGATCAGCACCCGGTCGCTGGCGGCGTGGAAAGCGGCCAGCGGGGCGATGTGGCCGCCGCCGGCCTGGCCGAGGGTCGGGCGCAGGTAGTTGGCCAGCAGGCGGTCGCCGGGCTGGCTGAGGTTGGCGCGCAGCAGGGCGCGGAACTGCTCCAGGCTGAGCTGGTCGCCGTGGATCGCTTCGGCCTTCACGCCATGGCTGGAGAGCAGACCGGCCAGCTCGGCCAGGGTCATGCCCTGGCGCCGCACCACCTCGGCGCTCACCACCTGGCGGCCGGCCGGCACCTCGAAAACGTTCTCCTGGGTCCAGAAGCGGTAACGGCCGTAGCCCGGCACGGCTGGGGCGGGCACGGCCAGGCTGTTGAGCACCATGGCGGCACTGGCCACGCCGCAGTAGGCGAGGTTGGCCTGGGTGAGGAACTGCTCGGCCAGGGGGGCGTAGTCGGCCCGCTCACCGCTGGCCACCAGCAGGTCCATGCCCGCCGGCGCCATCAGGGGAATCGGCGCCGCCCGCAGGCGCCCGGCCGCCAGCGGCCCCGCCAGGGCCAGCGACAGCAGCACCAGGCCGGGGAAGGGGAGGGTCGAGCGCGATGGCATGGGATCGAAGGTAGGGGAGCCATCGCTGGGCTGGGGGTCAGCCGAGCTCCAGGCAGGCCAGGCCATAGACGTCCGCCAGCGACACCGCCGGCGGGACGCCCCGGTACATGCGCAGCGTGCGGGAGACAGGCGCGAACCCCAGCGACGCCAGCAGCGGGGCGGCGGCCGCATTGGCGCCGGGGGCATCGATCAGCACCGTGCCGGGATGGCGCTGCAGCAGGCCCTCCAGCAGGGCACGCGCGGCGGCAGGGCTGTCGGCCACCAGGGGCCCAACGCGCCAGCCCTCGCCATCGGCCAGCAGACAGGGCCGCACCCGGCCGAAGCCGTGGCAGGCGCCGGCGCGATCCACCAGGGCCAGCACCGTGCCGGCCGGATGCCGCAGCCACTGGCGCAGGAAGTGGGGGCGGGGCGAGGGCTCCCGCTCGGCATCGAAGCGCTGTAAAGCGGCGGCCGGGATGGCGTCGCCCTCCAGCAGGCACCAGGGGGGTTCCGGCGCGGCGGGCGGCGGGAGTGGGGCGCCGTCGGCGGCGAGCCGCTGCCAGCGGGTGGTGGGGGAGGCGGGCGCGAAGCCCCAGACGGCGTAGTCGTCGATCCGGTCGGGGGCGGCCTCCAGGCCGATGCAGGGCACGTCGGCCAGGTGCTGCAGGGCGTGGCGCCACAGCTGCACCCCGTAGCCCCGGCCCCGCTGGGCGGGCACCACCAGGAACAGGCCGATGAAGCCGTAGGAGGCGTTGTAGCGGACCCCGGCGATGCACCCCACCGGCTCGTCGCCGAGCCAGCCCACCCAGAGGCCCTGGCGGTCGGTCTGGCGGTAGATGGCCACATCGCCCACGCCCGGCGCGAAGCCCTCCTGGCGGGCCCAGCCGGTGATGGTGGCGATGTCGGCGCTCTGCAGGGGGCGGATGGTGAGGGGGGAGGGCATCGGGTTCTGTGGTTGCGGCTCACGCCATCGCCGAGGACAGGCTGTAGCGGGGAACCCTGGGGAGCCCCCCCTCACTCTCAAGGCCATGGCCGACGCCAGCCGCGCCCCCGGCCTGATCCAGCGCTATCGCGAGGAGCTGCAGGTGAGAGCCTCCACCCAGAACCAGGCGCTGGCGGCGCTGCTGTTTCTGTACCGGGAGCTGCTGGAGCGGGATCTGGAACTGGAGGGGGTGGTGGGGGCGCGGCCACGACGCCGGCTGCCGGTGGTGCTCAGCGAGGCGGAGGTGCGGGCGGTGCGCCAAGGTCTGGAGGGAGAGGCGGCCCTGGTGGTGGGGCTGCTGTATGGAAGTGGGCTCCGGTTGATGGAGGCGCTGCGCTTGCGCGTGAAGGATCTGGATGTTCAGCGGTGTGAACTCACGGTGCGCGATGGAAAAGGAGGAAAGGACCGGCTGACGGTGCTGCCCCAGAGCCTGGTGCCTCAGCTGCAGGAGCATCTGCTGAAGATGCGCCAGCTGCATCGGGGTGATCTGGCGGCGGGCTGGGGCCGGGTGGTGATGCCCTACGCCCTGGCGAGGAAGTACCCGAAGGCGGATCGGGAGTGGGCCTGGCAATGGGTGTTTCCCCAACAGAACCGCTGGCATGATCGGGACTCAGGAACCCAGGGTCGCCACCACCTCGATCCGAGCGTGGTGCAGAAGGCGGTGAAGCGGGCCGTAGCCGAGGCGGGACTCACGAATGCGGCCAGTTGCCACACCTTCCGCCACTCCTTTGCGACCCACCTGCTGGAACGGGGGCAGGACATCCGCAGGATCCAGGAGCTGCTGGGACATCAGGACGTGAGCACCACCATGATCTACACCCATGTGCTGAATAGGAGGCTGCTCGGTGCCTGCAGCCCAGCAGACATGATGTAGCCATGGCTACATGTGGTTATCGGACCCGTGAACCACGGCCAAGGAATTGGCCTTGCAACTAAGCGCGCTGTGCAGGAAGGGATTCTCGACCGATGGCTGATTGGCAACAGCTGTGGTTCACGGAATGGAGCAGAGGAAGGTCCGTTGTTCACGGAACCGTCGAATAAGCGTTCTGCGGCACAGAGACGTTGCTTTGCTTGGTGCGCGGGACTGGCCGGAGCATGGGCGTCCTGAGTAGACTGTAAAATTACCCCAGTGCAACGACAACCGGAGGAACATTCAATGCAAACGATCAAGTACGTTCATTGGCAGGAGGACGATTCCTGGCTTGGCTATCTTGAGGAATATCCTGATTACTGGACGCAAGGCGACACCCTGGATGATTTAGTTGCGCATCTGAAGGATCTCTACCTTGACCTATCAGGCGGACATATCCCGGGTGCTCGCAAGGTCGGTGAATTAGTCATGCCATGAAGCGGGCTGATCTGATCAGGTCGATCGAGCAGGGTGGATGCGTCTTAGTACGCCATGGAGGCAAACACGATTGGTATCGAAATCCAGCTACAGGTGTCTCGCAGCCAGTGCCGAGGCACCGTGAGATCAAGGAACCGCTCGCACGCCGCATTATCCGTCTTCTGCTGGATAGCTCGATAGATCCTTCAAGCGGCGATAATTGACCGTCCGCAGAACAATGCCATACACCAGACCCGCCACGATGATGATCTGGTCTCACCTTTACCTCTTTGCGGGCTGGTGATAACAAGCGTTAGACAGGCCGATGACCGGCTGCGTCTCCGTGTTCCTGGGGATACAATAGGGACATGCTGGAGATTCGGGAAACCCCTGCCTATGCTGGATGGTTGAGTGGGCTGCGCGATCGCGCGGCCAAAGCCCGCATCGATATTTGGATCAGGCGTTTATCCCTGGGGAATCCAGGTGATGTCCGTCCAGTCGGAGAAGGTGTCTCTGAGCTTCGTATTCGTTAGGGCCCTGGCTACCGGATTTATTTCATCAGCCAAGGTAACATGCTGATTGTGCTTCTCGCTGGTGGCGATAAAGGCTCTCAAGTGAAGGACATCCAGCATTTCAAAGATCCTGCCCGTAATCTTTAGGGAGAGCCAATGACAAAAACCGAAACAACTGTGTGGGACCCAGCCAATCATTTCACAAACAATGAAGATATGGCAGCCTATCTTGAAGCTGCTCTGGAGGATGGAGATCCGAGGCTGGTTGCTGCTGCCTTGGGGGATATTGCTCGTGCCAAGGGCATGTCGCACATAGCACGTGAAGCTGGACTGGGACGGGAAAGCCTCTATAAGGCGCTCTCCTCAAGCGGGAATCCTGAACTGGCAACCGTCTTGAAGGTTATCTCTGCGCTAGGACTTCAACTGCATGCCGGTCCTGCTGTTGAGGCGGAAACGGCTGTCTAACAATGCCATAGATCTGGGCCGCCTCCAAATGATTCTTTTCTTCGCATGAGATTCTTGCGCCCAGGTGATGGCAAGCGTTGACATTAACATATCCAATTGCCATGGCTTCCCTCAACTTCGCCTACGGCTCCAACATGCTCTCTGCACGCTTGCGCCAGCGTGTTCCTGGGGCGCAGCTTTTTGGCACCGCAACGTTGCATGGTCATGCGCTCCGGTGGCACAAGGTTGCGAAGGACGGATCAGGGAAGTGCAACATCGTCGCTGCAGAGCCATGCTCCGTTGTCCACGGCGTTCTGTACGAGATCCCGGCACATGAGAAGAAGCATCTGGACCGTGCAGAAGGACTCGGCTTCGGCTACGAAGAGAAGGAGGTCCTGGTCGACTGCAAGACAGGAATGCTCAAGGCCACGGCCTACCTCGCTACCCACATTGAGGAAGGCATCCTGCCTTTCACGTGGTACAGGGCTCTTGTGATTGCGGGTGCTGTTGAGCACGGCCTGCCGATTGATTACGTCAATGGGCTTCGTGCGATTGAGGCCAGGCTGGATGCCGATACGCAAAGACACGCGCAACATATGGCGCTCGCTGCCCATCGCTGAGCAGGAGCGCGGACGGATGGCCCTCGGTGCACCCATGGAGTCCTGGATGAAACCGAGTCTCTTCGTACGGATCCCGATTCCATCGTCCCGTATCTGGCTGCGATCGGCTTTCCACCGCATCTGAGTTGAGAATCCTGAGGTGCTGATTGGTGAGCTGGCCAGACAACGAAGGTGAGACCTGCCACTCCCGATGATGTAGCTCTGATTCCCGCCTTCCTCCAGAAGAAATCGGAGTTCGACCGACACATCGGCGCCTTCTCTGGTGGGCTTCAGGTTTCGGAGGCCAGGATCCGCCGGATCCTTTTCGGGTATCTGCCCTTTTCCTATGTTTTGTTTGCTGAATGTTCAGTGCGTGCTATCGGCCTTGCTTTGTATGGATTCAGGTATTCGTCGTTTGTCGTTCGGCCATGTCTTTGGTTGGATGATCTCTATGTGGATGCCGAGATGAAAAGCCAAGGTACTGGAGCCGCCTTGATGGCTCCATTGGCACAGATCGCCAAGGACAATGACTGCACCCATCTTGCTTGGAATGGAGATATCCGAAACTCCCGTGGGCTTGCGTTTTATTGTCGATTCGGCGCAGACTTGACGCAAGAGCACGGGCATCGATGTTTTTTGCGATGGGTTCTGTGGGCGATGGCAGAGCATGTCGATGATGGGAACGGTTGAAAGGCATCAGTGTGTTGTTCAGGATTCTCGTAGCTGCGTATCTTGCTTGTTGATGACAAAATGGGCCGCTTCCTTCACTGAGCCTCGTGAACGCCACCCGTTCGATCCGGGTCCTCGGCGCCTCTGATGGGCCAGCGCTTCGCCAGATGCTGGGGCTCTTCAGTGACGCCTTTGATGACCCGGAGTCCTACCTCCACCATCAACCCAGTGAGGCCTACCTCTCCAGGCTGCTGGCCAGCGACACCTTCATCGCCGTCGCCGCCTTCGCCTCTGGTCAGGTTGTCGGCGGCTTGGCCGGCTATGTTTTGCATAAGTTTGAGCAGGAGCGCAGCGAGTTCTACATCTACGATCTGGCGGTCGCGGAGCATGTCCGGCGCCAGGGCATCGCCACCGAACTCATCAGCACCATCAGGCACATCGCCCAGCAGCGCGGCATCTCCATCATTTTCGTCCAGGCCGACTACGGCGATGACCCAGCGATTGCGTTGTACACCAGGCTCGGCAGTCGGGAGGACGTCATGCACTACGACATTCTTCCCGGCCGCCCGTCAACCTGAACGACTTCCGCCAGGAAGCCCCGCCCCCGTAGGGCTGCAGGCATGGAGCCCGATGCGTGCGTGCGGCTCCCGCCTCGCCCAGATCCTGGGCAGCGCGCAACTGCTGGCCCTGGACGCCGGGGACGGAACCCTCCGCTCAGTTGCGAGTGGCTGACACGACCATCAAGATCAAGATCAGGCCGTTGGATCCTTGAACCAGTTGATCGATGAAAGTCATCATTCTTGGCAATGCCGGGGCCGGCAAGAGCACCCTGGCGAGGAAGCTGATCGCCAGCCAGCCGGCCGCCCGGCTGTCGCTGGATGAGGTCGCGTTCCAGGGCGGAGCCGAACGACGTCCCCTTCAGGACAGTGTCGAGGCTGTCAGGCGCTGGATCTCGGAGCAGGACAGCTGGATCATCGAAGGCTGCTACGCAGACATCCTGGAGCCCGTCCTGGCCTGTGCCGATGAACTCATCTTTCTGAATCCTGGGGTTGATGCCTGCCTGGCCCACTGCCGCGCAAGGCCCTGGGAGCCCGAGAAATTCAGCTCCCCCCAGGCACAGGACGTGAATCTTGAGAACCTCCTGCAGTGGGTTGGCACCTACGCCATCCGGGCCGACGAATACGGCCTTGCCCGGCACCGAGCATTGTATGACTCCTTTGAAGGGAAGAAGCGGGAATTGTGCCAACCAGCGGAGTATCAATCCGTCAACTGGGACTGATGTCCACCCAGTGCTCTGTCTTCATCGCCACCAGTCTGGATGGTTGCATCGCGTGCAGTGACGGCTCCATCGACTGGCTCGAGCGGGCCCATGTCATGCAGACGTTCAAGGGAACACCGTCGTGACAGCTCCTGAGGACCCCACGCCCCTTCCGATCGAGCGATGGCGCCGTTGGCCAGGCGTCCTCCTGCTCGTAGCGCTCGTTGCCACGTCGGGCGGATTCGTCTTCCTCCTTTTCCGTGCTTTGGCGGGCAGTCAAATCAGCACAGTCTCCAAAAGCTATCAAGTGTCGAACAGTGTTTACACAATCAACGGCCATCCGATCGCGTTCTTCTTTTTCTTCGTGCTCTACGCCCTGTTGGCCGCGTTCATCTGAGACCTGGCTTGATCGCCAGGTCTGGCACTTCTGATTACGGGTCGAATGTTCGCCTGGCCACCGTGCTGACGGACCTGTCACTGGCCGTCGATCAGCCGCGGGATCTGGGTGTGGACGATCTCTGCGCCCACTGCCGCATCTGCGAGACCAACGGTCCGCCCCATGCCCTTTTCCCCGAGAAGCAGCTGGTCCGCGGCCAGCAGCGCTGGTACGTGAACTTCGACAAATGTGCTCCCTACTTTGCCGAAACCCGCGGCCGCGGCATCTGCATCGAGGTCTACCCCTGGAGCACACCGGGCAAGGGACCAAAGCTGATCTGCACCCTGCTGGAGCGGCGGGAGGGGGCCGGTGGAGCTCCGCGCTGCCGGAGCCTGGCTGCACGACATCTATGTGGATCCCCAGGCCAGGAGCGGCGGGATCGGCCGCCGGCTTCTCGCAGCCTGATGCTCTGTGCGTCGTCGCAGAATGTCGCCGCCCGCCGGCTGTTTGAGCGCGCCGGACTGCGCCCCACCATGGTCGAGATGCGCATCCAAATGGGGACCTGACAGCAGCATCGCCGCCACGGCGAGCGAGCACGTGCTGATCGTCCGGCGGCCGGCCTACGCCCCCCCGATCAAGGGCACCAGTTCCCGCACCGCATCGCCGGGCTTCAGGGTCAGCGCCAGACCAGATCCGCCGCAGTCCTCCGGCGGCAGCTGGTCGGCGCCCAGCCGCAGGCTGCGGCCCTCGGGGCCCTCCAGGGTCACGCCGAACACGCCGGCGTCGCCCGCCTGCAGATCCACCAGGGCGTCGTCCCGCTCCAGGAAGCGCAGGCCGATCTGGCCCATGGCGCCGCGCTGGCAGGGCCGCAGGCTCTCGATCTGGAGCCGCTTCACCTGGCCGCGGCGGCTGGCCAGCAGCACGTCGCCGACCGCCGCCGCCCGCGCCGCCCCCACCACCCGTTCGCCGGGCAGCAGCCGCAGCAGCATCGGCCCCTGGGCGGTGCGGCCCATCACCGGCAGGTTGGTGTCGTTGATCGCCAGCCGCAGCATCCGTCCCGTGCTGGTGGCCACCACCAGATCCTCCCCCTCCCGGCAGGGCACCACCCGCTGCAGGGCCACCCCCTCCTTCAGCTTCAGCACGGTGGCGGGCCGGCCCGAGAGCTCCAGGAAATCCTCGATCGGCAGTCGCTTGAAGCGTCCGTCGGTGCTCAGCAGCCCGATGCTTCCCGACGGCGGCTGCGGCAACGGCAGCACCTGCACCACCGTCTCCCCCTGCAGGCTGTCGGGCAGGAAGCGCTCCAGCTTGCCGGGGTTCTGGCCGGCGAATTCCCAGCGCAGCAGGGCCACCTTGCCGCCGGCGCTGAAGGCCAGCAAGGCCGGCTGCCCGGCCACCGGCAGGATCAGCCGCGCCGGCGGCGGCAGTTCCCCCAGCTCGGCCGCCTGATCCAGATGCAGCCGCCCCAGCATCTGGGGCGTGACGATCCGCACCACTCCGTCGGTCTGGATCAGCAGCCGGCCATCGCCGGCCAGGGCCTCGAAGGCCTGCTGCCGCTGCAGTTCGGTGTTGGGTCGCACCGCCGCCGCCCGCTGGGCCACCAGGGCGTCGCCCCCCTCCACCAGCCGGGTGCGGCGCGGGGTGGCATAGCGCTTCCTGAGCCCCTTGAGCTCGCTCACCATCGTGTCGAGCAGGGTGCTGCGGTCGTCGAGCAGGTGCCGCAGCCGGGTGCGCTCCTCTTCCAGATCGGCCGCCTCCTTGCGCAGCCCCTCCTGCTCCAGGCCCGTGAGCCGCCGCAGCGGCATCGCCAGCACCGCATCGGCCTGGCGCTCGCTCAGATCCAGGTGCACCTGCAGGCTGGCCCGGGCCGTGGCGGCGTCCCGTGCCTCGCTGATCATTTCGATCACGCGCTTGAGGTCGTCGAGGGCCTTGATCAGCCCCTGCACCACCTCGAGGCGGTCTTCGCAGCGTTTGAGGGCATGGTTGGTGCGCCGCAGGATCGTCAGCTCCCGGTACTCCAGGAACTGCTGCAGCAGCTGGCGCAGGTTCAGCTGCTGGGGCTGGCCGTTCACCAGCGTCAGCAGGATGGCGCCGAAGTTGCTCTGCAGGGCCGTGCGCCGTTGCAGCTCCTCCAGCACCTTCTGGGGTTCGGCGTCCCGCCGCAGTTCGATCACCACCCGCATCCCCTCGCGATCGCTCTCGTCGCGGATGTCGGCGATGCCGCCGATCTTGCCGTCGTTTACCTGCTCGGCCAGCTTCTCGATCCAGCCCGCCTTGCTCAGCTGGTACGGCAGTTCCGTCACCACCACGGCACCGCGGCGGTGGCGCCCCTTGCCGGGCTGCACCTCCTCAATGTGGGCCACGCCCCGCATCGGGATGCTGCCCCGCCCCGTGGCATAGGTGTCGCGCACGCCGCTGCCCAGCAGCACCTCGCCGCCGGTGGGGAAATCGGGCCCCGGCACCATCGCCAGCAGCTTCTCCTCCGGCAGGTCGGGTTTGCGGATCAGGGCGATCAGCGCATCCACCACCTCGCCGAGGTTGTGGGGCGGGATGCTGGTGGCCATGCCCACGGCGATCCCGGTGCAGCCGTTGAGCAGCAGGAAGGGCAGCTGGGCCGGCAGCACCGTCGGCTCCTGCTGGGAGCCATCGAAGTTCGAGGCGAAATCGACCGTGTCGCTGCCGATCTCATCGAGCATCGCCTCGTTGGCGATCGGTGCCAGCCTGGTCTCCGTGTACCGCATCGCGGCCGGTGGGTCGTCGTCCACCGAGCCGAAGTTGCCGTGGCCGTCCAGCAGCGGGTGGCGGCTGGCGAAGGTCTGCACCAGCCGCACCAGGGCGTCGTAGACCGCCTGGTCGCCGTGGGGGTGGTACTTGCCGAGCACGTCGCCCACCACGCGTGCGCACTTGCGGTAGGGCCGGTCCGGGGTCAGCCCCAGCTCGTGCATCGCGTACAGGATGCGCCGCTGCACCGGCTTGAGCCCGTCGCGCACGTCCGGCAGGGCCCGCCCCACGATCACGCTCATCGCGTACTCGAGGTAGGAGCGCTGCATCTCCTGATGCAGGGCGATCGGTTGGACGCGCTCGTCCGGCATCCGGTCCTTCGGCTCAGCGGCTCAGGGCGCTCAGCCTACAGATGGCGCCCGGGGCCCCCCGGGCTCAGGAATCGGCGCCGCTGCTGCCGTCAGCGTCGGTGGCATTGGCCAGGGCCCGCTCCACCGCCGCCTTCAGCTCCGGCAGGGCCAGCAGCTGGGCGGTCACCGCCCGCAGCTTCGGCCCCCAGAGCTGCTCCTTCTGGAACTTCTCCTTGACGTAGTTGGGCTCTTCCGCCAGGGCCGACTCGGCCAGCTTCAGGGCCTGGGCCCGTTCCGCCGGCCCCCGATCGAACAGGGCCGCCGCCAGGGCCAGGGAGGTTTCGGCGATGTCCGGTTTGATCTTCAGCACCCGCTGCCAGCGGCCGATGGCGTCGTTGACGCGGCCGCTCTCATAGAGCACCAGCCCCTGGTTGTTGATCGCCTCCCAGAAGTCCTTGCGCAGCCCCGACGCCCGCTCGAACGACCCCAGGGCCTCCTGGGTGTTCCCCAGCAGGATCTGGGCGTTGCCCAGATCGAAATAGGCACCGGCGTTCTTGCTGTCCAGCTCCAGGCCCCGCCGCAGCAGGCCGATGGCGTCCTGGGGTTTGCCGTCCCGCAGCGCCAGGGAGCCCTCGGCGAACCAGATGCCGGCGTTGTTGGGATCCAGCTCCTTGGCCCGGGCCAGGGCCACCTTCGCCTTCTCCATCTGGTTGCTGCGCAGCTCCGCCTCCGCCAGCAGCACCCAGCCGCGGGGGTCCTGCGGCAGCAGCCGGACCGTCAGTTCCGCCAACCGGGCCGCATCCTCCGCCTGGCCGAGGCGCAGCAGCCGCGCCGCGGCCTGGGCGATGCCCAGCCCCGCCCCCTCCAGTTCCTTCTCCTGCGGGAGGTACACGAACGGCACCAGGGCCCGCGCCGGCAGGGCGTAGACCACCAATGGGGTGGCCGTCAGCGGCATGGCCAGGCACAGGGAGGAGAACAGTCGCCAGAACCGCCGGCCCACGGAATCACCCCGAATCGCTCCAGCCTAGGGAGCCGTCCCCCGTTGTCCCCAGCCGCCCGCCAGCGCCGCCCGGATGTTGCGCCGCCATAGGGCCGGGCGGATCCGCCGCAGGGCCGACGCCCGCAGCCGTTCGTCCCAGTCGCCCTCGCTCCAGCCCAGGGCCTCCGTGCCGTCCAGATCCAGCAGCCACGGGCGCGGCTGCACGTCGCTGTCGGTGGCGACGGGAAGGGGCCGCCGGTTCCAGGGGCAGACCTCCTGGCAGATGTCACAGCCGGCCACCCAGCCCTGCAGCCGCCCGGCGATCGCCGCCGGCAGCGCCGCGTCGCGGTTCTCGATCGTGTGGTAGGCGATGCAGCGGCGGGCATCCACCACGAACGGCTCGTCGAGGGCGCCGGTGGGGCAGGCGTCGATGCAGGCCGTGCAGCTGCCGCACAGGGGCTCGGCCGGGCGGTCGGGGGGCAGGTCGAGGCTGGTGAGCAGGTGGCCCAGCAGCATCCAGGAGCCGCGATGGCGATGGATCAGGTTGCCGTTCTTGCCGATCCAGCCCAGGCCCGCCTCCTCCGCCCAGGCCTTGTCGAGCAGGGGGGCGCTGTCGACGCAGGCGCGCCAGGTGGTGCCCGGTGCCACCTCCTCCAGCCAGCGTCCCAGCTGCCGCAGGCGACCGTCGATCACCCGGTGGTAATCGCGGCCCCACCCGTAGCGCGCCACCCGCAGGCTCCCCGGCGCCCGTTCCCGGGCCACGTGGTAGTTCCAGCCCACGGCAAGGATGCTGCGGACCCCCGGCAGAAGCGCCTCGATCCGGCGGCGGCGGGGATCCTCCATCCAGCCCATCCCCGCCTGGTGGCCCGCCGCCAGCCACCGCTCCAGGGCGGCCGTGCGCAGCCGCAGCCGCGGGCCTCCCGGCACCGCCGCCAGCCCCACCGGCGCGAAGCCGAGCCCCTCGGCCCTGGCCCGCAGCGCCGCCGCCAGTGCGCTATTGGACGAAGGCGTGCTCAAGGGCTGCCGGTAGAGTCCCACGAATCCGACCTCCCTTGAGTGGCAGCCGTTTCCTCCTCCCGCTTCAGTCCCCTGCTGCGCTGGATGGGCCTCACCCTGGTGGTGCTGCTCATCCTGCAGCTGGTCGCCGTGCTCACCCTCTGGGACTGGCAGGAGGAGGCCTTCCGCCAGCTGGTGGTGGAGCGACTGATCGGCCAGGCCCCGATGGGTTTGATCGGGCTTCTGCTCATGTACCTCTCCTCCCGCCTGGAAGATCCGTCGGAGGAGCGCACCCCCGTCCTCTGGACCGTCTGCATCATCAGCGGTCTGCTGGCCGTGCTGCTGACCGCCTCGCTGCCGATCACCTTCGGCGGTGACCAGCAGATGCAGCAGCAGGCCGACCAGCAGCTCGCCGCCAAGCGCGGCCAGCTGGAGATGGCCCGCCAGCAGAGCAAGGATCCCGCCCTGCTCCAGCAGCTGATCAAGCAGGCCGAATCCACCGGCCAGGTGCCCCCGGGTGCCACCGAGGAGCAGAAGACCCAGTCGGCGCGTGCCTTCGTCGATCGCCAGCTCGACCAACTGGAAACCCAGTTCAAGCAGACCGAGCAGACCAGCAAGGTCACCCTGAGCCAGCGCCGCTACGGCGGATCCCTCGGCGCGGTGGTCCTGATCATCGCCTTCACGATCCTTTGCCTCGGCAGTGTCCTGTAAGACCCCCGTGGATCGTTACCGTTAGGGTTTCGCCCCTCCGGACCCCATCCATTGGTCCCATCCAGTAGTTCCAGTTCCGATCAGCCCCTGGGCAACCGGCTGCAGCAGGATCTCAAGAACGATCTGATCGCCGGTCTGCTGGTGGTCATTCCGCTGGCCACCACGATCTGGCTCGCCACCACGGTGAGCCGCTTCGTTCTGGCCTTCCTGACGTCGATCCCCAAGCAGTTCAACCCGTTCAACACCCTCAACCCCCTCCTCCAGGATCTGATCAACCTGGGTGTGGGGCTGCTGGTGCCGCTCCTGGGCATCCTGTTGATCGGTCTGATGGCCCGCAACATCGTCGGGCGCTGGCTGCTGGAGTTCGGTGAAGGCACCCTGCTGCGGATCCCCCTGGCGGGCTCCGTCTACAAGACGCTCAAGCAGCTCCTGGAAACCTTCCTCCAGGGCAATTCCGCCCGCTTCCGGCGGGTGGTGCTGGTTGAGTACCCCCGCGAGGGGCTCTATGCCGTCGGCTTTGTCACCGGGGTGCTGGGCACGGCCATCCAGGCCGATTTCGGCGAGACCATGCTGAGCGTCTTCATTCCCACCGCCCCCAACCCCACCACCGGTTGGTACGCGGTGGTGCCCGAGCGCCTGGTCAAGGACATCGAGCTGAGCGTGGAGGATGCCTTCCGCACGATCATCTCCGCCGGCATCGTCAGCCCCGACGAGCGGGAACCCACCTCCAACCGCAGCTTCGCCAGCCTGCTGGCCCAGCTGCGCGCCCCCCAACCCTCCTGATGCAGAGTCGCACCCTTGCCCGTGAACTGGCCCTGCTGATGCTGGGCCAGGTCAGCGACCGCGGCAGCGGCGCCGAGGCCCCCACCGGCTCCTTCGATCTGCTGCTGCAGCAGGCCGTCACCAGCCTCAGCCAGCACGTGCGCGAGGCCCTCGACCGTTCCGCCGAGGATCTCCAGCAGGCCCAGCAGCGCCTGCTCGACAGCGAGCTGCAGGACCAGGGGGAGAAGCAGCTGCCCACGGTGCGGCGCCACCTGCAGGAGGGCCTCACCCACGCCGAGCACGCCCTTAACCGGCTCTCGGCCAGCCTGGAACTGCCGCGCCTGCTGCTGCTGGCCGACCAGGAGGCGGTGCAGCGCGACGCCATCGGCCGCATCAGGGCCGTGCTGCGCGACCGCGAAGCCCTCGACGGCCGCATCGATGCGGTGATGGAGGGCTGGCGCCTCACCCGCCTGCCCCGGGTCGACCGGGACATCCTGCGGCTGGCGGTGGTGGATCTGGAGGATTTGGGCACCCCCGCCGCCGTGGCCTGCAGCGAGGCGGTGGAACTGGCCAACCGCTACAGCGACGAGCAGGGGCGACGCATGATCAACGGTGTGCTGCGGCGCTTCACCGCGGCCCGGGTCTGATCAGGAACGCGATGGTTTTCGATTGGTTCAAACGGGCCCTGGCCCAGCCCGCCCAGGAGCCGGAGCCCCAGCCCGAGTCCCCGCCCGAACCCGAAGCCGCCACGGCTCCGGCCGAACCTGAAGCCCCGGCCCCGCTGGCCGCGCCCCCGCCCCCGCCCGAGGCTGTGCCGGCTGCCGCCGCTGCCGCGTCAGTGCCGGCGCCCGCCACCCCCGCCGGCCCCGGGGTCGACGAGGACGCCCTGGCCTGGGCTCGCCAGGCGTACGCCCGGCTGAAGGCCCAGCAGGAGGCGGCCAGCCAGGCCGCGGCGCCCGTACCGGCCCCGGCCGCCGAGGCACCACCCGCTCCCGAACCCGCGGCCGAGCCGCCGGCGGCCACCGAACCCGAACCGGAGCCCGCACCCGCGGCTCCCCCCGTGGCGAGCGGCCTCTCTTTGCTGGAGCAGGCTGCCGCCCAGCGCCAGCAGCGCCTCCAGGAGATCACCGCCCCCGCCGAGCCCGCCCCGGCAGCACCACCGGCCGCCACCACTCCGGCCACCCCCGCGACCCCCGCGACCCCCGCCGCCGGAGAGGCCGATGCCGCCGACCCCAGCCTCGGCGCCTTCGATGACACCTTCACCTGGTCGGCGGAGGTGCTGGCGGCCCAGGGGCGCAGCGTCGATGACGTCTCCCTGGAGGAGATCGACTGGCTGGGCCGGCTGCGGCGCGGCCTTGAGAAGACCCGCAAGGGTTTCGTCACCCAGCTGCTGGAGAACCTCGGCGACGACCCCCTCACCCCGGCGGTGCTCGACGACCTCGAGTCGACCCTGCTGCGCGCCGACGTGGGGGTGAAGGCCACCGACCAGGTGCTGGAAGCCCTGCGCCGCCGCCTCAACGAGGAGGTGGTCGACCCGGCCGAGGGCCTTCGCTTCCTCAAGGAGCAGCTGCGCGGCCTGCTGGATGAGCCGATCCGCGCCGGCGGCACCGCCCTGCTGGCCCCCCAGCGCGATCGGCTCAACGTCTGGCTGCTCGTGGGCGTCAACGGGGTCGGCAAGACCACCACCCTCGGCAAACTCGCCAACCTGGCGGTGCGCAGCGGCTACAGCTGCCTGATCGCCGCCGCCGACACCTTCCGGGCCGCGGCGGTGCAGCAGGTGAGCGTCTGGGGGGAGCGCAGCGGCGTGGCCGTGGTCGCCAATCCCAGCGCCAACGCCGACCCGGCGGCCGTCGTCTACGACGCCATCGGCGCCGCCCGCTCCAAGGGAACCGAACTGGTGCTGGTGGACACGGCCGGCCGGCTGCAGACCAAGCACAACCTGATGGAGGAACTGGGCAAGGTGCGGCGCACGATCACCAAGCTGGCCCCCGAGGCGGCGGTGGAATCGCTGCTGGTGCTCGATGCCAGCCAGGGCCAGAACGGTCTGCGCCAGGCCATGGCCTTCGCCAGTGCCGCCGGTCTCACCGGGGTGGTGCTCACCAAGCTGGACGGCAGCGCCCGCGGCGGTGTCGCCCTGGCGGTGGCCTCCGAGGCGGGCCTGCCGATCCGCTTCATCGGCGCCGGCGAGGGCATCCGCGACCTGCGGCCCTTCAACAGCTTCGAGTTCGTTGAGGCCCTGCTCGCCTCCTGAGTTGGCGGCCCTGCTCGCCTCCTGAGGCCCTGCCCGCCTCCTTGATCCGTTCGCCGCTGCTACCTTGCGTGTCCTTTGCGGCCGCTCGGTGAGCAGCCTGCCGCCCCCGCAGCCCCATTCCACCCCCACCACGGCGTCCCGTCCCGGTCAGGGGCTGTCCGTGGCGGCTTCGCTGCGCCAACTGCTCGACAGCCTCGGCCGTGAGCAGCGCCGCAACCTGGAGCTGCTGGCGTCCCTCTCCTTCGCCCTGCGCAGCCACACCAACCTCAAGCGCTTCCTTGAACTGGTGCCCCTGGTGGCCGCGCGCCTGGTGGAGGCGGAGGGCAGCCTGCTCGTGGTGTTCCACGCCGATGGCCGGCTGTGGCGCGAGCAGCTCCAGGCCACCCCCGGCGAGCGCAGCGCCGAGGTGCTGCGCCAGCTGGCCGCCCTGCCCGATGGGCAGCTCCAGAACCAGGAGGGCGACGAGGCCGTCGCGGGGCTGCTCGACCCCTTGATCCAGCGCCTGCTCGGCGCCCACCAGGTGTTCGCCACCTCCGTGGTGGCCCGCAGCCGCCAGCGGGGCCGGCTCTACGTGTTCAGCGACCGGCGCGGCTACAGCTGGAGCGACGTGCGCCGCCGGCACCTGCAGCTGGTGGCCGACCTGACCGGTGTGGCCCTGGAGAACGAGGTGCTGCAGCAGGACCGGCGCCGCCATGAGCGGCTCGACCGCCAGCTGAGCATCGGCGCCGAGGTCCAGTCCCAGCTGCTGCCCGACCACTGCCCCGTGATCGACGGCGTCGAGCTGGCGGCCCTCTGCCGCCCCGCCTTCCAGGTGGGCGGCGACTACTACGACTTCATCCCCACCCAGCCCCAGCTCACCGGCCACCGGCGCGAGCAGGCCCCCTGGGCGCTGGTGATGGGCGATGTCATGGGCAAGGGGGTGCCGGCCGGCCTGCTGATGACCCTGCTGCGGGGCATGCTGCGGGCCGAGGTGCTCAGCGGCTTGCCCCCCGACCGCATCCTCCACGACCTCAACCAGCTGGCCCAGGAGGACCTGGCCCACTCGCACCGCTTCGTCACCCTCTTCTATTCCGATTACGACCCCCGCACCCGCCTGCTGCGCTTCGCCAACGCGGCCCACAACCCGCCCCTGGTCTGGCGGCGCCAGTCGGGCCGGGTGGAGCGGCTCGACACCCCCGGCCTGCTGATCGGCCTGCAGAGCGAGGCGGAGTACGGCTGCGGCGAGCTGCAGCTGGAGCCCGGCGACGTGATCCTGTACTACACCGACGGCGTCACCGAGGCCAGCGGCTTCAGCGGTGAGCGCTTCGACGAGGAGCGGCTGGTGAAGGCCTTCCAGGGCGCCTGCCGCGCGGCCCACGAGGCCCAGGCGATCCTGGATCGGCTTTTCGATCGCCTCGACCGTTTCGTCGGCAGCGACCGCCGTCTCGAGGACGACGCCTCGATGGTGGTGCTGAAGGTGCGGGACGGGGTGGTGCTGCCCTCCCTGCCCCCGACCTGAGACGAATGGCAAGCTGAGGGGCTGAGCGGAATGCCCTGATGGTCGCCGACCCCTCCCCCACCACCTGGAGCGATCGCTTCGAGCAGGGCCTGCATCCGGCGATCGAGAGGTTCAACGCCTCGATCGGTTTCGACATCGCCCTGCTCCAGGAGGATCTCGACGGCTCTGTCGCCCACGCCCGCATGCTGGGCCGCTGCGGGGTGATCAGCGAGCCGGAGGCGGAGCGCCTGATCGAAGGGCTCGAAGCCATCCGGGCCGAGGCGGCCGCCGGGGAGTTCACGCCGGGCCTGGAGGCGGAGGACGTCCATTTCGCCGTGGAGCGGCGCCTGATCGAGCTGCTCGGCCCCCTCGGCAAGAAGCTGCATACCGGTCGCAGCCGCAACGACCAGGTGGGCACCGACCTGCGCCTGTGGCTGCGGCGCCGGATCGATGCCATCGATGCCGCCCTGGTGCGCTTCGAGCGGGCCCTGCTGGCGAGGGCCGAGGCCCACCCCGACACCCTCATCCCCGGCTACACCCACCTGCAGCGGGCCCAGCCGGTCTGCCTGGCCCACCACCTGCTGGCCTACGTCGAGATGGCCGAGCGCGACCGCCAGCGCCTGGCCGACGTGCGCCGCCGCGTCAACATCTGCCCGCTCGGGGCGGCGGCCCTGGCGGGGACGCCGGTGCCGATCGACCGCCGCCAGACCGCCGCCGAGTTGGGCTTCGAGGCGATCTACGCCAACAGCCTCGATGCGGTGAGCGACCGGGACTTCGCCGTCGAGACGATGGCGGCCCTCTCCCTGGTGATGGCCCACCTCAGCCGCCTGGCGGAGGAGGTGATTCTCTGGGCCAGCGAGGAGTTCGGCTTCGTGGGGCTCACCGACCGCTGCGCCACCGGCAGCAGCCTGATGCCCCAGAAGAAGAATCCCGATGTGCCCGAACTGGTGCGCGGCAAGAGCGGCCGGGTCTTCGGCCACCTGATGGGACTGCTGACGATGATCAAGGGCCTGCCCCTCGCCTACAACAAGGACTTCCAGGAGGACAAGGAAGCCCTCTTCGACGGGGTTCGCACCTGCCTCGACTGCCTGGAGGCGATGGCCGTGCTGTTCGAGGAGGGGCTCGACTTCCGCCCCGCCCGGCTGGAGGCCGCCGTGGCCGCCGATTACTCCAATGCCACCGATGTGGCCGACTATCTGGTGGCCCGCGGGGTGCCGTTCCGGGAGGCCTACCAGTTGGTCGGTGGGCTGGTGAAGGCCTGCCTGCTGGAGCAGCGGCTGCTGGCTGATCTGACCCTGGAGCGCTGGCAGGAGCTCCATCCCGCCTTCGAGTCGGACATCCACGCGGCGATTGCCCCGCGGCAGGTGGTGGCGGCCCGCCGCAGTGAGGGCGGCACGGGCTTCGAGCGCGTGGCCGAGCAACTGGCTCTGGCGCGGGAGCGCCTCGATCGCACCCCCTGAGCTCCCCCGGCGGGCGTTGGAATCGCGTGTCTACGTCTAATCTTGGGGGGTCTCGGGCGCCCGTGCGCCCCATCGGTTCCCCCTCATCGGTCAGTGAGTATTTTCGTCGGCAATCTTCCCTTCCGCGCCGAGCAGGAAGACGTGGCTGAACTGTTCGCGCCCTTCGGCGAAGTGGTCAACTGTTCCCTGCCGCTGGAGCGCGACACCGGCCGCAAGCGCGGCTTCGCCTTCATCGAGATGGCCGACGCCGACACCGAGACCCGGGCCATCGATGCCCTGCAGGGCGCCGAGCTGATGGGACGTCCCCTGCGCATCAACAAGGCGGAACCCCGCAGCGGCGGTGGTGGTGGCGGCGGCGGTCCCCGCCGCGGCGGTGGCGGCTACGGCGGTGGTGGTGGCGGCGGCTATGGCGGCGGTGGTGGTGGCTACGGCGGCAGCGGTGGTTATGGCGGCGGTGGCGGCGGTTACGGCGCCGACCGCGGTTCCGGGGCCAAGGGCTGGGAGGACCGCAGCTACGGCGGCGCAGGAGCTGGTGGTGGCGGTGCCGCCCCCGATGCCTTCGAGGCGGGACGCTCCCGCCGGCGCCGCAGCGGTGGCGGCGGCGGTGGTGATTACGGCGGCGGCGACTACGGCGGCGCTGAGGTCTGAGCCGCCTTACAGGCCCCGCTCCTCCAGCTGGCGGGCGGCCTCCTCCAGCACCGCGGGGCCCGCTCCTGCCAGGCCGGCCTCCCGGGTCAGCCAGCCGCGCCAGTGGCGGGCTCCGCTCACCCCTTCCACCACCTGCACCAGGTGCCGGGCGATCGGCCACAGCCGGCCCCCCGAGGCGCACCAGCGCTCGGCGTGGGGCAGCACCCCCCGCAGCACCGTGGAAGCCCGCGGCACCACGCTGCCGGCGTCCCCGAAGATCCGGCCGTCCACCCCCGCCCAGCGCAGCGGGTGGGCATAGGCGGCCCGGCCCACCATCACCCCGTCCACCAGGGCCAGCTGTTCCTGGCAGGGGCCCAGGTCCTCCAGGCCGCCGTTCAGTTCGATCGTCAGCTGCGGCCGCTCCCGCTTGAGGCGGTGCACCAGGTCCCAGCGCAGGGGCGGCACGGTGCGGTTCTGTTTCGGATCGAGGCCGTTCAGCCAGGCCTTGCGGGCGTGCACGGCGAAGCGGGCGGCGCCGGCCGCCGCCAGGCTGTCGACGAAGGCCAGCAGTTCCTCGTAGGAGTCCCGATCGTCGATGCCGATGCGGTGCTTCACCGTCACCGGCAGGGGCGTGGCCGCCGCCATCGCCGCCACGCAGCGGGCCACCCGCTCCGGCTCCGCCATCAGGCAGGCCCCGAAGCGGCCCTGCTGCACCTTTTCGCTCGGGCAGCCGACATTCAGGTTGATCTCGTCGTAGCCCCAGTCGGCCCCCATCCGGGCGGCCTCGGCCAGCAGCTCCGGGTCGTCGCCGCCCAGCTGCAGGGCCAGGGGGTGTTCGGCCGGGTCGAACCCCAGCAGACGCTCCAGCCGCTGCTGACGCTCCCCCATGCGTGAGGGGGAGCCATCGCGGGCGATGTGGTGCAGTGCCCGGGCCACCACCATTTCGGAGTAAAGCAGGCAGTGCCGGCTGACCTGCCGCATCAGCACCCGGAAGTGCCGATCGGTGCAGTCCAGCATGGGCGCCACACTGAAGCGGTAGTTGTGCTCCATCGCCCCATGCTGCCCAGCCGAGCCTCCGTGGTGGTGGTGGGAGGGGGTCCGGCGGGCTTCATGGCCGCCATTGCGGCGGCGGAAGCGGCCGCCGGCCAGCTCTCCGGGGGGGTGCTGCTGCTGGAGTCCACCCCCGAGCCGCTGCACAAGGTGCTGATCAGCGGCGGTGGCCGCTGCAACGTCACCCACGCCTGCTGGGATCCGCGGCTGCTGGTGGATCACTACCCGCGCGGCGGCAAGGCCCTGCGGGGCCCCTTCTCGCGCTTCGCCCCCGGCGACACGGTGGCCTGGTTCGAGGCCCATGGCCTGCAGCTGGTGGAGGAGCCCGACGGGCGGCTGTTCCCCCGCTCCAACCGTTCCTCTTCGGTGGTCGACACCCTGCGCCGGGCGGCCACCGCCGCCGGGGTGGCGGTGCACACGGCCGAGGCTGGGCAGGCTGCGGAGGCCCTGCCCGGCGGTGGGTTCCGGCTGCGGATGCGCTCAGGGGCCGAGCTGCTCGCCGATCGCCTCGTGCTGGCCACGGGCAGCCACCCCAGCGGCCACCGCATCGCCGCTTCCCTGGGCCATGGCCTGGTGGCGCCGGTGCCCTCCCTGTTCACCCTCACCCTGGCCGACCACCCCCTGCTGGCGCTGGCCGGGGTGGCGATGGACCCGGTGCAGCTGGAGCTGCTGCTGACGCCCCTGGCGGACGCCGCCACGGCCCCCGCCACCGCCGGCAAGCCCCAGCGGCAGCGGGGGCCCGTGCTGATCACCCACTGGGGCCTCAGCGGGCCGGCCACCCTGCGGCTCACGGCCTTCGCCGCCCGGGCCCTGCGGGAGCGCCGCTACCGGGCCGAGCTCCGGGTCGACTGGACCGGCGGCCGCAAACAGGCCGAACTGGAGGGCTGGTTCGCTGCGGCGCGCCGCGAGCAGGCCCGGCGTCAACTCAGCAACTGGCGGCCCTGGCCCGACCTCAGCCGTCGCCTCTGGCTGCACCTGCTGGCCCTGGTCGGGGTCGACGCCAGCCTGCGCTGGGCCGACCTGCCCCGCCGCCAGGAGCAGGCCCTGGTCACGGCCCTGCGGGACAGCCGCTATGGGGTCTCCGGCCGCGGCCCCTTCGGCGAGGAGTTCGTCACCGCCGGCGGTATCCCCCTTGCGGAGGTGAACCTGGCCACGATGGAGAGCCGCCTGCAACCGGGCCTGTTCCTGGTGGGGGAGCTGCTGGACGTGGACGGGGTGACGGGCGGCTTCAACTTCCAGCACTGCTGGAGTTCGGGCTGGCTGGCGGGCCAGGCCCTGGCGGCTCAGCGCACGGGCGCGTAGGGGCTCAGCGCACGTGCTCGTAGATCGAGAACATCGGCAGATACATGGCCAGCAGCACCGATCCCACGATGATGCCCACCAGCACGATCATCGCCGGCTCCAGCATGGAGGTCATGGCCTTCACCATCGTGCTGACCTCGTCTTCGTAGAAGTCGGCCACCTTGGAGAGCATGGCGTCCATCTCGCCGGTTTCCTCACCGATCGCGAGCATGTTGACGCACATCTCCGGAAACACGTTCTTCAGCCGCAGGGCCGCGCTCAGGGGCATGCCCTCGCTCACCTCATTCTTGGAGGAGATGATGGCATCGGAAATCACCGAATTGGTGGCCGTTTCCCTCACGATCTCCAGGGAAAGAAGGATTGGAACCCCAGCCTTGGAGAGGGAGCTCAAGGTGCGGCAGAACTGGGCACTGGCCGATTTCTGCAACAGTTCCCCGAACAGGGGCAGCTTCAGCAGCAGGCCGTCGATCTGGCGGCGGCCCATCGGTGTGTTGTAGGTGGACACCACCCAGAAGGCGAAACCGACCAGGCCCGCCAGCAGGATCAGGGCCTTCCACGAGCGCAGGAACTCACTCAGATTCAGCATCATCTGGGTGAACAGGGGCAATTCCGCCCCCAGCTGCTCGAAGACGCTCGAGAAGGTGGGGATCAGGAAGATCGTCATGCCCAGGAACACGGCGATGGCGATCACCAGCACCGTGACCGGATAGCTCATCGCCCCCTTGATCTGGTTCTGGAGCTTGGCGTTGTCCTCGAGCAGCTTGGCCAGGCGCTTGAGGGTGTCATCCAGGACGCCACCGGCCTCACCCGCCTCCACCAGGGCGATGCTGAGGTTGTCGAACACCTTCGGCCAGCGCCGCATGGCGTTGCCCAGGCTGTCGCCCTGGTTGACGTCCTGGGTCATCCCCGCCAGGGCCAGGCGCATCTTGTTGGAGCGCTGCTGGACCCGCATCAGGTCGAGGCTGCGCAGGATCGGCACGCCCGCATCCACCAGGGCGGCGAGCTTGTTGGCGAACAGGGCCTTGTCCCGGATGGTCACCGGCCCCTCCAGCAGGTCGGCCAGGCCGCTGAAGGAGGAGGGCGTTTTCTTGATGGCCGCGGCCTGGGGGACCTTGGGGGACTCCTTGCGCACCAGGGTGTTGGCCAGGATGCCGCGGCGGCGCAGCTCCCGCCGGGCGACGGAGGGGCTGTCGGCGTTCAGCGTCATCTCGCGGCGCTGGCCGGACTTGGTGGTGTAGGTGACGACGAAGGCGGTCATGGCATTCCTCAGCGGTCGAGCAGTCGGACGAGCTCCTCGGGCTTGGTGGTCTTCAGCAGCGCCTCCTCACGGGTGATCCTGCCCTCCTCCACCAGGTTGGCGAGCGCCCGCTCAAGGGTCTGCATGCCCTGGCTGGCGCCGGTCTGGATCTGGGAATAGAGCTGGGAGCTCTTGCCTTCCCGGATCAGGTTGGCGATGGCGGGGGTGTTGATCATGATCTCCTGGGCCATCACCCGGCCGAAGGCCCCGTTGCCGGTGGGTTCGGCGCTCTTGCAGAGGGTCTGGGAGAAGACTGCCAGCAGACTGCCGCTCAGCTGCACCCGGATCTGCGTCTGCTGGCCGGCCGGGAAGACATCCACCATCCGGTCGACGGTCTGGCCGGCGGAACTGGTGTGCAGGGTGCCGAAGACGAGGTGGCCGGTTTCGGCGGCGGTGATCGCCAGCTGGATCGTCTCCAGGTCGCGAAGTTCCCCCACCAGGATCACATCGGGATCTTCCCGCAGGGCCGCCCGCAGGGCGTTCGAGAAGCTGCGGGTGTCCTCATTCAGTTCCCGCTGGTGAATGATCGACTTGTGATTCCTGTAGGTGAACTCGATCGGATCCTCGATGGTGAGAATGTGCTCCGAACGGGTGGCGTTGATGTGCTCGATCAGCGCGGCCAGGGTGGTGGTCTTGCCGGAGCCCGTCGGTCCGGTGACCAGGACGAGACCCTTGGGCTTGCTGCTGATCTCCTCGACGATCGGGGGCAGGCCGAGCTTCTCGAGACTGGGGATGGAGTTGCCGAGCGCCCGCAGGCAGGCCGCGTAGGTGCCCCGCTGGCGGTAGACGTTGATTCGGAACCGGGCCACGCCCTTGAGGCCGTAGGAGCAATCCAGTTCCCAGTTCTGCTCCAGGTTCTTGCGCTGGGCGTTGTTGAGCAGGGAGAAGATCAGACGGTTGCAGCTCTCCTCCGTGAGCTGGGTGTCCTGGATGATCGGCCGCAGCTGGCCGCTGAAACGGCCGTAGGGGGGATTGCCCGCGGACAGGTGCAGGTCGCTGCCTCCGGCCTTGACCAGTTCCTGCATCAGGTCTTCGATGAGGAGATCCATCCTGCTCAGCTCCGAACGCACAGACAGTAGGGACATTCCAACCATTCGTCCTCAAGGCCGGCCCCGCAGCTGCGGCAGGTGAGGGTGCTCAGGGCCCTGGCACGCCGCTCGGATTCCAGGCCCGTGTCGGTGAGCAGCATGCGCTCCACCTCCTCCAGGGTGGTCAGCCCCTCCCGCACCAGATCAAGGCCGTAGCCGAGGAGCGTTTTCATGCCGCTTTCCAGGGCCAGGCGCCGCAGCTCCTCCGTCGTCGCCCGCTTGGCCACGGCGGCGGAGAGGGTCTCGTTCATGCGCAGGATTTCGTAGACCCCCACCCGGCCCTTGTACCCCCGCCCCTGGCAGGTGCTGCAGCAGCCCTCCGAGCCCGGCAGCACCGTGTTGGCGCGGTAGAAGGAGATGTCGGTCTCGTCGGAGGCCACCAGGCCGAACCGGGCCAGCTCGCTGTGGTTCGGGTGGTAGGGAACCCGGCACTCACTGCAGAGGCGGCGCAGCAGGCGCTGGGACACCACCCCCAGCAGCGAGGCGCTGACCAGGAAGGGTTCCATCCCCATCTCGTCGAGCCGGGCGAAGGCGCTGGCGGCGTCGTTGCAGTGCAGGGTGGTGAGCACCAGGTGGCCCGTCAGGGCCGCCTCGATCGCGGTGCGGGCCGTCTCCAGGTCGCGGGTCTCACCCACCAGCAGCACGTCCGGGTCCTGCCTCATGAAGGCCCGCAGGGCGGAGCTGAAATCGAATCCCTTCTCCCGGTTCACCTGGGTCTGGGTGATGCCGGGGAGGGCGTATTCGATCGGATCCTCCACCGTGGAGATGTTGATGGTGGGGTCGTTGCGCTCCGACAGCAGCGCATAGAGCGTGGTGGATTTACCGGAGCCGGTGGGGCCGGTGACCAGGATCATGCCGAAGGGCTTGGAGCCGATGTCCCGCAGGGTGGACCTGGCTTCCTCGTCGGTGATGAGTGTGTCGAGGCCCAGCTGGGTGGCGCCACTGTCGAGCAGCCGCAGCACCACCTTCTCGCCATAGCGGCCGGGCAGGGTGCTGACCCGGAAGTCCATGGTGCGGCCGCGGAAGTTGCGGCGGATCCGGCCGTCCTGGGGCATCCGCCGTTCGGCGATGTCCAGGTCGGCCATGATCTTGAAGCGGGAGGTGACCGCGGGGATCAGGGTGCGGGGCAGCTTGTCGATGCTGCGCAGCACGCCGTCCTGGCGGAAGCGGACCAGCAGGCCATCCTCCTGGGGCTCCACGTGGATGTCGCTGGCGCCGCTGGTGAGCGACTCGATCAGGATCCGGTCCACCAGGCTCATCACCGGCGAGATCCCCTCGCCCGTGCTGCTGGCTTCGAGGTCCTCGGTTTCCGGCGTGATCGGCCCTTGGGGGGTGGCGGCCTGACCCAGGTCAAGATCCCGGAAGAGGGAGGTGTGCTCCGCACCGGTGACCTGCGGGCGCTGGGTGAGACCTTCTGATGGCATCGACGGGAAGGAGCGGGAGCGACGCTTGGAGCGAAGCCGGGTGCTGGAGCGTGGCCGAGGTGCGGGCTTCCACCGCTTGTGGAGTGGGCTCCTGACCATTCAACATAACGTCATCTGACATCCCTGCCAGAACGCATGACCGGAGACATCACTCCCCCCCATGAGGAACGGATCGATCCCCGGGAGGGCGCGGTCGACGCGGCCCGGGTGGAGGAGCTCCTCGAGACCCTTTCGGTGAACCCCGACGGCGGCAGTGACCCCACGGCCTCCGACCAGGCGTCCGGAGGCCCGGACGCCGCCGCCGATCCCGGCGCTGATCGCGTCGGCCAGCTGGAGGCGGAGCTGGCGGCCCTGCGCAGCGAGAACGAGTCGCTGCGGGGCCAGTACATGCGCAT
The DNA here is from genome assembly GCA_943367705.1 of Synechococcus sp. UW140. Classification (GTDB taxonomy): domain Bacteria; phylum Cyanobacteriota; class Cyanobacteriia; order PCC-6307; family Cyanobiaceae; genus Cyanobium. The sequence continues at coordinate 560,641 of CALRJV020000001.1, forward strand.
CGCCGCCGACTTCGACAACTTCCGCAAGCGCCAGACCCGCGACAAGGAGGATCAGCGCCTGCACATCACCTGCACCACCCTCACGGAGATCCTGCCGGTGGTCGACAACTTCGACCGGGCCCGCCAGCAGCTCAACCCCCAGAGCGAGGAGGCCCAGAGCCTGCATCGCAGTTATCAGAACCTCTATAAGCAACTGGTTGATGTGTTCAAGCAGCTCGGGGTTTCGCCGATGCGGGTGGAGGGGGAACCCTTCGATCCCTCGCTTCACGAGGCCGTGCTGCGCGAACCCAGTGAGGAGCATCCGGAGGACGTGGTGATCGAGGAGCTGCAGCGGGGTTATCACCTCGACGGCCGCGTGCTGCGGCATGCCCTGGTCAAGGTGTCGATGGGTCCCGGCCCGTCCGGTGGGTCCCGTTCCGACGCCTCGGCGCCTCCCAGCGAGGGGACGTCCGACTGATGGCCGATTACTACGAGCTCCTCGGTGTCAGCCGGGACGTGGATGCCGACAGCCTCAAGAAGGCCTATCGGCGTCAGGCCCGCCAGTACCACCCGGACGTCAACAAGGATCCGGCCGCGGAAGACCGCTTCAAGGAGATCGGCCGGGCCTACGAGGTGCTCAGCGATCCCCAGACGCGGGCCCGCTACGACCAGTTCGGTGAGGCCGGCCTGGGGGGCGGCGGCGGCATGCCCGACATGGGCGACATGGGCGGCTTCGCCGACCTCTTCGAGACCTTCTTCAGCGGTTTCGGCGGGGCCGGCGGGGGCGGCGCGGCAGGGGCGCGCCGCCGCGGCCCCCGCCAGGGCGACGACCTGCGCCTGGATCTCACCATCAGTTTCAGCGAGGCCGTCTTCGGGGCCGAGAAGGATGTCCAGATCCGCCACCTCGAGACCTGCACCACCTGCAGCGGTTCCGGGGCCAAGGCGGGCAGCGGTCCCACCACCTGCGGCACCTGCGGCGGTGCCGGCCAGGTGCGCCGTGCCACCCGCACCCCCTTCGGCAACTTCACCCAGGTGGCCCCCTGCCCCACCTGTGACGGCACGGGCCAGGTGATCGCCGATCCCTGCAATGCCTGCGGCGGCCAGGGCCTGCAGCAGGTGCGCAAGAAGCTGCGCATCAACATCCCCGCCGGCGTCGACACCGGCACCCGCCTGCGGGTCGGCCAGGAGGGCAACGCCGGCCAGCGGGGCGGGCCGGCCGGGGATCTCTACGTCTTCCTCACCGTCCAGTCCCACCCCCATCTGCGCCGCGACGGGGTGACGATCCATTCCGAGGTCTCGCTCAACTACCTCCAGGCGATCCTGGGCGACACGATCGAGGTCGAAACCGTCGATGGCCACGAGCCGCTGGAGATTCCCCCCGGCACCCAGCCCGGGGCCGTGATCACCCTCCAGGGCAAGGGGGTGCCCCGGCTCGGCAATCCGGTGGCCCGCGGCAACCATCAGTTCACCATCAAGGTGCAGCTGCCCACCAAGCTCAACGGTGAGGAGCGGCAACTGCTCGAACAGCTGGCCGGACACCACACCAGCAAGGGCCAGCGCCACCACCACAAGAGCGGCCTGTTCGGCGGCCTGTTCGGTTGAGCGCCATGGGCGGCTCGCCGGCGGCCCTCGATCTGCGGGGAACCCCCTGCCCGGTGAATTTCATCCGGGCGCGCCTGGCCCTGGAGCCCCTGCCGCCGGGGAGCTGGCTCCAGATCGATCTGGATGGGGGGGAGCCGGAGCAGATGGTGAGCGAGGGTCTGCGCAACGAGGGGCACACGGTGCAGCGGGTCGAGCCGTCGCCCTTCGCGCCAGGAGACGGGGTGCGGCTGCTGGTGCGACGGGATGGGGGATGAGCCGCTGCCGGGTCGGGTGGTGGCCCTGCAGGCCAACTACTGCCTGGTGAGCCTCGACGGCCCCGGCCAGCCCGGGAGCGGCATCTCCGAGCCCGGGAGCGACGGCCGCCTGCTCTGCACCCGCCGCACCCGCCTCGACAAGAGCGGCCTGCAGGTGTGCGTCGGCGACCGGGTGACGGTGGCGGCCGTCGACTGGCGGGCCCGGCGGGGGGCGGTGGTGGGTCTCGAACCCCGCCACAGCCTGCTGGAGCGTCCAGCGGTCGCCAATGTGAGCCGGGTGGTGGTGGTGGTGGCCGTGGCCGAACCCGGCCTCGACCCCCTGCAGCTGAGCCGGTTCCTGATCACCGCGGAGGTCACCGGCCAGCCGGTGCAGGTGGTGCTCAGCAAGGCCGACCTGCTGCCTCCGGCCGAGGTCCGGGCCTGGTGCCGGCGGCTGGAGGGCTGGGGCTACGGCACCGTGGCGGTTTCGACCCGCAGCGGCGAGGGTCTGGAGGCCCTGCGCCACCAGCTGGCCGAGCCGGGCATCGCCGTGCTCTGCGGCCCCTCCGGGGTGGGCAAGAGCAGCCTGCTCAATGCCCTGGCCCCGGCCCTGGAACTGCGCGTCGCCGCCGTCTCCGGGCGCCTGCGCCGGGGACGCCACACGACCCGGCATGTCGAATTGTTTTCCGTGGCGCCGGGGGCCCTGGTGGCCGATTCCCCCGGCTTCAACACCCCTGCCCTGCCCGCCGACCCCCAGAGCCTGGTGGCGGCCTTCCCGGAATTGCTGACCCGCCTCCAGGCCACCCCCTGCCGTTTCGCCAACTGCCGCCATCTGGGCGACCCCGGCTGCGCCGTGGCGGACGGCTGGGACCGCCAGGCGATGTATGGCCGCTGCCTCGAGGAGGTGGAGTCCGCGGCGGCCCGTTCCCGCAGCGGCCAGGGGCGCCAGGGGGAGCGGGGCCTGCGTCAGCGGGGCGACCGGCTCGAACCGCTGCTCGACCCCCAGCTGCGCCGTTCCTCCCGCAGCACCCGGCGTCAGGGGCTGGAGCAGGACCTGCCGGGGCTGGAGGGGGACCTCAGTTCCCCAGACCGGGAAGATTCAGATCCAGACCCCCGGTGAGGGTTTCCATGCGCTCGCGCATGGTGCCGGTGGAGACCTCGTAGGCCTTGGTGAGCGCCGCCAGCACGGCCGCCTCGACCGTCTCGACGGGTTCGGCGAGCAGCTCCGGGCTCAGCTCGACCCGCAGGGGCTGCTGGTTGCCGGAGAGCCAGACGCTGGCGCGGCCCTCGGGGTCGCTGCCCTGCAGTTCCATCGCGTCGAGCTCCTCCTGGAGCTTCTGGGCGTCCTGCTGAATCTGCTGGGCCTTGCGGAAGGCCTCGGTCAGCTGTCCGAAATTGGGAAGTCCGAAGCCGGCCATGCCAGGGGGTCGTCGTATGGGGGCAGGCTAGAACCCCAACCGCTGGACCTCCGGGTGCAGCCGCACCCCGCGGCTCTCCAGCACCCGCTGCTGCACCTGCCGGATCAGGGCGTCGATGTCGGCGGCGGTGGCGGCCCCGGTGTTGACGATGAAGTTGGCGTGGATCGGGGACACCTGGGCATCGCCGATGGCGAGTCCCTTGAGGCCGAGGGATTCGATCAGCTGGCCGGCCTTGAGCGGTTCGGGATTGCGGAACACGCTGCCGCAGCTGGGTTGCTGGTAGGGCTGGGTGCTGGTGCGGCTCTGCAGGTTGGCGCTGGTGCGGGCGGTGAGCACCGCCGGGTCGTGGCCGGGTTCCAGCCGGAAGCGGGCCGAGAGCACCAGCAGCGGCTCCTCCTGCAGGCGGCTGTGGCGGTAGGCGAAGGCCAGGTCGCCGGCGGCCAGTTCGAAGGGGGCGTCGGGCCGGCGGGGGTCCAGCACCCGCACCGACACCAGCCACTCGGCGGTGCAGCCCCCCTGGGCGCCGGCGTTCATCACCACCGCGCCGCCCACCGTGCCGGGGATGCCGACGGACCACTCCAGTCCCCGCAGGCCGCTGCGGGCCGCCTTGCGGGCCAGGGTGGGGATCGGTTCGCCCGCCTCGGCCTCCACCCAGCCCTCTCCCGGGTCCAGGCGGCTGCCCTGCAGGCGCCGGTTGCAGAGGGTGAGGCCATCGAGGCCGCCGTCGGCGATCAGCAGATTGGAGCCCGCGCCGATGCAGCGGAAGGGGAGCCCCGAGGCCGCCGCCCAGGCGGCATGGGCGATCAGCTCCCCCTGGTCGGCGGGCTCGGCGAACCAGGCGGCCGGCCCGCCCACCTTCCAGGTGGTGTAGTCCCGCAGGGCGACCGCGGCCCGGGGCTGGCTGGGCGGGGCCGTCGCCATCGCCTCAGGCCACCAGCGCGGTGGGGCGACCCCGTTCGTCGAGGGCCCCCAGGCGCTCCCAGAGGCTGTTGACGTCGCCGGCCCCCATCGCCAGCACCAGGTCGCCGGGGCCGGTGCCTCCGGCCACCAGCTCCGCCAGCTCCTCCATGCTGGCGGCCACCGCCACCGGCAGGTCGGGGGCGAGGGCCCGCACCGCCTCGGCCAGGGCCGGGCTGGAGATCCCCGCCATCGGGGCTTCGCCGGCCGCGTAGAGGGGCGCCAGCAGCACCGCATCGGCCTGGGTCAGGGCGGCGGCGAAATCGTCCAGGAACTGGGCGGTGCGGGTGTAGCGGTGGGGCTGGAACACGGCCACCAGTCGCCGGGGCACCAGCGGCAGCGGGCTGCGGCCGCTCTCCACCATGAGCCGGGCCATGGCGATCGTGGCGGCCACTTCGCTGGGATGGTGGGCGTAGTCGTCGACGATCGCCCGGTCCTGCCAGAGCCCGCGGCAGTCGAAGCGGCGGCCCGGGGGGCGCAGGCCCGCCACCGCCCGGCGCAGGTCCTCGAAGGGCACGCCCTCAAGCCGGCAGGCCGCCATGGCCGCCACGGTGTTGCTCAGGTTGTGGCGGCCGGGCAGGGGCACCTCCAGGGTGCCGAGCGCCTCCCCGTGCTCGTACCAGGTGGCCAGGGTGCCGTCGCCCCGTTCCTCCAGGGGGATGGCGGCGAAGTCCACGCCTTCGCTGCTGCAGGTCGACCACCAGCTGGTGGCCTGGAAGTGCTCGCGCAGCACCGGGCAGTCGTGGTTGGCCAGCAGGGTCGCGCAGCCGCCGGCGAAGGTTTGCAGGGTGGCCACCAGGGCGGCCAGGTCCGGGTAGTGGTCGGTGTGGTCGAGCTCCACGTTGGTGAGCAGCCCCAGCCGGGGCCGGAACTTCACCAGGGAGCCGTCCGACTCGTCGGCCTCGGCCACCAGCAGCCGGCCCCGGCCATGGCGGCCGTTGCTGCCGAAGGCGGGCACGATCCCTCCGATCACGGCGGTGGGGTCCTCGCCGACGGCCTCGAGCAGCGTGGCGATCAGGGTGCTGGTGGTGGTCTTGCCGTGGCTGCCGGCCACCGCGATCGAGGGCTGGGCATTGATCAGGGCCGCCAGCACGTCGGAGCGGTGCACGATCGACAGCCCGCGCCGCCGGGCCTCGGCCAGCTCCTCGTTGGCGGCGGGCACCGCCGAGCTGATCACCACCAGGGGATCCGCCATCGTCCCGCCTTCCTGTCCTTCCAGGCCGGCGAGCACGGCGGTGATCGTGGCGGCGGTCTGCTCCTGGAACACCCGCACCCCGGCGCTTCCCAGCCGCTCCAGCACCGGACTGGGACGGGGGTCGGAGCCGCTCACCAGGAAGCCCCGCTCCGCCAGGATCCCTGCCAGGGCGGACATGCCGATCCCCCCGGCCCCGATGAAATGGAGCGGCTGACGGCGATCAAGCTTCGGGATCAAGGGGGACTCCAGGCCACGCCGAAAATAACGGCAGCCCGGCCCTCCCCCCTCTGCGGGATACTGCGCTTTGTCGACCGTCCGATCCGGGGCCTGTGGCTGCGGGAAAGAGCAGGACCCCATTTCTGTATGATCGGCAGCCAAAATCCCCCCTTGCTAGCGGGTTCCACCGCTTTCTGCCATGACCTTGCGCGTTGCGATCAATGGATTTGGCCGAATCGGTCGGAACTTCATGCGCTGCTGGCTGAGCCGCGGTGAGAACACCGGCATCGAAGTGGTCGGCCTGAACGACACCTCCGATCCGAAGACCAACGCCCACCTTCTCCAGTACGACACGATGCTCGGCCACATCCGCAATGCGGAGGTGAGCCACACCGACGACACGATCGTCGTGAACGGCAAGCACATCAAATGCTTCTCCGACCGCAACCCCCTCAACCTGCCTTGGAAGGAATGGGGTGTGGATCTGGTGATCGAGGCCACCGGGGTGTTCATTGACCAGAAGGGGGCCGGCAAGCACATCGAGGCCGGTGCCAGGAAGGTTTTGATCACCGCCCCGGGCAAGGGTGAGGGTGTGGGCACCTTCGTGGTCGGCGTCAACGCTGATCAATACCGCCACGAAGACTTCGACATCATCAGCAATGCCAGCTGCACCACCAATTGCATGGCTCCGCTGGTGAAGGTGCTCGACCAATCCCTCGGGATTGTGAAGGGCATGATGACCACCACCCACAGCTACACGGGTGACCAGCGCATTCTCGATGCCTCCCACCGCGACCTGCGCCGCGCCCGCGCCGCCGCCGTGAACATCGTGCCCACCAGCACCGGTGCCGCCACCGCGGTGGCTTTGGTGTACCCACCGATGAAGGGCAAGCTCAACGGCATTGCCCTGCGGGTTCCCACCCCCAATGTCTCGGTGGTGGACATGGTGCTTGAGGTGAGCCGCGCCACCACCAAGGAGGAGGTGAACAGCATCTTCAAGGCCGCTTCCGAAAACGGCATGAAGGGCATCATCAAGTACTGCGATCTGCCCCTGGTCTCCACCGACCACGCCGGCACCGATGAATCCACGATCGTCGATTCCGACCTCACCCTGGTGATGGACGGCACCATGGTGAAGGTGATCTCCTGGTACGACAACGAATGGGGCTACAGCCAGCGCGTTGTCGATCTGGCCGAAGTGGTGGCCCGCAACTGGAAGTGAGCCGGCGGGCCCGCTCCTCAGCTGAACCCGTTCGCTGAATCCCTCAGCCGAAATGCCGGAAGGCGGCGGTCGGGGGGGTGATGGGCCCACCCCCCTCCGCCCATCCCAGGGGCCCGCAGGCCTGGGGCTCCACCAGCCGGCCAATCTGCCGCGCCCCCTCCAGCCGCTGCACCAGGGCCTCGGCCCAGGCCGGCTCCAGGGCCAGGACGAGCTCGAAATCCTCCCCGCCCCAGAGGCACCAGTCCTCGGCCTGATCCTGGCCAGCCAGCTCCGCCGCCAGGGGCAGATCGCTTCTGGATAAAAGGGCTGTGCAGCCGCTGGCCACGGCCAGGCAGGAGGCCGCGGCCGCCAGGCCGTCGCTGCTGTCGCAGCCGGCAACCCGCCAGTCCAGGGCCGCAGGGCGGCAGGCGCCCAGGGCCGCCACCGCATCGAACCGGGGCACGGGCCTGCGGTGGGCACGGATCGCCCGCTCCCGGCTGGACGGCGCCAGGGCCGGCAGCGCCTCGCCCCGCAGCAGGGCCAGGCCCAGGCGGCTGAGCCCATGGGCACCGGTGCTGACCAGCGCGTCCCCCGGCCTGCCGTCCCCGCGGCGGATCGCCCCGCCCCCCGCCGGGAGCCGGCCCAGGGCGGTGATGGCCAGCAGGCGCTGGCGCCCGCCGCTGCAGTCGCCCCCGAGCAGAACGCCCCCATGGGCCCCCAGCAGCTCGGCCATGCCGGCATAGGCCCCCTCCACCCAGGCCCAGGGGGTGTGGCCCGGGGCCACCAGGGCCACGGTGATGCCCACGGCGCCGCGGCAGCCCATGGCCGCCAGATCGGAGAGGTTGGCCGCCGCCGCCCGCCAGCCCACATCACCGGCGCCCATCGTCGCCTCGCTGAAGTGGACGTCCTCCACCAGCACGTCGGTGTTCAGCACCAGCGGCGGATCGCCCGCGGGCTGGCCCGCCAGCAGGGCCGGACCGAGAAGGGCGGCGTCATCGTCGAACTGCCCCGGGGGGGCGAAGGCGCCGAGGCGCCGGATCAGCTCCGCTTCCCCCAGCTGCACCAGGGTGGGCCCCTCAGGCATGGGGGCGCAGGTTGTCGGCCCCCTCGACCACCGACGCCCGGACGATGCCGTCATCGGCGGTGAGCTCCTCGAGCACGTCGAAGCCGTCCACCACATAACCGAAGGCGGCGTAGCGCCCGTCGATGAGGTTGAGGCCCGCCGGGGTGAGCTCGGGTTCGAACAGGAACAGGAAGAACTGGGAGGAGCCGTCCCCCAGGGCCTCGTCGGAGTGGGCCCATCCCAGGGTGCCCTTGCTGGCGAAGGGCAGCACCGGTTCGGCCTTGAACAGGCCCAGATCCTCGAAGGTCTGGTTGTAGAAGGGGGCCTCCTGGCCGGGCACCATGATCTCCAGGGGCACCTGGCGCTCCTGCTTGGTGGCCGGATCCACGTAGCCGGTCTGGGGGCCGGCGGGATCGCCGGTCTGCAGCACGTAGAAGTCTTCGGCGCGGTTGAAGGGCAGGCCGTCGTAGAAGCCCCGCTGCACCAGATCCACGAAGGCGCCGGCGGTCAGGGGCGCGTTGTAGCCGTCCACGACGGTGGTCAGGTCACCCTTGGTGGTGGTCAGCCGCACGGTGGCGCGGCCCAGCAGCCGGGGCAGGGCGTCGAACTCGGCGGGAATCGTGAACGGGAAGGGCCCCACCAGCAGGGCTTCGGCCTGGCCGATGTCGGCGAGGGCCTCCCGGCGGGCCGCCAGGAACCGGTCCCGGTCCTGGGCCTCGCCGGCGGCCGCCAGATCCTGGAGATGCCCGTCCGTGTCGGCCAGCAGGGCTTCGGCGGTGGGGCGGTCGGCGGGATCGAAGCTGGCCAGGATTCGCTCGCGGCTGCTGCCGAGCTGGGACTCAGCCCGGCGCACGGAGCCGGTCAGGCTGCTCCAGCGCTTGGCCCGCAGGTCGTCACTGGTGTCCTCGAGGCGGTGCTGCAGCGCCTGCAGGTCGCGCTGCTCCATCGGCAGGGCGTTGCGCAGCAGGGCGGTGGGGTCGCTGACGGCGTTGCCCTGGGGCAGGTAGGCCCAGGCGGCGGGGACCGCCAGCAGCAGCGTGAGCACGAGGGTCAGGGCGGCCGCCAGCCCGGAGGCCAGCGCGGTGGTGAACCCGATGCGCCTGCGTCGCCGGTCCATGCTTCCCCTGTGACTGCCTGGACTTTGGCACAACCGGCCCGGGCCCCCGCCGCCGCCGTCAGCAGGTGGGCCTGTAGCCAGACGTACAATCCCCCGATCCGATCCGCCGGAATGATCTCCAGCAACGACTTTCGTACCGGCACCACGATTGAGCTGGATGGCCAGGTCTGGCGCGTCGTCGAATTCCTGCACGTCAAGCCCGGCAAGGGCTCGGCCTTCGTCCGCACCAAGCTCAAGGGCGTCCAGAGCGGCAACGTGGTCGAGAAGACCTTCCGCGCCGGGGAGACGATGCCCCAGGCCCAGCTGGAGAAGTCCACGCTCCAGCACACCTACATGGAAGGCGATGACTACGTCTTCATGGACATGGCCTCCTATGAGGAGACCCGCCTGACCGCCAAGCAGATCGGTGACGGCCGCAAGTATCTCAAGGAAGGCATGGAGGTGAGCGTCGTCTCCTGGAACGGCAAGCCCCTGGAGGTGGAGCTGCCCAATTCGGTGGTGCTCGAGGTCACCCAGACCGACCCCGGCGTCAAGGGCGACACCGCCACCGGTGGCACCAAGCCGGCCATCGTCGAGACCGGCGCCCAGGTGATGGTGCCCCTGTTCATCACGATCGGCGAGAAGATCAAGGTCGACACCCGCACCGACAGCTATCTGGGCCGGGAGTCCTGATCGCCATGCAGCTCGATCACGACCAACTGCGCCAGCTGCTGGCCCTGCTCGGGGACAGCGACATCCAGGAACTCAAGCTCGAAGGCGACGACTTCCGCCTGGAGGTGCGCCGCAACCTGCCGGCCCCCGCGCCGGCGACGGTCACCATGGTGCAGGCACCGGCCGGCGCACCACCGCCGCCCCCCGCCCCCGCGGCCCCGGTCGGCGCCGCCCCCGGCCCTTCGGCGCCCCCGCCTCCGGCCGCCTCGGTGCGCAGTGATCTGCAGGCCGTCACGGCGCCGATGGTGGGCACCTTCTACCGCTCCTCAGCTCCGGGGGAGGCCCCCTTCGTGGAGGTGGGCACCCGCATCAGCGCCGGTCAGCCCGTCTGCATCCTCGAGGCGATGAAGCTGATGAACGAGCTGGAATGCGAGTTCAGCGGCGAGGTGGTGGAGATTCTTGTGGAGAACGGCACGCCGGTGGAATTCGGCCAGGTGCTGATGCGGATCAAGGCGGGCTGAGCGCCGTCGGCGTCCGGACCTGACCCAGCTCCCAGGCGGTGTGAATCGCCGCCGCCATGCTGTCGGCCCTGGCGATGCCCTGGCCGGCGATCGCGAAGGCGGTGCCGTGGTCGGGGGAGGTGCGCAGGAAGGGCAGGCCCAGGGTGGTGTTGACCGCAGCGTCGAACGCCAGCAACTTCACTGGGATCAGGCCCTGGTCGTGGTATAGGGCCAGGTAGCCGTCCGCCCCTTCGGCCTGGCCCCTCCAGGCGGCCGCCGCCTCCAGCCAGCAGGTGTCCGGCGGAACCGGCCCCTCCAGCCTCACCTCCGGATGCTGGCCCCGCCAGCGCTCGAGGGTGGGAATCAGCCAGTCCTGCTCCTCCAGCCCGAGGTGGCCCCCCTCCCCCGCATGGGGGTTCAGGCCCGCCACCACCAGCCGGGGCCGGCTGCGGAAGCGGCGGCAGAAGGCCAGCAGCGCGTCCAACCGCCGGTGCACCAGCTCCGGGCTGAGCCGGGCGCTCACCTCGGCCAGGGGGATGTGGGTGGTGGCCAGCAGCGTGTTGAGCCGCCAGCCGCCGCCGGGGGCCACGGCGGTGAACAGCATCCCGGCGTCGGCGGTGCCGGTCAGTTCCGCCAGCCGCTCGGTCTGGCCGGGGTAGGCATGGCCCGCCGCCTGCCAGCTGGCCTTGGCGATCGGGGCCGTCACCAGGGCCCGGCCGCCGCCGGCGCCCACCAGCGCCACGGCCTCGCTCAGCCAGGCGAAGCTGGCGGCCCCGGCGGCGGGGCTGCTTACCCCCGGGACCACCGGCTGCTCCAGGGGGATGTCCACCAGCGGGAACCCATCGGGGTCGGCCAGGGGCGCGTCGCTGCGGGCCAGCAGCTGACGGTGGCACTCCCGCAGCCAGCGGCCGCAGCCCACCAGCACCACCTCCTGGCCGGCGGGCCGGGGCCGGGCGAGGGCCTTGAGGGTCACCTCGGCGCCGATGCCGGCGGGATCCCCCAGGGCGATGACGAGGCGATCCGCAGTAGTTTTCATGCCATCGGGCGCTGTCGGGGTCGGTTCATGGTCCGCTTGCTGGTGCTGGGCGTGCTGCTGCTGGGAGGGGGGCTCGCCTTCCGCAATGAGTGGGTCGTGGTCAACTGGGACAAGATGGGCAAGGACACGGGGCTGTCCTCCCTGATCGATCCCTCGATCTTCGGTGCTCAGAAGAAGTCGCCGCTGCCGGACGACAAGCCCTCCCGGTAGGTGGGGTAGAGCAGGCGGTAGCCGAGGTCGTCCCTGAGCCTCCGGCTGCTGGCCCGTCGATTCTCGCTCCAGAAGCTGCGGGCCATGGGTCCCATGGCCGCGGCCACGTCCTCGTAGCGCTGCACCTCCGGCAGCCGGCAGCCCAGCAGATGGGCGGCCAGGCCCAGGATCTCGCTGGAGGGGCAGGGGAAGGTGTCCGCCAGGATCAGGGTGTCCGGCCTGACCTCGGGGGCCAGGGCGATGCAGTGCAGCACCGCACCGACGATGTCCTCGACGTGCACCCGCGAGAACACCTGGCCGGGCTTGTGGATGAGCCGGGCTGTGCCGTTGCGCAGGTTCACCATCGGATTGCGGCCGGGGCCGTAGATGGCCGGCAGCCGCAGCAGCTGCACCGGCAGGCCGCTGCGGCGCCAGGCCTGTTCGCAGGCCAGCCGGGCCTGGCTGCGCTCCAGCAGCGGCCGGGTCGGGCTGGTCTCGTCCACCCAGGCGCCGCCGGTGTCGCCGTAGACCCCGGTGGTGGAGAGGTAGCCCACCCAGGCCGGTGCCAGCTGACGCAGCCGGGTCTCGAGGGACTCCAGCACCGGATCGCGGCCGCCGGCATCGGGCGGGATCGTCACCAGCACGTGGCTGACCCCGGCCAGGTCGGCCTGGCTGGGCAGGGCCCCCTGGTCGGGATCGAAGTGCACCCAGCCGTGGGCGTCGCCCGCCGGGGCCGGCTGGCGATGGGTGAGCAGCACCGGCACGCCGGCCGCCTCCAGCGTCCGGGCGACGCGACGGCCGGTGTAGCCGCCGCCGAGCACCAGCATCCGGTCGATGGCGGCGGCGGCGGCGGGCAGGGCCGGGTGGTCGACCGGTCCGCCGCCGGCCACCGGGTTGACAGAATCCTCCGCCATCAGTACATCTGTATCACTGTCCGTTTCCCCATTCCGTGACCGCCTCGTCGTTCGGTGCCAGTCTCCCTGTCGGCCTCGCGCCATCCAGCCCCCTCCCCGGCCGCGGCCATCGGGCCCCGGCGCGCCGCCACCGGGCCGCCGCCCCGCTGCTGCTGGCCGTGGGTCTGGTGCTGGGAGCCGGGGTGCTGGCGCCGGAGCAGCCCCTCGATCAGGAGGCCATCTGCCACCGCCACAACGGGGTGGAGGCCTGCCGCGTCTGGTGAGTCACCTCCGCTTCGGCGGCCGTGGCCGTCTCCGGTTCGGCGGGGGCCACCCACTGGAGCAGGCGCAGCGCCAGGCGCAGATCGCCATCGGTCCAGGCCCGCAGGGCCATCGCCCGGCGCGGGTCGTAGAAGGGCTGGCTCCGATACCAGACGAACGCGTCACTGTCCCCCTTGCGGCCGTTGCAGCCCAGGCAGGCCGGCACGCAGTTCTCGGTGATGCTCTGGCCGCCGCGGCTGAGCGGATGCACGTGGTCGATGGATTCCGACGCCTCGCCGCAGTAGAGGCAGCGGCGGCCGGTCATCCGGTGCAGCGACTGTCGCCATCGACGCGCTCGCAGCTTGGGGCAGAGATCTTCGAGAAAGACTCCATCCCTGGCCTGCATCAGCGCGCCTCGGTTGGCGGAAGTTTGCCCTCAGCGTCCCGGGTGTCAATGTGTTCTTGATTGCTTTTTGCCGCATTGGCCACCCCCCTGGTGCAGATGCGCCTGGGCGCCTCGGGTCTGATCGAGGTGGTCAGTCCGTTCGACGCGGTCACCCAGGCCCAGCTGCGGGCCATCCGCCCCCGGGGCCAGTGGCTCAGCCGCCGCGGCTGCTGGCAGTTTCCCCTCGAGGCGGCCGCGGCGCTGCATCAGCAGTGCGCCGGGCGCTTTCCGCTCACCCCGGAGCTGGCCCGCTGGTTCGGCTGGCTGGGGCAGCCCCTGCCGCCCCTGCCTCCCCACCGGGACCTGGTGGCGGCCGCCGCCGCTGACGACGAGCTTCCGGACGGCCGCCGGCTGTTCCGGCACCAGCGGCTGGCGGTGCGCTGGCTGCTGGCCCGCCGCGGCGCCGTGCTCGCCGATGCCATGGGCCTTGGCAAGACCCTCAGCGCCCTGGTGGCCGGCCGCGCCCTGGTGCGCCTGGCCGACTGCCGGCTGGTGGTGGTGGCCCCGGCGGGGCTGCACCACCACTGGCGCCAGGAGGCGGCGGCCCTGGGCCTGCGCCTGGAGCTGCACAGCTGGGCCCGGCTGCCGGCCGAACTCCCGGCCGCCGGCACGGTGCTGATCGCCGACGAGGCCCATTTCGCCCAGACGCTCCGGGCCGCCCGCACCCAGGCGTTCCTGCGCCTGGCCCGCCATCCGCGCCTGCGGGCGATCTGGCTGCTCACCGGCACACCGATGAAGAACGGCCGGCCGGTGCAGCTCTTTCCCCTGCTGGCTGCCATCGGCCATCCCCTGGCGGCCGACCAGCGCCACTTCGAGGAGCGCTACTGCCAGGGGCACTGGCGGGAGCAGGGCGGGCGGCGGATCTGGCAGGCCAGCGGCGCCAGCCAGCTGGAGGAGCTGCAGCGGCTGGTGCGGCCCCTGGTGCTCCATCGCCGCAAGGGCCAGTGCCTGGATCTGCCCCCGAAGCGGCGGTTCGAGCGGCCCGTCAGCCTCGACCCCGCCGCCGCCGAGGCCTTCGAGCGGGCTCTGCAGGAGCGGATCGACGACTACCGCCGCCGGGCCCTGGCCGGTGAGGTGCGCCGCGACGCCGAAGCCCTGGCCGTGTTCACGGCCCTGCGCCAGATCGCCTCACGCCACAAGCTCGACGCCACCGTCTCCCTGGTGGCCGAGCTGGTGGCCGCCGGCGAAGCGGTGGTGGTGTTCACGGCTTTCGTGGCCACCGCCCTGGCGCTGCACGGTCAGTTGGGCCGGCCGGGGGACGGGGGGCCCCTGGTGGGCGCCGTGCCGCCGCTGCGCCGACAGCGGCTGGTGGATGCCTTTCAGTCAGGCCGCTCCCCTGTGCTGATCGCCACCTATGGCACCGGCGGCCTCGGTTTCACCCTGCACCGGGCCCGGCATGTGGTGCTGGTGGAGCGGCCCTGGACCCCGGGCGACGCCGAGCAGGCGGAGGACCGCTGCCACCGGATCGGCATGGGGGCGGCGCTCACCAGCCACTGGCTGCAGCTGGGTGTCGCTGACCGGCTGGTCGACGACCTGATCGCCAGCAAGGCCGAGCGGATCTCCCTGCTGCTGCAGGGCCAGGACAGCCTGCGTCGCCAGCGGGCCCTGCCGGCGCTGGTGCGCCAGTGGCTCGAGAGCGGCTGAGCCGCTGCCTTGCCCTCAGCCCCCCGGACGGGCGGGGGCGCCGTCGGCGCAGCTGCTCCGCCGCACCTCCAGGTCCTGGCGCAGGATCGGATCGAGCTTGTTCTTCGGCACCGCGGCGGCCAGCACCGTGGCCCGGGCGATGTCCCGGCAGGCGGCCGTGGTGTTGCCGGCCAGGGTGTGCAGCAGGAAGCGCTCGTTGAGCGGCCCCGGGTCCTTCGGGAAGGCCGCCACCACCCGATCGCACTGGCTCAAGGCACCGGGAAGGTCCTCCAGCTTCACGGTCCGCAGGCAGTCCTCCCGGGTGATCGGCCGCTGGGGAAGGGGCTCCTCGGCGCAGCCGCCCAGCAGCACGATCAGCAACAGGCCCAGGGGGCCGATGGCGGGATGCAGGCGGGCCCGCTCAGTTGTAACGCTCACTCCGGGTCATGCCGCTGCCACCAGCCTTACCACCGCCGACGACCGAGATGGAGGTGGGGCCGGGTTCCGGGCTGGCCGCAGTGCTGCCGGAGGAGCGCGGCGCGTAGAGATCCCCCAGGAAGCGGCCGCAATCGGGGAAGGTGCCGGGGTTCTGAACCACGGCCTCGGTGATCATCACCGCGGCGTGTTCAGGGGAGGTCTTGAACAGACCGGCGCTCTGGCGCTTGATCAGGGCATAGGCGGCGGTCCAGCTCACGTCATGGACGTTGCCGTTGTTGCGCATGAAGCAGTACACCTGGGCCCCCTTGCCCCCGGGGCCTTCGATGTCATTGCCGGCCCGGGCGCTCTGGGCGGTGCCGGCGCCGGCCAGCAGGACGGCCGCCGCCGCCAGGACGATCGGGCCCAGTCGGTGAGAGAGAGAGTGGCGTGTGGCCATCGGACCGCATGGAAAGAACAAGGTGGCCCAACGTATCGACCCCTGCGGCGCTGTCCAGGGTGGTCAGCCGCCCGGTGGGGTGGCGGTCGCCGGCAGCACCAGACGCACCACCAGCGGCAGGATCACCAGCACCGTGATCAGGCGCACGGCGTGCAGGGTGGCCACGGCCGCCCCGACGCCGAACTCCGCCCCGACCAGGCTCATTCCGCTGATGCCCCCCGGGGCCGCCCCCAGAAGCGCCACCACCGGATCGACGCCCATCAGCCGGCTGCATCCGAGTCCCACCACCAGGCCGGTGAGCACCAGGGTGACCGTGATCAGCAGGGCGGGTCGCCACAGCTGGCGCAGTTCCAGCAGGGCCGTGCCGGTGAGGCCCGTGCCGATCACGGTGCCGATGCCGATCTCCAGCAGGGTGCGGGTGCCGACCGGCCATTGGGCCACATCCAGGCGCCCCGTCACGCTGACCAGGGCGGCCCCCAGCAGGGCCCCGGCCAGGGGTGCCGCCGGGATGCCGGTGCGGAGAGCCAGCAGGCCGCCGGCAAGCCCGGCCAGCGCGTACATCAGCAGATGCCAGGCATGGTTCATCCGACGGGAGCCCGATCAACAGGGCCCACTCTGGGAGATCGATGCCATGGGTGCTTGAGGGGGTGTGCCGGGTGTGTTGTCATGCGGCACAGCCCAGTCGCTTTTCCCGCCATGGCCCCCGCCTCGGTGTCGTTCCGCATCAGCCGCAATGCCGAAGATCTCGCCGAAACCATCCATGCCCTCTCCCAGCGTCTGGTGACCCTGGAGCAGCGGCTGGCGGCGGTGGAACTGCAGGCTTCCAACCAGGCCAGGCCGGACCCCCAGGAGCTGGCCAGCCTCGACAACGTCGAGCGGCTGCTGCAGGACTGCCGCCATCTGCTGGAGATCGCCCCCGCTTCCGAGGCGCCCCCCGCCTATGAAGGCCAGGAGGACGTCGGCTATCCCAACGCCGCCTGAGGGCGCGGCCCCCTGGCCAAGGGTGTCAAAATAAAAAGAAAGCGGGTCATGGCCTTCCCCACTTCCCCTTACCAGTCATCCTCCGGCGCCCTTCATGGGCAGGGTGCCGCCGCTCGCGTGGCCAGCCCGGCTCCCCACTGCAAGCTCCGCACCCATTCCCAGGTGGAGGGCGACCACCAGCTCGAGAAACTCGAGTTCGCCCTCGCCGTTGCCCTTACCCGGGGCGACCTCCAGCGTTCCGACCAGCTGCGCTCCCAGATCGCCGCCCTGGGCGGCAACCAGGAGGAGCCGGGGACCTGAGCCAGCACGTCGCCGGCTGCAGCCACCAGCGACGGTTTGGGCGAACCCATGGGGATAAAGGGATTTCATCTCTTTCCCCCCTGTCTTTCGCCCATCCGGGACAGGCTGTTATGTTCTGCCGTAAGATGTAAACAGAAAAGGGGGCGTTTGATGCCAATCGCCCTTCTTGCATGTTTTCGATACTGCGAACTGCTCGCCGGTCATGATCGTTGCCAGTCCACCTGCCCCCGTCACCTTGACGCTGGAGACCCCCGCACGTCCGAGGTCCAGCATGTCATCGCTGTCCGATCCCGGGGCGCGTCAGCGTCTGCTGCTGCAGGCGGCTTCCCTGAATGAGCAGGCGCGTGTGGCGGCCAGTGAGGGGGATATCGATGCGTCGGCCCAGGCCATTCTTCAGGCCCTTGACTGCGAACGGCGGGCCGGCGGCCTTGGCTTGCAGGTGCTGCAGCTGATCAAGCCCCGTTCCTGATCCCTGTTCCGAGCTGCTGAAAGAACTCCATTCAGCGTTGCGTGACCTCAGGAGTGAAGTGCAATGTCTGGGACTTATTGATCAAGCGGGTGACCGGATTCGAACCGGCGACGTTCAGCTTGGGAAGCTGACATTCTACCACTGAATTACACCCGCGTGGATTCACGCGCCGCCTCACAGTAGCAAGGCTCCGGGCGCCAATTGGTTGCCCGGAGCCAGGGTGAAACCTTCTCAGGGCTTGGCGGGCGCTGCCGCCGCCGGCTCCTCGCACTGCACCGCCGCCGAGAGGGCCTTGCGGGCGGCGATCACGGCCATGGCCTTGGGCTTGAGCTCATTGGCCGCCTGCTCAAGGGTCTGCTGCTTGTTGGCGGAGGCTTTGGCCACCTCCGTCCGGAAGCTCTGCAGCAGTTTGCGGAAGGCTTCCACCCTCAGCTTCTGGAGCTGGTTCTCCGAAGTCTGCAGGGCGGCGATCGACTGCTCAAGCTTCTGCTGGGCCGCCCGCGCCTCGCCCACGGTGGAGCTGGGTGTCAGGGCGGCCACCTGCTCCAGGGCCAGGTTCACCGTGGCCAGCTCGGTGCAGATCCTGGCCTCGGTCTTCTTGGTCTGCTGGGTGAGGTTGGTGCGCTGGCAGCCGGAGGCCGCCAGCCCCAGGCAGAGGACGGCGGCCAGAGGAAGGCGTCGCATGGCAGCAAGGGTCATGGCGTCAAAACCGTTCACCATGAACCTAATCACTTCTCCGGGGGTTGGCCGACCCGCCGCTCAGGCGGCCAGCTCCACCGCCGCCGCCGCCACGCCGGCACCGATCGGCGCCTGGGCCAGGCCCAGGTCCTGCAGGGTGGCCTCGATCGCCGCCACGGCGGTGAGCACGTCGCGGTCGCAGACGAAGCCCAGGTGGCCGATGCGGAACACCTTGCCCTTGAGGTGGTCCTGGCCGCCGGCCAGCAGGATGTCGAAGCGCTCCTTCACCTGCTTGCGCAGGGTCTCGGCATCGATCCCCTCCGGCGCCACCGCCGTGATCGCCGGGCTGCCGTGGCCCTCGGCTGCGTACAGAGGCATGCCGATGGCCTTCATCGCCGCCTGGGTGGCCCGGCGATGGCGGTCGTGGCGGGCGAAGATCGCCTCCAGGCCCTCCTTCTGCATCATCCCCAGGGCCGCCTCGAGGGCGAAGTAGAGGTTGATCGCCGGGGTGAACGGGTTGCTGTCGTCGTCGGCGGCTTTGCGGTACTTGCCCAGATCCAGATAGAACTTCGGCAGATCGGAGCGGTCGTAGGCCGTCCAGGCCCGCTCGCTCATGGCCACGAAGCTCAGACCCGGCGGCATCATGTAGCCCTTCTGGGAGCCGGAGCCCACCACGTCCACGCCCCAGGCGTCCATAGGTACGTCACAGGCCCCGAGGCTGGTGACGCAGTCGGCGATGGTGAGGGCGGTGCCGTGGGCCTTCACATGGCCCGCAATGGCCTGCAGGTCGTTGATCACCCCGGTGGAGGTTTCCGAGTGGGTGAGGATCACGCCCCGGATCTCCTTGGCGGTGTCGGCCTCGAGGGCGGCGCGGAAGGCCTCCGGATCGAGGGGCTGGCCCCACTCCGCCTTGATCACCTCGACGTTCAGCCCGTAGGCCTTCGCCACCTTCACCCAGCGTTCGCCGAACTTGCCGTTGTCGCCGCAGAGCACCTTGTCGCCGCGGCTGAGGGTGTTGACGATCGCGGCCTCCATCGCCGCGGTGCCGCTGCCGGTGATCACCAGCACGTGGCCCTTGGTCTGGTGCAGCCACTGCAGCTGCTCGGTGGTGCGCCGCACGATCTTCTGGAAATCGCCGCTGCGGTGGCCGATCGGATGGCGGGCCATGGCCTGCAGGACGGTCTCCGGCACCGGGGTGGGGCCGGGGATCATCAGGGTGAGCTTGTCCTGCATGGGCTGTGGGGAGGGAAGGGGCGCGGGCCTGGCGGAGGCAAGGCGATCGACCACCATAAAAAACAGCGTTGCCGCCGGCCATCGATTCCCTGCGCCCCCCCTCCGCGCCCCCGCGGGGATTCACCCTGCCGGTGTGGCTGGCGGCCGCGGCCCGCGCCGCCCTCGGGGCCCTGCAGGGGGAGCCGTTCAGCGCCTCGGTGGCCCTGGAGCTGCTGCAGCCGCCTGGGGTGGTGCCCGTGCCGGTGCGGGCCGCCGCGGGCCTGGGCGAGGGGCTGGCCCTGGGGGAAAGCTGCTGTGATCCGGGCGAGGGGCTCGACCTCACCCGCGGCCTGGTGGTGTGGGTGCTGGCCCGCTGGCTCCCCGGCGACGGGCCCTGGCTGCAGCTGGAGCCCGGCGAGGGGGTGGGGGTCCACGCGGCGACCGGGGAGGCCTGTCTGTCGGCCTATGCCCAACGGCTGCTGGAGGTGAACCTGCGACCCCTCGTGCCAGGCGGCCGGCGCCTGGGGCTCACCCTTGTGCTCCCCGACGGCCGCCGTCTGGCGGAGCGCACCAGCAATGCGGCCTTCGGGGTGGTGGATGGGCTGGCCCTGATCGGCACCCAGGCCGAGGTGCAGGCTGGCGCCGACCCGGACCAGCTGGCCCACACCCTGGCGGCGCTGGCCGAACGGATGGCCGCGCCGGGGGCCGGCGGCGATCTGGTGCTGGTGATCGGCGAGAACGGCCTCGATCTGGCCCCCCAGCTGGGCCTGCCACCGGAGCTGCTGCTGAAGGCGGGCAACTGGCTCGGCCCGGTGCTGGTGGCGGCCGCGGAAGCGGGTGTGGAGCGGCTGCTGCTGTTCGGCTACCAGGGCAAGCTGATCAAGCTCGCCGGCGGCATCTTCCACACCCACCACCATCTGGCCGACGGCCGCGCCGAGGTGCTCACCGCCCTGGCCGCCCTGGAGGGGGCCACCGGCGCCACCCTCGCCGCCCTGCACGGGGCCGCCACGGTGGAGGCCGCCCTGGCCGCTCTGGAGCAGGCCGATCCGGATCTGGCCGGGCGCCTGCGGGCGCGGATCGCCGCCACCATCGAAAGCCGCTGCCGGGCCTACCTGGCCAGCCATGGCGCCCCGCCGGCCGCCGTGGGGGCGGCCCTGTTCGACCGCCAGCGCCGGCTGCGGGTCTGCGGGCCGGTGGGGGCGGCGCTGATGGAACGCTTCAGGGGCGCGACCTAGGGTGCTGGCACCGATTACCGGGCCCTGGCCCTGGCCGCCTTCGAGCCGATGTCCGAAACGACGCAGACCGCACCCACGGGTTCGGAACGGGACCATGCCAGCGGTTCCCGCCGTCCTCCGGCCATCGTCATCCTGGATTTCGGCTCCCAGTACTCCGAGCTGATCGCCCGCCGGGTGCGGGAGACGGAGGTCTTCTCCCTGGTGATGGGCTACACCACCAGCGCCGCCGAACTGAAGGCCCTCAACCCGAAGGGGATCATCCTCAGCGGCGGCCCCAGCTCCGTCTATGAGGAAGGGGCCCCCTCCTGCGACCCCGGCCTCTGGGACCTGGGCATCCCGGTGCTGGGGGTCTGCTACGGCATGCAGCTGATGGTGCAGCAGCTGGGTGGATCAGTGGTGGCCGCCGGCCGGGCCGAGTACGGCAAGGCGCCGCTGCACGTCGACGACCCGGTCGATCTGCTCACCAACGTCGAGGAGGGCTCGACGATGTGGATGAGCCACGGCGATTCGGTGGAGTCGCTGCCGGATGGCTTCGTGCGCCTCGCCCACACCGACAACACCCCCGAGGCCGCGGTGGCCGACCATGCCCGCCGTCTGTACGGGGTGCAGTTCCATCCCGAGGTGGTCCATTCCACCGGCGGCATGGTGATGATCCGCAACTTCGTTTATCACATCTGCGGCTGCATCCCCGACTGGACCACGGCCGTCTTCATCGATGAGGCCATCGGCGAGGTGCGCGCCCAGGTGGGCGAGAAGCGGGTGCTGCTGGCCCTCTCGGGCGGGGTCGATTCCTCCACCCTGGCCTTCCTGCTGCACCAGGCGATCGGCGATCGCCTCACCTGCATGTTCATCGACCAGGGCTTCATGCGCAAAGGCGAGCCGGAGTTCCTGATGGATTTCTTCGATCGCCAGTTCCACATCAACGTGGAATACATCAATGCCCGTGAACGCTTCATCACCAAGCTCGCGGGCATCACCGACCCGGAGGAGAAGCGCAAGATCATCGGCACCGAGTTCATCCGGGTGTTCGAGGAGGAGAGCCGCCGCCTCGGGCCCTTCGACTACCTCGCCCAGGGCACCCTCTACCCCGATGTGATCGAAAGCGCCGGCACCAACGTGGACCCCAAGACCGGCGAGCGGGTGGCGGTGAAAATCAAGAGCCACCACAACGTGGGCGGCCTGCCCAAGGATCTTCAGTTCAAGCTGGTGGAGCCCCTGCGGCGCCTGTTCAAGGACGAGGTGCGCAAGGTGGGCCGCAGCCTGGGCCTGCCCCAGGAGATCGTGGGGCGCCATCCTTTCCCGGGCCCCGGCCTGGCGATCCGCATCCTGGGGGAGGTGACCGACGACAAGCTCGACATCCTGCGGGACGCCGACCTGATCGTGCGCGAGGAGGTGCGGGACGCCGGCCTGTACAACGAGATCTGGCAGGCCTTCGCCGTGCTGCTGCCCGTGCGCAGCGTCGGGGTGATGGGCGACAAGCGCACCTACGCCTACCCGATCGTGCTGCGCTGTGTCTCCTCCGAGGACGGCATGACTGCCGACTGGTCGCGGCTGCCCTACGACCTGCTGGAGCTGATCTCCAACCGCATCGTCAACGAGGTGCGGGGGGTGAACCGGGTGGTGCTCGACATCACCAGCAAGCCCCCCGGCACGATCGAGTGGGAGTAGGCGGGAACGCCGGGCTGGCCCCCGGGGGCCGGCTTCGATAATCTCGGCACCCGGCCGTTTGCTCCGTGCCTCCCGTCTCCCCCGTCGTCGCTGGCAGCCCTGCCGGGGCTGAGCACGACCCCCAGCTGCACCGCCGCCTGCAGCAGGACAGCATCCTGCTGGCCGGCAAGACCGTCTTTCTCAACCCCTTCCTCTACTGGCGTCGTTTCGATGCCAACACCGACCGCTGGCTGCGGGAACCGGGCCAGCTGCCGGAGGAGCAGATCCGCAGCAACCGTCTGCGCTTCTATCCCGAGGTCGACTGGGACGGGCTCGATCCGGCCGACCTGGCGATCAAGGAGGGGGCGGTGGAGATGTTCCTCAAGAGCCTGGAGCTGATCAGCACCTTCAACCCCGACCTCAGTGCCGGCCACCTGCTGGAGGTGGAGCGCAAGATGGCCGTGACCAAGAAGAAGGCCTTCGAGCGCTGGGTGGCCCGGGCCCTCGACCGCCGCGGCAAGGAGAGCCTGAGGGAGCGGCGCCGCTTCGACCGCGACCGCTGGCTGCGGGGCTGGCTGGAGTGGCTCTCCCTCGATGGCACCCGCCAGGCCCTGCTGCCCTTCAGCGTCCTGCTGGTGCTGGCCGTCGGCGGCGGCTGGTGGCTGGGCAGCACCCGCTTCTGCGGCCAGGTGATCGTCGATCCCGGGGTGCAGCGACCCGCACCCTGAGCCGGGCCGTTCCGCACGTCAGACTGGAAACCCCGGTACGGGTTGCGACGTCATGGCTGCCGATCCCCTCGATTCCCTGCGCCTGGCCCTGATGCAGGACGTGCTGCCGGTCGGACTGGCGGTGGTGGAGCGGGTCCGCAAGGGCGGGCCGGCCGAGGTGCTGGCCGCCTTTGACGGCACCAGTGCCGATCCCCTGGGCCAGCTGCGCGAGGAAGGGGAGCCCGCAGCCAGCCAGGTGAGGGAGAACCTCGATCGCTTCCAGCCCGGCCTGGGTAATCCCGTGATGAAGGTGGAGGTGCGCGACGTCGGCGCCGAGGAGGGTCCCGCCGGGTCGGGCCCAGGGGCCACCCCTCCCGCCTGGGACGCCGCCCCGCCGCCCAGTCCGGCGGATCCGGCCGAGCTGCTGGCGGCCCTGGAGCGCATCGAGGCGCGGCTGGCCCTGCTCCAGAGCCGCATCGGCTGATGGTGCGCGCTGCCGGCGGCGGGCTCGGGGCCTCCTCCACCCGCCACACAGGGACCGGCCACCAGGCCGCCCTCCTGCTCACGTTCATGCTGCTGATCCTGGCGGCGATCCTTGCGCGCCTGGCCTGGCTCCAGCTGCTGCACGGGGCCGAGAACCGGGCGATGGCCGACGAGAACCGGATCCGCCTGCTGCCGCGCAATCCCGTGCGGGGCCGCCTGCTGGATCGCAAGGGCCGGGTGCTGGCCACCAACCGGCTCACCTACAACCTCTATCTCCAGCCCCTCCAGGTCGACGACCGTGGCTGGCCCGGGCTGCGCGACCGGCTCGCCGGCCTGCTGGGGATCCCCGCCGACCGGCTGGATGCCCAGCGCCGCAGCGGCGCCAATGCCCAGGGTTTCCGGATTCCCCTGGCCCTCTCACTCACACCGGTGCAGGTGCTGCGCTTCCGGGAGCAGGCCGGATCCCTGCAGGGGGCCGAGGTGTCCGAGGACGTGCTGCGCGCCTATCCCGACGGCAGCCTGGCGGCGCACGTGATGGGCTACACCAGCAGCATCACCGAGGAGGAGTACGCCGCCCTCAAGGATCACGGCTACCGGATCAGCGATCGCATCGGCCGCAGCGGGTTGGAGAAGGTTTACGAAACCCACCTGCGCGGTGAGTGGGGCGGCCAGCAGTTGGAGGTGAATGCCGAAGGCCAGGTGCAGCGGGTGCTGGGGGACAAGCCCGCCAAGGCCGGCAAGGATCTGCGTCTCACCCTCGACCTCGACCTGCAGCGGGCGGCGGAAAAGGCCCTCGACGGGGTGCGCAAGGGGGTGATCGTGGCGATGGATCCCCGCACCGGCGCCGTGCGGGCGATGGCCAGCCGGCCCAACTTCGATCCCAACATCTTCTCCGAAGGCCCCACCACCGCCCAGTGGAACAGCCTCAACCGGCCGGAGGCGCCGATGCTGAACCGGGCCTTCCAGGGGTTCCCGCCGGCCAGCACCTTCAAGATCGTCACCACCATCGCCGGCATCGAGTCCGGCAAGCTCAACGAGAACTCCACCGTGCCGACGGTGGGCTCCTTCTGCTACTACGGCCAGTGCTACGCCGACCACGGCTCCTTCGGCAGCATCGGCTTCCCCTTCGCCCTCGCGGTGAGCAGCAACAGCTTCTTCTACAAGGTGGGGCTGATGGTCGGCCCGGAGGAAATGTTCAAGGCGGCCCGCCGTCTGGGCTACGGCAGCCGCACCGGCAGCGAGCTGTCCGCCGAGGAATCCCCGGGGCTGCTGGGGGACCCGGCCTGGAAGAAGGAGGTGCTGGGTGAGCCCTGGACCCCGGTTGACACGATCACCTCCTCGATCGGCCAGGGGGCGGTGACGGTGACGCCGCTCCAGATGGCCCGTCTCTATGCCGCGGTGGCCAACGGCGGCTGGCTGGTGACCCCCCACCTGGTGGAGCGCGACTATCCGCGCCAATGGATCGGGCTGAAGCCGGCCACCCTGCGGGTGCTGCATGCCGGCCTGCGCCAGGCGGTCACCAGCGGCACGGCCACCATCCTCAACGACCCCAGCCTGCCGCCCGTGGCCGGCAAGACCGGCACCGCCGAGGATCCGCCCCGCCCCGACCACGCCTGGTTCGGCGGCTACGCCCCGGCCACCGGCACCCCCACCCTGGTGATCGTCGCCTTCGGGGAGAACTCCGGCGGTTACGGCGGCACCGTGGCCGCACCGATGGTGAAGGCCCTGATGACCGTGTGGTTCCGGGGCGTCAAGCCACCGATCGCCGGCCGGCCGGGCTGAGGGCCCTCAGGCGGCCTGGGGCAGACGGCTCTGCTGCAGCACCTGGCGGTAGTAGCCCTGCAGCTGGGCGGTGGCCCCGGCCCAGCCCCAGCGCTCGGCCTCTTCGCGGGCGGCCAGGCGCAGCTGGCGGCGGGCTGTCGGATCCCCCAGCAGCCGCTGCACGGCCGTGGTCAGGCTGGCGGGCTGGTCGGGGTCATAGAGGCAGCCGTTGACGCCGTCGCTGACGATGTCGGGAATGCCGCCCCGGTTGGCCCCCACCACCGGGCAGCCGGCGGCCATCGCCTCCAGCAGCACCAGGCCGAGGGTTTCGGTGCTGGAGGGGAACAGGAAGGCGTCGCCGCTGGCATAGGCCGAGGCCAGCTCCTGGCCGGCCAGGTAGCCCACGAAGGTGGTGGCGGTGCCGTCGAAATGGCGCTCCAGCTGCTGGCGGTGGGGGCCGTCCCCCACCAGGGCCAGCCGGGCCTGGGGCATGGCTTCGAGCACCGGCCGGATCCGCTCGATCTGCTTCTCCGCCGAGAGCCGGCCGATGTAAAGCAGCAGATGGCCGGTGTCGTCGCGGCCCCCGTGGAGCCGCTCGCGCATGGCGCCGGAGGCCAGTTCGGGGCGGAACAGGTCGGTGTCCACGCCGCGCTGCCACAGGGCCGTGTGCTGGATGCCCCGGGCCGCCAGCTCCTCGACCATGGCGGTGGAGGTGCAGAGGTTGAGCTGGGCCTGGTTGTGGGCGGCCTTGAGCAGCTCCCACAGCAGGGGCTCGAGCATCCCCATGCCGTAGTGCTCCAGGTACTTGGGCAGATGGGTGTGGTAGCTGGCCACCAGCGGCAGACCGCGGCTGCGGGCCAGCCAGATGCCCCCCAGGCCCAGCACGGCCGGATTGACCACATGGACCAGATCGGGGCCGAAGCGGTCGAGGGCTTCCGAGACCGCCGGCCGTGGCAGGGCCAGCTTCAGCTCGGGATACAGGGGCAGCGGCATGGCCGGCACCCCCACCACCCGGGCTCCCATGTAGCCGTCGGGAGCGCCTTCGGGACAGAAGATCAGCACCTCGTCGCCGGCAACCACCAGCTGCTGCACCGTCTTGGTGAGCCGCGTGACGATGCCGTCGACCTTCGGCAGGAAGGTTTCGGTGAAAAAGGCGATCTTCACGGGGGGGAGATCAGGCGAAGGCCTTGATCGCTTCGGCCTGGCGCTGGGTCCAGGCGGAGAGGCAGGGGATCTTGGAGCGGTCGCAACGGTCGGCCCAGCGGCGGGCCACGTCCACCACCTCGGCCAGCAGGCCGTCATCGAGGGTGGTGGGCTTGAGGCCCAGCTCGATGAAGCAGCGGTTGTCGACGATCAGATCGTTCTCGATCGCCTCCTTGCGGGGGTTGGGGAGATAGTTGATCTGAGAGTCGGTGAGGGCCGCCACCTTGCGGGCCAGTTCTCCCACCTGGTGGCTCTCGGTCATCTGATTGAAGATCTTCACCTTCTCGCCGGGCTCGGGGGGGTGCTCCAGGGCCAGCTGGACACAGCGCACCGAATCGCGGATGTGGATGAAGGCCCGGGTCTGGCCGCCGGTGCCGTGGACGGTGAGCGGGTAGCCGATCGCCGCCTGCATCAGGAAGCGGTTGAGCACGGTGCCGTAGTCGCCGTCGTAGTCGAAGCGGTTGGTGAGCCGGGGATCCCGCTGGGTGAGGTCGGTGTTGGTGCCCCAGACGATGCCCTGGTGCAGGTCGGTGACCCGGATCGCGTCGTTCTTGTTGTAGTAGAAGAACAGCAGCTGATCCAGCGTCTTGGTCATGTGGTAGACGCTGCCGGGATCCGTGGGGTGGAGGATCTTCTCGGTGAAACAGGTGCCGTCCGGCTGGGGTACTTCCACCGTCAGGTAGCCCTCCGGAATCGTGGCGCCCCGGTGGGAGCCGTAGCCGTAGACGCCCATGGTGCCCAGGTGCACGATGTGGACGTCGAGGCCGCTGTCGACGATGGCCGCCAGCAGGTTGTGGGTGCCGTTGACGTTGTTGTCGACGGTGTAGCGCTTGGTGGCGCTGCTCTTCATCGAGTAGGGGGCGGCCCGCTGCTCGGCGAAGTGGACGATCGCCTCGGGGCGCTCGCTGCGCAGCAGATCCAGCAGCCGGTCGTACTCACGGGCGATGTCCAGGTGCACGAAGGACATGGCCCTGCCGCCCACCTGTTCCCAGGCCCGCAGCCGGTCGTGGATCGTGGCGATGGGCGTCAGCGACTCGACGCCCAGGTCGATGTCGATCTTGCGCCGACTCAGGTTGTCGACGATGACGACGTCATGTCCGGCTTCCGCCAGGTTCACGGCACAGGGCCAACCACAGAAGCCGTCGCCGCCGAGAACGAGAACCTTCACCCCAGACTCCTGAACGAGCAGTTGCTCAGACGGGCAAGCTACTACAGGCCTCAGAGGCCCCACCGGCCTCAGCTGATGCCGGCCGCCACCGCCACCATGACGGCCACCAGCACCAGGCCGCCGATCAGCAGCATCCGGTTGGCGCCGCTGGTCTCGCCCTCCTCCTGGAGCACCATGCGGGGCTCCTTGGCGAAGGCGTTGAGCTTGCCGCCGTCTTCTTCAGTGACCTGCATGGCTGGGGATCGGTTTGCGGGAAACCCTATGGATGGCCGCCAGGATCGGTTTGATCGTCAATGGTTCGTCACACGGCCTTCCAGCGGGGAACTGGCCCGGGCTTCGGCCCGCTGCGGCAGTCGGCCCGCCAGCAGGGCGGTGCGACCGGCTTCCGTGGCCAGGGCCATCGCCCGGGCCATCGCCGGTGGATCGCCCGCCAGGGCGATGGCGCTGTTGATCAGCAGGGCGTCGGCGCCCATCTCCATGGCCTGGGCGGCCTCGCTGGGCACCCCCAGACCCGCATCCACCACCACCGGCACGCGGGCGTTCTCGATGATCAGGGCGATGTTGGCGGCGTTGCGGATGCCCTGGCCCGAGCCGATCGGCGAGCCCAGCGGCATCACCGTGGCGCAGCCGGCCTCCTCCAGCCGCTTGGCCAGCAGGGGATCGGCGTTGATGTAGGGCAGCACGGCGAAGCCTTCCTTGACCAGCTGCTCGGCGGCCTCGAGGGTGCCGAAGGGATCCGGCAGCAGGTGGCGGGAGTCGGGGATCACCTCCAGCTTCACGAAATTGTTGTCCTCCTGGCCCGCCAGCCGCGCCAGCTCCCGCCCCAGCCGGGCCACCCGCACCGCCTCCTCCGCGGTGGCGCAGCCGGCCGTGTTCGGCAGCATCCAGATCCGGCTCCAGTCGATCGCCTCCATCAGGCCGCCATGGCCCGGGGCGCCGCTCTGCACCCGCCGCACCGCCACGGTGACGATCTCGCAGCCGCTGGCCTCCAGGCTGGCCTGCATGGCCTGCAGGCTCGGGTACTTGCCGGTGCCGGTCATCAGGCGGCTGCGGAAGCGACGGCCGGCGATCACCAGATCGTCGCGGGAGGTCACAGGGGCGATGGCGGTCACGGTCGGGGGCCTGCGGCGGACGGGCGCATCCCGATTAGTCTGCCTTCTGCCTGTGAGATCTACGCCATGCCGGTGCCTCTGGCCGCCGTGCCCCTGCTGCTCGCCGCCAGCCCGGTGCTTGCCGCCAGCCCCATGCCGGCCGATGGATTCGTCCCCTTCACGGCCCCCGAGGCCCAGGTGATCGGCCAGGACGGCGGCACCAACGGTGAGGTCGAGACCTTCGATCCGATCGCCCGGGCCCGGCTGATCGCCGAGCAGATGCCCCGTCGCTGGAGTGGCCGCTACCAGTCCTTCAGCGGCGGACCCGCCGTGCCTGTCCAGCTGCGGATCGACGGGGCCACCCCGATCGGCCAGATGGTGGATCTGCGCGGTGCGATGGCCATCGGCGGGGTCGAATCCCCGGTGCAGGCCAACCTCAATGCCAAGTCGGATCAACTCGACCTGCTGGTGCTGGGGGACCCGCTCGGCGGCGCCCTGGAGCCCGGTGGCGCCTTTCAGAGCGTGCAGGGCCTGTCCCTGAGCGGCTGGCGGGCACCCCGGCTCACCACCCCCGGCGGGCGGCTGCAGCTGGTCCCGGAACGCACGGCCCAGGCTCCCGCCGCCGGAGAGCCCACTCCGGTGCGCGGCCTCTGGTGAGCCCGGCCGGGCTGGGTCTCAGGAGGCCTTGTCGTTGCTGCCGGCTTCCCGGCCGCTGCGCCGTTCCAGAATCGACAGTCGCTTCAGGGCCGTCTTGTTGGTGGCCTCCAGCTGCAGCACCTTCTCGTAGAGGCTGCGGGCCTCGTCGGCCTTCGACTGCTTTTCGAGGGCGAAGGCAAGGTTGTTGAGGGCCACCGGGTAGTCGGCCTTGGCCCGCAGGGCGGCCCGGTAATGGCGCACGGCGGCGCTGTAATTGTTCTGTGCCGCCAGGGTGAAGCCGAGGGCGTTCTCCATCAGGGCCCGCGCCTCGGCCGGGGCGTTCTCCGCGTCCGCCAGCTTCAGGGCCTGCTTGAGGTTGACCTGGGCCTCGGCGTAGAGCCGCTTGCGCAGCTGCACCGAGGCCAGCTCGTAAAGGGTGGAGGCATCCCTGGGGCTGCCTCCGGCCTTGTCGTTGCCGCCGAGGCGGGCCAGGGCGAGTTCATCGCGCCGCACCCGCAGGATCTGACGGCCGACCACGATGGCGGCCACGCCCAGCAGGGCGATCAGGCCGAGCAGGTAGGCCTGGGGCAGCAGATCGGTCATCGGGTCCGGCCGGACGGTCGGTGCTGGGTGGATGGCGTCAGTGGCCTGCCGCGGTGGCCACGGCGGTGAAGCTGGAGGGATCGGCCACGGCCAGCTGGGCCAGCATCTTGCGGTTCAGGCGCACGTCGGCCCGCTTCAGGCCACCGATCAGCTTGCTGTAGCTGAGGCCGTTCATGCGGGCGGCGGCGTTGATCCGGGCGATCCAGAGGCGGCGGAAGTCACGCTTGCGGCGGCGACGGTCGCGGTAGGCATTGCAGAGGGCCTTCATGACCCGCTGGTTGGCGGTGCGGAACAGGCTGCCGTTGCTCCCCTGGAAGCCGCGGGCGAGACGAAGGATCTTGTTGCGGCGTTTGCGGGCGACGTTGCCCCTCTTGACGCGGGCCATGGGAGGTGAGCTTGGGGTGGAAAACGGGTTGGAAAAACAGGTAGGCCGAGGCTCCGAAAGGAGCCCGACCGGACTCAGCCGGCGTAGGGCAGCATCCGGGCCACGTTGTCGTGGTCGCGATCGTCAACCACCGCCATCGTCCCCAGATAGCGCTTGCGCTTGGGGCTCTTGTGATCGAGCAGGTGGTTGAGGAAGGCACGCCGGCGCATGAATTTGCCGGTGCCGGTGGCCTTGAACCGCTTGGCGGCCGCTTTGCGGGTCTTGAGCTTCGGCATCTCGGTAGGCGCAGGCACAAACAAGCACACTACGACGCGGGTGAACCCTCCTCCAACCCCCCGCCCCGTCGATGGCCCTGCGTCCCCGCGTCCTGCCCCGGCTGCTGCTGGCCGCGGCGCTGCTGTTTCCGGTCGGCTGCCGGGCCGAGCAGGGGCCGCCGGCCCTGTCGCCACCGCCCCCTCCGGACGCCCCGTCCCCCGGACAGGCCAGCCTGATGCACTGGCCGGTGGCCCCACCAGAGCCGGTCACGGCGGCCCGGCCGGTGCTGGCGGTGGCCCTGGCCGCCCGCCTGGGTCCGGCGCCGAAGGAGGCGCCCGCGGCCCCGCCCCTGCGCCTGCGCGCCAACGGCGGCCTGCTCACCCTGATCGACGCCAGCGGCCAGCGCTTCCAGGCGCCCTCCCTGGCGCTGCACTGGCGCCGGGAGCTGCTGGCCGGGCCCGTGACGCTGCGGCGCCGGGTGCTGGGTCCGTTCGCCAGTTTCGAGAGCGCCGAGCAGGCGGCCGGGCTCTGGCGGTCGATGGGGGTGGCGGCCGTGATCGCCCGGCCCCGTGACTGGGAGGTGTGGGCCCCCGCCGGTGCCCCCGATCCCGCCGGACTGCCCGAGGGGCTGCGGCTGGGGAGCTACGAGCGGACGGTCAGCGAGCGGGTCGGCCTGGAACTGCGCCGGGCCCAGGGGGCGGTGCCCCTGGCCGGGCCGATCCGGATCGAGGCCCCCGGCGGCCTGCTCTGGGACCGGGGGGTCTACGTCGGCCCCTTCCAGCTGCTGAGCGACGCCCACGGGGGCTGGAGCCTGGTGGAGCAGGTCCCTCTGGAGCGTTATCTCGAGGGCGTCGTCCCCCATGAGATCGGGGCCGGGGTGCCGGCGGCGGCCCTCGAGGCCCAGGCCGTGCTGGCCCGCACCTGGGCGGTGCGCAACCAGCACCGCTTCGCTGCGGATGGCTATCACCTCTGCGCCGACACCCAGTGCCAGGTGTACAGCGACCCGCGCGACGCCGGCGCTGCCGTGCGCCAGGCCATCGCCGCCACCCGGCTGGCCGTGCTGATGGGTGTCGATGGGCCGATCCACGCCGTGTACCACGCCAGCAACGGCGGCATCAGCGCCGCCTACCAGGAGGCCTGGAACGGGCCGCCGGTCCCCTACCTGAACCCCTTCCCCGATGGCCCCGCCCCCTTCCAGGCCCGCTTCCCGGTGCCCCTGGCGGCCGCCGCCCTGCCGACGCTGCTGCGCGACGGCCAGGCGGCCTGGGGGGCTGCCCATCCCGTCTTCCGCTGGCAGCGGCGGCTCACGGCTGACCAGGTCGCCGCTGCCCTCGGGCCGGAGCGGGGCGTGGGACGGCCCACCGCCCTCAAGGTGCTGACCCGGGGACCCAGCGGACGGGTGCTGGCCCTGGAGGTGCAGGGAACCGGGGGCCGCACGGTGCTGCGGCTGGATGCGATCCGCCGCACCCTGCGCACCCTGCCCAGCACCCTGTTCACCCTGCGGCCGGAGGGTGAGGGGGCCTGGCAGCTGACCGGTGGGGGCTTCGGCCACGGGGCCGGTCTCTCCCAGGCGGGGGCGATCGACCTGGCCGGTCGCGGCTGGAGTGCGCGGCGGATCCTGGCGCATTACTACCCGGGCACCTCCCTCCAGCCCCTGGGAGCCGGCGGCGATTCCCCCTAGAGTCGCCGCCTGAATGAGGTTCACCATGGCTGCCGGCGGCAGTGTCAGCAGCGGTCCCAGCGGCAGTCCCAACGGCAGTGGCAGCGATCAACGCCGTGCCAAGGCGGCCCTGTTCCTCGCCTGCTGCGGCCTGGTGGGAATCGCCCCCCACTGGCTGCCCCCGGGCCGCAGCCTGGTGCCGGCCCTCACCCTGGCGACCCTGCTCGGGGGTTACAGCCTTCGTACCGTTCTGCTGCAGGCCTTCCGCGGACGCCGCAACGAGGCGCCCGCGGCGGCGGCCCCGCCGGCGAGCGAGGCGGGCACCTGCCCGGCCGTTGATGTGGTGGTCGCTGCCCGTGACGAGCAGGCGGTGATCGCCCGGCTGGTGGAACGCATCGCCGCCCTGCGCTGGCCCGAGGGCCAGCTGGCGCTGTGGGTGGTCGATGACGGCAGCGAGGACCGCACGCCCGAACTGCTGGCCGAGCTCCAGGGGCGCCATCCCTTCCTGCGGGTGCTGCGCCGGCCCAGGGATGCGGGCGGCGGCAAGTCGGGGGCCCTGAATCTGGTGCTGCAGCAATTGGGCGGCCGCTGGATGCTCGTGCTCGACGCCGATGCCGACCTGCAGCCGGATGTGCTGGAGCGGCTCGTTCCCTGGGCGGAGGCCGGTGGCTGGGCGGCGGTGCAGCTGCGCAAGGCGGTGGCCAATGCCGGGACCAACCTGCTCACCACCGCCCAGGCGATGGAGATGGCCTTCGACGCCATGATCCAGGAAGGGCGTCTGGCCAACGGCGGCGTGGCCGAACTGCGGGGCAACGGCCAGCTGCTGTCACGGGACGCGCTCCTGAAGGTCGGGGGCTTCAACGAGGACACGGTGACGGACGACCTCGACCTGAGCTTCCGTCTGCTGCTTGAAGGTCTGCCGATCGGCGTGCTCTGGGATCCCCCGGTGCAGGAGGAGGCGGTGCTGACCCTCCCGGCCCTCTGGCGCCAGCGCCAGCGCTGGGCCGAGGGGGGCCTGCAGCGCTTCTTCGACTACGGCCCGGGCCTGGTCTCCAACCGGCTGGGGTTCAGCCAGAAGCTCGATCTCACCTGTTTCTTCCTGCTGCAGTACGTGCTTCCGGTGGTGGCCAGCGCCGACCTGATCGGCACCCTGCTCACCCGCACGGCCCCCACCATGTGGCCGTTCTCGATCGTGGCCCTGGCCCTCTCGGGCATGGCGATCGCCACCGGCTGCCGGCGGCCGTCCGAGGGGCCGCCCCTGCCGGCGATGAACCCCTTCAGCGCCGGCCTGGGCATCGTCTACCTGGTTCACTGGTTCCTGGTGATCCCCTGGGTGACCCTCAAGATGGCCGTGCTGCCCAAGAAGCTGGTCTGGGTCAAGACGCTTCATCTGGGTGAAACGTTTGAAGCCCATGATGGGGAGGCCGAGGCAGAAAGCGCCGACGAGGAGCCCGGGTTTGCTGCGGAAACAGGTCGGGTATGAAGCGTCGCCGTCCCGTCCTCTCTGATGGGGTTGCGTTCCAGATGCTCTGCGCCCTGGTCGTGACGTCCTGAGCGGATTCCTGAGTGGGATGTCTTCTGAACATCTCGTCAGTCCAAGAGTTGGCGATGATTGAACTGATGAGCCCTAGTGGTTGGACTGGCCACTTAAGTTATGGTACAATGCATAGAATCAGTAGATCCCAAATGGCTGGCCATGCCTTTGTTCCGTGAGCCAGGTATTACGTTCATCCATATTCCCAAAACTGCTGGAACATCGATCGAGTTGGCTCTCGGGCTCGACCTGGATCCTGCGATAGAGAATGCGGCTGTCTGCTTTGGCAGACTCGCTTCTCCGGACCTCATGAAGTTGGAATTGAGCTCCCAGTTCCTCCAGCATCTTCGCTTGGGTGAAGTTGAGAAGCTGCATCCTGATTTCGTTCGAGATAGCTGGGTTTTCACCGTGGTTCGTGATCCTTGGACGCGCCTGGTTTCTTCTTTCCGGCGTAAGGATCGGGCCA
Organism: Synechococcus sp. UW140; assembly: GCA_943367705.1. Lineage (GTDB taxonomy): Bacteria > Cyanobacteriota > Cyanobacteriia > PCC-6307 > Cyanobiaceae > Cyanobium. The sequence goes on from CALRJV020000001.1 coordinate 594,568, forward strand.
TGGCTGATTTTGCGAAGTGGTACTACGGCCTTGACCTGCATGCCCTCGACTTCGAGCAGTATGTGGAGCTCGCTGCCTCTCATGATCTGCTGCATCTCAGGCCCCAGTCCACCTTTCTGGAGGGTTCTGCGAAGGTGACTATCTTCTACTTTGAGCATCTGTCCGGCCTCATGCAGGCCCTGTCCCAGCGCCTGGGCAGGGCCCTGGTCCTGCCGAAGGCCAACGGCCCTGATTCCCCATTGAGGCGGCTTCGGTCGCGCAAAGAGCGCCAGCTCAGACAGAGGGTCGCAGAGATCTACGCGGAGGATTATCAGCGGTTCTACCCGGGCCACAGACCCATGGAACCCGATTCCATGGCGTCCGCCCTGGCCCGGAGTTTTGGTTCCCGGCTTGGCCGGGTCTTCGGGTCCTCATGATGGGCATGCGCCACCACTGATCGCTCGCTGATTGCTCGCAGACGGCCCGCAGACGGCCCGCAGATGGCCGGCACCCCGTTGATGGCCATCGCCTGACGCATCAACTCTGGGCGAATCAAGATCCGCCCGGTCATCCGACGATCTGTGGCGACCAGCCGGCAGGGATGGACTTTCCTCCGTTGCGTTCGCTCAGGGTCCTGTTGTCTCTCCGGGAGGCGATTCCATTTGAGAAGGATCCTTTATTCAGGATCTCCGATGATTCCACTGATCACTTCACCGTTGAAGAATTCGGCCAGCCGACTGGCCTGCGTATCGATCGCAGCAGAGCTGGTGGAGCTGGTGGCGGGTGGTGCCGCCCTGGTTTCGCGGGTCTCCTCCCTGACGACCGGCGCGGCCAGTGGCGACCCCGTCGCCAGTGGCCCGTCCGCGGCGATCGTGCCGTTAGCCTGGGTTATCTGGCTGGCGGCAGGGACAGGGGCAGGGGCTGTTCGGGCCGGTGGAGGCGGGCTGGTCGTCTGCCGTGGCCCGATGCTGTCTCCCCCCGCCTCCAGGGAGACCTGTCGGGGACTGCCCAGGGCACTGGCCACCGCTTTCTCCAGCAAGGGCAGGCGGCTCTGAACCATGGCCATCCAGGTGCCGGCCACCCGCACCACCGCCCGCCGCTCATCCAGCCGCAGCAGCTGGGCCTGCTGGGAGAGCAGCATCCGGGTGGAGGGGAGTTCCAGCCCGGCCAGGATCTGCTGCCACAGCTCGGCCAGATCCTCGCTGGGGGGCTCCGCACTCGCAGGGGCGGTCGCCGGATCCTGCGGGGGCGCGGCGGACCCGGTCCCGACCGGTGCCAGCGGGGTCGGCGGTGGGGATAGCGCAGCGGCCCCCGCGGGCTCCGGGCTGCGGGCGACCCGCTGGGCTTCGGCGCCGGGTGGGTGCGGCCCCGCCGGGGCGACGGCGGGTGCGGCGGCCACGCTGGCCGGTTCGGCGAGCAGGCCCAGCAGCAGCACCTCCAGCCAGAGCCGCGGCTGCACGCTGTGGCGCAGCTGCTGTTCGCTGCCCTTGAGCTGGGACTGCCAGCGCAACAGGCGGGCCTTGCCGATCCGGCGCGCCACCTCCGGTAGCCGCGGCCGCAGCTCCGGAGTCACGCTCGTGAGCTCCAGCCGGTCGGGCGCCACCCCCGCCAGCAGCAGATCCCGCAGCAGGCTGACCAGCCCCTGAAGCACGGCGGCCGGTTCCCGCCCCCGGTCCAACAGTTCGCGGCAGCCCTCCACCACCTGCAGGGGATCCGCCGCCGCCATGGCTTCGGCCAGCTGCAGCAGCTCCACTTCCGGCACCGCCCCCAGCAGGTCCCACACCGCGTCGGCGGCGATCGGCGCCGGCAGCAGGCTGAGCTGGTCGAGCAGGCTCTCGGCGTCCCGCAGCCCGCCCTGGGAGCGCTGGGCCACCAGGTGCAGGGCCTCCGGGGTGATGCCGATGGACTCCTCGGCGGCGATCCACTGCAGATGCCCCACCAGGGCCTCCAGGGGGATGCGGCGGAAATCGAAGCGCTGGCAGCGGCTCAGGATGGTGGGCAGCACCCGCTGGGGATCGGTGGTCGCCAGCACGAACACCACCCGCGGCGGCGGTTCCTCCAGGGTCTTGAGCAGGGCGTTGAAGGCGGCGGTGGAGAGCATGTGGCACTCGTCCACCACGTAGACCTTCCAGCGTGCCTGGACCGGGGCGAAGCGGGACCGTTCGATCAGTTCCCGGATGTTGTCGACGCCGGTGTTGGAGGCGGCGTCGATCTCGATCACATCAAGGGCGTTGCCGGCGGCGATGTCGGTGCACAGTTGGCAGCGGCCGCAGGGCTCCGGGGTCGGCGCCGGGCTGGCCAGGCAATTCAGCGAACGGGCCAGGATCCGGGCGCTGGAGGTCTTGCCCGTGCCCCGGGGGCCGCTGAACAGGTAGGCCGGGGCGATGCGGTTCTGGAGCAGGGCCTGGCTGAGGGTGTCGGCCACCGCCTTCTGGCCCACCAGCTGGTCGAAGCGCTGGGGCCGGTACTTGTGATGAAGGGGCTCGTAGGCCTGGACCATGCACCCTGCCCTGACCGGATAGGGAGCCTAAGGCGGGCCGTCTTCGGTCGGATCGGGGCCCGCCGGCTCCAGCAGCCGCTCCAGCCTTTCTTCCATCTCCTCCACCGCGGCCAGCTGGTCGGCCAGGTTCTGCCCCGCCAGGCGCAGCCGCTCGAAGGGGTCGCTGCCCGTGGTGATGGGGCCATCCCCTTCGCCCCAGCGCCGTTCGGCCCGGGCCAGCTCCTCCTCCAGGCGCTCCTGCAGCCGCTGGCGCAGGCCATCGAGCTGCTCCAGGCTGCGCCGGGCGAGTTCGCGGCCCCGGGCCAGCTGCTCGGGGTCGAGGCCGCTGGCCAGGGTCTCGGTGAGGGACTGGCCCTGGCGCAGCAGCACCCGCGCCCCGGTGAGCAGGGCCGCCGGCACGAACTGGCCCAGGGCCAGGGCGCCGAGGCTGCCCGTGTGCAGCCAGTCCTCCACCTGGGAGCTGCGATGCCGGCCGGTCTTGCACCAGTGGGCGAAATGCTCGCAGTTGTTGAACAGCAGGTTGTAACGCTGCTCCCCGATGCGGCCCATGGCCCGCCGCAGGGTGACCCCCACCGGCGAGCAGGCGCCCTCGGGGTAGCTCACGGCGCTGATGGGCTCCCCGCGACTGAAGTCCTGCAGGGGGCTGCGCAGAATTTCCCGGCCCTCCAGGTAGTGCGCCACTGTGCCGTCCCCCAGGTCGATGCCGTGGTGCAGGAACAGGCCGTGCTGGCGGGGGGCCTGCAGGTGATCGGCGGCGGCCAAGGAGCGGAGCGGAACAAGGGGTATCCGCTCAGCATCGCGTCACCGGCGCGGCCGGGGATTCCCTCCGGGGTGGGGATAGCCGCTCACCGGGGTGCCGCTGCTTCCCCGCCGGCATCGCTGCCCCAGCCGGTTCCCCGGGCGCGATTCAGGAGGTGGAGCACGGTGGCCCGCCGCTGCCCCAAGAGCCAGAGCCGCTCCACCGTCCGGTGGCCGCCGAAGCGGTGGCCGCGCCAGTCGAGCAGGCGGGCCAGGCCACGGCCGGTGTTCGGCCACGGCCTCGAAAAGCGGATCGCCCGCCGCACGCTCGCCGTCAGCCGCTCCGTGCTCAGGTGCTGCGCCTGCTCCACAAGCTGGGCGAAGGAGTGGTCCTTCCAGCTCCCCGCCGACCAGAAGTGCCAGACCACCGCCTCCGGGGCGAGCTCCCAGGCCGGCAGGACCATGGTGTTGAAGGCGTTCGGCAGCGTGGCACTGGTCACCAGGCCGCGCTGCAGGGTGGCGTTGAAGGAGGGCTGATCCTTCAGCAGCTCCCCGGCCCGCACGCCCTCGTGCCAGAGCCGATGCCACTCGGCAAAGAAGCCATGGACGGCGGGGGTGTCCTTCCAGCAGAAGACGCCGCTGTTGAAGTACCGCTTCAGATCCAGCGGCCAGCCCAGCTCCTGGGCCTTGGTGACATGGGGGAGGGTCTGGAGAAGCTCGCTCATGTCCGAGTTGTTGTAGTCCGGAACGGCAGCGAAGTCCCAGTCGCCGTGGGGAAGGGCGGCGAGGGAGCCGCGAACGAGGGTGTCGGCGTCGAGATGGATGCCGCCCCCACGGAGGAAGCGGGGCAGCTGGGTCTTGATCCAGCGATGGCGATAGACCAGCGATCCCTCCGGCGTCTCCACCGCCACGACGCTGTCGCAGAGTCCCGGCAGACGATGGCCGCTCGCCTGGAGCCGTCGTGCGCTCTCGCTGTCACAGAGCAGGCGGACGGGGAGGGAGGGATTGGTGAGCCTCAGCGACAGAATCGAGACCAGCGCCATGTCGGCGTAGACCTCAGACCCTTCGCCCACCGTGACGAGGTAGACCGCCTGGTCGAGCACAGGCAAGCGTCAGGCCGTGGCCTGTTCACCCCGGTGGCCGTCGAGGTCGGCGGCGGCACTGATCGGAAGCACCTTGGCCTTGCTGCGCTGCTCCACCAGCTCCCGAGTGATGGTGAAGGTCTGGACGTCTCGGCGGGAGGGCAGGTCGTACATGACGTCGAGCATCAGCTCCTCGACGATGCCCCGCAGGGCCCGGGCGCCGGTCTTGCGGCGGTGGGCTTCGGCGGCGATGGCCTCGACGGCCCCCGGTTCGAACTCAAGGCGCACGTTGTCCATGCTCAGCAACGTCTGGAACTGCTTCACCAGGGCGTCCCGGGGTTCGGTGAGGATCGCCTCCAGGGCACTGGTGTCGAGGGGTTCGAGCACCGCGCTCACCGGCAGCCGGCCGATGAACTCGGGAATCAGTCCGTAGCGCACCAGATCCTCCGGTTCGAGGTGGCGCATCACTTCGCTGGAGTGCTTGTCCTTGCCGGTGCGAACCCGGCTGCGGCCATCGGCCGGCAGGAAGCCGATCGCGTTGCGGCCCATCCGCTTCTGGACCAGGTCCTCCAGTCCCACGAAGGCACCGCCGCAGATGAACAGCACCTGGCTGGTGTCGATCTGGATGCAGTCCTGGTAGGGGTGCTTGCGGCCGCCCTGGGGGGGCACGTTGGCCACGGTGCCCTCCAGCATCTTGAGCAGGGCCTGCTGCACCCCCTCACCGGAGACGTCGCGGGTGATCGAGGGGTTCTCGCTCTTGCGGGCGATCTTGTCGATCTCGTCGATGTAGATGATGCCCCGCTGGGCCTGTTCGACGTCCAGATCGGCCTTCTGGAGCAGGCGCAGCAGGATGTTCTCCACGTCTTCGCCCACGTAGCCCGCCTCGGTGAGGGTGGTGGCATCGGCCACCGCGAAGGGCACGTCCAGCATCTCCGCCAGGGACTGGGCCAGGAGGGTCTTGCCGCAGCCGGTGGGGCCGATCAGCAGGATGTTCGACTTGTGCAGACGGGTGGCCGTCTGATCCGTTTCACCCTTGCCGTCCCCCTGCCAGGCCAGCCGCTTGTAGTGGTTGTAGACGGCCACGGCCAGCACCTTCTTGGCCTCCTCCTGGCCCACCACCTGCTGGTCGAGGAAGCTCTTGATCTCCTGGGGCCGGGGGATGGTGGCCAGGGTGGGGGCGGGCCGGGCCGACTTCTTCGCCGGGGCCTTGCGGCCCCCGTCGGCCATGGGCCGGCCCGGGGGGCCATGGCCGTGGTGCTCGACCAGTTCCTCGTCGAGGATCTCGTTGCAGAGGTCGATGCACTCGTCGCAGATGTAGACGCCAGGCCCGGCGATCAGCTTGCGCACCTGTTCCTGGGACTTGCCGCAGAAGGAGCACTTCAGATGGGCGTCGAACTTGGCCATCGGCAAGGAGGCGGCGGGAGCGGCGGTGGTCGCCCTGGATATGGCGGCAGGATGGGCCTGCCCCCAGGATCGACCCCAGCCGTCGATTTGTCAGTCGTTCCTGAAGTTCTAGGGGACGACGGGGGCTGGGGCGTCATCGACCACCCGGTCGATGAGTCCGTATTCAACCGCCTCCGCCGGGGAAAGGAAGTAGTCGCGGTCGGTATCTTCAGCGATCTTGTCCAGCGGCTGGCCGGTGTGTTCGGCCATCAGTCCGTTGAGGGTGTCCTTCAGAAAGAGGATCTCCCGGGCCTGGATCTCGATGTCCACCGCCTGGCCCTGGGCGCCGCCGAGGGGTTGGTGGATCATGATCCGGGCATTGGGCAGGGCCATCCGCTTGCCGGGCGCCCCCCCGGTGAGCAGGAAGGCCCCCATGCTGGCGGCGAGGCCGTAGCAGATGGTGACCACGTCCGGTGCCACCTGCTGCATGGTGTCGTAGATCGCCAGGCCGGACGTCACCGAGCCGCCCGGGGAGTTGATGTAGATCTGGATGTCCTTCTCGGGATCCTCGGCTTCGAGGAACAGCAGCTGGGCCACCAGGGAATCGGCCACCTGGTCGTCGATGCCCGTGCCGAGAAAGATGATCCGCTCCCGCAGCAGCCGGGAATAGATGTCGAAGGCCCGGTCGCCTCGGCCGGACTGCTCCACCACCGTGGGCAGCACCCCGGGAGCGGCGGTGGGGTTCGGAGCGACCATCCCGTTCCAGGGCATCGGCCCCTGCCAGAGGTTGTTCACGGGGTGGGGCCGCGCCCCCGACGGGCCCGCCAGGGCGGCGGGCAGCCAGTCGGGGATCAGGGGCGGTCGGGCGTCGATCACGCGGTTTCGCTGGCGGACGGGGGGAGTGGCCTCAATCTATGGCTGGGCGTCGTCCTCCCGGGCCTTGGCGCCGGCGGCTCCCTTCTTCGCCTTGGCGGCCTTGGCGGGCTTGGGCGTCGCGTCGCCGCTGGCCTCAGGTCCGTCCTCCGCCGGGGCCTCCTCGGCGGCCGGGGCCTTGTCGGTGATCGTGCTGTTGGCCTCGAGCCACTCCAGCAGCTTCTCCTTCAGCAGGTCCTCGGCCACGGCCAGGCGCAGCCGTTCGGGGTCGATGGTGGCACTGTCGCTGAGGCCCTTGCGGATCTCGGCCAGCCTGGCCTCCAGGTCGGCGGCGGCCACCTCGATCTTTTCGGCCGCGGCCAGGGCCTTGAGCGCCAGGCTGCGCCGCAGCCGCTGCTCGGCCTCGGGCCGAGAGGTGTCCATGAGGCTGCGCACCAGATCGGGGGTGAACAGCTTCTTGACGTCCATGCCCTGCTGGGAGATCTGACCGGCGGTCTGCTCGATCAGGTTGCGCACCTCCTGCTGGATCAGGGTCTCGGGCAGCTCCACCTCCAGCTCTTCCACCAGGACCGCCAGCAGGGCCTCGTGGCGGTTGGCGCGATGGCGGCGCTCGGCGTCCTCCCGCAGGCGGGTCTCCAGGTCGGCGCGGAGTTCGGCGAGGGTCGGCTTGTCGCTTGCCTGCTGGGCGAAGGCGTCGTCGAGGGCGGGCAGCTCCCGGGTCTTCAGTTCCAGCAGGGTGATGGCGAACAGGGCCTCCCGGCCCGCCGCCGTCTCCTGGGGATAGCTGTCGGGGAAGCGGCAGGAGACGTCGCGGCTGTCCCCGACGGCCATGCCGATGATGCCGGCCACGAAGCCGGGGATCATGCGGCCCTCCTCCAGCTCCACTTCCATCCCGTCGCTGCTGCCGCCTTCGATGGCCTCGCCGGTGTCGACGAAGGTGCCGCGGAAGGCGATCTGGGCCACGTCACCCTCGGCGGCGGGCCGGTCCTCCACCGGCACCAGGGTGGCCAGCTGGCGGCGCGACTGCTCGATCAGTTCGTCGACCCGGGCGGGGTCGAAGGGCACGGGCTCCGCCTCGGCCTTGAAGCCCTTGGTGCTGCGCAGGCTGGGGGTGGGCTCCACGTCCATCTCCAGGGTGATGGTGAGCTCCTCCCCGGGCGTGAAGCGCTCCAGCACCCGCTCGAAGGCTTCGCTGAGTTCGGGCCGGCCGATGGCCTCGATGGCCTCCTGCTGCATCGCCTCCCGCACGACCGCATCGACCAGGTCCTCGAGGGCGGTGGCGCGGATCCGCAGCGGTCCGATCTGCTGCAGCAGCACCGGCCGGGGCACCCGTCCCTTGCGGAAGCCGGGCAGCTTGACGCTGCGGCTCAGCTTCTCCAGGGCGGTCTCGTAGCTCTTCTGGCTGCGCCCCGCAGGCACGGCGACCTCCACCGCCAGACGGCTTCCGGGGCGCGGGGAGGTGGTCACCCGGAGGTTGGCTTCGGTGCTGGCGGCAGGACTCATGAAACAGGGCTCGCTTCGGGCAGCCCCCCATCCTAGAAACTGGCCGTTCCGGGCCTCCGCCACGTATTGTGCGATCGACGCACCGGCGCGCCCATATCTCCAACTGAAGAGTTCCATCCGGCCATCAGGCCGGAGGTCTTGTCTCAGGTTCCCGTTCCCGGGGCCTCCCGCCCCAACCGTTTCCCGATCCCTTTCCAGGGTTTCCTTCCGGGCCCCGTCTCCAGTCAGCAGGCCCGCTCCCGCCCAGCCACCCGTCCCTTTTCCCCCCGTTGACCGTCTCAGCGACCCTCCCCTCCCCTCCGCGCCACCTGCCCTCGAGGCCGTTGCGCATCGCCATCCTCGGCGCCACCGGAGCCGTGGGCCAGGAGCTTCTGGTGCTGCTGCAGGAGCGGGGCTTTCCGGTGGCGGAGCTGCTGCCGCTGGCGTCGCCGCGCTCGGCGGGCCAGGACCTGGACTGGCGGGGCGAGCGCCTGCGGGTCCAGCCGGTCGGCGCCGACGCCTTCGAGGGCATCGACCTGGTGCTGGCCTCGGCTGGCGGTTCGGTGTCCCGGCAGTGGGCTCCGGTGGCCGTGGCCGCCGGTGCGGTGGTGATCGACAACTCCAGCGCTTTCCGGATGGATCCGGCCGTGCCCCTGGTGGTGCCCGAGGTGAATCCCCAGGCCGCCTTCGCCCACGGCGGGATCATCGCCAATCCCAACTGCACCACCATCCTGCTGACCCTGGCCCTGGCCCCCCTGGCGGCCCGGAGGCCGATCCGCCGGGTGGTGGTCAGCACCTACCAGTCCGCCAGCGGCGCCGGCGCCCGGGCCATGGAGGAACTGCGCGACCTGAGCCGCACCGTGCTGGAGGGGGGCGAGCCGGTGAGCACGGTGCTGCCCCATTCGCTGGCCTTCAATCTCTTCCTGCACAACTCGCCCCTGCAGCCCAGCGGCTACTGCGAGGAGGAGCTCAAGATGCTCCACGAGACCCGCAAGATCATGGGCCTGCCCGATCTGAGGCTGACGGCCACCTGCGTGCGGGTGCCGGTGCTGCGGGCCCATTCCGAGGCCGTCAACATCGCGTTCGAGGAGCCCTTCCCCGTGGCGGAGGCCCGCGCGCTGCTGGCCGCCGCCCCCGGGGTCGAGCTGATCGAGAACTTCGAGACCAACCGCTTCCCCATGCCCACCGACGTCACCGGCCGGGATCCGGTGGCCGTGGGCCGCATCCGCCAGGATCTGAGCGATCCCTGCGCCCTGGAGCTGTGGCTCTGCGGTGACCAGATCCGCAAGGGTGCCGCCCTCAACGCCATCCAGATCGCCGAACTGCTGCGCGATCCCGCCGCGGCCCATGCAGCCTCCGGAGGTGCCGCTTGAGCACGGCCACCCTGCAGGCGCCCAGTACGGCCCCCTCCCCCGAGGCCCCCTTCGGGCGGGTCCTCACCGCCATGGTGACCCCCTTCCAGCAGGACGGGGCCGTCGATCTGGACCTGGCGGCCCGGCTGGCGGACCATCTGGTCAGCAACGGCTCCGATGGCCTGGTGCTGTGCGGCACCACAGGCGAGTCCCCCACCCTCACCTGGCAGGAGCAGCACGAGCTCTTCGCCGCCGTGAAGGGGACGGTTGGAAACCGCGCCACCCTGCTGGCCGGCAGCGGCAGCAACTGCACCGCCGAGGCGGTGGAAGCCACCGGTGAGGCCGCCGCCCTCGGCGCCGATGGTGCCCTGGTGGTGGTGCCTTACTACAACAAGCCGCCCCAGGAGGGTCTGGAGGCCCATTTCCGCGCCGTGGCCCAGGCCGCCCCTGAGCTGCCCCTGATGCTTTACAACATCCCCGGCCGCACCGGCTGCAGCCTGGCCCCGGACACCACGGCCCGCCTGCTCGACGAGGCCAACGTGGTGGGCTTCAAGGCCGCCAGCGGCACCACCGAGGAGGTCAGCCGGCTGCGCGAACTCTGCGGCGATCGCCTGGCGATCTACAGCGGCGACGACGCCCTCACCCTGCCGATGCTGGCGGTGGGTGCGGTGGGCGTGGTCAGCGTGGCCAGCCACCTGGTGGGTCCCCGGATCCGGGCCATGCTCCAGGCCTTCCTCAGCGGCGACGTCGCCGCCGCCCTCGACGAGCACCAGCAGTTGCTGCCCCTGTGCAGGGCGCTCTTCTGCACCACCAATCCCATCCCCGTCAAAGCCGCCCTGGAGATCTGCGGCTGGCCGGTGGGTGCCCCCCGACTTCCCCTGCTTTCCGCCGATACCGCCGTGCGACAGCGCCTTTCCTCGATCCTGGCTGCCCTGCGTCCCACCTGACGCCAAGGCTGATGTCCAGAGTCATCTCCGCTTCCGCTTCCGCTTCATCCCCATCGCCACTCCCGAGTCCCTAACTCCATGTCCAGTCAGAACGTCAATCCCATCGTCCGCTCCGGCAACGGCGCCAAAGCCAAGCACCAGGGCCTGCGCGTCATCCCCCTGGGCGGCCTGCACGAGATCGGTAAGAACACCTGCGTCTTCGAATACGGCGATGAGCTGATGCTTGTCGATGCCGGTCTCGCGTTCCCCAGCGATGGCATGCATGGCGTCAACGTGGTGATGCCCGACACCAGCTACCTGCGGGAGAACCAGAAGCGCATCCGCGGCATGGTGGTCACCCACGGCCACGAAGATCATATCGGCGGCATCCCGCACCACCTCAAGAACTTCAACATTCCCATCATCTATGGCCCCCGGCTGGCCATGTCGATGCTGCAGGGGAAGATGGAAGAGGCGGGCGTCACCGACCGCACCACCATCCAGACAGTGGGTCCGCGGGATGTGGTGCATGTCGGTCAGCACTTCAAGGTGGAGTTCATCCGCAACACCCACTCGATGGCCGACAGCTTCACGCTGGCCATCACCACCCCTGTCGGCGTCGTCATCTTCACCGGTGACTTCAAGTTCGACCACACCCCCGTCGATGGCGAGGCCTTCGACCTGCAGCGCCTGGCCCACTACGGCGAGCAGGGGGTTCTGTGCCTGTTCAGCGATTCCACCAACGCCGAGATCCCCGGTTTCACGCCGCCCGAGCGGGCCGTGTTCCCGAACCTGGATCGCCACATCAGCCAGGCCGAAGGCCGGGTGATCATCACCACCTTCGCCAGCTCGATTCATCGGGTGTCCATGATCCTGGAACTGGCGATGAAGAACGGCCGCAAGGTGGGGCTGCTGGGCCGCTCGATGCTCAACGTGATCGCCAAGGCCCGGGAGCTCGGCTACATGCGCGCCCCTGATGATCTGTTCGTTCCCATCAAGCAGATCCGTGACCTGCCCGACCGCGAAACCCTGCTGCTGATGACCGGCAGCCAGGGCGAACCGCTGGCGGCCCTCAGCCGCATCTCCCGCGGCGAGCACCCCCAGGTGCAGGTGAAGTCCAGCGACACGATCATCTTCTCGGCCAGCCCGATCCCCGGTAACACCATCTCGGTGGTCAACACCATCGACCGGCTGATGATGATGGGCGCCAAGGTTGTGTATGGCAAGGGCGAGGGCATCCACGTCTCCGGCCACGGCTGCCAGGAGGACCACAAGCTGATGCTGGCGCTGGCCAAGCCGAAGTTCTTCGTGCCCGTGCATGGCGAGCACCGCATGCTCGTCTGCCATTCCAAGACGGCCCAGTCGATGGGGATTCCGGCCGATCACATCCTGATCATCGACAACGGCGACGTGGTCGAACTCACCCCCGACACCATCAACAAGGGTGAGCCGGTGAAGGCCGGCATCGAGCTGCTCGACGCCTCCCGCAACGGCATCGTCGATGCCCGGGTGCTCAAGGAGCGCCAGCAGCTGGCCGAGGACGGCGTCATCACCCTGCTGGCGGTGATCACCACCGACGGGGTGATGGCGGCGCCGCCGCGGGTGAACCTGCGCGGTGTGGTCACGGCCGCCGATGCCCGCAAGCTCTCGGTCTGGGCCGAGCGCGAGATCACCTGGGTGCTGGAGAACCGCTGGAACCAGCTGGCGCGCAACACCGGTGGCAAGGCCCCCGATGTCGACTGGGTGGGTGTGCAGCGGGAGGTGGAGGTGGGCCTGCAGCGCCGCCTGCGCCGCGAGCTGCAGGTGGACCCGCTGATCATCTGCCTGGTGCAGCCCGCCCCCGCCGGCACCCCGGCCTACAAGGGCCGGGCCGATGCCGAGCCCGACACCCGGCCGGCGCCCCGGGGCGGCCGCAGGGATGGGGGTGGGCGCCAGCCCGCCGCCGTCCCCCAGCGCCAGCTGGTGACCGCAGCGGCCCCGGCCCAGGCGGCGGCCACCGCCGCAGCGCCGGCGCCCGTGGCGGCGGCCAGCAAGGCCCCCGTGGAAGAACCGGAACCCACCGGCCGCGTCCGCCGCCGCCGTTCGGCCGCGTCGGCGGGCTGATCGCCCGGGGGCAGGCTCAGCGGACCCTGACCAGCATCAGGCCGCTGAGCAGCTCCTCGTCCTCCTTGCCCATCGACGCCGCCGCGGCGGGGCTGGACGGGCTGGACTCTTTCCAGCTCAGTTCCACGTCGTCGGCCAGGGCCGGATCCGCCTGGTGCAGCTCGATCAGCTCGGGCTCCTCCACCACCTCCGGGACCAGCGAGGGCTCGCTCCAGGGGGCGGCCGGGGTCGTGGTCGTCGCCCCATCCTGGCCCTCCTCCTTGGCTGCCGGCTCCAGTTCGGCGCCAGGGGCCGCAGTGGAGGCGGTCACTGCCGCCGCTGCGGCCGCCGTCTTGGTGAGCCAGGGGGCCGCCGGGCCTGGGGCCCCCTCGGCGAGGAAACCTGGGGTGGGCGCGGCGTTGTCCGTCACCGCTGCCCCCGTGCCTGGCGGGGCGGGGGCCTCCTCGATGGCGCACTGTTTGAGACCCTGCTCCGCGATCCTCGTGAGGGCGGCCTCGCTGCTCTTCTCCGCCACGGTCCCGTAGTACCCGGCGGCGGCGTCCTTGTCCCCGTAGCCGTAGAGCTGGGTGTGACCCAGCAGCAGCTGCAGCCGCAGCTTCAGACCGGTGAGCTGGGGGTTATCCGATGGGCCCAGCTCCTCCAGCAGTTCCCCCCCGTCGCTCAGCACCGTGGCCCACTTCTCCCTGGAGTAGGCCTGCTCGATCACCGCGTAGCGCTGGGCGGCGTCGTTGGCGCTGGTCTCAGCCATGGAGCGGGTCGGGTGGTCGGACCCACAGTGTGCTGTGATCCCAGTGCAGTTGCCATCTTTCGGCCAGATCCAGCTGGCCCGGATTCCGCCCGCGGGCCAGCCGGTCCACCAGGGTTTCGAGGCTCCTGGCTCCCGGATCCCGCCCCAGGTGCCGCCCCAGCCAGTGGTGCAGCAGCCGTCGCTGGCTGGCTGGGGCCAGGCTGGCCAGCCGTCGGCGCGGCAGCCGAGCGGGGTCCTCCCCCTGCTGCAGGGCCGCCAGGGCCAGGTCCAGCAGTTCTGTCTCGGCCGCGAACTGCGCTTCCAGGCGCTCCGCCTGGGCGCTGATCCGCCGGCTGGCCCCGGGATGGAGGGCCTCCAGCACCGGCATCACCTCGGCGCGCAGCCGGTTGCGGGCGAAACGCAGATCCGCGTTGCTGCTGTCGCTCCAGACGGGAAGGCCCCGCTCCCGGCAGAGGCGGCCGGTGTCGCTGCGGTCGAAGATCAGCAGCGGTCGGGCCAGCTGCAGGGGGCCGGCGGCCTGGTCGAGGGGCCGGCTGGCCCCCAGGCTCGCCAGACCCCGCAGGTGACTGCCGCGGGCCAGGTTGAGCAGCACGGTCTCGGCCCGGTCACTGGCGGTGTGGCCCGTCACCACATGGGTGCAGTGCCCCAGCAGGGCCGCCGCGGCCAGGCAGCCGTAGCGCCAGTCCCGGGCCGCAGCCTCGCTGCCGGGCACCGGATCAGCCCGGTCGAGCCTCAGCTCCAGTCCCTGGCTGCGGGCCCACCGGGCCAGTTCCCCCGCCTGCTGGGTCGCGTCGGGCCGCCAGCCGTGGTCGCCGTGCCACAGCTGCAGCCGCCAGCCGTGCAGGGGCTGGAGGTCCAACAGGAGGGTGGTCAGGGCCATGGAGTCCTGGCCGCCGGACACGGCCAGCAGCAGTGACCCTCCCGCCGGCAGCAGGGTGGGTCGCCGCAGCAGGTGCCGGTGCAGGCGCGCCTGGTCGCTTCCCCAGGGCCGCCGGCCATGGCAGGGGTCGGGTGGGAGAATCACGGCATGCGTCCTTCCGTCCGCCGATGACCCGCCTCTCCAGCCTGCCCACCGCCCTGCAGCAGGCGATCCGTCAGGGGCGGGCGCTGAAGGTCATCGCCGGCCTCGACAACTTCGACGCGGCCCGGGTGCAGCGGGTGGTCCGGGCCGCCGCCGCCGGTGGCGCCGACCTGGTGGATCTGGCCTGTGACCCCACCCTCGTCCGTCTGGCCGTGGCGCTGGCACCGGGCCTGCCGGTCTGCGTCTCGGCGGTGGATCCCGCCCTGTTCCCGCCGGCCGTCGAAGCCGGTGCCGCCATGGTGGAGATCGGCAACTACGACAGCTTCTATCCCCAGGGTCGGGTCTTCGGGGCCGACGAAGTGCTCGACCTCACCCGTCGCACCCGGGCGCTGCTGCCCGGGACGGTGCTCTCGGTCACCGTGCCCCACACCCTTCCCCTCGATGCGCAGGAGCGGCTGGCGGTGGAGCTGGTGGCGGCCGGCGCCGATCTGATCCAGACCGAGGGTGGGACCAGTGCCCGTCCCCTCAGCGCCGGTGCCCTGGGCCTGATCGAGAAGGCCGCCCCGACCCTGGCGGCGGCCCATGCCATCAGCCGGGCGGTGGACGTGCCGGTGCTGTGCGCCTCCGGGCTTTCCGCTGTCACGGTGCCCATGGCCCTGGCCGCCGGCGCCGCCGGTGTGGGCGTGGGCTCCGCCGTCAACCGCCTCGACGATGAGCTCGCCATGGTGGCGGTGGTCCGTGCCCTGCGGGAAGCGTTGCCCGCGGCGGTTGTTGTTCATGGCGAACGGCTTCAGTAATCTGGTTGAGCTTCTGCGCCACCTCACATGGGCTCGCTTGCCTGGCTTTTGCAATGGCCGATTCGGGCCCTCATTCTGCTCCTTGTGTCCCGGTTGCCCCTGGGCGTTGAGATGGCCAGCTTCCCGGTCGCCCTCCTGTCGGCCGTCGTCATCGGTCTGCTGGGCACGCTGCTGATCTGGCCGCTGAAGCTGATTCTCGGACCGATCTGGGCTGTCACCTCCCTGGGGGGCATCATCAGCCCGGTGTCATTCCTGTTCAACTGGCTGATCACGATCATCCTGTTCAGCCTGGCCGCCTGGTTGATCAAGGGCTTCCAGCTCAAGAACGGTCTGATCAGTGCCATCCTCGGAGCCCTGGCCTACAGCGTGCTGAGCAGCGTGGTGCTCGGCTGGATGGGCCTGGATGTGCCCCTGACCCGGGCGATGGCGGCGTCCTCGGGCCTGGGCTGACCGGTTTCCACTCCGGGGCGTTCGCCTCGGTTGAACGCCAGAATGGTCCGATGCCATTCCAGCTTCACGCCCCCTACGAACCGAAGGGCGACCAACCCGCCGCCATCGAGGCGATGGTGAAGGGCGTTGACGGCGGCGAACGCTTCCAGACCCTCCTGGGTGCCACCGGCACGGGCAAGACCTTCTCGATCGCCAATGTGATCGCCCGCACGGGGCGCCCCACCCTGGTGCTGGCCCACAACAAGACCCTGGCGGCCCAGCTCTGCAACGAGCTGCGGGAATTCTTCCCCCACAATGCCGTCGAATACTTCATCTCCTACTACGACTACTACCAGCCCGAGGCCTACGTTCCGGTCTCGGACACCTACATCGCCAAGACCGCCTCGATCAACGAGGAGATCGACATGCTGCGGCACTCGGCCACCCGCTCGCTGTTCGAGCGGCGGGATGTGATCGTCGTCGCTTCGATCAGCTGCATCTACGGCCTCGGCATCCCCTCGGAATACCTCAAGGCCGCCGTCAAGTTCGAGGTGGGCAACAAGCTCGATCTGCGCAGTTCCCTGCGGGATCTGGTCAACAACCAGTACTCCCGCAACGACATCGAGATCAGCCGCGGCCGCTTCCGGGTGCGGGGCGACGTGCTGGAGATCGGTCCGGCCTACGAGGACCGCCTCGTGCGCATTGAACTGTTCGGCGATGAGGTGGAGGCGATCCGTTACGTCGACCCCACCACCGGCGAGATCCTCCAGAGCCTGGAGACGATCAACATCTACCCGGCCAAGCACTTCGTGACCCCCAAGGAGCGCCTGCAGGGCGCGATCCAGGCGATCCGAGCCGAACTGCGCGAGCGGCTGGAGCTGCTCAACGGCCAGGGGCGGCTGCTGGAGGCCCAGCGCCTCGAGCAGCGCACCACCTACGACCTGGAGATGCTGGAGCAGGTGGGTTACTGCAACGGGGTGGAGAACTACGCCCGGCACCTGGCTGGTCGGCAGGCCGGCACCCCGCCCGAATGCCTGATCGACTACTTCCCCGACGACTGGTTGCTGGTTGTGGATGAGAGCCACGTGACCTGCTCCCAGCTCCAGGCCATGTACAACGGCGACCAGAGCCGCAAGCAGGTGCTGATCGAGCACGGCTTCCGGCTGCCCAGCGCCGCCGACAACCGGCCCCTGAAGGGGGACGAGTTCTGGGAGAAGGCCCGCCAGACCATCTTCGTGTCGGCGACCCCCGGGGCCTGGGAGCTGGCCCAGAGCAAGGGCCAGGTGGTGGAGCAGGTGATCCGTCCCACCGGCGTTCTCGACCCGATCGTGGAGGTGCGCCCCTCGGAGGGTCAGGTGGACGACCTGCTCGGCGAGATCCGGCTGCGGGCCGATCGCCAGGAGCGGGTGCTGGTCACCACCCTCACCAAGCGCATGGCGGAGGATCTCACCGACTACCTGGCCGAGAACGGGGTGCGGGTGCGCTACCTGCACTCGGAGATCCATTCGATCGAGCGGATCGAGATCATCCAGGATCTGCGCAACGGGGCCTACGACGTGCTCGTGGGGGTCAACCTGCTGCGGGAGGGCCTCGACCTGCCCGAGGTGTCCCTGGTGGCGATCCTCGATGCCGACAAGGAAGGTTTCCTGCGGGCGGAGCGCTCCCTGATCCAGACCATCGGCCGGGCGGCCCGCCACATCGATGGGGTGGCGCTCCTCTACGCCGACAACCTCACCGATTCGATGGCCAAGGCGATCTCCGAGACCGAGCGGCGGCGTGTCATCCAGCACGCCTACAACGAACGCCACGGCATCACCCCCACCCCGGCCGGCAAGCGGGCGGGCAATTCCATCCTCTCCTTCCTGGAGCTTTCCCGCCGGCTCACCGACGACCAGCTGGAGGTGGCGGCCGAGCAGGCCGAGCAGAACGAGGTGCCCCTCGATGCCCTGCCCGAGCTGATCACCCAGCTGGAGGAGAAGATGAAGGCGGCGGCCAAGAGCCTGGAGTTCGAGGAGGCCGCCAACCTGCGCGACCGGATCAAGAACCTGCGCGGCAAGCTGGTGGGGCGCCCCGCGGCCTAGAAGCCCCCGCCGCCGCGGCGGCCTAGAGCGCCCGCCGATCCAGGGCTTCGGCCAGGCGGTTGGCGGCGGCCGCCAGTTCGGCCTGGGGATCGGGCCCGGCATCGGCGGCCTTGATCTCCTCCTGGCGTTTCATCGCCTCGATCGCCCGCACGATCAGGAACACCACGAAGGCGATCACCAGGAAGTTGATCAGGGCCACGATCACCGCACCGGCGGGCCAGGCACTGATTGAATCCACCCGCGCCGCCTTCAGGGCCGGCTCCAGCAGGCTCGTCATCACCAGGCTGACGATCGCATCGACCACCTTGCCGAAGGCCCCACCGATCACGACGGCCACCGCCAGATCGACCACATTGCCCTTGTTGATGAACGCCTTGAAGTCGCTCAGGAAGGAGCTGGCGGTGCGCCGGGCCATGGGAATCTTGCGTGAATGTCGTCCTTTCCTACTTCACGGCTGGAGGTCCCCGTCAGCGTCCTCCGGACCATTGGTTCGCTGATGGAAGCCGATCAGGTCGCCGGCGGAGATCGGAGGGGACAGGAGAAAGCCCTGGGCGGCCTGGACCCCTGCCTGCATCAGCACCTGGAGTTGCTGGTCCGTCTCGACACCTTCGGCGATGACCATCAGCCGGGACGAACCGATCAGGGCGGTGAGTCCGTCCAGCCACTCCGGATTGGGCGTCTCCGGGGTGATCATGGCCAGCATCTCGCGATCCACCTTGATGATGTCGAAGGGGCAGCGGCTGAGGATGGCGAGATTGGCGCCCCGCAGCAGGCTGACGTCATCGAGCGCCATCTTGATGCCCAGTTGCTGGGCCTGGAACATGCCGGCCAGCCCCAGGGCATCGGGAATCCCCCGCTCGGTGACCTCCAGGATCAGCTGGGGGATCATGTCAGCCAGGCCGGATTTCATCGCGGCGTAATAGACCCCGCCCCGTCCGGTGATCTCCGGTGGAACGTTGAGGCTGAGATGCACGTCGGCATGGCGCCGCAACCAGTCCCTGAGTTCCGCCGCCGCGGTCTCGATCACCCAGTAGGTGAGCACACCCGCGGCGGGGGTGGACTCCAGGGACGGGATGAACTCCCCGGGCATCACCAGGGAACCATCGGCCCGCCGCCAGCGAATCAGGGCTTCGGCTCCGATGCAGCGGAGATCCGGGAGGGACAGGATCGGCAGATACTCGAGAAAAAACTCACCCTTCGCCAGGCCCTCCGCGATCTCCTCGGGTCGGATCATGAGAATCGCCGTCCCATGGGAAAGGTGATGGTTCGAGAGAGTTGGAACCTTAATCCAGATATCAGGGCGCTCCGGTGGGATCCAGGCGCAGCAGCTGGCCATCGCCGGCCCCGTCGGTGAGCACATACAGGAATCCATCCGGACCCTGGCGCACGTCCCGCACCCGGGCGCCGATCGGAATCTCCTGCTGGGGTGTCACCGATCCCTCCGGATCCAGGCGCAGCCGATGCACCTGCCGCGACACCAGTCCGCCGGCGAAGAGATCACCGCGCCAGCCGGGATAGCGGTCCCCGTCGTAGACCGCCAGGCCGGAGGGGGCAATGGCGGGCGTCCAGACGAGGACCGGATCCCGCAGTCCCGGGGCGCTGGTGGCCGGTGCGATGGGCGGACCGAAGTACTCGCGGCTGTGGGTCACCCGCGGCCAGCCGTAGTTCACGCCGGCCTCGATCCGGTTGAGCTCGTCGCCATCGCGGGCGCCGTGTTCGCTGGCCCAGACTCGGCCCGTTCGCTGATCGAGGGCGAGCCCCTGGATGTTGCGGTGCCCGAGGCTCCACAGCCCCGCCAGGGCGCCGGGCTTGCCGGTGAAGGGGGTGCCCCCGGCGGGGGTGCCGTCCGCGTTGAGGCGCAGCACCTTGCCCAGGGCGCTGCCCGGGTTCTGCGCCTGGGTGCGGATCGGCTGCCCCTCCAGTTCGATCGGAGGATTGCCGCCGTCACCGATGGCCAGCAGCAGGGTGCCATCCGGGAGCCAGAGCAGGCGCGAGCCGAAGTGCTGGGAGCCGCTCTTGCGCTGCGGCACCGCGTACAGCACCTGCAGATCGCTGAGGGCACGGCCGTCGAAGCGGGCCCTGGCCAGCCGGGTGTGGTTGGCCTCGGCGCTGCCGGCCGCATAGGTGAGATAGATCCAGCGGTTGGTGGCGAAGTCGGGATGGACGGCCACGTCCAGCAGGCCCCCCTGGCCGGCGGCCAGCACCTCCGGCACGCCGCGGATCGGCTCGGCCTGCAGCACGCCGCCCCGCACCAGGCGCAGCCGGCCCGGCCGCTCCGTGATCAGCAGATCGCCGCCCGGCAGCCAGGCCACGGCCCAGGGGTGCTCAAGGCCACCCACCACCGGCACGCTGCGCACCGGGGCGGAAACGGCCGCGGGCTGGCAGCTGGCCAGGGCCGGCAGCAGCAGAAGGGCCCCGGCCAGCCCGTTCAGGAGTGGTGGACGGCGACGGGCCATGGCTGGGGGGACAGCTCCAGAAGCACCAGGTCGCGCAGGTCGTGGAGCAGGGAGAGCTCCGCGCCGCTGAGCTGGCGCGGGCGGGTGTCGATCAGACACAGCGTGCCCAGGCAGGTGCCGTCCTTGAGGATCAGGGGCGAGCCGGCGTAGAAGCGGATCCGGGGTTCCCCCAGCACCAGGGGATTCTCGGCGAAGCGCTCGTCGAGCCAGGTGTCCGCCACCAGCAGGTCCGACCGCTGGCTGACCGCATGGGCGCAGAAGGCCAGGTCCCGGGAGGTCTGGCAGGTGGCCAGGCCATGGCAGGACTTGAACCACTGCCGCTCGGCATCGATCAGGCTGATCAGGGCGATCGGCACATCGAAGGCGGCCGCGGCGATCCGGGTCAGCCGGTCGAAGCGCTCCTCACGCTCCGTGTCCAGCAGGCCCAGCTCCGCCAGCCGCCGCAGGCGCCGTTCTTCGTCCTGCGGGGGCCGGGCCCGCTCCCAGCGGCAGGGGGTGCGCAGGCTCCAGGCCCGGAGCCGGGCCCGCAGGTAGCTCTCGGAGACGGGCAGCACCAGCCACTCGCTGACCAGGGGATCCTCGTAGCGGGCCTGTTCCTGGAGGGTCGCCAGCATCACGACGGGGATCTCGGCCATTGCCGTGACCGGGGACTCCCGAAGCCTGCGGACCAGCCCCGGGCCATCACGGACGGGCAGCGCCTGCTCCAGCAGCAGCAGGGAGGCCCCGTCGCGCTTCAGACGCTGCTCCAGATCGGCTTCGCCATCGCAGACATGGAAGGGCAGGCCCTCAAGGCGCAGGGCGGTGGTCAGGGCCGCCTCCAGATCCCGGTCCGTCACCCAGACCAGGGCCGGCGGGCCGCCGGAACCGTCGCTGAGGGCTTCGGGGTCGGGTCCGTCCCCCGCTTCGGACCCCGCTTCGGCCGGCGGGGCTCCGGGGGCGGCCTCGGGGGTGCGGGGGGTGGTGCGCAGCACCAGGCCCTCCGAGGCCGCCAGCACCTCCAGGGGGGAGCCCCGCTCGGCCAGATCGGCGCGCACACCAGCCAGGATCAGGTCGATGGTCGCGTCGTTGCGCAGCGGGTCGTGGTGGGTGAGCACCAGCCGCGCCACCCCGGCCTCCTCGCAGATCCGCACGGCGTACTCCACCGAGCTGTGGCCCCAGCCGAGCTTGGCCGGGAACTCCCGGGCCGTGTACTGGGCGTCGTGGATCACCAGGTCGGCCCCCTCGATGAACGCGGCGTAGTGCAGGTCCTGGCCGGAGAGCGGACCGACGCCGCTGGCCAGTTCGGGCGCGTGGGGCTCGTGGTCGCAGCAGTAGACGACCGTGGCCCCGTCCGCCTGGAGCCGGTAGGCCAGGGTGAGGGCGGGGTGGTTGAGCAGGTGGGTCGTGATCGTCACGTCCCCGATCCGGAAGGTGCCCTCGTGCAGGTCGTGGTAGCGGATCGTGGCCGCGAACTGGTCGAGGGTGACGGGGAAGTAGGCGTGCTGCATCTGGCCGGAGAGCACGCTGCGCAGGCTCCCCGAGAGGCCGCTGGGCCCGAAGACGTCCCAGGTGTGGCCAGGGGCGAAGAAGGGGGCGAAGAAGGGGAAGCCCTGGATGTGGTCCCAGTGGGTGTGGCTGATCAGCAGCGAGCCCTCCATGCCCTCGGGGCGCTCCTGCATCAGGGCCTGCCCCAGGCCGTGGGCGCCCGTGCCGCAGTCGATCACCAGCAGGGTGCCGGCATCGGAGCGGACCTCCACGCAGGAGGTGTTGCCGCCGAAGCGGAAGGTATCCGGGCCGGGTTTGGCGATCGAACCGCGGGTTCCCCAGAACCGAACCAACATGCCCCGACCCTGGCGCGGCTCCAAGAGTAGGAAGCCGCGGTCAGGCTGGCGCTTCCGTCCCCTCGGCCGCATGCCTCTCGGAGCCGCCGAGGCCGAAGGCCTGGTGCACCGCCTGGAGGGCGCGCACGCCATCGGCCTCCGCCACCACGCAGCTGGTGCGGATCTCGCTGGTGGCGATCAGGGAGATGTTGATGCCCGCATCGGCCAGGGAGCGGAACATCCGCGCCGCCGTGCCGGCGGTGCAGGCCATCCCGGCGCCCACGGCGCTGACCCGGGCGATGGCGGGGCCCTCCTCGAAGCAGGCGCCGTCCCACTGGCGCAGGATCGGGGCCAGGGCCCGCTCGGCCCCCGGCCGGTCGTCGCGCCGCAGGGTGAAGCTCATGTCCCGCCGCCGGTCCTGGGGGCCGCCGTGGGTGCGCTCCGACTGCACGATGGCGTCGAGGCTGATGCCCGCATCGGCCAGGGCCCGGCAGATGGCCGCGGCGGCCCCGGGCCGGTCGGGCACCCGCCGCACCGACACCTGCACCTGGTCGCGGTCGAGGGCGACGCCCCGCACCGCCGGATCACTCAGGTTGCAGGGGGGGGGATCGTGGCGCAGCTGCTGGTCGGAGAGCTCGAAGGCCTCGCCGGCGGCCCGCAGGGCCCGGGCCCCCAGCTGGCCATCCACCACGCAGCTCACCTTCACCTCGCTGGTGGCGATCAGGCGCAGGTTGATGCCGAGGCGGGCCATGGTGTCGAACAGCCGGGCCGCCACCCCGGGGCGGCCCAGGATGCCGGCCCCGGCGATGCTCAGCTTGGCCATGCCCGCCTCGGCCGAGAGCTGGGCCCCATCGGCCCCCATGGCCGCCAGCACCTCCTGGCACACCTGGCGGGCGCGCTCCATCTCCGTCGCCGCCAGGGTGAAGGCGATGTCGTTGCTGGCGCCCTCGTGGATCGCCTGGACGATCAGGTCCACGTTCAGGCCGGCGGCGCCGAGGGCCTCGAACAGGGTGGCGGCCACCCCCGGCCGGTCGGGGACGTGGGAGAGGGCCAGCACCGCCTGGTCGGCCTCCAGTTCGGCCCCGTCCACGGGCCGGCCCAGTTCCAGCCCCTCACTGCCGATCGGTCGGGCCGGACCGCTGGTGAGCCGGGTGCCGGGTGCCTGGCTCCAGCTGGAGCGCACCGTCAGGGGCACCCCGTAGTTGCGGGCGATCTCCACGGCCCGGGGGTGGAGCACGGCGGCCCCGAGGCTCGCCAGTTCCAGCATCTCGTCGCAGCTGACGCTCTCCATCAGCTGGGCGTCACTCACCTTGCGCGGGTCGGTGGTCAGCACCCCGGGCACGTCGGTGTAGATCTCGCAGCCGTCGGCGCCGAGGGCGGCCGCCAGCGCCACCGCCGAGGTGTCGGAGCCGCCCCGGCCCAGGGTGGTGATCTCCGGGGTGCCGGCGTGGCCGCTGCTGGTGCCCTGGAAGCCGGCCACCACCACCACATGGCCGTCCTCCAGCAGGCGGCGCAGCCGTTCGGTGCGCACCTCCAGGATCCGGGCCCGGCCATGGGCCGATTCGGTGATGATCCCGGCCTGGGTGCCGGTCATCGAGACGGCGGGCACGCCTTCGGCATGGAGGGCCATCGACAGCAGGGCGATCGACACCTGCTCGCCGGTGGCCAGCAGCATGTCCATCTCCCGGCGGGGGGGATCGCCGCAGAGGCTGGCGGCCATGCCGGTCAGCTGGTCGGTGGTGTGGCCCATGGCCGACACGACGACCACCAGCTCATGGCCCTCCTCGCGGCTGGCGGCGATGCGGCGGGCCACCGCCCGGATCCGCTCGGTGTCCGCCACCGAGGTCCCCCCGAACTTCTGAATCAACAGGGCCATTCCCGCGTTGCCGGCGCATCCGGCCCGATTATCGACGCGGGGCGCTCCCGGGCTGGGCCAGGGCCGCCAGCAGGAAGCCGTCCCGGAAGGCGTCGCCGGGGTCGGCGCCGCGCTTGAGGGCGGCCTCCACGTCGAGCAGGCGGCGCAGCAGGGCCAGCAGTTGCTCGGGGCTGCGGCCGCGGATCTGCTTGCGCATCACGTAGATCCGCTTGGGGTTGCCGATCCCCGCGGCCTTGGCGATCACGGCCACGTCCTGTTCGCCGCTGCGCTCCAGCAGGCACACCCAGAGCCAGCCCCGGATCTGACTGGCCAGGGCCGCCACGATGCGCAGGGCGGGCTCGCCCACCTCCAGCAGGGCCTCCACCAGGGCGATGGCCTCGGCGGGGTGCTGGGCCAGCAGGGCGTCGCCCACGGCCAGGCTGCTGGTGACCTGGCCGCCGATCAGGGCGGCCACCGCCTCGGCCGTGATGGGGCCGCTGCCGCCACCACCGCCGCCGGCATGGAGCGCCAGCTTCTCCAGCTCGCTGGCAAGCCGCATCCCGTCGCTGCCGATCGCCTCGGCCAGGGCCTCGGCCGCCGCCGGCGCCAGGGTCAGGCCCCGGGCCCGGGCGGCGCTCTCCACCCGTTCGATCTGTCCCGCCCCATCCCAGATCGGCGGCAGGGTGAAGGACTGCTCCTCGGCCAGGGTCCGCAGGCGCTTGGTGGTGCGCAGCCGGGCGTCGGGCTTGCCGTCGCTGACCAGGAACAGGTGGCAGTCGTCAGGGATCAGCGCGACCGAGGCCTCCAGCTGGGCGGCCAGCTCCGCCGGGCAGGCCTGGCAGAAGGGACTGCGCTGCACCACCACCACCCGGGCCCCGGCGCCGAAGGGCGGGGTGCGGGCCTCCTCGAGGGCCCGGGCCGCCTGGACGGCATCGGCCCCGTCCAGGCGGCTGAGGTTGATCGACGCCCAGGCGGGATCCACCAGGGCCTCGATCCGCTCCGCCAGGGCCCGCTGCCGGGCGGCCTCGTCGTCGCCCCAGTGGAGGTGGATCGGCATCAGGGCAGGGGCGGCCGTGCCGGCTGGGGCAGGCAGGCGAGCAGGTGGGGGTCCCGGCTGATCATCGCCGTGGCCCCGCCATGCAGGGCCGAGGCGAGCTCCAGGGCCACCTCGGGCGCCATCGCGGCGTGGCTGCCGGGCCGCTGCAGGCGGGCCGCCGCCAGGGCCACCTGGGGCGTGAGGCTCACCAGGGTCCAGGCCGCGGGATCGCAGAACACGGCTTCGTAGCGGGCCGCCAGGGTCTCGTCCCCCCGCAGCAGCGGCCCCTCCACCAGCGTCCTCAGGGTGGCCATGCTCAGGACCCCGCGCCAGTGGCCGGCGGCGATCGCGGCGATCAGGGGCTCGTGCCGGCGGCTGGAGGCGTCGCCGCGCAGCCAGGGAATCAGCACCGTGGCGTCGATGGCCACGGCCGACCCGAGGGCCAGGGCGCCGACGCCCTCCAGGACCTCGATGGGCCTGCGGGCGCCCGCGGGGGGCGGCAGGTGATCGGGCCAGCAGTCGCGGCCGCTGCCCTTGAGGGCGATCAGGGCCTGCCGCTGGGCACGGTGGCGGCGCCAGAGCGGCACCAGGGCCGCCACCGGGTGGCCGTGGCGCGAGATCAGGGTCTCCTCGCCCCCGTGGGCCCGATCGAGCAGCTCGGGGAAGCGCTTCCTGGCCTCCAGGACGCCGAAGGTGTCCATGGCGTTGGCGGCCGAAATCCAGTTCTGTACACAATGTACAGGTTTTGATTTTGCCCCCCAGAGGCCCCGCCCACCCGCAGCACGGCCAGGGCGCATCCCGTAGCCTCGCCCTTTCCGTCCCGGTGGCCATCACCGAGCCGGCGGGGCAGCACGGAGTGCCGCAGGCGATGGACAGCTTCGAGGCCTCGCTCGATCACCCGATCTTCCGGGAGAGCGTGCGCCGCATCCGGGCCTGGCTGGGGCCCACCGGCCTGGAGGGGGTGGAGCAGGAGGTGCTTGAGCGCCTGGTGCACAGCAGCGGCGACCTGGCCCTGGCCCCGGATCTGCGCTTCGGCCCGGGGGCCTGCGCTGCCGGCCTCAACGCCCTGGCGGCCGGTGCGCCGATCCTCACCGACACGGCGATGGCCGCGGCAGCCGTGGCGCCCATGGCCCGGCGCACCTTCGCCAATCCGGTGCTGTCGGTGCTGGCCTGGGCTCCCGCCGTCGCCCCCGCCGGCGGTACCCGGGCGGCCTCGGGCATGGAGCGGGCCCTGGTGGAGCACCCGGGCGCGGTGGTGCTGGTGGGCAGCGCCCCCACGGCCCTGGAGCGGCTGCTGGAGCTGGAGGAGGCGGGAACCATCGCCGCCCCGGCCCTGGTGATCGGCATGCCGGTGGGGTTCGTGGGGGTGGCCGAGAGCAAGCGCCACCTGGCCGCCAGCGCCCTCCCCCAGATCCGCCTGGAGGGCAGCAAGGGGGGTGCCGGCCTGGTGGGCGCCGCCGCCAATGCCCTGCTGCGCCGGGCCTGGCTGGATCAGGCGGCCCTGGATCAGGCGGCCCTGGGTCCCCCCTGAAGCCCGACGGCCACGTGGCTGTTGGCCTCGATGCGGCCCAGCACCTGGCGGGCCCGCAGCACCACCGAGGCGGGCACGCCCGCCAGCCGGGCCGCCTCGATGCCGTAGCTGCGGCTGGCGCCCCCCCGGCAGACCCGGTGCAGGAACACCAGGTCGTTGCCGGTCTCCTCCACCAGCACCTGGGCGTTGCCCACGTTGGGCAGCAGCTCGGCGAGCTCGTTGAGCTCGTGGTAGTGGGTGGCGAAGATCGTGCGGGCGCCGATGCCCTCGGCCAGGTGTTCCGCCACGGCCCAGGCGATCGAGAGGCCGTCGAAGGTGGCTGTGCCCCGGCCGATCTCGTCGAGCAGCACCAGGGAACGGGGGCTGGCGTGGTGAAGGATGTTGGCGGTCTCGGCCATCTCCACCATGAAGGTGGACTGGCCGCTGGCCAGATCGTCCACCGCCCCCACCCGGGTGAAGATGCGGTCGGCGATGCCGAGCCGGGCGGAGCGGGCCGGGATCCAGCTGCCGATCTGGGCCATCAGCTGCAGCAGGCCGCTCTGGCGCAGGTAGCAGCTCTTGCCGCTGGCATTGGGCCCGGTGAGCACGATCAGGTCCGGCGACGGGGCGCCATCGGGACCTGGCGCCGACAGCTGCAGGTCGTTGGCGGTGAAGGACGAATCGACCAGCAGCTGCTCCACCACCGGATGGCGGCCCGCCTCGATCACCAGCTCGCGGCCCTCGCTGAGTTCGGGCCGGCAGTAGCCGCCGGTGGCCGCCACCTCCGCCAGGGAGGCCAGGGCATCGAGTTCCGCCACCCGCCGGGCGGCTGCCCGCACGGGCCCGGCCGCCTCCCCCACCCGGCGGCGCAGGTCGCAGAAGAGGTCGTACTCCCGCTGGCAGGCCCGGGCCCGCAGCTGCAGGATCCGGCCTTCGCGGCCCTTGAGCTCCGGGGTGACGAAGCGTTCCTCGTTGGCCAGGGTCTGGCGGCGGATCCAGTGGTCCGGAACGGCGGCGGCCCGGGCGCGGCTCACGGCCAGGAAGTAGCCGAAGGTGCGGTGGTACTGCAGGCGCAGGTTGGGGTTGCCGCTGGCCCGCCGTTCGATCGCCTCCTGCCGGGAGAGCCAGGCCTCCTGGTCGTCGAGCTGGTTGCGCAGGCCGTCGAGCACGGGATCGACCCCGTCATGGAGCAGCCCGCCTTCACTCAGCGACAGGGGCGGCGTGTCGACCAGGTGGTGGCGCACCTCCTCGGCCAGGGCGGCCAGCTCGGGCCAGGGACCCTTGAGGGCCGCCAGGGGGCCGCTGCGGCAGGGGACCACCAGGGCCGCCAGGCGGGGCAGCCGCTCGAGGCCGTCGGCCAGGGACACCAGGTCGCGGGCGGAGGCACTGCCGGCGCCGGCCCGCCCCGCCAGCCGCTCCAGATCCCCCATGGGGCGCAGCAGCCGGCGCAGCCCCAGCCGCAGGGGCCGCTGCTCCACCAGCTCGCTCACCGCCTCCTGCCGCTCCAGGATCGCGGCCCGGTCCACCAGGGGGGCTTCGATCCAGCGCCGCAGGCAGCGGCCGCCCATGGCGGTGGCGGTGCGGTCGAGGGCCCAGAGCAGGGAGCCCTGCAGGGCGCCGCCCAGCTGGGTGCGGGTGAGCTCCAGGTTGCGGCGGGTCTGGGCGTCGAGCACCAGCTGGTCGCCGGCGTGCCAGAGCCGGGGCATCTCCAGCGGAATGGCCGCGGCCCCCTCCTCCGCTGCCGCCTGGGTGGTGTCCAGGTAGGCCAGCAGGCCCCCGGCGGCCCGCAGCGCCAGGGGCGCCTCCCCCAGCCCCAGGCCATCGAGGCTGGCCAGGCGGAAGCGGCGGCGGAGCAGGGCGGCGGCTTCGGTGGCGTCGAAGGGGGTGCGGGCCAGGGGGGTGAGCCGTAGGCCCTCGGGGCACCAGGCAGGCGCCTCCGCCGGGCCGGGCCACACCACCTCGGCGGGCTCCAGCTGCAGCAGCTCCTGGTGCAGGCTGCCGCTGCCCGTGCGCTCGGTCACCCGGAACTCGCCGGTGCTGACGTCGGCAACGGCCAGACCCCAGCGGCCCGCTGCGCTGCCGTCCCCGTCG
This sequence comes from Synechococcus sp. UW140, assembly GCA_943367705.1. Lineage (GTDB taxonomy): Bacteria > Cyanobacteriota > Cyanobacteriia > PCC-6307 > Cyanobiaceae > Cyanobium. The sequence continues at coordinate 622,809 of CALRJV020000001.1, forward strand.
AGGACCACGGCGCAGAGCCAGTTGTTGCGGCGGGCCGCCAGCATGCCCTCCTCGAGCACCGTGCCGGGGGTGAGCACCCGGGTGATGCCGCGCCGCAGCAGGGCCCCCTTGGCGGGGGTGGCCTCCAGCTGGTCGCAGAGGGCCACGCTGAGGCCGCGGCGCACCAGGTCGGCGCAGTAGCGCTCGGCGGCGTGGTGGGGGATGCCCGCCATCGGCACCCGGCCCAGGGCCTTGCCGGCGTCCTTGCCGGTGAGGGTGAGCTCCAGCAGGCGCGCGAGCAGGATCGCGTCCTCGAAGAAGAACTCGTAGAAGTCGCCGAGGCGGTAGAGCAGCACCCGGTCCGGATGGGCCGCCTTCAGCTCCACGTAGTGCCGCAGCACCGGCGTGAGCGCCTCCGGGTCCACCAGGGAATGGTGGTGCCAGCGGGGCAGGTCGTCTGCGGGCTCCGGGCCGGCGTCGCCGGGCGGCGCGGTGGCGTCGCCCTCGGTGACGGTGGCCGCTGCCGTCGCTGGCCGCTGCCGGCGGGTGCGGGGCCGGGCGCTGGCATCGGCCAGCAGGGCCTGGTCGTCCGGGGCGTCCCCATCCGACGGCGGCTCCGGCGAGATCGGCTCGGGCGTGCCCCCGAACAGGTCCCCCTGCAGGGCCGGATCGTCCGCGAGCGTGAGCTGCTGCTGGACTTCCCTGGCCATGGGTCCGCCGTCAGGAGCGTCCCGATCGTAAGGGGATCGGGTCGGGGGGCTGGCCTGGTTGGCCCTGGTGCTGCTCAACTGGGGCATGAGCTTCTTCGTGGTCTGACCCCTTGACGGTTTTCGAAGGTCGCTTCACCGATGTCGCCGGTCTGCGGATCGGCCTGGTGATCGCCCGCTTCAACGATCTGGTGACCGGCAAGCTGCTCAGCGGCTGCCTCGATTCCCTCTCCCGCCACGGCATCGACGTCAGCCCCGAGAGCACCCAGCTCGACGTGGCCTGGGTGCCGGGCAGCTTCGAGATTCCCCTGGTGGCCCAGCGGCTGGCCGCCAGCGGCCGCTACCAGGTGGTCATCACCCTGGGGGCGGTGATCCGGGGCGACACCCCCCACTTCGACGTGGTGGTGGCTGAGGTGAGCAAGGGGGTGGCCGCCGTGGCCCGCGACACCGGCGTGCCGGTGATCTTCGGGGTGCTCACCACCGACACCCTGCAGCAGGCCCTCGAGCGGGCCGGCATCAAGAGCAACCTGGGCTGGAGCTACGGCCTCCAGGCCCTGGAGATGGGCAGCCTGATGGCCGCACTGCCGCAGCCGACGCCATGAAGCGCAAGGGACTGATCCTGGCGGGGGGCAGCGGCACGCGCCTGGCCCCCCTCACCACCGCCGTCAGCAAGCAGCTGGTGCCGGTGTACGACAAGCCGATGATCTACTACCCGCTCAGCACCCTGATGCTGGCGGGCATCCGCGAGGTGCTGGTGATCACCACCCCCACCGACCAGCCGGCCTTTGAGCGGTTGCTCGGAGACGGATCTGGCTGGGGCATGGAGATCCGCTATGCGGTGCAGCCCAGCCCCGATGGGCTGGCCCAGGCGTTCCTGATCGGCGCCGAGTTCCTCGACGGCGCACCGGCGGCCCTGGTGCTGGGGGACAACCTGTTCCATGGCCACGACCTGATCCCCCAGCTGCAGGGGGCCAACGGCGAGCGGCCCGGGGCCACGGTGTTCGCCTACCCGGTGAGCGATCCGGAGCGCTACGGGGTGGTGGAGTTCAGCGGCGACGGCCGGGTGCTGAGCATCGAGGAGAAGCCGCCCCAGCCGCGCAGCCGCTATGCGGTCACGGGCCTGTACTTCTACGACCACACCGTGGTGGAGCGGGCCCGCCAGGTGCGTCCCTCGCCGCGGGGCGAGCTGGAGATCACCGACCTCAACCAGCTTTATCTCGATGAGGGCCTGCTGCGGGTGGAGCTGATGGGCCGCGGCATGGCCTGGCTGGACACCGGCACCCCCGATTCCCTTCACGAGGCCGCCAGCTACATCCGCACCCTCGAGAAGCGCCAGGGCCTCAAGGTGGGCTGCCCGGAGGAGGTGGCCTGGCGCCTGGGCTGGATCGACCACGGCCAGCTGGAGCGGCTGGCCCTGCCCCTGAAGAAATCCGGCTACGGCGACTACCTGCTGCGCCTGCTGCAGGAGGCCGCCAGCGACCACCAGGCCCTGGAGCCCCAACGATGAACGTTCAGTTCCTGGCCATCGACGGCCCCCTGCTGCTCACCCCGGCGGTCTACGCCGATGAGCGCGGCTGGTTCAGCGAGAGCTGGAACCGGCGCCGCTTCGCCGAGGCCCTCGGCAAGGAGGACGCCGACGCCCCTGAGTTCGTGCAGGACAACCACTCCCGCTCCGTGCAGGGGGTGCTGCGGGGCCTGCATTTCCAGCGGGCGCCGCACCCCCAGGGCAAGCTCGTGCGCTGCACCGTCGGGGAGGTCTTCGATGTGGCCGTCGACCTGCGCCGGGACTCCCCCACCCTGGGCCAGTGGGTGGGCGAGCGGCTCAGCGCCGACAACCAGCACCAGCTCTGGGTGCCGGTGGGCTTTGCGCACGGCTTCCTGACCCTGAGCGCAGTGGCCGAGGTGCAGTACAAGACCGCCGGCTACTGGAGCCGGGAGTGCGAGCGCTCCCTGGCCTGGAACGACCCTGCCATCGGCATCGACTGGCCCCTGGGGGAGCTGCCGGCGCCCCACCAGCCCCTGCTGGCCCCCAAGGACGCCGCCGCCCCCGGTCTGGGGGCCCTGGCCGCCGCCGGGGATCTGTTCGCGCCCGACAACGTGTGAAGGATGGCTCCGGCGGCGGGCAGGGTCCCGCGCTGCATGGCAGGATCCCCAACGCTGCCTGATCCGGCCCCGAGCCTTCCTGCCCCATGCAGATCCTCAACACCCTCACCGTTCTGGCCCTGGTGGTGATGTCCTTCGCCCTGATCGTGGCGGTGCCGGTGCTCTACGCGAGCACCGAGGACAGCGGCCGCTCCAACCGCCTGATCCTGATCGGTGGTGCCGCCTGGGTGGCCCTGGTGCTGGTCAACTGGGGCATGAGCCTGCTGGTGGTCTGAGGTCGACAGGGTGACGGCGTGACAGCCTCCACTGATCACCCAGTCCCGCCCTATGAGCGTCACTCGCATTCAGCCCAGGCGCCGCTTTTCTCTCTTCGAATGGAAGGAGATCGTTGAATATCGCGATCTCCTGTATTACCTGTCGCTTCGCGACATCAAGCTGCGCTACAAGCAGACGAGCCTGGGCGTGGTCTGGGTGATCCTCCAACCGCTGGTGCCGGCCATCATCTTTGCCGTGCTGTTCGGCAACTTCGCCCGACTGCCCAGCAATGGTCAGCCCTACCTGCTGATGGTGTTCACGGGCCTGATCCCTTGGAGTCTGTTCAGCAACACGATCGGCAGGGCCGGAGGCAGCCTGGTGGGCAATGCGGGCCTGCTGTCGAAGATTTACTTTCCCCGTCTGATCATCCCCCTGGCCTCGATGGGATCGGTGGTTGTCGATGGCCTGGTCAGCCTTGCAGTCCTGGCAATTCTGCTGGCCCTCTTCGGCTTCGGTCTGGGTTGGCATCTGCTGGCCGCCCCCTTCTTCCTGCTGGCTGCGTTCCTGATGGGCCTGGGCCTGACGCTGATTGTGGCCTCCCTGAATGTCTACCATCGCGATTTCGGCTATGCGGTGCCGTTCGCCCTGCAGGCCTGGAATTATCTGACTCCCATCGTCTATTCATCGGCATTGATTCCTGAGCGATGGCAGTTCTTGTATTCCCTCAATCCAACGGTGGGCCTGATTGAGGGATTCCGCTGGTCGGTGCTGGGTGGTGTGCCGATCACCTTCACCATGATGGCGAGCATGCTGACAGGGCTGGTCGCCTCGTTGGTGATTGGCATGGCAGTTTTCCTGCGCATTGAGAGGGGCTTCGCCGATATCGTATGACTTCGACTTCAGAGATTGCCGTCACCGTTCGCTCCCTGGGTAAGTCCTACAGGATTGATCATCTGGGCAAGGCGGAGCCCACCGCCAGCGACACCGATGGTGGCTCCAGGGGTCGCTGGCCCTGGCAGGGCAAGGGGCAACGCCAGCGGATGAGCAGTGAGACCTTCTGGGCCTTGCGGGATGTGGACTTCGAAGTTCCCCGGGGCAAGGTCTTTGGCGTGATCGGCAGGAACGGGGCTGGCAAGAGCACCCTGCTGAAGATCCTGTCCCGGATCACGGAGCCCACCACGGGTATGGCCGAGATCCGCGGCCGGGTGGGCTCCCTGCTGGAAGTGGGTACCGGTTTTCACCCCGAGCTCAGCGGCCGCGAGAACATCTACCTCAATGGCACGCTGCTGGGAATGCGACGCCGGCAGATTGATCGGGTTTTCGATGCAATCGTTGATTTCGCCGAGGTGCACCGCTTCATCGATACCCCGGTGAAGCGCTATTCCAGTGGCATGTATGTGCGTCTGGCCTTTGCCGTCGCCGCCCATCTGGAGCCGGACATCCTGATCATTGATGAAGTGTTGGCCGTGGGTGATCTTCAGTTTCAGAAGAAGTGCCTCGGCAAGATGAAGGATGTCACCGGGCAGGGCCGCACCGTGCTTTTCGTGAGCCACAGCCTCAGCACGGTCAACAGCCTCTGCGATTCATGCATGCTGTTGGAGAATGGCAGGGTCACCCAGATCGGCCCCACAGAATCCGTCACCGCCTCCTATTTCGCCAGCAGCGAGGAGACGGCAAGTTCTGTACTGGACCTCTCGGCTGATCCGCTTGGAGACGCTTGTTGTCGCATGCTTGGAGCAAGGCTGGTGGACCGGAATGGGAACGAACTCAGCTTTGTCTATATCGATCGCGAGTTTGGTGTGGAAATGACGTACGAACTTCTTGAGCCATTGACCGCACCTGTTATTCCCAACATTCACTTCTTTATCGGGGGGCAATGTGCGTTCGTAACGAGTCCTCGCCAGCCGTCGCCTCAAGCCCCTGGAAGACACCGGGTGACTGTCTGGCTGCCAGAGCGATTTCTCAATGAAGGTACATATTCAGTGAATTTTGCGGCGACAACAGCCATGCCTCTCTGTATCCATTTTCACATTCAGGATAAGTTCTGCTTTCAGGTGATCGAAGACTTGCATGATGAGTCTCGGCATGGCGCTGTCAATCTCGTGCCAGGGGCCGTCAGGCCGCAGCTGAACTGGAGCATGCGTTGATGGCTCATGTCTGGCACCCGGGCAGATGTCATGGGATAATGGAGTTCTGACGTGGATCGGATTTCGATGCGTTCGCTGGTGGCCAGGATCCGGAGGAAGTTGGGTCGTATCGCCGCAGCGTCGGCCAGTCGTCCTCCGGCCTCCAGGGGACAGGCCATCGAGCGGGTCCAGAAAAATCCGGGCCGGTTGGTGCCCTGGCTTGATCTCATCGGGATCGTCAAGGCAGACTTTCCCGACAGCCTCCGCGAACAGGTTCTGTCCCATGATCTGACACGCAGTGGTGTGATTCTCTGCTTCCAGGAGGAGCTTCAGAATCGGATGGCTGCTGATCTTCCGCTGGCTTCCAGGCGGCTGGATCAGGTGGATCCGGCTTCCGTCTGTGGCGATGTGGCACTTGAGATGATTCGTCTCAAAACCATTGCCCAGTGCCGTGACGCCCATGCAGAAGGCAACTATTACCGGGACGCTGAGCCTTACATCCAGAAGCAGTGGGAGGGGGTGATCTGGCCCATCATCAAGGATCTTGACTTCACTGACGTTCTTGAGCTTGCTCCGGGCCATGGCCGCAATACAGAGCATTTACGTAGGCTGGCTGGATCGATCACGCTCATTGATGTGAATCCCAATTGCATCGAGGCTTGCAGGGAGCGGTTCGGTGAGCAGCGCGACGGCTGCACATTCCGTTACTTCGTTACCGATGGTGATTCCCTCTCGATGGTCGATTCGAGTTCCCATTCGCTTGTCTATACCTTTGATTCCATGGTTCATTTCGATTCGTCCGTGGTGCGGGCCTATGTCCATGAGATTGCGCGGGTCCTGCGGCCCGGTGGCAGTGCGTTCCTGCACCACTCCAACTACGGGACGGTGGCTCCTAACAGCGACTGGGCTCACAATCCCGGCAACCGCAGCGACATGACCGCCGAGCGGATGCGAGGGTTTGCAGAGGAGGCCGGTCTGGACGTGGCTTTTCAGCGCCTCAGTGGCATCGCCGATGGCTGGGGTCAGGAGGATCTCGACGCCTTCACCGTGCTGCGTCGGCCCGCTCTCGCCTGAGATGGCCGAGACCAGCCACCGCGCCACGGCCCTTGAGGGTGTGGTGGAGATCAGCCGCCAGTCGCATGGCGATCACCGTGGCCGCTTCCTGAATGTCTTCCGGCGCGAGGAATGGAACCAGCTCTGGGGAGGGGAACGGCCGATTGAGCAGGTGAATCTCAGCCACAACCCATGCCCCGGAACGCTTCGAGGCCTGCATCTCCAACGGGGGGCGCCTCCAGAGGTCCGATTGGTCACCTGTGTGGTGGGGCGCGTCTGGGACGTGGCCGTTGACCTGCGGCCTGGCTCCGCGACGCGTGGCCACTGGGTGGCGGTGGACCTGAGCGCCGAAGCCGGGAACTCACTGCTGATCCCTACGGGCTGTGCCCATGGGTTTCAGGTGCTGGAGCCTGACAGCACTTTGCTTTACCTTCACGGCGCTCCCTATCGCCCTTCGGAGGAGACCGGTGTGCGATGGGACGATCCCCAGCTCGGCATCGACTGGCCGATGCAGCCCAGGGACTTGAGTCAGCGTGACCGGTCGCTGCCCCTGCTGGAGAGCCTGCCGTGACCCACCACTGCCGACACTGCGGGACTCCACTGCAGCATGAAGTCATTGACCTCGGCCATCAGCCCCCCAGCAATGCCTACCTGTGCGAGGCGAAGCTGAGTCTGCCGGAAGTCACCTTTCCCCTGCGCGTGTATGTGTGCTCCAACTGCTGGCTCGTCCAGCTGCCCATGCATGCACCAGCAGATGAGTTGTTCACTGCGGATTATGCCTACTTCTCCAGCACATCGATCACCTGGTGTCAGCATGCGGAGCGGTTCGTCAGGGCGGCCGTCGATCGACTTTCGCTCGGTCCAGGCAGTCTGGTTGTGGAGGTGGCCAGCAACGATGGCTATCTGCTCCAGTACGTGAAGGCGCAAGGGATCCCGTGCCTCGGCATCGAGCCAACCCGCGCTACGGCGGAGGCTGCGAGAAGCAAAGGTATCGACACGCTCGAGAGATTCTTCGGTGGCGATTTTGCGGCCGAGCTGGTTTCCCAGGGTTTCCGGGCCGATCTCTTGGTGGCCAACAACGTGCTTGCGCATGTCCCAGATATCAATGACTTCCTGGCGGCAATTTCCCGTGTTCTCAAGCCATCTGGTGTGGCCTCTGTGGAGTTTCCCCACTTGTTGCGATTGCTTGACGGAAACCAGTTCGACACGATCTATCACGAGCACTACAGCTACCTGAGCCTTACGACTCTGCAGCGAATGGCGGAGGATGCCGGGCTGATGGTGCTCAACGCTGAGCAGATCACCACCCACGGCGGCAGCCTGAGGGTATGGCTTGCCCGCAGCGGAGATCCTGCGGCTGCTGCCCAGAGCCCGCAGGAACGGCAGGCTGTGGAGGGGGTCCTTGCGGAGGAGTCCACAGCCGGGCTTACGTCCCTGGAGGCTTACGACCGCTGCCAGAAGCGCGCCTTGGAAGCCAAGTTCGCGCTGATGGAGTATCTGCTGGCTGCTCGCCGGTCCGGGAAGCTGGTGCTTGCCTATGGTGCCGCGGCCAAGGGAAACACCCTGCTGAATTTCGCCGGCATCCGCAGCGATCTGCTGGAAGCGGTGGCCGACTTAGCCCCCAGCAAGATTGGAAAATGGCTGCCAGGAAGCCACATTCCCATCATTAATGTTGATGATCTTCTGGAGCGGCAGCCTGATGAGCTCCTTGTGCTTCCATGGAACCTGGCGGGCGAAGTGAAGGCCCAACTCAGAGGCAGGATCGACGTCCCCGTGAAGGTGGCGATCCCCATCCTCTCGGCCATCTGAGTCATGGACGACTTCTCCCCACCCAGAATTCCCTACACAAGGCCGTCGATCACGGAGCTGGAGGTGGCCTACGCCACGGATGCTGCCCGCAATGGTTGGGGTGAGCATTGCTACGACTACATCGTCCGTTTTGAGGAGGCTTTTCGTCAGCACCTCGGCGTCGGCCATGCCCTTGCTACGAGCAGCTGCACGGGAGCGCTGCACATGGGCTTGCACGCCCTTGGGATCGGCCCTGGAGACGAAGTCATCATGGCAGACACCAATTGGGTGGCCACGGCGGCGCCAATCGTTCATCTGGGGGCCCAGCCGGTCTTCGTCGACATTCTTCCCGATACCTGGTGCCTTGACCCGGATCAGGTGGAAGCGGGGATTACGGCAAGAACCAAGGCGATTGTGGCGGTTCACCTGTACGGCAACCTCTGCGCCATGGATCGGCTTCTGGAGATCGGCGAGCGCTATGGCATCCCTGTGATCGAAGATGCCGCTGAGGCGATTGGCTCCCAGTGGCATGGCAGGAGGGCAGGAAGCCTGGGCCGTTTCGGTGTTTTTTCCTTTCATGGAACCAAGACGCTGACTACCGGGGAAGGTGGCATGTTCGTCACCAACGACAGTCACCTCTACGAACAGGTGCTCACCTTGTCCAACCATGGCCGTGCCAAAGGTGAACCCAGGCAGTTCTGGCCTGAGCGGGTGGGATTCAAGTACAAGATGAGCAACATACAAGCTTCCATCGGTTGCGCGCAACTGGAGCGAATTGAAGAACTCATCAATGAGAAGCGTCTGACTTTCTCCCGCTACCACAAGCTCTTTTCATCTCTCCCAGTCAAGATGAACCCGGAGCCGTCCCACGTGGTCAATGGGTATTGGATGCCGACCATGGTGGTGGACCATTCGGTGGCCTTCGATCGGGATCAACTGCTGAAGCAGTTTCAGGAGCATGGAATTGATGGTCGTGTCTTTTTCTGGCCTCTCAGTTCCACGTCTGTTCCTGGGCGAAAGGCCTCTTCCCAGCCTTTTCTTTCCGAGACAATCCATATGAGAAGTCTTAATCTGCCCAGTTACTCTGGTTTTTCCCAGCAGGACGCAGTACGTATTTTCCAACTCGTGCAACAGCACCTGACGGGATAGGGGTATCCGCCAATAGCCTGTTCTGCATTTTTGTTTTCCTTATCACCGATCCTGACCCCATGACGACTGATGACCGACAGCAGTTTGAGCAGTCCAGAGAGCAAAACTGCCTGGCTTTAGGACAGGATCATGAGGCGTTCTCCCATTCGCTTGCGCTGATCACCGAACTTGATCGTTACGACTACTCCTATCTCTGGACGTGGATGGGTGTCCCGATCATCCAGATGCCAGCCGATGTCCTCGCCACACAGGAAGTGATCTGGAACAGCAAGCCCGACATCATTATCGAGACCGGAGTCGCCAGGGGTGGATCGGTCCTGTTCATGGCCTCGATCCTGGAGATCCTTGGCAATGGCAGGGTCATCGGAGTGGATATTGACATTCGACCGCACAATCGCGAGGCGATTCAGAGCCATCCACTGGCCCACAGGGTGGATCTGATTGAGGGTGGATCGGTTGACATCCCAACCCTTGAGCAGGTGCGCCGTCTGATCCCTGAAGGGGCACGAGTGATGGTGGTGCTCGACAGCGATCACAGCCGCCAGCATGTTCTTGAGGAATGCCGCGCCTATGGGCCGTTGGTGACCAGGGGATGCTATCTGGTGGTTGCCGACACCCTGGTGGGCCATGTGGAGGAGGATCAGGCGCCGAAGAAGCGCTCCAAGATCTGGTACAAGGGAGACGAACCTCTGTCGGCCTTGCGGGACTACTTGCTGGAGCAGGATCGCTTCGAGCCGGATCCGGTCCTGAATGGAAAGCTCGTCCTTTCCTCATCCCCCGGTGGCTATCTGCGCTGCCGGTCATGACCCTGCGATTGCGTCGGTTTATCCCCCACGCCGATGAAGAGGTCCTCAGGGAGCTGCGCACGGACATCCCCTTGCAGCATCGACTTCTGGCCCATCCTGACCCTGATGCGACGGTCGATGTCCAGGCCTGGGTCAGCCGAAGAGAAACCATGGGCTGGTTTCGGGTGATCGAGCTGGATGGCCGTAGCACCGCGGGCTTTGTCCAATTGACGGACCGCCATGGTCTGGATCGGTACGCCTGGGTGGGCATTGCCCTGCATCCCCGTTGGCAAGGATCTGGCTGTGGCCGCCGCGCCATGCTGGCCTTGGCGGACGAGGCGAGAGTCCATCTGGGCCTTCGCAAGCTGATGCTGCAGGTGAGGTCGGATAATCAGATCGCCTTACACCTTTACGCCTCGATTGGGTATCGGATGGTTGGCCATCTCAAGCAGCATTATTTTGATGGGAACCACTACCATGATGTCACGATGATGGAGATGCTTCTGGAGACCGTATGACTACGGTTGTCATCAGTCAGCCCATGTACTACCCCTGGGTCGGCTTCATGGCCCAGATGGCTTTGGCGGATGTTCTGATCTGGCTAGATGATGCTCAGTTCTCCAAGGGCTCATTCACGAATCGAGTGCAGGTCAGATATGGTCAGACGACCAAGTGGATGACAATCCCTTTGGTGCGTGGCGCATCGTTTCCACGGATCATGGATCTGGGGCTGCCGGGGGAGGAGTTCTTTCTGGCCCATCGCGCCCTGTTGTCTCAGAGCTTGAGGGCCCGACCCTACCGGCAGCAGGCCCTCAAGCTGTTCGATGAGACGATGGTCTCCAGTTCCATGGTTGGTCGGCTGATTGCCAGCGCTGAGATACCCGCCGATCGCTGGGGAGTTTTGCCAGCCAGGAGGATGAGATCCTCAGCTATGGGTGTGGAGGGTACCTCCTGGAACCGTGTGCTCAGCTTGGTGCAGGCGGTTGGAGGTACCCGTTACGTTACGGGTCATGGAGCCGCTGCTTACCTTTGCCATGAGGCTTTTGAGGCTGCGGCCGTTGGGGTGGAGTACATGGTTTATGATCCAGTTCCGTGGGATCAGGGTGATGTCTTCTTTACACCTTACGTTGCCAATCTCGATCTTTGTTCTTCGGTTGATCCCTCGGTTGCCTTACAGCATCTTCGCCCAGCCACTGTCGGTTGGAGAGAGCATCTAAGGAGATTGGAATGTCGTTAGTCACGGACCTGGAGAGAGGCGCGTTTCGGGATAGTGGAATTCTGCTCCTTAAGGGGTTCTACGATCAATCAACCCAAGTCGCCCCGATTCTTGAAGGAATAAGAGTCATCATAGAACTCTTGTGTTCCAAGTACCAGGTTGACGCCCCCACGCAGACTGCTGATCTCGCCATGACGGAGGGGTTCATGGCCCTGATCAGGCGTGATCGTGCCTACGGAGGAGAAGTGTATGACGCGGTCAAGCAGATCCCGGAGTTCATGCAGCTTGTCAGTGATATGCGGAATTCATGCTTGTTTCGTGAACTTCGCTCAGGATCCACACCAGGACTGGCTGCTGGCGGCTATGGCATTCGCATCGATTGTCCAGGTGAGTCCACATTCCGTGCTCCTTGGCATCAGGAGTTTCCTGCCCAGTTGCGCAGTCTTGATGGCATTGTCTATTGGACACCCCTTGTCTCGATCCGACCATCGCTGGGCCCGGTAGAGGTCTGTATCGGATCCCATCGTGAAGGCATCGTTCCTGTCCATACAGCGTCGGACTCTGCTCAGCAGGGTGCCTACGCCCTCCGCCTTGTCGGTGAGGCGGATCGGCTGGCAAAGTACCAGCGTCAATCTCCGCTTACGGAACCCGGAGACCTGCTGCTGATGGACTTTCTCACACTGCATCAGTCCGGCGAGAATGTCGATGCCTATCCTCGATGGTCGATCCAATTCCGTTACTTCAACTTTGCGAATCCATTGGGAGTGAAGATCAGCTGGAAGGGCTCGTTTGCGGGTGGCCAAGACTTCCGTGCTATTCTTGATCAAGCAGAAGTCGCGATCTGAAAGCAATATGATGATGACCCAATGTCGTGTTTGCGGCGCAACTCTCACGTCCCCAGATTACTCCGCTGCTGCGCCAGCGATTACTTCTATCTCCACCCATCTTGCAATTCCCACCCAGACCTATATCTGTCGAAACTGTGGGCATGGGCAATCTCCGGACTTGCCAAAGATTCAAGAGTTTTATGATACGCAGTATCGTATCTCGCTGCAATCTGATCAGCACGACCAACTCTATGGGGTCCGTGACGGCCAGCCTGTCTTTCGGACACAGCGCCAAGCCGAGATGCTGGCAGGCATTGGTCTGGCCCTGAACGCTCGGGTACTCGATTTTGGTGCCGCTAAGGGAACCACCCTGCGGTCCTTGCTGGAGTCAAGGCCTGATCTGCGTCCATCCATCTTTGATGTCAGTGATGATTACGTTTGGTTCTGGCAGGGCTGGGTCCCCGCGTCCGAACAGGCAACCCATTGTCTTCCTGCAGACTGGCAAGGTCGCTTCGACCTCGTCACGGCCCATTTTGTGCTTGAGCATGTTGTCGATCCCATTGGAACACTGAAGTGTCTTGCTGAATTGCTGGCTCCTGGTGGCAAGGTGTTTTTCACGGTTCCCGATCCTCTGAGCAACACGGGTGACTTTCTGGTGGTGGATCATGTCAACCATTTCACGGCCTCGAGCCTGATGCGGACATGTGAGCTGGCTGGTCTTGTCGCGCATACGCTCTCCCGTGATCTGTTCCGTGGTGCCTACGTTGTCATTGCGGAGCGGGCGGTGGTTTCTGCCACGTCCAGTGGCGGTCCACAGACTGATGGTCGTTCAGACATCACTCAAGCCCTTGATGCTCTGGCTTTCTGGTCGAAGGCTCTGGGTTCCCTTGACGCTGATCAGCACCTTGAGGCACATGTACCAACAGCGATTTACGGTGCTGGCTTTTACGGTGCATTGATTACCTCGCGGCTTCATCAGAAACCGCTCTGCTTTTTGGATCGAAACAAGTATCTCCAAGGCCAGGACTATCTCGGTGTTGCTGTCCTTGCGCCTGAGGATTGTCCTGACTCGATTCGTAGGATCTATCCTGGCTTGAATCCGCTTCATGCTAGAGCCATCCTCGCGGAGGCCGATACCTGGATGCCGCCAGGCGCAACCATCTGTTATTTGACTGATGCAAAACTCAGCCCGATGTCCTCCCATGATCAAGGCGTGTAATCGCTAGCTCAACACCTATTGCAAACGCATTCGTAGACATCTTGATCAACCGAGAACCTGAGGGCTTACACTCGCTGCAATTACGAACTTTCTCCATTGTGTGTATTTGTGCGTGGGCTTGACTCCAGCTCGAATGTCGTATGCATGCATTCGATGCCCGGTCAAGGTGATGACCATTCGCCAATGGTGTCCCTATCTTCAATCTGCGATTTCCGAGATGCACAGCACTCGACTGCTGCACGGCGTTCTTGTCCCCGTCATCCCTAGCTCTGTACTGGGAATCTCTGGTTCTTGGCTGCTTTTGGTTTGCCATCCCTTTCCCCGGTAGGTCTTCAGCTCGACCTCGGTTACGAATTTTTCAGATATTCACTTCTTCCTTGGCTTTATCACGAGAAGAATAGGTTGTCTGAATAACGTCAAACTGGTTTCTGACCGGATTTGGCTTCCGTTACATGCCCATCCTTTATCTGGCACTTGCGCACTCCTATTAGCGGCAGATGCTATCCACTTCAGTGTTAGTTTTGTGGTTAGCGCTAACAGGAGCATTGATACTTGGCTTTGAGCCTTGCTCATTAATGTCTCTCCGCTCTTGTTTTGTCCTGCCAATGTATGCTGCATGGCGAGCGGCCTCCCCTTTCTGGTTCACGCCTGGATATTCAAATGGCTGTTCCAAACTGTTCATTGACTGTGTGAAGATGCTGCTGGTAGTGCCCTGGCTGTTTCGTTCTTCTCGCTCACCTCTGAGATAGTTTCATTTGAAGGTCCACCTTTGCATGGGATCTTGGCGGCCTATGTCACATCAGAATCCTTGGCTTTCTCGATTACATGCTTTTGATATGATGTGGGCTCATTGACATGTGAGGGCGAAAGACTCTTGACAATCTGCATTGGCATACCCACTCGGAATAGGCCGATTCTGTTGAGACGTGCGCTGGCCTCCATAGCAGGTCAGACGTGTTTGCCAGATGAGGTGCTTATCGGGGATAACTCTGACGGTTTGGAGTCCCGAGAAATCTATCTGGAGTGGCAAAGCCGCATACCGTGTATGCGCTACATAAAGCGAGAGAAGGTCTTGGGCCCTACACATAACTTCCTTAGCTTAGTTGCTGAGTCTTCAGCTGATCACTTTCTGTGGCTTGCTGATGATGATGTACTTGATCCAAGTCTGATTTTTAGGAGTCTAGAATGCCTTGCCCATTACCCGGGCCTGGACTATCTCGGGTGGGGTTTTGTTGTTCACAACTATGTTACAGAGGTTACCGAGGTCCCGCACTCGTTCCCGAAAGTTCTGTTCAGCAGCTCATGTTATGAGAATGTCTGCCGATATCTGGAGGTTCCGATATCTTCCTACTTTTATGGAATGTATAGGCGTGATCTCCTGCTGAGCTCCAGTCTCAGCAAGTGGAATGAGCTTAACCTTTCTTTTGACTGGATGGACGTTGCGTTTATTATGTCTAACCTGTTGAATTGTAGATCGCACTTCCTGCCTGAGTGCCTAGCGACTTACGGTATTGATGAGTTGGTGCGCCCCGTCAAGGGTGCAGCTGGATCGGCGGCTAGGCACTACGACCCAATGCCGTGGCTTATGCACGGCATTGTGCTAATCTTATGCGCTTCACGGCTTTCGATCTTCCAAAGGATCAAGCTTTTGCCTAAGTTTTTGTATGCTTGGCGCAATACGACGTCGTTTGCAATCAATCATTCCTGAGTATCGCCAGAGTCTTCCTCAGCCAACTGCCACGCCTGCCGCTTCTGCATCGTACGCCCGAGAAAGCTATTCCCAGTGTGGTGAAGACCTGATCATTGACTTTGTTGCCCGTCAGTGTGGCATTGATATTCAGAGCTATTTCGACGTCGGCGCCAACCATCCTTTCCATTACAGCAACACCTATCTATTTTACGCGAGAGGTGCTGCTGGTATCTGTGTTGAGCCGATTCCCTTCCTGGCTCAGGACTTTGCCGCTGCACGTCCCCGCGACAAGGTGCTGACGAATGTCATTTCGGCGGGTGAGGATCCGCTGACCTTCTATGTTCTCGAGCCCTCGACACTCAGCACGTTTGATCCTGATGCTTTGAGTCGCGCATTGAAGACTCCTGGGGCTTCGGTGGTAGAGGAGATTTCTGTGGAGCCGATCAGCCTCGATCAGCTGTTTGAAGGCAACGGTGTTCCTGAACTGCTTTGCATCGATGTCGAGGGAGGTGATCTTGATGTGTTGTCCAGCTGGGACATTGCACGCTTTCGGCCTCCCCTTCTTTGTGTGGAGGACCTGGAGTACAGCACCGTTCGTACCACAAGACGACCGTTGGGAGTGACAGATTACTTGTGCGAGCACGGCTACATGTTGTTTGCCAATACATTCATCAACAGTGTTCTTGTCGATGCCGCGACCTGGGTTGACCCATGACGATCCCTGACCCCTTGAAGCGTTTTCTGTCTCCCATTGTTCAGGTCAAAAGGGGCATCGACCGACAGCTGTATGCTTGCAATCAGTTCAGCAAAAACTCTCAAGCTTCTTTTCGGCAGTGGATCTCCGTAACCCGCCGAATTCAGGATCCTGTCCTGACCGTTGGGACGACGAACTCCGGTAACCGTGATCAGTGGGTCCAATCAGTTCTCGCCGAGCTTGTGCCGAAATCTCGGTTGCTCGATGCCGGTTCTGGCGAGCAGAAGTATCGACGGTTCTGCTCCCATCTTCACTACGTCTCGCAGGACAACGCTGCTTATGACGGCAAGGGTGATGGCCATGGGGGTCATGTTGAAAGCTGGACCTATGGTGCCACTGATTATGTCTGCGATATCGTCACTATTCCGGCACCCAGTGATTCTTTCGATGTTGTCTTGTGTACCGAGGTTCTGGAGCATCTCCCCGACCCTGTGGCGGCAATTGGAGAGCTCACGCGTGTCTTGCGTCCTGGTGGTCTGCTTGTACTCACGGCTCCATTCTGTAGTTTTACGCACTTCTCGCCTTACTTCTTTTCAACTGGTTTTTCCCGTAACTGGTATTCCAGGCATTTAGAGGATCTTGGATTCAGTTGCGTGGAGATGACGCCGAATGGAAACTATTTTGAGTATCTCGCCCAGGAAATCAGGAGGCTGCCGCAGATGTGCCGCTCCTACTCCCTTGCTAAGGAGTCGTGGCATGTCCGGTTGGCGATGCTTGCTATTCTGAGGTTTTTGCAGATCTGTTCATCTCTTGATCGAGGCTCTTGCGACTACAGCTGCTACGGCTGGCATGTCAAGGCTACCAAGGGCCTGGCCTCTTCGGATCAGGCTGATTAGATGACGTCTCCCTCCCCATGCGTTTCCGTTGTCTTGCCCGTTTACAACGGTCTCCCTTATCTGCATGCGGCCATCTCCAGCATCCTTTCTCAGTCGTTCACCGACTTTGAGTTGATCGTCATTGACGATGGCTCTGTCGATGGGTCCGCTTCTGTCCTTGAGGAGTTTGACGATCAGCGCCTGCGCTTTCTGCGGCAGGACAATCAGGGTCTTGCCCGTACACTCAACCATGGCATCTCCCTGGCCCGTGGAACCTATGTGGCTCGGCAGGATCAGGACGATCTTTCCCATCCCGAACGCCTTGCCTTGCAGGTGGCTCACATGGAAGCCCACCAGGACTGTGTTCTGGTGGGTTCATGGGCCCAGATCATGGAGGTGGATCATCTCGTGGATCGGTTTCACCGCCATCCTGTCGATGAGCCAACCCTGCGCTATCAGTTGTTGTTCAATAATCCGTTTGTTCATAGCTCAGTCCTCTTACGTCGTTCCGCGCTGCAGCAGGTCGGCGGCTATACGACGGACCCAGCTCGGCAGCCCCCGGAAGACTATGAGTTGTGGTCACGCCTTTCTCGGATCGGTTCCGTGGCTAACGTTGGACAGGTTCTGCTCGTCTACCGGGAGATTCCCGGCAGCATGTCTCGAGTCGGCCCGTCCCCATTCCGCAGTCGCCTGATCACGATCTGCTCGGAGAACATCGCTGCTGCTGCAGGCTTGGCCAGTGATGATTCCTCTGTGCAGGCTATCGCTGCTCTCACCCATGGTGACGCTTCTTCATTGCAGCCCCCCCTCGACTTCGGCCGCATGCAGGAGGTTCTGCTCCTGGCTATCCAAAACTTGGCCCCCGGTGCAGCAAGAGAGCCTCTCCGCCTGGACGCCGTTGCCCGCGTCCAGGCCATGAAAGGGGCCTGGATGGTCCGTGCCTCCCCCGCCTACGAACTTCTGCACACCGCGGGACCCTTCCGGAGTATGGCCAAGCGCCTCTGGCGCCTGGCGCAACGGCTCAGGGGGCCCCAATGAAGACGATCGTCATCGGCGGTGCCGGGTTCATCGGCTCCCTGGTCAGCCTGGCCCTGATCGCCTCCGGCCGTGAGGTGATTGTCGTCGGAAGGCGTCCCCCCGGTGCCCATATGGCCGCCCTTCCGTGCGCCTATCGCTGCGCCGACCTCGGCAACCGCGCCCAGATGCGGGAGATCCTCGAGCCGGGCTGCGAGGTGATCGACCTGGCCTACGCCACCGTCCCGAAGACCAGTTACGGCGATCCCGTCTTCGACTTGCTCGCCAATCTGCCGGGGAGCGTCGGATTGCTGGAGGAGGCGATGGCCGTAGGGGTCCGCCGTCTGCTGCTCGTTTCCTCCGGGGGCACGGTCTATGGTCCCCCCTGCACCTTGCCCATCGCGGAATCCCACCCGACGGCCCCCATCAGCCCCTACGGCATCACCAAGCTGACCATCGATCACTACGCCCTGATGTTCCATCACACCCGCGACCTGCCGGTGGTGGTGGTCCGGCCGGCCAACGCCTACGGCGTCCAGCAGCGTTCCAGGACCGGCCAGGGCTTCCTCGCCGCCGCCATCGACGCCATCCTTACGCGACGCGAGATCGAGATCTACGGCGATGCCGGAACCATCCGTGACTACATTCACGTCAGTGATGTGGCCAGCGGCATTCTTGCGGCTCTGGACTTCGGGGAAGATGGTGAAATCTATAACCTGGGCACCGGCATCGGCGCCAGCAATCTCGATGTGATCGCCCTGCTTCGCCCGTTGGCAGAGGCGGCCGGACACACCATCCAGGTGCGCCATCTGCCCTCACGGCGATTCGATGTGGAGGCCAATGTGCTCGATGCCCGGAAGCTTTGCTCCGCCTGCGGATGGCGTCCGGATGTATCTCTCCAGCTTGGTCTCGCAGAGATGTGGGATCATGCCCTGATGACGTCCTCCTCCACCTGAGGACTCCCCCTGCCCGCCCGATTCACAACCATGGGACTCCTTACTCGGCTGCTGGATCTTGGTGGGTCCTCCGCCGAACGTTCGACATCCCTGGATCCCTTCCTCAGCACGGCCAACCCCTCCCGCAATCCCGCCTGTGGCGAATTTGAGGTGGACGGCTGGGTCACCTCCGCGTTCGTGGCCCGCACCCTGGTTCCTGTTGTCGGCGTCCATCCCTTCCCTCTCCAGGAACTGATGCTGATGACGGCGACGGTGTGTCGCTTCCAGCCGTCCCTGATCTTCGAATGGGGCACCAACATCGGCAAGTCGGCTCGGATCTTCCATGAAATCGCCCAGTATTTCCATATTCCCACCACCATCCATTCCTGCGATCTCCCCGACGACGTCGACCATGTGGAACACCCCCACGCCCAGCGGGGAGCCATGGTGCGGGGCCTGGAGGGTGTCCAGCTCCACCAGGGTGACGGCCTGACCACCTCCCTCGGGCTGTGGGAGCGGGCGGGGCGTCCCCCTTCTCCCCTCTTCTTCCTCGATGGCGACCACAGCCACGCCAGCGTCAGGCGGGAGATCGACGGGATCCTGGCGGCTGTCCCCGATCCGGTGCTGCTGCTGCACGACACCTTTCTCCAGTCCCCCGAGTCCGGCTACAACATCGGCCCCCGCCAGGCCGTCGAGGAGTCCCTGGCCGCCTGTCCCGGCCGCTTCCAGGCGGTGCACTCCGGGCTCAGCCTGCCGGGCATGACCCTGCTCTATTCCACCGCCCCGGCAGCGGCGTAGGTTCGCCCCAGCCCCGCCGGCCCATGAAGATCCTCCATACGGTCGAGTCCTATCTGCCGGCCCGCCATGGCATGTCGGAGGTGGTGCGGCAGATCTCCGAGCGGCTGGTGGCCCGGGGCCACGACGTCACCGTCGCCACCCGTGCCGACCCGGCCCGCACGGGCGACAGCATCGAGGGGGTGAAGGTCAAGGGATTCGACGTCCAGGGCAAGAGTGCGGTGGGGGTCTGGGGGGACGTCTCCGGCTACCAGCGTTATCTGCTCGGCTCCGATGCCGACGTGATCGTCAATTTCGCGGCGCAGCAGTGGGCCACCGATCTGATGCTGCCGCTGCTGCCCCAGCTGAAGGCCCGCAAGGTCTTCGTTCCCACGGGGTTCTCCGCCCTGGGTGATCCCACCTTCGCCGCCTACTTCGCCGCCATGGGCGAATGGATGCGCAGCTATGACACCTGCGTCTTTCTTTCGGACTCCTACCGCGACATCGATTTCGCCCGCCGGGAGGGTGTCGATCGCATCGCCATCATTCCCAACGGGGCGGCGGCCGAGGAGTTCGTCCGTCCCCGGGATCCCGGCCTGCGGGCCCGGCTCGGCATCCCCGAAGACGATCTCCTGATCCTGCATGTCTCCGGTTATCTGTCGGTGGCCAAGGGGCAGGCCGAGGCCCTCGAGATGTTCTCCCGCTCCCAGCTTCGGCAGGCCACCCTGCTGCTGGTCAGCCCGGATTTCTCCCAGTCCCTGGCCCGTTCCCTGACGCCGCGGCAGCTGGCCCGGGGCCTCTACCACCTGCTGAGGGGCAAGGGGCTCCGGGCCCTGGCCTTTCCCACCCAGCTGCAGGTGATGAAGCGCCTCAACCGGCGTCGCAACGCGGCGGCCGGCCGTCAGGTCCTCGGCCATGCCCTCTCCCGCGAGGACACGGTGAGCGCCTTCCTCGAGGCCGACCTGCTGCTGTTCCCCTCCTGGATCGAGTGCTCCCCCCTGGTGCTGTTCGAAGCCGCCGCCTCCCACACGCCGTTCCTGGTCACGCCGGTGGGCAATGCGGCCGAGATCATCGCCTGGACCGGGGGAGGCGAGCTGCTGCCCGGTGAGCGCAGTGACGACCGGGAAGGCAGTGTGCGGGCCGATGTGGCCGCCGGAACCCAGCGGCTGGAGGCCCTGGTGGCCGATGCCGCCGGCCGCCGCCGGATGGCCGACTCCGCTTACCGGGCCTGGCAGGCCCACTTCACCTGGGAGCGCATCGCCGACCAGTACGAACGGCTGTACCGATCCCTTCTGGATGGTGAGGCGATCCACGACCAGTTCCCGGCTCCCCCCCAGCTCTGATGCGCGCCCTCACCCTGATCTTCTCCAAGGATCGGCCGCTGCAGCTGCAGGCGACCCTGGCCTCGTTCGCCCTGCACTGCAGGGAGGCGGCGCAGACGCCGATCACGGTGCTGTACCGGGCCAGCTCAGAGGCGTTTGCCCAGGGTTATGCCCAGCTCCAGCAGGAGTTCCGGGGCCGGCTCATGATCGACTGGGTGGAGGAGCGCTCCTTCCGGAGGGACCTGCTGGCCTGCCTGCGGCAACCACCGGCCCCGTCCCGCTGGCGCCTGATCCTGGATCGGCTGCGGCTGCGTTCCTGGCGCGCCAGCTGTGAGCAGCTGCTGTTTCTCGTCGACGACAACATCTTCGTGCGGCCCTTTTCGCTGCGATCGATCGTGGAGGCCCTGGAGCAGCAGCCCTCCGTCATCGGCTTCTCCCTGCGCGTCGGCCGCAACACCACGCGCTGCTATTCGATGAACTGCGACCAGCCGCTGCCGGATTTCCAGCCCGTGGCTTCGGGTCTGCGGTTTCGCTGGGTGGGTCAGACCGGCGACTTCGGCTACCCGATCGAGGTGTCCAGTTCCGTCTATCGCCTCGCCGATCTGATCGGCCTGCTGCGCACGCTCCCCTACACCAACCCCAATCGGCTGGAGCAGGTGCTGTCCTCCTCCAGCTCCCTCTTCGCCCTGGGCAAGCCTGACCTGCTCTGCTTCGAGCAGTCGGTGGCCTTCTGCGCACCCATCAACAAGGTGCAGACGATCCTCGACAACCGGGCCGGCGCCTTCGATGACGACTCCAGCGAGGCCCTGCTCGAACGCTTCCTCGCGGGGCAGCGGGTGGATGTGGCGGCCCTGAAGGATTTCGTTCCCCGGGCCGCCCACGAGGAGATCAAGCTTCCCCTGCAGTCCGCTTCGGCGCTGTGACCGCGCCCATTGCAACCCTGCTCTGCATGAAGGGGGACACCCCGGCGGCCCTGGCCCTGCGGGCCATCCGCAGCACGGCCGCCAGCCTGGCCCCCGGCGATCTCCTCTACCTGCGGGTGGATGGGGGGACCCTCAGCGATCCCGAACTTTTCCGTGCCGCCGCCGCCCCCGCCCGGCTGGTGCTCCGGGAGGTGGCCGAGGGACGGGGGCTGGCCCACGGCCTCAACCAGCTGCTGGAGGAGGTGCTGCGCGTCCCCGCTATCGGTCTGATCGCGCGGATGGATGCCGACGACGAATCCCTGCCCGGAAGGATGGAGCGCCAGCGTCGGTTCCTGGCGGAGCACCCGGACGTCGACATCCTTGGCACGGCCTGCCATGAGGTCGATGAGCACGGCGCCTATCTGCAGCTCAAGCGCATGCCCCTGAGCCACCGGGCGATTGTGGCCACCCTGCCGCGCAGCAATCCCCTCAACCACCCCACGGTGATGCTGCGGCGCCGTGTCTTTGAAGCCGGCCTGCGCTACCGGGAGGATGTGAAACGCACCGAGGACTATCACCTCTGGATCTCGGCGGCGGGATCGGGTTTTGTTTTCGCCAACCTGGCGGAACCGCTGCTGAACTTCCAGCGGGATTCCGGGTTCTTCGGGCGCCGTGGTGGCTGGCAGCAGGCCTGGGCCGACCTGCATGTGCGGATCCGGGCGATGCGGGAGCTGCGGTTGTTTTCGGCGCCCAACCTGCTGTGGGCCGTGGCGGCCTTCGGGCTGCGCCTCCTGCCGGCGGCGCTGCAGACATGGCTCTACCTCCGGCTGCGGTAACCGTGCCGGTTCTGCTGTCGCCAGGCCCAGCCATCCCTGCAGATGTCCTCCAGATTGCGGGTGGTGGACCAGCCCAGCAGTTGCTGCGCAGCTGTTGAGTCGGCCACGCTCTCCGCCACATCACCGGGTCTGCGGGGAGCGAATTCGTAGGCCACCGGAGCGCCGTTGATCCGCTCGAAGGCCTCGATCATTTCGAGCACGGAGTGTCCCTGGCCGCTGCCGAGATTGAGGGTGAGGATCTGTTCGTCCGTCGTCAGGAGCAGATCCAGGGCCTGCCTGTGGCCCTCGGCCAGATCCATCACATGGATGAAGTCACGGATGCCGGTGCCATCCGGTGTGGGCCAGTCGGAGCCGAAGATCTGCACGTGGGACCGGAGTCCCATGGCCACCTGGGTGATCAGGGGGAACAGGTTGGAAGGGATCCCATTGGGGTCTTCGCCGATGCGTCCGCTTGGGTGCGCTCCCACGGGGTTGAAGTAGCGCAACCTGGCCATGCGCCATCCCGGCTCGCTGCCGGCGATGTCGGCGAGCATCCGCTCCACCGCCGCCTTGGTCTGTCCGTAGGGATTCGCCGGCTGAATGCAGGCGCTCTCAGGGATCGGCAGCTCCTGGGGGCAGCCGTAGAGCGCGGCGGTGCTGCTGAACACGATCGTCCGGCAGCCGTGGCGCCGCATCGCCTCGAGCAGGCAGCGGCTGCCTTCGACGTTCACGTGCCAGTAGCTCAGCGGCTCCTGGATCGAGTCACCCACGGCCTTGAGGCCGGCGAAATGCAGCACGGCCGCCACGCCCCCGCCGCTGCCGCCGCAGCGGAACGCCCCATCGAGGGCCTCCGGGCTTCGGATGTCACCGTTGAGGAAGCGCAGCCGGCGATCACCTGAGGCGGTTTCCCAGGCCTGATGAACCCCGTCCTGATGATCAGCGTGCCGGCAGGGGCTGAGCTGGCAGAGTTCCGCCACCCGGTGGAGTGCTTCGACGCTGCTGTTGTGCAGGTTGTCGATGACAACCACGTCATGGCCGGCACCGATCATCACCAGACAGGTGTGACTGCCAATGAAGCCAGCCCCTCCAGTGATCAGTACAGTCGCCAAAGACCATGACCAGCGATTGTTGATCTTACGTGGTTACGGGCCGCCCATCCCCTGAGACTCAAGGCAGAGTCTTGAACCGGGCCATGGAACCCCGGGGCTGCACATCCGGCTGGGCGCCCCTGGCTCTGGCGAGCAGGCGAATCGTCTTGATCAGAATCAGTGTGTCGAGCATCAGACTGGCATTGCGCAGGTAATAGAGGTCGTAGCTGAGTTTCATCCTGCTGTCCTCGATGCTGGCGCCATAGGGATAGCAAACCTGCGCCCATCCGCTGAGTCCGGGTCGCACCCAGTGGCGGACGCGATAGTGCTGGATCTGCTGCTCCAGCGTGTCTTCGATCTCGGGCCGTTCCGGCCGCGGGCCGATCAGGCTCATCTCACCCTTGAGCACGGCAATCAGCTGGGGAAGTTCGTCGATGCGGAGCCGTCTGAGCAGCTTCCCCACCCGCGTGACGCGGGGGTCGTCGCGGCTGGCCCAGCGGGCACCCCGTGTCTCCGCTTCGGCGCACATGGTCCTCAGCTTCCAGACCTCGATGGCCTCCCCGTACAGACCTGTCCGGACCTGGCGGTAGAGGATCCCCCCGCCGCCTTCGAGGCGGATCGCCACGGCGGAGACCAGCAGCACCGGCGCCGTGATGATCAGCAGCAGGCTGGCGACGATGACATCCCCCATGCGTTTGAGCCGCCATCCCCAGCGGTTGGGCTGCAGTTCGAAGCCGTCGGCCTGCAGCAGCCAGCGGCTCGAGAACAGCTCCGGCGGGACCCGCTGGAGATGGTGTTCGGCCCAGATGACGAGGCTGCAGACACTGGCGCCCCGCTCGCGGCGTGCCAGCAGTTTCTGCAGCAGGACGTCACTCAGCTCGGCCGCCTCGCTCACGGCGATGCCGTCCACCGTCAGCAGGATGGTCTCGAACGCCGGCTCCAGGGCAAGGCAGTCGTAGTAGTGGAGATCCAGCTGGGTCTGGCCGCCGTCCCGTTCGAGCTCGCGCCGCACCACCGTCAGTTCGCCCGTCTCTCCCACCAGCAGCCAGGCCTGGCGGCGGCTCAGCAGCCGGGTGACGACCAGCTGCGCCGTTCCCGAGGCCAACGTCACCGCCGCCAGCAGGGGGAGGACGAAGTTCCGGAACGTCCGCGGATCATCCACCTTCAGGCCCCAGTTAAGACCCACGACGACGACAGCGAGCACCAGCAGGGCGACCACGGCGGTCGCGCCCAGTCGTCTCCGCTGGGAATCCCGCTGGCCCTGGTCAGGCTTGGAGTAGCGCCCCAGCAGGTAGGAGGTTCCCACCCAGAGCAGGGTCAGGCCCACGATCGAGCCGGTGATGCCGGCCCAGCGGTCGAACCGCTGCAGAAAAAGGCTGTTGTAGGTCCCCAGCAGCAGCAGGGTGTCGAACAGTGCCAGCCCCAGCAGCAGCCGTCGCTGTCTCAGCCAGGGAGTCCGCCACCACATGCCTTGCCGCCACCGCCACCGCCCGACTTTATGGGCGCTGCCGCCGTCCTCCCCCGGCCGCTGGCTCCACTCCCGGCGTGCCCATTTGACCGAGGGGCCCCCCATGGGGCATGCTTCGATCCGGCCCGGGGCCGAATTGCGGATGTAGCTCAGTGGTAGAGCATCTCCTTGCCAAGGAGAGGGTCGAGAGTTCGAATCTCTTCATCCGCTTGTCTGTTTCAGGCTCGTCTTCAGCATCAGCCGCTGGCTGTCCACCCTGCTGAAGCCCAGCTTTTCGTAGAAGCCCTCGCCTGTGGTGGTCATCAGGTAGACCCGCTCAGCCCCCGCCACCTGGGGGCTGGCCAGCAGCGTCTCGACGATCCGCCGGCCGACGCCCCGGCCCTGCTGGTCCTCGGCCACCACCACGTCCCAGAGCACGGCACGGAACACGCCGTCGCTGGTGGCACGCCCGAATCCCACCAGGGCTCCCGCCTGCCAGGCACTCACCACCACCTGGCTGCCGCTAAGCATCCGCCCCAGCTGGGAGGGCCGGCGGCCGGTGGCCCAGAAGCTGTGGCCATCGAGCAGGGCGCCGAGGGCCGCCAGTCGCCAGCGCAGGCGCAGCCGCAGCCGGCCGTGGCGGACCAGCCGGATCGGGATGGCGGAGGGGGCCTCGGGCCTGGGGGGGGCGCTGCTCAACGGACCGGGGTGGGGCGCATCAGCTGCGAATCCTGCTCGGCGGCCGGTGCCGGAGGGCCCTGCAGGTGCGGATCCCCGGCAAAGGAGACGCCGAGAACCCTTGCAGCAGCACGATTCTTCGCTCTCGGCCACGGTTTTGCGATGGTAGGGTAGGCAACTACGGACAGGCCAACTCCATGCTCAAGCTGCTGCTGGGTGATCCCAATGCCCGCAAGCTGAAGCGTTACCAGCCGTTGGTGTCCGACATCAATCTGCTGGAGGAGGAGATCGAGCCCCTCAGCGACGAGGAGCTGCGGGGCCTGACGGCCGAGTTCCGCCAGAAGCTCGAGAAGCCCGAGACGGCGGCACGCCGCAAGGCCCTGCTCGATGAGCTGCTGCCCCAGGCCTTCGCGGTGGTGCGGGAGGCGGGCAAGCGGGTGCTGGGCATGCGCCACTTCGATGTGCAGCTGATCGGCGGCATGGTGCTGCACAACGGCCAGATCGCCGAGATGAAGACCGGCGAGGGCAAGACCCTGGTGGCCACCCTGCCGGCCTACCTCAACGCCCTCACCGGCCGCGGGGTGCACGTGGTCACGGTCAACGACTACCTGGCCCGCCGCGACGCCGAGTGGATGGGCCAGATCCACCGTTTCCTGGGGCTGAGCGTCGGCCTGATCCAGCAGGACATGAGCCCGCCGGAGCGGCGCCGCAACTACGCCTGCGACATCACCTACGCCACCAACTCCGAGCTGGGCTTCGACTACCTGCGCGACAACATGGCGAGCGACATCGCTGAGGTGGTGCAGCGCGAATTCCAGTACTGCATCATTGACGAGGTGGATTCGATCCTCGTTGACGAGGCCCGCACCCCCCTGATCATCTCCGGCCAGATCGAGCGGCCCCAGGAGAAGTACATGCAGGCGGCCCGGATCGCCGGCGAGCTCGTGCGTGCCGCCGAGATGGGCAAGGACGGCATCGATCCTGACGGCGACTACGAGGTCGACGAGAAGCAACGCAACGTCACCCTCACCGACGAGGGCTACCAGAAGGCGGAGCAGCTGCTCGGCGTGCAGGACCTGTTCAACCCCCAGGACCCCTGGGCCCACTTCATCAACAACGCCCTCAAGGCCAAGGAGCTGTTCGTCAAGGACGTCAACTACATCGTGCGTGACTCCGACGCGGTGATCGTCGACGAGTTCACCGGCCGGGTGATGCCGGGGCGCCGCTGGAGCGACGGCCTGCACCAGGCGATCGAGGCCAAGGAGTCCCTGCCGATCCAGCCCGAGACCCAGACGCTGGCCAGCATCACCTACCAGAACTTCTTCCTGCTCTACCCCCGCCTCGCCGGCATGACCGGCACCGCCAAGACCGAGGAAGTGGAGTTCGAGAAGACCTACAAGCTCGAAGTGGCCGTGGTCCCCACCAACCGGGTCCGCTCCCGCTCCGACTGGCCCGATCAGGTCTACAAGACTGAGACGGCCAAATGGCAGGCCGTGGCCGCCGAGACCGCCCAGGTGCACAAGAGCGGCCGTCCCATGCTGGTGGGCACCACCAGCGTCGAGAAGTCGGAGCTGCTCTCCACCCTGCTGCAGGAGCAGGAGATCCCCCACAACCTGCTCAACGCCAAGCCGGAGAACGTGGAGCGGGAGGCCGAGATCGTCGCCCAGGCGGGCCGGGCCGGCGCCGTCACCATCGCCACCAACATGGCCGGCCGGGGCACCGACATCATCCTGGGGGGCAACAGCGACTACATGGCCCGCCTCAAGCTGCGCGAAGTGCTGCTGCCGCGGCTTGTGCGCCCCGAGGAGGGCCACCGTCCCCCGGTGCCCCTGCAGCGCTCCACTGAGGCTCCCGCCGGCTTCGGTGGCGCCGTGGCCCCCAGCTCCAGGCCGGCCAGTGAGGCCCGGGCCATCGGCAACCTCTATCCCTGCAGCCTCTCCGAGGACACGGAAAAGGCCCTCTCCGCCTTCTCCCGCGAGCTGGTGGCCGCCTGGGGCGACCGCACCCTCACCGTGCTCGAACTCGAGGACCGCATCGCCCAGGCCGCCGAGAAGGCCCCCACCGACGATCCCCAGATCCAGCGGCTGCGGGAACTGATCGCCCAGGTGCGGGCCGAGTACGACGTGGTGGTCAAGCAGGAGGAGGCCCAGGTCCGCACCGCCGGAGGCCTGCACGTGATCGGCACCGAGCGCCACGAGTCGCGCCGCGTCGACAACCAGCTGCGCGGCCGGGCCGGTCGCCAGGGCGACCCCGGCAGCACCCGCTTCTTCCTGTCCCTGGAGGACAACCTGCTGCGCATTTTCGGTGGCGATCGGGTGGCGGGCCTGATGAACGCCTTCCGGGTGGAGGAGGACATGCCGATCGAATCGGGCATGCTCACCCGCTCCCTGGAGGGGGCCCAGAAGAAGGTGGAGACGTACTACTACGACATGCGCAAGCAGGTGTTCGAGTACGACGAGGTCATGAACAACCAGCGCAAGGCGGTGTACACCGAGCGGCGCCGGGTGCTGGAGGGAAGGGAGCTCAAGCAGCAGGTGATCGGCTATGGCGAGCGCACCATCGACGACATCGTCGAGGCCTACGTGAACCCGGATCTGCCGCCCGAGGAGTGGGATCTCACCCGCCTGGTGGAGAAGGTCAAGGAGTTCATCTACCTGCTGGCCGATCTCTCCCCCGACCAGGTGGGCGGCCTGACGATGGAGGAGCTCAAGGCCTTCCTGCAGGAGCAGATGCGCAATGCCTACGACATCAAGGAGGGGCAGATCGAGCAGATGCGGCCGGGCCTGATGCGGGAGGCGGAGCGCTTCTTCATCCTCCAGCAGATCGACACCCTCTGGCGCGAGCACCTGCAGGCCATGGAAGCCCTGCGGGAATCGGTGGGGCTGCGGGGCTACGGCCAGAAGGATCCCCTGATCGAATACAAGAACGAGGGGTACGACATGTTCCTGGAGATGATGACCCAGATGCGCCGCAACGTGATCTATTCGATGTTCATGTTCCAGCCCCAGGTGCCGCAGACGGTCACGGCCTGAGGGTCGTTTCCTCGCCGTTCGAGGTTTCCCCGAGAAACTCGAGGATCTCCCGGTCGCGCAGGTTCTGGGCGTTGCCGCTGCAGGGCTCCTTCAGGGGCCTGCCGGCGGCCACCTCCTGCAGGCAGGCCTGAAGCCGGTTGACGTCGTTCTCCAGGCTGTCGATCCGCTCCATCAGGTTGCGGATCACGGACGCCTCAGCATCCGGCAGGGCGGAGTGGGCCAGGGGATCGATCCGGGCCCCGGCCTGGTGGATCACCCGGCCGGGGATGCCCACCACGGTGCTGTCGGCCCCCACGTTGCGCAGGAGCACCGAGCCGGCGCCGATGCGGGTGTTGGTGCCCACGGTGATCGCCCCGAGCACCTTGGCGCCCGCCCCCACCACCACGTTGTCCATCAGGGTGGGGTGGCGTTTGCCGTGCTCCTTGCCCGTGCCCCCCAGGGTCACCCCCTGGTAGAGGAGGCAGTTGTCGCCGATGACGCTGGTCTCGCCGATGACCACCCCCATGCCGTGGTCGATGAACACGCCGCGGCCGATCCGGGCCCCCGGGTGGATCTCCACGCCGGTGAGCAGCCGCCCCAGCTGGCTCAGCAGCCGGGGGATCAGGGGCAGGCCCATCCGCCAGAGGCGGTGGCTGACGCGGTGCAGCTCCAGGGCGTGGAAGCCCGGGTAGCAGAGCAGGATCTCCAGGGTGCCCCGGGCGGCCGGATCCCTCTGCCGGATGATGGCCAGGTCGGCCCGGAGTGCATCGAGCATGGTCGGTTCCTTCAGGTGCTCGGTTCGTGAGAGCGCACGTCGGTGCGTTTGAAGTCATCCCCCTTGTAGAGCAGCGGCACGTTCAGGGCCCTGGCCAGTCCGTAGCTGAAGCAGTCCCCCAGATTCAGGCCAGCCCGGTGGCGCCCCTTGCCGAACTCACGCCAGCCCCTCAGCGCCCAGAGCAGATGGCTCTGATCAAAGGGCAGCACCTGAATGTCCAGGGCCTGGCAGAGGGCTTCGACGGCCTCGCTGGTGGCGCCGAAGCGGCTTCCTTCGGCCACCAGGGAGGCTTCCAGCTTCGTTGCCGCTGACATCAGCAGCGTCGGGGCCTCCGCCATCCGCACGGAGAGAACCTCGGCCTCCTCTTCCTCGAACAGCACCGCCAGAAAGGCTGAGGTGTCGATGACCATGGGGGATGGGGTCATTCAGATCGGCAGGCCACGGTCGTCGTAGAGGCTGTCCTGCAGGTCGCGGGAGGAACGCGGATCCTTGATCGGCAGCTCCGAGAAGCGTGCCTGGATCTGACGGATGGCTTCCAGTCTGGTGGATCGAACGTTGTCAGGCCCGGGCGCCGTTGTTCTGGAGAGCTCCGCCTCCAGGGCCTGGCGAACGGCCTCCGTCACGCTGGTGCCCCGGCGCGCGGCCAGGTCCCTGGCCATGGCATGGACCCTGGGGTCCTTGATGTTCATCCCCATGGCCACACATGGTAGAAATTCTCCATAGTCTACCCACAAGCTGCCTGACTCCTGCCCTGCCGCCTGGACAGCTCCTGGCCAGCGGTTTCAGGCCGCCAGGAGGCCGATCTCCTTGCGCAGTTGGTCAATGGTGGCGCTGCCAAGGTAGCTCTGGGCACAGTGCACCATGGGCAGGCGCATCAGCTGGGCCCGGTTCTGGCGCAGGGTCTGCTCCACCAGGGGCAGGCTGGGCTTGTCGCAGATCACGTGGCTGGAGGCCCGCAGCAGGGCCAGCAGGCGGCTGCTGGTGTCGGGGTTGGCCGTCATCACCAGCAGTTCGTTGCCCCG
Source organism: Synechococcus sp. UW140 (assembly GCA_943367705.1). Taxonomy (GTDB): domain Bacteria; phylum Cyanobacteriota; class Cyanobacteriia; order PCC-6307; family Cyanobiaceae; genus Cyanobium. Next base: position 653,058 of record CALRJV020000001.1, read on the forward strand.
CATGCTGTGCAGGATCACCTCGGCGGCCCGCAGGATGCCGGGGCTGATGCTCACCAGGCCCACGCAGCTGCCGGGGCGCAGCTCCTTGAGCATGCCCAGTTCGTGGCCGAAGTCGTTGAGGTCGACCGGCACGGCCCGTACCCCGTGCACCTTGGCGATCTGCTCCACCTCCTGGAGGAAGTAGCGGCTGGTGACCACGGTGCCCTTGCTGGAGGTCTCCAGCACCGACTCCAGCTCCTCGATCGGCACCACCTCCACGGGCCCCTCCAGGCTGGGCTTGAGCTCCTCGGCGATCAGGATCGAGGCACCGATGTCCTCGCGGGAGGTGCTCACCAGCACCCGGGCGCCGCAGCGCAGCCGCCAGTCGATCTCACGGGTGAGCAGTTCGCGGGCCTGCTGCAGGGTGCAGCCGGCGTTGAGCAGGCCGTCGACGCTCTGGCGCACCTCCCGGTCGATGTCGGGCAGGGCCTTGCTGCGCAGGCCCGGCGGCGGCTTGATCTCGCGCGGGTTCTGCTGGTCGCGCACATAGATGCCAGAGCCGGCCATGGCCTCCACCACGCCGTCGGTCTCAAGCTGGCGGTAGACCTTGCTGATCGTGTTGCGGTGCAGGCCGGTCTGCATGGCCAGCTGGCGCGTGCTCGGCAGCCGGTGGCCCGGTGGGTAGTGCCGGGCGGCAATGGCGAAGCAGATTTGGTTGTACAGCTGGGTCGACGCCGGGATGTCGCTCTCCTGCTGAATGTGAAAACGCACGCCGGTGTGGCCAAGGTGTCCTTGGCCGCCACCCTACGGAGCTTTGGGGCCCGTGACAATTCCCTCGTTGGCATACGACCATGTGCCGGTTGCCCTGTGCCGGTTTGTCCCCCACGGATTGCGTCGCCTCCTGGCAGTCGATCGACCCCCGCCGCCCGGGCCAGGTGCCGCTGCGCTGCTGGTGGGCCCGACCTGCTGACGGGCCGCCCCGGGCCGGGGTGCTGGTGCTGCCGGAGGTGTTCGGCCTCAACGGCTGGATCCGGGGCGTGACGGAGCGGCTGGCGGCGGCGGGCTACGCGGCGCTGGCGGTGCCCCTGTTCGCCCGCACCGCCCCCGATCTGGAGCTGGGCTACGGCCCCGATGCGCTGGCCCTCGGGCGCAGCCACAAGGAGCGCACCCGCACCGAAGCGCTGCTCACCGATGTGGGCCTGGCCGCCGACTGGCTGCAGGAGCAGCTGCCTCCCGCGGCCGCGGCCCCAGGCCTCGGGTGCGTGGGCTTCTGCTTCGGCGGCCACGTCGCCCTGCTGGCGGCCAGCCTGCCGGCGGTGGCCGCCACGGTGGATTTCTACGGGGCCGGCGTGGCGGCGGGCCGCCCCGGGGGTGGCCCGCCCAGCCTGGAGCTGGTGCCGGCGATCGGCGGCACCCTGCTGTGCATCTGCGGCCGGGAGGATCCCCTGATCCCGGCCGCCGATGTGGCGGCGATCGAAACGGCCCTGGCCGCAGCCAACGCCGCTCGGGCTGCGGTCAATGCCGCCCCGAGGCTCCACCGGCTGGTGCTGCTGGAGGGGGGGCACGGCTTCATGTGCGTGGCCCGCTCCGACCACCACCCCGCTTCGGCGGCGGCCGGCTGGTCGTTGCTGCTGGACACCTTGGAGCAGCTGGCGCCGGAACCGAACCGGACGGGAGGCTGAACGGCCTCAGCCGGCTGCGGCGGCTGCCGTCTTGCCGGCCGCCTGCTTGCGCGGGCTCAGGAACATGATCATGTTGCGGCCCTCCCGCTTGGGGGGCTGCTGGATCTCGGCGTTCTCCTCGAGGTCCTTGGCCATGCGGTAGAGCAGCTGCTCGGCCAGGGCCGTGTGCTGGATCTCCCGGCCCCGGAAGATCACCGTGCACTTCACCTTGTCGCCGGACTTGAGGAAGCGCACCGCCTGACCGATGCGCACCTGATAGTCGTGCGAATCGATCTTGTACCGCATCTTGACTTCCTTGACTTCGGTCTGGTGCGATTTCTTCTTGGCCTCCTTGGCCTTTTTCTCCTGCTCGAACTTGTATTTGCCGTAATCCATGATCCGGCAGACCGGCGGATCGGCCTTCTCGCTCACCAGGACCAGATCCAGCTCCCGGTCGCGGGCGACATCGAGGGCCGCCTCTCGGGTGATGACTCCCAGTTGACTGCCGTCCGCATCCACCACACGAAGGTTGGGGTAGCTGATGCGGTCGTTGATGTTGGGCAGCTCCCGCACGGGAGCACGGCGATCAAAACGGGGACGGGGAGGCATTCAAGGGGGCGGTTAGTCCTTCACCATAAACCGCCCGTGGTCGCCCCCAGAGCACGCTGAAGCACATCCGCCTCCGAAGCCGGGGCCGCGGCCGGGTCCGTCAGCCAGAGGGGTCGGTGCTGGCGCCGGAACCAGGTGCGCTGGCGCTTGGCGTACTGCCGGGTGCGCCGCTCCGTCAGGGCGACGGCGGCGTCGGGCTCCAGTTCACCCCGCAGCAGCCGGGTGGCCTCGCCGTAACCGATCGTTTCCAGCAGCGGGCAGTCGGCCCCGAAGCGGTCGATCAGCTGCGCCGTCTCCTCCACCAGGCCGTCGGCGTAGAGGGCGGCGGTGCGGCGCTGGATGCGCTGGGGCAGATCGGCCGGATCCAGGCCCAGCTCCAGCACCCGCCAGGGGGGAGGGGAGAGGCCCTGCTGGGCCGACAGGGGCCTGCCGGTGGCATAGAGCACCTCCAGGGCCCGGCTGGTGCGGAACGCATCCGCCGCGGCGATGCGACCGGCCGCCGCCGGATCCGCCTGGCGCAGCACCTGGTGGCAGAACGGCTGACCCAGGGCGGCGAACTGGGCCCTCAGGGCCGGCTGGGGCGGCACCGCCGGCGGCCGCAGGCCCGCCAGCAGGGCCTTGAGGTAGAGCCCGCTGCCCCCCACCAGCAGGGCCACGCCGCGGCGGCGATGTTCCGCTTCGATGGCGGCGGTGGCCAGGGCGGTGAACTCCTGCAGGGTGAGGGGCCGGTCGGGGTCGCTCAGATCCAGCAGCTCGTGCCGCACCCGGGCCCGCTGCTCGTGGCTGGGCTTGGCCGTGCCCACATCCATGTGGCGGTACATCTGGCGGGAATCCACCGAGAGCACGGCCAGGTCGAGGGCTTCGGCCAGCTCGATCGCCAGGGCGGTCTTGCCGCTGGCCGTCGGGCCCAGCAGGGCGATCACCAGGGGGAGATCGGCGCCGGGGGGGGACACCACGGGGGTCGGGAGCGGCGGCCGCAGGCCGGGCGCGACAGGGGGATCGGGCCATCCTGCCGGAGGGGGACGCAGGCGGCGATTGCACCCCTGATCCAAATCGGTTCTCAGAGGCGCCTCTGGGGCTCTCCGGGACGGCGGTGGTAGATTGCCCTTTGCGCAGCGTCCTATGGGAGCCGCTTCGCCCCATTGCCGCCCTACCGCCCCTGGGATTCGCCGCCCTTGTCAGCCCCCTGGGGAGACCTTTTCTGAATGAGCGACGCCATCAAAGTCGAAGCGGCCTACGGCGCCGAACAGATTCAGGTGCTGGAAGGCCTGGAGCCGGTGCGCAAACGGCCCGGCATGTACATCGGCACCACCGGGCCCCGGGGTCTCCACCATCTCGTCTATGAGGTTGTCGACAACTCGGTCGACGAGGCCCTGGCGGGCCACTGCGACGAGATTCTGGTGACCCTGCACGGGGATGGCTCCGCCAGCGTCACCGACAACGGCCGCGGCATCCCCACCGACATCCATCCCCGCACCGGCCGCAGCGCCCTGGAGACGGTGCTGACCGTGCTCCACGCCGGTGGCAAGTTCGGCAGCGGCGGTTACAAGGTCTCCGGCGGCCTGCACGGCGTCGGCATCTCTGTGGTCAACGCCCTCAGCGAGTGGGTGGAGGTGACCGTCCACCGTCAGGGCCAGGTCCACCGCCAGCGCTTCGAGCGGGGCCTGCCCATCGGCACCCTCGCCTCCGCGGACGCCCCCGACGCCCACACCGGCACGTCGGTGCGCTTCCGGCCCGACATCGAGATCTTCAGCGGCGGGATCGCGTTCGATTACCACACCCTTTCGGCCCGTCTGCGGGAGCTCGCCTACCTCAACGGCGGTGTCCGCATCGTCTTCCGTGACGAACGCCCAGCTGCCGCCGGCGCTGACGGTGAGGCCCACGAGGAGGTCTACCACTACGAAGGCGGCATCAAGGAGTACGTCGCCTACATGAATGCGGAGAAGGATCCTCTGCATCCCGAGATCATCTACGTCAACGCCACCAAGGACGGCGTCCAGGTGGAGGCGGCGCTGCAGTGGTGCGTCGATGCCTATTCCGACAGCATCCTGGGGTTCGCCAACAACATCCGCACCGTCGACGGCGGCACCCACATCGAAGGCCTCAAGACGGTGCTCACCCGCACCTTGAACACCTTCGCCAAGAAGCGCGGCAAGCGCAAGGACGCCGACACCAACCTGGCCGGTGAGAACATCCGCGAAGGTCTCACGGCCGTGCTCTCGGTGAAGGTTCCCGAGCCGGAATTCGAAGGCCAGACCAAGACCAAGCTGGGCAACACCGAGGTGCGCGGCATCGTCGACACCACGGTGGGCGAGGCGCTCGGCGAATACCTGGAATTCAACCCCCAGGTGATCGACCTGATTCTCGAGAAGGCGATCCAGGCCTTCAACGCCGCCGAGGCCGCCCGCCGCGCCCGGGAGCTGGTCAGGCGCAAGTCGGTGCTGGAAAGCTCCACCCTGCCCGGCAAGCTGGCGGACTGCAGCTCCCGCGATCCCAGCGAATCGGAGATCTACATCGTGGAGGGGGACTCGGCCGGTGGCTCCGCCAAGCAGGGCCGCGACCGCCGCTTCCAGGCGATCCTGCCCCTGCGGGGCAAGATCCTCAACATCGAGAAGACCGACGACGCCAAGATCTACAAGAACACCGAGATCCAGGCCCTGATCACGGCCCTGGGACTGGGCATCAAGGGCGAGGACTTCGAGGAGAAGAATCTCCGCTATCACCGCATCGTCATCATGACGGACGCGGACGTGGACGGCGCCCACATCCGCACCCTGCTGCTCACCTTCTTCTATCGCTACCAGAAGGCGCTGGTGGAGGGTGGCTACATCTACATCGCCTGCCCGCCCCTCTACAAGGTGGAGCGCGGCAAGAATCACAACTACTGCTACAACGAAAACGAGCTCAAGAAGGTGCTCGAAGGCTTCGGTGAGAAGGCCAACTACAACATCCAGCGCTTCAAGGGCCTGGGCGAAATGATGCCCAAGCAGCTCTGGGAAACCACCATGGACCCGGAGACCCGCATGATGAAGCGGGTGGAGATCGAGGATGCCCTCGAGGCCGACCGCATCTTCACGATCCTGATGGGCGACAAGGTCGCCCCCCGCAGGGAGTTCATCGAGACCCACAGCGCCGAGCTGGATTTCGCCCAGCTCGACATCTGATGCGGCAGCGCCCTTTGATGCCAGTGCCGGCCTGGCGCTGGGCCGCCCTTCTGGGCTTCGCCCTGATGGCCCCCGCCGCCCTTCCGGCCGGCGGTGGCGAGCGGCGCCTGCCGGAGGTGCGGCGACGGGAGCGCCAGGCCGAGCCCCTGATCAGCAGCGGCAGCCTCGGGCTGCACTGCGCCCCCCGCTGCCAGGCACCGGTGCTGGTGCGCCTGGAAACGGGCGCCCCGCTGCGGGTGCTGCGGGAATGGCTGGAGCCCGGCGGCCGCCGCTGGCTGCGGGTGGAGACCTCCACCGCCGACGGTCGGGCCAGCCGGGGCTGGCTGCCCGGCTGACACTGACGCCCTCGGTGCCCCGCCGGCTCAGGCCGCCAGGGCCTTCTCGATCGCGGCGATCAGCTCGGCCCCGTCCGGTTCCACGGCGCTCTTGAAGCGGGCCACCACGGTGCCGTCCTTGCCGATCAGGAACTTCTCGAAGTTCCAGGCCACGTCCCCGGCGGGTTCGGCCTGGGTGAGGGTGTCGTAGGGGGCGGTCTTGGAGCCGGTGGCGTGCACCTTGTCGAACAGCTCGAAGCCGACGCCGTAGGTGGTGGAGCAGAACTGCTGGATCTCCTCCAAGGTCCCAGGCTCCTGGGCGCCGAAGTCGTTGCAGGGGAAGCCGAGCACGGCGACACCCTGGGCGCCGAAGCGGTCCTGGATGGCCTGGAGGCCGGCGTACTGGCGGGTGAAGCCGCAGCGGCTGGCCACGTTGACGATCAGCAGCACCTGGCCGGCCCACTCGCCGAGCCGGCGCTCCTGGCCGGCGGCGGTGCGCACCACCACGTCGCTCACGTTGACGGCCATGGGTTCCTGGGGAGGGGAGAACGCCGCGGACCCTAGCGGCTCAGCCCATACACTCGTACCCACCGGCATCCGAGGAGCGATGGCTGAGGCCTCCGCCGTCGCCGAGGTGGTGGCCCGCCAGCTGGAGGGTCTGCTGCAGGCGGGCAACTACGACGGCGCCAAACTGCTGCTGCAGCCCGTGCAGCCGGTGGACTCCGCCGAGGCGATCGGCACCCTGCCGCGCACGCTGCAGGCCCTTGCCTTCCGGCTGCTGCCCAAGAACGAGGCCATCGAGGTCTACGAGTACCTCGACGGATCGGTCCAGCAGAGCCTGCTGGAGCGGCTGCGCTCCGGCGAGGTGCTGGAACTGGTGGAGGAGATGTCTCCGGACGACCGGGTGCGGCTCTTCGATGAACTGCCGGCCAAGGTGGTGCGGCGGCTGCTCTCGGAGCTGAGCCCTGCGGAGCGGCGGGTCACCGCCCAGATGCTCGGCTACGAGGCGGAGACCGCCGGTCGCCTGATGACGACCGAGTTCATCGACCTCAAGGAATTCCACAGCGCCCAGCAGGCCCTCGACATCGTGCGTCGCCGGGCCCGGGACACCGAGACGATCTACAGCCTCTACGTGACCGATGCGTCCCGGCACCTCAGCGGCATGCTCTCGCTGCGGGATCTGGTGACGGCCGATCCGGAGGACCGGCTCGGGGACGTGATGACCCGGGAGGTGATGAGCGTCACCACCGACACCGACCAGGAGGAGGTGGCCCGGGTGATTCAGCGCTACGACTTCCTGGCCGTACCGGTGGTGGACCGGGAGCAGCGGCTGGTGGGCATCGTCACCGTCGACGACGTCATCGACGTCATCCAGCAGGAGGCCACCCGCGACCTCTATGCGGCCGGTGCCGTGCAGGCCGGTGACGAGGACGACTACTTCCGCAGCAACCTGTTCACCGTGGCCCGGCGCCGGGTGGTGTGGCTGCTGGTGCTGCTGGTGGCGAACACCGGCACCTCGGCCGTGATCGCCTCCGAGCAACATGTGCTGAAGCAGGTGGTGCTGCTGGCGGCCTTCATCCCGCTGCTGATCGGCACCGGCGGCAACGTGGGCGCCCAGAGCTCCACCGTGGTCATCCGGGGTCTCAGCACCCAGCGGCTGCAGTCCCTGGGCCCCTGGCGCACGATCGGCCGGGAACTGGTCGCCGGGGCGCTGCTGGGCGCTCTGCTGGCGGTGGTGGTGGTGCCCTGGGCCTGGACGATGGGGGGCAGTGCGCTGGTGGCCGCCTCGGCCGGCATCAGCCTGGTGGCTATCACCACCCTGGCCGCCACCGCCGGAGCGGCCCTGCCCCTGCTGTTCGACCGCCTGGGGCTGGATCCAGCCCTGATGTCGGCCCCGTTCATCACCACGGCCACCGACGTGGCCGGCGTGTTCATCTACCTCAGGACCGCCCAGCTGCTGCTGCCCCGGCTCGGCACCGGCTGACGCGGGCCCTCCCGTTTCTGAGAGGAGTTCACACTTCGTGATGTTACGCTTTACAGACAGTTATGGATCGGATCCATGGTCGTCGCCCTCGCCTTCGCCCAGCCCTCGACCTCCGACGCGGTCCACGTGGCCGAAACCCTCCAGGTGTCCGACACGGTCCAGACCGTGGTCCGCGCCTCCCCCGGCCGCTCCATGCCGCCCGTGGACGGCGACCTGGTCCGCTCCTACCTGCGGGACATCGGCCGCGTGCCGCTGCTCAGCCATGAGCAGGAGATCACCCTGGGCCGCCAGGTGCAGGAGCTGATGGCGCTCGAGGAGATGCGCGAGGAGCTGAAGATCCGCGCCGGCGGCACCGACCCCAGCCAGCAGGAGCTGGCGGCGGCGGCGGGCCTGCGGCCGGAGGTGCTGCGCAAGCGCCTGCACGCCGGCCGCCGCGCCAAGGAGCGCATGGTGGCCGCCAACCTGCGCCTGGTGGTGAGCGTGGCGAAGAAGTACACCAGGCGGAACATGGAACTCCTGGACCTGATCCAGGAGGGCACCATCGGCCTGGTGCGGGGCGTCGAGAAGTTCGATCCCACCCGCGGCTACAAGTTCTCCACCTACGCCTACTGGTGGATCCGTCAGGGCATCACCCGGGCCATCGCCGAGAAGAGCCGCACGATCCGCCTGCCGATCCACATCACCGAAACCCTCAACAAGCTCAAGAAGGGCCAGCGGGAGCTCAGCCAGGAGCTGGGCCGCACCCCCACCCTGAGCGAGCTGGCCGTCGCGGTGGAACTGCCCGAGGAGGAGGTGAAGGACCTCCTCTGCCGGGCCCGCCAACCGGTGAGCCTGGAGACGAA
>CALRJV020000002.1:0-522202 GCA_943367705.1 Synechococcus sp. UW140
ATCGGCGGTGAGGAGGTGCCCCTCTCGGCCGACGGCACCTTCCGGGTGCAGGTGCCCTTCCGCGACGGCCAGCAGCTCTACCCGATCGAGGCCCTGGCGGCCGATGGCGAGCAGAAGCGCAGCATCACCATGGAGTTCCGGCGCTCCACCCCCGAAGCCAACGTCAACACCCGCGAGGCCGCCCTGGCCGAGTGGTTCTAGGCCCCCAGCCGCTCCTCCACCCGGGCGACCAGTTCGCCGGCCGTCAGCTCCGATCCCACATCGAGCACGTGCCGGCCCTCCCCTTCCTCGAGGGGCTGCAGGGAACTGAGCTGGGCCTCCAGCACGGCCCCATCGGCGTCGGAGGGATCACCGCCCCGCTGCCGGCGCTCCTCGATGCGCCGCCTGGCCTGCTCGGGCGTGCAGCAGCAGGCCAGGATCAGGAACGGCACGCCGCAGCGTCGGGCCAGATCCTCCATCCGCCGGCGCTGATCACGGCCCAGGAAGGTGGCATCCACCACCACTGTGTACCCGGCGGCCAGGATCCGGGCCGCCTGCTCCGGAAGCTGGCGCCCGTAGAGGTCGGCGCTCACCGCGCTTTGGTAGGGATCTCCTTGCAGGGGGGCTGAGTCCCCCTGCCCCCAGGCGCCGAAGCGGCGCTTGCGCTCCACGTCGGAGCTGAGCTGGATCCAGCCCTGGCGCCGGCAGAGCTGGCGGGCCCGGTGGCTCTTGCCGCTGCCGGAGACCCCATGGGTGATCACCAGGGCCGGGGCCGGGACCGCGGTGGCGCGACGGGCTCCCAGGAGGTAGAGCTCGAGATCCGCCTGCAGCAGTTGCACCGTGCCGACATCGAGGTCCGGCTGGCGCAGGCGCAGGGCGCAGACCTTGGCCCGCACCAGGGCGCGGTAGACCCGGTACCAGCGCCAGGTGAGCAGGCCGCCGTAGTCGCCGCAGCGCCCCAGCCAGCGGTTGAGCAGCACGGCCCCCAGGTCGGGCCGGTCGCGGTGCTCGAGATCCATCACCAGAAAGGCCAGGTCGCTGATGACGTCGATCCAGCGCAGCTCGGGGCTGAATTCCAGGCAGTCGAAGACCCGGATGCGCCCCCCCTCCAGCAGCAGGTTGCCGAGGTGCAGATCCCCATGGCACTCGCGGATGCGCCCCTGGCTGCGGCGCAGGGCGAAGGTGGGCTGGAGCGCCGTGAAGCTCTCCTCCGTCCACTGGCGCAGGGCGGCCACCTCGGGCGCAGCTGCAATGCCGCTGGCCGCCAGCACCTCCAGATTGGCCACGGCCGGCGCCTTCACCAGCTCCGGTGCGCCGTAGGGATCGTCGGGGCGGGCCACCGCGGCGGCGGCGTGGAAGGCCGCCAGGTCATCCGCCAGCCCTTCGAGCTGGTCGGCACTGAGGCCCTGGCGATCCAGAACGGCGCCCAGCAGGGCGCTCTGGGGGAACTGGCGCATGCGGATCGCCAGCTCGATGGTCGGCCCGCTGCCGTGCAGGCTCGCCCGCTCGGCCGGGCCATGGATCGGAGTGAGCCCCAGGTAGAGGTCCGGAGCCAGCCGGCGGTTCAGCCGCAGCTCCTCCTGACAGAACCAGCGGCGCCGCTCCGGGGTCGAGAAATCGACGAAGCCCAGGTTCACCGGTTTCTTGATTTTGTAGGCGATGGTTCCGGTCAGCAGGATCCAGGAGATGTGGGTCTCCAGGCACTCGACCCGATCGACCGAATGGTCATAGGCGCCGGGATCGAGCAGGGCGGCGATCATCGGGTCCACGGCCGCTCCGGTGCTCCTTGCGGTTCAATCCAACCATCCGCAGGGCGATGGCGGCCTCCACCGGCGTCCACACCAGGACGGGCAGCAGCAACCCCGAGGCCAGGGGGGACGTGGACCCCACGATCAGGGCCAGGACCAGTGTCAGGGTCCAGCTCAGCAGCCAGAGGGGAAGGCCGGCGCTGAGGCGGTGCAGGCGGCAGATCAGCCAGTGGGGGCTGCGCAGCAGCACCAGCAGGACGGCGTAGACGGCCACCCAGCCCCAGGAGCCGGCCGTCTGCCAGAAGGCGAGCGCCGAGCCGTAGAAACAGACGCTGATCAGCGGCCAGACCAGGGCGACCCACGGCTGGGTGGCGATCCAGTCCGGTCGCCGCAGGCTCCGATACCAGACGTAGTCCCGCTCCGTGGGATTGACGACCAGGGTGATCACCAGAACGGTGATCAGGATCAGCAGCCAGGGCGGCACGGGACTCTGCAGACAGCCGCATTATTGGCCGTCGCCGGCAAACCTGCCATGGCGGGCCACCGGCTCAGACCGTGGCACGGGGTGTCGGTTCGTCGCGGTGGCGGACCGGTTCGTCCGTCATTCCTACGTTGGAGGGGTCCGACGAGCTTGCTGGAGGCCCCATGCACACCCACGATCTCGAGAACCACGACAACCTCTACGCCGACGAAGGCACGATGGTCGTCGGCGAGACCAGGGCCGATGCCCAGAGCCATGCCTACTGGGCCGTGGGGGCCATCGCCCTGATGGTGGTCGGACTGGGTGTGGCCCTGGTCATCTCCTGACCATCCCGGGGGGTGAGAAAGCGCTCCCGGAAGCAGGACAGGGGGACGGCTGCACAGAGCCTGGCCCAGTCCCCCTCCTGCCGCTGCCAGGCGGCGATCCGCAGCGGGGTGGCTGATCCCCAGCGGCAGATGAGCAGGTAGCGGTGCCCCCAGGCCCGGGGCCAGGCCAGGGCACTCTCCCCGGCCCAGGGCCAGCGGGCCGGATCGAGGGGCTCCAGATCGCGGTGGCGGCGCAGCAGGGCCGGCAGCAACTGGCCCCCCGCGGCCCCGTCGTCCCGCCGGCAGAGCTCCAGGCGCCGGGCCAGGGCAGCAGGCTGCCCCCGGCTGGGGACGACCAGATGCAGGGCTCCCCAGCCGGGAAAGCCCAGGCAGGAGAGCAGGGCGCCTGGGGCGGGGCTGGAGTGTGGGTCGCTCGGCATGGGGGCGGAACGCTGACATCCGTTTGGTGCCACCGACCGTCACGCGGCACCGGATCCGCCGGGCGCACTGGCAGGATCGAGGCGAAGGACGTGACTCCCCTGCCGCCATGTTCGAGAACCGCGAACGGCCCGCCTGGGTCAACTGGCTGATCCTGGCGATCTTCCTGTTGTCCTCCTGGCAACTGGCCGGATTCTGGTTCCAGCAGCTGCACCACTGAGCCACCGGCGCGGCCCCTTCAGGCCCGTTGTGCCTCCGCCTCAGGAGGGACGGCGGGGCCGGGCGGTGAGCCCCCGCACCAGACGCACGCCGCCGCCGACCAGCAGCAGCAGGGCCATCAGGGCGAGCAGGGCCACCACGATGACGCTGCCCAGCTGCAGGATGCCCATGCTGAGCCGGCTCAGTCCGCTGATCAGGTTGGCGATGGCGTTGCTGACCAGCAGCAGGGCATCCAGCCGTTCCGGCAACTGCATCAGTCCGGCCAGGATGAGTGCTCCCGCCAGGATCAGCAGCAGGCCCGCCAGCACCTGCCGCCAGCGGGAGGAGGGACGGCGCCGGCGACGGCGCAGCTCCAGGCCCTTCCCCGGTGTCGGTCCCCTCGGCGTCGGCAGATGGAGCGGGTAGGGGGTGTGGGGCATGGCCGGGACGTCAGGGCTCCAGCGGATAGCCGGCACCCCGCATCCACCGCTCGAATTCCATCAGCACCAGCTCGTTGGGACAATCGATCAGGGACAGGTCGTTGACGGTGCAGTCGCCCTGGCCGCCGTGGTGGAGCGTGAGGTGGAAATGGGAACCGCTCAGGCCGCAGACTTCCGGATCGCTGCGCACCACCACATCAAGGGCGGCCCCCAGCCGTGCAACCCGGCGGCGCAGTTCCGACCAGGTCATGCCCATCGCATCAAGACCATCGGGGAGCCCGTCGCATGGCAGTGGAGGAGCTGGATGGTTGGTTGCCCCCAGTGTGACCAGTGCCGGGCTGACGTCAACCGCTCGCGTCCCGGCGGCGGCTCAGGGCCGCGGCGTGGCTGGGGCCTCCACGGCCGCCGGCGCCGCCGGTGTCGGTGCGGGGGGCACGGCGGGTGGGGGCAGCAGCAACACCAGGGCCGCCGAGATCGCCAGGGCCGCTGCGCCGCCCACCGGGGCCGAAAGGCGTCGGTGCAGGGGGATCCGCTCCATCAGTTCCCTGGGCCCCAGGGGCTCCGGATCGGGAACCACCAGGGGCAGCTGGACGCGGGGATCAAGCCGCAGCAGATCCAGCACCCGCACCAGATCGGCCAGTTCCGCATCATCCAGATGCATCTCCAGCGGAGGGGTGTCGGGCTGGCTGCTGCGCAGCAGCAGCCGGTGGCCGCCGTCGGGGTGGGGGCCGATGTCGACCGGCTCCCCGGCCACGCTGAACTCGCGCCGCACGCCGCTGATCAGGTGGCGGGCGTAGGGCAGCACCACCTGCATCAGGGCCTGGAGGTGCTCACGGCGCCCTTCCAGCAGCGGCCGGCCCACCCACTGCAGGGTCCAGCCGGTGATGATGCCCAGGGCCGCACCGCTCTGGCCGATGGAGACGTCGGGGAGACCCTCCACCTGAAGCCGGCAGCTGAGCTGATCGAAGACGAGGCTCTGCTTCATCAGGGAACTCTGAACCATGGGGGGTCTGCGGCGGCCGTCGTCACGCCACCGCGTCCATGAGGCTGGCCTTGATGCGCTCGAAGCCCCCCTGGCCGGCGCAGAGGCTGAGGCCCTGCACCAGCTGCAGCCGCTGGGCGGCTCCGTCGTTGGGGTCGAGCAGTTTCTGGACGCCGCTGCGGCGGGGGTTCATGCGCTCCTGGATCAGTTCCCCCAGTCGACCCTGGAAGAGGGCCCAGCGCTCCTTCGCCACCGACTCCGGCTCGCTGCTGGAGAGCAGGGAGCGCAGCATCGGGTAGAGGCGGTCGGCCATGACGCAGAGGATGCGGATCAGGGCATCGGTCTCGGCGACGGGCACCTCACCGCGGCGGCAGGAGCGCCGCAGGGGGTTGTGGCAGCGCCGTTTCCACAGCTCCACCCGGTTGGGGAACAGGGCGGCGTAGCCCAGTTGCTCGCTCATCCACACCATGGCTTCGCCGCCGTTGAGGTCGAGCGCCTCCATGCAGAGCAGCATCAGATCGAGGCGCTCCAGTCCCCTGCGGGGCAGGGGGCGGGAGGAGCGGTCCTGGGTCGCCGCTTCCGAAGTGTCCTTGGCCATGACTGCGATGATGCCAGCGGCGCCGTCCATCCGTCACGTCGCCGGTACCGGTCCCTTCACCAGCACGACCTGCAGCACGATGGCCAGCAGCCCTTCCTCGATCGATCTGCGCACCTGGGTCCGGGACATTCCCGACTTTCCGAAGCCGGGCATCCTCTTCCGTGACCTCACGCCGCTGATGCGGGATCCCGAGGGCTGGGGCGAGGCCATCCGCCTGCTGGGGCTGCTCTGTGATCAGGTGCAGCCGGACCTGATCGTGGGCATCGAATCCCGCGGCTTCATCGTCGGCACGGCCCTGGCCACGATCGCGGGGGTGGGCTTCGTGCCGGTACGCAAGCCGGGCAAGCTCCCCGGCGAGGTGATCGGCGTCGACTACAGCCTCGAGTACGGCACCGACCGGCTGGAGATCCACAGCGATGCCCTCGCCGGCGGCCAGCGGGTGCTGATCGTCGACGACCTTCTGGCCACCGGGGGCACCGCGGCGGCCTGCAGCGAGCTGGTGCAGGCGGCGGGGGGGCAACTCTGCGGCTTCGGCTTCCTGGCGGAACTGGCGGCCCTCGACGGCCGCAGCCGGCTGCCCCAGGAGCATCCGATCGAGTCCCTGATCATCTACAGCTGAGCCTCAGCTCTGCTGGTCCTGCCAGGCCAGGACGCTGTCGAACTGCTCGAGGCTGATCAGGCCGAAGCGCCAGAGCACGGCCGGGAGCGGCGCCTGCTCCAGCTGGGACTGGCGGATGCCCAGCTGGAGGGCGTTCTCACTCAGGCCCAGCTGATGGCGCAGAAAGCGCACCATGGCCGGAGAGGGCAGGGGCTGGGGAGAGCTGCTGATCACCATCCCCCCATGCTGCAAGCGGCTGGTGCAGGCGACAAGGTCCCTGGGTCATGGCCCGCAGGGCCAGGGCCCGGGTGGCGTCGACGCGGGCCAGGCAGGCCAGGGCGAGGCTCCGCAGGGGCAGCAGCCAACGGTGGCGGTTGGAGAAGATCCGCACCAGCAGGTCGGTGGCCAGCAGGGTGAGCAGCAGATCGGGCCAGCGGCGGCGCCCGTAGGCGGCTCCGATGCGGCGCGGCGACAGCGTGCCCCGGGCCGCCCGTTCGGCCAGCCGCTGCAGCACCGCCACATCCCGCCAGCAGAGATTCAACCCCTGGCCGCCCACCGGATGGCAGCGGTGGGCGCTCTCCCCCACCAGCACCGTGCGGCCGCGATGCAGGCGTCGGGCCAGCTGCAGGGCCACCGGGAAGGCGCGGGGAGGCGCCAGCAGGGCATCGGGCTGGAGCCGGTCCGGCAGGGCCCCCGCCAGCCGGTCGAGGAAGGCCGGGGCGTCCAGGGCCTCCAGCTGGCGGCAGCGGGCAGCCGGCGCGCTCCAGACCAGCTGGAAGCGGCGCCCGCCGAGGGGGAGCACGGCGAAGGGGCCTTCCGGCCTCAGCAGCTCCCAGGCCTCGTCGTCGGCGCAGCCGCGCATCTCCACCTGCACCGTGAGGCAGGCCTGGCGGTAGGGATGGCTCCACTGACCGATGCCCAGGGCCCGGCGGGTGGGGGAGTCGGGGCCGTCGGCGGCCACCAGCAGGTCGGCGTCGTCCGCGGCGTCTGTGGGGGTCGCGGTGGTGGCCGTCGCCTGGGTGCCGAGCTCCAGGCGGACGGCGGGGTGCTGGCGGAGGCGGCGGAGCAGCAGCGCCATCAGGGGCCGGTGGGAGCCGATCCAGCCCACCGCGTCGGCCTGGCCCTGGCCTGCCGGGCCCAGGTCGGCCGGCTCGAAATGCACATCGCGCTCCGCCGCCACATCGCGCAGATTCAGCCGGCGGAAGGGCACCAGGGAGGGACGCAGGTCGCCCCAGATCCCGAGGCGCTGCAGCAGCTCCCGGCTGGATTGGGTGAAGGCGTAGGCCCGCTCCCGAGCCTGCAGCGCCTCGGGGGACAGGGGATCGTGCAGGCTCACCCGCCAGCCGGCCTGGGCCAGGGCCAGGGCCGACAGGGCACCGGTGGGGCCGGCGCCCCGTATCCGGGCGTGGAGCGAAGCGGGCATGGCCATGGAAAAGCCGCAACAGAAAGTCTGCTGCGGCGAAGGGGGTCGCCGTGAACGGCCGACCGGAGACAAGTTGTCCCCCGAAGGGGAGCATGGATCAGCCGATGCCGAGCAGGCCGCGGGTGAAGGCCTCGCCGCCCAGGGCGAATTCGGTGGCGAGGAGGGCGATGAAGCCGAGCATGGCCATGCGGCCGTTGAGCTTCTCGGCACGCTCATGGAAGCCCCAGCCGCTCTCGGCGCTCACCACTTCCATGCGGGGCTCGGTGGCGAAGGCGTTGAGGCGGCCGCCGTCTTCGGTGGTGACGGTGGCGCCGCGGATGGCGGAACGATCGAGGGCGGTGGGAGCGGCGGCGGTCATGGGAGAACTCCTTGAGAAGTGTTACGCGAATTGTAACGCATTGTTTCGATGGTGTCCAGCATCCCTCACCCCAGCCGCCGCAGGCAGAGCTCCTCGAAGGCCGGCCGCAGCAGGTAGGGGTACTCGCCCACCCACTGCTTCAGCTGGGGCAGCCAGCCATCGGAGAGGGCGCCGATGCGGGAGAAGTCCTTGCGCTCACTCAGCACCAGGCAGCGGATCACCATCCCCCGGCGGATCTGCTCGTGCTTCTTCTCCAGCGGGAAGCGGATCTGGCCCAGGTAGCCGTCCTCATCCTCCAGCTCCAGGCACAGCCAGGTGCGCCGGTTCTCCACCAGCTCCAGGCGCCCCTGCCGGTTGGCCTGCTCCCGGCGGTTCTCCACCACCTCCCGCCGGAACTGGTCGGCCACGACTCCCTCGAAGATGGCGGCCGCCGGGTAGCGCCGCAGCAGGGCGTTGCGGCGGCCGGCCTCCAGGATCGGCCCCCACAGCACATAGAGAAGGAAGACGAAGCCCACCACCAGGAACACCGGGCCGGCCTGGCTGCGGAACAGGAGCACCTGGCTGATCAGCAGCGCGATCACCCCGCCGATCACCGAGATCAGCACCCGCTGCAGCAGCTTGCGCGGGTCGCCGCTGCAGGCGGTGAACTGGGGACCGGTGGCCACGGCCGGGATCAGGCGGAGCAGTTCGCCGGGTTTGAGGGGGATCAGCATCGGTTGACGGGGCAGCTCACAGCAGCCGCTCGAGGCCGTAGACAAGCCCGCCCAGGCGGCGCACCTTGCGCACCGTGAGCAGCACGCCGGGCATGTAGGCGCTGCGGTCGATCGTGTCGTGGCGCAGGGTGTAGGTCTCGCCGGGGGAGCCGAACATCACCTCCTGGTGGGCCACCAGTCCGGGCAGCCGCACCGAGTGGAGCCGCAGGCCGCTCTCCCTGAGCCCCCCCCGGCAACCGGCCAGGCTCTCGTGCTCCTCCACCTGCAGGGGGTTGAAGGTCTTGCCGAGTTCCTCCATCAGTTCGGCGGTCTTGAGGCAGGTGCCGCTGGGGGCATCGGCCTTGCGGTTGTGGTGCAGCTCGGTGAGCTCGGCGTAGTCGTAGAAGCGGGCCGCCGCCGCCGCCGCCTGCTGCAGCAGCACCATGCCCACGCAGAAGTTGGGAATCACCGCCCCCCCCATCGAGGCCTTCTCGGCGAACGCGGCCAGATCCGCCAGCTGGTCGGGGCGCAGGCCGGTGGTGCCGATCACCGGATGGACGCCGTAGGCGAAGGCGCCGCGGCAGTGCTCGTAGACGACGCTGGGGTGGGTGAAATCCACCAGCACCGCGCCGCCGCCGGGGCCGGACTGGCGCACCGCCTGGCCCGCCTGGCAGAGGCTGCCCTCGAAGTCGGCGCTGATCGCCACCTCCAGTTCCCCCAGCCCCAGGGCCAGCCCGACGTCCTCGCCTTCGCGGCCAGGAGTGGTGTCGATCGCCCCCACCAGGGTGCAGTCGGGGGACGCCACCACGGCCTTGATCACCTCGGCGCCCATGCGGCCCAGGGCCCCGGCCACCACCACCGGGATCGGCGCCGGCTCTGCTGGGGACGGGGAGGTCGCGGTCATGGGCGGCTGGCACTCCAGGCGAGCCTATGTGGGCCGGCCCACCGGCAGGGCTGCAGCCTGTAACGCTGCGCTGCAACCGATCGCGTCCCCGACAGGACCTTCGTAGGCTGCTTCACATTGCTCAACGCATCCGCCGCATGTTCACGCAGGTCCGTTCCGCCAGCCGCCGGGTCAGCCCTGCTCCCACCGATGGCGCCAACGACCGGGTGGTGATGAAGGCCGTCTACGTGGTGCTCGAACCCCAGTACCAGAACGCCCTCACCACCGCCGCCACCGGCCTCAACGACCAGAACGGTCCCCTGGCGGTGGAGCTCAGCGGCTACCTGATCGAGGAGCTGCGCGACCCGGCGAACTACGCCGACTTCTGCGCCGACGTGGCGGCGGCCGACGTCTTCATCGCCTCGCTGATCTTCATCGAGGACCTGGCCCAGAAGGTGGTGGACGCCGTGGCTCCCCACCGCGACCGGCTCAAGGCGGTGGTGGTGTTCCCGTCGATGCCGGAGGTGATGCGCCTCAACAAGCTGGGCACCTTCTCGATGGCCCAGCTGGGCCAGAGCAAGAGCGCCATCGCCCAGTTCATGCGCAAGCGCAAGGAAGCCAATGGGGCAGGCTTCCAGGACGCCATGCTCAAGCTGCTGAACACCCTGCCGACGGTGCTCAAGTACCTGCCGGTGGAGAAGGCGCAGGACGCCCGTTCCTTCATGCTCAGCTTCCAGTACTGGCTGGGGGGAACGCCGGACAACCTGCGCAACTTCCTGCTGATGCTGGCCGACCGCTACGTCTTCGGGAAGGCGGAGCTGGGCCGGCCCCAGCTGACGGTGGCCGACCCCGTGGTGTTCCCGGACCTGGGCATCTGGCACCCGCTGGCGCCGGGCATGTTCGAGGACCTCAAGGAGTACCTCAACTGGAGCGCCAGCCGCGCCGACCTCAGCGAGCGCGCCCGCCGGGGCCCGGTGATCGGCCTGGTGCTGCAGCGCAGCCACATCGTCACCGGCGATGAGGCCCACTACGTGGCCGTGATCCAGGAACTGGAGTACCGGGGCGCCACGGTGATCCCCGTGTTCTGCGGCGGCCTCGACTTCTCAAGGCCCGTCACCTCCTTCTTCTACGACCCCCTCAACCCGGATCAGCCGCTGGTGGACGGGGTGGTGAGCCTCACCGGCTTCGCCCTGGTGGGAGGCCCGGCCCGCCAGGACCATCCCAAGGCGATCGAGACCCTCAAGCGGCTCAACCGGCCGTACATGGTGGCCCTGCCCCTGGTCTTCCAGACCACCCAGGAGTGGGAGGAGAGCGATCTGGGCCTGCATCCGGTGCAGGTGGCCCTGCAGATCGCCATCCCCGAGCTCGACGGCGCCATCGAACCGATCGTGCTCTCGGGGCGCGACGACGCCACCGGCAAGGCCCACACCCTCCAGGACCGGGTGGATGCGATCGCCGAGCGGGCCATCCGCTGGGCGTCACTGCGGATCAAGCCCCGCGCCGAGAAGAAGCTGGCGATCACCGTGTTCAGCTTCCCCCCCGACAAGGGCAACGTGGGCACCGCCGCCTACCTCGATGTCTTCGGCTCGATCTTCCGCGTGCTGGAGGAGATGAAGGCCAAGGGCTACACGGTGGACGCCATGCCCCGCACGCCCAAGGAACTGATGGAGGCCGTGCTCAGCGATCCGGAGGCCCTGCAGGGGGCCCCCGAGCTGGCGATCGCCCACCGCATGAGCGTCGAGGAGTACGAGCGGCTCACCCCCTATTCCGAGCGGCTGGAGGAGAACTGGGGCAAGCCCCCCGGCTCCCTCAATTCCGACGGCACCAACCTGCTCATCTACGGCCGCCACTTCGGCAACGTGTTCGTGGGGGTGCAGCCCACCTTCGGCTACGAGGGCGATCCGATGCGCCTGCTCTACTCCCGCAGCGCCAGCCCCCACCACGGCTTCGCCGCCTACTACACCTATCTGGAGAAGGTGTGGGGCGCCGATGCGGTGCTGCACTTCGGCACCCATGGCTCCCTGGAGTTCATGCCGGGCAAGCAGATGGGCATGAGCGAGACCTGCTACCCCGATTCCCTCATCGGCGCCCTGCCCAATCTCTACTACTACGCCGCCAACAACCCGTCCGAGGCCACCATCGCCAAGCGGCGGGGCTACGCCTCCACCATCAGCTACCTCACCCCACCGGCCGAGAACGCCGGCCTCTACAAGGGACTCAAGGAGCTGGGTGAGCTGGTGGGCTCCTACCAGCAGCTGCGGGAGAGCTCCCGGGGGGTGCAGATCGTCAACGCGATCATCGAAACCGCCCGCCAGTGCAACCTCGACAAGGACGTGGCCCTGCCCGAGGGGGACGCCGATGCGGCGGCCCTCGACCTCGACGGGCGTGACGGCGTGGTGGGAGCCGTTTATCGCCAGCTGATGGAGATCGAGAGCCGGCTGCTGCCCTGCGGTCTGCACACCATCGGCAAGCCGCCCACCGCCGAGGAGGCGATCGCCACCCTGGTGAGCATTGCCGCCCTGGAGCGGGAAGAGGAGGGCCTGCGCTCCCTGCCGGGGCTGCTGGCGGAAAGCCGGGGCCGCACCATCGCCGAGGTGTACCGGGGCAACGATGAAGGCGTGCTGGCGGATGTGGAGCTCAACCGGGTGATCACCGAAACCTGCCGCGCCGCCGTCGGCGCCATGGTCCGGGAGGTCACCGGCGCCGATGGTCGCGTCACCCTGCGGCGCAATTTCGGCTGGTTCTTCGAACTGCTGGAACGCTTCGGCTATCGCCTGCCCTCCCCCTGGCTGAGCGCCTGCCGTCAGGCCGGGTTCCCGGATGTGGATGTTGCTGAGCTGGATCGCCAGTTCGCCTACCTGCGCTTCTGCCTGGAGCAGATCTGCGCCGACATGGAGATGGAGAGCCTGCTGCGGGCCCTCGATGGCGAATATGTGCTGCCCGGACCGGGCGGTGATCCGATCCGCAACCCCGGCGTGCTGCCCAGCGGCAAGAACATCCACGCCCTCGATCCCCAGGCCATCCCCACCCGGGCGGCCATCGCCGCCGCCAAGGTGGTGGTCGACCGGCTGATCGAGCGCCAGAGAGCCGAACAGGGCACCTGGCCGGAAACGATCGCCTGCGTGCTCTGGGGTACCGACAACATCAAGACCTACGGCGAATCCCTCGCCCAGATCCTCTGGTTCATCGGCGTGCGTCCCATGGCCGATTCCCTTGGCCGGGTGAACAAGCTGGAACTGATCTCGCTCGAGGAGCTGGGCCGGCCCCGCATCGATGTGGTGGTCAACTGCTCGGGCGTGTTCCGCGACCTGTTCATCAACCAGATGGCCCTGATCGACCAGGGCGTCAAGATGGCCGCCGAGGCCGACGAGCCCCTCGAGATGAATTTCGTGCGCAAGCACAGCCAGGAGCAGGCCGCTGAGCAGGGCATTTCCCTTCGGGACGCCGCCACGAGGGTGTTCTCGAATGCCAGTGGCAGCTACTCCTCGAACGTGAACCTGGCGGTGGAGAACAGCACCTGGGAGGAGGAAGGCGAACTGCAGGAGATGTACCTCAGCCGCAAGACGTTTGCCTTCAACGCCGACAACCCGGGCGAGATGAACCAGAACCGCGAGGTGTTCGAGTCGGCGATGAAGACCGCCGATGTCACCTTCCAGAACCTGGATTCGGCCGAGATTTCGCTCACCGATGTCAGCCACTACTTCGACTCCGACCCCACCAAGCTGATCGCCGGCCTGCGCGATGACGGCAAGGCCCCCACCAGCTACATCGCCGACACCACCACGGCCAACGCCCAGGTGCGTTCGTTGAGCGAAACCATCCGCCTCGATTCGCGCACCAAGCTGCTCAACCCCAAGTGGTACGAGGGCATGCTCGATTCCGGCTACGAGGGGGTGCGGGAGGTGGCCAAGCGGCTCAACTTCACCCTCGGCTGGAGCGCCACCAGCGGCGCGGTCGACAACTTTGTGTATGAGGAGGCCAACGAGACCTTCATCAACGACCCGGAGATGCGTAAGCGGCTGATGGACCTCAACCCCCACAGCTTCCGCCGCATCGTCGGCACGCTGCTGGAGGTGAACGGCCGCGGCTATTGGGAAACGAGCGAGGAGAACATCGCCCAGCTGCAGGAGATCTACCAGGAGATCGAGGACCGGATCGAGGGGGTGACGAAGGAGGGCTGATTGATCTGGGCCACGGGCCTGGTGCAGGTGGTCCTCTCGCCCCTGCTCCGGCGGTCGATCCCCGGAGCCGGAATCGTCAGGAGCTCCCGGGACGCGGCTGGGACTGGGTCATGCCATCGCACGGGAAATGCAAGATCCCTGCAAGTGCCAGCCACCCCCTGACCAGCCCATCATCGGTGGCCAGGACCATGCCGGGGAGTTGCTCACCTCTCTGCCTGTGTCGAGCGAGAGGATTGCTGGGCACAAAAAAGGGGGGCCGAAGCCCCCCGAATCACCCCGCAGGGGTAAGTGAATGGATCGGGATCACTTTCCGATCTTGGCCACTTCGGCGCGAGCCCGGGCCAGAACGGCACCGGTCAGGGGTACGAAATCAAGCTGCTTGGCGATGCCCTGGCCCTTCGGGGAGAGACCCCAGGTCAGGAACTGACGGAGGGTAGAGGCCTTGTCGCCGTTGCCCCGCTGGTAGGCCAGGATCCAGGTGAAGGTGGCGATCGGGAAGGCGTTGGCGCCGGCCGGGTTGCAATCCTCACCACCCAGGCGGGAATTCAGCTTGACGCCGTTCAGGGCGGCGGCCCCGGTGACATCGTTGGCCAGAACAAACTTGCCAGCTCTGTTCTGAAGAGCCGCAGGAGTGATCTTGCCCTTCACGAAGGCTTGGTTGAGGTAACCGAGCGAGCCGGGGGTGTTCAGGATCAGGCCCGCCACGCCCTCATTGCCCTTGCCGCCGACGCCCACAGGCCACTTGACGGCCTTGGCGGCGCCCACCTTGGTTTTCCACTCAGGCGAGAAGCAGGAGAGGGAGTTTGTGAAGGCGGCGGTGGTGCCGGAGCCATCCGAGCGGTGAACCACGTTGATCGGTCCCTTGCCGCATTTCAGCTGATCCCAGGTCTTGATCTTGCCGAGGAAGATGTCGGCGAGCTGGGTCTGGGTGAGCTTGAGGTTCTTGCAGCTGGGATTGTTGTAGGCGGGGGTGACGGTGCCCCCCATCATCGGAATCTGCAGGGCTCCACGCTGGGCGGTCACGCCCTTGGTGAATTCACCCTTGGATTCGCTGAGCTCCTCATCAGTCGCTCCAAAATCGACGCTGCCGGCATGGAACTGGCGAACACCGGCGCCGGAGCCGACCGACTGGTAGTTCACCTGCCTCTTGGTTTCCTTGGCGAACTCCACGGACCAGCGCTGGTAGGCCGGAGCGGGAAAGCTGGCGCCGGCTCCACTGATGGAGTTGCTCTGGGCGATCACTGGAACCGCCAGTCCAGCGGTGACAGCACCGGCGGCGGAGAGAATCAGGGCCTTCTTCGCGAAGGTCATCAGAAATGCCAATTGTGGAGCAGGCTATGAATAGCAACCCGCTCTGCCCAATCGCGTTATGGGCAGGTTAACGGGTCATCAAGGATTGCCCTGGACTGAGCCCTTGCGGCGCCTGGCTGGGCGGCCTGCGCCTGGACGTGGCTGTTGCCATCGCTCCCAGCAGGTGCCCCTGAGCAGGCTTTAGGGCCCTGTTGGTGCAGCAGCTGCTGGAGAACGGCCATGGGATCCGCAACACTCGCCACCACCCATCGGGGCCTTTGCTGATTCCGGATGGGCTGGCTCCCGTAGCCAATGTCACATCAGATTGTCTGGTTCAGACGCTGGCACGATCCGGCCCTGGCTATGGATAGGTATGCGATCCCAGCCGTCCACGTGAAAGAGCTCACCAGTGCCATCAACCAACATCTGGCCGCTGAGTTCCAGGCCGGACACACCTATCTGGCCATGTCGATCTGGCTGCGGGAAAAGGATCTGGCCGGTTTCTCCGCCTACATGCACGAGAAGAGCCAGGAGGAGCGTGACCATGCGGCCCGCATGATCGCCTATCTGGTGGACAGCGACGAACAGGTGGAGCTGCCCACGATCGAGGCTCCCGAACGCAGCTGGCCGTCGGTGCAGATGCTGTTCGATCAGGTCTACGACATGGAGAAGGGCGTCACCGCCTCGATCAACCGGCTCTATGCCATGGCCGAGTCCATGGGTGAACGCAGCGCCACGGCCATGCTCGATTGGTTCGTGGCCGAGCAGCTCCAGGAGGAAGCGGAAGCCCGCTTCGTGCGCAAGCGCCTGCGGCTGGCTGGCGACAACAGCGCCGCCCTGCTGCTGCTGGACCAGCAGTTCCTCGAGGGCACGGCGCTCACCCACGTCAAAGGCGGCCTCAGCGGCGCCAGGGGCGCCTGACGACCTATGGCGCCATCCCGTTACCGTATTAATACGCTCCGAGTCAATCGATGGCGCACGGAGTCCATGCCCGTCCCTGACCCCACCGGCGCAGCCTGCTGTCGCCCGGGCGTTCCGGGCTCCTGCCACGGCCCCGGGGAGCAACCACGCCGCAGTGATGGGCGAGGGGTGCAGCTTGCCCTGCTGGGCCTGCCGAACACCGGCAAATCGACCCTCTTCAACCGGCTCACCGGTGGCCATGCGCAGATCGCCAACTGGCCGGGTCTGACGGTGGAACTGCTGCGGGGCCCCATGGCCGATGACCACACCGGCAGGCGCTACGAACTTGTGGATCTGCCGGGCATCCACGACCTGAGCGGCAGCAGCGAGGACGAGGCCGTGGTGCAGCGCTACATGCAGAGCACCCCGCCCGATCTGGTGGTCGTGGTGCTCAATGCCAGCCAGATCAGCGGCCAGCTGGGCCTGCTGCTGCAGATGCGCCAGCTGGGTCTGCCGCTGGTGGCCGCGCTCAACATGAGCGACGAGGCCCGGCGCCACGGCATGGCGATCGATCACCTAGGGCTGTCCCGGGCCCTCGGCCTGCCGGTGCTGCCGGTGAGCGCCAAGCGGAACCAGGGGATCGTCGCCCTGATCGATGTGTTGCACCGCTGGGGGGAGGCGCCCCGGCCGGCGGGCCCGGTCGGCGGGGCCCTGCCTCTGGTGCCCGCCGATCTCGACATCTGGCAGCAGGAACTGGTGGCCCGCCATGTGACCCTGCCGGAGGGGGCTCAGCTCCAGCGCACCCGCCTGGCGGATCGCTGGCTGCTCCACCCGCTGCTGGGCGTGGTGCTGTTCCTGGCGATCGTGCTGGCGGTGTTCCAGCTGCTCTATGCGGTCAGCACACCACTCCAGGATCTGCTCGGCCTCGGGCTCGACGGGATCCGCGCGAACTGGCTGGAGCCGGGCCTGCAGGGGCTGGGCTCACCGGAATGGCTGCAGAGCTTCCTGCTCGATGGCCTCTGGCTGGGGGTGACCACGGTGGCCAGCTTCCTGCCGTTGATCTTTTTCTTCTACGTGCTGATCGGCATCATTGAGGACTCGGGCTATCTGCCGCGCGCCGCCTTTCTGATGGACGGCTTCATGCGCTGGCTGGGGCTGGACGGGCGGGCCTTCGTGCTGCAGGTCATGGGGTTCGGCTGCAATGTGCCGTCGATCATGGGGACGCGGGTGATCCGGGACCGCAGCCTGCGCCTGCTGGCGATGCTGTGCATTCCCTTCGCCCTCTGCCAGGCCCGGCTGACGGTGTTCATCTTCCTGGCGGGCGTCTTCTTCCCCAGGCCCTGGTGGGCGCCCGGACTGGTGCTGTTCGGCTTCTATGGCATGAGTTTTGCGGCGGCCGTGATCACGGGCCTGGTGTTCAAGCGCGCCTTTCCGGGCGATGGGGCCTTCGTGCTGGAGCTGCCCCCCTACCGGACGCCGAGCCTGGTCACGATCCTGCGGCGCGGCTGGACGTCCATGCTGAATTTCATGGTCACCACGCGGGTGTTCATCCTCGTGGGTGCCGCAGCGATCTGGCTACTCACCCATCTTCCTCCGGGAGCCGGGGGGGGATCGGGACCGTCGCTCGCCTCGGGAATCGGCCAGCTGTTCCAGCCGCTGCTGGGGCCGATCGGCATGAACCCGGAGCTCACCGTCTCGTTGTTCTTCGGCTTCATCGCCAAGGAGATCCTGCTGGGGGCGATGGCGGTGATCTACGGCACCAGCGCATCGGATCTGGGCGGGGCGATCCACGGCGCCATCACCCCCCTGCAATCGCTCAGCTTCATGACGTTCGTGTTGCTCTACACCCCCTGCCTCGGAACGGTGGCGGCCCAGATCCAGGAATCCAGGAGCCGGACTTTCGCCCTGCTGTCCCTCTCCTGGTCACTGCTCCTGGCCTGGCTGATGGCCCTGATCGTCTATCAGGGAGGCAGCCTGATCCTGGCCCTGCGCTGAACGGCTCAGCGCGGAGGCAGGGGGGTCACCTCCATGTCGGCGGCCTGCTCCTCGCGCAGCATGAATTCGAGCAGACCACTGGCCAGGTGCAGAATTCCGCCCGGCCTGCCCCGGCGCAGCACCTCCACCTCCACCCCCGGTCGTACCCCCATTGCCCGCAACCGACGCTGCAGTTCCGGCTGGGCGGGCAGGCACGTGATGGTCACACGGGACCCCACCGGCACCTGATCGAGAGTCGTCGGATCCATGGCCATGGTCAGGAATGGGCATCAACGGCTTCGGCGAGCTGCTGCAGCGTCGGATGACGTTGATGGGAGGCGGCATGGATCGTCCCATCCCCGATCATGGCAACGACGCGGGCCAGTTCGGTGGGATTCCCCCGGTAGAAGTGGGGCTGGTCCCGTTGGAAATTCGCAAGGGCCGTTTCTGCGTTGTAGTCCCGCTTGAGTCTTTCAAGTTCGTGGACGAGCTGCTGCTTGTCGTTGTTGTAAACGATGAAGTTCTCCGGTAATCGGCCGGTGCGGCCAGGCTCCGGTGTCTCAAAGAAGTGGGCGTGGCACCAGTTGGCATAGGGCGTCAGGATGACGCCACCACAGGCCTGCACTTCACAGATCGGCAGTCCAAATGATTCACTGTGTGCAATGAAATAGAGGCTGCAACTCCTGTAGATTTTCCGAATCTCTGCCATGGTATAGCTGCCATGGAGCACCTTGAAGGGGATGCCAGCCTCGAGGCAGGCCTGAACTTGTATGGCCCGCTCGGGCAGATGATTGGGTCGCTCGAAATCAATGAGAGCACAGATCTCCCTGGGCTCAATGGCAAGGGAGGGATCGATCAGGTTGATGCCGATGCGTGAATAGCTCTCTGCTCCGGGCAAAACGGGATACTCGGACACTTCGGTGATGCAGAGATGGTGGTCATAGCGATTGGTCCCCCAGTGGTTGCCTTTGGGAACGTACTTGCTCGCCACACAGCCATGGATCCACTTCACCCAGTTGGCGCGGCTGCCGAGGTAAACCAGGTCATAGAGAATGATCGGAAGGTGAGACGCATCCCGCCGTAGCCGACTGTCATCAAAGAGAAAATCAAAATAGGCCATGGGGTTGTGACCCACGATCACGGCGACGTCAACACTCCTGAGGTGGCGCAGAAGTCTCTGATAGTTCAGCCACGAGGCACATCCCTGCGCAAGGCGAAACACTTTTCCCTTCCAGTTCGCCCCTTCCCCCACACCTCCGAGCGGCTTGCGGGGAAGCGCCTCCAGGCCGTCATACAGGAGGAGGGTCTCGACGCCGATCTCCTTGAACATGCGCTCCAGACCCTCCGCCAGGGGCCGGTAGAAGCTGTTGGCGCGGTTGGCCAGGATGGCGACTCTCACGTGCGTTTCTCATCCACTGCCAGTGGGAGAGTACCGAGGTCCGGGGTTGCGATTCAACCGATCCACATGGTTCTGAGCATCTGCCGTGACCCCGGTGATCTCACGAAGCGGCCGCCTCCAGGTGGGCCACCCCCAGGCCGCATCCAGGGCAGGGGCGCATCGGGTAGGTGTTGAAGGGGAAGCGGGGCGGCTGGAAGGGCTCAATGCCCCGCCGCCGGTCGAAGCGCACCATGCCCACACGGCCGCTGGGGGCCACCACCAAAGCCGTACGCCCCAGCCGGCGCTGGCTGCGGGCCCAGCTGCCGGTGTTGTAGTAGGTGATGTGGCAGGGGCCGCGTTCGCCACCGGAAGGTTCCGGCAGGGCCAGCGGCGTGGCTTCAGGGATGTGGGTGTGGCCGTTGATCAGCCCGTCGAGGGGCTCCGGACCGTGCCGCTCCCGTTGCAGGTGCCGGATGATCCCGCGCTTGATCAGCCGGTCGTGGCCGGTGCGGCTCTTGAGGGCACTCTCGAGCACGAAGGCCAGGGAGAAGCCACCGGAGGAGTTGAGGCCCCGGCTCACCGGGATGGGCCACTCCCGGTGGCTGGCCAGCAGATCCACGGCGCTCTGCAGGATCGCCTCGGCGTTCCATCCGGCCGGCAGCGCTCCGCCGGCCGGCCGGGTGAACGGGGAGAGCAGGCCGTTGATGCCGGCGCTGTAGTGCTCCTGCAGGCGGGCCAGCCCTTCGGCGGCGTCGGCGTGGAAGCGGATCAGCCGGTCGTACTCGTCGCCGTGGCGCACCAGCAGCCGCTGACCCGCCGGGGTGCGGTAGACGGCCTGGCGCCGGATGGCGAAGCCGGGCCGCTCCAGGCCGGCGTGACGGCGCAGGTAGGCGTCGTGGTTGCCGGGGATGTAGACGATCGCCACCCCCGCCCGGTGCAGGGCCTCGAACTGCTCGATCACCCGACGGTGGGAGGCCCGCAGCAGGCCTGTCTTCTTCAGGGCCTCCCTGGCCGGTGGACCTCCGCGGCCCTCGGCAAGGAGGGCGTCGATCCAATCGGTGAGAAAGGACGCATCGACATTGGCGTTGAAGCGGATGGCCTGCAGATCGATGATGTCGCCAACCAGGAACAGGGTGCGTGGGCGGATGCACTCCAGGAAGGCCGCCAGATGGCCGGCCTCGCACTGATTGGAGCCCAGATGCAGATCCGAGAGGAACAGGGCGTCGCAGCTGAGCACGGACTTTTGGCGAGAGTTCTGGCGCCCCGGGGTTTGGGTGCTGGATGGCAGCAGGCAGCGCCATGGTGACATGCGAACCGCAACGATTCCTGCTGGCCAGGGATCAAGAAACAGGTTCGAATCGCTCCGTCTCCGCCTCACTCTCCGGGGGCAACAGCGTTGCTTTCCGTCCGTCGCGTAGCGCACCTCCCCAGGTGATCGATGGTCTGGCCACTGGCCCGCCGAATCGATCAGCCGGCCTGCTGCCAGAGGCGCAGCAGGTCCTCCCGCTGCTCCGGTGAGGGTGGTGGCAGGCGCTTCACACCCCGGGCCGCCGGGCTGCCGCCGCCGCCATCGGCACCGCGGAATCCCAGGCGGGTGAGCACCCCCTGTCCCTCCGGCGTGAGCAGAAACGCCACGAAGCGCTCCCCATCCTCCGCCCGCCCGGCCGCTTCGCCCCGCAGCACGACGGCCGCCAGGACCGTTTCGATGGTGGGATTCGGGAACAGCAGCACGTAGCCCCCTGGCCGCTGGCGACTGGCCTCCCCCTGGCGCGCCAGGGCGGAGGCCTCGTAGACCAGGGCCAGGTCACCTTCGTTGGGGCCGCCGCTGATGAATTCCTGCAGCAGGATGTCGGTGGAACGGGCCGGCCGGTAGACGGCGCGGCGCAGGGCGGCGGCACAGTCGCCAGCGCTGCCACCAGCGCCACGGCCGCCCCCGTTTCCGTCCTGGCACCAGAGCGCCAGGGCCAGCTGGCCGGAGTTGGAGCGCATCGGATCGGCGCTGCGCAGATCGAAACTGCCCCAGCTCTCCGGTGCGCCCAGGGCCCCCCACTGTCCCGCCGCCGCGGCCCGCCGCAGCAGTGGCCAGGAGAAGCGCCCATCCGGGAACAGCCTCTGGACCCGCTCCGGCCAGGCCACCGCCACCAGCAGGGTGCGGGCCACGGGCACGGGGGGCTGCAGGAATGCCGGCGCCCCGCCCTGGGCTTGCAGCTCGTCGGCCAGCTGGCCCAGCAGATCCCGGTTGGCGGGGATCAGCACCCGCGGCCGCTCGGGTCCCTCCTCCCGGGCGCGGTTGACCATGTCCTGGGAGCCCTGCACCCTCCAGGCCAGGTCGATGCCCCCCTGGCGGCGTTCGAACAGGGGTTCGAGTTCGGCCATGGCGCCCGCCAGCTCCGAACCCACCGCCACCACCAGGGGGCGCCGCAGACCGGGGAGGGGGGCCGTCGCCAGGGTCAGGGACGCCCCGGCGATCAAGAGAGAAAGCAGACGCCGGCGGGTCAGGGTCGCTGCCAAGGGAGCGGTCCGGGTTCGCTGCAGTCTGATCGTTGTCGCCCGCATCCACGACCGTTGCCAGCAGAATGGAACCGTCGTTCAGGGCCGCTCCATGGCACGGGCCCAGCGGTCGGCCGGCCCCAGCACCGCGCTCCTTGCCCTGCCCCTGCTCGGCCTGTGGATCGGTGGTTGCAGCCTGCTGGCCCCGCCGCCTCTGGAGCTGGAGATGCTGGTGGGAAGCGCCCTCAAGGGCTTCTGCAAGGAGGCGGCCAAGGCCATCGCCCAGGCGCCGCCCCGGCTTGCCGACCGTACCCCGGTGCTGCTGCGCTGCCGGTCCGCCGGCAGTGGCGATGTGGTCAGTGAGATGGAAAGCCACGCCCGGGGCGTGCTCCAGGGCGGCCAGCCCGCCGATGATCCCCGCATCCCCACCCTGCTGTCGGTGGATGGCGAGATTTACCTGGATCTGCTGCGGCACCGCCTGCAGCGCCTGGCCCCCACCCGGGAGCTGATCCCGGGAGCGGCCGACGCGCCGGCCCTGGCCTCCAGTCCGATGGTGTTCATGACCACCCCGGCGCTGGCGAAGGGCCTCGACCGTCCCAATCCCTTCACCGCCCTGGCCCGCAGCAGCGACCATCGCCAGCTGGATCCGGCTGGCCCCTCCCAGCCGATCCGCTTCGTCCACACCGCCCCGACCCGCTCCAACTCGGGACTCCAGACCCTGGTGGCGATGGTGGCCGAGGTGGCCGGCAAGCGGCCTGAAGTGCTGACCCTGGCGGATGTGCAGGCCCACGGCGACCAGGTGGCGGCGATCCAGCGGCACGTGACCCGCTACGGCAGCTCCACCGACGAGCTGGCCCGGGCGATGCAGCGCAACGGGCCCTTCTGGGCCTCGGTGGGTTCGGTCTACGAGTCGTCGGTGGTGGCGGTGAACGCCTCCCGCCAGGGCGACCAGGAGCCCCTCAAGGCGGTGTACCCCAGGGCCACCTACGCCAGCACGATGCGGGCGATCCTCCCGGACGCCCCCTGGGTGTCGCCGCAGGAGAAGCAGGCGGCCCTGCTGATCATCGAGCGCCTCCAGCGCGAGGACGTGCAGCGCCTGGCGGCCGACCAGGGGCTGCGTCCAGCCAACCCGGCGGTGCCCCCCAGCCGCGTCACGGCGGCCTATGGTGCCGACCCCCGGGCGGTGTACGACTCGCTGCGGGCTCCGAAACCGGAGGTGGTGGAGGCGATCATCACCCTCTGGCGCAACCAGGCCAAGAAGCCCTCCCGGGTGGCCCTGGTGGTGGACAGCTCCGGTTCGATGAAGGGGGAGAAGCTGCCGGCGGCCCAGCGCAGCCTGCAGGCCTACCTGGCCCAGATCGGTCCACGGGACACCGTGGGCCTGTTCGACTTCGATAACCGGCTGCGGCCCCCGGTGGTGGTGACCGGTGGTGGCCCTGTTGGCGGCCCGGCCGGCGGGGCTGCTGCCGCCCGTTTCATCGCCTCGCTGGAGGCGGAGGGCGGCACCGTCCTTTACGACGCCATCCGCGAGGGTCGTGACTGGCTGCGGTCCACCCGGCGCCCCGGCGAGATCCTGGCGGTGGTGGTGCTCACCGATGGCCAGGACAACGGCTCGCGGCTTTCCCTTGAGGGGCTGGGCGGTGAGCTGAAGCGCAGCGGCTTCGCCAGTGACGAGCGCATCGGTGTGTTCACGATGGGCTACGGCAACCAGGGGGATTTCGACGCCGACGTCCTGCGCCGCATCGCCGAGAGCAACGGCGGCGATTTCACAACCGGCACGGCGGACAGCATCCGGCGCCGCATGGAAGATCTGCAGATGGCGTTCTGATGGCGCCGATGTCCGGCTGGTCCAATCCGCTCGACCATCCCCTGGCGGTCGCCGCCGGCGGCGTGGGCCTGGTGCTGCTGGTGCGCGCCGGCGGGGTGAGCCTCCCGCTGGCCCTGGCGGCGGCGGTCGGGCTGAGCGTCGCCTGCGCGGCCCTGCTCTCCCGTCTGGGGTCGGCCGGAAGGCGCAGCCGCAGCCAGCGGCTCCATGATCAGCGCCTCGATGCGGGTCTGGAGGAGGCCCTGGATCGGGCCGGCGGCCTGGCGGTGACGGCGCTGGCGTTGCGGGAGGAGGCCGTGGCCCGCTTCACGGACCCGGGCCACCTGGAGGCCCTGGGCAGTGTCCAGCTCTGCTGTGAGCGGCTGCAGCAGTTGCCGGAACGGCTGCGGGAGCGGCGGCCCCTGCTGGAATCCGGCGGCGGCCGGCGCCTCGATCCCGACGACCTGGCCCGCCGCCTGGGGCGGGAGGAGAAGGCCCTGCAGCGGGAAGCGGAGGGCCCCTTGCGCCACGAGCGCCGGCGGCTGATCGACCAGCTGCGCCGCAACCTGCATGCGGCACGCCAGGGCATGGATGAACGGGAGGCCAGGCTCCTGGCCCTGGCCACCCGGCTGGAGGCCATCGATGGCGGCCTGCAGCAGCTGCGCCGCCAGATCGACCACCAGTGGCCCAGCACCGAGGCCAGCGACGCCGCCATGGCGACGGCGATCGAGCCGCTCGATGAGGCGATCGATCAGATCGAGCGTTCCCTCGACGCCGGCACCGCCTGAGGACCCAGCAGGGGCCCGTCCGCCAGGCGCCGGATCGCCACCACCCCGGGGCGGGGGGCCCGGCCGGGGACGCCGGAGGGCCAGTTGGAGCCCATGGGCACCCAGCGCAGCTGCTCGAAGGGGCGCCCGGAGCGGTCCACCAGCCGGTGGGCCTGGGCCTCCCGGGCCTCCGCCGAGGGGCGGGTGCCGTTGTCCTCGCCCGGGTGCTGCACCGCCAGGAACAGGGTGGACTCGCTGGCGTCGAAGCAGGGGCCGGTGAGCTCGCACTCCATCGGCCCGGTGGCGAAGCAATAGGCCTCACCGGCGTGGGGGCCACGGCTGGGCAGCACCCAGCAGCTGTTGTTGCCGAACAGATCGAGATCGGCTGATTTGGTCGAGCGGTCGGTCACCATCCAGAGGGTCCCCTGCCGGTCGATGGCGAGGTTGTCGGGATTGGCGAAGCCCATGCCCCCCTGCCACGGGGCCCCGCCGGTGGCCACCAGCCGCCAGCGAAAGGCGCCGCCCCGGGCCGGACCGTCGTCGGCCAGGCCCATGATCCAGCCGTAGGGCCAGCTGGCCTGGTCTTTTGGCCCATGGAAGATGGCCGGGTCGGCCCGGCCATCGTCGCTGCCGCCGCCGGCGGTGAAGGCGATCAGCAGCTCGCCGCTGAGCGGATCGATCACCGTGTCCTCGGGCCGGGCCGCGGGGGTGGCGCCGATGGCGCAGGCGGCCAGGTGGGCATCGATCAGGATGGCCCCCATCCGCTCCTCCCCTTCGCCGGGGTAGAGGTCCGCCAGGGTGGCGAAGCGGCGCCGGTAGGCCGCCACGGCGGTGTCGCTGGCGAAGGCTTCGGCCCCGGCCCTGCCGCGGTCGCTGTGGGGCAGCAGCACCGCCTGCTCCACCCCGTGGCGGGCGAAGTGGCCTGGGGTGAGCGGCGCCACCGGGGTGGTGGGCTCCAAGGGCAGCCAGCGGCCCCGGCCCTCGCCGCCCTTGCTGCTGGGCGGATCGAAGCGGGCCACCTCGAGCCGGCCGGCGCTGAACAGCTCCGAGTTGGCCGGGTCGGCCGGATCGCGGATCAGCGCCTCGCTGACGAACCGGTAAACGTGGCCGCCGTGACGGTCACAGCCGGAATAAACCACCAGGGGCTGGCCGGCGACGGCCTTCACCGCCACCGCCTCGTGCCGGAAGCGGCCCAGCCAGCTGTGCTTGACGGCGGGGCGTTCGGGCCGGCGCGGGTCGAGCTCCACCATCCAGCCGTACTTGTTGCCCGCCAGGCCGAAGGGGTTGCCGAGGCCGTCGAGGCGCTGGCCGTCGTAGGCGAAGGGGCGGGCGGCGGGGGAGACGGAGGAGCCGTCGGCATGGACGGCCTCGGCCACCTGGCTCTGCATGTTCTCCTCGGCGCTGAGCACCGTGCCCCAGGGGGTCTCGCCACCGGCGCAGTTGGCGAAGCTGCCGATGATCGCGTCACCGAGTCCGTCGTCGTAGCCGAGCCGCTGGCGGCGGCGGAACACGGCCGCCGCCGGCCCCGAGGTGCGCAGGCGCTGGGCGGGGTCGCGCCAGCCGCTCAGGCCGGTGATGCGCCGATCGAAGCGACCGGGTATGCGCCGCCAGGGGCCGCCCGGCTGCCGCTCCAGTTCGATCACGCCCACACCCAGGTCGGCCATGGCCGCCTCCGCCAGCCGGCGGATGGGTGCCAGCAGCGGGTCGTCCGCCGCCAGGCTGGCGGCATCCACCCGGCCCCCCCGGGCCGCCAGGGCTTCGATCACGGCGTCGAACGGCAGCTCGCCGCCCACGGCTTCGGCAAAGCCCTCCCGCCAGGCCCGGGCGCTGATGTACTCGAAGTTCACCGTCAGCAGGGCCCGATCCGGGGCCAGCGACAGGAAGGAGAGGTGGTCGTTGTTGAAGCCGAAACGGCCGTCGGCCAGCGGATCCCCCCAGACCGCCACCACGTCGGCCCGGAAGCCATCCGGCAGCACCAGCCTGTCCTCCAGTTCGATGCGGGCGTATCGGCGCCGCTGCTCCGCTGCATCGAGCCCGTCGCTGGGCACCGGCAAGGGGGTGGGCACGGTCGGGAAAGGGGCCGCCGGCGTTGGGGTGGCCCCCGTCATCGGGCCGGCCGCCCTCCCGGGGGCTGCCGGGGGCAGGGCGGCGCCGGCGAGGGAGCAGGCGCCGATCCCGAGCAGGGAGAGCAGGTCGCGGCGGTTCATCGTTGCGGAGGGCAGAGGGCGTTGCGGCGCGGGGCCAGCAGGGCCAGGTGGTTGTCCTGCAGGGGGCTGAAATTGTCGTCCGACGCCAGCAGCAGGGTGGGGCGGCCATCGGGCTGGGTCGGCCCCGGGGTCAGGGCTTCCCAGTTGTCGGCCGGGAGGCCGGCCGCAATCAGATCCCACTGGTGGATCGGCTCCAGCACCGCCTCGGGATCGTCCTTGGGATCGGCCCCCTCCCCAGGCAGCGGGTAGTGGGCCAGGAGCACCTGCCAGCGGGCGGGGGCCTGGAAGCGCCGCAGCAGGGCCAGCAGACTGGGCGCGGGGCTGGAGGCATCGACCACCAGCAGATCGGTCAGTCCCCAGCCCTCGCCGGCGGGGATGGCAAGCCGGGCCAGGGGCCGGGCCTGCGGCCCGGCGGGCTCCAGCGACCAGCCCAGCAGCCTCACCTGCCTTGGCGGATCCTGCAGCAGGGGCCTTTCCGCGGCCATCAGCAGCACGTCCGTCTGCCCGGGGCGGCGCAGCAGGGCCAGGGACTCAGGGCCCTGGTTGGCTTCGAGGCCGCGCCCCGGGGCGGGCTGCCAGTCGGCGGGCACGGGGTAGGCGCGCTGCAGCAGGCCGCTGCTCCGCTCGAAGGCCAGCAGCTGGGCCGGCCGGGCGGCGCTGCGGCGCCCCTCGCTGGCCACCCAGAGCCGCTCGCCGAGCACCACCAGCCCTTCGGCGTCGATCTCGGCCGGCAGTGGGGCCTGGGGGGATCCCTTCAGCTCCAGCTGGAACAGGGGCCGCAGCGGCACCCGGCCCAGCTGTCGCACGCCACTCCAGGCGTCCACCCGGCCCCGGGTGGCATCGCTGAGCAGCAGCAGGACATCGCTCTCACTCCGGTAGCTGGCGGCGGAATAGCCACCCAGGGGCGCTCCGTCCGTCCCGCGGCGCGGCAGTCGGGCGCCCGCCACCAGCTCCCAGCCCGCCTCGGCCGGGCAGGGCAGCAGGTGCGGCTGCACGGGCGGCGGTGCGGGGAGGGGCGAGGCGGCGGCGATCAGGGGCACGACCATGGGGGGATTCTCCCGTCGCACTGGGGCGGCGGCGGCATCCGGCGACACCCGGGTCCGGGGCGGGTAGGGTCAAGGCAGCTCCGGGGGATGTGTGATGCGATCCCCAGCGGGTGTCCAGCCGCCGACGGGCGGTTTCGCGGAAGAGTCGGGCCGGCGCCTGGCGGTGCTGATCGACGCCGACAACGCCCGGGCGGCGGTGATCGAAGCGGTGTTGGAGGAGGTGGCCCGCTTCGGGGAGGCGATCGTGCGGCGCATCTACGGCGATTTCACCTCCAGCCAGAGCGCCTCCTGGAAGGCGCTGCTGAACAAGTTCTCGATCAAGCCGATGCAGCAGTTCGCCTACACCGTGGGCAAGAACGCCACCGACAGCACGATGATCATCGACGCGATGGATCTGCTCTACACCCGGCGTTTCGACGGCTTCTGCCTGGTGACCAGCGACAGCGACTTCACCGGCCTGGCGGTGCGTCTGCGGGAGGAGGGTCTGCTGGTGTACGGCTTCGGCGAGGAGAAGACCCCGGCGGCGTTCCGCAACGCCTGCCACAAGTTCCTGTTCACCGAGGTGCTGCGCACCGCCTCCCGCCAGGGGGACGCCGGCGCCGAGGTCGGGGAGGCCCGCCGGCCGCGGGATGCCGAGCCCCCCGCCAGCGCCCATCCGGTCATCCCGGCCGACTTCCTGATGGAGGCCCTGGATCGCTCCGTGGACGAATCGGGCTGGACCCAGCTGGGCACCTTCGGCAGTTACCTGCAGAAGATCCAGCCCGACTTCGACACCCGCCTCTACGGCTTCCGCAAGCTCTCCGACCTGGTGCGCGGTTGCCCCTCCCTGTTCGTGATGGAGGAGCGGGAGGCGCCGAGCGGCAACCGCACGATCGTCTACGTGCGGGCCCGGGAGGACGACTGAGGTCGGCAGACTGATTCCTGATCCGACGCGGCCCCACCCCTGCCATGACCCTGCAGCGCCTGGCGGCCTTCAGTGACGGCGACCGGGGCGGCAACCCGGCCGGTGTCGTGATCGCTGAGCGGCTGCCCGCGGACAGCGCCATGCAGCGGATCGCCGCCGAGGTGGGCTACTCGGAAACGGTCTTCGCCGCCCCGCAGGGGGACGGCTGGCGGGTGCGCTACTTCTCCCCGACCGTCGAGGTTCCCTTCTGCGGCCACGCCACCGTCGCCCTCGGGGCCGCCCTGGCCGGGCGCTGCGGCGACGGGGTGTTCCCGCTGACGCTGAACAAGGCCGCGATCACGGTGGAGGGCCACCGGCAGGGGGAGTGCTGGAGCGCCGCCCTGCAGTCACCCCCCACCCACCAGAGCCCCTTGGCGCCCGAACTCCTGGCGGCCGCCCTGGCCCTGTTCGGCTACGACCCCGGCGACCTGGATCCGGCCCTGCCACCGGCCCTCGTCCACGGCGGCGCCGACCACCTGCTGCTGGCCCTGCGCCGCCGTGGAGACCTGGCCGCCATGGGCTACGCCATGGAGGACGGGGCCCGGCTGATGGCGGAGGCGGGACTGCTGACGCTCCTGCTGGTATGGACAGAAGGGCCCCGCAGGTTTCACAGCCGCAATGCCGCCGCCGCCTGCGGCGTCTATGAGGATCCGGCCACGGGTTCGGCCACGGCGGCCCTGGCCGGCTACCTGCAGAGCCTCGACTGGCCCCACGGCGGCGGCATCGAGGTGGTGCAGGGGGAGGACATGGGCTGCCGCTCCCTGCTGAACGCCGGGATCCCGGCGGAGCCGGGGGGCTCGATCCGGGTGGCGGGCCAGGTCCGGACCCTGGCCGCGTGACGGGCCACCCCGATCCCCTGCAGGGGGAAGCGATCGCCGTGCGCCGGGGCATGAGCTTGCAGGCGGCCCATGGCACCGGCGGCCCCCCGGCACTGGTGTTTCTGCACGGGGCCCTGGGCAACCGCTTCAACTGGCGCCCCCAGGTGGAGTTCTGCCGCGAGCGTGGCTGGCAGTGGCTGGCCTACGACCTTGCCGGCCATGGCCAGTCGAGCAGCAGCGGGCGCTATTCCATCGGTCGCCACAGGCGGGATCTGGCACGACTGCTGGCCCATTTCGATCTCCGGGATCCGATCCTCTGCGCCCACAGCTACGGAGTGCCGATCGCCCTGGAATGGGCCCGTCGGCGGCCGGTACGCGGTCTGGTGCTGGTCGCCGGGGGCACCCATGAGCTGGATCCCTGGTGGGAGCGGCCCCTGATGCGCTTCCTTGGGATCGGCGGCCGGCACCTGTTCCGCCTGCCGGTGCTCCAGGCCCTGAACCGCCGCTCGGTGGGTGCCGCTGACCATCCGCCGCTGGATCGCTTCTGCGCCGAATCGCCGATTCCGGTGAGCCCCGAGCCCTATCGCTCCATCCAGATCTTCTGGGGTTACAACTTCCACCGGCGCCCCGCCCCGGACCCCCTGTCACGGCTTCCGGTGCTGGTCTTCAGCGGCGGTCGCGATCCCATGTTCAGCCTCGCCATGGGCGAGGCCCTGGCGGCCCGCTTCGAGCGCGGCCTCCACCGGCACCTGGACGCCGCCGGGCACCTGCTGATGGTGGAGGAGGCCGATGGGGTGAACGCGGCCATCGCCGACTGGGTCGCCGCCGAGGGGCTGGATCAGGGCCAGCGGACGTAATCCAGCAGGCGATCGCCCGAATCGAGCCGCACCAGGGCCATCACCACATCGGGCAGGGCCGCGAGGCTGGGATAGATCAGGTACCGGGATTCCCAGCGGGGCTGGAACTTGGCTTTGTAGGTGTGCAGACCGCGGAAGCCGTAGAAACGGTCGAGGTGGTCCGCCAGGCCGGCCATCGCCTTCTCCAGCCGTGGGGAGCCCTGCTGGTCGCCCAGTCCGGAAAGGGCGGAGAGCCCCAGGTTGAACCGCTCAAAACCGCCCTCCCGGTAGTGCTGCAGCAGGGAGGTGAACAGCACGTCCATCGTGCCGGGCTCCAGCTGGCTGCGGCTGCGCATCAGATCGATGGCCACCTCCCCGGGGCGCACTCCCACCAGCAGGTTGGCGAAGGCGCTCACCGCCCCCTCGGGGGTGCGAATCAGGGCGATCTCCGTGTCGCGCAGGTAGTCGCGATCGAACCAGCCGAGCGAGAACATTTTCTCGGCACCCTTCATCCGCTGCAGCCAGTCGCTGCTGATCGGCCGCAACTCCTCGATCAGGTGATCACTTACCGGCGGGCCATGGAACTCGACCCGATGGCCGAGCTTGGCCAGTTTGTTGATCGGGGTGCGGAGCGGGGCGCCCGCCTTGCCCCTGAGGCTGAAGGCCTTCAGGTCCACGATCCCCTCCTCCCCGATCTTGAGCGACCGGAAGCCCAGATCGGCGTAAAGATCGAGATGATCCGGCAGGGTCTGGTAGAACGCCGGCTGCCAGTCGTTGCGGAAACAGTGGTCGCGGAAGGCGGCGATCGCCTCGCGCCGCTCGTCCATGGGACCGACCGGATCCCCCAGGCCGATCGCCGCCCGTCCCCGGGCGCCGAAGGCGATCAGGCTGCGCCGGGACGGGCTGAAGAAGAGGGTCTTGTCGGGCAGCAGGGCGAAGGCCGCCAGGGAGGCCTGGGCGTGGCCCTGGATGATTTCGCCGGCCTCGCGGCGCTCCGCATCGCTGGCCCCGGCGGGCTGCAGCACCGGGCGCAGCACCATCACCAGGGCGTAGCCGATGGTGACCACCCCGATCAGATGGATCGACCAGGCGAAGCGCCGCCCGTGGGGTGTGACCGGCACCAGGCCACCGTCGTTCTCGCTGAAGAACATGGACAGCGTCTGGCCGATGGCCTGGTGCCACTCGAAATTGACCGCGTAGTGCCGGTTGAGCAGATAGAAGCCGATGGCCCCGTAGGCGAGGGTGAACAGCACCGCCAGCAACAGCACCCGTACCCCCTGCACCACCGAGGGCCGGTCGGAGCCGGCGGTGAACAGCGGCCGCATCCAGAGCAGCAGCAGCAGCAGGCTGCCGCTGGCCAGGCTCTCCTCCACGTTCAGGCCCGTCAGCAGGTGGGAGACGATCGAGGCGCACAGCAGCAGGCAGGTCAGCAGCCACGCCTGGCGCTTGCGGCGCAGCAGGTGGAAGGCGAGGGTGAGCAGCAGAAAGCTGGCGAGGGCGCCGAACAGCCGCGCCCCCACCCGCACCTCCAGGGGGAACAGGCCCTCCAGCAACGCAACCCGCTCCGGCAGTCCGGGCGTCACCGCCGCCAGCAGATCGATCAGCCCCACCAGGGCGGTCAGCAGGCTGATCAGCCGCAGGGCCAGGTGGCCGCGGCGACCCTGCAGGGCCGCGGGGACGCTGTTCATGGGCGGTGGCCGGGGGCCGGGGCCCGGTCGTTGGCGGCGAAGCTGCGGCCCACGAAGGTGAGCGAATCGCTCAGATGCCTGCGGATGTAGTTCCAGCCGACGTCGGGGCCCGAAAGCCCATGGCCGCCAGGGAAGACCTGCCGGCTGTTACGCACGCCCAGCCGGTCGAGGGTGGCGTGAAACTGCTGGGTGGAGCGCAGGAAAGTGGGATCCCCCCGGCCGACGTCGAGGTAGATGCGCAACGGAGTCAGCGTCCGCTTCGGCAGGCCGGCGATGAACTGCTCCGGGCTGTTCCGGGGGCCGCTGGCATCGACGAAGTAGCCGTCGTGGCTGAAGAGGGTATGGAAGGACTCGGTGTGGCGCAGGCCGATGTTGAGGGCCCCCCACCCCCCGGAGGAGAACCCGCCCAGGGCCCACTGCCCGGGTTCCGGGCGCACCCGGAAGCGCCGCTTCACCTCCGCCACCAGTTCGGTGCCGATCAGCGTGCCCACCCGGCCGTTGGGGCCATCGAAGTAATCCGGATCGAACAGGGGGCTGGAGCCCCGCCGGTCGTTGCCGTCGGGGGTGATGATCACGCTCGGCGCCAGCTGCCCGCTGCTGTAGAGCCGATCGAGCGTGGCGGTGATGGCGTACTTGTCGAAGAAGGCCCGGCCATCGTCATGGCCGCCGTGCAGCAGCACGATCACCGGATAGCGCCGCTCCGGTTCCCTGGCGTAGTCCGGCGGCAGGATCACGCCGTAGCGGCGGGGCCCGCCCATGGCTGCGCTGGAGAAGCTCTCCATCTGAAAGTGGAGATCCCGGCTGGGGGGAATCTCCGCCGCGTCCAGCTGGGGGGCGCCCTCCATGAAGGTGTACCACCAGCCCGCCCCTAGCCCACAGGCCAGCACCGATCCGGTCACCGCCAGGCTGATCAGGATCGCCCGGCGTCCCCTCTCCCTTGGTGTCACGGCGGGGCTCCGGCCTGCTCAGGAGGCTTTTTCCAGTCGCTTCACGATCCAACCCATCAACACCAGCGAACCCAGCAGTGCCGCGAGGAGGGCGATGGTCATGGAACCAGGGAGATGGCGGATCCACTATGGGCGCAGGACCCGCCGCCCAGGCCCGCCCCGTGAACCGGACTTCCGAACTGGTCTTCGTCTACGGCACCCTCAAGCGCGGCCACGGCAACCACCACTGGCTGGGTGATGCGCCCTTCCTCGGCGAGGCGGTTCTGCCCGACGTGGTGCTCCACGACCTGGGCCCCTTTCCGATGGCCGTGCCCGGCGAGGGGGTGGTGCGGGGTGAGGTCTACGGCGTGGATGCCGCCGGCCTGGCCCGCCTCGATCGGCTGGAGGGCTACCCCCGCCTCTACGACCGCAGGTTTCTGCCCCTGGCCGACGGCCGCTGCGCCTGGGTGTATCTGGGCCGGCCCCACCAGGTGCGCCACGTGGCCGCCATCGCCGACGGCTGCTGGCGGGGGCCGGCGCCGGGCGCGGCCGTGCGCCGCAGCCAGATGGGTCTGGCCGTGGTGCTGGCCCTGGGCGGGGCCGCGCTGCTGGCGTCCGCCCTTCCCCCCGCCGCCCTGGCCTTCGACACCCTCTCCACCTGCAACGCCTGGCGCGGCAGCCACGGCAGCGCCCGCGTGCTGCTCGGCAACAGCCTGGGCGCCGCCCACTACCTCACCAAGAAGCAGCGGCTGCAGGAGAGCCCGCCCGAGGCCCCCGTGGCGCTCTACAGCGACAGCGATCTGCAGCGGCTCTGCGGGCGTTAGCCGCCGGCCACCAGCCAGCGCCCCCCCGTGCCCAGGGCCACCACCAGCCCGCCCAGGGCCAGGGACGGGCCGCTCCAGAGGGCCAGCTGCAGCAGGCGCCGCAGCATCAGCAGGGATCCACCCACCCCCACCAGCACCGCCAGGCTCTGGCAGAAGGCGATCACGTGGGCATCGGCGCTCCAGCTCGGCAGCCGGGCCGCCAGGGCCGGCCAGAGGGTCTCGGCGCTCACCGGCAGCAGCAGCCCCCCCTCCGCCATCCCCATGGGCAGGTGCTGGGCCAGCAGCAGGGCCCAGAGCAGGGGCAGCAGGGCGTAGAGCAGTAGCCAGCTGGGGCTGGCTGGCCGCAGCCGCGCCAGCAGGGGCCGCAGCAGCAGCCACAGCCCCGCCGGGAGGGCCAGCGCCAGGGCGGCGAAGGCCAGGCGGCCCAGAAGGGGTCCCTGCTCGAGGGCCTCCGGAGCCAGGGGCAGCCAGCCCAGCAGCCGCTCGGCATGCCGAAGGCAGACCCCGCCGGCCAGCACCAGGATCAGGCCCGCCTCCCCGGCCGGGGGCGCCATGTCGCGCTGCAGGTCGGCGGCGGGGGGGCGCAGGCGTAGCTGCACCGAGCGGTGCGGGCAGGCCTGGGCGCAGGTGAGGCAGAGCACGCAGTTGCGGTTGTCGGCCAGGTGGGCCGGATGGGTGCCAAGGGGGCAGCCGGCGGTGGCCAGGCCCTCCCCTTCCGCCGGGCCCCCCTTGAAGCAGGCATAGCTGCTGCAGCTGCCGCTGCAGGTGCCCGCCTCCGCCCGCAGCTCGCTGATCGCCAGCTTGGCGAACAGCCCGTTCATGCCCCCCACCGGGCAGAGGTGGCGGCACCAGAAGCGCTTCTCGAAGCGCAGCGAGCCCACCACGGCGCCGGCGGTGATCAGCAGCAGCAGGGCGCTGCTCTGGCGGGCGCTGTTGCGCAGGTCGCCCAGCTCCTCCCACAGCAGGATCACCGCGAAGCCGGCCGCCAGCAGGGGCGCCGCCCAGCGGTCCGTGTCGCCCCGGGGCCAGCGGGCGGGCTGCCAGCCCAGCCGCGTTGCCAGCCGCTGGACGATCTCCCCCCAGACCATGAACGGGCAGAAGGAGCACCACAGCCGGCCCACCAGGGGATAGGCCAGCAGGATCAGGGGCCACCACCAGGCCCAGAAGAGGTTCAGGTCGCCGTTGTGGGCGCGGTCCTGGGGCCCCCACCAGAGCCAGAGGTTCACCAGCACGAACACCCAGCTCACCACCCCGTAGAGCAGGGCGTTCCAGAGCAGGGGTGAGCGCATCACATCCCGCAGCTGCGGCTTCCAGCGCCAGAGATCGAAGCGGGCCCGCTGGGGTCGGCGCAGGGTCCAGAACACGTCCTCCGGCAGCTCTTCCGGGTGGGCACCGCTGCACTGGCGCAGGGCTCGTTCGATCAGCTCCAGCAGCTCCCGCACGTTGCCGGGGAAGTCGTAGGTCTGGAGGCGCTTCACCAGCCCCTCCCCCACGGCCGGCGGCCGGCTCCAACCGAGGCTGAGGGCCTTCTGGCGCACCCCGTAGCGCAGCCATTCGCCCAGGTCCTGGCGCCGCACCCGCAGCGGCGGCACCCGGATGTGGCAGCAGATCGCGTCGAAATCGGGTTCGCTCGTCTCGGCGGTGAGGAACACCCGGCCGGCGAAGACGTGGTCGGTCTGGTCGGCGCCCGGCGAGCGCCAGCGGCCGCTGCGGGCCAGCTCCAGCAGGGCGGGCCGCAGGGCGGGGTCGGCGCGGTCGATCTGGTCGAGCAGCAGCCCGCCGGCACCGAGGCAGTCGATCAGGGCCACGCCGCCGGCGGGAGCGCCGAACAGCTCGGCGCCGTCGGGGCGGAGCAGGGCGCAGTTGATCCGCACCAGCAACTGCTTGCGGGCCGAGGAGCCGAAGTGGATCAGGGAGGCGAGGTTGTCCTTCTCCAGGCCGGGCTCTCCGCTGATCAGCACCGCCCGGCGGCTGGTGTCGGCGGAGGCGGCGCGGATGGCGTCCCGCAGCTTCTGGGCGTAGCGGCTGCTGCCGACCACCCCGCGGCGGGTGCGGCCCAGCAGGTAGGGGGCCAGCCGCAGCAGGCAGGCCCTCGGGTCGGGGGTGGCCTCCGGCGGGCTGGACGTCATCGCTGACCTCGTGCTGGCCTGATTCTCGTCGGAGAAGATGGGCACGCCTGTGCGCCGCCTCCGGATCCCCCGTCACGGTGATGCCGTTTCCATGAACGCTTCGGGTTCGGCCGAGTTTCTCTGGCGGGGGCACCGGCTCCAGCTGCTGGGCCAGCGGGCCGTGTGGGATCCGCAGCAGGGGCTGATGCTGGTGGCGGATCTGCACCTGGGCAAGGCGGAGAGCTTCCAGAGCCAGGGCATCCCGCTCCCCAGCGACGGCGACGGCGCCACCCTCAACACCCTGCTGGCGGTGGCCCATAGCCTCGGACCCGCCCAGGTGGTGGTGCTGGGGGATCTCATCCACAGCCGGCTGGGCCTGACCGCCGAGCTGCGCCAGAAGCTGCGGGTCCTGCCGGAGCTGCTGGGCTGCCCGCTGCGGCTGGTGGGCGGCAACCACGAGCGGGGCTGCTGGCTCGAGGGGCTGGAGCAGGAGCCGTCCCTGGCCCTCGGCCCCCTGTGGCTGAGCCACGCCCCCGAGCCCCGCCCCGGCCGCCTCAACCTCTGCGGCCACCGCCACCCTGTGGCCCTGGTGGGCGGAGGTGCCGACCGGCTGCGCCTGCCCTGCTTCGCCTACGACCCAGTGGCCGAGCAGCTGGTCCTGCCCGCTTTCGGTGCCCTCACCGGCGGTCACCCCTGCCCGGATGGCGAGCGGCTCTGGCTGCTGGCCGATGGGGCGGTGGTTCCCTGGAGCGA
The DNA here is from genome assembly GCA_943367705.1 of Synechococcus sp. UW140. Classification (GTDB taxonomy): domain Bacteria; phylum Cyanobacteriota; class Cyanobacteriia; order PCC-6307; family Cyanobiaceae; genus Cyanobium. The sequence goes on from CALRJV020000002.1 coordinate 36,057, forward strand.
ACCGTCCCGCCGCCCTGGCGTCAGCCCTCGGCGGCCAGGGCCCGAACCACGTCGCCGCGGGTGAGCACCCCCACCACAGCCTCCCGGTCGTCGAGCACGAACAGCCTCTGGGTGCCCCGGTCGTGCAGCAGACGGGCCGCCGCCGGCAGGCTGGTGCTGGCGGGGCAGCTGTGGGGTTTGGAGCCCATCACGTCGCCCACGGTGCTGCCCAGCACCTGGTGCACCTGTTTGTCCCAGTCGAGCGGGTTGCGCAGATAGATCACGGCATCAAGCAGCATCACGTAGGGACCGGCATCGAAGCCGCTCTCGCGCACCATCAGGTCCTGCTCGCTCAGTTCCCCCACCAGGGCTCCGAGCGCATCGAGCACCGGCAGGCCGCTGACGTGGTGGTCGCTCATCAGCTGCACGGCCTCCTGCAGGGGCGTGGTGGTGGTGACACTCAGCACGGGGCTGGTCATCACCTCGGCCACGCTGCGCTCGACGACCATGCGGATCTCCTCGGTGATGGCATTCTGCTGGTGAACGGGACCCCTCCCCTGCGACGCCTGGCCGACCTGCTGACGCTTGCCCGAGCCGTGCTGGGGTTGCCCCTGCTGCTGGCCCTGGCCGGCGGCCGGCCCGCCCTGGCCTGGGTGCTGCTGCTGCTGGGCGGCTTCAGCGACTGGGCCGACGGTGCCCTGGCCCGCCGGGCCGGCGGTGGGTCGGTCTGGGGGGCACGGCTCGATCCCCTCACCGACAAGATCCTGATCAGCGCCCCGCTGCTCTGGCTGGCCCATACGGGCGGCTTGCCCCTCTGGGCGGTGTGGCTGCTGCTGGCCCGGGAGCTGCTGATCTCCGGCTGGCGGGCCGGCCAGGGCAGTGGTGGCCCCGCCTCGCTGGGGGGCAAGGCCAAGACCATCCTGCAGTTTCTCTCGATGCTGCTGCTGCTCTGGCCGCCGGCCTGGGGCCTGGGCCAGGGGGCCGGGCTGGTGGCCGCCCTGCAGGCCGCCGGCTGGTGGCTGTTCTGGCCGTCGCTGCTGCTGGCCCTCAGCTCAGCTCTGGGGTATCTGCGGGCGGGCAGCCGGGGTTGATGGGCCGCCCTGCTCAGAACTTGATCTTGAAGCCTCCTCCATAGGTGAACTGGGAGCCACCCGAAAAGACTTCATAGCCAATCGAAGCGAACAGGGAGGCATCCCGGGAAATCCCGATGTCCACACCACCATCGACGACGAAGGTATTGGCGCCCTGATTCTCGCCCTCGGTCAGGAAGCTGCCAGCTGCCGGAGCCGAAGGAAACGATGACCGCAGCGTCCGAGTTGTCGAATCATTGGCCAAGGCATCCACCTGGTAAGCCACGGCCAGCCTTGGCGTCACGGTCGCCGTCCTGGCCTTGTTGATCGCGATTGGGCTTGTGGCGAGTTCAAAGCCGATGGTGCCAACGAGACTACGGGCAGTGTTGCCTTCAATGCTGAGGTTGAGGGGCTCTCCACCACTCTCGCTGAGACCACCCTGCCCGTAACTTCCCCAGGCAGCGTCGATGAAGGGTTTAAGCAGGACCTGGGTCTTTGATGAGGCCTTCGAGAGAGGAATGAGATAGTCGGCATTGACGGCCAGAGTGTAACCATCGCCAGTCAGGGCACCCTGGACGGTAGTGCCATTGCCAACGAAGGCAACATTGCGGCTTCCGGTGGTGTTGTAGTTGGCGTAACCCACAAGGCCTCGCACGGTCCATTGTCTTGATGGTTTGTACATTCCATACACAGATACACTGTTGACATTGGATGTCACACTGGCATTCGTCAGGGACATGTTGTAGAGAGCTGAGGTCCCATAGCCGTAGGCAGCACCAACGGTCCACTGGGGCGAAGGCTGATACTCGACTCCGTAGAAACTGGAGAAGATTCCCGAATCGTAACCAGAACGTCCAGCAGATCCCTGCAGACTGCTGCTGGCGTTGGCAGCCTGGACAAAGACGCAGAGCGGCGGACGTGGGCGGCTTGACGTCTTGTCCTCAGGCCTCTTGTCCGCAGCCGACTTGATCACCCAACCGGTGGTTGAACATTGGCCCGCCTGATGCATCAGCAGCTCTCTCTGTCGCTTCAGTGTTTCGATGCCCACGCCCTGGAAAGCGGCGTAGGGTTCAGGTGAAAGGGAGTTGATGGCTGCCGTGAGCTGCCCATAGGCAGGCAGGGCCAGTAATTGAGATGTCGCCTGCAGGAAGGCGGGGGAGAGGCCTGCGGTGACAGCCTGACCTGTGGTGAAGCCGGTGAAGCCGATGGGGAGGCCTAGACTGTTGGCGTTGTTAGCATTGAGAAACGCAAGGGACCCGAAGATGCGATCGACGGCTCCCGCGGTAGCCAGTTGATTGACGCCATCAAGTCCCAGGGATTGCATGGCGGACGTTGTGGCTCCGAAACCGTTCTTCGGCCTCCACTGGAGATCAATGGTTCTGGGATTGCCATCCGATCCCTGGAGCAGGTTTGTGCCGGCGCTGAGAAGGGCACTGTTCACCCCCGTCTGATTCAGCGTCAGGGACGTCAGGCCAGAGAATTCGGGGCTGTTCGGTGCATCGACAATGACATAGGAGAACAGGGGCCAGGGAAGACCGCCGCCAAATGCCACCGCGTTGATGTTGCCCGTCAGGTTCGTCACCGCGTTGGCGACGAAGACACGGTCGTTGAGAGGACCCTGGATCTCCGCCTCAATGGTGCCACCATTGAGATTCAGGTTGGCGACGGTGATGGTCCCGATTGAGTTGCCAGGCGCGATCGTGCCGCCCCGTTGAATTGTTGTTGTTGGTAGGAAGCCTGAGCCACCAACCGTGCCGCCATCGTTGACGGTCAAGCCAGAGGACGACGCCAGAGAGCCATTGACGAAGACGGTGGCATTTCTCTCAACGACTGTCGCCCCTGTGAAGGTGTTGATTCCGCTGAGTGTGGTGTCTCCAGCGATGCCAGAATTGTTGAACGTAAGGGCACCCGTCCCGGAGAAGACGCCACTGAAGGTGGAGATGGCGCCGTTGATGTCAATGGTGCCGCCAGCGTTGCCAACGATGTAGTTGGTGGAAAAGCTTCCAGGCCCATCCACCACAAGTGTGCCTCCGGCGAATATTGTGCTGTAGGGGCTGCTGGCGTTGGCAGGCCTGCCGGGTACGATTCCTTCAGGAAACAGCGTCAGTAACCATGAATTGATGGAGAGTGGATCACCTCCTGCCGCGTCCGTAAACACAAGGGTCCACAGCCCAGTTCCGCTTTCGCCAAGGAACGCGGACAACGACTCTGAGGGCCTGTATGTTCCCGAAACCAACGTCGACCCAGACACCGATGATGCGGCACTGTCTTCGAATGTCCACGTCACTGACCCGCCCGGTATCTGGCCACCCAATGCGGCAGCAGGAACAAGCGTTCTAAGCAATCCTGAAGGACTCAGAAGTTGCAACTGGATCTCATCGTTAAAAGAGAATCCAGGTCCCAGGCAAACGCCAGCTCCACTGATCGGATCATCACACTTTGTCAGGTTGATGGTCGTGGAAACACCACTCACATTGCCGCTGAAATCGAAAAAGTTCAGGGACGTGATTCCCGATCCGCCATCCACCTGAAGAACGGGCAAAAAGGTTGCAGAGCGTGTGATCGACTGGGCGATGGCTGGTTGGTTGATCACGCTCATGGCGGCAGCGAAACCCACCAGACCGAAGCCAACCCGATTCCTCCCAGTCATCAATCCTTCATTAAAATAGGGGGCCGAACCTATCAGTTTGTCTCTCGATTCACGGGTTCACCATGGCTCCTGTGATGAGATGAACACCCGGTCGAGTCGAGGCTCCATTCGTGGCGATGGAGCGGGCTGTTGACTGCGCGCCTCCATCGGCAGCTTCTGGAACCCTGTCGAAGGGGCTTCCCGACGGAGGGTGGGACCGAGGCAGGGAGGGAGTGAGGGATGTCTCCGGCTGTCCGGCCAGCCCTCACCCCAGCAACGCCGCATCGCCGCTGAAATCGGGTGTCCCCTCGGAGCGCAGGGCGTAGTCGTTGGTGTAACTGTCGGCCAGGGTGGCCTCCAGGTCGAAGGCCGGCTCCCAGGCCAGCTCGCGCCGCACCCGGTGGGTGTCGGTGAGGAAATGGGCCAGGCGCAGGGGGAAGGCCTTGCGGGCCTTCTTGTCGAGGCCGGCCGGATCGAAGCTGCGGATCTCCACCGCCTCCGGATCGGTGCCGCAGGCGCGGGCGGCGGCGGCCACCAGGCCGCGGAAGCTGATGCCCTGGGAGTCGGTGCAGTTGTAGATGCGGTTGGTCGCGGCCTCCACCTCGATGCAGCGGGCCATGGCGGCCGCCAGGTCGGCCACGTGGCCCAGCTGGGTGATGGTGCTGCCGTCGCCCGGGAGGGGCACCGGCCGGCCATGCACGATGCGATCGAAGAACCAGCTCTCCACCGGGTTGTAGTTGCCGGGACCGACGATGTAGGTGGGCCGGAAGCTGGTGAAGGGGATGCCCTCCTGGCGCAGCCAGGCTTCGGTGTCCAGCTTGCCGGCGTGGCGGCTCTGGGGATCGGTGGGCGACTCCTCGTCGAGGGGCCAGAGCTCGCTGTCGGCGTAGACGCCGGCCGAGCTGACGTACACCAGCCGGTGGGAGGGGGGACCGGTGCGCTCGATCACCTGGCGGGTGTCCTCCAGGGTGCGGCCGGAGCTGTCGACGATCACATCGAAGGGGCGGTCCTGCAGGGCCGCCAGGCCTTCGGCGTTGCTGCGGTCGCCCTGCAGATGTTCCACCCCCGCCGGCACCGGCTGGCGGCCGCGGGTGAAGAGGCTGAGCTCATGGCCCGCCTCCAGTAGCCGGTTGACCAGGGGGCGCCCCACGAAACGGGTGCCGCCCATCACCAGGATCCTCATCGCCATGCCACGTCGGTGAGCGCCATTCAAGCGGCCGGTCCGGATCAGGGGCCGCAGGGGAGGGGCTGGCCCAGGCGCTCGAAAGGCAGCGGCAGCAGTTCCAGCACCACCGTGCCGGGCGGTCCGGTGGTGCCGGCGGCCACCGGCAGCGGCACGGGCCGGTAGGTGCGGCCGTCGAAGCGCAGCTCCTTGAGGCCATCGGGGGCGCCGTGCAGGCTGGCGGGCAGGGTGAGATCCAGCCAGCCGCGGTGGCGGTTGCTGATCACCGTCAGGGGCGACTGGAACAGGCCGTTCTCCGCCACCAGCTCCAGGCTGCCGTCGTTGTCCCGGAAGACCAGCAGGCTGCAGCCGCCGCTGGAGCAGGCGTAGGAGCCCACCACCACCGCCACGGTCTCCAGACGGCCGTCGCCGTCCAGATCGACCCGGTTGTGCAGATAGCGCAGGGGCCCCACGTCGGCGCAGACCGGCCGGGTGGCCGTCGCACGGGCCTGCTCCCACTCGGTCTGGTCGGGATCGCCGGCCGCCGCGGGTGGGGACGCCAGCGGGCCTTTGAACAGGCGGGCCCGCAAGGCTGCCTCCAGGCGGGGATCGGGGCGGTTGATCGGCGGAATCACCGAACCCGGCGGTGCCAGCGGGGGCGGCCTGTCGCGGGGATCGGGACCATCGGGCCCCAGCAGGGAGCGCGGCGGTGGGGCCGGCGGCGCCACTGGTGGGGGTGCCAGGGGCTGGGCCAGGGCCGGGCCAACGCCGGCGATGGGCAGCAGCAGGGCGAAGAGCCGCACCAGCGCCGAAGCGCGAGGCCGGGTGAACAGCCGCAGGGACCAGGTCCTCTCAGCCCGCATCGGCCTCGCCGAGGGCTTCGAGATGCCGTTCGATGCGATCCGCCAGCGCCAGGCAGCGGTCCATCTCCTCCCAGAGCAGTTCCCGGCGCCGCGAATCCACTGCGTAGGAGCGGTGATGGAGATCGCGGCCCTGGTAGCGGAGCGCATCCCTGAGGCGGCGCCAGTCGTCCGGGGCGAGGGGAAGAGGGCCGAGGTCGGGGGCGGCGAGGTCGGGAGGGGAGGGGGCCATCAGGTCCGCATCATCCGGGCAGCGTCATGGCACAGGATGGAGCCGACAGCAGCATTGTCTCCCTTTCCATGCAAGTCATCCCCGCCATCGATCTGCTCGACGGGCATTGCGTGCGACTCCATCAGGGCGACTACGGCCGCGTCACCCGCTTCAGCGACGATCCGGTGGCCCAGGCCCGCGAGTGGCAGCGCCAGGGGGCCACGCGGCTGCATCTGGTCGATCTCGACGGGGCCAGGAGCGGCGAACCCCTCAACGACGCCGCCGTGCAGGCCATTGCCGCGGCCCTGGAGATCCCGGTGCAGCTGGGGGGTGGAGTGCGCACGGCGGAGCGGGCCGACCAGCTGCTGGGCTGGGGTGTGGACCGGGTGATCCTGGGCACGGTCGCCGTGGAGAACCCGGAGCTCGTACGCGACCTGGCGGCCCGCCACCCGGGCCGGATCGTGGTGGGGATCGATGCCAACGAGGGCAAGGTGGCTACCCGCGGCTGGATCGAGCAGAGCACGGTGGAGGCCACGGCCCTGGCCGCCAGCCTGGATGGCACCGGCGTGGCGGCGATCATCAGCACCGACATCGCCACCGACGGCACCCTGGAGGGCCCCAACCTGGCGGCCCTCCGTGCCATGGCCCAGGCCACCGCCCTGCCGGTGATCGCGTCGGGCGGGGTGGGCAGCCTCACCGACCTGCTCAGCCTGCTGAGCCTGGAGCCCCTTGGCGTGGACGGGGTGATCGTGGGACGGGCGCTGTACGACGGACGGGTGGAGCTGGCCGAAGCGCTGCAGGCCCTCGGTGACGGCCGGCTGCAGGATCCGTTGCGGTTGCCGATCGCCTGACGCCGGCGGGTCGCTGCCATGGGCTCGATACCGGTGATCGGGCAACTGCCCTATAACAGAGCCAATGTGTTCTGCGGCATCGATTGCCTATCACCACGACCACCGCATCCTCCGCGGCCTCCGGCCGCCGTGGCGAGGCCGGTGATCGCCATGCGGTGGCCACGGCCCCGTCCCATGTGGAGGAGGTCTACCAGCGCTGCCGGCAGCTGGGCATGCGGCTGAGCCGCCAGCGGCGCATGGTGCTGGACCTTCTCTGGGACGTGAAGAGCCATCTCTCCGCCCGCGACATCTTCGAGAAGCTCAACAACCAGGGTCGCCACATCGGCCACACCTCCGTTTATCAGAATCTCGAGGCACTGCAATCGGCCGGCGTGATCGAATGCATCGAGCGTGCCAGTGGTCGTCTCTATGGCTATCGCGCCGACCCCCACAGTCACCTCACCTGCACCCAGTCCGGCGCCATCCACGACCTCGACGTTCTCCTCCCCGACCATCTCCTGCAGCAGATCGAGGACCAGACGGGCTTTGCGATCGAGTCGTACACCCTGCATCTCTCGGGCCGTCCCCGCCCCTGCTGACGCGGCGGCACTGGAGAATGCCCGGCGCCTTGGTTAAGGTCGGGCCAACCTTTCTCTGGCAACGTGGGACGACGTCCGGCACGGCCCCTTCCCCAGCTGCTGCTGTTCGCCGATCCCCTCGAGCGCGCTGGCCTCACCAGCTGGCTGGAGGCTGCCGACACCAGCGCCGATCCCGATGGCTGGGTCGGCTGCCGGGTGGTCGACAGCGAGGGGCTCCAGGGGGCTCCCCAGCTTGTCCTCTGGTGCCTCGGCAGCCCGCCGGAACCCCAGGCCCTCGACGCCGAAAGTCGCCGCCTGCTGGAACGCTGGTATCCGGCACCGCTGCTGCTGCTGCTGCCGGCCAACCACCCCTACGCCAGCGATGTCCTGTTGCAGCTGCCGGCCCAGGGGCTGATCGAGCAGGCCGATGCCGACAGCCTGCGACAGGCGGTCACCACCCTGCTGGCCGGCGGCCGGGTGCTGGCCATCGCCGCGACGCGACGGGGCGACGACCCTGGTCCCTCCGTGCCGATGGGGCTGGGCCAGTGGCTGCTGCAGAGCGGCCTGCAGCAGATCGATGCCGAACTCCGCCTCTGCCTGCGCCTGCTGGATCCGCCGCCGGTCGACCTGCTGCCCTGGCTGCTGCTGCAGGGACGGGTGCGGGAGCTGCGGCTGGCCCGGCGGCTGCTGCTCTGGCTCTGGGGGCCCGTCAGCCTGGCCTGGAGCCAGCCCCTCGATGGCCGGGGCGGGGCGCCCACGGCCCCCGCCGTCAGCGAGGCCCCGGCGAGCGGCGCGCGTGACGCCCCTGCCCACGGGGTGGCGATCACCCTGCGGCAACGCACCGCCGAAGGGCTCTGGGAGGCCCTGAGGGGCCGGCTCAGGGAGGCTGCCGCCGCAGGCCCCAGCAACAACAGCGGCCAGCTGCTGGCCCTCGACGGCCTCCATGCCTCCCGCCGCAGCGACCTGCTGCTGGGGCTGCTGGAGCAGTTCGACCGGCTGCGCCAGCGCCTCCTGCAGGACGATCCCCGCGGCGAGCAGCTGGAGCGGCTCTGGCGGGAACTCCAGCCCGAGCTGCGTCAGCAGGCCCTGCGCTCCATGGCCGGGTCCTACGTGCAGCTGCCCATGGAGGGCCGCTTGTGCCCGGTGGCCGAGACCCTGCTGCACCGCAGCAGCCTCGACGCCGACGACCTCGAGCTGCCGGACCCCGCCACCATGCTCAGCCCGCTGCTGCAGGCCCGTCCCTTGCTGGTGGAAGGCCGCCTGGTGGCGGCGGATGAGCCCCAGGCTGTCCTCTATCTGGAGCTGCTGCTCAGCAACTGGTTGGTGCGCAGTGCCGAGCTGATCAGCGCCGAGGTGCTGGCGGCCTGCGCCGAGTGGCCCGAACTGCGCCGCTACCTGTTGCGCCCCGAGCTGCTCGCCACCCGCAACCTGGAACGGCTGCGCAACCAGCTCAATGCCCAGCAGCGCTGGACCAGCTGGTTCGAGCGCCCCATTCACCTCTACGAGAGCCGGCGTCCCCTGTTCCGCCTGGGCGACGGCGCCATCGACTGCGTGGATCTCACCGAGCCCCGCGATGCCGAGCTGCGCCAGCTGGGCTGGGTGCAGCAGGCGGTCACCCTGGCCCTGGAGGCCCGCGACGCCCTCGGCCCCCAGCTCCGCAGCCTGCTGAAACGCCTCGGTGATCTGCTGGTGGTACTGCTCACCCAGGTCCTCGGCCGGGCGATCGGCCTGGTGGGGCGGGGCATCGTGCAGGGCATGGGCCGCAGCCTCAACCGCAGCTGAGGTGGCCGGGCACCACGGCACAATGAGCCCACCCGCCCGTTGCCCCTTGCCCCGTTCGCGCTCCCGGCCCCTTGCCGGCCTCTGGGCCCTGCTGCTGACCGTGGTGCTGGGGCTGCTCTGGGCCCCGGGCGAGGCGGCGGCGAGCCTCGAGAACGATCGCTATGACGGCAACATCTTCGCCCTCTACGCCGGCAACGGCTCCCTGGTGCCGCCCCGCAGCAGCCTGGCCCAGTCCCTCGACGAGCACCGGGTGGCGGTGCTCGTCTATTACCTCGACGACAGCAGCGTCAGCAAGCAGTTCTCGCCGGTGGTGTCGGAACTGCAGCGGGTCTGGGGCAACGCCGTCGACCTGATCCCCCTGGTCACCGATCCGCTCCAGAACCGGCCTGATGGCGGCGTGGCCGATCCCGCCCACTACTGGGACGGCCTGATTCCCCAGGTGGTGGTGATCGACGGCTCCGGCCGCGTCGTCTTCGATCGCCATGGCCAGGTGAGCGTCGATGCCATCAATACGGCCGTGAGCGAAGCCACCGGCATCCCGATGGCGCCCGGCTCGGGCAACAGCGCCACCTTGAGCTTCAACGAACTCAACAGCGAAGTGGTGGCGTCCCGCTGATGCCGGCCACCCGCACCGAAACCGACAGCCTCGGCCCGGTGGAGGTGCCGGCCGAGCACTACTGGGGCGCCCAGACCCAGCGCTCCCTGCGCAACTTCCCCTTCGGTGCGCCGATGCCGATGGCGGTGGTGCACGCCTTCGGCCAGCTCAAGGCCGCCTGCGCCGAGGTGAACGCCGCCCGGGGCGTGCTTCCCGACCACCTGGCGGCCCTGGTCGTGGCCGCCGCCGAGGAGGTGAGCCGGGGACAGTTGGACGCAGAGTTCCCGCTGCGGGTCTGGCAGACCGGCTCAGGCACCCAGACCAACATGAACGTCAACGAGGTGATCGCCAACCGGGCCATCGCCGCCGCCGGCGGCGTGCTGGGCAGCAAGGTGCCGGTGCACCCGAACGACCACGTCAACCTCAGCCAGTCGAGCAACGACACCTTCCCCACCGCCATGCACATGGCGGTGGCGATCGAACTGCACGGACGCCTGATCCCCAGCCTGGAAGCGCTGGTCGCCGCCCTGCGCGAGAAGGCGGAGACCTACGCCGGCCTGATCAAGATCGGTCGCACCCACCTGCAGGATGCGGTGCCCCTGAGCCTGGGCCAGGAGTTCGGCGGCTACGCCTCCCAGCTGGACCTGGGCCTGGCGGGCCTGCGGGCCACCCTGCCCCAGGTGCTGCAGCTGGCCATCGGCGGCACGGCCGTGGGCACCGGGCTCAATGCCCCGACGGGGTTCGGTGAGGCGGTGGCCACCCGGCTGAGCGAGCGCATCGGCCTGCCCTTCACCAGCGCCCCGGATAAGTTCCAGGCCCTGGCGGGCCAGGAGGGCCTGGCGGCGGCCCACGGGGCACTCACCGTGCTGGCGGGCAGCCTGATGAAGATCGCCAACGACATCCGCTGGCTGGCGAGCGGGCCCCGCTGCGGCCTCGGCGAGCTGGTGCTGCCGGAGAATGAACCGGGCTCCAGCATCATGCCCGGCAAGGTGAATCCAACCCAGTGCGAGAGCCTCACCATGGTGGCCGTGCAGGTGATGGGCAACAACACCGCCGTCCAGATGGCGGCCAGCCAGGGGAACTTCGAGCTGAATGTGTTCAAGCCCCTGATCGCCCACAACCTGCTGGAGAGCATCGAGCTGCTGGCGGGGAGCTGTGGCACGTTCCGGGAGTTCTGCATCGAGGGCCTGCGCGCCGATGTGGCCCACATCGAAGTCCAGCGGGATCGCAGCCTGATGCTGGTGACGGCCCTGACCCCGGCGATCGGCTACGACCGGGCCTGTGCCATCGCCCGCCATGCCCACGAGCACCGTCTCAGCCTGCGGGAAGCGGCCCTGGTGCTGGGGGAGATCAGCGGTGAGGAGTTTGACCGTCTCGTCAGGCCCGAGCAGATGGTCTAGGGGTGATGGCCTGGGTGGACAGTGTGGGATTGTCCCGGTTGATTTCCTGTGGATCGTCCGTAAGATCTGCGACATAACCCATGGTGAGGTCCCTGAGTTGTGTCCCTGGGGCGATCTTCGTATCCAGGATCACCGCAAGGACGGCCTTCTTCCTGGAGGCCCGCCTCAATGTTCCCCGGTGCACCCCCGGTCGAAGAAGCAGGGCCCCCGACGACTGAGATGTTCCAGAGCCCCCGTCCCGATCCCCCTGCCCCGTGTGCCCGCGACGTTCGCTGCCGCGCCCGGTGGACCATGTTCCGCAGGATCAGCGCCAGACTCGCCAGCCCTGAATCCATCCGGCTGGGCAACTCCGCAATGGCTGGGTTCAGCCTGGTCGAGCTGATGATCGTGGTCGCCATCGTGGGGATCATCAGCGCCGTCGCCCTGCCCCAGTACCGCCGTGCCGTGGCCATAGCCGAAGCCTCCAGCAGCATCCTGGAAGCCGTGGCCTTCGCCGAACAGTGCGCCGTGGCCCACAAATCCGGCCTGCACGTGGTGATTGCCCAGCCGGGGGGTGGGCCCACCCGGAACTGCAACGGCACCGCGATCCGGCTGCTCAACAGCCGACGCTGGACAGGCGATGCCGAAGGAACATTGTGCTTCGGAGTTCCTGCCGCCGCCGGCGATCGTCGGGCCATCCTGCGGATCAGCATGGATGGATCCACCATCACCTGCAGCTTCTCAAGCTGAAAGGTTCCAGCTCCAGACAGTCCCCTTGACTTCGGTGGCGGTGACCTGACTAGAGCAGGTTGGCCGCCAGTTCAGCCAGTTCGGAGCGTTCCCCACGCATCAGGGTGATGTGGCCGGAGAGCAGCTGGCCCTTGAAGCGTTCCACCAGCCAGGTGAGTCCGTTGCTTTCCGCATCCACGTAGGGATTGTCGATCTGGTAAGGGTCGCCGGTGAGCACGATCTTGGTGCCTTCCCCCACCCGGGTCACGATCGTCTTCACCTCATGGGGCGTCAGATTCTGGGCCTCGTCCACCACCATGAACTGGCGGGGGATCGAGCGGCCGCGGATGTAGCTGATCGCCTCCACTTCCAGCAGTCCCATGCCCTTGAGGTCGCTCCAGTTGCTGCGGTGCGGGCGATGTCCCCCCCGCACGGGCTGGCCCTCGTCGCCACCGAGCAGGAAGTCCAGGTTGTCGACGATCGGTTGCATCCAGGGGGCCATCTTCTCCTCGAGATCCCCGGGCAGGAAGCCCATCTCCTTGCCCAGGGAGATCACCGGGCGGGTCACGAGCAGCCGTTCGTAGAGATGTTCGTCGGCCACCTGGTGCAGACCCGCCGCCAGGGCGAGCAGGGTCTTGCCGGTGCCGGCCTTGCCCACCAGGGTGACCAGGGCCACCGCCGGATCGAGCAGCAGATCGAGGGCGAAGGACTGCTCCCGGTTACGGGGCTGGATGCGGCCCATCTTGGCCTTGGCTGACTTCTGCAGCGGCTGCAGGGTGCCGGTGCGGCCGTTGTAGCGGGCCAGCAGGGTATGGGCCGGCTGGGCCAGGTCGACGAGGGTCACGCCCTCATTGGCCTGGAGCGGCGAAACGGGGACAGGCTGGGCGGGGATGGCGTCCGCCGAGAGTCCCTCGCCGGCCTTGACCTGATCCATCTGCTCGGCGTCCATCCAGCGCTCGCAGAAGCCCGGGTAGAGGTCGGCCATGTCCACCTTGTCGGTGGTGTAGTCCTGGGCGATCAGGCCCACCGCATCGGCCTTGATGCGCAGGTTGGTGTCCTTGGTGACGAGCACCACCGGCGCCTGGCCGCCCACCACCTCCTGCAGGCGCTGCTCCAGGGCCACGGCCAGGATGTTGTTGTCACCGTTGCCCGCCTTCAGCTCCGGGGGAAGCTGGCGCAGCGTCTCGCTGCGGCAGAACACCACCTTCAAGGTGCCGCCTCGGTCGCCATCGAGGGGCACGCCTTCGGCCAGGTTGCCCTTCTCGCGCAGCTGGTCGAGCAGGCGGGACACCTGACGGGCGTTGCGGCCTTTTTCGGAGGGGTCCCGCTTGAAGCGGTCGATCTCCTCGACCACTTCGATCGGGACCACCACCTGGTTGTCTTCGAAGCGGTTCAGGGCCTGGGGGTCATGCAGCAGCACATTGGTGTCGAGCACGAAGGTCTTGCGCATGCCAGGGCCCTGCCGGTTGCATGGGGCCGAAACTAGGTCCACGGGTGCATCTACGCTCCGGCCGGACATTCCCTGACGTATCGGCTTGCCGTTCCCCGTTTCCTTCCTGCTGGTTCTGCTGCTGCTCCTCGGCCTGGGGCTGGTGGTGCTCGAACTGCGCCACCGCCTCCGGCCCGCCTCCCCCCTGCAGCTGCTGCCGGGGGCCTTCCAGGTGCGGCGCCGAGCCCAGGGCCTGGAGATCACCGGCGAGATCCGGATCCGCAACCCCCACCCCCGCATGGAGGTGATGGTGCCCGAGATCACGGTGGAGCCCACCCTGCTGGGCCGCAGTGACGTCAGCCAGGTGCGCCACGAGCTGCGCATCACGCCGCTGCACCCCGACGAGGAGGCCCGTCCTGATGGCTACTGGGCCGCCTACATCGTCAAGGGCCGCAAGACCACCGCCGCCCACATCCGCCTCAACCTCACCGCGCCCGGCGGCCTGGATCTGGAGAGCGTGCTCGACACCCTCTGGATGGACATCCTCTGGGTGAACTACGGCCCCTTCGGCCGGCTGCAGCGGCGCCAGGGGATCCTGCTGACGCTGCAGAAGCCGGAGCCGGGCGACCCGTCCGCCCCGGGCTGGCGCGAGGGGGAGCGGTGCCGGGTGCTGCCGGTGCGCACCCACCTGCTCGGCGTGCTCGACGATCCGCTGGAAGTGCTGCAGCGCTACACCTCAGGGCTGCTGCAGCCGGGTGACGTGCTCACCATCGGCGAGACGCCCCTGGCGGTGATCCAGGGCCGCTACCACCACCCCTCGACGGTGGAGCCCTCCTTCCTGGCCCGCCTGCTCTGCCGGGTGTTCCACCCCACCAGCTCCCTGGCCACGGCCTGCGGCCTCCAGACCCTGATCGACGTGTCCGGCCCGGCCCGGGTGCTCGGTGCCTGGGTGGTGGGCACCGCCCTGAAGCTGGTGGGCAGCAAGGGCTGGTTCTATCGCCTGGCCGGCGAGCAGGCCCGCCTGATCGACGACATCACCGGCACCACGCCCCCTTATGACCAAACGATCGTGCTCGGCCCGGACCAGCCGGCCGCCTGGTGTGAGCGGATGGCGGCGGCCCTCGGGGTGGCGGTGGCGGTGGTGGACGTCAACGACCTGGGGCGGGTGAAGGTGCTGGCGGCGAGCGGTGGCACCGATGAAGCCCTGCTGATGCGGGCCCTGCGCCCCAATCCCGCCGGCAACGCCAATGAGCGCACACCTCTGGTGCTGGTGCGTCCCACGTAGAATTCTGAGACGACGTCGCCAGCCGTGCCGCGTCGGATCCGTTTCGCCCACGCCCCCCTCTCCACCGTCGTCTGCCGTGCCAGTGCCTGCCGTGCCAGTGCCTGCCCAGGGCAGAACCTCCCCCACCTGGACGGTGGAACCGCTGCAGGGATGGCATCTGCCCCTGCTCGACGACCCCGCCTTTCTGCCGCTGCAGCCGCTGCTGCAACGTTCGCTGCTGCTCGCCCTGCCGGAGCAGCTGCTGACGGCGGTGACCAGTCGCCGCCCGGTGGCCGCCCAAGTGCTGGTGGCCCTGCAGCGCCAGGGGCTCACGCGCCAGCAGGCCCTGGGTCTGATCGTCTGCCGCCGCCTCAACCGCAGCGGCAGCTGCTGGCAGGTGCAGCACCTGCGGCTGGCCCTGGCCGCCACGGAGGGGGCGCCCCTGGCCGGGGATCTGCTGCGCCAGGCCATCGGACGGGTCAAGGGCGCCGCCAGCTGGATCGCCACCGCCTCCAGTCTCGACACCCCGCGGCTGGCCACCCTCCGTGAGCAGGGTTTCCAGCCCCAGCGCACCGATCGCCTCTGGCGCTGGCAGCTCCCGGCCGATCGGCCCGCCCCCGCTGCTCCAGCCGATCTGCAGCTGCGCCCGCTCAACCGCCGCACCGCCCCGCTGCTCTGGCACCTGGAGCAGGCCACCTGCCCGGCCCACCTGCGCCAGCTGCAGGACCGCCGCATCGAAGACCTGCTCGACCAGAGCCGCAGCCAGGGCTGGATGCTGGTGGATGCCGTCCGCAACGAAGCGGTGGCCGGCGTGCGCCTGCTCGATGAGCACCCCGGCGGCGGCCGGGCGGTGGAGTTGAGCGTCCACCCCGGCTGGGGCCACCTGCTCGGCAGTGCGGCCGAGTCGTTGCTGCACCGCATCGGCCGGGGTGGCGGCAGCCTCTGGTTGCGCTGTGAGGTGAGCGACGGCGAGCGCCAGCGCTGGCTGCAAGCCCTCGGGGCCGAGGCCCACGGCGAGGAGGTGCTGATGGCCCGCAGCGTCTGGCGCCGCCAGGAGGGCCAGCCGGCCAAGCGGGCGGCGCGCCGTATCGAGGCGGTGCTGGAGCAGCTGCAGCCGCGGCGGCGGCCCATGCCCACCCCCACCGGCCCCCTCGGCAGCCTGCCCACCGCTCCCCTGGTCCTGCGCTGAATGGCGCCGCCCCGGCCGCGCTCGGTGCTGGCCCTCGATGTGGGGCGCCGCCGCATCGGGCTGGCCGGCTGTGATCCCCTGGGCGTCACGGTGACCCCCCTGCCGGCCCTGGCCCGGGGCGAGTTCCAGGCCGACCTGGGGCGGCTGCTGGAGCTGGTGCGTCAGCGGCGGGTGGCGGCGCTGGTGGTGGGCCTGCCCCTCGATGCCGGCCAGCGGCCCACCCCCCAGGGGGTCCACTGCCGCCGCTATGGCCTGCAGCTGGCCAAGGCCCTGGCGGCCCTCGGCCAGCCCCTGCCCCTGGCCTGGGTGGATGAGCACGCCAGCAGCTGGGAGGCCGGCGAGCGCTTCGGTCTGCACGGCGACCGCAGCGGCCGGCTCGACAGTGCGGCAGCGGTGCTGCTGCTGGAGCAGTGGCTGCGGGAGGGGCCCGAACCGCTCGATTCGGCTGCACTCAGGGCCGCGTTCACGGCCGATCCGGTCGCCCCGGCGGCCATCACCGTGGGCAGTCGGGCCGACGCTGATTCATTCTGAGAAGACCCGCTTTCCCTTGATGGCCTCCGACCCCCCTGCGATGACGGGCTCCGGCGATGTGCCCACCGTGCAGGTGCGGGATGGCAGCGGCCGTCAGCTGCTCTGCTTCCTGGAGCAGCTCATCCCCCTCGACGGCCACGACTACGCCCTGCTGACCCCGGTGGACACCCCGGTGTGCCTGTTCCGGCTGCGGGAGGACGACGACCCCGAACTGGTGGAGACCCTCGATGCCACTGAGCCGATCCTGTCGGTGGCGGATGTGGTGCTCCAGGAGCACGACCTCACCCTGGTGCGGTCCGCCGTCACCCTCACCGTCAGCGGCGAGCTGGAGGAGCCCGATCCCGACGACCTCGAGGACGAGGAGGGCGATGATGACAGCGAGACCTACGAGCTGCTCGTGAGCTTCATGGCCGGTGACGAGGAGTACGGCCTCTACATCCCACTGGATCCGTTCTTCGTGGTGGCCCGCATGGACGGCGCCGATGCGGTGATGGTGGAAGGCGAGGAGTTCGAGCGGGTCCAGCCCCGCATCGAGGCCGAGCTCGACGAACGGGAGAGCGACGACTGATGCTGCGCGACCTGCTCACGCCCGACTGGCTGCCGGGAACCTCCCTGGCGCACCTGCCCCTGCAGGAGCTGGTCGACCGTGGCATTCGCGCCCTCGTCCTCGACGTCGATCGCACCCTGCTGCCGCGCCGTCAGGCCACCATGCCCCTGCAGGCCGAGGTGTGGCTGCGCCACGCCCGTGAGCGCATGCCCCTGCACCTGCTCAGCAACAACCCCTCCCGCCGTCGCATCGGGGCGGTGGCCGACACCATGGGTCTCCCCTACACCACCTCGGCGGGTAAGCCGCGGCGGGCGGCCCTGCGCAAGGTGCTCCAGGACCTCGCCCTGCCCCCGGCAGCGGTGGCCCTGGTGGGCGACCGGCTGTTCACCGATGTGCTGGTGGGCAACCGCATGGGCCTGTTCACGGTGCTGGTGAAGCCGATCGATCCCGATGGTGAACCCTGCCGCCAGGACCGGCTGCAGAACCTGGAGCTGCGCATGGCCCGCTGGGTGGGCTCGGTTCCCGGCTGATGGCGAGCTCCGGCACCCCCGCCGCCGGCGGATTGCGGCGCGTGATCAAGGTGGGCACCAGCCTGCTGCGGGGCACCCCCGAGCGGCCCACGGCGGCGGTGATCGCCGATCTGGCCGCCAGCTTCGGCCGCCAGCAACGCCGGGGCGACCGGCTCGCCCTGGTCACCAGTGGCGCCGTGGGCCTGGGTTGCGAGGCGCTGCGCTTCAGCCGACGCCCCACCGAGGTGGTGGCCCTGCAGGCGGCCGCCGCCGTCGGCCAGGGCCGGCTGATGGGTCTGTACCAGGAGGCCTTCGCGGTGCGGGGGATGGCGGTGGCCCAGGTGCTGCTCACCCGCAGCGATCTGGCCTCCCGGCGCCGCTACCAGAACGCCTGCCGCACCCTGGAGCAGCTGCTGGCGTGGGGGGTGCTGCCGGTGGTGAACGAGAACGACACCCTGGCCACCGACGAACTGCGCTTCGGTGACAACGACACCCTCTCGGCCCTGGTGGCGGTGGCGATCGGCGCCGATGAACTGGTGCTGCTCACGGATGTCGACCGGCTCTATTCCGGCAACCCCCGCACCGATGCCGATGCCAGCCCGATCGAGGAGGTGCGCGACCTGGCCGAACTGGAGCGCCTCAGCCACGTGGCTGAAGGCGGCGGGCAGTGGGGCACCGGCGGCATGACCACCAAGCTGGCGGCGGCCCGCATCGCCACCTCCAGCGGCATCCGGGTGCGCCTGGCCGATGGCCGCGATCCGGCGGTGCTCGATGCCCTGTTCGCCGGCGAGAAGGTGGGCACCGTGTTCCAGCCCAGCGCCACCCCCCTGGCTGACCGCAAGAGCTGGCTGGCCCACGCCCTGCTGGTGAAGGGCAGCGTGCGGGTGGATGCGGGCGCCGAGCGGGCCCTGCTGCAGCAGGGGGCCTCCCTGCTGGCGGTGGGCATCCGTGCGGTGGAGGGCCACTTCTCCCGCCGTGACGCCGTGCGGGTGCTGGCCAGCGATGGCCGCGAACTGGGGCGGGGCCTGAGCACCCTGAGCAGCGAGGAGCTGCGCCGGATCATGGGCCTCAGCAGCGAGGAGGTGCGCCGCCGGCTCGGGCCGGTGGGGGATGCGGTGGTGCACCGCGACCAGCTGGTGCTGACCGGCCCGCCCGCCTGAGCCCGCCGCTGCGCACCAGTCGTTCTGGCGGGCTTGGACCCTCAGCGAGGCCCCGGGCGCAGCGATTCGATCAGCTGCTCAGCCAGCCGTTGCAGCGGATGGCCGCCGGCCGCCACCGTGCGGTAGCAGTCCTGCTCCAACAGGCCGGCCTGGGAGAGCAGGCTGACTTCGGGGGTGGGGACGGACGGCCTGTAGCGCAACAGCCAGATCCGATCGAAGTCGTCGTCGTCAATCCGGGGCATCTGCGTCCAGCCCAGCCCGCGCGCCAGCAGCGGCAGGCGGCGATGCTCCCAGGCCACCACCAGCACACCGCCGCCCAACTGTGGATCGGCGAGCAACTCGCGACCGATCTGCTCGGAGCGGTGGTCGGCCTCTGGATACAGACGAATGTTGACACCTGTGACCACGGCCAGGGGAACCAAGGTCTGATAGCTGCGGGCGTTCTTGCCGGTGGCGTGATCAAAGCCGTAACTGGCCAGATGCAACCGCTTCTCCGGCACAAGGCAGGCGGGCAACAGGTGACTGAGGCGCAGGGCCTGCAGAAGTCCCGTCTCCGAGAGGTTGAAGTTGTCCCCACCCTCCACGGGGACATCCTTGTGCCCATGGCGTATGAGCACCACAAGCTCAGGGACGGCCTCCGCCGCCGGTGGCAGCAGGGCAGCAACGGCCAGCACGGCATGCATCGCCAGCCGCACCGCCGCTGAGGTCACAGAGCCGTCCATCAATCGCTCAGCAGGGGGACCCCGGCCGGAGGCGGTACCTGCAAACGGCTGCGTTCTCCGGCCACCTGCTGCTTGAAGGTGCGCCACTGGGGGGAAGCGATCAGCTCCTGGCTGATCGCCTGGGCCAGGCGCTGGCTGGCCTCCACATCACTGGGGTAATGAACGCCGCAGTAGACGCGCACGTAACCCCCCTGAAGGCCTACCGGCAGCAGCCGCTCCCGGCGCTCCGGCAACAGGTCGGCCAGCAGCAGGGACGCGGTGGCAAACCAGGTGGCGTGGCCGCTGGGGAACGACCAGGTGCTCTCCAGGGGCAGGCAGGGCTTCAGATCCGGGTGGCTGGTGAAGGGGCGCGGCCTGGCCACCGCATCCTTGAGCTGATCCTTGAGTCCATCGGCCCGCTTGAGAAAGGCCGGCAGTCCCGCGTAGAGGATGGGCGATGTCCTGGCCAGGTCGGCGCCCACGGCGGCATCGAAGACGCTGAGATTGCGGTTCAGGTAGCGCCAGCTGTAGACGATCCCTGCCGGCGTCCGGCTGCGCTGGTTCCAGCGCAGGATGGCCAGATCATCGAGTTCCTGGCGGCTGCCGGGGGCCGGTGGCTTGCCGATCACGCCACGGTAGGCGGCCGGCTCGAGCACCAGGCCCGCTGCCGGATCAGCCGGCTGGGCGAACGCCGGGCCTGCCAGTACCAGCGCGCCCGGCAGCAGGAGGCTCCACAGCCAAGGTCCCGGCCTCAGGGTGTTCATGGGTCCGTTGCCACCGGCAGTGTGCCAGCACCGTAGTTGGGGTGCTCTGCAATTCAGAACCGTTCGTCGCCGATGGCGGGCAGCACCAGCTCGCGCACGAAGGACGCCGGCGAGAGCTGCAGCAGGGCCGAGACGATCCGGATCACGTCGAGCAGCGGAATCTGCCGGCCCCCGCCGCGCCCGGCGGCCGCCTCCGGCGGGATCTCCAGGCCGTCGTCGGTGTTCAGGTAACCCAGCTGCAGGCAGGTCACCGCCAGCTGCCGGTCCCGGAAGCTCTCCCGCAGGGCATCGGCGATGCCGCTGAGGGCGAATTTCGAGGCGCCGAAGGTCACCTCCGGCTGGCCGCTCTGGCGCAGGCCGGAGGTGGAGCCCGTGAGGATCAGCTGGGGCCGGGGGGAGTCGAGCAGCCGCGGAATCAGCCGCCGGAGCAGCATCAGGGCGCCGGTGATGTTGATGGCCACGAGGTTGGCGATGCTCTCGTCGGGATCCTCCAGGAAGCTGTACTCCTCGCTGAAGGCGTTCGCTTCCCAGACGCCGAGGTTGAAGATCAGCACATCCAGCTGGGCGGGGGCCTGCTGCTCGATCCACCGGACCGCCGGCAGCGGCTCCGCCAGATCCGCCTCAATCCAGGCAAGCTCGACACCCTCCGGCAGCCTCAGGCCATCGGGCCGTCGCCGCGAAACGCCGATCACCGTGTCGCCGACGCTGCCCAGACCCTCGACAAAGGCACGGCCAAGTCCGCGGCTGGCCCCGACCACCATCAGTTTCATGGATCCTTTCCTGTAAGGGCGCTATCGATGTGCAGACCATGGTGGATCCCGTACCGGAAGCTGGGACCCCCCCTACGCCCATGACGCGGCCCCCTCGCTCCCCGTTCGCTTTGCTTCGGTGGGGAACCGCCCTGGCGTTGCTCCTGCTGGCCGATGGGGCGCCTTCGGCGGCACTCGATCGCCAGGGCCAGCCCCCGGTGCCACGGCAGAAGCCGTGGCTCGCCCAGCCGCTGGGTGAGCGCTATCCCCAGACCCCTGCGCAGGTTTGGGAGTGGATCGACGAGGCCAACGCCCTGGAGGCCAAGGGGGCGAACGGCAAGGCGGCGGCGCTGTGGGAGAAGGTGCTGGCCTGGCGCGAGAAGGCGCTGGGGCCCGACCATCCCGACACGGCCACCAGCCTGACCAACCTCGGGCTGCGGTCTATCAAGGAGCGCGCCTTCGCCAGGGCCGAGCCCCTGCTGGTCCGGGCCCTGGCGATCCGAACCCGGATCCTGGGGCCGGATGATCCCCTCACCGCCCTCAGCCTCAACAACCTCGCCTGGCTGTCGTTCAACCAGGGCCGCTACGCCAAGGCCGAACCCCTCTACCGCCGCGCCCTGGCGATCGCCGAGAAGGCGCTGGGGCCCGAGCACCCGGGACTCGCCCTGGGCCTGACGAACCTCGGGCTTCTGTACAACGCGCAGGGCGCCTACGCCAAGGCCGAAGCCGTGGATCTGCGCGCCCTGGCCATCAGGGAGAAGGCGCTCGGACCCGATCACCCCGACACCGCCACCAGCCTCAACAACCTCGCGGCGGTCTACATCAACCAGGGGCGGTACGCCGAGGCGGAGCCCCTGCTGCGCCGCACCCTGGCCATCAAGCAGAAGGTGCTGGGTGACGATCATCCCGACACCGCCACCAGCCTCAACAATCTGGCGGCGCTCCAGGAGAACCAGGGGGCCTTCGCCAGGGCCGAACCTCTCTATCAACAGGCTCTGGCGATCAACGAGAAGGCGCTGGGCCCGGAGCATCCCGCCACGGCCACCAGCCTCAACAACCTGGGCCTGCTCTACCGGAGCCAGGGGGCCTTTGGGCGGGCGGAGCCCCTGCTGCGCCGTGCCCTGGCGATCCGGGAGAAGGCGCTCGGCGCCGGCCACGCCGATACCGCCGCCAGCCTCAACAACCTCGCCATGCTGTATAGCGATCAGGGCGCCTACGCCCGCGCCGAACCGCTGCTGCGCCGCGCCCTGGCCATCCAGGAGATGGGGCTGGGTCCCGCCCACCCCGTCACCGCCACGGGCCTCAACAACCTCGCGGTGCTCCTCGACAACCAGGGCGCCGCCGAAAGGGCCGAGCCGCTCCACCGACGCGCCCTGGCGATCCGGGAGAAGGCCCTGGGGCCCAGCCATCCCGATACCGCCGGAAGCCTCAACAACCTGGCGGATCTCTACCGCCTTCAGGGAGCCCATGCCAAGGCGGAACCCCTCTTCCTGCGTGCTCTGGCGATCTACGAGACCGCGCTCGGTCCCGATCACCCCACGACCGCCCTCAGCCTCAACAACCTGGCGAAGGCGTACCTGAGCCAGGGCGCCGGCGCCAGGGCCGAACCCCTGCTGCGCCGCGGCATCGGCAGCCAGTCCCTGTTTCTGCAGCGGGAGGCCCCCCTGCTGCCCCAGGCCCGGCGACAGGAGCAGATCAAGGCCCTGGGCAACGCCTGGGAGATCCCCTATTCCCTTGGGGCCAAGACCCCGGCGGGCGCCTCCCTGGCCCTGTTCACCCGCCTGAACCGCCACGGTCTGCTGCAGGACATCGAACGGCGCCAGGCCCAGCTGGGCCGTGCTTCCCCTGCCCAGCAGATCCTGGTGCGTCAGCTCACGGCCCTGACAGCCCGCCTGGCCGACGTGAATCTCAGTGAGCCGCAGCGACGCACGCTGCAGCAGGCGCGGGATCGGCTGGAGCAGGAGCTCTACCGCCAGTTGCCGGCCCTGACCCCGCGCCTGGTGGATACCGCCCGGGTGGCCGCCGCCCTGCCAGCCGATGGGGTGCTGATCGAGTTCCAGCGCTTCCGCCCCTACGACGCCCGTCAACCGGAGGCCCGGAGCTGGGGGGCAGCGCGCTACCTGGCGATGCTGCTGTTCCCCGATGGGGCGACCCGTGCGGTGGACCTGGGCCCGGCGGCGGCCATCGATCCCCTGATCCAGCGGGCCCTGGCCGAAAGCCTGGCCCGCAACCGCCCCGCCGGACCGTTCTGGGCCCGGGTCAGCCAGAGCGTGCTGGGGCCCCTGCTGCCGCAGCTTCAGGGGCGGCGGCGGTGGTTCCTCTCCCCCGATGGCGAGCTGAGCCGCATCCCGTTCACGGCGCTGCCGGCGGCCACCCTGGGCCAGCAGGTGCAACTGCGGATCCTCACCAGCGGCCGCGACCTGCTCAGCCTGGGCAGCCCAGGTGCCGGAGGCCAGCGCGCCCTGGTGCTCGCGGCCCCTGATTTCGGTGGCCCCGGCCAATGGCAGCCGCTGCCCGCGACGGCCGCCGAGGGGCGCTGGATCGCCGAACGTCTCGGCGCTGCCCTGTACCAGGGATCCGCCGCCACCACCGCCGTGCTGCAGGAGGCACGTGGCCCCAGGGTGTTGCACATCGCCAGCCACGGGTTCTTCACCACGGGCAGCGGCGACCCCCTGCTCAACAGCGGCATCGTGCTGGCGGGCGCCAACCGCCGCCGCCCGTCCGGCCCGGCCACCCCCGCCGGCGTGGCCGACGATGACGGCTATCTCACCGCCAAGGAGGCAGCCCAGCTGGAGCTCGATGGCACCGAACTGGTGGTGCTCTCCGCCTGTGACACCGCCTCGGGAACCCTGCAGACCGGCGAAGGGGTCTACGGCCTGCAGCGGGCCCTCACCGTGGCCGGTGCCCGCTCCACCCTGCTGTCGCTGTGGAAGGTGGACGATGAGGCCACAGCGGCCTTCATGCAGCGCTACGTCGCCCTGCTCAAGCGGGGGATGGGTCGCATGGAGGCGCTGGCGGCGGTGCAGGAGGAGTTCCGCAGCAATCCGCCGGAGCCGGACTGGGCCGACCACAAGTTCTGGGCCGCCTGGCAGCTCACCGGCGACGGGGGGCCGATCCCGGGGTTGTGAGCCATCGCCTGCACACCAGGCAGACTGATCACTGATCCTTCGGTCGGCGGTTGGTTCTCCCCATGCCACACCAACAGGGGTCTGCGGCACTGGGCGCTCTGCTGGTCACCGCTTCACTGCTTACGCCGATGGCCCCGGGGGCCGCTGCCCCTGAACTGGATGCCATGGTGGCGTCCATCGCCAACCAGCTCCGCCAGAGCTGGAACGCGGATCCAGGCACCGCCAGGCTGCCCTGGCCGGCCATCGAGGTGCTTCCCGCCGGCCAGTCGCCCCTGTCGGCCTGCAACGGGGCCGGCACCGCAGCCAGCCCGGCCGACGGTGTCCAGAGCCCGGCGGTGGCCTGTGCCGGCAGCGGCAAGCTGCTGCTGGATCGCACCAGGTTGGAGAAGGCAGCCAGCCGCCATGGGGAGTGGGGTGTGGCCTACTGGGTCGGGACCGGCCTGGGTACGGCGATCCTGGGTCATCGGGGAGCCTCACGCCTTTCACCAGCCGCCGCCAACCTTCAGGCCAACTGTCTGGCGGGGGTGCTGATCGGTGGCACCAGCCTGCAACCCCGGCCCCAGGACCCCCCCAAGCCCGATCAACTCGTTGCCCCGGCTAACGGGGCCTACGGCACCGCTGCGGCCGAGCAGATGGGAACCCGCAGCCAGCGCTCCTATGCCTTGCTCACGGGCCTCGGCATGACGGAGCTGGCTGGTTGCTCCGATGAAGCGATGGCCCAGCTCGCCACAGACCAGGTGCCCGATCCTGCGCTGCTGAGCGCCCTGGCCACGGGGGCAGACCGGGCCGCCTTCAACACGATGGCGGTGATGAACCGGCGCTGCCGGAGGCTGCCCAACTCCCCCTGCCCGAGGCGAGTGCCCCCTTTCACCGGCCAGAAGTGAGGTACCCCCGGAAGCCGTGAGCAGCGAACCCCCGATCAAGCCCCATGGAGACAGTGGGACGCTGCCCCGCAAAGGCATGCCGGGCTCCCGAACCAGGGCGGGATCGTTGCACCTGCCGGCCTGGATGCGCTCGCCGTCGCTGCACGAATGGGTCAGGACGCTGGGCATCATCATCGCCGCCTCCTGGGGGATCTACACCTTCATCTGGAAGGAGATCTATGTGCCCTCCCGGGCGCCCGCCAGCATCACCCTGGAGATCAGCCTGACCCCGGTGGCCGGTGATGGCGCGAGCGGCCCATCGCCAGCATCGTTGCAACGGGAACTGAGGGTCAGCGCCACCAACGCCAGCACGCGCCGGCTCTACCTGCTCAGCAGCTTCTGGGAGCTGTTCCCGATTCGCCGCCAGGTGCTGAATCGATCCACGTTTCTGGATCGCGCCAGCGGCCCCTTCGATGCCATCCACGTGGAGCGGGGGGCGGTGCTGCAGCCCTATCCAACCGAAGCGGCCGGTAAGTTGTTCGTCGACGACCACATCAACCCCGGTGAAACGATTCACCGTTCACTGATCGTCTCCATGCCCCCGGGAGCCTATGCGGCCCAGGTGGATGTGCTCGTTCCCGTCCTGACGCGGGAGCCACCCAAGGGCAACGGGCTGCTGGGTGGCAGGGTGCTGGAGTGGGGCTATGACAAGAGTGACGTGATCATTCCGCTCCTGTGCGCGGAAGGCAACCCCAGCGACTGCCTGCGCCTGGATGACCCGGACAAGCAGGACCGACTGATGGATCGAAAGCTGAAGGCCTTTGATTCGAATTACTTCCTCAATGAGCAGAGTGTGCAGGTTGGCCTCTCCGCAGGTTCGTAGCCCTCAGGGCAGGCGACGGGCGCCCCCCATCGGCCCGCGCTTGCCATCCGGCCCCAGCAGCCAGAAGCGAATCCCATCGCCGTCCACTTCGAACTCCTCCACGACCTTCAGCCCAGCGATGCCGGGATCCGAGGGGAACAGGACGCGCCAGGTCCGGCGCGAGCCCTCGCAGGTGCCCTCCCAGGCCCCGGCGGCGGTGCCTCCCCGTTCCGACACGATCCACACCACGTGATGGCGGCCGTCGGCCAGCTTGGTGACCACGGCCCGCCCCGGCTTGCTGGGGGCCACGTAGTCCCAGGTGCCCAGCGCCGCCTCACAGGGTGATGCTGCTGGGGCTGCCCAGGACGGTGTTGCACCCAGGGCCAGGGCGATCATCAAAGTGACGATGCGCTTCTGCGGTGAATCGGCTGCAGCAAGCGAGCGGAAGGGTTGGGGCACCGTGTTGGGACTTCTGGACAGACAGGAAACACTGCCATAGCTTCAGACCAAGGAGTAGGCCATCAGAGCGTGTATCCCTTCCCATCGGCCTGTCCGCCGCCGAGAATCCGTGGCTCGAAAGCAAGCGCGAAGCCCAGATCGCAGCCCCTGTTCGGTGATATCTGCCATCTTGTGAAGCCGTCCAGCATTCTCGAAATCGGCAGCTGGATGGGCGCTTCAGCGATCGCCTGGGCCGAGGCCGCAAAGGAGCTGCAGCCTGACGCTGTCGTCTACTGCGTGGACACCTGGCTGGGCTCCGTTGAGCATTTCCTCAGCAGCTGCGGCGACGAGTGGAGCCTGGACAAGCTTTCCCTCACGGACTACGGACCGACGTTCTTCGACGACTTCCTCCGCAACGTCTGGGACCGTGGCCTCCAGGACAGGATCGTGCCATTCAGGGCTGCCTCATCTTCCGCCCTGCCGTTCTTTGCCCAGCAGGGCCTCGCCTTTGATGTGGTCTATGTCGATGGTGCCCACGACACCCACTCCGTCTGGACCGACGTTGCCGGCGCCCTCAAGGTCACGTCGGAACGGGGGCTCGTCTGTGGCGATGACTTCGGCTGGAGTTCCGTCAGAAATGGCCTGCGTTTTCTGGCTCTGACGCACCGGAGCCCCCTGCACTTTTACGTCCGAGGGGAAGACTTTGTGGTCCTTCCGGGCTCCAGTGTTGACTACGGGCAAAACCTTGCCCAGCTGGGCTATGGGAGATGGAGGCCCCTTGCCGTTCGTGAGAACCTCCATCGCCTCGTTTGCTGGTGCAGGTGGAGCCTTCCGGAGCGACTGCGCCCATCGCCCTCCGTTGCCCTCTCCAGTGGAGGCTGAACCCCAGGCCCGCCGCGCACAGCATCCCATTGCCCCCTCGGGCTAGAAGGGAGCAACGGCGGAGTCCAAGGGGTGAATCTCGAACGCTTGCAGAGGCTGTTCACGACCCCGCTGCTGCCCCTGGGTCGCCAGAGCTTCTCCCTGTTGTGGATCCTGCAGGTGCTGCTGCTGCTGCTGGCGGTGAGCCTGGCAGCGCGCTGGCTGAAGCGGCTGCTGGCGGGACGGGTGCTGCGCTGGTTCTCCCTGCCGGAGGGAAGGCGCGAGGCGGTGGCCACCCTGCTGTCCATGGGGCTGGCGGCCCTGGGGTATGTGGTGGTGGCCCAGGGAATGGGGCTCGACATCGGCGCCCTCGCCGTGATCTTCGGGGCCCTGGGTGTGGGGATCGGCTTCGGGCTGCAGGAGCTCACCCGCAACCTCACCAGTGGTCTCACCCTGCTGATGGAGGGGAAGCTGAAGGTGGGTGACCAGATCGAGTTCGGTGACACCAGCGGCTTCATCCGCGAGATCTCGATCCGCTCCACCGTGATCCGCACCTTCCAGGGTGCCGAGATCGTGGTGCCCAATTCGGCCATCACCAATGCGCCGGTGAAGAACCTCAGCTACCTGAGCTCCGATGGCCGGGTGGATGTGGAGGTGACGGTGGCCCACGGCAGCGACCCTCTGGCCGTGACCGAGGTGCTGCTGGAGGCCGCCCTCGCCGAGCCGACCGTGCTGGCCGATCCGCCGCCGAAGGTGCTGCTGCACGGCCTCCAGGGCCAGGGGCTGGCCTTCGAGCTCTGGGCCTGGACCTCGGCGATCCACGCCAGCCTCAGTCTCCGCAGTTCGCTCAATTACGCGATCGAGCAGGGGCTGCGTGAGCGCCGCATCGAACTGGCCGGCTCCCGCCAGCAGATCCAGCTGCTGTCCTCCCGGCACGGTGCTCTGGACGAGGCCCAGGCTCAGGACTGGGGGCCCCTGAGGGCGTCCCTGCCCGACCATCCCTGCTACAGCAGCATGGATGATCGGCGTCTGCGGGAACTGGTGGGCAGCGGCGCCCGCCGTCAGGTGCCCGCCGGCACGGTGCTGGTGCGGCAGGGTGACGAGGGCCGCTCCTTCCACCTGGTGCTCAGCGGGGCGGTGGATGCCATCCACGAAACCGACCGGGTCAGCCGCAAGCTGTTCACCTTCACCGCCGGGGAGTTCTTCGGGGAACTGCCGCTGCTGCTCCAGGTGCCTTACCCCACCACCATGGTGACCGCTGAGGATTCAACGCTGTTCGTTGTTCCCAGCGGCAGCTTCCGCGCCCTGCTGGCCTCGCGGCCCGAATTCGCCGACAACGTCGCCCGGGAGGTGGCCCGCCGCAGCGACGTTCTGCGCAGCTACGAGGACTGCCTGCGCCAGCGCGGGTTGCTTGAGGATGCCGACATGGGCCACCCCCTGCAGTGGTTCCGGGAGCGGCTGAAACGGGTGCTGGCCGGCCGTCCCGCCATGGCCTCGGTGGAGACGGAGGCGGGCTGATCGCCGAACCGCCGGATCACGGCTGCGACTGGATGGGATCGGGGCGCCAGGATTTGTTGAACCAGGGCTCCAGCGGACCATACAGGCGCAAAATGGTGAACCAGCCCTTGCCGGGAATCGTCTGGACCCAGTTGTTTTCGAATCCAACGGGGGCCTTCGGGCCAAACCAGACATCAACTGAACCGTCGGCATTGGCTTTGAGGCCCTTGTTCTGGCTGCTGACACTCGGAGCCTTCTGGTCGGTCTGCAGCATCGATCGCGTCTGGGTGTCATAGACGATCACGGACCAGAAATCGGCGACGGGGACGTTGGGCGGCAGGCGCAACCGATAGGTTTTGCTGCCATCAAGGCGCTCGCCCTTGGCATCCAGTGCGGCCCAGGGATATTGGGAGCCCTTGCCGACGTTCTTGACTTCCATGGCCGGCGTGACACCGGTGGCGAAGTAGTAGTAGAAAATGGAACCATCCAGGTTGGCTACCCCTGGGGACACTTCGAACCTGTAGCCACCGAAGAAGGGCAGGCGCCAGGAGCTGTCCGGGTAGAAGTAGGCTTCCGGTTCGCGAATCTTGAGGGCCAGGGTCCGTGCTGTGACGGCACCGATGTTGGCGGCATCGCTGAGGATCTTCTTCCAGCGTTCGTTGGGGTTGAAAGGTTTTCCCTTGACGATGCCCACCGAGGCGAAGAGCCCCAGTGTTGTCGGATCTGAGCCGGTGGGAGGTTCCTCCTGAATCACCTGGTTGAGGAGTGCCCAGAAGGAATAATCGCCAGGTGCCACGAAGTTGGCCGGCACCCCGGAGGCGTTGGCGAACTTGATGGCCGGTGGGTTGGCCGCAGCGGAGAGCTGGTAGATCTTCAGGTTCGCCTTGACCAAATCCACCCCGGGTTTGGGGGAACCATCCACCAGGAAGGAGCGGAAGAACAACCAGTTGCCGTAGGTCTTTGGCCGGACGACTTGATACCCCTGCGGGATGGCGCCCTGGTAGCCGGGGGGAAGGAACAGATACTTGCCGCCGGCCCCCTTGTCGGCCCCGGTGATGCCGACGTCGACCACCCAGCGATACCAGAAATCATTGACTGCACCGAGCACCTTGGGGGGGACTTCGACCACCAGGGGTCCCTTCTTGGTGTCGAGCCAGATGAAGCTGTACACGGTGTTGTCGTTGGCTGTGAGCTCCACCGTGCGGGGATCCACCAGGTTCTCCCAGATCACATTGGTGGAGTTCTCGGGGCCGAACTTGCGCAGCGATTCCCGCATGCCGGCCTGATTCACGATCGGGATCGCCAGCAGGTAGGCCTGCAAGGCCCGGGAGCGATCCAGGTTGTCGTAGATCTTCTCGATCGTGTCAGGTTTCGGGAACCCATCGATGAGGTTCAATGGACCGATGGATGTATCGAGCCGATCAGGGGTGGCCACCCCAGGCGCCGGGGTGTTGGTCCTTGAGGTCTGGGCTGAGGCGGCGGTGGCCAATGAGGCCACCAGGGCCGCTACGGCCAGGGCCGTTAGTCGTTGGTGGGACGACATGATGGGGACGGCTCCTGGCGTGGGGGGCAAGTGAGGAAGGCTATCCCTTGGGTTGGATGGATCTGAACATCACCGGTCTCCCGGGTTCCGTACCGTCCGTCAGCTGCAACGTGGCCACGACGTCGCACTGGAACGCCCTACAACGCCGCCAAGATCGCTGCATCCAAGGTCGTGGTTGGCCGGCCAAGGAGTGTGCTGAGCTGCCTGCCGTCATCAAACAGGGCGCCCTGGGAGGCGCCCGTATCGGAATCGGCCAGCAGAGCCGCCAGGGGCTCCGCCAGGCCGGCGCCGAGCAGGGCGTTGCGGTAGTCCGCTTCGGGCAGGTTGACGTAGCTGATGGTTGTGCCGCTCTGCCGTGAGATCGCAGCGGCGAAGTCGCTCAGGCTGTAGGCGCTGTCGCCGGCGAGTTCATAGATCTGGCCGGCCGGATTGTCGCTGGTGAGGATGGTGGCAGCGCCTTCGGCGTAATCGGCACGGGACGCGGAGGCGATGCGCCCCTCACCGGCGCAGCCGTACACCGTTCCCAGCGAAAGGGCCGAGGAAACCCCTGCCGTGTAGTTCTCGGTGTACCAGCCGTTGCGCAGCAGCACGAACGGCAGGCCGGATTCAAGAATGGCCGCTTCGGTTTCTCGGTGCTCCTGAGCCAGAGCGAGGACTGAGGTATCGGCGTGCAGGACACTGGTGTACGCCAGCAGTTGGATGCCTGAACGCCTGGCCGCGTCGATGACGGCCTGATGCTGGCGTGTGCGCTGGCCGATCTCGCTGGAGGAGATCAGCAGGAGACTTTCTGCACCTTGAAAGGCGGCCTCCAGGCTGGCGGGCTGGTTGTAATCAGCCTGGCGCACTTGCACGCCCAGGGCGGCGATGTCGCTGGCTTTGTCGATGTTGCGCACGGCGGCGACGATGCTGTCTGCGGGCACCCTGCTGAGCAGGACGTTGATGACCAGCCGGCCCAGCTGGCCGGTGGCTCCCGTGATGACGAACTTGGTCATTGCCGTTCGATGGCGTGGCTAGATGGAACGGAGGCAACCTACGCCTTACAATTTCGTTTCGTAAGTACTTACAAAAAGGTAAGCCTCATGGCTGGGACAGGGCCAGAGCCAAGTGCAGCGGTCTCCAGGCTCGCTGAGACCCTGCGGCGCGGGGAGGTTCTGGCGCCGGAATGCCCGTCGCGGGAGATCCTCAAGCACGTGACCAGTCGCTGGGGGGTGCTGGCGCTGGTGGCCCTGATGGAGCGAACCCATCGCTTCAGCGAGCTGCGCCGGAGGATCGGGGGCGTCAGCGAGAAGATGCTGGCCCAGACGCTCCAGCAGCTGGAACAGGACGGCTTCATCCGGCGCGTGTCCTATCCGGTGGTGCCACCGCATGTGGAGTATTCGCTCACCCCCCTGGGGGTGGGCATCGGCCGCCAGGTCGAGGCGATGACCGACTGGATCGAGATCAACCTGCCGGAGATCCTCAAGGCCCAGCAAGCGCCACGGGCAACGCCTTGAGCCCGCGCAGTTCCAGGTTGTCCTGATACTCCTGGGGTTCCCCGGTGAGGTGCAGTTCTGGGCAGCGCCGCAGCAGTGCGGTGAACGCGATCGTGGCCTCCATCCGGGCCAGGGCCGCGCCCAGGCAGTAGTGGGGACCATGGCCGAAGGCGAGGTGGACGTCGAACCGGCGTCGCACGTCGAGCCGGTCGGGATCCGGGAACCGGGCCGGGTCGCGATTGGCGGCCGCGAACATCAGGTACACCAGCTGGCCCCTGCGGATCGAGCGGCCGCCGATCGTCAGATCCTCGCCAGCCTCCCGATACATGAACTGGACCGTGCCGTCGTAGCGGAGGAACTCCTCCACCGCATTTGGAATCAGCGACGGATCGTCGCGCAACAGCTGCAGCTGATCGGGGTGGCGCAGCAGGGCCAGCAGGCCGTTGCCGATCAGGTGGGTGGTCGTCTCGTGGCCGGCCGCCAGGAACAGATTGGCGTTGGCGATCAGCTCCGTCTCACTGAGCCGATCGCCGTCAATCTCGGCATGCACCAGCAGGCTCAACAGATCGTCGCTGGGCGTCGCCCGGCGCTTTTCGAATTCCGCGCCGAAGAACTCAGTCAGCTCGTGGGTGCTCTGCAACGCCCGTTGGTACTGCTCGGGGGTCACGGCGGAGGGATCGGTGCCGAAGATGGCGGAGAAGTCGTCCGACCAGCGCTTCAGCTGGTCCAGGTCGCCCGTTTCCAGGCCGAGCAGGCGGGCGATGACCCGAGCCGGCAACGGGAAGGCGAAGTCGGCGATCACATCGAAGGGTCCCTGCTCCGGCAGTCGGTCCAGCAGCTCATCGACCAGCGCCTCGACGGCCGGCCGCAGGTGGTCCACGGCCCGTGGCGTGAACACCTTGGCCACCAGGGCACGGAGCCGATGGTGCCGTTCCGGGTCCGTGATGTTCATCTGGGCGCCGATGACCTCGAAGAGGCGCTGCAGCTCGGGGCACCCGGCCCGCTCACCCATTCCGCCGGCGCGATCGGAGCGCAGCCGTGGGTCCTGGGTGGCTGCCACCACGTCGTCGTAGCGGGTCAGCACCCAGGCCCCGAACGGTTCATGCCAGTGGACGGGGTCGGTACGCCGCAACGCGGCGTAGGTCGGGTAGGGATCGACCAGCATCGCCGGGCTGAACAGGGCTGCGGTCATGGTCGGGTAGATGACTCGATCACGGTAACGAGAAGCTGAAGCCCCGTTAGGCCCTCGGTCCTTCAGAGGCCGAGGGCTGTCCTGGGTTCCGCTATCGCAGCCAGAAGCACGGCTGGCTCGATGGATCGATGGCGGAGCACTGGTTTCATCTTCTCCAGGTGGGTGTCATCCACCCGAGCCTGCTGCCATCGGATTCTCAGCCAGAGGGACAAGGCGACTGACGCGGCACTGGCAAGAAACGAAACGGCGATGAAGTTCAATGGAGCTAGGTGACAGGCCAAACGTTGTCGACTGCTTGGCTGGAATTGGCTGATTTGTTTGTCTGCCTCTTACATCGTGAAGCTATAGACGAAGAATTCGCCGGTCGCCCTGTCAACCCCTACCCATCCGTTCACAAGCCCAGCCAAAGTGCGCGGATCGTAGAATGTGAGGCGTGAGAGACGCTCGTTCGTAACCCACCATGCCCTCGGCGGCCCCGGAAGCTCGACTTCACCATCGTAAGGCTGTGGCGGTCTTATCGGCTCAAGAATCGCCGTCCATTTGTCCACGTCGTTCAACGGCACTCGGAAAGAGACGAAATACTGATCACCGTCGTTCCGAAATGAATTGGCCGACACGTAGAGGAAGTGTGGATGCGCGATCTTGCCAGGCAACGTCACCCTCGGTCTCTGAGCGGCCCTCGACCAGATCACGCTGTTGTTCTTCCTCTCGACGTGCCACACTGTCGCCACATTCCTAAGGAGATACCCCTCAACCTCTGCAACGCGCTGTTCCTCCGTCCCTGTCACTTCCTTCTCCTCCGCCTTCCTTGCTGAGCCCACCGAATTGCTGCATCCCGCCAGAATCAAGGGAGCGAATGCCAACGCAACCATGACTCTTAACAGTGCTTGAATTCTTTTGGATCTCATCCCTTGACCCATGCAGTGTTGCTTGTCTTGCATTTTTTAGATGAACCTGCAGACCTGCATCAATTAACAGCCCCAGAAAGACACAGCGGTTCCAGCATCAGTAGGAATAGAGATTTCAGGCATCCTTGGCACCTCTTTGTCCCAACTTGTTCTTAGGTGGTTTCCGTGAACCACCAGACATCCTGAACCTCATCCGCCGAGAACCCTGCCGGTTCCACGCTTCGTTTCTCATCTCGCCAGACCTTAGCCGTGCTTCACGGACCCGTGAACCCTCAGGTCTCCAGCAACATCTTCGACAGATTCGGCAGGCCAGCCCCCTGGTGATAGCGGTCCCGTTGCAGGTCGGTGCAGTGCTCCAGCAGGATGCGCTTCACCCGGTCGGGATAGCCGATGAATTCGGCGCGCACTGACAGGAACGCGGCCAGCAGTCCGGAGATGTGGGGCGCCGCCATGCTGGTGCCGGAAAGGGCCACGTAGAGCTCATCGAGGCTCTTGCCCTTGTCGCGGCTGGGGGTGCGTTTCGGGTCGCTGCTGCTGCGGCAGGAGAGGATCTTTTCTCCCGGTCCCACCACATCGGGCTTGAGGCGGCCATCGGCGGTGGGGCCCCGCGAGGAGAAGTAGGAGGTGCCGTAGCGGTGCGGCAGGGTCGGGTGCACCGAGCCCACGGCGATCGCCTCCTCCAGGTTGGCCGGATCGCCGATCGACAGATCAAACGAGCGGGTGGCGCTGAAGCCGTCCACCACGATGTCGCCGCTGCCCTCATTACCCGCCGCCAGCACCACCAGCACCCCCTGGCGCACCAGCCGCAGCAGGGAGGCGCACAGGGGTGAATCGCCGCAGCCGAAGCTGGCCGGATCGAATGGTCCCCCCAGGCTCAGGTTCACCCCCTGGATCGCCAGGCGCCGTCCCTCCTGGTTCTGCTTCCAGATGTGGTCGATCGCCTTGATGATCCAGGCGTCGTAGCCGCCGCCGTTGTCGGCCAGCACCTTGTAGCTGACGATCCTGGACCGAGGGGCCATCGCCAGCAGGTCGGGGCCGCCCTCGCCGCCCACCGACAGCAGCCCGCCGGCGATGATCCCCGCCACATGGGTGCCGTGGCCATTGGCATCGTTGCCGCTGCCCTTCTGCACCGGCCCCCGCGCGGTGCAGTCCCACTCGGCGGCGATCGTTCCGTCCGGGGCGAGGCTCGGGTTGTGGAAGTGGGGGTGCTGCCGGTCGATGCCGGTGTCCAGCACGGCCCAGGTGATGCCCTGGCCGCAGGCGTTGTAGCCCAGCTGAGCGGTGCGGGCCTGCACCGTATGGATCGAATCGAAGATCAGCGCCTTCTTGCGGCTGTTGCTGAACATCCGGTACACCGCTGGCGAGGTGGCGCCGTACTGGTGGCTCATCGCCCCCGCCAGCGTCTCCACCTCGGCGCGGGTCAGGTTCACCGCCACGTAGCGATCCAGCTGGTCCTCCAGGAACACCGTTTCGGCGGTGATCGGACCTTTCAGCACATTGGCCCGGATCCACTCCAGCACCGACTCCCGCGCCTTCTGGAGCGAATCGCCGCCCGCCGCCGCCGCCGTTGAGCGATCCGCCAGCTCAATGAGCACCGGCACCCGGGCCGTGGCCTCCACATCCAGCGCATCGGCCAGGCTGCGGGCCACCGTCATCGGACTCACGGACTGGAAGCGGGAGCGGTCCAGCGCCGCCATCACCGTCTCCTGGGTCGACTGGCGCGACAGATAGCGGCTGGCGGAATGGGCCTTGCTGGGGGGCCACACCACCCCCATCACCCGTTCATCGACGATCTTCGGCTTGCCGGCGGCGCTGTATTCATCGGCCAGGGTCTGGTCGAGGCAGACGATGTCGCCGTCCTGGGCGATGTTCACCCAGCGCTTCACACCGGCCGGAATCGGCAGTTTCTTGCCGTGCCACTTCTGCAGCACATCGGTCACCTGGGGCAGCCCCAGCGGTGAGCCGATCGTCACATACAGATCCACCTCCAGGGTGGCGCCCAGCTCCATCAGCGCCTGGTAGGTGACCATGGTGCCCTGGCTGTGGCCCACCACCACGAAGGGACCCCCGCCGGTGCTGATCCGGTCCTTCACCGTCTGCACCATCCGCTCCCGCTTGGTCTTGTTGAACAGGAAATCGTTCACGTCCGCCAGGAACGCCTTGGTGAACATCGCCGTCACCGGGCTCCACAGCCCCTTCGCCTCCACCGAGAGCGTCGCCGCCCCCCCCATCGGTGCCCCCCGCTGGGCCGCCGTCTGGGCGGCCGCCTCCAGCTGCGCCGTCAGCGCCTCCACGAAGGCCTGCGACGCTTCCGGCGCATCGCTGTCCTGGATCGAGGCGGCCAGCAGCCCCTCCGCCTCCGGCTGCAGCGTCGCCCGGTCGTCACCGATCGCCCGGGTGGAGAAGCCCGCCGTCTCCGGGTAGCGCTCCCGATCGACCCAGTAGGCCATGCGGGTGCGCTCCCCCTGGTCGGCGCCGAACAGGGCCCGATCCCACTCCGAACGCAGTACCCCTTCAGGGGGCATGTTGGAGATCCCGTGGCAGTAGATCACCGTGCGGGCCTGTCCCCGCGTGGTCGGGGCGGCGGCGTTCTTCGAGGGGGGCATGGTGGCGGACAAGAAGGGAACCGAACCCCGCCCTAGCCAGTCCGCTCACCACCGGGCCGCGGCCCGACGCCGCTGTCATCGTTCTTGAGGCCGCCCCCGCCCATGACCCTGCTGCCGGGTTCGATCCTCCCCTGGGACACCCTGCGCCCGCCGGCAGGTGTGGGGCCTACGATCCGGGCCGTCCGCCCCCTGGGGAATGCGCTTCAGCAGCCTGCTCACCCGGATCGGCGCCGTGCAGGACGGCAGCCCGCGGCACCTGGCGGAGGATCCGGAGATCACGGGCGCCGAAGCGCTGGATCGGGCCGGCCCCGGCCAGCTGGCCTTCCTCGAACCCGGCAACGCCCTGGCGGCCGCCCTCTCCGCCAGCGGCGCCGCTGCCCTGCTGCTGCCCCTCGACCAGGAAATCCAGCAGCTGGCCAACGAGCGCGGTCTGGCCTGGGTGGCCCTCAAGGATCCGCGCCTTGGCTTCGCCCAGGCCCTCGGGGCCCTGCATCCGCCCACGCCGAAGCCCCCGGGGATCCACCCCAGCGCCGTCATCGACCCGAGTGCGGCTGTGGCCGCCGATGTCCATGTGGGAGCCCATGGGGTGATCGGTGCCGGCTGCGTCGTGGCCGCCGGCTGCGTGCTCCATCCCGGCGTTGTTCTCTATGAAGACGTGCAGCTTGGTGAGGGCTGCGAGATCCACGCCAACGCCGTGCTCCACCCCGGCAGCCGCCTCGGGGCGGGATGCGTCATTCAGTCGCAGGCGGTCATCGGCGCCGAAGGCTTCGGCTTCGTGCCCACCGCTTCGGGCTGGGTGAAGATGCCCCAGACCGGCCGGGTGGTGCTCGAAGACGGCGTCGAGGTGGGCTGTGGCTCCACCATCGATCGCCCCTCCGTCGGTGAGACCCGCATCGGCGCCGGCACCAAGATCGACAACCTCGTCCACGTCGGCCATGGCGTCATCACGGGCAAGGGCTGCGCCCTGGCGGCCCAGGTGGGCATCGCCGGCGGCGCCGTGCTCGGCAACGGCGTCATCCTTGCCGGCCAGGTGGGCGTGGCCAACCGGGCCGTGATCGGCGACCGGGCCATCGCCTCCTCCAAGTCCGGCATCCACGGCGAGATCGCCGCCGGTGAGGTGGTCAGCGGCTACCCCGCCATCCCCAACCGTCTCTGGCTGCGCTGCTCCGCCGTCTTCAACAAGCTGCCCGAGATGGCCCGCACCCTGCGGCAGCTGCAGAAGTAGCCTCGCCTGCTGCCCGGCCCCCCTCTTGATGACCAGCTACAGGATCACCCTGCTCGCGGGGGACGGCATCGGCCCGGAGATCACCGCGGTGGCCCGCACCCTGCTGGAGGCGGTGAGCGGCCGCCACGGCTTCAGCCTGGAGTTCGACCCCCAGCCCGTCGGCGGCGCCGCCATCGATGCCACCGGCGAGCCCCTGCCGGCGAGCACCCTCGCCGCCTGCCGGGCCTCCGATGCGGTGTTGCTCGCCGCCATCGGCGCCCCCCGCTTTGATGCCCTGCCCCGGGAGCAGCGCCCCGAGAGCGGCCTGCTGGCCCTGCGCGCCGGCCTGGGGCTGTTCGCCAACCTGCGCCCCGTCAAGATCATCCCGGCCCTGGCCGGCGCCAGCAGCCTGCGCCCCGAGGTGATCGAGGGGGTGGACCTGCTGGTGGTGCGCGAACTCATCGGCGGCATCTACTTCGGCACCCCCAAGGGGCGCATCGCGGTGGATGGCGGCGTGCGCGCCTTCAACACCATGGTCTACAGCGACCACGAGGTGGACCGGATCGCCCGGGTGGGCTTCCGCCTGGCGGCGGCGCGCCGCGGCCGCCTCTGCTCGGTGGACAAGGCCAACGTGCTCGATGTCAGCCAGCTGTGGCGCGACCGGGTGGAGGCGATCCACACCGAGTTCCCCGCGGTCGAACTCAGCCACATGTACGTCGACAACGCCGCCATGCAGCTGGTGCGCGAGCCGCGCCAGTTCGACGTGCTCCTCACCGGCAATCTCTTCGGCGACATCCTCTCGGATGAGGCCGCCATGCTCACCGGCTCGATCGGCATGCTCCCCTCGGCCTCCCTGGGCTCAGGCGGTCCGGGCCTGTTCGAGCCGGTGCACGGCTCCGCCCCCGACATCGCAGGCCAGGACAAGGCCAACCCGATCGCCATGGTGCTGTCGGCCGCCATGCTGCTGCGGGTGGGCCTGCAGCAGGAGGCCGCCGCCGCCGACCTCGAGGCCGCCGTCGACCGGGTGCTGGCCGCCGGCTACCGCACCGGCGACCTGCTGATGGGCGAGGGCTGCACCCGGGTGGGCTGCCAGGCCATGGGCGAGCAGGTGCTCGCGGCCCTGCCCGGCTGATCGCTCCCCTCCCGTGACGGTCGCGGGGGGGCCCGGACCGGCGACCTGCCAAACTCACAGCCTCTCAACCCCCCTGCGTCGATGTCGAAGCGTCACCCGGTCGTGGCTGTCACCGGTTCCTCGGGAGCGGGAACCAGCACCGTCAAACGGGCCTTCGAGCACATCTTCTCCCGCGAGGGCATCATCCCGGCGGTGGTGGAAGGCGACAGCTTCCACCGCTTCGAGCGGGGCCCGATGAAGCAGGCGATGGCCGAGGCCCAGGCCCGCGGCGAGAACTTCTCCCACTTCGGCCCCGAGGCCAACATCTTCGACAAGCTCGAGGAGCTCTTCCGCACCTACAGCGAGACCGGCAGCGGCAACCGGCGCTACTACCTCCACTCGGTGGAGGAGGCGGCCGAGCACAACGCCCGCCTCGGCACCAGCCTGGAACCGGGCCAGTTCACCCCCTGGGAGCCCATCCCCGCTGCCACCGACCTCCTCTTCTATGAGGGCCTCCACGGCGGCGTGGTCGGCGACGGCTATGACGTGGCGGCCCTGGTGGATCTGCTGATCGGCGTGGTGCCGATCGCCAACCTGGAGTGGATCCAGAAGATCTCCCGTGACAACGCCGAGCGCGGCTACTCGGCCGAGGCGATCGTGGACACGATCCTGCGCCGCATGCCCGACTACATCAACCACATCTGCCCCCAGTTCAGCCGCACCGACATCAACTTCCAGCGGGTGCCCACGGTGGACACCTCCAACCCGTTCATCTGCCGCAACATCCCCAGCCCGGACGAGAGCTTCGTCATCATCCACTTCCGCAAGGGGGCCCGTGAGAAGTGGGGTATCGATTTCTCCTACCTGCTGCGCATGATCCACGATTCCTTCATGTCCAGCCCCACCAGCATCGTGGTGAACGGCGGCAAGATGGGCTTCGCCATGGAGATCATCCTCACCCCGATCATCCATAAGATGATCGAGGAGAAGAAGCAACTGAGCTGAAGATCGATCTCTCGATCTTCCTTTCGGCCCTAAGATCCCCCGAAAGGAATCGGTGAATCCCATCACCGCCCAGCCCCCCACCATCCACCCTCCCGGCCCGGGCACGCCCCCATCGCGAACCCCTTCCTTCGTGATTCGGGGTGGGGAGTCCTCGGCCTCCCCGTCGGCAGGCGGCCTGAGGCTTGATCGCATCAACAGCGCCGAACTGCTGCGCTGCTCGCGCCGGGTCTACTTCCGTTTCCTCGAGTCCTGCCCCACCGCCCCCGAACCGCTGGGGGTGGTGCTGCTCGGCGTAGGCCCCCAGGGGCGGGTGGTGTTCGAGCTGCCCATCCTTCTGCCGGACGAACAGTTCGTGCCGATGGAGCTGCTGCGCCCCCGCTCGGCCCGGGGCCGCAGCGCCCGCGGGGGATCCAGCCGACCGCTGCCATGACCTCCGACGCCCTGCTCGTCCCCAGCGCCGCCCTGCCGCTGCTGGCCCCCCTGGTGGCCGTGGTGGGGGCCTGCATCGGCAGCTTCCTCAATGTGGTGGTCTGGCGGCTGCCGCGGGAGGAGTCCCTGGTGTTCCCCGGCAGCCACTGCCCCCGCTGCGGTGCCTCCCTGGCCTGGTTCGAGAACGTGCCGCTGCTCAGCTGGCTGCTGCTGGGCGGTCGCTGCCGCCACTGCCAGGCTCCGATCGCCGTCCGCTACCCCTTGGTGGAGCTGCTCACCGCCGGCCTCTGGGTGGCCATGCTCTACGCCCGCCCGGCGGCCATGGGCCCCGATCCCAGCCCCTGGCTGCTGCTGGCGGCCGGCTGGTTGCTGGCCAGCTGGCTGCTGCCCCTGGCCCTGATCGATCTGGACAGCCTCTGGCTGCCCGAACCCCTCTGCCGCTGGGGCGTGCTGCTCGGTCTGGCGGTCACCGCTGGCGTCGGCTTCCCGCAGGGGGCCGAGGTGGGCCGGGCGCTGCTCTTCTCCCACCTGCTGGCGGTGGCCGCCGGTCTGCTGGGCTTCGAGGCCCTCAGCGCCCTGGCCGAGAAGGCCATGGGCCGGCCGGCCCTGGGCCTGGGGGACGCCAAGCTCGCCGCCCTGATGGGCGCCTGGCTCGGACCGCTGGGCCTGGGCCTGGCCGTCAGCCTGTCTGTGCTCAGCGGTGCCCTGATCGGGGGCATCGCCCGCCTCAGCGGCCGTCTCGGTCGCCAGCAGCCCTTTCCCTTCGGCCCGTTCCTGGCCGCCGCCGCCCTGGCGGTCTGGATCGGCGGCCATGGCCCCTGGCTGCGCCTGTGGGGCCTGGGTCTTTAATGGCTTCCGGTCTCCGTCCCCCGTCGCTGCCGTCGCCCCATGTCCCTGTTCGACTGGTTCGCCGATCGCCGCAAGAACGCCCCCGCCGTCCGGGCCAGCAAGGGTCCTGAGGCCGACGAGGGGGATGGCCTCTGGAGCAAGTGCGCCGAATGCGGCCTGGTGGTCTACCGCAAGGACCTGATCGCCAATGCCAGTGTCTGCAAGGGCTGCGGCCACCACCACCGTATCGACAGCGCCGAGCGCATCCGCCTGATCGCCGATGAGGGCAGCTTCGAGCCCATCGATGCCGATCTGGCCCCCACCGACCCCCTCGCCTTCAAGGACCGCCGCAGCTACGCCGACCGGCTGCGCGACAGCCAGCGGGCCACGGGCCTGCGGGATGCGGTGGTCACCGGCCTCTGCCGCCTGGAGGGCATGCCCCTGGCCCTGGGGGTGATGGATTTCCGCTTCATGGGCGGCTCCATGGGCTCGGTGGTGGGCGAGAAGCTCACCCGCCTGGTGGAGCTGGCCACCGCCCGCCGCTATCCGCTGCTGATCGTCTGCGCCTCCGGCGGCGCCCGCATGCAGGAGGGGATGCTGAGCCTGGTGCAGATGGCCAAGGTGTCCGGCGCCCTGCAGCGCCACCGCAGTGCCGAACTGCTCTACCTGCCCCTGCTCACCCATCCCACCACCGGTGGGGTCACTGCCAGCTTCGCCATGCTCGGCGACCTGATCCTGGCCGAGCCCAAGGCGATGATCGCCTTCGCCGGCCGCCGGGTGATCGAGCAGACCCTGGGCGAGAAGCTGCCCGAGGGCTTCCAGACCGCCGAATACCTCCAGGATCACGGCTTCGTCGACACGATCGTGCCCCGGCCCGAGTTGCGCGGCACCCTGGCCACCCTGCTGCGGCTGCACGGCAGCCTGCGGCCCGCCGTGTCCGTGGTGCCATGAGCGGTGCCATGGGAGCTGGCCGCGCCCCGTTCGCCGCCGCTCTGCTGGCGGTGCTGCTGCTGCTGGGCTGCTGGCTGGCGGCTCCCGCCGTTGCCGTCGCCGGCCCGGTCGACTGGCAGGAGGTGGAAGCCGGGCCTGAGGGCCGCCAGTGGTGGGACTCCGGCAGCCTCCGCTTCGATCGCGAAGGGCGCCTCTCGGTGCTGAGCCGTTTCCAGCCCACCGCCGCCGCCGATGCTCCCGAGGACGCCCGTCCCCCGGTCGGCCAGCTGTACGTGATGCAGCTCGACTGCGACGAGGAGCTCTACCGCGACACCGCCGTCAACGGCCTGCCCCGCTGGGGCGCCCCCTGGGAAGCAGCCGCTGGGGACAACCTCACGATCCGGGTGCTGCATGCCGCCTGCGACGCCGCCCGCCGCAACCAGGAAAGCGATGCGACGGCCTGAGGCGCCCCTGCGGGTCGCCGTCGCCGGCCTCGGCTTCGGCGAGAAGGTGATCCTGCCGGCCCTGCGGGACGCCCCGGGCACCGAGCCGGTGGCCCTCTGGCACCCCCGGCCGGAGCGGGCCACCGCCGCGGGTCAGGCGGCCGAGCTGCCCGCCTTCGACGACTTCGCCGCCCTCCTGGCCGATCCCGCCGTTGAGGCGGTGGTGATCGCCACGCCGCCGGAGCCCCGTTTCGCCCTGGCCCGCGCCGCCCTGGAGGCGGGCAAGCACCTGTTCCTGGAGAAGCCGGTGGCCCTCCATGCCGGCCAGGTGGAGGAGCTGCAGCGCCTCGCCATGGCGCGGGGCCTGGTGGTGGCGGTCGACTTCGAGTACCGGGCCGTGCCCCATGTGCAGCAGCTGGCCGCCCTGCTCGAGGCGGGGGTGCTGGGAGATCCCTGGCTGGTCAAGTTCGACTGGCTGATGTCCAGCCGCGCCGATTCCAGCCGTCCCTGGAGCTGGTACTCCCAGGCGGCGGCCGGTGGCGGTGTGCTCGGCGCCCTGGGCACCCACGCCTTCGACACCCTCCACTGGCTGATCGGCCCCAGCCGGGGCCTCACCGCCCGGCTCAGCACCGCCATCGCTGAGCGCCCCATGCCGGGTTCCGGCGCCATGGGGGTGGTGGATGCCGAGGACAGTGCCCTGATCCAGCTCGATCTCGAGGACCGGCGCGGCCGCCCCGTGCCCGCCCAGCTCAGCCTCTCCTCGGTGGCGCGGGCGGGACGGGGCTACTGGATCGAGCTCTACGGCAGCGAGGCCACCCTGGTGCTGGGCTCCAGCAACCAGGCCGACTATGTCCACGGCATGCAGCTGTGGACGGCCCGCCCCGGCGAGGCCCTGCGGCCCGTGGCGGCCGATCCGGCGCTGGCCTACGGGCGCACCTGGGAGGACGGCCGGATCGCGCCGGTGCGGCGGCTGCTGGGCTGGTGGTCGCAGGCGGTGCGGGAGCGGCGGCCGATGCTGCCGGGGCTGGCTGAGGCGGTGGCCAGCCAGCGGTGCTGCGACTGGGCCCGCCAGGGAGCAGGAACCCTGGAGGGCATCCCCTAGACTCCCCGGCAGACCCGGCGGGACGACCCCGCCAGCCGTCCTTCGACCACGGTTCTCCGCAACCGTACCCACCCAAAAACCGCGAGATTTCCCATGGCGCTCGTACCGCTTCGGCTGCTGCTGGATCACGCCGCAGAAAACGGCTACGGCATTCCTGCCTTCAACGTCAACAACCTGGAGCAGGTGCAGTCGATCATGGAGGCTGCCTACGAGACCGACAGCCCGGTGATCCTGCAGGCCTCCCGCGGCGCCCGTCAGTACGCCGGCGAAAGCTTCCTGCGCCACCTGATCCTGGCCGCGGTCGAGACCTATCCCGACATCCCGGTGGTCATGCACCAGGACCACGGCAACAGCCCCGCCACCTGCTACGGCGCCGCCGCCAACGGCTTCACCTCCGTGATGATGGACGGTTCCCTCGAGGCCGACGCCAAGACCCCCGCCAGCTACGACTACAACGTGGCCGTCACCAAGGAAGTGGTGGATGTGGCCCACGCCATCGGCGTGAGCGTGGAAGGCGAACTGGGTTGCCTGGGTTCCCTGGAAACCGGCAAGGGTGAGGCCGAGGACGGCCACGGTTTTGAAGGCGCCCTCGACCACTCCCAGCTCCTCACCGACCCCGCTGAGGCCGCCGACTTCGTCGCCAAGACCAAGGTCGATGCCCTGGCCATCGCCATCGGCACCAGCCACGGCGCCTACAAGTTCACCCGCAAGCCCACCGGTGAAGTGCTGGCCATCTCCCGGATCGCCGAGATCCACAAGGCCATCCCCAACACCCACCTGGTGATGCACGGCTCCAGCTCCGTTCCCCAGGAATGGCTGGACATGATCAACAAGTACGGCGGCGCCATCCCCGAGACCTACGGCGTCCCCGTTGAGGAGATCCAGGAAGGCATCCGCAACGGCGTGCGCAAGATCAACATCGACACCGACAACCGCCTCGCCTTCACCGCCGCCGTCCGGGAAGCCGCCGCCAAGGATCCCGCCAACTTCGACCCCCGCCACTTCAACAAGCCCGCCCGGGCTTACATGAAGAAGGTCTGCCTGGATCGCTACCAGCAGTTCTGGTGTGCCGGCAACGCCAGCAAGATCAAGCAGCGCGACATCAACTACTACGCCACCCTCTACGCCAAGGGTGCCCTCGATCCCAAGACCGCCGTCGCCGCCTGATCGGCGTTCCGGCTGCCATCCAGCATCGATGCATCAGGGGCCCACGGGCCCCCTTTTTCATGGCTGTTCAGGGCCTTCAGGGCAGCGGCAGGGGCAGCGGCGTGCCGTCGGGCAGCGGCGGTTTGGCGGTCGCCGCTTCCTCCTTGGCGGTGGGGGCCGCGTCCACCAGCCGCTCCAGAGCGCGGCGCAGGCTGCGCTCCATCACGAAGCGGCGGCCGTCGGTGACCACCACCCGCACCAGGGTGGGCAGGTCGTTGCTCTTCGACTGCAGGTAGATCGGCTCCACATACAGCAGGCCTTCGCCCACCGGCAGCACCAGCAGGTTGCCGCGGAACAGCCGCGAGCCCAGCCGGTTCCAGAGGCCGAACTGGAAGCTGATCGTCGGGTCCTGGTCGATCAGGGCGGTGATCTGCTGGGGGCCGAGCAGCAGCCG
Source organism: Synechococcus sp. UW140 (assembly GCA_943367705.1). GTDB lineage: Bacteria > Cyanobacteriota > Cyanobacteriia > PCC-6307 > Cyanobiaceae > Cyanobium. The sequence continues at coordinate 80,726 of CALRJV020000002.1, forward strand.
CTGCTGGGGGAAGCGCACCAGCATCAGTTCGCCGTAGTGGGGCGGATCATTGCGGGCCGCGAGCCAGCCCACCAGGTTGGAGCGCTTCAGCGGCGTGAAGGGCAGCAGCAGCACGAACTCGGAGCGCTGCTGGCCGGGCAGCTGCAGGGTGAGGTGGTACGGCGACACCGGCACGGTGCTTTCGCCGTAGATCTCGGTGGGCACCGCCCAGACGTCGTCGCCGTTGTAGAAGGTGCGCACGTCGGTGACGTGGTAGCGCAGCAGCCGCTCCGCCTGGATGTCGAACTGGCTCTTGGGCACCCGGATGTGGGCGAGCAGGGCCCGCGGCATGGCCGAGAGCGGCCGGAACAGTTCCGGGAAGGCTCGCACCCAGGTGCGCAGCACCGGATCCCTGGCGTCATTCACGTAGAACCAGAGCCGGCCATCGTGGGCATCCACCACCGCCTTCACCGGGTTGCGGAAGTAGCGCAGGCCCTGGGGATTGGGATCGCTGTAGGGGTAGGAGCGGCTGGTGGTGAAGCCGTCCAGCAGCCAGTACTGGTACTGCTGAGGTCGGTAGCCCTCACTGCCGGCCACCCGGGCGGTGACCAGGTAGGGCTGGCTTTCGAAGCGCAGGAACGGCGCCAGGGCCGTCAGACGCTGGTTCACCTGGCGCCGCAGCAGCAGCAGGGAGCGGTCGGTGAAGGAGCCGGTGAACAGCAGCCGCGGTTCCCGCAGGTAGATGGCCGCCCCCAGCCGGTTGAGGGGAGGGGCCAGGGAGATCCCCCGGGTGCCGGTGTAATGGGTGTAGACGTTCAGTTCCCCCTCCGGATAGGAGAACTCCTTCACCTTCGTGGGGGCGATCGCGTAGGGGGACGGCCCGGAGGCGAAATACAGGCTCGGGCTGCCCACCGGCAGCGCCTTCCGGGCCTCCTTGTCGGTGATGCCCAGCTCGGGAATCCCCTGCACCCGGCCGCTGCTGCCCAGGTCCTTGACGAAGAACAGGGGCAGGCCGTCGGAGCCGAAGGCGTTCACCGGCGAAACGGTGAAGCCGTGGCCGTTGGTGAACACCAGATGGCGGTTCAGCCAGGTGCGCGAGCCGGGCGGCAGGGCGCTGCTGTCCAGCTCCCGGGCCGAGATCAGCACCTGCTGGGAGCCGTCGCGGGCCGACTTGCCCTGGAGCGGATAGCGATCCACCGCTGCCGAAGGGAAGGTGTAGTACAGCCGCAGCTGCTGCAGCTGGCGGTTGGCGGCCAGCAGGGGCTGGCTGTCCCAGAGGCGGATGTTGTCGAGGGTGCCGGGGGCGCTGGCCAGATCCGCCTTCGTCAGGCCCTGGTTGGGTTCCAGCCGGATGGTGCGCACATTCTCGAGGCCGAAGGCCCGGCGGGTGGCCCGGATGCTGCGCTCCAGATAGGGGGCCTCCACCGCCAGCTCCCGCGGCTGCACCCAGAAGCGCTGGGCCAGGGGCGTGATCACCCATTCGCTGATCGGCACCAGCACGGCCGTGCCCGCCAGGGGCAGCAGGGCGCCGCGGCGCACCCAGCCCCGGGGCAGGGGCACCAGCAGGGCGCAGGCCGTGAGCAGCAGCAGCAGCGCGAACAGCAGCCGCAGGGGCAGGCGCACGTGCAGATCCACGTAGCCTGCTCCCGAGGCCACGCCACTGCCCTGCACCATCAGATCGAAGGGAGCCAGGGCGTTGCTGAGGGCCATGACGACGGCCAGGGCCGCCACCTGGGGCTGCAGCACCCGCTGCTGGGCCTTGCTGAGCCCGTCGAAACGCAGATCGCTCAGGCTGCGGCCCCTGCCGATGGTCAGCAGCAGGCAGGCCGCCAGCCCCACCAGCCCCTGGGCCAGCAGCACGCTCAGCAGCAGCCGCAGGGCCGGCAGACGCAACACCGTGAACGAGAGGTCGAAGCCGGTGAGTGGATCCCCTTCGCCGAAGGGCGTGGCCAGCAGGGCGGGCAGCCACAGGCTCCAGCCCCGGGCCACCGCCGTGGCCGAGCCCGCCAGGGCGGCCGCCAGGGTGATCCGCAGGGTGGTGAGGGGCCAGAGCAGCAGCGGCAGCATCAGGCCCCCCGCCAGGCCCGCCACCAGCAGGGGCGGCAGATCGCGCAGCACGGAGAAGCCGGTGATCACGTCGCCGTTGAAGGGGTTGGCGATCAGACCCCGGGCCTGCACCAGCAGGTAGCTGAGGCCGCCGGCCAGCAGCAGCACCAGGCCGATCAGCACCGCGACCAGGGCGCCGTTGCCCAGCCGCAGAAGGGGCTGGCTTGGCCGGGGCGCCTCGGCAGCCTGCTCCCGCAGTCGCCAGCAGCGCTGCAGCTGGGCCAGCTGCAGGGCCGAACCGAGGCCGAAGACCGCCGCGAAGGCGGCGATCTGCAGCATCCAGCGGCGCAGCAGGATCTGCTGGACGTTGAACTGGCTGAACCAGAGCCATTCGATGGCCAGCCGGGCCCCCGCCCAGAGCGCCAGCAGCAGAGCGAAGGCGATCGCCAGGCCGATGGCGAGGCGTGGCCCCACGCGGGAGGGCAGAGGGGTGGGAACGGGCACGAACGGAGCGTAGGCAGAACCCTGCGGGCGACAAGGGGGGCGGCCCAGGGCGGCACACCCGAGGGGGTCGGACCCGGCGGTGATGCCATACCCGATGCCGGATATCGGCTTTACCGGCGGGCTCCGGACGCCGCTGTTAGCGTTTCTCTCAGTGACCGGGATTCCCTTGACCGCCACCCTTTCCCGCTCCACCTTCACGGGCCTGCGCTGCAAGGAATGCGGTCATCCCTACGAGGCCGGCGCCCGCCACGTCTGTGAAGACGTCTGCTTCGGCCCCCTTGAGGTGGTCTACGACTACGACGCCATCCGCAGCCGCGTCAGCCGCGCCACCATCGAGGCCGGCCCCACCTCGATCTGGCGTTACCGGGAATTCCTGCCCGTCGAGGGCGACCCCATCGACGTGGGCACCGGCTTCACCCCCCTGCTCAAGGCGGACCGCCTGGCGCGGCGCCTCGGCCTCTCCTCCCTCTACATCAAGAACGACGGCGTCAACATGCCGACGCTGTCCTTCAAGGATCGCGTCGTCTCGGTGGCCCTTACCCGGGCCCGGGAACTGGGCTTCACCACGGTCAGCTGCGCCTCCACCGGCAACCTGGCCAACTCCACCGCCGCCATCGCCGCCCACGCCGGCCTGGAGTGCTGTGTCTTCATCCCCAGTGATCTGGAGCTGGGCAAGGTGCTGGGCACCCTCGTCTACAACCCCACCCTGATGGCGGTGAAGGGCAACTACGACCAGGTCAACCGGCTCTGCTCCGAGGTGGCCAACACCTACGGCTGGGGCTTCGTCAACATCAACCTGCGCCCCTACTACTCCGAGGGCTCCAAGACCCTCGGCTACGAGGTGATCGAGCAGCTCGGCTGGCGGCTTCCCGACCACATCGTCGCCCCCCTGGCCTCCGGTTCCCTGTTCACCAAGATCCGCAAGGGCTTCGACGAATTCATCAAGGTGGGTCTCGTCGACGAGAAGCCGGTGCGCTTCAGCGGTGCCCAGGCGGAGGGCTGCTCCCCCATCGCCCAGGCCTTCGCCGCCGGCCGCGACTTCATCACCCCGGTGAAGCCGAACACCATCGCCAAGTCGATCGCCATCGGCAACCCGGCCGATGGCCCCTACGCCATCGACATCGCCAACCGCACCGGCGGCACCATCGCGGCGGTCACCGATGAGGAGATCATCGATGGCATCAAGCTGCTGGCCGAGATGGAGGGGGTGTTCACCGAAACCGCCGGGGGCACCACCATCGCCGTGCTCAAGAAGCTGGTGGAGCAGGGCAAGATCGACCCCTCGGAAACCACCGTCGCCTACATCACCGGCAACGGCCTCAAGACCACCGAAGCGATCGCCTCTTCCATCGGCGCTCCTTACACGATTGAGCCCCAGCTGGCCAGCTTCCACGAAGCCTGGGAGCGCTCCCAGGCCTCCCACGGCGGCGCCGCCCCCCGGGCCTGATCGCTCCCGTTTCTCCTTCCCTGCCCACCGACGTCTTCCATGGCCATCCAGGTTCTGATCCCCACCCCTCTGCAGAAGTTCACCAACGACGAGGCCAGCGTCAGCCTGGAGGCCACCAGCATCGACGGGCTGCTGCAGGCCCTCGAAGGCCGCTACCCCGGCATCCAGGCGCGCCTCTGCGATGAGAACGGCAAGCTGCGCCGCTTCCTCAACCTCTACGTGAACAGCGAGGACATCCGCTTTCTCGACAACCAGGCCACCGTCCTCAGCGACGGCGACGAGGTGAGCATCGTGCCGGCGGTCGCCGGCGGCTGAACGCGCCCCCTGCCGGGAGAGCACCGGCGATGGAAAGAAATCCATAAGATCTGTCAACGATTGCAACCTGATCCCATGGGGCAGATCCAAGCGTCCAGGCCCCCCAGCTCCGCTGCCGTCGCCGGCAGCCACGACTGGCATTCAGACACCCTCCTGTTCGATTACCGCCAGGCCGCCAATCCGATCCGTCCTGGTCTCACCGAGCCGATTCCGGAGGGTCGCTGGGGCCCCGAGCTCCACGCCACGGGTCCGACGGCGGTGCTTCCCCTCGATCTCAGCGCCGGTCTCGGCTGCCCCTATCCCGCCACGAGCCCGGCCCTCAGCGCCAACTTCGTGCGCATCCTGGGCGGTGAATCCATCGGAGTGGCCGCCAACGCCACCAGCTCCCTCTTCTATGTCTATCGGGGATCCGGCCGCTGCCACTGCCCCTCCGCTGCCGGGGAAGAGCCGCTGGATCTGGCCTGGGCCCGCGGGGATCTGTTCGTGCTGCCGGCGGGGTTGGAGCCTCGGCTGGACGCCTCGGAAGAGAGCGTTCTCTACTGGATCCATGACGCTCCCCTGCTCACCTTCCTCGGGGTGAGGGCCGAATCCGCCCGTTTCGCCCCCAGCCATTACCCTGCCGCCTGGCTGGATCGGGAGCTGGCGGTGCTGGCGGCGGATCCGACCAGTGCCCGCAGCAATCGCCTCAGCCTGCTGATGGCCAACACGGCCCTGCCGGCGAGCCGCACCGTGACCCACACCCTCTGGGCGATGTACGGACTGGTGCCGGCCGGCGCGGTCCAGCCCCCCCATCGGCACCAGTCGGTGGCCCTCGACCTGGTGATCGACTGCCAGCCGGGTTGCGCCACCCTCTCCGGTCCCGACCTCAATCCCGACGGCACGATCCGCAATCCTCTGAGGATGGAATGGGAGCCGGGCGCCGCCTTCGTGACCCCGCCGGGCCACTGGCATTCCCATGTCAATGAGAGCGGCCATCCGGCCCGGCTGCTGCCGATTCAGGACGCCGGCCTACACACCTACCTGCGCAGCCTCGACATCCGCTTTGCCTCCGGACTGGCCGGCGAGGGCTGAACCACCCCCCTTGGCCTCATGGGCCTCCACCAGGGCGCGGAAGCTGTCGCCATCGATGGTCTCCAGCTCGATCAGCCGGTTCACCAGCTCATCGATCAGCTCGCGCCGGGGGGTGAGCACCGCGACGGCCTTCTCCAGGGCCTCGCTGGCCAGCCGGCGCACCTGTTCATCGATGCGGTTGCCGGTGCGGACGGAGGTGTGGGGGGCCGAGCGGATCCAGTCGCGGCCGAGGAACACCTCCTCGCCCTCCTCCTCCAGGGCCAGGGGGCCGAGGCTGGAGAAGCCGTAGCGCAGCACCATGTCGCGGCAGATGCGGCGCACCAGCTGCAGATCGCTGCTGGCCCCCTGGGTCACCTCGCTGGGGCCGAAGACCACCAGTTCGGCGGCCCGGCCGCCGAGGGCCACCACCAGCCGGGCCCTCAGGTAGGCCTTGCTGATCAGTCCGGAATCGAGGATGTCCTCATCGGGCATGGTGCGGGCGAAGCCACCCACCCCGCCGGCCCTGGGCAGCAGGGTCACCTTGTCAAGCCGATCGGCGTGGGGCAGCAGGGTGGTCAGCAGGGCGTGGCCGATCTCGTGGTAGGCGATCAGCCGCTTTTTGGCGCTGTCCTGCAGCGGGGCGGCCGCCAGCCCCATGGTGATCCTCTCGAGGGCATCGCCGATGGCCTGGTCATCCACCTGGTTCTTCTGGCGCCGTGCCGTGAGGATGGCCGCCTCGTTGAGCAGGTTGGCCAGGTCGGCGCCGGAGAAGCCGGGGGTGCGGCGGGCCCAGTCGGCCAGGGACACCTCCTCGGCCAGGGGCCTGGTGCGGGCATGGACCGAAAGGATCTCCTCCCGGCCGGCCCGGTCCGGCAGGTCGACGCTGATGCGGCGATCGAAGCGGCCGGGCCGCAGCAGGGCCGTGTCGAGCACGTCGAGACGGTTGGTGGCGGCCAGCAGGATCACGCCCGAGTTGTCCTCGAAGCCATCCATTTCGGTGAGCAGCTGGTTGAGGGTCTGCTCCCGTTCGTCGTTGCCGCCGCCGATGCCGGCCCCCCGCTGGCGCCCCACCGCATCGATCTCATCGATGAAGATGATGCAGGGCGCCTTGGCCTTGGCCTGGCGGAAGAGGTCCCGCACCCGGCTGGCCCCCACACCCACGAACATCTCGACGAATTCGGTGGCGGCCATCGAGAAGAAGGGCACCCCGGCCTCACCGGCGATGGCGCGCGCCAGCAGCGTCTTGCCGGTGCCGGGGGGACCGACCAGCAGCACCCCCTTGGGGATGCGGGCACCGATGGAGGTGAACCGTTCGGGGGTCTTGAGGAACGTCACCACCTCCTGGAGCTCTTCCTTGGCCTCAGTGATGCCGGCCACGTCCTCGAAGCGCACCGTGATCGCCCCTTCCTCCTGCAGGCGGGGCTGGCTGCGGCCGAAGCCCATCGCCTTGTTGGCCACCTGGGCGGAGCGGCGCACCAGCAGGACCAGACCGGCGATCAGCAGGGCCACCAGCAGGCCGTTGGTGACGAGGCCGGCCATGGCGTCGTCGCGCCGTTCGTCCCGCACCGTCAGCGGCACCCGGGCCTGCTCGGCGGTGCGCAGCAGTTGCTGGTTGTCGCTGAAGACGGACACCTGGCGGCTGCGGCCGTCCGCGAAGGTGGCGGTGACCACCCGCTGGGCAGGAGCGAGCTCCAGGCTCTTGATCTTTCCGGCTTTGATGTCCTGCAGCAATTGGCTGTAGGAGGGCGCCCCGGCCCCCTGGCCCCCGAGGCTGAAGCCCGGACGCACCTCCGGAGCCTGCTTGGCTGCCGGGGCCTGGGCAGCGGGCGCGGCCTGGGGGGTGGAGGTGCTGGCCGGCTCCGGAGGAGAACTGCTGCTCACAGGCCTGGCATCCTTTTCAGGAGTTGCTTTGCGGAATCCGACTGTAGCGATTTGACGAAAGGCGAGTCGGCGAAGGAGGATCCTCGTTTGGCAGTGAGTTAAAGGGATGGCCGTTCCCAAGAAGAAAACCTCCAAGGGCAAGCGCAACCAGCGCCACGCCCACTGGAAGGCCAAGGCCGGTGTGGCGGCCCAGAAGGCCATGTCGCTCGGCAAGGCTGTCCTGAGCGGCCGCGCCCAGGGCTTTGTTTATCCGATCGCCGAAGAGGCCGAAGCCGGCGAAGAGAGCTGAATCGCCAGGGGGTGGGCACGCCTGCGTCCGTCCAGGACCACCCCACCCTCCAGCGGAATCCCTGACCCCGTGGGCCCCAGCAGTGGGTCCTGGTAGAGGGCCGGGGGTAGCGAATGGAGCGTGGCCCTCACCAGGCTGCCGAGCTGCCGGCCGTTGAGCCATCCACCTCCGGCGCGGCGTTGGCGGGCCTCCGCCTGGAATCGCCAGCGCATGGGCAGGTTCCAGTGTTCCGGTCGCAGCAGCCAGAGGCCGTCGCAGGCCGCCCAGAGCTCGTCGTAGGCCGCCAGGTGCCCGTCCCAGCGGGGCAGCCAGCTTCGTTCCAGCTCACCCAGCTCCTCCAGCCCCGCTCCGCGGCCCAGCCGCTCGCCCAGGGCCTGGGGGCCAAGGGCCCGGCAGCCCATCAGCCAGCCTTCGATCACGAGCGCCTCGGCGGGCTCGTCACGCCACCCGTTCCGCTCGCCGTCGCCGCCGGCGAGGGTCTTGTCGAACCGGGGCAGCCGCAGCGTCCCCCCGGCCCGCCAGGCGGCCAGCGCTTCCCGCAGCAGGGGCAGGTCGTGGCTGCCGGGCGGGACCCTGTTCACCCCGAAGGGATTGCCCGCCAGCCGCGCACGGCGTTCGGCGGCCGGCAGGTAGAGGTCGTCGATCGAAACCACCGCCAGCCGCAGGCCCCCGAGGGCGGCGAGGCGTTCCAGGGCGCGACCCAGGCTCGTCTTGCCGGCGCCCACCGGCCCATTCAGGGCCAGCACGGGCCGCCGGGTCGCCCCATCGCCGCGCAGGCTGCTCTCCAGCCGTCGCAGCAGTGGCAGCGCCAGTTGCCGCAGCAGGGTGGGGTGGACGGGGCCCAGGTCCGCCGCCTGGGCCAGCCGTCCGTCCCAGGCATCCGGCTCGGGGTCCGGGGGCACGGTGGGCTTTGGTGGCACCACCGGTTCAGGTCCCCACCTTGAAGGCCTCAAGCACGATCGAGTAGGTGGCGCCGAGGCGCAGGTTGTCGACGATCACCCAGGCCAGGGAGGGTTCGGCGACCACCAGGCGGGTCCTCAGCCGCACCAGCGTCTCGATCGTCAGCAGCAGGCCGAGCACCACTGCCGGGCGGCCCCCCGGGGTGGTGAAGAGCAGCAGGCTGGTGAGGTTCTGACCGGCGAAGAAGCCCAGCAGCAGCGCCAGGGCGGCCAGGCTTCCGGCCCGCCAGCTGCGCCGCGCCACGCCGATCGCGCGGTTCCCCAGCCGGCTCACCAGCCCCTGGAAACGGGTGCGCTGCACGGGGAGGCGGGTCATGGCGTGTCCAGCAGGCGCTCCAGCCACGACAGCGTCACCTGGCCCTCGGGGCAAGGTGGTCCCCTACGCACGACGATGGTGTCTCCGGGCTCCTCCAGGCTCTCGACCACGGCCCGGGCGGCGCTGAAGCGGGAGGCTGGCTCCTCCCGCGTCGTCGCGCTCAGGCAGACCAGACAGGGCAGCCCGGCGCCGGTGGCCGCCGCCAGCCCGGCCGGGGAGTCCTCGAGCACCAGGACGCCACCCACCGCTTCGCCCTCTGCTTCGCTCCCTGTCCCGGCCAACCGTGCCAGCGCCAGCCGGTAGGCCTCCGGATCGGGCTTCTTGCGGACCACATCGTCACCGCAGACCCAGAACTCAATAGCCCGGCCCAGGGCCGCCGGGGCCCCCTCCAGCAGGGCCTGCACCGCGCTGCGGCCGCTGGTGGTGACGATCCCCTGCCGCAGGCCCGCCGCCGCGGCGTCCGCCACCAGCCGGGCCACTCCGGGCCTCAGGGTGAGGCCGCCCTGCTGCACCAGCTCGGCATAAAACGCCTGCTTGCGGCGCTGCAGCTCCTCCACCCGCCCCTGTTCCGGCGTGCGGCCCTCCACCTGCCGCAGGAACGCGGTGATCCGTTCGTGGCCGCCGCCCACCGCCAGCAGCCCCCCGTAGGTGGGCCGGTCCCAGCGCCAGGGCAGCCCGGAGGCCTCGAAACTGCGGTTGAAGGCCACCCGGTGGCCCTCGAACTCCGTCTCGGCCAGGGTGCCGTCCACGTCCCAGAGCAGGGCCGACAGGGCCGGGGCCATCGGACGCCGCGCTTGTGTCCGCATCCAGGTTAAGGGGTGCGCCCTGCAGCCCCGCCTTCCACAATGCGGGGGCTCCGCCTGCCCCTCGTTGCTCTCTGCCGTCGACGAGCGACGCTGGCTTTTGCCCTCCCCCCTCGGCGGCGACGGTCCCGCCGAGGCGGCCGGGACTCCGGACGGCGACCTCCCGTGTGAACTGCTGGCCCTGCTGCGGCGTCGCGGCCTGGTGACGGCGGAGGCGGTGCGCCAGTTGCTTGATCCGGAGGCGGCCCCCGATCCGGAGGCCCACTTCCCGGCCCTGGCGCTGGCGGTCGAGCGGCTGGTGCGCTGCTGCCAGGGATCGGAGGCGGTGGCGATCTGCGGCGACTATGACGCCGATGGCATGACCAGCACCGCCCTGCTGGTGGGGGTCCTGCAGCGGCTAGGCGCCCGCCCCCAGGCCGCCATCCCCAGCCGCATGGACGACGGCTATGGCCTCAACGCCGCCATGGTGGAGCGGCTGGCGGCCGATGGGGTGCGGCTGCTGATCACGGTGGACAACGGCGTGGCCGCCATCGACGCCCTGGAGCGCGCCGCGGCCCTGGAGGTGGAGGTGATCCTCACCGACCACCACACCCTGCCCCCCCAGCTGCCGCCGCACCTGGCCCTGCTGCACCCGGCCGTCACCCCGGAGGGCTCCCCGTACCGGGGACTGGCGGGGGTGGGGCTGGCCCACGTCCTGGCCACCGCCCTCTGCCGGCGGCTGCGCCACCGCCATGGCCTGGAGATCGCCCTCAACCTGTTCTGCATCGGCACCATCGCCGACATGGCCCCCCTGGAGGGGGTCAACCGCCGCTGGTTGCTCGATGGCCTGCCCCTGCTGGGCCGCAGTCCCCTGCCCGGCCTGCAGGCCCTCCAGCAGCTGGCGGGGCTGGAGAAGCACCGGGTCGATGCGGAGGCGGTGGGTTTCCAGCTGGCTCCGCGCATCAATGCCGTCGGCCGGCTGGGGGACCCCCAGCTGGTGGTGGACCTGCTGACGACCGAGGATTCCGAGCGGGCCCTGGAGCTGGCCCGCTCCTGCGAGGCCCTCAACCGCCAGCGGCGCGAACTTTGCAGCGCGATCGAGGCGGAGGCCCTGGCCCTGCTGGAGGCCGATGGTCCCCGCCGGCCCGCCTTCCTGCTGCTGGCCCAGGGCCACTGGCACCACGGCGTCATCGGCATCGTCGCCTCCCGGCTGGTGGAGCGCTTCGGTCGTCCCGTGGCCCTGCTGGCCGGCGAAGGGGGAGGCCGGCTGCGGGCGTCGGTGCGGGCCCCGAAGGGGTTCGCCGTCGATGCGGCCCTGGCGTCCTGTGCCGAGTTGCTGGAGCGCCACGGCGGCCACCCCGCCGCCGGCGGCTTCACGGTGCGGGCCGAGAACGTGGGGGCGCTGCAGGAACGGCTCGACGCCCTGGCCAGCGGCTGGCTGGAGTCGGCGGGCGATGGCCGCCCGGTGGAGCCTGAGGCCCTGCTGCGGCTGGAGCGCATTGACCGGGAGTTCTGGCGCCAGCTCCAGCGGCTGGCCCCCTTCGGCATCGGCCATCCCACGCCCCTGTTCTGGAGCAGCCGCTGCCAGGTGGTGGAGCGGAAGCTCCTGCGTGGCGGCCACCTGCAGCTGCAACTGGCCCAGGGGGAGGCACGGCTGCGGGCGATCGGCTGGCGCTGGCAGGGTCCCGACCAGTGGGCGGGCCCGGTGGATGTGGCCTATCGCCTGCGCCGCGATGACTGGCAGGGTGTGGAGCGGTTCCAGCTGGAGCTGGAGGCGATCCGCTCCAGCGGCGGTGACACCGTGGTGCTGCAACGCCGCGACCGCACCTACTGGTGCAGCCGCCAGGGGGACAGCCTGGTGATCCGCAACGCCGCCGGCGAGGAGCTGCGCTCGGCCATCCCGCCCGACGGCACAGGCCCCGCCGCCCTGGTGGATCCTCCCCACCCCTACGTTCAGGGGCTGATGCGGGAAGCGGCCATGGCCCTGGGGATGGTCGAAGGATGAGCCGGTCCCCGCTGGGCCTGGTGCGTTCCCTGCTGCTGCTGGCGCTGCTGGGGGCCATGGTGGGGCTGGCCTGCTGGCCGCTCAATCGCATCGACCTGCTCCAGGATCGGCTGCTCTCCACCCTGCCGGCCTTCAGCGGGGAGGGGTGGAGCACCACCGGCTGGCTGCTGGCCCTGGCCCCGATCCCCCTGGTGCCCGTGCTGCTCTGGTTCCAGCGGGGACCCTGGCGCCGCGGGGCCGGCTCGGGCATTCCCCAGGTGATGCTCTGCCTGGAGGATCCCCACCGGGGCAACCGGCTGCTCTCCGCCGCCCCGACCGGGGAACGGCTCGGTCTCTGGTCCGTGGCCAGCCTGGCCCTGCTGCCCCTGGGCCGCGAGGGGCCGGTGGTGGAGGTGGGCGCTGCCGTGGGGCAGGCCCTGCTATGGCGCTGGCCCGGCCTGCTGCACCGGGCCAGCCGGGGCCACCTGCTGGCCGGAGCGGCCGGGGCCGGGCTGGCCGGCGGCTTCAACACCCCCCTGATGGGGATGATCTTCGTGGTCGAGGAGCTCACCGGCAGCTTTCAGCAGCGGCTGGTGTGGCCGGCGCTGGTGCTGTCCAGCGCGGCGGCCCTGGTGAGCGGGCTCGGCGGCCAGCCGATGTTCGCGCTCGGGGTCAACCCCAGCCCGGTGCAGGAGATCGAGCAGTTGCTCTGGGCGATCCCGATCGGCCTGGGAGGAGGGGCCCTTGGCGGTGCCTTCGCCCGGCTGCTGGTACGGGCCACGGGGCTGATCACCCCGCTCGCTCGGCGTCACCCCCTGCGCTGCGGCCTGGCGGTTGGTATGGCTTTGGCCCTTCTGACCCTGGTCACGGGCGGTGCCAGCGGCGGCGATGGCGAGACCCTAATGCGCCTGATCCTTGATCAGGACGCGGACACCACGATCGACAGCAGTTGGATCGTGCTGCTTTTCTCCCGCCTGATCGGGCCGGTGCTGGCGCTGTCGGCAGGCATACCCGGAGGCCTGATCGACCCGGCCTTCGCCATCGGGGGTGTGTTCGGATCCGGTCTGGTGCGGGCCCTGGCGGGGGATCCCCACCTGGGCCTGGCCCTTGGCATGGCGGCGGGGCTGGCGGGCGCCACCCAGCTGCCGCTGATGACGATCGCCTTCGCCATCCGGATGGCGGGCGACCAGCAGCTCATGCCGGGTCTGGTGGCCACCGCTGTGATCGCGGCCTACACGGGTCAGGCGATCCAGCGCCGACCCGTGTACCACGCCCTAGCCGACCTGCTGGTGCCGGAGCGATCAGAGGGCGCCGCGGCGGTAGTAAAGGATGAAGATCACGGCCGGACCGGCCAGGGTGATCAGGGCCAGGGCGCCGAAGTTGGAGATGAGATGGAAATCGATACCCATGGTGCGGCTGCCGGGGAGGGGGAGAATCGGAGGTGAGTCTAGGTCGCTCGGCGGCCGCTTCAGGCCGCAGCCCAGGCGGCCTTGATCGGTTGTCATGGCTGGCAGGCGCGTGGGCTGGGAAGAAGGCCTCGGAAGAAGGCCTCGGGTGTGAGTGAATGGAGCGACCCCGTGGCGTCCCCGTGCCCCGACCCCAGCACTGGCAGTGCATCAGCGGCTGCGGTTCCTGCTGCCGTCTCGATCCGGCCCTGCGGGGCGACGCGATTGAGGCCCTCGATGCCGACCAGCAGGAGCTGTATTTCGCGATGGTGGGGGAGGACGGCTGGTGCCGCCATTTCGACACCGGTTCACGGCGCTGTCGCATCTATGCGGAACGGCCCGACTTCTGCCGGGTGGATCAGCTGGTCGCGCTGTTCGGCCAGCCCGGCGACGACCCCGATGCCCTGGCCATCGCCTCCTGCCGGCAGCAGATCCGCGCCGAGCTGGGCGGACGCCATCCGGTGATGCGCCGTTTCCTGCGGACGATCCGCCAACCCTCATGAGCCGCGCCCCCGAATCCCCGGCCCCCTCCAAGTGGGTCACGGTGTTCCTGAGCACCGCCACCACCGTCTTCCTGGCCGAACTCGGCGACAAGACCCAGCTCGCCGCCCTGCTGCTGTCAGCCCAGTCGGGCCGGCCGGTCGTCGTGTTCGTGGGCGCCTCCCTGGCCCTGATCTGCTCCAGCCTGGTGGGGGTGCTGCTGGGGCGCTGGTTGTCCACCGTCATGCCCCCCCACCAGCTGGAGCGGGCGGCGGGGATCCTGATGGTCGCCCTGGGGCTCTGGCTGGGCCGTCAGGCGGTGCTGCACCTGGCGCCGCTCCACCTTCTCAACGCCTGAGTCCGTCACCCGCTGCACCATGCCCTTCGCCCTGCTCGCCTCCACCTTCGCCACCGTCTTCCTGGCGGAGCTCGGCGACAAGACCCAGCTGGCCATCGTCAGCATCAGCGGCACCTCCGACAGGCCCGGGGCGGTGTTCGCCGGCAGCGCCTCCGCCCTGGTGCTGGCCAGCCTGGTGGGGGCGGCGGCGGGGGGTTCCCTCTCCAGTGTGATTCCCACCGATGGACTGCAGCTGGCGGCCTCCGCCGGTTTCCTGATCATCGGCACCCGCCTGATCCTGCGCTCCGGCGCGGACGGTGGCGAGGCTGCTGCGGCGGCCACCGAGGGCGCTGGCGAGGATGCCGAGACCCCCGCTCCTTAGAGTCCCCGGGTGACGTTCGCCATGACGGCGGGCGCTGCCGGGACATCCCCCGTCCACGGAGGCCGACGACCCCCCTGGCGCTCCGGACCACCCTGGCCACCGCGCTGCTCCGGCAGTGCCATCCTCCGCGTATGTCCTATCCGATGAAGTTCACGGTCGCCGATCTGCTCGACCACCTCTCCACGACCGATGCGGTGGCCCTGGCCAAGTTGGAGAAGTCACTGGGCCTGACCACCAAGACCTGCAAGCAGCACTTGCGGATCGGTCTGGATGCCCTGCTGCGGCTGGGGCTGGTGGAGGAGGACGGGGAGGGGCTCCGCGCCCGCGAGACCCCCGAGCTGATCCCGGCCCGGCTGCGCTGCTCCAGCAAGGGCTTCTGCTTCGCCCTGCGGGAAGACGGCGGTGAGGACATCTACATCCGTGACCACCAGCTCAATCACGCCTGGAACGGCGACCGGGTCCTGGTGAAGATCACCCGCGAAGGCGGCCGCCGCCGCTCGCCGGAGGGGGGTGTGCAGTGCATCCTCGAGCGCCAGACCCCCAGCCTGCTGGCCCAGGTCGAGCGGCAGGACGGCCAGCTTGTCGCCGTCCCCCTCGACGACAGGCTGCTCACCGCCGTCGCGCTGCCCGAGGAGGACGCGGTCCATCTCGACCCCGCCGAGGAGGCGGTGGTGGAGGTGAAGATCGACCGCTTCCCCGTGGCCCAGTTCGGTCCGGCCGGCCACGTGGCCCGCAGCCTGCCGGTGCACGGCGGTGAAGCGGCCGACACCGATCTGCTGCTGGCCAAGCACCGCCTGCAGGAGCGGCCGGCCTCCCCCCGGGCCACCCTGAAGCAGCCCCCCGCCAAGGGCCGCGCCGACCTGACGGCCCTGCCCACCCTGATCCTGGAGGCCTGGGAGGGCGGCGAGGCCCCGGTGCTGCCCGCCGTCTCCCTGGAGGAGCGCGACGGCGGCTGGCGGCTGTGGGTGCACAGCCCCGCCGTCGCCGAGCGCATCGGCATGGGCAACAGCCTCGACACCTGGCTGCGGGACCAGGGCGAGGCGATCTGCCTGGGACGGAGCTGGCTGCCCCTGCTGCCCCCGGCCCTGGCCAAGGCCTGCGGCTTCCGCCCCGGCGACAGCCAGGCGGCGGTGTCGGTGGCCCTGGAGCTGGACGCCGCGGGGGGCCTCGAGCACTTCCGCTTCAGCCTGAGCCAGATCAGCCCCGATGCCCGGGTGGACCGGGCCGCGATGCGGGCCCTGGCCGAGCGCAAGCCCAAGGCCCGCACCGTACCCGCCGCCCTCAAGGCCCTCAAGGATCATCTGCCCCTGCTGGAGCAGCTGGTGCAGCTGAGCGGCCTGCTGCGCCAGCGGCGCCTCGCGGCCGGCTCGATCGATCTCGACCTGCCGATGCCCGCCATCGACAGCCTCGGGGACCTGCGGGTGCCCGCTCCGGATGCGGCCCTGCAGGGCTGGCTGGTGGAGCTGCCGGCCGAGGATCCGGTGGCGATCCTGCGGGAGGCGGTGCTGGTGGCCCAGCGGGCCCTGGGCCGTCACCTGCTGGCCCTGGAGCTGCCCGCCCTGTTCGCCCTCAACCCGCCGGCGGAGGCCACCGACATCAATGACGTCGCCAAGGCGGCCCTGGCCCTTGACATCCCGATGGAGCTCAGTGCCGACGGCAACGCCAGCGCCGCCGAGCTCGCCGCCGTGTTCGCCGCCACCGATCGCGGCCGGCCCCTGCAGCAGCAGCTGCGCGATGCCCTTCGGCCAGTGCAGCTGGCGGCCGAAGCCGGCCCCCACGCGGTGGCGGGCGAGGAGACCGCCGTGGCCCCCTGGTGCTGCCCGGCCCTTCACTACGCCGACATCTGGAACCAGCAGCTCCTGGTCAGCCTGCTGGTGGACGGCAAGGACCGGCCGAGCGTGCGCCACAAGGTCAGCACCGACCTGGCCAGCGACGCCTGCCACGGCAGCACCGACTGGCCCCTGCTCACCCCCTCCCAGCTGGCCCCCTACCAGCAGGGCCTGGAGCACGGCCTGGCCCAGCGCCTCAACGGCCGCTGCCGCTTCCTGCAGGAGCTGCAGGCCGATGTGCTCGCCCTGGCCCAGGCCCGTCACACCGAGCCCCTCGTCGGCCAGACCCTGCCCGGGGTGATCAGCGGCGTGCAGAGCTACGGCTTCTTCGTCGAGGTGCCCCCTTCCCAGGTGGAGGGACTGGTGCACGTCAGCTCCCTCAAGGACGACTGGTACGAGTACCGCTCCCGCCAGAATCGCCTGGTGGGGCGCAAGTTCCGTCGCACCTACATGGTCGGCGACGGGGTCGATGTGGAGATTCAGAAGGTGGACGCCCTGCGCCACCAGATCGACCTGGCGGTGCTTCAGCCCGAGGACTTCGAGCGGGTGGAGGAGGGGGCCGCCGATGACAGCGTGGACGACGGCTTCAATGAAGCCAACGGTGCACCGGACGAGGGCTGAGCCGCCCGATGGCCCCCTCCTCGCTTCCCGTGGTGCTGGCGGTGTCCGGTGCCTCCGCCCAGCCCCTGGCCGAGCGGGCGCTGCAGCTGCTGCTCGAGGAGGACCTGCCGGTGGAGATGGTCACCAGCCGGGGGGCGATCGGGGTCTGGCAGGCGGAGATGGGCCTGCGGGTGCCGTCGGAGCCCGATGCCCAGGAGCGCTTCTGGCGGGAACGCACCGGCTGCAGTTCCGGCCGGCTGCACTGCCATCGCTGGAACGACCAGGCCGCCGCCATCGCCAGCGGTAGCTACCTCACCCGCGGCATGGTCATCCTGCCGGCCAGCATGGGCACCGTCGGCCGGATCGCCTCCGGCGTGGCCCTGGATCTGATCGAGCGGGCCGCCGATGTCCACCTCAAGGAAGGGCGGCCCCTGGTGATTGCGCCGCGGGAGCTGCCCTGGAATCTGGTTCACCTGCGCAACCTCACCCGTCTGGCCGAGGCCGGGGCCCGCATCGCCCCTCCGGTTCCGGCCTGGTACCACCAGCCCACCACGATCGGTGAGATGGTGGACTTCCTGGTGATCCGCGTCTTCGACACCCTCGGCCTCCAGCTCGGCTCCCTGCAGCGCTGGCAGGGGCCCGTGGGCCGGCTCGCCCCGGACGAAGTCTCCACCCCCTGACGCTCCGGACCGTGCTGCACCGCCTGCTGCTGCTGCCCCTGCTCTCTCCGCTGCTGGTGACCCTGCTGGTGGCGGCCCTCAACCCCAGCCCCTCCCTGGCCCTGCGGCTGCTCACCTGGCAGACCCCCTCGCTTCCGATCGGCCTGTGGATGGCGGCGGCCGCCGGCGGCGGCGCGGCCCTCAGTGCCGGCGCCACCGCCCTCGCCCTGCGTCAGGGGGGGCGCTCGCCGCTGCGGCGCACCGTGCATCGCCCTGATCGGCTGGGGGACGAGGCCTGGAGCGCCCCCTGGGGCGGCCGGTCCGAGGGGCGCGCCGCTGCCGCGGCTCCCGCCACCCCCGCTCCATCGGCCCCTCCATCGCCCGCCGCCGCCGGCCCCAGCCGGGCCCCCGGCGAGCCGGCGCCGACGGTCTCGGTGCCCTACAGGGTGCTGCATCGTCCTGAGGCCGCCGAACCGCGTCCGTTCCGTCCCGAGCCGGCAGTGGCATCACGCCCGCCGGCCCCGGCCCCGGCCAGCGTCGCCGATGACTGGGGCCGCGACGACGGAGAGGAATGGTGACGCCGGTCGCCGCGACCACCTGCGGCTCCGGGACGCTGCCTAAAGTTCCCGCACCTCCGCGCCCAGGGACCGCACCGGTGACCGAGACCCCCAGCAACACCCCCGACCCTGTCGCAGCCGCCCCGGTGAAAACAGAGGCCCCTGCCGCCGCGAAAGCCAAGCCGCCCGCCCCTGAGGACAAGCCCTTCGAGGTCTTTGTGCCGGAGCTGCTGCTGCCGGCCCTGGTCAAGGAAATCGAGGCCTACGGCGGCCCGGCCCCCGAGCTGGCCTTCGAGCAGGGCGCCATGCCCGTGGTGGGAGCCGATTGCTGGATGGTTCGGGGGCGGCTTCCGGGTGACCGCCGCTTCTGGCTCTGCTTCACCCGGCCCGACATCAGCTCCGCCAAGACCATCGCCCTCGCCGAGGGGGCCGGCAGCCCCAGCCTGCTGGAGTCGTTCCTGATCGATGAGAAGAAGATGACCCTCTCGCTGCTGGTGTCGCGGGTGGTGCAGCGGCTCAACGGCCAGAAGTGGCTGGGTCCCAACTGAGGCGCCGACCCGTTGGCGGGCTTCACATCCGCGGCTTCACATCCGGACCGATCGCGGGGATCGATGCCTACGATGGCGGCCGAGCTCTCTGAACGCCCGCGCGATGGTGCCTCCCGCCACCCAAGCCCCCACCGCCCCCCGGGTGGGCACCCCGGATGCCCCGGCCATCAAGGACCCGGTGAAGGACACGATCCTCACCCCGCGCTTCTACACCACGGATTTCGACGCCATGGCGGCGATGGATCTGCGGCCCAATGAAGTTGAGCTGGAAGCCATCTGCGAGGAGTTCCGCAAGGATTACAACCGCCACCACTTCGTCCGCGACGGCCAGTTCGAAGGCGCCGCCGACAAGCTGGATCCGGAAACCCGCCGGGTGTTCGTCGAGTTCCTCGAGCAGAGCTGCACCTCGGAGTTCTCGGGCTTCCTGCTCTACAAGGAGCTGAGCCGCCGCATCAAGGAGCGCAACCCGCTGCTGGCGGAGTGCTTCGCCCACATGGCCCGCGATGAGGCTCGCCATGCCGGCTTCCTCAACAAGGCCATGGCCGATTTCGGTCTCCAGCTCGATCTGGGCTTCCTGACGGCCACCAAGGCCTACACCCACTTCCAGCCCAAGTTCATCTTCTACGCCACCTACCTCTCCGAGAAGATCGGCTACTGGCGCTATATCGCCATCTACCGCCACCTGGAGCAGCACCCGGAAAGCAAGATCTTCCCGATCTTCAACTTCTTCGAGAACTGGTGCCAGGACGAGAACCGCCACGGCGACTTCTTCGACGCCCTGATGAAGGCCCAGCCCGACACGGTGCGTGGCTTCACGGCCCGCCTCTGGTGCCGCTTCTTCCTGCTGGCCGTGTTCGCCACCATGTACGTGCGTGACGTGGCCCGCAAGGAGTTCTACGAGGCCCTCGGGCTCGATGCCCG
The DNA here is from genome assembly GCA_943367705.1 of Synechococcus sp. UW140. Taxonomy (GTDB): domain Bacteria; phylum Cyanobacteriota; class Cyanobacteriia; order PCC-6307; family Cyanobiaceae; genus Cyanobium. Next base: position 100,036 of record CALRJV020000002.1, read on the forward strand.
CACCTACGACAAGTACGTGATCGCCAAGACCAACGAAACCTCCGCCCGGGTGTTCCCGGTGGTGCTCAATGTCGAGCACCCCGAGTTCTACGGGCGGCTGGAGAAGCTGGTGCAGAACAACGCCGCCCTGGCCGAAGCCGACCGTTCCGGTGCTCCGGCCCCGGTGCGTGCCCTGCGCAAACTTCCCCACTGGGTCGGCAACGGCGTGCAGATGGCCCGCCTGTTCCTGATGGCGCCGATCCGCAGCGAGCGCTTCCAGCCCGCCGTGCGCTGAGCCGACCCGCCAGAATCGGTCCAGTTCCTTTCTTCGCCGCTTGGTCGTCTCCCCTCCCACCGGCGCACCGGCCGCCAGTGCCCTCACCCTGTCCCCGGCGGCCCTCGGCGACCCGGCCTGGCGTTCCGTTCTCGAGCCGCTCCTGGCCGCGGGACGCTCGGCCGGGGCCGATCTGGTGGAGGTGTTCCTGGAGCGCTCCGACCACCTCGGCCTGCTCGCCGAGCAGGACGCCATCACCAGTGTCAGCCCGGCCTTCGGCGCAGGGGCGGGGTTGCGGGTGTTTCTGGGGGATCGGGACGGTTTCGTCTCCACCAATGACCTGAGCGCCGCCGGCCTGCGGGCCGCCCTTGAGCAGGCCCTGGGGATGCTGGGGCTCGTCCTCCCCTCCCAGGCAGGCGGCGGCTTCGACGGCCTGCCCGAGCTGCGCGACTTCGCCGCCACCAAGGACGGCTGGCTGCCGTCCTGTCCGTCCCTGGCGGAGGCCACCAGCCGTCTGCTGGAGGGCACCGACCGGCTGGCGGCCCATGGCCAGCACCTGCAGGTGCGTCGCGGCAGCTATGCCCGCGACTGGCAGGAGGTGCTGGTGGCCGCCAGCGATGGCACCTTCGCCCGGGACGTGCGGCTGCACCAGTCGGTGGGACTCAATGTGCTGGCGGCCGACGGCGACCACCGGGCCAGCCTGGGCCGCCGCTACGGCACCTCCGACAGCCCCGACGACCTGCGCCGCTGGGATGTGGAGGCCGCCGCCGTGGACGTCTGCAGCAGCGCCGGCACCATGCTCTATGCCGACTACGTCGACGCCGGCCAGTTCCCGGTCGTGCTGGCCAATCGCTTCGGTGGTGTGATCTTCCATGAGGCCTGCGGCCACCTGCTGGAGACCACCCAGGTCGAGCGAGCCACCACCCCCTTCGCCGAGATGGTGGGCCAGCCCATCGCCCACCCCTCCCTCACCGCCATCGACGAGGGCCTCACGGCCGGCGCCTTCGGCTCCTTTTCCATGGACGACGAGGGCATGGAACCCCAGCGCACCGTGCTGATCGAGAACGGCATCCTGCAGCGCTTCCTCAGCGACCGGGCCGGGGAACGCCGCACCGGCCATCCCCGCACCGGCAGCGGCCGGCGTCAGAGCCACGCCTTCGCCGCCGCCAGCCGCATGCGCAACACCTACATCGCCGCCGGCCCCCACAGCCCGGAGGATCTGATCGCCTCCGTCGACAAGGGGCTCTACTGCAAGTCGATGGGGGGCGGCAGTGTCGGCCCCACCGGCCAGTTCAACTTCGCCGTCGAGGAGGGCTACCTGATCGAGAACGGAACCCTCACCAGGCCGGTGAAGGGGGCCACCCTGATCGGCGACGCCAAGGAGGTGATGCCCCGCATCTCCATGTGCGCCAACGACCTGGAGCTGGCCGCCGGCTTCTGCGGCTCGGTCAGCGGCAGCATCTTCGTCACCGTGGGCCAGCCCCACATCAAGGTCGACACCATCACCGTGGGGGGACGCTGATCATGGCCAGCACCGAATCAGCGGCCGCCAGCCTCGATGCCGAGGTGCTGCGCCAGCGGCTCGACCAGCTGGCCCAGCGTGAAGGCGTGCGGCGCTGGGATCTGGGCGCCTCCTGCAGCACCGACACCTCCGTGCAGGTCGACCGGGGCGACGCCAAGCAGATGAAGGGCGCCCAGCGCAGCGCCATCACCCTGAGGGTCTGGAACGACGACGGCCTGGTGGGCATCACCAGCACCTCCGACCTCTCCGATGCCGGTCTGGCCCGGGCCCTGGCCGGGGCCCGCGATGCCAGCGCCTACGGCAACGTCGATGAAGTGCCCGACTTCTCCCCCCTGGCCACCGCGCCACTGCCGGTCCTGGAGCAGCCGCTCCGTCCGCCGGTGAGCATCCTCAGCCTGCTCGATACCCTCAAGGAGGCCGAGCGCGACCTGCTCGGACGCCATCCCGCCATCGGCACGGTTCCCTACAACGGCCTGGCCCAGCGCAGCAGCGACCGGCTCTACATCAACAGTGACGGCGCCTGCCGCCAGCAGCGCCTCACCACCGCTTCCCTCTACCTCTATGCCCGGGCCGAGGAGGCGGGCCGCAAACCCCGCAGCAGCGGTGCCGTGCGTCTGGCCTACGGCGCCGCCGACCTCGATGTGGCCGGCTGCGTGCAGGAGGCGGCGGAGCGCACCATCGCCCACCTCGATTACGCCCCGATCCACACCGGCCGCTACACCTGCGTGTTCAGTCCCGAGGCCTTCCTCGACCTGATCGGCGCGTTCAGCAGCCTGTTCAATGCCCGCGCCGTGCTCGATGGCGTCAGCCTCAGCCGGCGTGAGTCCCTGGGCGAGCAGCTGGCCGTCCCCTTCTTCTCCCTGCACGACAACGGCCTCCATCCGGCCAACGTGGGCGCGGCCGCCTTCGACGGGGAAGGCACCCCCACCCGCCGCCTGTCCCTAGTGGAGGGCGGGGTGCTGCGGCACTTCCTCCATTCGGAGGCCACGGCCCGGGCCTTCGGGGTCGCCCCCACGGGCCATGCCGGCCTGGGGGCCAAGGTGTCGGTGGGTCCCGACTGGTTCGAGATCGGCCCCACCCCCGGCAGCGACGGGGGCGCCCAGGGCCTCGACCGCTTCGCCTCCGGTGCCGGCGGTGGGGATGGGCTGGTCGTGATTGATTCCCTCTCGGCCCTCCATGCCGGCGTCAAGGCCAGCCAGGGCTCCTTCTCGCTCCCCTTTGACGGCTGGCTGGTGGAGGGTGGCACCGCGCGCTCCATCGAGGCGGCCACCGTGGCCGGTGACATCCGCACCCTGCTCAAGACCATCGTGGGTTTCGAGGGTCCCGCCAAGGTGACCCCCGACGGCCTCTGCCCCCACGTGTGGGTGGAGGGTCTCTCGATCACCGGCGACGCTTGAGGATCCTGTTCTGGGGCACCCCGGCCTATGCCGTGGTCAGTCTCGAGGCCCTGCACCTGGCCGGCCACACGATCGTCGGTGTGGTGAGCCAGCCCGACCGGCGCCGGGGCCGGGGCAAGGCCCTGGTTCCTTCCCCTGTGAAGCAGCGGGCCCTGGAACTGGGTCTGTCGGTGTTCACCCCCGAGCGGATCCGCCGCGATCTGGCCTGCCAGCAGGAACTGGCGGCCCTGGGGGCGGAGGTGTCGGTGGTGGTGGCCTTCGGCCAGATCCTGCCGCCGTCGGTGCTCTGTCAGCCCCCCCTGGGGTGCTGGAACGGCCATGGATCGCTACTGCCCCGCTGGCGGGGGGCGGCGCCGATCCAGTGGGCCCTGCTGGAGGGCGATGGCGAGACCGGTGTCGGCATCATGGCCATGGAGGAGGGTCTCGATACCGGCCCGGTGCTGCTGGAGCGGCGCCTCTCGATTCCGTTGCTCCAGAACGCAGGCCAGCTGTCGGAGCGGCTGGCGCGCCTCACTGGGGAGCTGCTGGTGGAGGCCCTGCCCCTGATCGAAGTGGCGGGTGCCGGGCCGGAGCAGGAGCGCCTCGCCCGCCTCGGGGTGCGTCCCCAGGCGGCCGATGGGGTCAGCTACGCCCGCCAGCTCACCAAGGAGGACACCCTGGTGGACTGGAGCGGCTCCGCCCTGGCCATCCATCGCCGGGTGATGGGCCTCCACCCCAACGCCTCCTGCCCCTGGGGGACCGAGCGGCTGAAGCTGCTGGCCACCGAACCCCTGGTTGCCCGCCTGTCCGACCAGCTCACTCCCGTGGCCGTTGCCCTGGCCGAGCGCTGTGGCAGCCTCGGCCAGGACGGGGCGGCGGCGGGTGGCTCGTCAGCGGCTTGCCCAGGCACCGTGCTCGCGGTGGTGGAGGGGGAGGGGCTGGTGGTGGCCACCGGTGGCTGTCCGGTGCTGCTGCGCCAGGCCCAGCTGCCAGGACGGCGTCCGAGCGAGGGGCAGGCCCTGGTCCAGCAGCTGGGGCTCGTGGCGGGCGAGAGGATCGGTGGAATTACCCACTGATTCGCTCTTTCGGCAAGTGATGTTGACGTTTTATTCCCTTAGCGTCGTCTCAGTGTTGGACTGCCGACAGAGGCGGTAGACCAAAGACAGTGAATGGGTGGGGATGTCATGGCCAGCGACCTTTCTTTCGTCAACAGCACCGGCTCCGGCTGCCGGATCTTCCGGGACACCCTGGGCTGCTACGTGGCCAGCCATGAGCAGATTCCGGGGCAGCGGGTGATGAGTCCCACCCTGGCCGGTGCCTATGCCGCCTGCCAGGGGTGGGAGCACCGGGCCCGGGGGGAGGCGCCTTCGGGGGTGAACTGAATCTGCTGGGCGGGCGGCCTCTTCGGCTCAGCCGCCGGAGGTGAGTTCTTCGGGCTGGCGCCGGTGCAGTTCGTGCAGCCCTTCGAGCTGGTTATGCACGGCCACCAGCTGATCACGGATGTGGCGGCTGTTGTCGATGCGCTCCAGGGCGAGAAGCATGCCTTCGATCTGGGCCTTGCAGTCGATCAGCACGCGGCACTGGGTGGATCCGGGTTCGTAGGGCATGTCGGAAGGAGGCAGATCCTCAGTTCACCCTAGGGAGCCCGCGGAGGCTGTCACAACCACTGCCATTCCGTTGGAGCCTGGCTCAGCGGGAACTGCTGCGGCGCCGGTTCCGGTCGTGGCCCTGGCCCTGCCGGGGCCCCTGGCTGCGGCGGCCCCGGCCACCACTGAGATCCAGGGGCGGCGCGGAGAGCACGGTGGGCTCAAAGCCGGAGATCTCCTGGCGGGGCAGGGGGGAGCCGACCAGGCGTTCGATGGCCCGCAGCAGCTCATGCTCTTCGGCCGCCACCAGGGAAATGGCATGGCCGTTCTGGCCCGCCCGGCCGGTGCGGCCGATGCGGTGCACATAGTCCTCGGCCACGTTGGGCAAGTCGAGGTTGACCACATGGGGCAGCTGGTGGATGTCGATGCCGCGGGCGGCGATGTCGGTGGCCACCAGCACCCGCACCTCGCCGCTCTTGAACTCCGCCAGCGCCCGGGTTCGGGCCCCCTGGCTCTTGTTGCCGTGGATCGCCGCCGCCCCCAGCCCCTCCTTCTCGAGCCGTTCCGCCAGCCGGTTGGCACCGTGCTTGGTGCGGGAGAACACCAGCACCTGACGCCAGTCGTTGGTGCGGATCAGATGGCTGAGCAGATCCCCCTTGCGGTCCATGTCGCAGGGATGGATCACCTGTTCCACCAGGGGCGCGGCCTGGTTCTCGGGCGTGGCCTGGAGCTGCACGGGGTTGTGCAGCAGGCCGGTGGCCAGGCGCCGGATCTCGGTGGAGAAGGTGGCCGAGAAGAGCAGGTTCTGGCGCTTCGCCGGCAGCAGGGAGAGGATCCGGCGGATGTCACGGATGAAGCCCATGTCAAGCATCCGGTCGGCCTCATCCAGCACCAGGATCTCGACCCGGTCGAGCCGCAGGGCGTTCTGCTGGTGCAGGTCCATCAGCCGGCCGGGGGTGGCCACCAGTACGTCGGCACCGCGGCGCAGCCGCTGCATCTGGGGGTTGGCGCTCACGCCGCCGAAGACGACGTCGGAGCGCAGATCCAGGTAGCGGCCATAGGCGGTGACGCTGTCCGCCACCTGGGCCGCGAGCTCGCGGGTGGGTGTCAGCACCAGGGCCCGCACCACACCCGCCCGAGCATGGGGACCATGGCGCAACCGTTCCAGCATCGGCAGGGTGAAGCCCGCCGTCTTGCCGGTGCCCGTCTGGGCGGCGGCCATCACGTCGTGGCCGGCGAGCACGGCGGGGATGCACTGCAGCTGGATCGGTGAGGGGCTGCTGTAGCCCTTGGCGGCCACGGCCTTGAGGATCGGCTCCGAGAGACCCAGCACGGCGAAATCCGTCGCCAGTCCGGCCACCGGTGGGTTCAGACCCGTGGCGGTGTGGCTGGGGCTGAGGGGATCGGCGGCCAGGGGAGCAGCGACTGGGGCGGCCCCAGGGGCAGCGACCGGCGCGGGTGTGGAGCCGTTGCCGCTGCGTCGGGTCCGGGTGGCCTGGGCCTGGGGCCTGGAGGTAGGGGCGGTGATCGGGCGCGAATACGGAGTGGCCACCAGCCTAGGACCGCCCGGCGGCGCCATCGCCGCAGCGGGGCGTGCGGTGGCTGCAGCGCTCGCAGGGGCCCTCCGGCAGCACGGCGCAGCGCAGCAGGGGGCTGCGGGCGTTGAAGCGGCAGTGGGGGTCACCGATCACCCAGCGTCCGTCCCACCAGAGGGCATCCGCCGGCCGGCGCTGGGGCTTCACCTGCAGCGCCACCGTCGCCAGCTCGTAGCGCCCCTGCCGCAGCCGATACCGGTGGCGGCGCTGCAGTACCAGGAAGCTGCCCTCGCCGACGCTGAGCCAGCGGCCGGGATGGGGGACGTCGCCAAGGTTGTCGATCTCGATCGTGGTGATCAGCCGGTCCGAGTCGATCTGGCGCAGCTCGATCCGCATCGTTCCTGGGACCTCAGGCGTCGCCGCTGCCCTGTTCGGGCAGGGTCGAGGGCTCCGTGCGAAGGGAGAACCCCCAGACGAACAGAGCGGCCACCACGAGCAGCAGGGCCCATTCCGGCACCTCCACGGCCGGCAGCACCAGGCGCAGCAGCAGCTTCAGCCCCACCAGCCCCACGGCCAGGTAGCCGGCGGTTTCCAGATGGGGAAAGATCTCCAGCCAGCGCAGGAACAGCTCGGCCGTGAGCCGCAGGGCGAGGATGCCGATCACCCCGCCGGCCATCACCAGCGGCACACGGTCGGTCACCGCTACCGCCGCGGAGACGCTGTCGAGGGAGAAGGCCAGGTCGGTCAGGGCCAGGGTGGCCACGATCGAGCCCAGGGTGGCGCCGTGGTGGGGATGGCCCGGGCCGTGGTGGGAGCCGTGGGGGTGGCCGGCTGCCGTCGGGCCCTGGTCCCCAGCGTCGTCGTCGGCGTCGTCGTCCTTCCCCAGCAGGTGGCGGCCGCAGAGCCAGAGCAGGTAGGCGGAGGCCAGAAGCTGCAGGGGCCAGAAGGCGAGCACCTGGCTGGCCAGGGCGATCAGGGCCAGCCGGAAGACCAGGGCCAGCACCAGGCCGAGGTTCAGGGCTATGCGCTGCCGCGCCGGATCGTGCAGCCGCCGGGAGATGGCAGCCAGGGCGATGGCGTTGTCGGCGGAGAGCACCGCCTCCAGCCCCACCAGCAGGACCAGCAGCAGCAGCACCTCACCCCACTGGTCCGCTTCCTGCAGCAGGGGCTGCAGCAGGGGCGTGAGGCTCTCCACCGATTCCACTTCCATTCCTGGTGTTCGCTCGGCCGTGGAGGCTGCAAAGAAGCACTCTAGAAAGACCATCGGTCCGTCCCGCCCCCATGCACGTTCAGGTCCGACTGCTCCACTGCGACGGCGGTCGCCGCGTCGTGCTGGTCTCGGCCCATGACGGGGAGCGGTTCCTGGGCAGTGCCCTGGGGGAAGCGGGGGATGCCGAAGAAGCCGAAGACCGTGCCAGGGCCAGGCTGCTGGCCCGTCTCCAGATTCCGGAGCCGGCCCCCGCAGCACCGGAGCGTTCCCCTGCCGCGCCGGAGCGGACCTCCGCCGCCCTGCCCTCTCCTCAGGCGACGGAATCGCCGGCTCCTCCGCCGGAGCGATCGGTGGCCGCTCCTGAGCCCGTGCTGCCCGTACCCGCTCCAGCCGCGCCCCCGAGCCCCGACGAGGACCCCCAGGACTGGAGCGCCGAACTCACCCATCTGGATCTGCAGCTGCGCCGCCTCGGCTGGGACCGGGACCGGGAGGCCGCCTATCTGCAGCGCTGCTTCGGTCACCCCAGCCGCGACCGCATCACCGTCTACGCCGATCTGATCGCCTATCTGCAGGCGATCGAAACCCTCGAGCCCGGCTCCGATCCCGCCACGGCGGCGGTTCCGCTGCGGCGCTCCGACCTGCTCGAGCAGTGCAACCTGCTCCTCCAGCAGCTCGGCTGGGACGGGGGCATGGGCCGGAGCTTCCTCGAGAAGCACCTGGGCGTCAGCAGCCGCCAGCAGCTGAAGGACGCCGACCTGCTGCGCTTCAACATGCTGCTGGAGGAGGAGACCCTGCGGGCCGCCGACGGCGGGGCTTCGGCTCCGGTCCTGGAGGGCTGATCCATCAGGGGTAGGGGTCCGCCGCCCAGGGGCTCCCTCGCCACACGCAGGGCGCGGATCCAGGCCTTGGGGGTCGGGAGCACCATCCGTCCATGGGCATCCCTCCAGCCGGTCGGGCGCCCTGATGGTGATCAACCACCGATTCGCCCTCAGGTTCGACGCATCGACCGGCTCGAATCGTGTCAATGCAGCGATCACGGCAGGCCCTTCAACCCCACCGCCCTGCGCTGCGTTCCCGTGCCGGGCGGCGCCGTGGTGGCCGGCCAGGGCCGTCGGCTGCGGCGGCGGTCGGGCAGATGAGGCCGTTTCATCTGGCGACAATGGCCGGGACGGCTGGGCCGATCGCCGCTGGCTGCGTGCGACGCTGAATTCCCTGTATTGCCTTGGGAGATCCACGGGTGGCCATCAGGATCGGCATCAACGGGTTCGGACGCATCGGCCGCCTCGTTTTCCGCATCGCCTGCGGGCGCGATGACATCGAGGTGGTGGGCATCAACGACCTGATTGATGTCGATTACATCGCCTACATGCTCCGCTACGACTCCACCCATGGCCGCTTCGCCGGTGAGGTGGCCATCGATGATGGCGCCCTGGTGGTGAACGGCCGCCGCATCCGCATCAGTGCGGAGCGCGATCCCGCCGCCCTGCGCTGGGGGGATGTCGGTGCCGACGTGGTGCTGGAGTCCACCGGCCTGTTCCTGAGTGACGAGCGGGCCCGGGCCCACATCACGGCCGGGGCCTCCAAGGTGGTGATGTCGGCCCCCTCCAAGGACGACACGCCGATGTTCGTGATGGGGGTGAACCACACCACCTACGCGGGCCAGGACATCGTCTCCAACGCCTCCTGCACCACCAACTGCCTGGCGCCGATGGCCAAGGTGCTGCACGACAACTTCGGCATCCGCGATGGCCTGATGACCACCGTGCACGCCACCACCGCGACCCAGAAGACGGTCGACGGGCCGTCGGTCAAGGACTGGCGCGGCGGCCGTGGCGCCGGCCAGAACATCATCCCCTCCTCCACCGGCGCCGCGAAGGCGGTGGGCAAGGTGATCCCGGCCCTGAGCGGCAAGCTCACCGGCATGGCCTTCCGGGTTCCCACCCCCAACGTGTCGGTGGTGGACCTGACGGTGAACCTGGAGCGCGGCGCCAGCTACGACGCCATCAAGGCCGCCATGCGGGAGGCCGCCGCCGGTCCCATGGCCGGGATCCTGGGCTACACCGAGGATGCCGTGGTCTCGACCGATTTCCTCGGCGAAACCTGCACCTCGATCTTCGATGCCTCCGCCGGCATCGCCCTCACCGACACCTTCGTGAAGGTGGTGTCCTGGTACGACAACGAGTGGGGCTACTCCAGCAAGTGCCTCGACCTGATCGCCCACATCTCCCGCTGATCAGCCCGTGGCGCGGACGCGGCAATGGCTGCGGACCAGGCTGGTGCCCAGTTCCGGCTGGCGCTGGTTGGCGTAGGCCTCCCGCTCCAGGGCCTTCTCCCAGTCCGAGGCCCCGGCGTACAGGGGATCGTCGAGGTGGAGCTTCAGTTCCGGCGGAACCTCCTGGCTCAGCCCCAGGGTCCGGGGGACGGAGCGCAGACCGCCCGCCGCACAGCTCTGGGCCACGTGGATCGCCTCGTGATTGAGCACCTGGGCGAAATCCACGGTGCCCTTGCCCACCACGGCGGGCTTGATGCGCAGGGTGCGGGCGGCGTGGTCCCATTCCCCGGCGGCCCCCGTCTTTTTCGGCTCCGCCAGTTGCACCTGCACCCCAGCCTCCTCCAGGACGCCGAGCAGTTCGGCGATGGCGCGGCGCTTCTCGCCGTGGTCGGGTGGGGAGTCGATCAGGGCCTGGAGCTCATCCACCGAAAGCTCGGGTTCACCGGCCCGGCGGCGGTAGAGGAAGCGGACGCCGCCGCCGGCCAGGGGCTCGGCGGTGGGAATCCATTGGCGGTCGGCCTCCTTGAGGCTTTCGAGCAGGCCCCCCTCGATCAGGGCCATCGGCCGCAGGCGCGGATCGGGGGCGGGATCGAAGCGCTCCAGCAGCCGGGTGGTCACCTCGGGGGCCTGCTGCGGCAGGCTGCCCACCTGCTCCAGCAGGCCGGAGAAGGCGGCCCCCCCCAGCACCAGAACGGCCACCCCGCCCGCTAGCCCCCAGGCTCGGCCATGGCGGGGCTTCGGCTCCAGCAGGTCCCCGCAGCGTCCGCAGCGGGGAAGGCCCGTGAAGGGTTGCTGCAACCGCAGGGGACGACCGCGGCAGGTGGGACAACGGAAGCGGGCCATCGCTCGTCAGACCTGACTCCAGCATGACGGCAAAGGGGCCGGGATGTCGCGGCGGCGGTGGGTGGTTGCGAGGATCGCCATCGGTTCGATCCCCCCGTTGCGATGCCCCTCCACGCCCTCGTGCGCCAGCTGCAGGCCGCGCCGCTCACCGCCGAGGTGAGGGCACGCTGCGGGCGGGCCGAGCGCCTGCGGCTGAGCGGGGCGGGCCGGGCGGCCAGGGCCCTGGTGGCCAGCGCCCTGGCGGGCAGCGGCGAGGCACCCCTGCTGGTGGTGGTGCCGACCCTGGAGGAGGCGGGCCGCTGGGCCTCCCTGCTGGAGCTGATGGGCTGGCCTCTGTGCCAGCTCTATCCCACCAGCGAGGGCTCCCCCTACGAGCCCTTCGACCCCACCAGCGAGATCACCTGGGGCCAGCTGCAGGTGCTGGCCGAGCTGATCGGCGACGGGGACGGGGTCCTGGGGGCCGGCGTCGGCCGCTTCGCCGTGGTGGCCACCGAGCGGGCGCTGCAGCCCCACCTGCCGCCGCCGCCCCAGCTGGCGGCCCGCTGCCTCACCCTGCGCCGGGGCGACCGGGTGGATCTGGAGCAGCTGGCCCACACCCTGGCCGGCCTGGGTTACGAGAAGGTGCCGACGATCGAGCAGGAGGGCACCTGGAGCCGTCGCGGCGACATTGTCGATGTGTTTCCGGTCAGCGCCGAGCTGCCGGTGCGGCTGGAGCTCTTCGGTGAAGACCTCGAGAAGCTGCGGGAGTTCGACCCCGCCAGCCAGCGCTCCCTCGATGTGATCGAGCGGGTGCGCCTCACCCCCACCAGCTACGCGCCGCTGATCGCCGAGGCCCTGCGGGAGCGGATGCCGGACGGCCTGGAGCGTCTGCTGGAGCCCGCCGCCCTCGACCAGTTGCTGGAGGGCGGCACGCCGGAGGGGATGCGGCGGCTGATGGGCCTGGCCTGGGAGAAACCGGCCTCCCTGCTCGACTACCTGCCCGCCGGCACGCTGGTGACGATCGATGAGCGGCGCCAGTGCCTGGCCCACGGCCAGCAGTGGTACGACCATGCCGCCGAGCACCACGGTGAGGTGGTGAAGGCCACAGGCAGCGTCGACGGCGGTGGCGAGGTCGAGCCGCCCCTGCCCCTGCCCCTGCCCGCCTGCCTGCACCGGCCGATCGCGGCGGCCCTGGCGGAGGCGGAGTCCTTCACCGGTTTCGACCTGGCGGAACTGCACGAAAGCGACCGCCACCCGAACGATCTCGATCTGGCCAGCCGACCGGTGCCGGCCCACCCCAACCAGTTCGGCCGCCTGGCGGAGCAGATCAAGGGGCACCTGCGCGAGAAGGCCCGGCCCTGGATCGTCTCCGCCCAGCCCTCGCGCGCCGTGGCCCTGCTGGAGGAGCACGACTGCGTCACGCGCTTCGTTCCCAACGCCCGCGATTTTCCGGCCATCGAACGGCTGGTGGAGCAGGCCACCCCGGTGGCGCTCAAACTGCGCGGCACGGCCGAACTGGAAGGGTTCCAGCTGCCCGCCTGGAAGCTCGTCCTGTTCACCGACCGGGAGATCTTCGGCCAGCACAGCCTGGCGGCCGGGGGCTACGTGCGCCGGCGCCGCAAGGCGGCCAGCCGCACGGTGGACCCCAACAAGATGCTTCCCGGCGACTTCGTGGTGCACCGCAACCACGGCATCGGCCGCTTCCTGAAGCTGGAGAAGCTGGCCATCGGCGGCGAGGCCCGCGACTACCTGGTGGTGCAGTACGCCGACGGGCTGCTGCGGGTGGCGGCCGACCAGCTGGGCAGCCTCGGCCGCTACCGGGCCAGCAGCGACAGCCCGCCGGAGCTCAACCGCATGGGCGGCACGGCCTGGACCAAGGCCAAGGAGCGGGCCCGCAAGGCGGTGGCCAAGGTGGCGATGGACCTGGTCAAGCTCTACGCCGAGCGCCACAAGGCGCCGGGCTTCGCCTTCCCCCCCGACGGCCCCTGGCAGAACGAACTGGAGGATTCCTTCCCCTACGACCCCACCCCCGACCAGCTCAAGGCCATCGTCGAGGTGAAGCGCGACATGGAGCGGGACCAGCCGATGGACCGGCTGGTGTGCGGCGATGTGGGCTTCGGCAAGACGGAGGTGGCGATCCGGGCCATCTTCAAGGCGGTCACCGCCGGCAAGCAGTGCGCCCTGCTGGCCCCCACCACGGTGCTGGCCCAGCAGCACTGGCGCACCCTCAGTGAGCGCTTCGCCCCCTACCCGCTCAAGGTGGCCCTGCTCAACCGCTTCCGCACCGCCGGCGAGCGCAAGACGATCCTGGACGACCTGGCCAAGGGCAACACCGACGTGGTGGTGGGCACCCACCAGCTGCTGGGCAAGGGCACCACCTTTCGCGAACTGGGCCTGCTGGTGGTGGACGAGGAGCAGCGCTTCGGTGTCAACCAGAAGGAGAAGATCAAGGCGCTGCGCAAGGACGTGGACGTTCTGACGCTGTCCGCCACGCCGATCCCGCGCACCCTCTACATGAGCCTCTCGGGGGTGCGGGAGATGAGCCTGATCACCACACCGCCGCCCCTGCGGCGCCCGATCAAGACCCACCTGGCCAGCCTCGATGAGGAGGCGGTGCGCAGCGCCATCCGCCAGGAGCTCGACCGCGGCGGCCAGGTGTTCTACGTGGTGCCGCGGGTGGAGGGCATCGAGGAGGTGGCCGGCCAGCTGCGGGCCATGCTGCCGGGGCTGCGGCTGCAGGTGGCCCATGGCCAGATGCCGGAGGGGGAGCTGGAGAGCGCCATGGTGGCCTTCAACGCCGGCGAGGCCGACGTGATGCTCTGCACCACCATCATCGAGAGCGGCCTGGATATCCCGCGGGTGAACACGATCCTGGTGGAGGACGCCCACAAATTCGGACTGGCCCAGCTGTACCAGCTGCGGGGCCGGGTGGGCCGCAGCGGCATCCAGGCCCACGCCTGGCTCTTTTATCCGGGTGATGCCTCCCTGAGTGAGGCGGCCCGCCAGCGGCTGCGGGCGATCCAGGAGTTCGCCCAGCTGGGCTCCGGCTACCAGCTGGCCATGCGCGACATGGAGATCCGCGGCGTGGGCAACCTGCTGGGGGTGGAGCAGAGCGGCCAGATGGAGGCGATCGGTTTCGACCTCTACATGGAGATGCTGCAGGACTGCCTGGCAGAGATCCAGGGCCAGGACATCCCGGCGGTGGACGAGACCCAGATCGACCTGCCGGTGACGGCCTTCATCCCGGCCGACTGGATCACCGAGGCCGACGAGAAGATGGCCGCCTACCGGGCCGCCGCCGAATGTGGCGCCAAGGCGGCCCTGGTGGAGCTGGCGGCCGGCTGGGCCGATCGCTACGGCCCGATTCCGGCACCGGTGCAGAGCCTGCTGCAGCTGATGGAACTGAAGCTGCTGGCCCGCCGCTGTGGCTTCTCGCGGATCAAGCCGGAGAAGCCCAACATCGCCCTGGAAACGCCGATGGAGGAACCCGCCTTCCGCCGCCTGCGCCAGGCCCTGCCCCAGCACCTGCACGGCCGGCTGGTGTATCAGGGCGGCGCCGGCAGCACCGCCAAGGTGCTGGCCCGGGGCCTGGGGGCCCTGTCCCCGGGCCAGCAGGTGGAGCACCTGATGGCGTGGCTTTCCGCCATGGCCGGCCAGATCCCCGAGGCCGACGGGCGCACCGTCGACCAAAGGGACGAGGAGCAGGCGGAGAAGAACGCGGCGGTGCTGGTGGTGTGAGCGACCCCGTCGCCACCGCGGCGGATATCGCCGTGATCATTCCGCTGTTCAACGGGGCGGCCTGGATCCGCCAGACCCTGGAGTCGGTGCTGGCCCAGACCCTGCCGGCCCGGGAGATCATCGTCGTCGACGACGGCTCCAGCGACGACTCGCAGGCCATCGTCCGCTCCTTTCCCCAGGTGGCCCTGCACCGCCATCCCGGCAAGGGCACCCACCAGACCCGTCAGTTCGGCTTCACGCGCAGCACGTCGGCCTTGGTCACCTTTCTGGACCAGGACGACCTCTGGCATCCCCGCCACCTGGAGCTGCTCAGCATGCTGCTGCACGACGATCCGGCGGCCTGCGCGGCGGTGTCCCGCACCCTCACGTACGAAGACGAGCGGGAACTGCACTTTCCGCCCCCGGCCCTGGATCCGCAACGGTTCGACCCCTGGGACAGCTTTCCCTTCCACCGGATCGACACCCCGTCCTTCGTGCTGATCAGGCGCTCCGCCCTTGTGGCCATCGGCGGCTGGCCCGCCCGGAACGCCTGGAGCAGTGATGTGCAGGCCTGGTTCCAGCTGGCCTGCCTCGCCCCGATGGTGCGCAATGCCAGTGCCACCGCCGCCTATCGCGTGCAGCACCGGCAGGCCACCAGCACCCGCTGGCGCCTGGAGCGGGCCCACGAGTATTTCCTCAACATCCGCACCAGCTGCGAGGCCCTCGCCCGCGAGCGCGCCCTCAGCCACCCGCATGAAGCGGAGGAGCGGCAGCGGCAGTGCCGGATTCTCGAGCCCATGGCGCAGGTGATCGAAGCGCTGGAACGGGCCGATCCGCTGCTGATGCGCTCCGCCCTGACCCAGCTCGAGGCGGAGCTGAACCGATCGGCCGCCGCCACCGATCTGGTCATCGGCACCCTGGGCTGGTACATGCGCCCGACCCTCACCTCCGGCGACGCCCGGCAGTGGCGACCCCTGGTGCGGACGCTCCACAGGGGCCAGCCCGACACCCTCCTGCACCTGGGCCGGCTGGTGCCTTTCCACCCGGAGAATGCCTATCCGACGTCTCTCCTGATCGGCTATCTGCTGGCCGAACCCTGGCAGCCCCACGCCTGGTGGCAGCTGCTGCGCCAGCGGGGGGTCCCGATCGCTAGGAACTGGTTGCGGCGGCTGGGGCGTTCCCCGGGGCGCTGACGGGTCCGGCTCCCCGCAGGATCGCCATGGCTTCGGCGGGGGTGCAGAACACGAACCTGGAGCGCTCCGGGTGGGCCAACAGGGCCTGCAGGCAGCGCTCGATTCTCGGCAGCGTCTCGTGCTCGACAGGGGCGTTGGAGTGAATGGCGAAGGCCAGATAGGGCTGGCGCTGCCGGGCGATCGCCCGGTCAAGCATGCGGCTGAAGTCGTTCGGCGGGCTCCAGTCCCGCCACATGGAAAGGGGGGTGTCCTGCCTCCGATGCCGCAAGCCGTTGTGGCGCAGCCGCCGCCATCGCTGCTTCAGGCTTCTTGGGCCCCAGCCGTAGCGGAGGTGGGAGGAGGTGAGGGGCAGGAGCGTGATGTCACGCTCGCCGGGCCTGGCCCTGCGGCGAAAGTCGCTGCGGGATGGGGCATAGGGTTCCCGGGGCACGCGGTAGTAGTCGGGCAGATCGCCCGAATGGGGCGGCTTGCGTGAGTCCAGCGCATTCGGGGGCAGGCCGGGCTCGATGGTCAGATCGAAGCGGAACCCCAGGGCTTCGGCCCGGTTGATGGCCTCCGTTCCCGACCAGTAATTGCCGAAGCGCAGCGAACGGCAGGGCGTTCCGAAGCTGGTGCGGTAGGCCTCCACCGCGGTGTCCAGGCATTCGGCCACCCAGTCGTTATTGCCGTGGTCATCCAGCCAGTCGCCGGAGCCCTCACACCAGCGGTAGGTGTGAACATGGGCGCCCAGTTCATCGCCGGCCTCGATGGCTTCCCGGAACAACGCCGGGTAGCGCTCCACGGCCCAGGAGGCACGGCCGTGGGCCAGGGCCACCTGGGGATCCATGCGGATGAACCAGTTGACATGCACGGCGTCCCCGCTGAGCTGCTGCAGGGCTGATCGCCATGTCCCGATGTAGGCATGGGTGAGCTCGTAGCCCCGCCATGGCTCGGGGTTCTGTCGCGAGACGAAGAACGCGTCCGGTTCCACATCGATGCAGATCAGGACGGGGATCTTCGTCGTCACCACCGATCGGAAAGCAGCAGGGATGTCAGCGGTTGCTGCTTCCCAGGCAGAGAGTAAGCCGAATCCAATTCCCTGGCCGCGGATCGGTCAGGGCCTGGTCCTCACAGCGGGGGATCCTTGAATTCACGGGCCGCAACGGCACCATGGGGGCACCGGGCCTGCATCGCCGCCGATGATCGACCTCGCCAGCTACCGGCCCAGGGGCGACAAGCGCAACACCTCCTTCTTCGAGGCCTATCTGCCTCGCGTCTACGCCCGGCGGGCCGCATCGGGGCTGGACCAGGTGGTGGGGCCGATGGCGGCCGTCGTGATCCAGGTGGACCACGGCAACGGCCTGCCCTACCTGGCGGAACTCGCCCTCACCACCCCCTATCGCTACCAGGAGTGCTGGATCAACGCCACCCACCGCCTTTACCTGCTCAAGGGGGGTGAGGCCTTTCCGCGGCTGATCGTGCTGGAGCCGCTGTTTGACGACTTCGAGGATGAGGTGACGCGCTGGAACGCGATGTATCCCCTGTCGATCGACAAGCCCAACGCCCGTTACATCGGCGAGATTTTCCAGGTGTCCTCCTGCCACGATCTGCGCGCCATCCTCGAACCCCAGAACATCCGCTTCGCCTATCCGGGGGAGACGGTCAACCCCTTCTATGCCTCGAAGCATCTCTGCTTCACGTTTCTTTCTGACTACACCTACAACCGGGTCGGCTATGTGGACCGGCCCCTCGATGGCTTGGCGGCCCTGGATCTGGGCGATCGGGTGCTGCTCGATGACGAGGCGCTCGAACCCCTCACCGAAGCTGCGCGCCGCCACCGGGAGCATGGGCTGGAGGGCAAGATCCTCGGTATCGACCACTTGGCCACGCGGGTGCTGGCCGGGGAGCGGGAGGACGCCATCCTCGAGTATCTGACGATGGTTCCCTACTACTACTGGGGCTCCTACGACATTGCCGAGATGAATTCCTCCACCAACGTCACCCGCCATCCGACGCTGACGGACGACAAGCTCTCCCCCGCCCGCGTCTTCACCGCCAACAACACCCCCTCCTATCTCAACTCTCTGGCCAACCTGCCCATGCCCACCGAGGACTTCGTTCGCAATTTCGGGCGGCGCATGCATCACATTGCCTATGAGGTTGTCGATGGCGACAGCAACGGCGAGAAGAATGTGGATGTGGTCGTGCGCACCCTGCGCGAACTGGGCATCCCCTTCCTCGCCGACATGGTGGGGGAGTGTGGTGACCAGCCCAACCTGCGCCAGATCTTCTCGCGCAGCTCGCCCTATTCCCTGCTGATCACCGAGTATGTGGAGCGCTGCCTCGGCTACGACGGCTTCTTCACCCGCGAGAACGTGGCGGCCCTCACCGAGGCCGCCGGGCATGCGGAACGCTACGAGCATGGCCATGTCTTCGACTGAGGCCCCAGCCAATGAGAAGATCCGTTAAGCTTGCGTCATCTTTCGTTACGCGACGACATGGGCGAGCTGATCGAGGTCGCGGGCGCCACCCAGCATCCCCTGATGCTGCCCGCCTTCCTGGGCGTGCTCGGCCTCGGTTTCTTCGCCCTGCTCCAGTCCGCTGAAAGCAACAACGACGACGACGACTCCTCCCCCGGTGGCGGTCTGATGCAGCCCGTCGCCTGATCGGCGAAGCTCAGCTGCCGCGGATTTCGTCGCCGCTTTTTGCGGCCTGGGATTGCTTCCAGGCGGCCGGCATCAGCACCAGAAACAGCAGCCACCAGGTGGCCATCACTGCCGAAACGCCGGCGGTCATCCACCACAGATGCAGCAGCACCCAGCTGCCGACGATGAACGCGACGCCGGTGAGCAGGATGCTCCACGGCTGACACCACCAGGGCTTGAGGTCCCAGACCGAGCCGGGCTGCCAGCCCGGCTCGAGCCGCGGCTCAGGGTTTGGCAAGGGCCGCCGGCAGGTTGGCGCTGCCCGGCTGGAAGGCCTTCTGAAGGGCCGCACCCGCTTGCATCTGCTTGCGCAGTGTTGATTCAGCCACCCGGTACTGGCTATCCCGGTTGGTGCCGATGTCTTCCAGCTTGAGGCGCTGCACCTCCTGCTCGGTCATCTTCACCGGCACGTCCGGGTCGATGCCGTGCTTGTGGATGTCCCGGTTGCGGGGCGTCAGGTACTTGGCAATGGTCACCGTCATGCCCGAGCCGTCGGACAGGCCGCGGACGGACTGCACCAGACCCTTGCCGAAGGTCTTCTGACCCACCAGCACGGCGCGGTTGTTGTCCTGCAGGGCGCCGGAGAGGATCTCGCTGGCGCTCGCCGAACCCTCGTTCACCAGGACCACCATGGGCTTGGTGGTCAGGGCCTGGCCGGTGGCCCGCTTGACATCCTGGATGCCGTCGCGGGTCTTGGTGGAGACGATGATGCCCTCGTTGATCCACTGACGGGCGATCTCGACGCTCGCCACCAGCAGCCCGCCGGGGTTGCTGCGCAGGTCGAGCACGTAGCCCTGGACTCCCTGGGCCTCCAGGTCGCGAACCGCCGCCCGCATGTCCTTGGTGGCGGTGGCGCTGAACTGCTTGAGGCGGATGTAGCCGATCCTGCTGCCGTCCGGCGCGGTGTTCACCTGGTGGGAGACGGCATGGATCTCGATCAGCTCCCGGGTGAGGGGGGTGTCGATGTTCTGGCCCTTGCGGCGAAGCACCAGGTTCACCGTGGTCCCCGCCTTGCCCCGGATCAGTTTCACCGCGTCCTCGGTGCTCATCCCCTTGGTGCTCTTGCCGTCGATCGAGACGATCACGTCCTTGGGCTGCACCCCGGCCTTCGAGGCCGGTGAACCCTCGATCGGCGAGATGACGACCAGCTCCTTGGTCTCCTTGTCGACGCTCAGCTGGATGCCCACCCCGGAGAGCTCCCCGGAGGTGTCGATCTGCATCTCCTTGAACTCCCGCGGGTCCAGGAAGCGGGTGTAGGGATCGTCAAGGGTGCTGAGCATGCCGCGGATGCCCTCGTAGGCATCCTTGGAGGTGCTGTAGCTCTTGGAGAGCACGCTGCGGCGCAGCTTGCGCCACTGCTCAGGCGTGTACTTGCCCGTGGTGTCCAGGTAGTCGCGGAAGACGATCTGCCACGCCTGGTCCATCACCTCCTTGGGGCTGTCGCTGATCGACACGGTTCCGGTGGGGGTCAGCACCATCTCCCGGGCCATCACCGCCGTGGCGGCGCAGGCTCCGAGACCAACCAGCACCACGACGGTGGCGCGAGCTCTGCCCATGGTGGGGATCCTCAAGGAGTCTGAACGTGATTCCAACGTAGCGCCGATGCCTGGGGTGGGATCCCCGTTCAGGGGTCGACCCAGCGACCGTCCTCCTTGATCAGGGCGATTAGTGCCTCCACCCCTTCGGCCTCGGGAACCCGGCGGATCTCCTCCCGCCCCCGGTAGAGGGAAATCGTGCCGGGGGTCTTGCCGACGTAGCCGTAGTCGGCGTCAGCCATTTCACCCGGGCCGTTGACGATGCATCCCATCACGGCGATGTCCAGGCCGGTGAGGTGGGCGGTGGCGTTGCGCACCGTGTGCAGCACCTCCTCCAGGTTGAACAGGGTGCGGCCGCAGCTGGGGCAGGCCACGTACTCCACCATCGTCTTGCGCAGCCCCATGGCCTGCAGAATCGAGTAGCAGACCGGGATCTCCTTCTCCGGCGCCTCGGTGAGCGACACCCGGATCGTGTCGCCGAGGCCCTCGGCCAGCAGGGTGGCGATGCCGGCCGTGCTCTTGATGCGGCCGTAGTCGCCGTCGCCCGCCTCGGTGACCCCCAGGTGCAGGGGGTAGTGGAAGCCCTCGGCGTCCATGCGGAAGGCCATCATCCGGTAGGCCGCCAGCATCACCGGGGCCCGCGAGGCCTTCATCGACACGACGATGTTGTGGAAGTCAAGGCGGTCGCAGATGTGGATGAACTCCATGGCGCTTTCCACCATCCCCAGCGGGGTGTCGCCGTAGGTGAACAGCATCCGCTCCGCCAGGGAGCCGTGGTTCACGCCGATCCGCAGCCCCTTGTCCTGGTCCTTGAGCAGGCTCACCAGGGGTTCAAGGGTGGCCTGGATGCGTTCGCCGATCGCCGCCACCTCCTCCGGGGTGAACGCGGTGCGGTTGGGGTCGGGTTTGTCGAACACGTAGAGGCCCGGATTGATCCGCACCTTGTCGACGTGCTGGGCCACCTCCAGGGCGATCTTCATGCCGTTGTGGTGCACGTCCGCCACCAGCGGCACCGGCCGGTAGGTGTCCTCCAGCCGCTGGCGGATCTCCTTCACCGCCTTGGCATGGGCCAGGCTCGGCACCGTCAGGCGCACGATCTCGCAGCCCGCCTCGTGCAGGCGGCGGATGCCGGCGGTGGCCCCCTCGATGTCGAGGGTGTCCTCGTTGATCATCGACTGCACCACCACGGGGTGCTCACTGCCCACCCACACGTCGCCCACCCGCACGCTGCGCGTCCGGCGGCGGCGGATCACCGTGTCGAAGCGGGGGTCACTGGCCCAGTCGGCCGGGAAGGGGGGGGTCCCCGCAGCAGTGGTGGAGGGTGTGGCCAGGGTGCCGGTCATCTCGCGTGGGCCGGTGGTGGCCAAAGCCTGTCACAAAGAGGGTGTCGACGGTCGGTCCTCCTCCAGGCGCCGCCGCACCTCCTGCAGGTCCTGCCAGGTGAGCCACTTGGGCGAGCCCTTCTCCCGCGAGGGATTGCGCAGCAGGTAGGAGGGATGGAAAACGGGCATCACCGAGCGGCCCTGCCAGGGGTGCCAGCGGCCCCGCAGCCGCGAGATCCCCCCCTTGATCCCCAGCACCCCCTCCAGGGCGGTGGCGCCGGCCAGCAGCACCACGGCCGGATCGACGGCGGCGATCTGGGCGGCCAGCCAGGGGGCGCAGGCGGCGATCTCCTGGGGCGTCGGCCGGCGGTTGTCCGGCGGCCGGCACTTCACCACGTTGCAGACGTAGGCATCACGCTCGCTGTCCAGCCCCACGCTGGCGAGCATCTGGTCGAGCAGCTGGCCGGCCCGGCCCACGAACGGCCGGCCGCTGGCGTCCTCCTGGGCGCCGGGCCCCTCGCCGATCACCATCAGCCGGGCCGCCGGATCGCCGCGGCTCACCACCACCGTCTGGCGGCCCTTCGCCAGGCCGCAGCGGCGGCACTCCCGGCAGTCCCGCTCCAGCGCCGCGAGGTCGGGTGGCTCCGGGGTGGCGGGGTCCTCACCCAGAAGCGACGGTTGCCGGGGAGTCGGTTCCAGGGGATCGGGGGCCATCGCCCCATTCTTCGGCATGGCGCAGGGCGTAGGGCAAGATGGCGGGATTGCCGAATCGCGCCCTCCAGACGGCGCGCGCTGCCATGCCGGCTCCGTTGACGCTCTCCGCCCGGGCGCAGGCGTTGCAGCCATCGCTCACCCTCGCCATCACCGCCAAGGCGCGCGAACTGCGCGGCGAGGGCAAGGACATCTGCAGCCTCAGCGCCGGGGAGCCCGACTTCGACACGCCCGCCTTCATCCGCCAGGCGGCCGCCGAGGCCCTGGAGGCCGGCCACACCCGCTACGGGCCGGTGGCGGGTGAGCCCGAGCTGCGCCAGGCGATCGCCGCCAAGCTGAGCCAGGAGAACGGTGTTCCCACCCGGCCCGACCAGGTGCTGGTGACCAACGGCGGCAAGCAGGCCCTCTACAACCTCTTCCAGGTTCTGCTCGATCCCGGTGACGAGGTACTGCTGCCGGCCCCGTACTGGCTCAGCTACCCGGAGATGGCCCACCTGGCCGGCGCCAGCGTGCGCTGTCTCACCACCGATGCCAGCGCCGGGTTCCGCTTCAGCCCCGAGCAGCTGGAGGCGGCGATCACCCCGGCCAGCCGGCTGCTGGTCCTCAACAGCCCCTCCAATCCCACCGGCATGGTGCTCAGCCGCTCCGAGCTGGAGGGGATCGCCGCCGTGCTGCGCCGCCACCCGGCCGTGGCGGTGGTCTGCGACGAGATCTACGAGCTGCTGCTCTCCCCAGGCCACGTGCACCACAGCCTGGCGGCAGTGGCGCCCGACATCGCCGAGCGGATCTTCATCGTCAATGGCTTCGCCAAGGGCTGGGCGATGACCGGCTGGCGCATCGGTTGGCTGGCGGGCGACCGCCATGTGGTGGCCGCCGCCAGCGCCCTGCAGAGCCAGAGCACCAGCAATGTCTGCAGCTTCGCCCAGTACGGCGCCCTGGCGGCCGTCAGCGGCTCGCGCGACTGCGTCGAGGAGATGGCGGCCGAATTCAGCCGTCGGCGCTCCCGGCTCAGCGACGGCCTGATGGCGATCAGCGGCCTGGAGCTGCTGCCCCCCGAGGGGGCCTTCTACGCCTTCCCCGACGTCAGCGCCTGGGGTCTGGATTCGATGACCCTCTGCGGCCGGCTCCTGGACGAGGTGGGGCTGGCGGTGGTGCCCGGTGCCGCCTTCGGCGATGACCGCTGCATCCGACTGTCCTGCGCGGCGTCCCCGGCCACGATCGACGACGGCCTGGAGCGGCTGCGCCGCTTCGGAGCCAGCCTCTGAGCGCGCCGCCGGTGCAGGTGCCCAGGAAGCTGGTGGTGCTCGGCGACAGCGGGGTCTACGGCTGGGGGGATCCGGAGCAGGGCGGTTGGTGCGAGCGGCTGCGGCGCCACTGGATGGAGCTGCCCCAGGGCCCGGTGCTCTACGGCCTGGGGGTGCGGGGGGATGGGCTGGAGCGGCTGGCGGCCCGTGCCGAGGCGGAGGTGGGCCACCGGGGTGAACTGCGGCGCCAGCGGCCCCAGGGGATCCTGCTGTCGATCGGTCTCAACGACACGGCCCGGGTGGGCCGCCCCGACGGCCGCCACCAGCTGGCCCCCGACGCCTTCCTGTTCGGCCTGCGGCAACTGCTGCCCCGGCTGACCTCCATCGCCCCGGTGTTCGTGCTGGGCCTCACCCCGGTGGATGAGGTCGTGATGCCCTTCGCCGAGATGCTCTGGTATGACCTGGCCACGGTGCGACGCTACGAGGGCCTGCTGGAGGAGGCCTGCATGGAGGCCGATGTGCCCTTCCTGCCGCTGCTCGATGGCCTGCTGGCCGACCCCCTCTGGCTGCAGTGGCTGTGCAGCGACGGCCTGCACCTCAACAGCGACGGCCACGGCCAGCTCTACCGGCGCCTGCGCTCCTGGAAGGCCCTGCTGGACTGGGCCGGGCTGGATCCCCTCAGCAGCGTGACGGCCGGCTTCTGACCCGCCGGCCGTGCCGTCCGCCTTTCTGGGGCGAACCAGGCTGCCATTCTCCCCCGGTCCGCGGCCCCTGGCATCACCCGATCGGATGAGTGGCGCTCCACCCGTGGGGTGAACCGCCGCCTTTGGCCGACGGCGACCCTGAAGGGATGACCCCCGCTGGGCCCACCGCCATGGACCGTCCCCCGCCCCCCTCGCCCCCGCCAGCGGCAGCGGTGGTGCAAAGCAGCCGCCGGGTGCCGGCCCCGGATCTCTGTCCGGGCTGCCGTGAGATCCCGGAGGCCATCGTCGATCGCCGCAGCCGCAACCGCCGCCGGCTCAAGGCGTTCGCTGAGGCCACCGATCCGGTCGTCCGGCTGCGCTGGCGCAACCTGCTGGTGGAGGACAACCTGCCGCTGGTGTACAGCATCGCCGGGCGCCAGGGTGCCGAGGCCGGGCTGGCCTTCGAGGACCTCGCCCAGGTGGGCAGCCTCGGCCTGATCCGGGCGGTGGAAGCCTTCGACCCCGACCGCAATGTCAGCCTCAGCAGCTTCGCGGTGCCCTACATCCAGGGTGCCATGCGCCGCGAACGGCGGGACCGCCAGCCCCTGGTGCGCCCGCCCCGTCCCCTGTGGGACCTGCACCAGCAGGTGCTGAGCCTCCAGGAGAGCCGGCGCCGCCAGGGCCTCGACCCACTGCCTCCCGCAGCCCTCGCCGACCGGCTGGCCTGCGATCCGGCCCGGCTTGAGGAGGCCCTGGAGATCCGCCGGGCCGCCCGGGTGCGCAGCCTGGATGCCCCCCTCGGGGCAGGGGGTGGCGAGGCCGAGGCGGCCGGCTGTCTGCTGGATCTGCTGGCCGCTCCCGCCGGTCCCTGCGGCGATGCGGCGGTGGCGGGCGACAGCGAAGCCCGCGGCGCCGAGCGCCAGTGGCTGCGGCGGCAGCTGGCCACTCTCGATCCCCGGGAGCGGCAGTTGCTGGTGGGCCGACTGGATGGGGGCTGCACCTGGGTGGAACTGGGCCGGCAGCTGGGCATGCCGGCCCGCCAGGCCCAGCGGCGCCATGACGCCGCCCTCGACCGCCTCAGGCGCGCCGCCCTGGCCTGGCGCCAGGAGACCCTCAGCCCAAGCCAGGCGATAGCCACGGCACCAGCGCCATCGCCAGCAGGGCCGCCACCAGGGTCTGGAGACCGTTGACCAGCTCATTGCTCAGCCAGCGCCAGTGACGCTGCAGGCTGGCGCCCACCACGCTCTCGGCCAGGGTGGCCACCAGCCCGACACCGCCCACCAGGGCCGCCAGCGGCCAGCCGCGGATCACCCCCAGGGCCCCCATCGCCAGGGTCATCAGGGCGCTGCCCAGGAGGCTGGCGGCGGTGCCCTCCAGGCTGATGGCCCCCTCGGTGCCGGGGGGGACCGGCCGCAGGCTGGTGATCAGCACGGTGTGCCGGCCCCAGCGCTTGCCGATCTCGCTGCCGAAGGTGTCGGCGAGCTTGGCGGCGAAGCTGGCGGCGAATCCCGCCAGCAGCAGCGGCTGCATGGCCGCCGGCGCCCGGCAGGTCAGCAGGGCCAGCACCGATCCCACCAGGGCGGAGCCCCAGACGTTCTCCGGCCCCCGGCGCCCCTCCCGGCCCTCGGCCAGCCCCAGCTCCCGCTTGCGCCGGAACCCCAGCTTCGTCACCCCGCTCCCCAGCGCCAGATACACCACCACCGCCAGCCAGCCGCGCCAGCCCAGGCTTCCCCACAGCAGGGTGCCGAGTATCCCGGCATGGACCCAGCCGGCCCGGGTGAGCAGGGGCAGGCGCTGGGCCAGGCCGATCAGCAGCCCGTTGATCGCCAGGGCCGCCAGCCAGTGCATGGGGGCCTGGGGCGGCAGCGGCAGCATGGCGGGGACCCGGTTGTGTTGCACAGATCTAAGCCAGGCGCTGCGGGGCGCCGGCCTCGGCGGATAATCCCTGCATCCGGCGGTGCAGCGAATGGTCTTCAAACGACCCAAGTTCTTCCTTGATCTGGGTGGCGGCGAAGGCAACCAGCCCCCGGCCGTGGTGGCGCCCCCCAGGGCCGAAGCCAAGCCGGCCGCCAAGGCCGCTCCCCAGGCAGCCGAGGCCAAGCCTGCGGCGTCCGCCGCCCCGGCGGCTGCGGAGAGCACCCCTCAGCCCGTTTCCGGTCTCACCACCGCTGAAGCGATCGCCGCCGAACTGGCCGCCGCCGAGGCGCTGCGGCCGGCCCCGTCGATGGCCACCTTCGCCCCTGAGTGCGTCACCGCCGGTGGGGCCACCCCGATGAAGCGCCGCACGCCTGGAGCCAATCTGGGCGTGTTCAAGGAGATGGCCGCCGGCATGATGCGCTCCTGAGCGCCCGCCAGTCGGCCAGCAGGGCCAGGCCGGCCACCGCGGCCGTGGCCGTGCGCAGGATCGTCGGCCCCAGGCTCACCGGCTCCCAGCCGGCGGCTTCGGCCCGTTCCTCCTCCTGGGGGCTCCAGCCCCCTTCCGGACCGATGGCCAGCCGGAGGCCGGCCGCCAGAACCGTTTCGCCAGCCCCTGTGCTCGCCCCCTCCACCAGCTCCCGCAGCCGCCGGCTGCAGAGGGGCAACCCTTCCCGCCGGGTGGTGGCCAGCAGGGCGATCCCGGTCGCGGGGCGGCTCAGCCACTCCGCGGCCGGCCGGGGGGATTCCAGAACCGGATGCCACAGCCGTTCGCACTGCTCGGTGGCCTCCCGCACGATCCCCTGCCAGCGCTCGAGGGGACAGCGCTCGCCAGGCGCGCCACGCTCGGCCAGCAGGGGCTGCAGCCGGTCGGCCCCCAGCTCGGTGGCCATGCGCCAGACCAGATCCGCCTCCCGCCGCGGCACGGCCATGGCGAGCTCCAGGGGCGGCCCTGGCGGCGCCTCCACCCGCAGGGGGGCGCCGGGGTCCTGCTCCAGCCGCAGGCTCCGCTCCGGGTCGAGCACCGCCGTCCAGAGGCCGCCGACACCGTCGACCAGCGCCAGGCGGTCCCCAGGGCGGTACCGCAGCACCCGCTCCAGGTAGTGGCGTTCCGCAGGCTCCAGAGCCAGCCGGGCCGGCTCCGGGCCCCCGGCCGCCAGGGCGGCGATCCGCTCCGGGATGATCAGCAGCCGGCGCAGCTCCCGCCCCATCAGTCCTCGGAGAACGGGCTCTCGGGCTCCTCGTCGATCGGCCAGTCCTCGTTGAGGCCGCCGATCACCAGTTCGGTGATCTCGAGAACGTCGTTGTCCAGCTGGCGCAGGGCGTTGATCAGCACATCGAGGGCCAGGGCATCGCTGGTGCCCAGGTCGACCCAGCAGCGGGCCCAGTCGTCCTGGTACTCCATCGGCCCCATGTTGTGCATCAGGGCCGGCAGGCAGCGTTCGGCGGATTCGGTGTCGTAGGGGAGCCAGCCCAGGTCCACTCCACCCTCGTGGGTCTGCAGGTTCTCGGCATTGAAGCCGCCCAGCTTGCCGAGGAAGAACCAGCTGTCGAAGGCCGTCTCGACGTAGCCCCGCTCGGCACCGCCGGGCTGGTCGGCGAAGTGCAGCCAGATCCAGCAGTTGAACGGATCCACCTCGCGAAATCGGACATCCATGGAGAGGGGGCAGGCGGCGCGCGTGTCCCCCCATCCAACACGTTCCAGGGTTCCGGCACCGCAGCGCCGGACGGCATGCTGGTGGGATGCTCGACGTCATCGGTCTGCGCTACCACCCGGCCACGGCGGCGGCGCCGGTGCTGAGGGACGTCTCCCTGCAGCTTTCGGTGGGCGCCCCGGCCCTGGTGGCCGGCCGCAGCGGCAGCGGCAAGACCACCCTGCTGGAGGTGCTTTGCGGCCTGGCCGAAGCCGATGCCGGCCGGATCCTCTGGCAGGGGGAGGCCCTCAGCAGCCGCCAGCGCCGCTGGCTGTGCGGCCTGGTGTTCCAGTTCCCGGAACGCCATTTTCTCGGCCTGACGGTGGGCCAGGAGCTGAAGCTGGGCCAGCGACGCCTCACCGCCGAGAAGGCCGAGGCGGTCCTCGAGCGGGTCGGGCTCGGCCACCTCTCCCTGCAGCAGGCTCCCGAGCGACTCAGCGGCGGCCAGCAGCGGCGGCTGGCGCTGGCGGTGCAGCTGGTGCGTGATGCCCGGGTGCTGCTGCTGGATGAACCCACCGCCGGACTCGACTGGACCGTGCGGGAGGAGGTGCTGCAGCTGCTGGCCGACCTGGCCCGGGAGCGGGCCCTGCTGGTGGTGACCCACGAACCTGAGCTGTTCCGGGGTGTGATCGACCGGGGCTGGCGGCTGGAGGGCGGCGCCCTGGGGCCCCTGGAGGCGCCCCGATCCGCCTCCTTACGATGACCAGCTGATGGTGGGGGACGGCGTGATGGGGGACAGGCTGCTGAGGGCCACCGGCGCCGGCGGCGGCATCCGCATGGTCGCGGTCACCACCACCGCGGCCAGCCGCGTGGCCCGGGAACGCCACGGGCTCTCCTTTCTCACCACTGCCCTGCTGGGGCGCGCCATGACGGCGGCCCTGCTGCTGGCCAGCTCGATGAAGGTGGCCCACGGGCGGGTGAACCTGCGCATTCAGTCCGACGGACCCCTGCGGGGCCTGATGGTGGATGCGGGCCGGGACGGCAGCGTGCGGGGCTATGTGGGCCGGCCTGATCTGGAGCTCGATCTGCTCCCCGACGCCGCCGGCGGGCACCGCTTCGATTTCCGCCGCGCCACCGGCACCGGCTACCTGCATGTGGTGCGGGACCGGGGCCAGGGGGAACCCTTCAGCAGCACCGTGGAGCTGGTCAGCGGCGGGATCGGTGAGGACGTGGCCTCCTACCTGCTTCACTCCGAGCAGACCCCCTCGGCCCTGTTCGTCGGGGAGACGATCGACAGTTCGGGGGTGCGCTGCGCTGGTGGGGTGCTGGTGCAGGTGCTGCCCAAGGCGGCGCGGGAGCCGGCCCTGGTGGCCCTGCTGGAGGAGCGCTGCCGGGAGATCACCGGCTTCAGTGAGAGGCTCGCTGCCCATGCGGATCAGCTCCATGCCCTGTTCGAGGACATCTTCCCGGATCTCGATCCCCAGCCCCTCGAGGCGGCGCCGATCGAGCAGCCGGTGCGCTTCCACTGCCCCTGCAGCCGCCACCGCAGCGTCAGCGCCCTGCGGCTTCTGGGCCGCGATGAACTGAGCGCCATGCTCAGCGAGGACGGCCAGGCGGAACTCACCTGCCACTTCTGCAGTGAGGTCTACCGCGTCGGGGCCGAGGAACTGCAGGAGCTCATCGACGAGCTGGCCGCTGTGGCCTGAGGAGCTGGCCTCAGGCGATCAGCAGGGCGCCGAGCAGCAGCAGCAGAATGGCGGGGAGGCTTTGCAGCTGGAGAGTCGAGACCGGCAGGGTCTGACTGAGGGAGGACCCAAGCCCGCCGGCCAGGAGGCCGCCGAGAACCAGGCCCAGGCAGAGCAGGGCGAAGGACCAGCCCACCGCGGCCAGGAAGCGTCCATTGCGCCGCTGCAGGTTGAGCAGGGTGACACCCGTGGCCAGGGCGGTGAGCAACTCAGGGGCGGCGCCGGGCATCAGCACCAGCAGCACCAGCAGGACCCCGTCGGCCGCCAGGGGAAACCAGAGCTCCCGGCCGCTGGCCAGCTGCAGCCGGGGGAGGGAGAAGCTGGGGCGGGGCAGGCGGGAGGGGGGAAGCTGGGGCAGGCTGGGCAGGGCCGACAGGGCTGGCCGGCTCGGAGGTGGGGAGGCCTGCTCCCGCTGGGAGGCCGAGCGGGCGGCACTGCTGACCCTTCCCTGCTGACGTTCCTTGAGCCGATCCATCAGCACCGCGTCGTAGGCGGCTTCGATGCGGGAGCGCACCATCGGATCGTCGCCGGCCTCCTTGAGCCGGGCCAGCTTGGCCTCCTGAACCGTGTCGAAGGAGGCATCCGGCGCAACGCCCAGCCGCTCGTACGGATCGGAGGCGTCAGGGGCCGGCTGGGGCTGGGCGGATCCTTGGTTCATACCACCGAGCGTATCGAGCCAGGGCTAAAAAAGCGGTTCACTGCGGTGATATCCGGCTTCCTGTTGCAGACGGCGACGGCAGGCTTCGGCCTCCTCGATGGCCAGCGACCGCCGCCGCTTGAGCAGGGGCATCTGGGGGGGCAGGTGGCTGCCTTCACGCATTTCCACGGCCCCCTGGGAGGGCTGGAAGCTGACGTAATCACTGCCCCCGTCGCTGCGGGGACGCACAAGCCAGAGCGGGGATGGCGTCACGGATCGAGGCATCGCGGTGACCGTCCGTTGCGGCGTGACAAATTGTTGCTTCATTCTGCCCCCTCAGCCAGGGTTGCGCGAGGGAGGGTTTCCCCCGCACCGGCCCCAACGGCGCCGCGGGGTCAGAGGGCGATCGGCTCCACCCCGCTCACCACCGGCGCCACCCCGTGCAGTTCCAGTTCGGGATGGTCCTCCTGCAGCTGTTGCAGATTCCAGACGTTGCGGAACAGCAGCACCGGCCGGTCCCAGGCGTCGCGGACCGTCTTGCAGTTGAACAGCCGACCGACCCTCTCCAGCGCCGGCCAGCCGCCGCTCACCCAGCGGGCGACGCTGAATTCCAGCGGTTCCAGCCGGCTGGTGACGCCGTACTCGTTCTCCAACCGGTACTGCACCACCTCCAGCTGCAGCTGGCCCACCGCCGCCAGGATCGGGTCCCGCTTGCTGGGATCGGTGTCATAGAGCACCTGGACGGCCCCCTCTTCCCGCAGCTCATTCACCCCTTTACGGAAACTCTTGAACGCCGAGGGGTTGGGATTGCGCAGCCAGGCGAAGATCTCCGGGCTGAAGCAGGGAATGCCCTCGTACTCCACCCGTGAACCGGTGTAGAGGGTGTCGCCGATGGCGAACATGCCGGGGTTGTTGAGGCCGATCACATCGCCGGGGTAGGCGTCCTCCACCACCTCCCGGTCCTGGCCGAACAGCTTCTGCGGCCGCGACAGGCGGATGGTGCGCCCGCTGCGGGCATGGCGCACGCTCATGTCCTTCTCGAAGCGGCCGCTGCACACCCGCACGAAGGCGACGCGGTCGCGGTGGCGGGGGTCCATGTTGGCCTGCAGCTTGAACACGAAGCCGCTGAACTCCGGCCGCAGCGGATCCACCGGGCCCTGGTCGCTTTCCCGGGCCACCGGCGGCTGGGCCAGCTCCAGGAAGGCATCGAGGAAGGGGCGCACCCCGAAATTGGTCATCGCCGAACCGAAGAACACCGGGCTCAGCTCTCCGGCGTGCACCCGCTCCAGATCCAGCGCCGCCCCGGCCCCCTCCACCAGCTCCAGTTCCTCCTGGGCCAGCTCCAGCAACTCCGCCTCCACCAGATCGGCCCGATCGGGATCGCCGGGGGCCAGGCGCCGCTCCAGGCTCTGGCGGCCCCGCTCGGCCCGCTCGAACAGCAGCAGATCCTGGGAGCGCCGGTCGATGACGCCCCGGAAGCGGTCGCCGCTGCCGATCGGCCAGTTCACCGGCCAGCAGGCCAGGCCCAGCTCCTGCTCGATCTCGTCGATCAGCTCCAGGGGTTCGCGCCCCGGCCGGTCCATCTTGTTGATGAAGGTGAAGATCGGAATCCGCCGCATCCGGCAGACCTCGAACAGCTTGCGGGTCTGGGGCTCCAGGCCCTTGGCCGCATCCACCAGCATCACGGCGTTGTCGGCGGCGGCCAGGGTCCGGTAGGTGTCCTCCGAGAAGTCCTGGTGGCCGGGGGTGTCGAGCAGGTTGACCGTGCTGCCGGCGTAGTCGAACTGGAGCACGGTGGAGGTGATCGAGATGCCGCGCTGCTTCTCCAGCTCCATCCAGTCGGAGGTCACCTTGCGCTGCTCCCCCTTGGCTTTCACCGCCCCGGCCTGCTGGATGGCCCCGCCGTAGAGCAGCAGCTTCTCGGTGAGGGTCGTCTTGCCCGCGTCGGGGTGGGAAATGATCGCGAAGTTGCGGCGCCGGCTCACCGCCGCCGCCAGTGCCGCGGCGTCGGTGTCCGGTACGGGGACGGAGGGGGGTCGGCTGGTCATGGGGCCAGCCTGCCAGGCAGGCCGTGGCCCTGGATCTCCAGGTACCGGTCGTCCACCTCCCGCACCTCCAGGCCCCCCAGCCCGGCGGCCTCCAGCTGCTCCCTCACCTCGGCAGGAGTGAAGGCCGCCCGCAGGGAATGGGTGTAGTCCCGCCGCAGCACCTCCGGAGCGGCGCCCGCATGGCGGGCCACCAGGGCCTCCAGCTCCGCAGTGTTCGCCGGGCGGCGCAGATCCCTCACGTAGAGGCTGGTGTCCGGTCCCGAGAGCTGCTTGACGGCCCCCCAGAACACGCCCGGGTCGTGGAGATGGTGCAGCAGGCTGTTGCTGACCACGGCGCTCCAGGGACCCACCAGCTGGGGGCTGGGCAGCACCAGCCGCTGGAAACGCACCTGGTGGTGGGCGGCGGGATCCGCCAGCCGCCGCCGCTCGGCGATGGCCAGCATCGCGGCCGATCCGTCGATGCCCAGCACCCGGGCCCCGGGCCAACGCCGCGCCACCAGAAAGGTGATGTTCCCCGGTCCGCAGCCCAGATCCACGACGCTCAGCCCCGCCCCGTCGCCGCTCCCCATGAGGGCGGGGAGGGCCTCGATCCGCTCCAGCACCGCCCGGTCACCGCTGGAGAAGTCCGCCGCCGCATAGGCCTCGGCCTGCAGCGGCTCGTCCATCAGCTCCGGTTCGCAGATCCGCTCCATCGCTCCAGCATCTCTTCCGGCGCCACAGGCACCGTGGCTGGTGGGGTCAGGGCGTTGCAGACCCTACAGGTGGCGTTATGGTGCGCAACACGATCCGGCCGTACCCCCTGTGACCCTCTCCGCCGCCCGTCCAGCCACCTCCGCCACGGCGGCGACTTCCGCCGGGACGACCCCTGCCGGGAGCGAGGCGATCCCAGCGCCGGCGGCGGATTTCCCGGTCACCGCCCCGGCGGCCTACCCGGTCTTCTATCGCACCTACAGCCGCAAGACCGCGAGCGGCGGTCGGGAGAGCTGGCATGAGGTGGCCGAGCGCAACCTGGAGGGCCTGAGGGTGCTGGGTTCGCTCGACACCTCCGAGGTGGAGCTGATCCGGCGCATGCAGCGCCATCAGATGGCCCTGCCCTCCGGCCGCTGGCTGTGGATCGGCGGTACCGAATGGATCGAACAGTCCGAGAACTTCTCCGGGGCCTACAACTGCACCTCCACCAACCTGGTGGACTGGGAAGCCTTCGCCCTGATGATGGATCTGGCGATGATGGGCTGCGGCACCGGCGCCATCATCGAGCCCCATCTGATCAGCCGGCTGCCGAAGGTGCGCAACACCCTCGTCATCGACGGTGTCACCGACATCGGTCTGACGCCGATCGGCTCCCGCCAGCAGCAGACCACCCATACGATTGAGGGCCATCACGTCAGCGTCCGCGTCGGCGACACCCGGGCCGGCTGGGTGGAGAGCTACCGGCTGCTGCTCAACCTCTGCAGCGACGAGCGCTTCGACGGCCCCGTCCATGTCTCGGTCGATCTCTCGGATGTGCGGCCGGTGGGGGAAACCCTCAAGGGCTTCGGCGGCATGGCCAATCCGGTCAAGCTGAAGGACCTCTACGGCCGCGTCGCCCAGATCCTCAACAAGGCCCAGGGGCGCCAGCTCACCTCGGTTGAGTGCTGCCTGCTGATCGATGAGGCCGCGGTCACGATCGTGGCTGGCAATATCCGCCGCAGTGCCGGCATGCGCCAGTTCTGCGCCGATGACGATTCGGCCCTCGGTGCCAAGGAGAACCTCTGGCAGCAGGATGAACAGGGCAACTGGCGCATCGATCCGGAGCGGGACGCCCTGCGCATGGCCAACCACACGCGTGTGTTTCACGTGCGCCCCAGCCGCGAGGTGGTGCTGGAAGCGGTCACCAAGCAGTTCCAGTCGGGCGAGGGAGCGATCCAGTTCGCCCCCGAGGCCATTGCCCGCTCCAACGCCGACCTGCTGACCACCCCGGAGCTGCGCACCGAGTTCATCGGCATCTACTGCGACCAGGGACGGGAGGAAGCCGGCCGCTGGCTGCAGCTGCACCATCCCGAGATCGGCGCCGACGAGCTCGAACACCGCCTCGGTCGCTATGGCCTCAACCCCTGCGGTGAGATCCTCGGCGCCGATTTCCACTGCAACCTGGCGGAGATCCATCTCAACCGGATCGACCCCACCGACCACCAGGCCCAGGAGGATGCCTTCAAGGCCGGTGGTCTGGCGGTCGCCTGCCTGCTGAACCACCGCTTCGAGGTCGAGCGCTACCGCCGCAGCCGGGCCTGGGACCCGATCGTGGGGGTGAGCTTCACAGGCCTGTTCGACTTCTTCGTCCACGCCTTCGGCACCCCCTGGCTGCAGTGGTGGGAGGCGGGTCGTCCCGACAGCGAGGAGGGCCGGGCGTTCCGCCAGCAGGAGGCGGCCTACCTGTCCCGCTGGAAGGACTGGGTGCACGAGGCGGTGTGGGACTACTGCGACCGCCATGGCATGCGCCGTCCCAACCGCTGCACCACCGTCCAGCCGGCCGGCACCAAGAGCCTGCTCACCGGAGCCAGCCCCGGCTGGCATCCCCCCAAGGCCCAGCGCTTCATCCGCCGCATCACCTTCCGCAAGAACGATCCGGTGGCCCTGGCCTGCATGGAATACGGCTACGCGATCGTTCCCTCCCAGTCCGATAAGGACGAGCAGGGGCGACTGCTCAATGATCCCTTCGATCCGCGTTGCACCGAATGGCTGGTGGAGATCCCCACCGAGGTCAGCTGGGCCAACCTGCCCGGGGCCGACCGGGTGGAGATCAACAACTTCTCGGCCCTGGCCCAGTTCGATTTCTACATGCAGGTGCAGCGGCACTACACCACCCACAACACCTCGGCGACCGTCGAATTCCGCGAGCATGAAATTGAGCCCCTGGCCACCGCGATCCACCACGCCATCGAGAACGGGGAGGGCTACATCTCGGCCGCACTCCTGGCCCGTTTCGATGCCAACGCCACCTTCCCACGGTTGCCCTTCGAGCCGATTGATCAGGCCACCTACACCCGGATGGTCGCTGAGGTCGAGCAGCGGCGTGTGTGCGGTGATTTCTTCCTCGCCCTGCAGAAGTACGACCGCGGCGAACTGATCGAAGCCGGCCCGGCCGGTTGCGATTCCGACAAGTGCCTGCTGCCGCTCGCCAAACCCGATGCCTGAGGGGTGAATCAGCGGCGGCCGTTTGGCCGCCGGCCCTGAACCGGGCGGGCTGATTGCCTCTGCGGATGATGTCTGTACCGCTGCCCCTACTCGGAGATGGCCTCCAAGGTGCAGATCTCACGATGGCTGAGGGGCTCGCCGGCATCGATCACGACGAGGCGATCGCGTCCAGCGTTCTTGGCCATCAGCAGGGCCTTGTCAGCGCGCCGGAAGGTGGCGTCATAGTTCTCGTCGGCCTTGTGCTCGGTCAGGCCCAAGCTGGCGGTGAGCTTCAACTCCATGTCGTCGATGGAGACACGCATGCTGCGAATGTTGGCCAGCATCCGCTTGGCCACCCCTTCGGCAGTGGCCAGATCGGCATCAATCAGCAGGGCCAGGAACTCCTCCCCACCCCAGCGGGCGATGATGTCGTAGTGACGGAGGCTGCCTGAAAGAGCCTTGACGAAATCCACCAGCATCAGATCACCGGTGGCATGGCCGTATTCGTCGTTGATCAACTTGAAGTGGTCGACGTCGAGGATGATCATCGAATAGGTGGAGCCATGCCTGCTGGCACGCTGATCTTCCTCGAGGCAACGCTCCGCCATGAAGCGACGATTGGAGATCCCCGTCAGGGCGTCGTGGGTGGAGGCCTCAAACAGGCTGAGGTTCACTTCCTTGAGTGAGGCCTGATAGAGGTCGGAGATACGAACCACTCTCTTGATCTGGCGCAGCTGCTTCTCATAGCGATTGGTGAGGCTGCGGTTGCTCTCTATGACGTGGGATTGGTAGAGATCGGAGATATCGGCAACCCGCTCCAGACGGTCGACTTGCTCTTCAATGCGGTGCCACAATCTTGCTAACAGGTGACGGACTGGGTCATTGTCATATCGCTCATCGGCCAAGATGGCCATGACTTCCTGTTCCAGTTGATCGTCAGATTTGGGACCGGAAGTCTCGGGCATGTCAGGCGTTGATGGAGAGGATCAGAAAGGGAAATGTGTAGTCTTCCTTGAATTCGGAGCCCAGTTCGGCAGACCGGGGGTTCCTGTCATCGAACATCCATTGCACCA
This sequence comes from Synechococcus sp. UW140, assembly GCA_943367705.1. GTDB lineage: Bacteria > Cyanobacteriota > Cyanobacteriia > PCC-6307 > Cyanobiaceae > Cyanobium. Next base: position 135,905 of record CALRJV020000002.1, read on the forward strand.
GCACCTCTTTACCCTCATCAAAAGCCGTCTGCAGCAGATCGAAGATGTCGATCATGAAGCGAATGCTGCTGGTGTTGAGATAGTTGAGATGCAACTCCAGGGTCAGGGAGTGACTGGCGGTGGAGAGGTAGGACTCAATCCACTGGATCAGCTGGTCGTAGAGCTCAAAGGAATTCTCAGGGTAAGACTCACCGCTCATCACTACGACACCCGCCGTCCAGTCCGCACGGATCGACGGGCTGGACTGGGTGCCCGGTACCGACAGGTTCAGTTCTTCGCTGCTGGTCATGGGATCAGATGATGGCCCGAAGGCTGAAGAAAGCGCGTCCGGGCCCAAGGGGGTCAAGCGAGGCCTCCATGGGTTGGCTCGAGCGTCTGGCAATCTCAATGAGGCCAAGACCCGCGCCCTGGCCCGGGGTCTGGGAGTGGGGCTGGCGCAACTGCTGTTTGTAGAGCGCCTTCAACTGGGGCTTGTCGCAGGCGGCGAGTTCGTGGATACGCTTCAGCAGGGCCTTTCCATCCTCCATCTCAACGAGGTTACCTGCACACACGGCGTAATGGCCAGCCTCGGCGGCTGCGATCACGACCGTGGCAGAGGACTCGGCATCGCTGAAGCCATGACTGGTGGCATAATTCCTGATATTCTGACTCATTTCGATATAGACACTGAACACATCCATCACTTCCAATTCAGGTGCGTGATTGGATTCAATGTGTTCCTTGAGGGCTGATCCAATCTCGCCGATCAGTGTGGTGGAGATGGGGCCATTGAAGCAGATGAGGATCCGATAGTCACTGAAGAACTCCCTCAGAGACATCAGACTTGTGGTGGTGATCGTCATCGCTTCAACTCCGAGATGAGCTCATGCACGGCGTCGGAGAGCCTGGAGAAGGGTTCGCTGAGCATCGTCGCCTGGGACATCAGTGGGGCCTCTAGGAGAAACGGAAGGAAAGGATTGTGATGTCGTCCCGCTGTGGGTGACTGCCGCGGAACTGTTCAAGGGCATCGGCAAGGGCCTGGCGCTGCTGCTCCAGCGGCTGGCGGGCCAGGCCGATCAGCCATTGCTTGAATTGCTGGCTGCCGAGGGAAAAGCCATCGGCACCGCCGGACTGGTCGAGAAGGCCGTCGGTGGTGAGGTAGTAGGTGCAGTCAGGCTGCAATGGAATGTCGTGGTCCGTGTAGGAGCCGAAGCGTTGGTCGCAGATGGCCCGATGGTCTCCGCCGAGCATGTGCATGGTTTGCCCATCACTCCAATAGAGACTGATCTTTGCACCCGAGAATCTAAGTGTCCTGGCTTCGAAGTCAAGGCGAACCAGTCCGATGTCCATGCTGGTGGCGATGGACTTGCTCATCCTCGCCCCATGCAGCAAGGTGCGCATCGCGTTGTCGGTGCAGCTCAGGATGGCCGCCGGAGAGCTGATGCCCACCTCCATGATCGAGCGATCGATTCCCGCCCTGGCCAGCATGGTCATCATCGCCCCGGAAACGCCATGGCCGGCGCAGTCGGCCACACCGGCCAGGCAGTGACCGCCTTCTGAGTGGAAGATGTAGTAGTCGCCACCAACGGTGTCCCGTGGCAGCCAGAGGATGAAGTAGTCCTTGCCGAAGGTTTCCTGCAGCTGACGGTCCGGCAGGATCGACCGCTGCAGCAGTCCCGCATAGTTGATGGAGGATTCGATCTGGCGGTTCGCTTCCAGCAGTTGCTGGTTGGTGGCCTCACCGGCGATCAGGGCCTGCCGCATCTTGGTAAGCACCATGTTGAAGGCCTGGGCCAGCCGGGAGATCTCGTCGTTGCTCCGGATCGTCAGCAGACTGCTCATGTCGTCGCTCTCGATCGCACTGGCTTCCCTCACCAGTCGGGCGATCGGCAGGATGATGCGTCTGGCGATGATCTGATACGAGATGATCGCCAGAATGACCAGCAGCAGGGTCAGAATCAGCGAGACATAGATCTCCGCCGACTGGCTGCCGGGAACCATCAGCAGCTGGACGGCGGCGATGACCAGATACAGGAGGACAAGGCCGTTGACAATGGCGATCAGCGTGAAGACCTGCTGAATCGATGCAACCGGTTGCCTTGCAGAGGAATGCTGTCCTCCCCGTGGTTTCCGGAGCCTGACGCGCAGACGGAAGCGTCGTGAGGGCCCTCCGCGTTCGGGTCGCTGGACAGGGACGTTCACCGCCTCAGGGTTCTTTGGACCCATGCTGGCCTTCAGAGTGTCGGGCAATCCGGAGCACGCTTCTCCCGCCATTCTGAGCCGAACATCCCCGTCGTGCCGTCTTCATCACGACCCCGGCCTTCCGGCCGTGGCAGCGGCCATCAACAGTCGGTCACAATGGGTCACCGTCTTTTCCCTTCATGCCCCCTCGCCTGCGCATCGCCACCGGCCTGCTGGCGATGCTGCCGGTGGCAGCGGCGGCGGATCGGCTCCACTGGGGGGATGGGATCGTCTTCGTCACCTCGATCCTCTCGATCATTCCGCTGGCGATCCTGCTCAGCACCGCCACCGAGGAGCTCTCCATCACCCTCGGGCCCTCGCTCGGGGCGCTGCTGAATGCCCTCTTCGGCAACGCCACCGAACTGATCATCGCCCTGGCGGCCCTCAGGGCCGGCCTGGTGGACATCGTCAAGGCGAGCATCACGGGCACGGTCATGGCCAATTTGCTGCTTGCCCTCGGCCTGTCGATGCTGGTCGGCGGGATCGGCCGCAGCGAGCAGCGTTTCCAGCCGGTGGTGGCACGGGTGAACGGCTCGGCCATGACCCTGGCCGTCCTGGCGATCCTGATCCCGAGTCTGCGGGGCATGGTGGGCGACGGCGCCGGGGGCCTCGACGCGGGCGCCGCCGAATCCTTTTCCCTGTTCGTGGCCTGGGTGCTGCTGGCCGTCTACGGCCTGACGCTGCTGTTTTCCCTGAAGACCCACCGCACCCTCTACGCCGTGGCCGAGGCTGACCTTGGCATCGATGGCGAAGAGACCCATGGCGATGGCGGCGGCACCAAGCCGCCCTTGCTCCCCTGGGTCGCTGTGCTGCTCGCGGCCACCGTCGGCCTGGCCTATGCCTCCGAACTGTTCGTCGGCGTGGTGGAGACCGTCACCGAGTCCCTCGGCCTCTCGGCCCTGTTCACCGGCGTGGTGCTGCTTCCCCTGCTGGGCGGCGCCGCGGAGTACCTCACCGCGGTGACCATGGCCCGCAAGGACAAGATGGATCTGGCGGTGTCGGTGGCCCTGGGCTCCACCCTGCTGGTGGGGCTGCTGGTGGTGCCGGTGCTGCTGCTGGTGGCCCCCCTGCTCGGCCATCCCCTAGACCTCAGCTTCAACGTCTATGAGGTGGTGGCGGTGGCGACCGCGGTGCTGGTGAGCAACCTGGTCAGCCTTGACGGACGCTCGGACTGGCTGGAGGGGGTGCTGCTGCTGGCGGCCTACGCCATCCTGGCGGCCGGCTTCTTCTTTCAGGGCAGCCCCGTTTCATGAGTACGAAGCCGGACGACCGTCCCCTGACCGCCTCCGCCCCGCCCCCCGCCCTGCGCTCGGGTGGGGTCTGGACCCGTCTGCGCCATGGCGCCGGGTTGCAACTGCTGCTGACGCTCCTGGTGCTCCAGGCGGCCCTCATCCTGGGTGTGGCCTGGCTGGCTGTGCCGGCGGCCCTGCTGGCCGTGCTGCTGGCGCTGCGCCAGCTGCTGCCGCCCCTCTGGCAACTCCTGGCCCGCCACCTGGAGGAACCCCCCACGGTCCAGCTGCTGGCGCTGGTGACCCTCGTGCTGGCCCTGCTGTCGATCCCCCTGGCCCTGGGCTGGCTCGACCCGCTGGTGGCGATCTACCGCAACGGCGACTGGGAGGCGATCGGCGCCTTCGGCGAAGGGGTGATCGGGGCGATCGGCCAGATCCTCGTGGCCCTGGTGGCCCTGATGATCGCCTGGCGCCAGGTGATGGTGGATCAACGGCTCACCACCCAGCAGAACCGCATCACCCAGGCCCAGACCATCGACAGCTTCATTCACGGCATCTCCGAGCTGATCAGCGACGAGGAGGGACTGCTGGAGGACTGGCCCCTGGAGCGGATGCTGGCGGAGGGGCGCCTGGCCGCCGTGCTGAGCAGCATCGATGGCGACGGCAAGGCCAGGATCCTGCGCTTTCTCTCCCACGCCCGGCTGCTGACCCCCCTGCGCCGGGACCAGCGGCTGGGACGCGCCATCCTCGACGGCGAGGGCAGCTACGAGGAGGACCGGCCGCGGGGCGTCCCGGTGATCCGCCTGCAGAGCATGCTGCGGGGGGCCGATCTCGCCGGCACCGATCTGCGGGCCATTGATTTCAACGGCGCCGACCTCTCGGGCGCCGACCTCTCGGACGTGGATCTGGCCGAAGCGAATCTCTCGGGCGTGAATCTGGCTGGCGCCAACCTGCAGGGGGCCTGCCTGCAGGGCACCCGGTTCTTCTACGGCGATGCGCTGGAGGCCACCCCGCCCCAGCCCCAGCAGCCGCCGGACCACGTCGGCGGTGCCGGCACCGGAGCCCTGGTGGAGAACGTCAACTTCACCGGGGTGCGCCAGCTGGATCCGGCCAGCCGGGCCTACCTGGCGGCCTGGAGCGGTGCCCGCTCCCGGCAGACCATCCCCGGCGGCTGCAAGGGGCTGCCCAGCCGGCTGTAGGCGCCGTCCTTCGTGGGAGCATGGCGTGGCTTCCGACAGGATCGTCGGGCCGTCCAGCCTGGAGGGGTGGTCGAGTGGTTGATGGCTCCGGTCTTGAAAACCGGCGAATCGCAAGATTCCGTGGGTTCGAATCCCACCCCCTCCGTCTTTCCCTCGCCACCCTGACCTGCTGCGGGCCTCAGAGCCCCTCGGCCCGGCAGGCCTGCTGGCGCAGCCGCTCCAGGCGCTCCAGCAGGGATTCGTTGCTCATCCGGTTGTTGAGCCGCTCCGCCAGCAGCGGGAAGGCCATGGGGCCGGGACGGGGCGGGTGCCGCTCCAGCCACTCGCTCCCCTGCAGCCGCTGCAGGGTGCCGATCAGCCGACCGAGGTCGAGCTGCTCCTCCAGCACTTCGCCGCGGGCCTGGGCCAGCAGCAGATTGCCGGTTTCATGGCGCTGGAAGACATCGAAAAGCAAGGCGGCGCTGATCTGCAGCTGGCCGCCGGAGCGGGCCTGGCCGGGGTAGCCGTTCAGCACCAGGCCGCTCACCTGGGCGATGGAGCGGAACCGGCGGCGGCACAGCTCCGAGAGGTTCACGGCCTGCTCCAGGTCCTCCAGCAGCCCGGCGGGATCCAGGAGGCTCCCGGCGTGCTCACTGAGCAGCTCCTCGAAGGGATAGCCGGCAGGGGCGAGCAGCTCGAAGCCGTAGTCGTTCACCGACACCGTGAAGGTGCCGCTTTGGTGCCGGGCCAGCCGCCACGACCAGAGGAAACCGAGGCCCTCGTGCACGAAGCGGCCCTCGAAGGGATAGGCATAGAGATGGCTGCCCTCCCGGGTGTGGCACAGCTCCACCAGGAACTGGTGGGTCCGGGGCAGGGCGGAAAGCTGCACCTGGCGCTCCAGCAGCGGTTCCAGGGCCCGCAGCTCGGCGGTGTCCAGGCCGAAACCCGCCTCCCCCTCCAAGGCCCGGGCGCAGCGGTCCACCTCCCGGCGCAGATGGGCGCTGAGCAGGTCGGAGAGGGCCATCTGGCCGCCGCCCCAGGCGGGCACCGTGGCGCTGCGGCGCGTGGTGGCCCTGACCATCGCCGTCATCTCCCGCAGCCGCACGAACTCCAGCTGGCGCCCGGCGAAGAAAAAGACGTCCCCCGGCTTGAGCCGGCCGATGAAGGCTTCCTCCACATGGCCCAGCACGGCGCCCCGCACGAAGCGCACGCTGACGGCACGGTCGGCGCTGATCGTGCCGATGTTGAGGCGGTGCAGGCGGGTGATGGCCGGTTCGCGCACCACGAAACGCCAGGGGCCGTCCGCGTCCGCCCCGGCCGGCTCCCGCTCCAGCTTGCGGTAACGCGGGTAGGCCCCCAGGCAGTCGCCACCCTCCTCCAGGAAGCGCAGGCACCAGTCCCAGCGGCTGCGCTCCAGGTGGCGGTAGCTCCAGGTGCGACGCACGGCCGCGAAGGTGGCCTCGGGCTCGAAGCCCGGACCGCAGGCCAGGCTCACCAGGTGCTGGAGCAGCACATCGATTGGCTCCTGGGGCGGGCGGCGGTGTTCCACCAGCCCCTCCCCCAGCCCCCGGCGCATCGCCGACACCTCCAGCAGCTCGAGGGCGTTGGTGGGCATGAACAGCACCTGGGCGGTGCCCCCGGGCTGGTGGGCCGAGCGCCCCGCCCGCTGCAGCAGCCGGGCCAGGTTCTTGGCGCTGCCGATCTGCACCACCCGCTCCACCGGCTGGAAGTCGACCCCCAGATCCAGGGAGCTGGTGCACACCACCCAGCGGATCGCGGCGGCCTTCACCCCCGCCTCGATGGCCTCGCGCTCGGCCCGGTCGATGGCGCTGTGGTGCAGGGCCAGGGCGCCGTCCATCTCCGGGCAGGCGAAGCGCAGACACTGGTGCCAGCGTTCCGCCTGGTTGCGGGTGTTGGTGAACAGCAGGGTGGAGATGGCCGGATCCAGGGCAGCCACCAGCTCCTCGTACATGCGCAGCCCCAGGTGGCCGGCCCAGGGGAAGCCGTCGATCGTGTCGGGCAGCAGGCTGCGGATCTGGGTGTCCCGCCGGATCCGGGCGGTGATGATCCGCGGCTCGTCGCCGACCCCTACCGCCGCACGGGCCGCCTCCTCCAGGTTGCCGATGGTGGCGCTGATCGCCCAGGTGCGCAGGGCGGGCCGCCGGCCCCGCAGCCAGCTCAGGCAGAGCTCGGTCTGGGAGCCGCGCTTGCTGCCCATCAGCTCGTGCCACTCGTCGATCACCACCGCCTCCAGGTCGGCGAACAGGGCCTCGGCCCGGGGCCCGGCCAGCAGCAGGGAGAGGGATTCGGGGGTGGTGATCAGGATCTGGGGCGGGACCTTGAGCTGCTTGACCCGTTCATGGCTGCTGGTGTCCCCGTTGCGCAGTCCCACCCGCAGCGGCCAGCCCATGGCCTCGATCGGCTCCCGGATCGCCAGGAGCAGATCGCGGCTCAGGGCCCGCAGGGGCGTCAGCACCAGCAGCCGCAGGCCCCCTTCCGGCCCGGCACCCCCGTTCTCGGCCAGCATCTCCGCAACCGGACCCATTACGGCGGCGTAGGTCTTGCCGGAGCCGGTGGGCACCTGGATCAGGCCGCTGGCCCCCTCGAGGTAGGCGCGCCAGCACTGGCGCTGGAACGGCATCGGCCGCCAGCCGCGGCTGGTGAACCAGGCCTCGATCGGCCGCAGGGCCACCGCGGGGGAAGGGGTCAAGGGTGGGGCGAGGCGGGACGGCTCAGGTGGAGAGCACCGCCACCACCACGGCGGCGATGGCCAGGATCACGGCCCCCAGCACCACCCCGGCGGCGATGTTGCCCCGGCGGATCTCGGCCCGGTAATCGATCGGGGAGAGGCGATCGAAGAGCAGGAGCCCGACATAGATGAGGATGATGCCCAGAAAGGTCCAGCCGACCATCAGCAGCATCTGGAGCAGTGGTTTGACCATCCCCGCGTCTCGAAGCCGGCCCCACCGTAGGGACATCCCAGGGGCCGCCCACTGATGGGGCCGTCCTCCCCGGGCGGACGGCGGGATCCGGCGCTGCTGCTCTGGCCGCTGGCCAGCCTGCTGCTGCCGCTGCTGCCTTTGCTGGTGCTGGCGATTTCGGCGCTGGAGTGGCCCCGGCGGCTGGTGATGGTGGTGCCGGAGGGGCAGCGGGTGCTCAGTGCCCCCTTCGAGCTCCGGGACGGCTGGCTGGGCAGCCCCCGGCTGACGTTGACGGCCGAGATCCCCCCCAACAGCAGCGTCGAGCTGGATGTGGACCTCCTCGACGCCGGCGGCCGCACGGTGCTGAGCCTCACCAAGGACGGCTGGCGGGCGAGCGGCACCTGGGCGGAGGAGGGGGAGAGCGGCACCTGGGAGGAGGGTGATGCGGACCTGGCGCTGGCGATGCGCCCGGACCGGAGCGGCCGCTTCCGGCTGGCGGTGCAGCTGCAGGATCTGCTCGATGAAGCGGGCCGCCCCCTGCCGCATCCGGTCGTGGTGCGCGGCAGCGTCCGCAACCACAGCGTCGATGCCCCCCTGCTCCTGTTCACGGCCGCGGTGACCCTGGCGACGGCCCTGGTGCTGCTGAAGGCCTGCTATGGCATCGCCAGGGGCCGCTGGGTCCGCCGCAGCGATGAGGGCATCGCCGCGATCCGTTGTGATGCCGGTGGCCCAGGGCTGGTGCGGGTGGGGGTTGTGGCTCGCTGGGAGCTGCCCCATGACGATCCCCCCCTGGGCCAGCCCCCGCCGACCGCCGCCCTGGAGCTGCGGGTGTGCGATGCCCTGGGGCGACCCCGTCTCCGGCACCGGCAGACGCTGACCGTGGCCCACCGCTCCAGCGATGGCGACCACTGGCTCTCGGCCCGCCAGGTGATCCATCTGCGGCTGCCGGAGCCGTGCAGCCATCGCTTCCGCGTCCAGTTGCCCGAGACCTTCCGCGCTGACGGCGACCTCTGGGAGATCGAATGGCTGCGGCTCACCGTGGAGGACGGGCTCATGACGCCGCGCCCGGTCCCGGTGCTGTCCCTGGATGCGCCGTCGGAGGACCGCTGAGATGGTGGACGAGCGCGCGGTGGTGATGGTGCTGGCCGTGACGGTGGTCACCGCCGGCACCCTGGCGGCCATCACCCGTCCCGGCCTCTGGCGCCTCGGCCAGGAGGGCACCCCCGCCGCCTCCAGCGGCGTCCGTTACGGCGGCAGCTACCGCTCCGGCCGCTGGGTGACCGCGACGCCCCGCCGGCAGGACTGGTCGGGATTCCAGGGGCGCGGACCCGGCGCGGCCAAGTGACGGCCCGGAGCCTGCCGCCCCTCAGCACCGTGCAGGTGCGGGTGTTGCTGGCGGCGGCGGCCCTCTCCTCCAGCGTCAGCCTGGTGCTGGAGCTGATGCTGATCACCCAGGCCAGCTATCTGCTGGGTGACCACGCCCTGGCCACCGGCGTGGTGGTGGGCACCTTCCTGGCCGCCATGGGTCTGGGTGCCTGGGTGAGCCAGTTTCTGGCCACCGGGCCCGAGCCCGGCCTGGCCCTGCTGCAGTGGTTCCTGGGGGTCGAACTGGCCCTGGCGCCCCTGTGCCTGCTGGCGCCCCTGGGCCTGTTCGCCCTGTTCCGGCTGGGGGGGCCGGTGTGGCTGGCTCTGGTGGTGTTCACCGTGCTGGTGGGGGCGCTCGGTGGCATGGAGGTGCCGCTGCTGACCCGGCTTCTTGAGTGCGGCCAGCAGCTGCGCGTCGCCCTGGCCCGGGTGCTGGCCCTCGATTACCTGGGCGCCCTGGTGGGGGCCCTGTTGTTCCCCCTGGTGCTGCTCCCCTGGCTGGGGCTGCTGCCCACCGCCGGCCTGCTGGGCCTGATGCCCCTGGTCAGCTGCGTGGTGATCGCCGCCGTGTTCCCGGTGGGGCGGCTGTGGCGCCGCTCGATTGCCGTCGCCGTTCCCGTGGTCGCCCTGGCCGGCCTGGGGCTGGTCCCCCTCGGCGACCGGATCGAGGACGGGCTTTACGAGGATCCGGTGGTGAGCCGCATCCAGAGCCGCCACCAGCGCATCGTGCTCACCCGCCGCCGCGACGACCTGCGCCTGTTCCTCGACGGCCAGCTGCAGTTCTCCAGCCTCGACGAGTACCGCTACCACGAGGCCCTGGTGCATCCGGCGATGGCCTGGCACGGACGGCCGGCCCGGGTGCTGCTGCTGGGGGCGGGCGATGGCCTGGCCCTGCGGGAGGTGCTGCGCTGGCCCGCGGTGCGGCAGGTGGATGTGCTGGAGCTCGACCCGGCCATGGTGCGCCTGGCCCGGGAGCAGCCGTTCCTGCGGCGCCTCAACGGCGCCAGCCTGGAGGACGCTCGGGTGCGGCTGGTGATCGGCGACGCCTTCGAGCGGGTGCGGCAGCTGCGGGGCACCTACGACGTGATCATCGCCGATTTCCCCGACCCGGCCACACCGGCCCTGGCGCGGCTCTACAGCGTCACCTTCTACGGCCGCCTGCTGCGCCGGCTCGCCCCTGACGGCCTGCTGGTCACCCAGGCCTCGACGCCCTTTTTCAGCCCCAGGGTGCTGGCCTCGATCCAGGCCACCCTGGCCGAGCTGGGGCTGACCACCCGCCCCTACGGCGTGGATGTGCCCAGCTTCGGGCCCTGGGGTTTCGTGATGGCCCACCGCGGCCCGCCGCGGCCCGCTCCGGCCGTGCTCCCCTTCCAGGGCCGCTGGATCGACCAGGGGCAGCTGCAGCGCCTCTTTCCCCTGAGCCGGGACCTGGCCCTGCCGCCGGGGGAGCGGGTGCTGCCGAACCGGCTGCAGCGGCCGGTGCTGGCCGACTACCAGCGCCAGGGCCGCTGGCGCGAGAACTGATCGGCAACGGGGTCCATAAGCTGGGCCCGCCGGCCTGGATGCTCCGGCCCCGAGCGCCGCGATGGCTGTCTGGCTTCTCCTGCTCCTGCTTGCCGCCGTTGCCCTGGTGCTGGGGCGGCGGGCCCGCCTGCGCCGCCGTGCCCCGAAGCTGCAGGGCCGCACCCTGTTCAACCTCACCACCGGCGACATCGTCCAGCACGACGGCCGCGACTGGGTGGTGGAGGACCGGTTGCTCTACGACGACGGCGGTTTCCAGTGGCTGGAATACCTGCTGCGGGACGGGACCGAGGGCCGCTGGCTGAGCGTCTGCGAGGACGACTGGCTGGAGGTGAGCTGGCTGGAGGACGTCCCGGCCACCGAGCTGGAGGGCCTCACGGCCGACTTCCCCGAGCACGTGCGCTGCCGCGGCCAGTTGTATCACCTCAAGGAGACGGGCCGGGCCTCGGTGACCGCCGCCGCCCGGGTGATGAACCGGCGCCTCACCGGTTGCCGCTATGGCGATTACGAGGGGGCGGAGGGCCGGGTGCTGTCCCTGGAGCGCTGGGAGGAGGGGGACGATCCCCGCCCGCCGGAGCTGAGCCTGGGCCGGCGCATCGACCCGGCCGCGCCGCTGCTGCTGCCCGGGGACGGCCGCTCGGTCTATCGCTGAGCCGGATCCTCCAGCAGGGCCAGGGCACTGGAGAGGCTGTCGGCGGAGTCGGGGGTGCGGTCACGGCGCCAGCGCAGGATGCGGGGGAAGCGCACGGCCAGGCCGCTGCGGTGGCGGGAGGAATGCTGCAGGCCCTCGAAGCCCAGGGTGAAGACCTGCAGCGGTTCGACGGCCCGCACCGGACCGAAGCGCTCGGTGGTGTGGCGGCGGATCCAGCGGTCCAGCTCGGTGATCTCGGCGTCGTCGAGCCCCGAATAGGCCTTGGCGAAGGTCACCAGGCGGCCTTCGCCGTCCCAGAGCCCGAAGGTGTAGTCGGTGTGGAGGTTGGCGCGGCGGCCGCTGCCGGCCTGGGCATAGAGCAGCACCGCATCCAGTTCCATCGGCTCCAGCTTGTGCTTCCACCACAGCCCGCGGCGCCGGCCGACGCCGTAGGCCGAATCGAGCGCCTTCAGCATCAGCCCCTCGGCGCCCACCGATCGGGCCTGATGCCGCAGGGTTTCCAGCTCTTCCCAGCTCCCCAGCGACAGCACCGGGGAGAGGCGCAGGAGCCCGGCGGCGGGGGTGGAGGCCGCCTCCGGCAGCCCCCGCACCAGATCCTCCAGGGCGGCGCGGCGGCGGCCCAGGGGCTCGGGGCGCAGGTCGCGGCCCCCCTTTTCCAGCAGGTCGTAGGCGACGAAGGCCGCAGGACACTCCCGCAGCAGGGCGGCTCCGGGCTTCTGCCGCCCCAGCCGCCGCTGCAGGGGGCCGAATCCGGCGGGCTGGCCCGCCCCGGCCGGCCAGACGGTCAGCTCCCCGTCCAGCACCGTGCCCGGCCCCAGCAGCGCGGCGACCCCCTCCAGCTCGGGGAAGCTGGCGTTGATCAGCTCCTCGCCCCGGCTCCAGAGAAAGGTCTGGCTGTCGCGCCGGATCAGCTGGGCCCGGATCCCGTCCCACTTCCACTCCACCTGCCAGCCGGCGGGATCGGTGGCGGCGAGGCGCTCCGGCTCCAGGGGCGAGGCCAGGCAGAAGGGATAGGGCCGGCTGATCGGGGCGCTTGCTCCGGCCTCAAGGGGCGCCAGCAGGGCCTCCATCGCCGCGGCGGAGGGTTCGAAACCGCCCATCAGCCGGTGGGCCAGTTCCGCCTCCTCCAGTCCGGCTACCTGGGCCAGCGCCCGGGTGACCAGGCCAGCCGCCACCCCCACCCGGAAGCCGCCGGTGAGCAGCTTGTTGAACAGGAAGGCCTGCCCCTCGGGCAGCCCCGCCCAGACCGCCAGCACCGCCTCGGCCTGCGCCTCACCCTCCAGGGCGGCCAGGGCCGGCAGCCGCGTTTCCATCCACGCGGCCAGGGGCAGCGCCAGGGGTGGAGCGGGCGGCAGGGCCAGCCGGGGGAGCAGCAGGGCGATGGTCTCGGCCGAATCCCCCACCTGGGCGTGGCAGGAATCGAACAGCCATTCCGGCAGGCCGGAGCGTTCCAGAGCGATCTGCCGCAGCCGCCGGCCGGTGATCAGCCGCCGGCGTCGCTTGCCCAGCAGCAGGGCCAGGGCCCAGGCGCCATCGGCCGGATCGGCGGTCCGGAAGAAGCCGGCCAAAGCAGCCACCCGGGCGCGGGTGCCGCTGCTGTGTTCCAGCTCCCGGAACAGGTCGGCGAAGGCCTGCATCGATCAGACCTCAGGTGTTTCCGGCAGCCCCAGCTCCCGTCGCCAGTCGGCCAGGGGCCGCTCCCAACCCTCCTCCAGCTTGAAGGTGATCAGACAGCGGCCCGCCAGGCCCAGATCGAAGCCCCGGGTCAGGGCACGCAGCAGGGGTTCGAGGGGTTCGTCGTCCTGGAGGGTGCCGAGCAGGCCGCCGAAGATCAGCAGCACCGCCAGGGGGGAGCGCACCTGGGCCAGGTTGAAGGCCTGCAGCCCCAGCTCGCCGGGCCCGTCGATGCCAAAACCGGTGAGGACGTGGATGATGTCGTGGGTCTCCCGCAGCCGGTGGGTGATGTACTCCGCCGGTGTGGTGATCGGCTGCGGATCGATGAGGCTTTCGGGGGTGAGATTCAGCCGCTGCAGCTGCTCGGCGTAGGTGCGACCCAGGCTGCCCTCGGGCAGGGCCGCCAGATGGGCCAGGTCGACCGGCTCGGGACGCCAGCCCTCCGCCACCAGGGCGGCCATGGCCGGGTTCTCCAGCAGGTGTCGCTGCATCTGGCTGGCCAGGGGGCTGCCCTCGAGGCTCCGGGCCACCCCGAAGACGCTCTTGAGTTCCGTGGGGTTCTTCAGGAAGGCGGCGAGGCCGGCCACCATCCGCAGCGACTGCAGGCGCCGGCTGAGGTTGAACAGCATGGTGGTCGCCGCCGTTGGTGAGGCCTCCCACTCTCGGACGGTGGCCGCCGCCCCGCCGGGGCCGAGGCCACCGTCATGACCCCGGACCCTCGGGGTCTCCCATCGGCGCCATGGTCGCCGCCGCCACCTCCACCTCCCCCTCCTCGTTGCGCTGGCCCTCGAAGGCCCGTCCCAGGGGCTCCGCCGCCAGCCCCTGCTCCTCGCGCAGGTAGCGGGCCAGTCCGTCGCTGTTGCCATGGGTGACGTAGATCTGCCGGGCGCCGCAGTCGCGGACCGTGGCCAGCAGCCCGTCCCAGTCGGCGTGGTCACTGAGGGCGAAGCCCCGCTCGAAGCCCCGTCGCCGCCGCGCGCCCCGTACCGCCATCCAGCCGCTGACGAAGGCCGTCTGGGGGTTCGTGAACCGCCGCATCCACGGCGAGCGGTGGGCCGAGGGTGGCGCCAGCACCAGACGCCCGGCCAGGGAGGTTTGGCGGGGGAGTTCGCTCAGCGGTCGCGTCGGCGGCAGCACCACGCCCTGGCTCCGGTAGGGCTCCATCAGCGCCTGCACCGCCCCGTGCAGCAGCACTTCCTCCTCCACCCCCAGCGCCGCCAGCTCCGCCAGCAGCCGCTGGGCCTTGCCAAAGGCATAGGCGACCAGCACGGAGGGCTTCTGGGGTGCCCCGCGCCACCAGGCCAGGATCTCGGCGGCCACCCGGTGGCCGGGCCGCCAGCGGTAGATCGGCAGCCCGAAGGTGGCTTCGGTGATCAGCACGTCGGCGCTCACCGGCTCGAACGGCGCGCAGCTGGGGTCGGCGTCGCGCTTGTAGTCCCCGCTGATCAGCCAGGTTTCGCCGCCCGCCGTGATCCGGATCTGGGCCGAGCCCAGCACATGGCCGGCCGGATGGAACGACACCAGCGCCTCGCCGATGCGGTGCTCCTGGCCGTAGGCCACCCCCGTCAGTTCGATGCCGGCCCCCAGCCGCTGGCGCAGCACCCCCTCACCCGGGCTCGCCGCCCAGTAGGCGCCGCTGCCGGGCCGGGCATGGTCGGCATGGCCATGGGTGATCAGGGCCCGGCGCACCGGTCGCCAGGGGTCGATCCAGGCCGCCGCCGCCGGGCAGTAGAGCCCCTGGGGGGTGAGCTGGAGCAGGCCGTCGGGCGGCAGGGCCATGGCGCGCTGGTGCCGCCGCAGGGGGATGGCGGCATCCTGGCGGCCCGGGCCCATTGACGGCGTGCGGGCTCGCCACTAGCCATGGGGACAGCCGTCGCCCCTGGCCCGATGTCACTCGACACCCATCGCGAGGAGCTGGAGGCCACCGCGGCCGCCCTGGCGCGGCCGGGCACCGGCCTGCTGGCGGCGGACGAATCCACCGGCACGATCGGCAAGCGCTTCGCGGCGATCGGCCTCGAGAACAGCGAGGAGAACCGCCGCGCCTACCGCACCCTGCTGGCCACCGCCCCCGGACTCGGCGAGACGATCAGCGGCGTGATCCTCTACGAGGAAACCCTGTATCAGCAGGCTGCGGACCGGCCGGGCCAGCCGGCCGCCTCGATCCTTGAGCTGTTCCAGGAGCAGGGGCTGGTGGTCGGGATCAAGCTGGATCTCGGAGTGGAGCCCCTGGCCGGCGGTCTGGCCGGCGAGACCTGGTGCACGGGCCTGCGGGGGCTGCAGGAGCGGGCGGCCCGGGCCTATGCCCGCGGCGCCCGCTTCGCCAAATGGCGGGCCGTGCTGCGCATCAGCGGCGACGGCTGCCCCTCGGAGCTGGCCGTGCGTGAGAACGCCTGGGGGCTGGCCCGCTACGCCCGCACGGCCCAGGAGGAGGGCCTGGTGCCGATCGTGGAGCCGGAGATCCTGATGGACGGCGACCATGACATCCTCACCACCGCGGCGGTGCAGGAGTGGGTGCTGCGCAGCGTCTACGAGGCCCTCGGCCGCAACGGGGTGTTCCTGGAGGGCACCCTGCTCAAACCCTCGATGACCCTGCCCGGCGCTGAGGCCACCGACCGCCCCGGCCCCGCCCAGGTGGCGGCCTACACCGTGCGCACCCTCCGCCGCGGCGTGCCACCGGCCGTGCCGGCGATCCTGTTCCTCTCGGGGGGCCTGGGGGAGGAGGAGGCCAGTGTCCTGCTCTCGGCCATCCATGCCGCCGACCCGGAAGCCCCCTGGCACCTGGGGTTCTCCTACGGCCGGGCCCTGCAGCACTCCTGCCTCAGCCAATGGAAGGGGAGCGACACGGCGGCGGGCCAGGCGGCCCTGCTGGCCCGCGCCAGGGCCAACGGCGCCGCGGCCCGCGGGGCCTACGTGGCCGGCTCCGAGCCCTCCGGCGATGACGGCTCGCTGTTCGTGGCCAATTACAGCTACTGAGCGGGGCGAGCTCAGGCGCTCATTGCCAGCATGCGTTCGATCGGCACCAGGGCCCTCTGGCGGATCTCCTCGTCGAGCTCGATCGCCGGCGCCATGGTGTGGAGGCACTGCCACAGCTTCTCCAGCGTGTTCAGCCGCATGTAGGGACAGGCGTTGCAGCTGCAGCCGTCGGCCCCGGGGACCTCGTGGAAGGTCTTCTGGGGTGAGCGCCGTCGCATCTGGTGGAGGATGCCCGGCTCGGTGAGCACGATGAAGGAGGGGGCCGGGCTGGTCTGGGTGCGCTGCAGCAGCTTGCTGGTGGAGCCGATGAAGTCGGCCAGATCAAGCAGGTGCTGCTGACACTCCGGATGGGCGATCACCTCGGCCTCGGGGTGCTCCTGGCGCAGGCGCAGCAGGGCCTGCTCGCTGAAGGTCTCGTGGACGATGCAGCTGCCGGGCCAGAGCGTGAGCTCCCGGCCGCTCTGGCGGGCCACCCAGCGCCCGAGGTTCTGGTCGGGGGCGAACAGGATCGGGCGATCGGCCGGCAGCTGCTGCACCAGGTGGACCGCATTGCTGCTGGTGCAGATCAGGTCGCTCTGGGCCTTCACCGCCGCGGAGCAGTTGATGTAGCTGACCACGAGGTGGTCCGGGTGGCGCTGGCGGAAGTCGGCGAAGGCGTCGGCGGGACAGGCGTCCGCCAGGCTGCAGCCGGCCTCCAGGTCCGGCAGCAGCACCGTGCGGCCGGGGTTGAGGATCTTGGCGGTCTCCGCCATGAAGTGGACACCGCAGAAGACGATCACCTCGGCGTCGGTGCTGGCGGCGCGGCGGGAGAGCTCGAGGGAATCGCCGATGAAATCGGCGCAGTCCTGGATGGCGTCGTCCTGGTAGTAATGGGCCAGGATGATGGCGTTGCGCTCATGTTTGAGCGTTTCAATCGCCGCGGCCAGCTCCCCGTGGGGCGGAACCGGGGGTGATGGGTGGGTCAGCGTCTGCGTGAAGACCAACCGATGCCCCTTCTCATGCACGATGATCCCACTCTAGGAAGCGGTCGGTATTGGCTGAGCTGAACATCGCCATTGCTGGGGATCTGCACGACCAGTGGGATCGCAGTGACCACGACGTGCTGGATCTGATCCGTCCGGATGCCCTGCTGCTGGTGGGTGACCTCAGCGACGGCAAGTGCCGCATTCCCGAACTTCTCGCCACCCTGGAGCTGCCGGTCGCCTGCGTGCTCGGCAACCATGATGCCGGCAAGGACGGCAGCGGCCGCACCCTGCGCCGCCAGCTGGAGCTGCTCGGCGAGCGGCACTGCGGCTGGGGACTGAGGGAATTGCGGCCCCCGGGGCTGGCGGTGGTGGGCGCCCGTCCCGGCACCGCCGGCGGCGGCTTCCACCTCTCGAAGGCGGTGCGATCGGTCTACGGACCGGTGGGCCTGCAGGAGTCCGCCGAGCGCATCAGCCGGGCGGCCCTGGCCGCCGATCCCCAGCTGCCGCTGATCCTGCTGGCCCATTCCGGCCCCAGCGGCCTGGGCACCCAGGTGGATGACCTCTGCGGCCGGGACTGGAAGGCACCCGCCTGCGACTGGGGGGATCAGGACCTGGCCCTGGCGGTGGACCAGATCCGCCGCCGCCGCCGCCTGCCCCTGGTGGTGTTCGGCCACATGCATCACGCCCTCTGCCATCACCAGGGGGAACGGCTCAGCTTCCGCCGCGATGCCCACGGCACCGCCTTCCTCAACACCGCCTGCGTGCCCCGCCACGGGGTGGACCAGCAGGGCCGGGCCCTGCGCCACTTCAGCTGGGTGGTGTTCGCCGATGGCAACCTGCGCCACATCAGCCACCGCTGGTACGGCATCGACGGTGCCCTCCATTACGAGCAGACCCTCTGGACGGCGGCCCTGCCGGCGGCCGGGGTGCTGAGTCCTTGCTGATCCACGCCTGCGTCAGCAGCCATGGCTTCGGCCACGGATCCCGTACCGCCTCGGTGCTCTGCGAACTGGCGGCCCTGCGGCCCGACTGGCGACTGGTGCTCTCCACCGGGCTGCCGCCGGCGTTTCTGGAGCTCTCCTTCGGACGGGTGCCCTTCGAGCTGCGCCCCTGCCGCTGGGACGTGGGGGTGATCCAGGCCGATGCGCTCGGTGCCGATGCCGACGCCACCCTGATGGCCCTCGAGCGGCTGGAGGAGGAGTTGCCGGCACTGGTGGAGCGCGAGGCCCGCTGGCTGGAGGACCAGCGCCAGCCGGTCCTGGTGCTGGGGGATGTGCCTCCGGCGGCGGCCCTGCTGGCGCGGCGGCTGCGGGTGCCGCTCGTCTGGCTGGCCAGCTTCGGCTGGGACGCGATCCATGCCCCGATGGGCCCGGCCTTCCATCCCTGGGCCGAGCGGCATCGGCAGCTCTACGGCCAGGGGGATCTGCTGCTCCATTGCCCCCTGTCCCTGCCGATGGACTGGGGGATACCGGAGGTGCGGCTGGGCCTGACCAGCTCCCGGCCCCGGCTCGATGGCGAGCGTCTGGCCCGGGAGCTGGCCCTGCCGGCGGACCGGGAGCGGTTGGTGCTGGTCAGCTTCGGGGGCCTCGGCATGGCGATCGATCCGAAGCTGCTGGCCCGCTGGCCGGAGCACGTCTTCATCGGACCGGAGCCGCTGCTGGCCACGGTGCCCAATGGCCGCTGTCTGCCGCAGGGGGTCCGCCCCCTCGACCTGATGCCCCTGGCCGGCCGGCTGATCACCAAGCCCGGCTACAGCAGCTTCTGCGAGGCCTTCAGCCAGGGGGTGGGCATCCATCTGGTGCACCGGAGCGGCTTCGCCGAGGCGCCGGTGCTGGAGGAGGACCTGCGCAACCACGGCTGGCACCGGATGCTGAGCCAGGAGGCCTTCCGCAGGGGCGACTGGGAGCTGGACCAGCCCCTGCTCCCGCCTCGGCGGGGGCCCCTGGCCGTCGACGGGGCCCCTACGGCGGCAAGAACCCTTGTCTCCTGGCTGGAGGGACGATCAGCACTGCCTATGGGGCAGGCCTTCAGGATTTGATCATCTGTTCATCAAACCCGGGAGAAATCAGTCCCTGGCTGTAACCGGAATGCAAAACGTCATTCTTGATACATGTAGACAGTTGTTCGACCGTCACAAATAAGGAATCGATTCTGCGGATTCATCGGCAAATTACCGCCAAGTCTCGTCGGCATGAATTCAATTTCTCTGTCACGGGATCACTGGTTCTTCCTGTTGCCGTTCTCCAGAAGACCTGGTCACACCAAGCGCATCAAGCCGGATTGACACTGTTGTTACTGCAACGGGTCTTCCCACACTTGTCCTTCACGACCTCTTCTCTTGCCGAACCTTCAGCGCACCCCCCTGCTCCTCGCCCTCGCCGGACTGGGTCTGAGCCTGGCCGGGCCTGCCAGGGCCGCCGAGGGCTCCCAGACCTGGGGGGCCATCACTGCCGTCACCGCCGCTCCGGCGCGGGTCGCGATGCTTTCTCCGCTGCCGGCCGCTCCCCGGGTCTTCGCCATCACCCCGGAGCGGCGCGCCCTGCTGAACACGATCCGCTACGCCGAGGGGACCTGGGCCAACGGCCAGGAAATCGGCTACCGGATCCTCTTCGGCGGCAGCCTGTTCGACTCCCTTGACCGCCATCCCAACCGCGTCATGCGCACGGCCCGCTACGCCAGTGCCGCCGCCGGGGCTTATCAGTTCATGCCGTTCACCTGGGACATGGTCACCCGGGCCCTGGGTGTTGCTGATTTCGGTCCCGAGTCCCAGGACCAGGCCGCCCTGTTCCTGGTCCAGCGTCGTGGAGCCCTGCAGCTGGCCGACCGCGGCGAGCTGACTCCCGACCTGGCGGCCCGTCTGGCGCCGGAGTGGGCCTCCTTCCCCACCCTGGCCGGCCGCAGCTTCTACGGTCAGCCCGTGAAGCGTCTGAACGACCTGCGCCGCTTCTACGAGCAGAACCTGGCCCAGCTCCGCAACGAAGCGGCCGCCGTCTGGGAAGACGTGGCCATTCGTCAGGTGCCTCCGGCCTGCAGCGACACCAGCCTCTCCTGCCAGCTGGAGCGCGTCAGCACCCCGGCCACCGCCGCTCCCTGAGCGCTCAGCCTTCCCCCTTGCCCTCCAGCCGCACGCCTCCGAGGGTCTTCTGGGCGATCAGATAGGCCAGCACCGCAGCCCCTAGGAAGCCCAGCACGTTGCGCAGCAGGGGCAGCACGTCGTTGGTGCGGGTGATGATCGGCCCCATGCCCAGGGCGACGAACAGGATCACCCAAAGGGGCGAGAGCAGCAGTACCCAGGTCCATTCCACCCGGCGACCCTCCTGGCGGGGGAAGGCGGCGAAACCGACGATCAGTCCGCCCAGGATCGAGGTGCACAGGGTCAGGATCCACTGCTCCTGGGGCAGGCCGGGCACCACCTGGCAGCCGCCGATCGCCAGACAGCCCTTCACGGCATGGATGGCGGAGAGGATCGACCCGTCCTCGCCGTGGTCCCGCACGTAGAACTGGTTGCCGTAGCGGGTCTGGAGCTCCACCCAGAAAGTGCGGGGCATCAGGGCGAACAGGGCTTCCCCCACGTTGAAGTTCAGCAGGTTGCCGCCGCGGGGATCGGCCACCAGCAGCAGGCTGCGCTCATCGAGGTCCCAGAAGCCCTTGACCGCCAGGCCGGGCGTGCGCTCGTACTGGGTCAGCACCCGCAGCTTCCAGCCGCTGGTGGCTTCGAAATCCTCCAGTTCGCTCTCCAGGGCCCCCCGCTCCCCATCGGTGAGGGCCTTGGCCAGGTCGATCACCGGGGTGGGGTGATCAGGCAGCAGCTGGGGGTTGTCCGCCGCCAGGGCAGGGCCAACGATGCCCGGCAGCAACCAGGTGGCGAGCACAAGGCAGATCGCGGCCACGGCAGCCCCCAGCCGCCGAGCCAGGGCGCTGCCCTGGTCGGGCCTCCTCCGTTGCAGCCATGTCGCCGCAGGACCGCCTACCGCAGCTGATCCGGTTGCCCCATCTGCCGCCATCCGCATCGTTCCGTTGTCCATCGGTCAGCATTCTCACCGAGTCCCCCTGCGCCGCGTGACCACGTCCCACCCCGCCTCCCCGGCGGTTCCCGACTGGCTGGCCCAGCGCCTGCGGGCGGCGGGCGGTTCGGTGCCGTTCCTCGACTACATGGACTGGGTCCTGCACGACCCGGACCATGGCGCCTACGGCAGCGGCCGGCTCCAGGTCGGCCCTGGGGGTGACTTCGTCACCTCCCCCTCCCTGGGGGAGGAGTTCGCCCGTCTGCTGGCCCCCCAGGTGGCCCAGTGGCTGGGCCTGCTGCCCGCTGACGAACCTCTGGCCCTGGTGGAAACCGGACCTGGGGAGGGGCAGCTGGCCCTGCAGCTGGCGGAAGCGCTTCATGTCGGCTGGCCCTCCCTGGCCGGGCGCACCGAGCTGGTGCTCGTCGAGCCGAACGCCGGCATGGCCGAGCGGCAACGCCGGCACCTTGCCGCCTGCCCCCTGCCGGTGCGTTGGGCCGACTTCCGCACCCTGGCGGGCGCCCCGCTGCGCGGGGTGGTGCTGGCCCATGAGGTGCTGGATGCCCTGGCCGTGGAGCGGATCGAGCGCCGGGGTGGGCGCTGGTGCCGCCAGCGGGTCGTCCTGGAGGCCGACGGCCTGCGCCTGGAGGCGGGCGAGCCCCTGTCCGGCGTGCTGCTCGAGCCCCTGACCGACCTTGGACTGCTGCCCCTCGATGAACGTCGCCCCGAGGGCTGGTGCAGCGAGCTCCACCCCGGACTCGCCCCCTGGCTGGCCGCCTGCGGTGAAGCGCTCGCCCAGGGCTGGCTGCTGGTGATCGACTACGCCCATGAGGCCCGCCGCTACTACGCGCCCCAGCGCAGCAACGGCACTCTGATGGCCTACAGCCGCCATCGGGCCAGCGACGACCCGCTGCGGGAGCCGGGGCACTGGGACCTGACCGCCCACCTCTGCCTGGAGAGCCTGGGGGCGGCTTCCCGGGCCGGAGGCTGGCAGACCCTGGGCGTCTGCCGTCAGGGGGAGGCCCTGCTGGCCCTCGGGCTCGCCCAGCGTCTCCATGGCCTCCAGCACCAGAGCGGCACGCCCCTGGCGGAACTGCTCCAGTGCAGGGAGACCCTGCTGCGGCTGGTGGATCCCGCCGGACTCGGCGAATTCCGCTGGATCGCCCTGCGCCGTGACAGGGAACCGCCGACCCCGGTGACGGAGCCCCTGTTCCTGAGGCAACCCTTGGGGTGAACCACCAAGGAGTTCACCATAAGTGAGCCTTACATCGCAACGCACCGTTACACATCAAGCCTTCTATATCTCCCCAGCCCCCGTTACATCCCCTCACAAAGGAATGAGCATTCCTGCTCAATCCTTCAGGTGCCATCAGGCTATGAGGTTAGGTTGAAAAGACTTCCAGAGGAGCGGCCATGGACAGGGTTCTCGGTGATCGCCTGGCTGATGGGGCTGTCGATCGGCTGGTGGATCCGCTCACTGTCGATGGGGTCTGGAACGATGACCCCGTTGAGCGTTACTTCGCCTGCATCACCACCTGTTCCCTGGACGACGGTGAGTGCATCACCATCTGCACCGAGCAGTTACGGGAGAGCCACTGATGGGGCTCAGAACCACTCCGGCTGGGCCTCATCGCGGGGATTGACGTTGGCGTGGGGCGTGGTGCGGCGGAACTCCATGGTGATGCTGCGCTTCTGCTCGCCATCGGCCGCCAGGGCCTCGATCGGGTAGAGCTGCTGGCCGTCACGGAAGGGCACCTGGAGGCGGAAGGTGCCGTCGGCGGACAGGGGAACCACCTCACCGCCGATGCTGAGGCTGGCGGAGGGGTCGGTGGCCCCATAGACGATCAGCTCGGCATCGGCCACCAGCCAGAAGGAGCGCTGGCGGGGAGCCACCCCACCGATGCCGGAACCGCTGCGGCCGGAGGCCCAGGGGCCGGCGCCTGAGGCGGAAAACTCCCCACCCCCCGCGAGACCAGCAGCCGAACCCATCTCGTGGAAAGCCTCCGAGCCACGGCCCAGGCGCCGCCAGGGGCTGGTGGCGCTCTGGTAGAGCCGCTCGTGCAGATCGTTGACGATCTCGCCGGCCGGCATGGCTCCAGGAGCCGGCTCGACGGCGGGCGGAAGGGAGAAGGCGACGAAGGGATCGGGGATGGTCAGGGCGGTTCCGTCCAGCTCCGGCACATGGGCGGTGGCGGAAAAGGCCAACGAGATCCAGCCGCCGCTGCCGCCCTTGCGGAAGCCCAGCTCCACCCGGTAATCGCGTCCGGAGAGGGGAACCGGCAGGTACCACTCGCTGGCCTGGCTGTCGACCACCACTTCCTGGAGGGTGTGGGGGTGGGTGGAACCTCCATCGAGGCCTGTCACGTCGGCGACGCGCAGGCACAGCTGGGCGGCTCCTTCGGCCTGGGCCCGCTGGCGGTCGGCTGGCTCGATGGACCAGCGCACCTGGGACCACTGGGGATCACGGGGGACGAAGGCCACCCAGCTGGCGCCGCCGCTCTCCTGGGGTGCGGGCTCAGGTGTGGACGACGCCTGTGCCGGCGCCGCCGATGACGGGGGCTCCTCCGCAGGGGCGGTGGATGGGTCCGGCCCGGCGGTCTCTTCCTGCCCGCCAAGCCCCATGGCTCTGGCCAGGGCACCGAGTCGTCGCAGGGGCTGGCTCAGGAAGTTGTTGAACCGGCTGGGACGACTGCTCATGGGCCGTGGTGCATAAAACCTTGCGGTGATGGTCTCCGATCAGGGCGGGTCGCGCCTTCCCTGTCAGCGAAAGACCACGATTGAACCCCTTCCCTGCGGGGCATGGCCGGCAGGAAGGCCCCGGATCGGGCCGCCATGTCAGGGGGCGCCGATCGAACTGGCGACCGCCAGGGCGGCCCTGATGGTGGCGGGTTCCACGTCGTCGCGGATCGTGACCGAGCCCACACCGGTGGGCAGCACGAAACGCACCTTCCCCTGGCGCACCTTCTTGTCCGCCTGCAGGGAGGCCAGAACCGCCTCCGGATCGAGGGCCGGCCACTCCATGGGCAGACCGGCGGAGGCTATTAAGCGTCGCTGGCGGTCCTGGTCCGTCTGGCTCCAGAGACCCATCGCCACGGCGATGTCGCCGGCCGCCAGCATGCCCAGACCCACGGCCTCGCCGTGCAGCCAGGTGCCGTAGCCGCTGAGGTTCTCCACCGCGTGGCCCAGGGTGTGTCCGTAATTGAGGATCGCCCGCAATCCCCCTTCCCGTTCGTCGGCGGCCACCACGCGGGCCTTGGCGGCCGCTGAGCGCTCCAGCAGCCGCTGCAGCAGCACGGGGCCGACGGCTTCCCGGCTGGCCAGGCCTCCGCGGGGGTCCCGTTCGGCGGCCGTCTCCAGATCCCGGAAGAGAATCCCGTCGCCGATCACGGCGTACTTGATCACCTCCGCCATGCCGGCCCGGAACTCCCGTTCCGGCAGGGTGGACAGCACCAGGGGATCGATCAGCACCAGCTTCGGCTGGTGGAAGGCGCCGATCAGGTTCTTGCCGCCGGGATGGTTCACCCCGGTCTTGCCACCGATGGCCGCATCCACCATCGCCAGCAGGGTGGTGGGCACCTGCACCACGGCAATGCCCCGCAGCCAGGTGGCGGCGGCGTAGCCCGCCATGTCCCCCACCACACCGCCGCCGAGGGCGACGATCAGGGAACTCCGCTCCAGGCGGTGGGCGAAGGCGGCGTCGTGGATGGCCGCCACGGTGGCGGGGTTCTTCTGTTCCTCGCCGGCCTCGATCACCAGCGTCCGCACCACAAAGCCGCTGGCCTCCAGGCTCTGCAGTGCCTGGGCGCCATGGAACCGCTCCACGTCGGGGTTGGTCACCATCAGCACCCGTGTGCCGCCCGGGATGCCCCGTTGGAGCAGGAACGAACCAAGGCCTCCGAGCAGGCCCTCACCGATGAGGACCGGGTAGGGATCGGCAGCGAGGGACACCGTGATGGTGCGGTACTCCTGCGGCACGGAGGAAGGGGCGAAGGTGATCCGAGGCTAGGGCTGGGGGGAGAGGCGGCGGACCACCTCCAGCACCGCCTCCCCGTAGCTGGCCAGCTTGGCGTTGCCGATGCCGGTGAGGCCAGCGAGCTCGTCGAGGCAGGCGGGGCGGCGTTCGGCGATGGCCACCAGCGTGCGGTCATGAAAGACCACATAGGGGGGCAGGCGCTGCTGCCGGGCCTGCTCCAGCCGCCAGGCCTTCAGGGCCGCCAGCAGATCCGGATCGGCGGCGGACTCCGCGCCGGTCGCTGGCGTCGCGCTGCCCAAAGGGGCGCGGAACCCCCGCCGCTCCCTGGCTGGGGGCGGCAGCCGGATCTCGAGCCTGGACTCCCCCCGCAGCAGTGGCCGCACGATTTCATCGGGGCCGAACTGCAGGCCGCCATGGCCATCGGCGGCCGCCACCAGGTAGCCCCTGGCGGTGAGCTGGCGGAAGAGGCTGCGCCACTGCAGCCGGTCCAGTTCCTTGCCGATTCCGAACACCCCCAGCTGGTCATGGCCGAGGCTGCGGACCCGGGCGGTGTCGCCCCCCAGCAGCACGTCCACCAGGTGGGCGGCCCCGAAGCGGCCGCCGGTCCGGTACACGGTCGAGAGGGCCTTGCGGGCCGGCTCGGTCACGTCCACGCCCTGGTTCGGCTCCAGGCAGACGTCGCAGTTGCCGCAGTCGGCGCTGCCCGTTTCGCCCAGGTAGTCGAGCAGGATCCGGCGGCGGCAGCCGGAGGTCTCGGCGAAGCCGATCAGGGAGTCGAGCCGGCCATGCTCGATCCGCTTCTGGGTCGGTTCGGCGTCGGACTCCTCGATGAAACGGCGCAGCGGCGGCACGTCGGCGGCGCCGTGCACCATCCAGGCGATGGCGGGCAGCCCATCGCGGCCCGCCCGGCCCGTCTCCTGGTAGTAGGCCTCCAGGCTCTTGGGCAGGTCCACATGGGCGACGAAGCGCACGTCCGGCTTGTCGATGCCCATGCCGAAGGCGATGGTCGCCACCACGATCACGCCGCTGCCATGGCGGAACCGCTCCAGGGCGGCGCTGCGTGTGTCCGCCGCCAGGCCGGCGTGGTAAGGCAGGGCGTCATGCCCCTCGGCCGCCAGCAGGGTGGCGAACTCCTCCACCCGCTTGCGGGAGCGGGCGTAGACGATGCCGGCGTGGCCCCGCTGGCTGGCGAGAAACTCCAGCAGCTGGCGTTTCGGCTCGCTCTTGTCCCGCAGCAGGTAACGGATGTTGGGCCGATCGAAGCTGGCCAGGAACACCGCCGCCTGCTCCAGGCCCAGGCGCGCCACGATCTCGGTCCGGGTGCGGGGATCGGCGGTGGCCGTGAGGGCGATGCGGGGAACGGCCCCGAAGCGCTCGGCGAGTACCGCCAGCTGCAGGTACTCGGGCCGGAAATCGTGGCCCCACTGGGAGACGCAGTGGGCTTCGTCGATGGCGAACAGGGCCAGGGGCAGATCGGCGAGCCGCTCGATCAGATCACCGTTCAGCAGCCGCTCCGGCGACACGTAGAGCAGATCCAGCCTCCCGGCCTGCAGCTCCCGCCAGGTGGCCGCCGCCGCCTCGCCGCTCTCGGCCGAGTGCAGGGCGGCCGCCCGGACGCCCGCCTGCCGCAGGGCCCCCACCTGGTCCTGCATCAGGGCGATCAGGGGCGACACCACCACGGCCGTGCCCGGCCGGCAGAGGGCCGGGATCTGATAGCAGAGCGACTTGCCGCCACCGGTGGGCATCAGCACCAGGGCCGATCCCCCCGCGCAGACGTGCTCGACGATGGCGGCCTGGGGGCCGCGGAAGGCGTCGTAGCCGAAGACCTCCCGCAGCACCTGCTTCGGCGTCGGCGTTGGGGTCATGGGGAAAGGGGTGGGGCGGCACCAAGGGGGCTCCTGCCTCGGTTCCGATTGTGCATCGCCCCGGCTCCGGCAGGATGCACCCATGGCCTCACCCACCCCCGCCGCACCGGCTGCCACCCGCTCCGCCTGGGCGTTCCTGACCCCCGCCCTGGTGCTGCTCGCCGTGTCGGTGCTGATCCCGGCGGCCATGGCCCTGGTGATCAGCTTCACCCGCACCGGGCTGGATGTGGGCGAGCCGCTCACCTTCGTGGGCCTGGCCAACTTCCGCCGCCTGCTGGCCGACCCGATGCTGCTGCGGGTCACGGGCACCACCTTTCTCTATCTGGTGGGGGTGGTGCCGCCGATCGTGCTCGGATCCCTGGCCCTGGCGGTGCTGGTCAACCGCCAGCTGCCTGGCATCCACTGGTTCCGGGGCGCCTTCTACACCCCGGTGCTGGTGTCGCTGGTGGTGGCGGCGATCGCCTTCCGCTGGCTCTACGCCGAGAACGGCCTGGTCAACGGCTGGCTGGGCGCCCTGCTGGGGGATCGCTTCTCGCCGATCGGCTTCCTCACCTCCACCAGCCTGGCCCTGCCCTCGGTGATGCTCGTGACCCTCTGGAAGGGGCTCGGCTATTACATGGTCATCTTCGTGGCCGGCCTGCAGGGCATCTCCGCCGATCTCTACGAGGCGGCGGCCCTCGACGGCAGCGAGGGCTGGCGCCGCCATCTGGACATCACCCTGCCCCTGCTGAGGCCCTACATCACCCTGGTGGCGGTGATCTCGGCCATCGGGGCCACCAAGGTTTTCGAGGAGGTCTACCTGATGACCCAGGGGGGGCCGGCCGACAGCACCCGCACGATCGTCTATTACGTTTACGACCAGGCCTTTTCCGAGCTGGAGATCAGCTACGCCTGCACCGTCGGGCTTGCCCTGTTCCTGATCGTGCTGCTGCTCAGCCTGCTCCGCTACGCCTTCGCCGCCGAGAATCCGCTCCAGTGAACCCAGGTGTGGGTGCTACAACGCCCTGATGGCAGGCTGGATGCCGCTCCGAGCCACCAACCCCAGGGTGCAGACCATCGCGGACCCCCTTTTCCAGGCCACGCCGGCACCGCTGGACGCCATCGGCATCGTCGGCGGTGGCCAGCTGGCCTGGATGCTCGCCGAGGCCGCCCGGGATCTCGGTGTTGCGGTACACGTGCAGACGCCCGGTGCCGAGGATCCGGCCACGCGTTCCGCCGCCCGTGTGGTGCTGGCGCCGGTCGATGACGTGAACGCCACCCGGGAGCTGGCCGGCGGCTGCGGCGCCATCAGTTTCGAGAACGAGTGGATCCCGCTCGAGGAACTGCGGGCCCTGGAGGGGCCCGCCCTGCGGTTTCTGCCGGGTCTGGATGCCCTCCAGCCCCTGGTCAGCAAGGCGGGCCAGCGGCGGCTGCTCGGCGACCTGCACTTGCCCGCCCCCCGCTGGTTCCCCCTGGCCGATGTGCTCCAGCCGGAGCCTCCCCTCCCCCCGGCTCGTGAGGCGGATGGGCTGCCGCTGGCGGCCCCCCTGCCTCCCCTGCAGGCGCCAGCGCTGCCGCGCCTCCCCGACGGCTTCGCCTTTCCCCTGATGGCCAAGGCCAGCCTTGGCGGCTACGACGGCCGGGGCACGGTGCCGGTGGCCGACCTGGGGGCGCTGCAGGACCTGCTCGGTCACGTCGAGCCGGAGGACTGGATCCTCGAGGAACTGGTGGGCTTCGAGCAGGAGCTGGCGCTCGTGGCCTGCCGTGACCGGCAGGGCCAGGTGGCCTGCTATCCCCTGGTGCAGACCCACCAGCACCTCCGCGTCTGCGACTGGGTGCTCTTCCCCGCACCGGTGGACCACCGGGTCGAGGTGTTCGCCCGCAACGTGGCCGCCTCCCTGCTCACCGCCCTCGACTACGTGGGGGTGCTGTCGATCGAGTTCTTCTACGGGCCTTCGGGGTTGCAGGTCAACGAGCTGGCCCCCCGCACCCACAACTCCGGCCATCTGACGATCGAGGCCTGCCGCACCAGCCAGTTCGCCCAGCAGGTGCGGATCGTCGCCGGCCTGCCGATGGGATCCACCGAAGCGGTGGTGCCCGGGGCGCTGATGGTGAATCTGCTGGCGCCGGAGGCGGGCGATGACGAGCAGCTCCCGCGCCGCCAGGCGCTGGAGGCGCTGCCGGGAGCCCATCTGCACTGGTACGGCAAGCGGGGCGGTGGGGTGGGCCGCAAGCTGGGCCATCTCACCCTGCTCCTGGATGGCACCACGGCGGAGGAGCGGGAACTGCAGCGCCAGCGCCTGCTGGCCGAGGTGCGGGCCATCTGGCCGCTCCCCCACTGACCCGCCTAAGATGAGAGTGGACTGCTGTGTTGGTGACTGCCTTTCACAGTTTTCTGATCTGACTCCCTTTCGACATGGGGAGTCTTCAGCGACGGCAACGTAGACCGGCTTCATTGCCGGAAACGAAGCCCCGCCCCTGACTCCCCTTCTGGTTCATCCAGGTCGAACACTGGGGCAAGACGGCACGGCGGTCCACCCCTTTTCAGCCCATCCCGATCACGCCCGGCCCGGCATGCTGGGGACACGCCCCCCCGCCGCCGTGACCAGCGAGTCCCCCAGCTTCCAGCAGGCCTTCGAGCGCCTGCTCGCCCGCGCTCCGGGTCCGGTGTTCCCCCGGGCCCGGGCCCTCTACCTGCAGAAATACCCCCTGGAAGGGGAGAGCGCGGGCGAGTTCCGCACCTTCCTGCTGGAGGAGGAGATCCAGGAAAGTCCCGCCGGCGCCCTGCGGATCCGGGCCCTGGCCCTGGCGGTCGTGGCCTGGGACCAGCCCCGTTTCGATGCGGCCGCTGCATCTGCCTACCTGGAGCGCCGCTGGGGACTGCGTCCGAGCGACCTTCAGGTGGTGGAAGGGGCGAGCTGGTTCCGCGACAGCGGGGCCTACGGCCGCTTCGGCACCCCGGCCGTCTACGAACGGGTGGCCCCCACCAGCCTGCTCAGTTCGTCAGCCGATCCAGCTCCTCCTGCAGCTGATCCCGGCTCAGCCGGGTGACCACGAACACCTCCTGGGCCGTGCTGCCCCGGCGGGCCAGCAGCTTGTGGCCTCCGGTGATCGGGGTCGACACCCGCAGCCGCAGGCCGACGCTGCGGCCCCTGACCCGGGTGATCACCGCCGGAGTGATCGTGTCGATCTCCGGCAGGGTCGCCAGGCGCCGCAGCAAAGGAATCAGCCCCTCCACGTAGGTGCTGTGGGTGATCACCAGCCGGGCCATGGGTGCTGCTCAGCCGTGGCCCAGGGGCGCCATCGTCAGCCCTTCGGCGGAGAGCAGTTGGTGGTACAGCTCCCCCTGCTCGAGCGGTCCGCTCCAGACCAGCGCTGAACCTTCACCATCGATCCGGTGGGCCAGCTCCCAGGCCCGGTCGGGCTGCATGCCGGGCAGATGGCGCACGAGCACCTCGACCACGTGCTGGAACGTGTTGACGTCGTCGTCGAGCACGATCACGTTGACACTGGGGTAGTGCTCGGACCGGCGCTGGGCGATCGGGGCGGGACTTCTCGAGGGGGCGACGACCATGGGCCTGCAACGGCTGCCGGTCACCAGCGTAGGTAACATGCGCGCAGTCTTGAACCGGGTCCGATGTTGATCACCCTTGGTTGGTCCGCCCTGGCGGCCATCTTCACCTTCTCGATCGCCATGGTGGTGTGGGGCCGCAACGGTGACAACAGCATCGGTTTCTGATCTGGCCTTCCCCACCACCACCCTGCTGGCGGGCCTCGCCTCCGCCCTGCTGCTCTTCGTGAGCGTTGGCGTGATCTACCTTTCCACCGTCGAATGGCGGGACCGGCGTCGGCGTCGCACCAGCGAGGGCCGCAACCGCTGATGGGGCCCCCCACGGCGTTTCCGGCCCTGCCGCGCCTCCCCCGCCGGCTGCCGCTGCCGCCCCTGCCGCTCACCACGGCCACGCTGCTGTTGTTGCTGCTGCTGCCGAGCCTGGCCCTGTGGCGCTGGCCCCGGCCCCGGGCCCAGGGCCTCGAGCAGCTGATGGCGGTGAGCAGCCTGCTGCAGAGCTTCCCCGCCAGCCCCGAGCGTCCTGTCCCCGCTCTGTGGCGCGAACGACTCGGCGAGGCCCCAGCGTCCAGGCTGTGGCGCCAGCAGCGCCGCACCTGGTGGCAGTTCTGGGGACCCCACACCGATGGCGGTGCCTATCTGGTGGTCCAGGAGAACGCTGGTGCCGGAGCCCGGCGGCCCCTGCCTGCCGATGGCCTGCGGGTGGGGAACCTGCTGGTGCTGGCTCCCGATCCCCTCTCCCGGCGCCTGCTGCAGGACCAGCTGCGACCGGACCAGCGGGCCGGCCGCGGGCTGTTCAGCGCCTGCCTGCCCCGCCTGGAAACCGGCCAGGGGGTGTTCTGGAACGCCACCGGTCTCGGGGCGCTGGTGGGGCCCCTCGCCCCGTTGCTGGAGGCCTATCAGGAGGGCTGCCTGTCTCTCGCGCTGGAGTCCTCCGAGGTGCGCTGGCGCGGCGAGGCCTCCGACCGGCCCGCCTCCGCCGGCCCGGCGGCCAGCCTGGGGACCCCGGACCTGCCGCCCTCCCCACGGCCGCCCCTGCCCGCCGACCTGCTGCTGGAACTCCAGGGCTCTTCCCTGGAGCAGCTGTTCCGCGGGCTGCTGGCCCGCCAGCTGATCCGCGACCCGCTGGCGGCCCGCTACGGCATCGACACCAAGGGGCTCGCCCTGCTGCGCCGTTCCCCGTTCCGGCTGCGGCTCCAACCCCAGGCCACCGGTCCCTTCCAGGCCTCGCTTGAGCTCCAGGTGGCGGTGGGCCCCGACCGCCAGGGCTGGCGTCAGCTGCTGCTGGGCCTGGCCAAGGCCCTGCAGGCCCAGGGGCTGGAAGATGGCCCTGGCAGCACCACGAGCTCCCAGGCGCTCGCCGCCACCTGGAGCCGGCAGGACGGTGTGGTGCAGGGGGGCTGGCGCTGGATCGAAGAGAGCGGGCCCTCGCCCCAGCTGCTCCTGTTCCTCGGACCGGTGCCTGGCCGCTGGCAGCCGATGGCCACCGCGGGTACGAGTGCCCCAGCCAGCGGTGAGCTCTGGTTGCGGGTCCGGCCGAGGGGGCTCGACCAGCTGGGCCTGCTGCCCGAGCCCATGCCGGAACTGGTGCGCCGTGCCGACCAGCTGTGGATGGAGTCCGTTCCTGGTGGATCCGCCAGCGGCGGTGCAGGCCTCAGCTGGCTGAAGGGACGCCTTCAGGTGAGCCGCTGACGGCCTGACGCTCACGCCGCCGCCGCTCGGCGGCCACCGTCTCCTCCATGAGTTCGACGGCCATCGTCATCTTCTCCAGGTTGCTGGCGTAAAGGGCCAGGTCCTTGTCGAGGCGGTCGCGCAGCAGGCCCATCGACTCGCCGATCTCGTGGGCCAGCTGCCGCAGGGCCTGGGGCTCCATGGCGTCGTCGGCCAGGGCCTGCTCCAGCAGGGCCAGCAGGCCGACGGCCATCAGACGGGAATAGTGGAAGTCGGGCCGGCGGATGCCGGCCAGGGCGGTGGCCACCGGCGGCGGCGCCCCCTCCCCCTG
Source organism: Synechococcus sp. UW140 (assembly GCA_943367705.1). GTDB lineage: Bacteria > Cyanobacteriota > Cyanobacteriia > PCC-6307 > Cyanobiaceae > Cyanobium. The sequence continues at coordinate 167,994 of CALRJV020000002.1, forward strand.
GCGCTCGATCCACTGGCGCACCTCGGCCTGGCTGTGGCGCCCCATGGCGGCCAGGGCATCGTTGCACTGGCGACGCAGGTCGGGCCCGTCGAAGCCGGAGGAGGCGCAGAGGGCGTCAAAGAGGGGGCCCTTCTGGGCCTCGGGGCGGTAACCCCGGGCAAAGCCATCGAAGACCTGCACGACCCCGACGGCGAACAGGGGATCACTCTGGAAACCCTTCTGACGGCTCAGCAGGTGGAGCTCCACCAGCAATTCGTCGACCATGCGCCGGTAGAGGGGACCGATGACATGGGGGAAGGCGCCGTGGAAGGCGCGTTTGCTGTCGGCGACGGTGAGAGCAGCGCTCACGCGGTTGGATTCTTCGTTGCTGCGACCTTAGCGCTGCAGGCACTCGACCCGATCGGCGGCTGGGTAGGATCGTTTCAATCGCCTGTCTGGAGCCCATGATCCCGATCGTCATCGAGGAGTCGGGTCGCGGTGAAAGAGCCTTCGACATCTATTCCCGCCTGCTGCGCGAGAGGATCATCTTCCTCGGCGAACCGGTGACGGCGGAGTCCGCCAACCGCGTGGTGGCCCAGCTGCTGTTTCTGGAGGCCGAAGATCCTGAGAAGGATATCTTCCTCTATGTCAATTCGCCGGGTGGTTCGGTTTACGACGGCCTTGGCATCTTTGACACGATGCAGCACATCAAACCTGACGTGCAGACCGTCTGCGTCGGCCTGGCGGCCAGCATGGGCGCGTTCCTGCTCTGTGCCGGCGCCAAGGGCAAGCGCAGCAGCCTCAGCCACTCCCGGATCATGATTCACCAGCCCCTCGGCGGCGCCCGGGGCCAGGCCAGTGACATCCGCATCCAGGCGGATGAGATCCTCTATCTGAAGGACAAGCTCAACCGCGAACTGGCCGGCCGCACCGGTCAGGATCTCGAGCGGATCCAGATCGACACCGACCGGGACTTCTTCATGTCCCCGGCCGAAGCGATGGCCTATGGCCTGATCGACAAGGTGATCGAAAAGCGCCCGGTTCGTCCCGTCTGAGCCGAAAGCAGAGACAAAAAAAAGGCCTGCTTCGGCAGGCCTTTTCCATGGCAAAGCGGTGAGCCTCAGGAGGCCTCGCTGGTTTCGGCGACGGCGGCTTCCTGATGGGGGGTGGCAGCCAGGTCGGCGGCCGTGAGCAGGGGGGAGAAGCGATCCTTGTCGGGAATCGAAGCGAACTCGGAGACGATCAGCCGGAACTCATCCCCATCAAGGCTTTCTTTCTCGATCAGCAGTTCCACCAGCCGGTCCATGCAGGCACGGTGTTCGGCCACCAACTTGACCGTGTCGGTGTAGCAGCTCTGGACGATCTGCCGGACGGCCTCGTCGATCTTGTGGGCGATGGCATCGGAGACATCGCTGCGGGTCATCAGATCGCGGCCCAGGAACACCTCCTGATTGCCGGCCTCCAGGGACATCGGACCCAGGTCGCTCATGCCGAAGCGCGTCACCATCTGGCGGGCCATCGAGGCCACCTGCTGGATGTCCCCGCCGGCACCGGTGGTCACCTCGGAGTGACCGAAGACCACGTCCTCGGCGGCACGGCCCCCGAGGGCGCCCATGATCCGGGCCCGCAGCTGGGCGCGGCTGACGAGCATCTGTTCCTCGTCGGGGGCGAACCAGGTGAGGCCCTGGGCCTGACCGCGGGGGATCAGGGTGACCTTCTGCACCGGATCGTGCTGTTTCACCAGGGTGCCCACCAGGGCATGGCCCACTTCGTGATAAGCAATCAGGCGCTTGCTGCGGCCATCGGTGAGGGGTTTGCCCTCCATGCCGGCGATGATCCGGTCGACGGCGTCGTCGATCTCGGCCAGGCCGGTGGCTTCCTTGCGCCGGCGGGCGGTCAGGATCGCCGCCTCATTGAGCAGGTTGGCCAGGTCGGCGCCGGTGAAACCGGGGGTGCGGCGGGCAATCATCTCGAGGGAGACGTCGTCGGCCAGCTTCTTGTTGCGGCTGTGCACCTTGAGGATCGAGAGCCGTCCCTTGATGTCGGGAGCGTCCACCTGCACCTGGCGATCAAAGCGGCCCGGGCGCATCAGGGCCGAATCCAGAACGTCGGGGCGGTTGGTGGCGGCGATGATGATGATGCCGCTGTTGCCCTCGAAGCCATCCATCTCGGTGAGCAGCTGGTTGAGGGTCTGCTCCCGCTCGTCGTTGCCGCCGCCGATGCCGGCGCCGCGCTGACGGCCGACGGCGTCGATCTCGTCGATGAAGATCAGGCAAGGGCTGTTCTCCTTGGCCCGCTTGAAGAGGTCGCGGACGCGGCTGGCGCCGACACCGACGAACATCTCCACAAACTCCGAACCGGAGAGGGAGAAGAAGGGGACACCAGCCTCACCGGCGATCGCCTTGGCCAGCAGGGTCTTGCCGGTGCCGGGAGGGCCCACCAGGAGCACGCCCCGGGGAATCTTGGCCCCCACCGAAGTGAAGCGCTCAGGAGTTTTCAGGAAGGTGACCACCTCCTGGAGATCCTGCTTGGCCTCCTCCACACCGGCGACGTCGTCGAACTTGACGCCGGTTTCGGCCTCCATGGCAAAACGTGCCTTGGACTTGCCGAACTGCATCGCCTGGCCAGGGCCGCCCGGCATGCCGGAGGAGCGCCGGGCCAGGAAGATCAGCGAGCCGATCAGCAACAGCGGGAAGAGCAGGTTGCCCAGCAGGCCGAGGGCCGGTGGGGTGGACTTGGGCGGATGGACATCGAAGCTGATGCCCTGGTCCTTGAGCTTGTTGATCAGCTCCGGCGCCACACCGGGAAGATCGACCCTCAGGCGCTGGACGCGGTTGTCGAGGTCAGGGTCCACCGCTTCGATCACGGCGGTGCGGCCCCCGTCAAAGATGTCGACGGCGGTGACGCGTCCGGCCTCCACGTAATCGAGGAAGCGGCCGTAGCTCATGCGGGCCACCGCCGCATTGCGGGGCGCGGTGGTGTCGCCGCCGCTGTCGGCGGGGGCCAGACGCCCCCCGGAACTCAGCAGCTGCCAGCCCAGGAACAGGGCCACGGCGACCGGCAACAGCCACAGGGCAAGGACACGCCAGCGCTGATTCATGGTTGTGAAGCTTTCGGACAACCCTAAGAGCGCGCGGCCCGGAACCGGGAGCCTCCGGCCCCCGGCGCGGACGGCTCAGCTGGCCTGGAGCCAGGGATTGAGCTCCATCCCGCCGTTGGCAGCCTCGGACACCGGGGCCGATTCCATGATCAGTTCGCGGACCTCGATCGATTCGAGCAGCTCCGGACCACCCAGGCCGTGTGTCCAGATCTCCACCTCGCTCCGATCCGGACACTGAAAGGTCAGGAGTTCGAAAGGAAAGACGACCCGTTCGAGGAAGAACTGCTCCGGCCCGATGCAGCGCAGGATGATCATGCGGTCGGAGCCGTTCCGGTAACCGCAATCCACCTGTTCCGTCCGGGCCAGTTGATCCAACACCTTCATGTGGCGACGTCCATACCATCAAGCCATTGCGGCTGTGGGGATTCGGTGACGAAGGCGACGGATTGCCAGTCTTAATCTTTTCTTCTGTTCTCGTCGGCTCAAGGCAAGGCTAGGGCCCGCAACCGGTCAGGCCACCCGAACGCCTTCACAGACTCCTGAGGGCGGCGATCGGATCCAGCCGGGCGGCCCTGCGCGCCGGCACGACGCCGAAGAACAGGCCGATCGAGCCGGACAGCCCCACCGTCAGCAGCACCGTGCCGGCCTCGATGGTGGCCGGCAGGGGGGTGAAGGCCGCCACCAGGCCCACGGTACCCAGACCCATGGCACTGCCGATCACCCCGCCGAGGCTCGCCAGCACCAGGGATTCCACCAGGAACTGGAGCAGCACGTCGCTGCTGCGGGCACCAAGGGCCTTGCGCAGGCCGATCTCCTCGGTGCGTTCACTCACCGACACCAGCATGATGTTCATGATGCCGATCCCGCCCACCAGCAGGGACACGGCACCGATGGCGCCCAGCATCAGGGTCAGACCGCCCGTGATCGTGCCGACGATCGTGAGGGCATCCTTCTGGGAACGCACGGCGAAGTCGTCCTCCCGCAGGATGCGGTGGCGCTGGCGCAGCAGGTTGGTGATCTGGAAGGCGGCCGCGCCGGTGCTGGCCTCATCCTTCGCCTCGACGCTGATGAAGGTGAGGCTGATGCCGAAGGTGGGATCCCGGCCGCTCAGCTGGCTCACCATCGTGGTGAGGGGGATGTAGGCGTTCTCGTCCTGGTTGGAGCCGAACACCGCCCCCTTCGGGGCCAGAACGCCGATCACCTCGAAGGACTTGTCCCGGATGCGCAGCTGGCGGCCCAGGGCCTCGCCAGCGGGCAGCAGCTTCTTCTGCAGATCGGGCCCGATCACCACCACGTTGCGGGCAGCCTTGAGATCGCGCTCATCGATGAAGCGGCCCCGGGTCACTTCAAAGCTCCGCACCGGCAGGAATTCGGGCGTCACCCCCGAGACCGAGACCGATGCACTGAAGCCACCGGCCTGGGCCACCTCGTTGAGGGTGATCTGGGGGGCGACGCGGCGCACGCTCGGCACCTGCTCGGCGATGGCCTTGGCGTCCTCCAGCACCAGCGTGCGGGGCATCTCGATCCCCTGGCGACGGGTGTCGTTGTTGCCGGGCACCACGAACAACACGTTGGCGCCGAGGGTGCTGAGCTGGCTTTCGGCCAGGTTCTGGGCCCCGCGCCCAACCCCCACCAGGGTGATGACCGAGGCATTGCCGATCACGATGCCCAGCATGGTGAGCAGGCTGCGCAGACGGTTGGAGCGCAGCGTCAGCAGCGCCATGGACACCGTCTCGCTCAGGGGCAGCTTGGAGGCCATGGCGGCACAGCCGGAGTGGCTTCGGTTCTAGAGGAACGAGGGCACCGACGAAGCGTGGGCACTGCGGGGGCCCCGGTGCACCACCCCCTCCTGAATCTCGAGGGTGACCACCTCGCCCATGCGCAGTTCGAGGGTGGCGTTCGCCACACCGACGATCACGGGCACGCCCAGACGCTCGGCAATCACGGCGGCGTGGCTCTGGCGGCCTTCCTCCTCGGCGATCACCCCGCGGGCCTTGCGGATCGCCTCCAGGTAGGCGGCGCTGGTCTCGCGCACCACCAGGATCTCGCCGGCCTCCAGGCGGGCGGCATCCTCGGGCGAGCTGGCCAGCCGCACCTTGCCGCTCACGGTGCCGCTGCCGATGCCGACACCACGACCCATGACGGCGGAGACAATGCCGACCTTGACCAGATCGGTGGAACCGCTCACCCCCTCGAGGGTGCCGGCGGTCTGGACCACCAGGTCACCGGCCCCCAGGAGCCCCAGCTGCTGGGCCGTGGCCATGGCGACACTGAAGGTGCGGCTGCTGCTGGACTCGTCCTGGATCAACAGCGGGTTGACCCCCCACACCAGCTGCAGCTGGCGGGCCACCGTGACATCGGAGGTGATCGCCAGGATCGGGGTGCTGGGGCGGAACTTGCTGACGTTGCGGGCGGTGGAGCCGGTCTTGGTGAGGGGCAGGATCGCCGCGGCGTTCAGCTGGCGGGCGATGCTGCTGACCGCCTGGCAGATGGCGTTGGGGATGGTGGTGGCCATGTGGCTGTCCAGCACCCGCTGGGGGTAGTCGCGCTCGATGCGGCGGGCGATCTGGTCCATGGTGGCCACCGCCTCCACGGGGTAATCCCCCACGGCCGTCTCGTTGGAGAGCATCACCGCGTCGGTGCCGTCGAGGATGGCGTTGGCCACATCGCTCACTTCGGCCCGGGTGGGCCGGGGGCAGGAGGCCATCGAATCCAGCATCTGGGTGGCCGTGATGATCGGGATGCCGAGGCTGTTGGCCTTGCGGATCAGCTCCTTCTGCAGCAGCGGCACCTCCTCGGCGGGCATCTCCACCCCGAGGTCGCCGCGGGCCACCATCACCCCGTCGCAGAGAGGCAGGATCGCGTCGATGGCATCGATGGCCTCGAACTTCTCGATCTTGGCCACCACGGGGGTGTCGTGGCCGTGGCTGCGGATCAGCTCCCGGATCTCCAGCATGTCGGAGGGGTTGCGCACGAAGCTCAGGGCCACCCAGTCGACGCCCTGCTGCAGGCCGAAGGCCAGGTCGCGGCGGTCCTTGGGGGTCAGGGCCCGGATCGAGAGCTGGACGTCGGGGAAGTTGACCCCCTTGTTGTTGGAGAGCACCCCGCCCACCGTGACCCGGCACTTGAGGGTCTGGCCGGGGCCGTCCACCTCCACCACCACCATCTCAACGCGGCCGTCGTCCAGCAGGATGCGGCTGCCACTGGTCACCTCATCCGCCAGCCGGTCATAGGTGACGGTGGCGATGGTGTTGTCGCAGTTGACGGCCCGGGAAGTGAGCGAGAAGGGATCGCCCTTGGCCAGGGTGATGGGACCGCCCTGGAAGCGGCCCAGGCGGATCTTCGGACCCTGCAGGTCCTGGAGGATGCCGATGTGGACGCCCAGTTCGTGGGCCACCTGGCGGATGGTGGCGATCCGATCGGCGTGATCGCTGTGATCGCCGTGGGAAAAGTTGAGACGGAAGGTGGTGGCGCCGGCGGCGATCAGTTGCCGCAGCACCTCGGGAGACTCGGTGGCGGGCCCGATCGTGGCCACGATCTTTGTGCGACGCATGAGATCGTGAGGGGCCATTGGACGACCTTGTACAAGGGCGGAAACTACCATCCGGGCTAGCCAGGAGCGCGCTTGAAATGGACTTTCAGGACTACCAGCAACGCTCCCGTGAGACGGCGCGCTATCCCGATGCCGGCAACAACCTCCTTTACCCCACCCTGGGCCTGTGCGGCGAGGCCGGCGAGGTGGCCGACAAGGTGAAGAAGGTGCTGCGCGACCGGGGCGGCGTGTTCGGCCCCGAGGTCCGTGACGACCTGCGGCTGGAGCTGGGCGATGTGCTCTGGTACGTGGCCCAGCTGGCCACCGAGCTGGGTCTCGACCTCGCCGATGTGGCCGGCGCCAACCTGGAGAAGCTGGCCGACCGCGCGAACCGTAACGTGATCGCAGGCAGCGGCGACCGGCGGTGAAGCAACAAACGACCGCCTGGACGACCCTGGCCCGGGGGCTGTCCAGTCTCCTGCTGGTCTTGCTGGTGCTGGTCGGCGTCCCCGCCCTGGCGAACGCCACCGACCTGACGGTGTCGGAGGTGGTGCTGGAGCCCTGCCCCGCCGATGACCTGGGCACCCAGCCGACCCTGGCCCGCCCCAGCGGCGCCACTTGCTGGGCCCTGCGGGGGGTGGTGGTCAACCCGGGATCGAAGCCCGTGGTTGACACTGATGTGTTCGGTCTGATCCTCGATGCCAGCGGCGAACCGGTGCTGCCCAACCGCACCCGGGTGGGATCGATCGGCGATGTGCCCCCCGGCCGCTCCCGCTTCGCCCTGCGGCTGGCGGTGCCGGCCGGCACCCCCGGCCCCCTGGGCACCCGCAGCGTCAAGGCCCGGGGCTTCAGCGCCCCGGTGCGCACCCGCGCCGGCATCGACGACGAACTCCTGCCCCTGGAGGAGGCCCTGGCGGCGTCTCCGGCCGCCGGCCCTCAGTAGAGGCCGCCGGACAGTGTGGCGATGGAGGCCCCCAGCAGGCTCTGGGCCAGCTGCAGGGCGATGAAGGCCACCAGGGCCGAGAGGTCGATGCCGCCGAGGGGCGGAATCAGGCCCCGGAAGGCGTTGAGGTAGGGGTCGGTGATGGCGCTGACACTGGAGAGCACCGGGTTGCTCCAGTCGAGGTTGGGGAACCAGCTGAGCAGCACCCGGACCAGCAGCACCAGCAGGTAGATGCTCAGGGTCTGGGCCAGCACCTGGAGCAGGAAGACGAAGATGCTCATGGAAGGGGTCGGGGGATGGGGCTGCAGGCTTGCGCCGAGGCTTGGGCCAACTCTATGGATCCGCCCCTTCGTCGGGCGGCGGCGGGGTTCCGGCCGTCTCGGCGGCCGCCAGGCGTGAGCCCAGGGCTGCCAGATCATCGGCCTTCAGGGAGAAGGTGCGGTGGAACTTCTCGCTCAGGCTCAGCCAGAAGGAGCGGCCGTCGCTCTGGCGGCGGCGTTCGATGAAGTCCTGGGCGAGAAGCTCCCTGATGTGGTCGTAGGCCCCCGAGCCGCGCAGCTCCACCAGCTCCGACTGCAGCAGGCGCTTCTTGAGGGCGATGGTGGCCAGGGTCCGCAGGGCGGCGACGGAGAGGTCCACCGGCAGCAGGTTCTGGACCAGGTCCCCCAGGCCGGCGCGCAGCTGCAGGGCGTAGTGCTGGCCCTCCTGATGGATTTCCAGGGCGGTGTCCCGATGGGCGTAGTCGGCCATCAGGGTGATCAGGGCCAGCTCGGTCTCGTCCCGGTCGATGCCGGCAATGGCGGCCAGCTCCCCCAGCGCAAGGGGCCGCCCCTTCAGGTAGAGAATCGCCTCGAGCCGGGCCGGCAGGGACAGACCCGGGGTGGCCGCCACCGAGCGATCGCCTACGGGGGGCTCGCCTTCAGGAGGGTTGCCTTCAGGAGGCAGTGGGTCGGGATCAGCCATGGGGACGTCCGGCACGGCGTGGCGGCAACGTATCGCAGGCCTCAGACCCCCACCAGCCCGCCGGGACTGGGCAGGGACCGTCCCACCTCACCAAGGAACAGCCGGTAGGCCGGATTGCCGGTCTCCTCCCAGTGCTGGTAGGGGAGGTCGGCGAGGAAGGCCTGCCACGCGTCCAGTTCCCCCGGAGGCACCTGCACCCCGACCACAATGCGGCCCACGTCGGCGCCGTGGTTGCGGTAGTGAAAGATGCTGATGTTCCAGTTGGGATGCAGGGCGTTCACGAAGGCCATCAGGGCCCCGGGCCGCTCCGGGAACACGAAGCGATACAGCCGCTCCTCCCCCTGGTTCAGGGCCTCACCCGCACTGGCCGGCAGCCGGCCGCCCACCATGTGACAGAGGTGGAGCTTGGCCAGCTCATCGCCGCTCAGATCGAGGCAGGGAAAACCCTGGGACTCGAGGGCCTCCATCAGCTGGCGGGTGTCCTGGTGGCCGCTGATCTGGACTCCCACGAAGATGTGGGCCACCTGGGGATCGGCGAGGCGGTAGCTGAACTCGGTGAGGCTGCGCTGGCCGAGGACGGCGCAGAAGCGCGCCAGGCTGCCGGGCTTCTCCGGGATCTCCACCGCCAGCAGGGCTTCGCGTTCCTCGCCCAGCTCGGCCCGTTCCGCCACGAAGGCCAGACGACCGAAATTCATGTTGGCGCCACAGGCCACCGCCACCAGGGTCCGGTCACGGAGCTGCCGCTGGGCCACGTCTTTCTTCATGCCCGCCACCGGGAGGGCGCCGGCCGGTTCCAGGATCGAGCGGGTGTCTTCGAAGACGTCCTTGATGGCGGCGCAGATCTCGTCGGTGTCCACCGTGACCATCCGGTCGACGCAGTGCTGGGCCAGGGCGAAGGTGTGCTCGCCCACCTGGCGCACGGCCACCCCGTCCGCGAACAGGCCCACCTGCTCCAGCCGCACCCGTTCCCCCGCCGCCAGCGAGCGGGTCATGGCGTCGGCATCGCTCGGCTCCACCCCGATCACCTCCACCCGGGGCCAGAGACTCTTGACGTAAGCGCCGATCCCCGCGATCAGACCGCCGCCCCCCACCGCCACGTAGATGGCATCGGGGGGATCGGAGCACTGGCGCAGGATCTCCAGGGCGATCGTGCCCTGGCCGGCGATCACGTCGGGGTCGTCGAAGGGGTGGATGAAGGTGAGTCCGCGCTGGCGCTGCAGGCGGTGGGCTTCTTCACAGGCCTCGTCATAGGTGTCGCCGTGGAGCACCACCTCGGCCCCCCGGGCCGCCACGGAGCGCACCTTCATCTCCGGCGTCGTGACCGGCATCACGATCACGGCGGTGCAGCCCAGCCGCTGGGCCGCCAGGGCCACCCCCTGGGCGTGGTTGCCGGCGCTGGCGGCGATCACCCCCCGGTCGAGCTCCGCCCTCTCCAGGCCGGCCATCTTGTTGTAGGCCCCCCGCAGCTTGAAGCTGAACACGGGCTGGAGATCCTCCCGTTTGAGCAGCACCTTGTTATGGAGCCGGCGGGAGAGGTTGGGGGCGGGATCGAGGGGGGACTCGATCGCCACGTCGTACACCCGGGCCCGCAGGATCCGCTGCAGGTAGGCGGTCGCCCCGGGGAAGGCGTCGTCGTCGTCGGCCATGGTCATCGCTCCAGTGTCGCAACCCGACCCCGGAACGGTGGCGTCCGTCGCCGTGCGTCCGGGCGAACCCCGTAGATTGGCCACCTGTAAGCAAGGAAGGGCATGCATCTGAGCGAGCTGAGCCATCCGAATCAGCTGCACGGCCTGAGCACCGCAGAACTCGAGGCCATGGCTCGCCAGATCCGCGAGAAGCACCTGGAGGTGGTGGCCACCAGCGGCGGGCACCTGGGTCCGGGCCTGGGGGTCGTGGAACTCACCCTCGCCCTTTACCAGACCCTGGACCTGGAGCACGACCGGGTGGTGTGGGATGTGGGGCACCAGGCCTATCCCCACAAGCTCGTGACGGGCCGTTACAAGGATTTCCACACCCTGCGCCAGCAAGGCGGCGTGGCGGGTTATCTCAAGCGCAGCGAGAGCCGCTTCGACCACTTCGGCGCCGGCCACGCCTCCACCAGCATCTCGGCCGCCCTGGGCATGGCCCTGGCCCGCGACCGCCGCGGCGAGGACTTCAAATGTGTGGCGGTGATCGGTGACGGGGCCCTCACCGGCGGCATGGCCCTGGAGGCGATCAACCATGCGGGCCACCTGCCGCGCACCAAGCTGCTGGTGGTGCTGAACGACAACGACATGTCGATCTCACCGCCGGTGGGGGCCCTCTCCACCCACCTCAACCGCATGCGGCTCAGCAAGCCGGTGCAGTTCCTCTCCGGCAGCGCCGAGGAGGCGGTGAAGCATCTGCCCTTCCTGCATGGCGAGCTGCCCACGGAGCTCAAGACACTCAAGGAGAGCATGAAGCGGCTGGCGGTGCCCAAGGTGGGGGCCGTGTTCGAGGAGCTGGGCTTCACCTACGTGGGCCCGATCGACGGCCACGACATCCCCGAGATGGTGCGCACTTTCCAGGCGGCCCACCGTTGCGAGGGCCCGGTGCTGGTGCACGTGGCCACCACCAAGGGCAAGGGCTACCCCTACGCCGAGGCCGACCAGGTCGGCTACCACGCCCAGTCGGCCTTCGACCTGGCCACCGGCAAGGCCTACCCCTCCAGCAAGCCCAAACCCCCCAGCTGGAGCAAGGTGTTCGGCCAGACGCTGGTCAAGATCTGCGAGCAGGATTCCCGGGTGGTGGGCATCACCGCCGCCATGGCCACCGGCACCGGCCTCGACCTGCTGGAGAAGACCCTGCCGAAGCAGTACTTCGATGTCGGCATCGCCGAGCAGCATGCCGTCACCATGGCGGCGGGCATGGCCTGCGAGGGCCTGCGGCCGGTGGTGGCGATCTACAGCACCTTCCTGCAGCGGGCCTACGACCAGCTCATCCACGACGTGGGCATCCAGAAGCTGCCGGTCACCTTCGTGCTCGACCGGGCCGGCATCGTCGGCGCCGATGGCCCCACCCACCAGGGCCAGTACGACATCAGCTACCTGCGGGCCGTTCCCAATTTCACGGTGATGGCCCCGAAGGATGAGGCCGAACTGCAGCGCATGCTGGTCACCTCAATCGCCCACGACGGCCCCTGTGCCATCCGCATTCCCCGCGGCGAAGGCGAAGGCGTGCCGCTGATGGACGAGGGCTGGCAGCCCCTGGAGATCGGCCGCGGTGAGCTGCTCACCGATGGCGATGACGTGCTGATCGTGGCCTACGGCGCCATGGTGGCGCCGGCGATGGCCACCGCCGGCCTGCTGCAGGAGAAGGGTCTGCGGGCGGCGGTGGTCAACGCCCGCTTCCTGCGGCCCCTCGATGAGGCGCTGATCCTGCCCCTGGCCCGCCGCATCGGCCGGGTGGTGACGATGGAGGAGGGGGCCCTGCCCGGTGGCTTCGGTGCCGCGGTGGTGGAATCCCTCAACGACCACGATCTGCCCGTGCCGGTGCTGCGCATCGGCATCCCGGACCTCCTGGTGGACCACGCCAGCCCCGACCAGAGCAAGGAGAAGCTGGGGCTGACCCCCTCCCAGATGGCTGATCGCATCCTCGAGCGCTTCGGGCCCGTCTTCCGCGCCACCGTTCCCACCGCCCTTGCCGTCTGAGTCGTCCCTTCGCTGCCAGGTGCTGGTGGTGGGGGCCGGACCGTCCGGCGGTGACCTGGCCCGGCGTCTGGCCCTCCAGGGGGTGGATGTGGTTCTGGTCGACCGGCTCGACGACCTGAGTCGCTCCGCCTTCAGCAGCGCCGCCCTGCCGATCGAGACCATGACCAGCCTCGGCCTGCCGGCGGAGGTGGTGGGCAGCCGCTGGCGGCAATGGCAGCTGATCGGGCCCGGCACCGCCGCCCGGTGCTGGGCTTCGCCGCACCCCCTTGGGGTGGTGCTGGATTTCGGTGCCCTGCGCCGCTGGCAGGCCGACCAATGCCGCCGCTGGGGCGGGCGGGTGCACCTGGGCCTGCACGCCTGCTCCAGCCGCCAGGAGGGCGAGGGGATGGTGACCCACCTGCGCCGCTCTGACGGCAGCACGCTTGAGGTCCGCAGCGACTGGACCGTGGATGCCAGCGGCCACGAGCGGGCCCTGCTGGGGGATCCGCCACTGACGGACCGCCGGCGGGATGGACTGGTGCGGGCCGCCGGCCTGGAATGGCTGCTGCAGGTGTCCCCCTCCTGCTGGGAGCGCTGGGCCGACCGGCTCAGTTTCTGCCTGGGCAGCGACTGGGTGCCCCAGGGCTACGGCTGGATCTTTCCGATGCAGCCCGGAGTGCTGAAGCTCGGCGTCTGCCGGCTGGTGGATGGCCAGCGGCGCCAGCCGCCCCTGGGCGGGCTGATCGTCGACCTGGGCCGTCGGCTGCTGGCTGACGGCGGGGCCTTCGAGGTGCTTGACCGCCACGGGGGCCTGGTGCGCAGCACGATCCGTCGCCGGGAGCCCCACCAGCGGGGCCGGCTGGTGGGGCTCGGGGATGCGGTCAGCACCGCCAACCTGCTGGGCGGCGAGGGGATCCGCCACGCCCTCACCAGCAGCGCCGTGCTGGCGCCCCTGCTGCAGCAGGCCCTCTCTGCCGAGGGCCGTTCTTCAGCCTCGGGACAGCAGGCGCAGCGGGCCCTTCGGGACTACGCGCCCCAACTGCGCCGAGCCCTGGGCTGGCGCTGGTCGCTGAGCGGCCGCCTGGCCCGGCGCACCTGGCTGGGCCTGCACGGGCCCAGAGCCGATGGCCGGCTGGACCAGGTGCTTCGGGGGCTCGAGAACAGCAGGGCGGAGGATCTCTCGGCCCTGCTGTTCGGCTATCGGTTCGAGCGCTACGGCCTGCGGGCGATGCCGTACCTGCTTGGCTGGCGCTGAGCGCTCAGAGGACGCCGCGGGAGGCCAGGCCCAGGATCGCTCCCATGCCCAGGATGTGGCCCAGGCTGGTGGTGCCGAGCATGGCGCCGTGGCTGAAGCCGCCGAAGAAGTTGTCGCTGGGCAGCTTGAGGCCGACCTTCTGCTGCTGGATGGTGGCCTTGCCGATGGCGATGGCGATGACGTTGCAGACGATCATGACCAGGGCCACCTTCGGGGACCAGCTGATCGAAGCGGGAGCCATGGCCAGGAGAGGAGCGATCATGATGCACGTGGCGACGCCCCATCTTCCGGGTCAGGGGCAGCCGCGCCCCGCCCCCTTAAGACTTGTTCACCTGGCCTCCGGCTGAACCCGACGCCGGCGGTGGCGAGGGGAGCAGTCGGAACCCGAGCAGCACCACCAGGTTGCTGAGGGTCAGGAAGGCTTCGGCGCCGCCGTGCAGGGGATCAACGTCCGCCAGCTGCCGGCCGTAGACCTGCTGGGCCACCACCGCGGCGGCGATCGTGACCGCCACGAACAGCAGCGTCAGCTGGAATCCCCGCAGCGCCAGCCGGGGAAAGGCCCGTACCTGGCGGGCCCACCACAGGAAGGCCAGGTAGGGGAGCAGGGAGAGCACGAAGAACGGGGCCGGATCGATGGCGCCGAGGCCCTGGAACCAGGCGGCCAGGGGCAGGGTCACGAGGGTTCGTCCTCCGGGGAAAGCCGCTGCTGGCGCAGCAGGTTCCAGGCGGCCAGGGCCAGCGCCCCGTTGCCGATGGCGGTGAGGCCGGCCTGCAGCACCACTAGGCCCTTGAGGGCCTCGCTGTTGTCGAACAGGTGCCAGGTGCAGGCGGCCATGGCGCTCACCAGTGCCGGCACCATCGCCAGGGCCAGCCAGCGCCAGCCCCCTTCCCGCCGCCGGCTGCCGAAGGCCTGCACGGCCAGGATCGCCAGCATCCACTCCAGCACCGAGGTGATGTGGATCCACCAGGTGGGCAGCGACAGCGCGTGCATGGGCGGGGCCTGGTGCGATCCGTAATGTACGGAGCCGGACCCACCGCTGCGTCGGATGCGTGCTCTGATCTGCGGCTATTACGGAGAGCACAACCTCGGCGACGATGCCCTGCTGGAGGTGCTGCTGGACCAGTTGCCGGCCGGTTGCCAGCCCCTGGTCACGGCCCATGACCAGGCGCTGGTGCAGAAGCGTTTCGGTGTGGAGACCACCGACCGCCGCCGCCTGAAGGGGGTCCTGGGCGCCCTGGGCCGCTGTGACGCCCTGGTGCTCGGCGGCGGCAGCCTGCTCCAGGATGCCACCAGCTTCCGCAGCCTCCTCTACTACGGCGCCCTGATGCTGGCCGCCCGGAGCCGGGGCCAGCCTGTTCTGCTCTGGGGCCAGGGCCTGGGGCCCCTGCGCCGCCGCCGCAGCCGGCTGCTGGTACGGGGGTTGCTGCCCCTGGCCACGGCGATCAGCTGGCGGGATCGGGCTTCCGCGGCCCAGGCGAGGGCCTGGGGGGTGGGGGCCAGCGTCGGCAGCGATCCGGTCTGGGCGCTGGCCCCCAGGACCTGGGAGGGCAGCGGCGGGCCGATCGTGGTCTGCTTCCGGCCGGTGCGCCAGCTCGATGCCGATACCTGGCGGCCCTATCTGCAGGCCCTCGAAGGGCTGGCGGTAACGGCCGATCGGGAGGTGCTCTGGCTGCCTTTCCACCAGGACCAGGACCGGGGATTGCTGGCCGACCTGAGCCGGCAGGGTCTGGTGGGGCCGGCCCTCGCCGCCCGCAGCCGGGAGCTGGCGGCCGCGACACCGCAGGAGGCCATGGACGCGTTCGCCCAGGCGGGCCTGGTGCTGGCCATGCGGCTGCACGGCCTGATCCTGGCGGCCCTGGCGGGCAGCCCCTGCGCCGCCCTCAGCTACGACCCCAAGGTGGCTGCCGCGGCGGCCGGCATCGGCTGCCCCTGCCACGACCTGGAGGCTCCGCCGTCCTCTCAGCACCAGCAGAGCTGGGCCGCCGTGCTCGACCAGCCGCCGGATCAGGCCGGCATCGCCGCCCTGCGACAGGAGAGCCAGGTGCACCGGGCGGTGCTGGACACCCTGATGGGCTGACGGCTCAGGCCGGCGTCTCCCCCTGCAGGCGGTCCAGTTCGGCGAGCACCTCCTGGCTGTGGCCGGACGGCCGCACCGCCACCCAGCTGGCCCGCAGCACCCCTTCAGGATCGATCAGAAACGTGTGGCGCGCCGAGAAGGGCGCCAGCCAGGAGCCGTAGCGACGGCTGGTGGCCCCGCCCGGATCCGACAGCAGCGGGTAGGCCAGACCCTCGCTGCCGCAGAACGACAGGTGGGCCTCCGGGTCATCGGCACTCACCCCGACCAGCTCGGCGTTGCGGTCATGGAACGCCCCCAGGTCCCTCTGGAAACCCCGGGCTTCGAGGGTGCAGCCGCTGGTGAAGTCCTTGGGGTAGAAGTAGAGGGCCAGCCAGCGGCCGCGGAAGTCCGCCTGGTTCATGTGCGTCGGCACGACCGTGCCATCCGCAGCCGGGGCGACCCCATCGAGGTCGAAAGCGGGGGCCGGCTGGCCGATCTCCGGAAGGGTGCCGCCCATGGCCCAGGCCCGGGCCGGGCGGATCAGCAGGCTGAGGGCGGCCAGCAGGGAGCCCCCCAGAAACGTGCGACGGTCCACAGCAAGGCTTCGATCAGGGCCGGACCCTAGCGGCGCCGGCCGGGGGATCCAATCAGATCTTGGCCAGATTGACGCCGAGTTCCTTGGCGTAGGCGCCCAGACCCTTCTTCTGGATCGTCTTGAGGGCGCGGGTGGACACGCGCAGCTTCACGAAGCGGTTGCCCTCGGCCCACCACAGACGCCGCTCCTGCAGATTCACCTGCTGCAGCTTCTTGGTGCGCACGTGAGAATGGCTGACGGCCATGCCGTTGTTGGCGCGCTTGCCGGTGAGCTGACAGACCCGGGACATGACGATGTGACGACGGTGGACGATGCAGGCCTTAGCCAGCCTGCGACTTTACCAAATGGGCCCCTGGCCACCGAGCCTGGCGCCGCTGAGGGGATCGAACCAGAGCTCGTGCTGCCGCTGCCAGCCCAGGCGGGGCTCCGCCGGCAGCGGCGTCCCGGGGTCGCAGAGCACCCGCACCGGACCCCAGCGGCTCTCAAGCCAGAGAAGCTGCTGGTGGCCCCACCATTCGCGCCGCACCAGCCGGGCCGCCACCGGCCCATCGTCGGCCAGGCGCAGATGCTCGGGGCGCAGGCCCAGCTGGCGCCCCGGCGCGATCGTCAGCAGGTTGATCGCCGGCCGCCCCAGGAAGCAGGCCACGAAACGGTTGGCCGGATCGGCGTAGAGCTCCCGCGGGCTGCCCACCTGCTGCAGCCGGCCCCCGTCGAGCAGGGCGAGGCGGTCGGCCATGCCCACCGCCTCCTGCTGGTCGTGGGTGACGTAGATCACCGGCTGTTCCCGGCCGCACACCAGCCGCCGCAGTTCCGGCCGCAGCTCCTCCCGCAGCTGGGCGTCCAGGTTGCTCATCGGCTCATCCAGCAGCATGATCCGCGGCTGGCGCAGCAGGGCCCGGGCCAGGGCCACCCGCTGGCGCTGGCCGCCGGAGAGCTGGGCGGGCCGGCGCTGGCGCAGCTCCTCGAGCTGCAGCATCTCGAGCACGGCCGCGAGGCGCCGCTGGCGCTCGGAGGCGGCCACGCCGCGCACCTTGAGGCCCAGTTCCAGGTTGCCCTCCACGCTCAGGTGGGGGTAGAGGGCGTAGCTCTGGAAGACCATCGCCACCTGGCGTTCGCCCGGGCTGAGGGGGCCCAGGTCCTGGCCGTTCAGGAGCACCTGGCCGCCACTGGCGGGATCCAGCCCCGCCACCAGGCGCAAGGTGGTCGACTTGCCGCATCCGCTCGGCCCGAGCAGGGCGAGGCATTCGCCGGGGGCGACGGTCAGATCGAGCCGGTCAAGCAGCTGGCGCCCCCCCACCTCCCGGCACAGCTGGCGCAGTTCCAGACCGGCAGCCGTTGCCGCATTCATCCCTTCACCGCCCCGCGGGTGAGACCCGAGACGATCGGCCGCTGGGCCAGCAGCACCAGCAGCAGCAGGGGCAGGCTGCCCAGCACCGTGGCGGCGGCGAAGGCGCCGTAGGGGATGGTGAATACCGAGCCGCCGCCGATCCGGGCGATGGCGATCGGCAGGGTGAGCAGGTCGTTGCGGCTGATCCAGGTGAGGGCGATGGCGTACTCGTTCCAGCTGGCCAGGAACACCAGGATGCCCGTGCTGGCCAGGGCCGGCCCCAGAAGGGGCAGCAGCACGTGGCGCAGCCGCTGGCCGAGGCCCAGGCCCTCCAGCCGGGCCGCGTCCTCCAGCTCGACGGGAAGGTCGGCGAAGGCGGCCCGCAGCAGCAGCACCGCCAGCGGCAGCGACAGGCCCGCGTAGGGCAGGCTGAGGGCCAGCAGGTCATTGGCCAGGCCGAAGCGGCGGGCGATCTCAAGCAGGGCCAGGAACAGCAGCACGGTGGGGAACATCGCGGCCCCCACCAGTCCCAGCCCGACACCCCAGCGCAGCAGGCCGCGCTGCTGCTGCAGCCCATAGGCACAGGGCACCGCCAGCAGCAGGGTGAGCAGGGTGGTGGCCAGGGCCACCAGGGTGCTGTTGCCCAGGTAGCGCCAGAAGGGCGGGTCGCCGGAGAGCACCAGCTGGTAGTTGGCCAGCGTCCAGGGGTTGCCCTCCAGCAGCGGCGCCACCAGCGCCTCCGGCCGCAGCAGGGAGGTGCGCAGCTGCCAGAGCAGCGGACCCAGGCTCCAGAGCAGCACCAGCAGCCTCATGCGGCCCCCTCCCGGCGGCCCTGGAGATCACCCCGTCGCCAGAGCAGCCAGCCGCCGCCGAGCAGCGCCAGCAGCAGAAGAAAGGTGGCGACCATCACCGTGGCCGCATAACCGAAGTCGAGGAAGCGCATGGCGTTGAGGTAGGCGTAGAGGGACAGGCTCTCGGTGCTGCCGGCCGGTCCGCCGCCGCTGAGCACCTGAATCAGGTCGAACACGCCCAGGGCCTGGGCCAGCCGGAACAGCAGGGCCAGGGTGAGGTACGGCACCAGCAGCGGCAGGGTGAGGCGGCGCAGGATCTGGAAACGGCCGGCGCCCTCCAGACGCAGGGCCTCCTCCAGATCCTCGGGAATGGTCTGGAGGCCAGCCAGCAGCAGCAGGGCCACGAAGGGCAGGGTCTTCCAGACGTCCGCCAGCACCACGAAGAACCAGGTGGTGGCCGGGGTGGAGAGGAAGCCGTAGCTGCTGCCGCCCAGGGAGCGGATGGCGGCGTTGAGGGGGGCGTGGGGATCGTTGAGGATCCAGCGCCAGCCCAGGGCCATCACGGTGGTGGGCAGGGCCCAGGGCAGCAGGGCCAGGGCCCGCATGGTCCCCCGGCCCCGCAGGGGGCGATGCAGCAGCAGGGCCAGCCCCAGCCCGCCGGCCAGTTCCAGCGCGACGGAGCAGACGGCAAAGCGCAGGGTCTGGCCGGCGTCCTGCCAGAAGCGGGCGTCATCGAGCAGCCGCCCCCAGTTGGCCCCCCCGTTCGGCACCGGCTCCAGCCCGGTGAGCACCGAACTGGCCTGGAAGCTCAGCCAGCCGTAGCGCAGCAGGGGGTAGAGGAACACCGCCGCCAGCAGCAGCAGGGCGGGCGCCATCAGCAGCAGGCTGGCCGCACGGGCTTTCATCGGTCCACGGCGGGGCTGCCATCTGCAGTGTCGCCCGCCGGGCCTTCCAGCGAGCGCAGCACCTGCAGGCTCTGGCGCTGGGCGGCCGCCATGGTCGGGCCGGGGCCCCCCTGGCCGGTGAGCATGCCGTTCACCTGCCGGGCCAGCAGATCGCTGAGCTGGGCATAGGCCGGGGTGGGCGGCCGCAGCTGGGGATGCTGCAGGGCCTGGCGCTGCACCGCCAGCAACGGGGCCCGGCGCTGCAGGTCGGGATCGTCGTAGAGCGTGCTCCAGGTGGGGGCATAGCCCTGCTCAATGGCCAGCTGGCGCTGCACGACCGGGCCGGTGAGCCAGCGGATCGCCGCCATCGCCTCTTCAGGGTGGGGGCTGCCCTTGATCAGGGAGAGGCCCCAGGTGCCCAGGGTGCCGCCCCCCTGCTCGCCCGGGGCCCCCACCATCGCCGTGACCCCCACCTTGCCCTTCACCGGCCCATCGCCCTTCTCGATCTCCCGCCAGGCGTAGGGCCAGTTGCGCAGGAAGGCGGCCTCCCCCGCAGCGAAGGACTGCAGGGCGTCGTTCTCGGCGTAGCTGGCCACCGCCGGTGGGCTCACCCCGTCCCGCAACAGGCCGTCGAGCCACTTCGCCGCCGCCACGGCCTCCGGACTGTCCAGCTCCGTGCGTGCGCTGGAGCCGTCCCACCAGCGGGCCCCGAAGCCGTGGAGCACTTCCACCATCACGCAGCTGAGCCCCTCGTACTGGCGCCCCTGCCAGAGGTAGCCCCAGCGGACCCTGCCGCGGCGCTGCAGGTCCCGGGAGATCGCCACCAGCTCCTCGGTGTCGCGCGGGGGGCGGTCCATCAGATCGGTGCGCCAGTAAAGCAGGCCGGTATCGCCCGTGAGGGGCATGCGCCAGAGGTGGCCGTCGAGGCCATTGCCCAGGCGGGCACCGGGCTCCATCGCCGCCAGCACCTCCGGCCCGAACCAGCGCTCCAGGGGCTCGAACCAGCCGGCGGCCACATACTTCGCCAGCCAGCTGACATCCACCAGCAGCAGGTCGAAGGGGGCTTCCCCCAGCAGCAGGCTGCCGATCGCCAGATCGGAGATGGTCTCGGTGTCCAGGGGGCCCCGGATCACCTCCACCGCAATGCCGGCACCGCTGGTGTTGAACTGGCTCACCGGAGCGGCCACTGCGTCAGCCAGGGGAGCGGGCATCAGCACCCGGATCGTCACCGGGTCGGCGGCAACGGCCGGCATGCCCGACAGCCCCAAGCTGGACAGCCAGGGGCTGGAGAGGCCGGATCCGGGCAGCAGCACCAGCAGCGCCGTGGCCGACAGCAGGGCCAGCAGGGCTGAGGTCAGCAGCTTCGGGAGCGACCGCCACCGCCGCAGGCTGGAGAAGGGGGGGCGGGCGGCCATGGGGGCAGGTTAGGCGGGCTGCCCCACGAGACCCACCAGACCCGCCAGACCCGCCGGCCTCAGAGGCCGCGCTGCATCAGCTGTCCCATCAGGTCGGCACTGCGCTGCTGGAAGCCGGCCAGCTGGTTGGGCTCCAGGCCCCCCACCGCAAGGCGCGCCATCTCGTAGACGTGGCGGCTCAGATCCTCGGCCAGCTGGAGGCTGGGGGAGCTGCCGCCCCCGGTGATCACGGCACCGGCGGAGAGCTTCAGCAGGCCCTCCACGAGCGGGTGGCGGCGGTTGACCAGCAGCACGTGGTGGTCGGGCAGACCCGGCAGCCGCTGCTCCATCAGCGCCCCCATGTCGTTGAGGCGGCGCATCTGCTCCGGCAGCAGGATCAGGGCGGCGGGGGAGCCCTCCCCCTTCAGCGACTGCACCTGGATGGTGATCTTGTCGTTGGCGAGGGCGGCCTTGAACAGACCCCGCAGCTTCTCGCCGTTGTCGACGCCATCGGCATCCGCCAGCTCGCTTTCCGGCTCATGGAGGCTGTCGTCGAGTTCGGCGTCGACCCGCTGGAACCGCAGGTCGCCGTGGCGGGCCTCCAGCCAGGGGATGAACTGGGAATCGATCAGGGTGTCGGCCAGCAGCACCTCAGCCCCCTGCCCCTTCCACAGGGCCAGGGCCCCGGCCTGGCCGGCCTCATCGGTGCAGTAGAGGATGCGGGTGGCGTTGTCGGCCGGCAGCCGGCCGCGGTAGCCGGCCAGGGTGGTGTAGGTGCGGCCGGCGGTGGCGACGGGATCGGGGGCCACCTCCGCCTCCCCCTCCGCCGACGGCTCGCTGGCCGCCGCGGTGGTGCCGAACAGGATCAGGTCGGCCACCTGGTCGGCGAACTTGTCGTCCTCCATGGCGCCGATCTTGATGAAGGGGGCCAGGGAATCCCAGATCTCGGCGTAGCGGGCCGGCTCGTCGCGGTGCAGTTCCTTGAGCCGGTCGCCCACCTTCTTGGCCACGAAGCCACCGATCGAGCGCACCCGGCGGTCGGTCTGGAGGGCGCTGCGGCTCACGTTGAGGGGGATGTCGGGCGAATCAATCACGCCACGCAGGGGCAGCAGGTAGCGGGGCACCACCTCCTTGATTGAATCGCTGACGAACACCTGGTTGCAGTAGAGGCGGATCTCACCCTTCTCCCAGTCGGCCCGGCCGGTGATCCTGGGGAAAAAGAGAATGCCCTGCAGGTTGTAGGGGTAGTCGGTGTTGAGGTGCACCCAGAGCAGGGGATCCCCCTGGAAGGGGTAGAGATAGCGGTAGAGGGCGATGTAGTCGTCGTCGCCCAGATCCCGGGGGCTCTTGCGCCAGGGCGCCTCCCGCTTGTTGACGGTTTCACCGTCCAGCTGCACCGCCACCGGCAGGAAGTCGCAGTAGGTGGTGATCAGGGTGCGGATTCTGGAGGGTTCGATGTACTCCAGCTCCTCCTCCATCAGATGCAGGATCACGTCGGTGCCGGGTTCGGCGCGTTCCGCCCCCTCGAGGCTGAAGTTGGGCGAGCCGTCACAGCTCCAGCGCACCGCCTCGGCCTCGGGCCTGGCGCTCAGGCTGACCAGCTCCACCCGGGAGGCCACCATGAAGCTGGAATAGAAGCCCAGGCCGAAGTGGCCGATGATGGCGTCGCTTTCGCTCTTGTATTTCTCCAGGAAGTCCTCGGCGCTGGAGAAGGCCACCTGGTTGATGTAGCGCTTCACCTCATCGGCGGTCATGCCGATGCCGTTGTCACTGATGGTGAGGGTCTTGGCCTCCCGGTCGATGCGGATGGAGATCGTTCCCTCATCCCCTTCACTGCAGTCGCCGGCCATGGCGGCCATGCGCCGCTTGCTGATGGCATCGACGCCGTTGCTCACGAGCTCCCGCAGGAACACCTCGTGGCCGGAATAGACGGCCTTCTTGATCATCGGGAAGATGTTCTCGGTGTGGATCTGAATCTGGCCCTGTTCCAGCACCGTCATGGCGAAAGAAAAGAATCGCCTCGAACCTAGGTGGGGCTGCGCGGCGGCTCAAGGCCGGCGAGGGTGGGGTCTCCGAACCAGCGGGCCTCAGCCGGGCTTCTGCAGGTCGGGGCGCTCCTCGGGCAGGATCGCCCCCGCCACCGGACACACCTGAAGGCAGATGCCGCAGTCGATGCAGGTGTCGAAATCGATCCAGTAGAACGCCGTGCCCTTGCTGTTCGCACCCGCTCCAGGGTGGATGCAGGCCACCGGGCAGGCGTCGACGCAGTCGGCCACGCCCTCACAGACGTTGGTGACGATCGAATGGGCCATCGACGCGAAAGAGCGAGCGGCCGGATCCTAGGCAGCCAGCCACAGGGCACCGCGGCAGCCCCGTTCCGCCGCCAGCCGGTCCGCCGCCGCCTGGTCGACGCAGGGCTGGGTGCAGAGTTCGGCGGCCTCGCCGCCGCTGTGCAGTTCCGCCATGCGGCGCAGGGCCGCCCCGAGGCCGGCGGCGGTGGCGCTGGCCACCAGCCACGGACCCGGCGCCTCCACAGCGGCCATGGCGGTCGTCGCCGATTCGAGCAGATCACGGATGGCTTCCACGTCGAAGCCGAAGCCGGTGCCGGCGGCCTGGGCGGCGTCGCTGCAGAAGCGGCCCACCAGGCCGTCGTAGCGGCCGCCGCTGGCGATCGCCACCGGGGCGTCGGCACCCTGGCAGACGAGCTTGAACACCAGCCCGTCGTAGAGATCGAAGTGGGGCTGGAAGGTGGGATCCAGCTGCACCCGCACCCCCAGGCCGCTGGCAGGTTCCTGGACGCTGGCCAGGGTCGCGGCGAGGGACTCAAGCAGCGGCACCGGACCGAGCCACTGCTCCAGCTGGTAGAGCACCCGCACCGGCTCCCCCCGCAGGCCGATCAGGGCCATCAACCGCTGGCGCTGGCTGTCGGGCAGGGAGAGGGCGGCGAGGGCGAGGGGATCGAAGTCGGTGAGGGCATGGCGCGCCGCGGAGCGCTGCTCCGCCGGCACCTGGCTCAGCAGGGCGCTGAGCAGGCCGTGGTGGCCCACCAGCAGGGTCGGCCGGTGCTCGGCGGCGAGACCCAGGGTCGCCACGGCGGCCAGCAGCAGATGCAGCAGTTCCGTGTCGGCGGCGGGGGAGGGCTCGCCGAGCAGTTCCACACCGCTCTGCAGCTGTTCGCTGATCCGCTGGCCGCCGCCGTCGCCGATGAAGCTGCGGAAGGTGGTGCCGCTGGCCCAGAGCCGCAGGGGGCGGGGGCGGCCGAGCATGCGGGTGCTGGCGGCCCTGGCGATCGGGGCGGTGAGCTCCGGCCGCAGGCCGAGGGGCTCATCGGCCGCCAGCCGCACGAGCTCCCGTTCGGCGATGGCGCCGCCGGCCTCGAGGGTGTCGAGCCGCTCGATGGTGGGCGGAGCCACCTCCTGGTAGCCCCACAGGCGGTACACCGTGGCCAGCAGGTCGCAGATTCGCCGGTTGCTGTCCACCTGACCCGGGTTGAGGTCCCGGGCGCCGGCGGCAGGTTGGAGGGCCATGGAGGGGGAGGCTCGGGCGGTGGGGTGGGGTGGGGCGGATCCTATGGAGCGTCGGCCGCGCCACCGGCCAGGGCATCCAGCTCCGGGGCGCCGAAGCTGGCCCCGCTGAGGGGACGGCACTGGGCCAGGCCCTCGATCAGGGGCTGACGCAGGGCGGGGGTGCAGGCAATCACCCGTCCGTCGGCCAGGTCGAGGGGACCGCCGTCATAGGCGCAGACCTGCCCACCGGCCTCCTCCACCAGCACCACGCCGGCCACCAGGTCCCAGGGGGAGAGGCCCCGCTCCCAGTAGCCATCGACCCGGCCGGTGGCGACGAAGGCCAGATCGACCGCCGCCGCTCCGGCCCGACGCACCCCGTGGCTGCGGTGGGTGAACCAGGCGAACTCGGCGTAGTTGTTGTCCAGGCGCCGCACCCGGTCATATGAGAACCCGGTGGCGAGCAGGGAATCCGCCAGGGCGCCGCAGTCACTGACGCTCAGCCGGCGGCCGTTGCACCAGGCCCCCTGTCCCGGGGCGGCCCAGTAGTGCTCCTCCAGCACCGGCACCTCCAGGGCGCCGAGCAGGGGCAGGCCCCGCCAGCACAGCCCCACGGAGGTCCCGAAGAACGGGAACCCGTGGGCGTAGTTGGTGGTGCCGTCGAGGGGGTCGACACACCAGCGCAGGTCGCCCTGGCCGGCGAGCTGGCCGCTCTCCTCCGCCAGCACGGCCACGGTGGGGCTTCCGGCCGCCAGGACCGCCAGCACGGCCGCTTCGGCCGCCAGGTCCGCCTCGGTGACCAGGTTGCCCGCCGTGCCCTTCTCCTTCACCTGCTCCAGCCGGCCGAAGTGGCGCCGCAGTTCGCGGCCGCCGGCTTCCGCGGCCTGGCGGGCCACCTGCAACAGCCGCTCCAGCTCCGCGGCGTCGAGGCCGGACCCGTCCAGGGCCTGTTGGCAGAGGGAATTCATTCGTCGTCCAGGGGCAGGCCGGGACGCACCAGACCGCGGCCGAAGAAACGGCCGAACTGGCGGTCGTAGACCTCGTCCTCGTCCTGGGTCTCCACCTCCAGCGGGCCGGTGGCCCGGGCCACGCACAGCAGGCCGTAGCCCTCCCCACGCAGCTGCTTGGAGAGGCCGAGGGCCTCCCGCTGGTCGATCTGGCCGTCCAGCACCCGCACAGCGCAGGCGGTGCAGCAGCCGTTGCGGCAACTGAAGGGCAGTGGCTCCCCCTGGGCCTCGAAGCTGCGCAGGATGTACTCCCCTTCCGGAACGTCGAGGCGGATGACACGGTTGGCCTGTCGCCAGTGGACCGTGATCGGGTGGGTGCGGGTCATGGGGGCGCTGGGGGGGCTTGGTGCAGCCCCTGCTACATTGCCATCTGCCCCATTTCGCCGCTGGAGAGGTGGCCGAGTGGTCGAAGGCGCAGCACTGGAAATGCTGTATAGGGGCAACTCTATCGAGGGTTCGAATCCCTCCCTCTCCGTTTGCAGAAGCCGGTCCGAAGGGCCGGCTTTTTTTTGCCCGTCGCCCCAGGACCCGGCACAAGAAAATCTCTCAACCCCTTGTAGGGGGTGGGATGTCCAGGTCGGTTTGCTGATGCCGGCGCCCCTGAGGGGGGATCAGCCGAAGCGTCCGCTGACGTAGTCGAGGGTGGATTGCTGGCTGGGGGAATTGAAGATGTTCTCGGTCTCGTTGAATTCCACCAGATAGCCCACCTTGCCAGAGCCGCCTTCGACCGCCTCAGCATTGAAGAAGGCGGTCATGTCGGCCACGCGCACCGCCTGCTGCATGTTGTGGGTGACGATCATGATCGTGTAGCTGCGCTTGAGTTCGTGCATTGTCTCCTCGATCTTGAGGGTCGAGATCGGGTCGAGGGCCGAGCAGGGTTCGTCCATCAGGATCACCTCCGGCTCGGTGGCGATGGCCCTGGCGATGCACAGCCGCTGCTGCTGGCCACCGGAGAGGGAGAAGCCACTTTCCTTGAGCTTGTCCTTGCACTCGTCCCACACGGCCGCCTTGCGCAGGGAGCGCTCCACCAGCTCATCCATGTCCCCTTTGTAGCCGTTGATCCGGGCACCAAAGGCGATGTTCTCGTAGATCGACTTGGGGAAGGGATTGGGCTTCTGGAACACCATGCCGATGCGGCGTCTCACCTCCACCGGATCCACCCGCTTGTCGTAGAGATCGTGCTGATCGAAAATCACCCGGCCCTTGAGGCTGCAGCCCGGGATCAGGTCGTTCATGCGGTTGAGGGCGCGCAGCACGGTGCTTTTGCCGCAGCCTGAGGGTCCGATGAAGGCGGTCACCTTGCCCTTGGGCAGATCCATGTAAACGTTCTTGACCGCCTCGAAGCTGCCGTAGGAGATGGTGACGTCCTGCAGGGACATGCAGACGTCGCTGGCCACGGTGGAGGTAGGGGAAGCAGTCATGGGAGGGATGGGTTGAATCGGAGCCGGAAGGGATGGGGAAGGAGCGGTCGTCAGGTGCGCGACACCCGGCTGATCCAGCGGGCCAGAAGGTTGGCGCCGAGAATCATGATCACCAGCACGAAGGAGGCGGCCCAGGCCAGTTCGTTCTGGGCTTCATAGGGCATGATCGCGAAGTTGAAGATCAGCACCGACATGGTGGCGATCGGATTGAACAGCCCCTCGGGCCAGAAGGGGGAGAACAGGGCCGTGAAGATCAGCGGCGCCGTTTCACCTGCGGCCCGGGCGACCCCCAGCACCACCCCCGTGGCGATGGGGGTGAAGGCGGCCGGCAGGGTGATGCTCGTGATGGTCACAAACCGGGAGGCGCCGACGCCGTAGGCCCCCCAGCGCAGTTCCTGGGGCACCAGGAGCAGGCCTTCGTAGGTCGTCTTGATCACGGTGGGGAGCATCAGCACCGAGAGGGCGATGCCACCGGCCATGGCACTGAAGCTCTGGTCGAAGAAAAGCCGGGTGGCGACGATCAGGGAGTAAATGAAGACGCCGCAGATGATCGAAGGAACTCCGGCCAGCACGTCGTTGCCGAAGCGCACGAAGCGGGAGAACCAGCCGTTCTGGGCGTACTCGGAGAGGTAGACACCGCCGCCCACTCCCACCGGAATGGCGATCACCGAGGCGATCAGGGTGACGACGATCGTGCCTACGATGGCGTTGCCGATGCCACCGCCTTCCAGGCCGGGGGCCGGGGGCAGTTCCGTCAGCAGTTGCAGGCTGAGCAGCCGCCCCCCCTGGATCAGCACGTAGATGATCACCAGGAACAGAGGGATCACCGCGACCACCGCGAAGAATCCGGCGATGGCGGTGGCGATCTGGTTGAAGCGGTTGCGCTTCAGGGACGGGTCGTAGTGGAGGGTGAGCCGTTCCGTGAAGTAACGGGTTGTCGGCGGAGTCGAGACGGACATGGCCAGGGAACGTCGTGAACGGGGAGTGGGTGGATCGGAAAGGGGTTCGACTCAGTAGCGCAGGCTCAGGCGCCGCACGATCCACTGGGCCATCACGTTGACGACGAAGGTGAGAATCATCAGAACGACGGCCGCGTACATCAGGGCGGAGACCTGGATGCCATCGGCCTCACCGAACTGGTTGGCCAGCATGGAGGAAATGGTGTTACCCGGGGCCAGCAGGGAGACGCTGAAGTTGAGGGAGTTGCCGATGATCATCGTCACCGCCATCGTCTCCCCCATCGCCCGACCGAGGGAGAGCATCACGCCGCCCATGATCGAGGAGACGGCCGCCGGCAGGATGACGTTGAAGATGGCGCCCCAGCGGGTGGTGCCCACCCCGTAGGCCCCCTGGCGCAGCTCGATGGGCACCTGGTTGAGGGCATCGCGGGAGATGGCGGTGATGATCGGCAGCACCATCACCACCAGGATCAGGATGGCCGGGGCCGTGCCGGGACCCTGGGGTTCGGTGGAGAAGAACGGAGTCCAGCCGAGGCTGGAGTGGAGAAAGCCAAGGAAGGGGCGGATCGCCGGCTCCATCACGAAGATGGCCCACAGACCAAGCACCACCGAGGGAATGGCGGCGAGCAGCTCCACCAGCAGGCCGATCACGTCCCTGACGCTGCGGGGGAGCAGGTCCTCGGTGATGAAAATCGCCGTTCCAAGACCGATGGGCACGGCGATCAGCAGGGACAGGATCGAGGTGACAAGGGTTCCGTAGATGGCGATCAGGGCGCCGTAGTCCTCATTGACGGGATCCCAGGCGGACGTCGTCAGGAACTTGAGGCCGAAGGTGGCCATGGCCTCCCTGGCGCCGCTGAACACCGTCACGAAGATCGCCAGCAGGACGACGCCCACCGAAGCCGCCAGCACCAAGGTGAGCTGGCGGAAGCCGATATCGACCAGCTTCTCCTGTGGTGGCCGCCGTCTGAGGGTGAACGCGTCGGTGGAGGGGGTGCTCCTCATGCAGCAATGATGCCGATCGGCATGGACGTTGCACCTGATATCAGCACGAGTTTCAGCCGGCCCGTTTAAGCTCGGTTTAACGGTCGACGGGCTCCGGTAGCGTTGGGCCGCCATCAGGACTTCCATGGGGCGCATCGTCGGCATCGATCTGGGCACTACCAATTCGGTGGTGGCCGTGCTCGAAGGCGGCAGGCCCCAGGTCATTGCCAACGCCGAAGGGGGCCGCACCACACCGTCGGTGGTGGGGTTCAGCCGCGACCAGGAGCTGCTGGTGGGCCAGCTGGCCCGCCGCCAGCTCGTGCTGAACCCCCGCAACACCTTCGCCAACCTGAAGCGCTTCGTCGGCCGCAGCTGGGACGAACTCGACGAGGGCAGCCTGGGGGTTCCCTACAGCGTGCGGGCCAACGACCAGGGCAATGTGCGCGTCATCTGCCCGGCCACCGAACGGGAGTACGCCCCGGAGGAGCTGGTGGCCTCGATCCTGCGCAAGCTGGTCGACGACGCCACCACCTACCTGGGCGAGGCGGTGGAGGCAGCGGTGATCACGGTGCCGGCCTATTTCAACGATGCCCAGCGCCAGGCCACCCGTGACGCGGGACGCCTGGCGGGCATCACCGTGGAGCGGATCCTCAACGAACCCACAGCGGCGGCGCTGGCCTACGGCTTCGATCGCAGCACCGTCAAGCGGGTGCTGGTGTTCGACCTCGGCGGCGGCACCTTCGACGTCTCGGTGCTGCGCATCGCCAACGGCGTCTTCGACGTGATGGCGACCAGCGGCGACACCCAGCTGGGCGGCAATGACTGGGACCGGCGCATCGTCGACTGGGTGGCCGAGGCCTTCCTCACCGAACACGGCATCGACCTGCGCCGCGACCGCCAGGCCCTGCAGCGGCTCACCGAGGCTGCCGAGAAGGCCAAGCAGGAGCTTTCGGGCGTGCAGAGCACGCCGCTGTCGCTGCCCTTCATCGCCACCGGACCCGACGGCCCCCTCCACATCGAGACCACCCTGGAGCGGGGCACCTTCGAGGGGCTCTGCCCCGATCTGCTCGACCGGCTGCTGCGCCCGGTCCAGCGGGCCCTGCGGGATTCGGGCCTCAGTGCCGACGGCATCGACGATGTCGTGCTGGTGGGAGGTTCCACCCGCATGCCGATGGTGCAGGAGATGGTGCGCACCCTGATCCCGCGGGAGCCGTGCCAGTCGGTCAACCCCGACGAGGTGGTGGCGATCGGCGCGGCGGTGCAGGCCGGCATCCTCACCGGTGAGCTGCGCGACCTGATGCTCAACGACGTCACGCCCCTCTCCCTCGGCCTGGAGACCATCGGCGGGGTGATGAAGGTGCTGATTCCGCGCAACACCCCGATTCCGGTGCGCAAGTCGGATCTGTTCAGCACCTCCGAGGCCAACCAGTCGTCGGTGGAGATCCACGTGCTGCAGGGGGAGCGCCAGATGGCCGCCGACAACAAGTCCCTCGGCCGCTTCCGTCTCTCCGGTATTCCGCCGGCCCCCCGAGGTGTGCCCCAGGTGCAGGTGTCCTTCGACATCGATGCCAACGGCCTGCTGCAGGTGTCCGCCACCGACCGCACCACCGGGCGCCAGCAGAGCGTCTCGATCCAGGGGGGCTCGAACCTCAGCGAGGAGGAGATCAACAAGCTGCTGGAGGAGGCGGAGCGCAAGTCGGTGGAGGATCGCCGCAAGCGGGCCGTCATCGACCGTCGCAACCGCGCCCAGACCCTGGTGGCCCAGGCCGAGCGTCGGCTGCGGGACGCTGCCCTGGAGCTGGGCCCCGCCGGTGCCGATCGCCAGCAGCGCGCCGTCGAGCTGGCCCTGCGCGATGTGCAGGACCTGCTCACCCAGGAGGACCCCGCCGACCTGGAGCTGGCCGTGAGCCAGCTGCAGGAGGCCCTGTTCGGCCTCAACCGCCGCCTGCTGGGGGAACGGCGGGCGGAGAGCGGCCCGCTCCAGGGGCTCAAGAACACCCTGGGGTCCCTCAAGGACGAACTCTTTTCCGACGACGACTGGGACGACTGGGGCGGATCGGGCCGCTCTGACCCCTGGTCGAGCCCGCCCCGCCCCCTGCAGCGGGATCCCTACCCCCTCGGCCGCTTCGCCGAGCGGGAGGCCGGCTACGACGACGACGTCCCTTCCCGCCGCTGGGACAACAGCCGTTCCTGGGATCGCCAGGAGCCCTACGACCGTGAGGTCTCCGGCGAGCGGCACCGTCCACGGGGCAGCGGCCGCTACGACCAGGACGATCCCTGGGCCGACGGCTGAGGGACGTGAGCCAGTCCCCCACGGCGGACCCGATGGAAAGCGGCGCCCGTGATCACTGGGAGGTGCTCGGCCTGTCTGCGGGCGCCGACGCCGCCAGCATCAAGCGGGCCTTCCGCCAGCAGGCCCGCCGCTGGCACCCGGACCTCAACGGCAACGACCCGGTGGCGGAGGCCCGCTTCAAGGAGGTCAACGAGGCCTACGCGGTGCTTTCCGATCCGGTCCGCCGCCGGGCCTGGGAGGCCGGAGAGGGCCAGGACAGCGCCGGTCTCGACAGCGATCCCTTCGCCACGGGCTTTCCCCGTTTCGAGGACTATCTGGCGCAGCTGTTCGGCCAGGAGCGCCGCAGCCCGCGGGACTGGGACGAGGAGCCCGTGGAGGAGGAGCCCCCCGCAGCCGGCGAGGTGGCGACGGCGCCGGCGTCACCGCCACCGGTGATGGCCGCCACGGACGAGGAAACCCTCGTGACCCTCACCCCGGAGCAGGCCCTCAGCGGCCAGCGGCTGGAGCTGGAGCTGCGCGACGGCACGGTGGTGGAGGTCTGGACCCCTCCCCTGGCCGGCGATGGCTGGCGGCTGCGCCTGGCCGGGGTGGCGGCCGGCGGTGCCGACCACTTCCTGCAGCTGCGGGTGCGCACCGCGGAGGGCCTGCGCATCGATGGCCTGCGGGTGCACTACCAGCTCGATCTCCATCCCGCCGACGCCGCCCTCGGTTGCCAGGCGGTGGTGCCGACCCTGGAGGGTCCGGTGCGGCTGCGGGTGCCGCCCGGCTCCTCCAGCGGCCGGCTGTTGCGGCTGCGGCAGCGGGGGCAGCGCCAGGGCGAGCAGCGCGGCGACCAGCTGGTGGAGGTGAGGATCGTCGTGCCGGACCAGCCGACGGAGGCGGAGGAGGCCCTGTTCCGCCGCCTGCGGGAGCTGGACCGGGAGCAGAAATGAGACACTGGCCTGCGCCCCACCCCTGACGAAGTGACAGACGGCGGTCCCCCACCCAACCCGGTGCATGTCCTGCTGTTCGATCCGGGCAGCGAACAGGAAGGCATCCACTCGCTCGAACTCGGCGGTCGCACGGTGGTGCTGCTGTTCGAGAACCCGGACGACGCCGAGCGCTACGCCGGGTTGCTCGAGGCCCAGGATTTTCCGGTGCCCTGCGTTGAGGCCCTCAATCGCCAGGAGCTGGAGGATTTCTGCGCCGAGGCGGGCTACGAGGCCCGCTTCATCCCCGCCGGTTTCATGCCCGAGAACGAGGAGGAGCGGCTGCTGCTTGCCCCGCCCGCCCGCAACATGGAGTTGACGGGCTGGAAGGAGGATCCGGCGGCCTCCGACGAAGAGGACTCCCATGGCCCCGCCGGCGATGCGGAGCTGGAGGCCTTCCGCCGTCGCCTCGAAGGTCTGCTTTGAGCGCCCCCGGCGGCGACAGGGGCCACCTGCTCACCGAGCGGCCCAACCCGGCCAGCGAGACCCTCGACCAGCTGCCGACAGCGGGCCTGGTGGAGCTGTTCTGTGCCAACGACCTGCTGCCCCAGCAGGCGGTTGCCGCCGCCGCGCCCGCCCTGACGGCGGCCATCGACGCCATCGCCGCCCGCCTGGCGCGGGGCGGCCGCCTCTTCTACCTGGGGGCGGGCACCTCGGGACGGCTGGGGGTGCTGGATGCGGCGGAGTGTCCGCCCACGTTCTGCAGTCCCCCGGAGCTGGTGCAGGGGGTGCTGGCGG
This sequence comes from Synechococcus sp. UW140, assembly GCA_943367705.1. GTDB lineage: Bacteria > Cyanobacteriota > Cyanobacteriia > PCC-6307 > Cyanobiaceae > Cyanobium. Next base: position 200,334 of record CALRJV020000002.1, read on the forward strand.
GCGGGGCGGCGGCCCTGCTGCGCAGCTCCGAAGGGCTCGAAGACCAGCGGGAGGCGGGCCGCGACGACCTCGTCCAGCGGGGCTTCGGCCCGGATGATGCCCTGGTGGGCATCGCCGCCGGCGGCACCACTCCCTATGTGCTGGGGGGACTGGCCCATGGCCAGGCGATCGGGGCCCTCACCGTGGCCATGGCCTGCGTGCCGGCCGAGCAGGTGCCGATGCCCTGCGACATCGACATCCGCCTGCTGACCGGGCCGGAGCTGCTGACCGGCTCCACCCGGCTCAAGGCCGGCACCGCCACCAAGATGGCGCTGAACATCCTCTCCACCGGCGTGATGGTGCGCCTGGGCAAGGTCTTCGGCAACCGGATGGTGGATGTGGCGGTCACCAACAGCAAGCTGGAGGACCGGGCGCTGCGCATCCTGCGGGATCTGGCCGGCGTTCCCCGTGAGCAGGGCCTGGGCCTGCTGGAGCGGGCGGGGGGATCGGTGCGGCTGGCGCTGCTGATGGCCGCCTCCGGCCTGGAGGCCGGGGCGGCCCGTGCGGCCCTGGAGCGCCACGGCCCCGGCCTGCGCCAGTGCCTCGACGCCTTGGGGGTCAGCCTGCCGCCGTCGCCGCCGTCGCCGTGACCTCCCCCTCGTTGAACGGTCCCCAGTAGGGGGCGGTGAACAGCTCGGTGCGGCGCCGGGTGGCCGGCGGCACCTGGGCGGCCGGGGTCATCAGGGCGTCGCGCAGGGCCAGGTGGGCCGAACTGGGGGGCCGCAGCGCCTGCACCCGCTCGGCGGCCAGCCGCACGATCTGCTGGGCGAGGGCCGCATTGGCCCGCAGGTTGTCGATCACCAGTTCGACGGTGACGGCGTCATGCATCGCATGCCAGCAGTCGTAGTCGGTGACCATCGCCAGGGTGGCGTAGGCCATCTCCGCCTCCCGGGCCAGCCGCGCCTCGGTGTGGTTGGTCATGCCGATCACCGTGCAGCCCCAGGAGCGGTAGAGCTCCGATTCCGCCCGGGTGGAGAAGGCGGGGCCCTCCATGCAGAGGTAGGTGCCGCCGCGGTGCAGCTGGCGCCCCTCCGGCATCAGGCTGTCGCTGACGTCGCCGAGGACCCGGGAGAGCACGGCGCAGTAGGGGTCCGCGTTGCCGACGTGGGCCACCAGACCCTCCCCGAAGAAGGTCAGCGGCCGCTGCATGGTGCGATCGATGAACTGATCGGGCACCACCATGTCCAGGGGTCGCACGTTCTCCTGCAGGGAACCGACGGCGGACACCGACAGGATCCAGCGCACGCCGAGGGAACGCAGGGCCCAGAGGTTGGCCCGGTAGGGAACCTCGCTGGGGGTGAAGGTGTGGTGACGGCCGTGCCGGGCCAGGAACACCACCTCCAGATCGCCGATGCGGCCGATCCGCAGGCTGTCGGAGGGGGGCCCGTAGGGGGTGTCGACCGTCAGTTCGCGCACGTCCTCCAGGCCCTCCATGGCATAGAGGCCGCTGCCACCGAGCACGCCGAGGCGGGCCCGGGAAAGGTCGGACGTCGGCAGACCGCTGGCCTGGGGCGAGGTGGTGGACGGCTCGGTGCTGGCCATGGATGCGGGGTGCCCTGGACGGATACAGTCGAAGTTTGCCTCCTTGACCGTGCCCAAGGCCCTGATGGACACCGACGCCGGACTGATCAGCATCGATCTGTTCGACGCCGATGCCCCCGGTACCGTCGCCAATTTCGTGAAGCTCTCCAAGGATGGCTTCTATGACGGCCTGGCCTTCCACCGGGTGATCGATGGTTTCATGGCCCAGGGCGGTTGCCCCAACAGCCGCGAGGGTGCCCGCGGCATGGCCGGCACCGGCGGCCCCGGCTACACGATTCCCTGTGAGATCAACCCCCAGAAGCACAAGGCCGGCAGCCTGTCGATGGCCCATGCGGGCCGCAACACCGGTGGCAGCCAGTTCTTCCTGTGCCATGGCCCCCAGCCCCACCTCGATGGCCAGCACACCGTGTTCGGCCACACCGAGAACATCGATGTGGTGCTGGCCCTCAAAAACGGCAGCCGGATCCGCAAGGTGACGATCGAGGCGTAGGCAGCGGCCGGCCGCCTGAGTCCTTCCGCCCCCGCTGCCCCGCCCATCGCGGCAGGGCAGTGGGGGCTTGCGTTGGGCTGAATTCTGTTTCCGATCATGTCTGCTGACCGCTGCGGATGTGCAGAAGACGCTTCTTGCCGCCGGCTGCCGGGGAAATGGCGATCGATCCCTGCGGCATGACGCCGTGGAGAGGCGCAGGGAATCTGCGTCCGCGACATCCCAGGAGTGGGCGACGGGAGAAACCAGGGTGACCCTACGGGTGCCGCGGCGGGCACCCAACTTGAACCATGGGATCGGTAACAACCACGACGGCGCGGGCGATCCGGGAGGGTGTTGTTGATGAGGGGCCGCGCATCCATCGCCTGGCAGCGGTGCCCAGGAGGCCTCGATTTCCCGTACGCAGCACGATGAAAGACAACGGGAGAGCACAATCGCCCGAGTTCAAGATGTTGTCTGCCAAGTAAGTTGTTCGTCTGAATGAACGTCAACGACCCGATGTAGCCAGGACTCGAAGCAGTGCGGATCTGCTGCATAAGTGCCGAAGCTTCATCAACTGTAGGCAGAACTTCCTGATTCCCCTGGTGCAATCGCTGATAGGAATGAAGCACGGCCCGGCGGAGCCCTTCTGCCTCGCCCTCCTGGGATTCGCAGGACTCCAAGTACCTTCATCCTTCGCGATCATGACCGCCACCAACACCACCCGCACCGTCGGGATTGAGAAGTCCAAGATTGAGGTCGGCACCAGTACGGTCCTGACGGCTTCGGCGACGTCCTCCACGCCCGCCATCGATGACGTCGTCTCCGGTGACGCCAGTGCCACCGCGAGCACCACGGCCCAGGCCGCCATCTTGAACAGCAAGATCAGGATCGGCACCGCCGGCACCCTCAACGCCACCGAAACCGGATCGGTGGGCGCCGCCGCCACCACCACCACCGGCGATGCCACGGCCAGCGCCAGCAACGACGGACCCACCGGCGGGATCATCAACAGCACCCACCGCCCCAATCAGATTCTGATCGGCACCGATGCGGTGGTGACGGCCACGGCCACCAACGACGCAGCCGCCGCAGCCAAGGCGGTGGATGGAGCCACCGACGCCACAGCCAACACCGGCAAGGTCTTCGGCATCAAGAACGTCGGTCTCAATGCCGGTCAGGGGACCAGCCTGGATGCCAGCGCCACCGCCACCAACACCGCGGCGGCCGAGTCGGTGGGCCTGCCCCCCGGGACGGGCAATGCCACCGCCACCGCCGGTGACTACGCCGCCAAGGTGGTGGGCATCTATGCCAGTGGCGGCAAGGGCGGCTACAACCCTCCCCCGTCGGATGGGGAGGAACCTGCACCCGAGGCAGCCGTCTCGTCCACGAACGGCGATCACGGCGGCCCGTCCGGCCCCATGACGATCGCCTTCGGCAACAGCGGAGTCGCCACGGCCTTCGGTGACGGTGTGTTCAACGCCACCGCCAACAGCGTCACCGGGGCGGCCGATGCCCAGAGTCTGGCCAAGCTGGTGGCTGGCATCGCCGTCGGCAAGACCAGGATCGCCAACGGCTCCGAAGGTGAAGAGGTCCAGGCCGAGTCGGTGATGAAGTCGATGGGTGGCCTGGCCATCAGCTTCGGCGAGAACGGAACCGTGGCGGCCCAGGGCACCTCGGATGCCAATGCCACGGCCGAAACGACCACCGGCCCCGCCAATGCGACCGTCGGCGTCAAGACCATCGGCGGCATCGTCGATGTCAACCAGCTCCCAGGTGCCGGACCTTCCGGGGCCCCCACCACCCTGACCATCGGCAAGGACGGCGACGTCCAGGCGGCCGGTGTCGGCACCAGCGTCGCCCAGGCCACGTCCGTCACGGCGCCGGAGATGCAGGACGTCACGGCGACCACCAACCACTCCAACGTGGTGGGCATCGCCATCGACAAGCTGGCCATCGGCGAAAACGCGACCCGTCTGTTCGCCCAGGCCTTCAGCCAGCAGGCGGCCACGGCCCAGAGCACGACTTCAGGCGGTGATCCGGCCGCCAATGCGGCCAACGGTGATTTCGTCGCCGGCGTTCATGACACCAAGGTGACGGTGGGCAAGGATGCCACCGATCCCCTGGCGGATGCCGGCCTCGTGGCCAGCGCCACGGCCACCGGCGTCACTACCACCTCCGGGAGCAACGCTGCCGCGGGCGTCGACTCCAAGGTGGTGGGCTTCAACAAGGGCAGCCTCTCCATCGGGGAGAACATCGTCGGAAGCGGTGTCTTCAATGCCACCGCCGCCTCCGACCTCACCGCGGCCGCGTCCGCGGTCACCGGTGATTCCAGCGCCCAGGCCGGGGAGGACGGCAGCGACACCGGCACCGCCAGGGTGATCGGTCTGAATCGGGCTCCGGTCTCGATCGGAAAGGCCGGCAGTGTGGCGGCGGCGGCCACCGGCAGCGTGGCGGCCACGGCGAATTCCGTCACGGGGGATGCCACCTCCGATGCCGCCATGAAGGGTGTCGGCATCAGGGACAGCGAGATCACGGTCGGCACCGACGGCAACGTGAGCGGCAGCGCCGGTCTCACCGGCACGGCCTCGGCCAGCACCACCACCGGTGATGCCGCCGCCGAGACCTCCCTGTCCGCCAAGGGCATCAACAACGATGTGAGGATCGCCATCGGCCAGGCCGGCAACGTGACCGGCACGGCCTCGGCCGCTGACCAGGGCACGACGGGCGCCGCCGTCACCGGCGACGCCGACGCCGAATCCGAACTCAAGGCGATCGGCATCCATCTGGGCAGCGGCACCCCGATCTCGATCGGGACCACCGGCAACATCACCGGCACCGCTTCTGCCACGGCTCCCACTGTGCTGTCCACCACCACCACCGGTGATGCCACCACCGAGGTGGAATCCACCGCCATCGGCATCAAGGGCAGCCGCGGCAGCTCGATCGGCCCCGGCCTCTCCGGCAACATCACCGGCACGGGCACCGGCAGCGCCGTCGGCGCCGCCAACACGATCACCGGACTGGCCACCGGCATGACCGATGCCCTCGTGGTGGGCATCAAGAAGGTCAACCTCTCCGCCGACAACGTGACGGCCCAGGGCACCGGCACCTACCGGACCGACGCCACCAACGTCAACGGGGATGCCAGTGCCACCTCCGACGTGATGGTGGCGGGTCTGCTGGGGCGCGGGAACACCGCCAGCCTCAGCGGTGATCTGACGGCCACCGCGGTGCTCAGCAACATCGTGATGGCCTCCACCACCACAGGATCGGCCACCGCCACCGCCAACAGCAACGCGGTGGGCATGAGCGGGTACAACGTCAACATCCTGCAAAGCGGCAACATCAACGCCTCGGCCGTGAGCGACACGATCGCGATGGCCAACACGGTGACGATCCCGTGATGGTCTGACCCCTCGCCTGAGAGGTCTCCCCCGGGGGGCCGGATCCACGATCCGGCCCCCTCCCCGCTTCCGTTCCGGTCCCTGCGCCTGTCGCTCCCCATGGCGTTCCAACCCATCACCACCGCCCTGTCGCGGGCCCTGGCCCTGCGCCTCGATCCGGGCACCACCTTCCTCGGCGGTGGCCTCCAGCTCACCATTTCCCCCAGCGCCCTGGCCAGCAACCGGGTGGTCCTGCCGGCTTCCCAGCCGATCGGCTCCGTCGCCTCCGCCCTGGGCCTGGGTCTCGGCTCCAGCCGGTTCTTCACGGCCCCCGACGACGCAGCCTTCTTCAACAGTCCCGGCCTCTCGGTGGTCACCGGTGGAGGATCGATCACCGGCAGCGCCGAGGCCTCGGCCAGCACCACGGGCCGCAACGACAACAGCGCCGAGGCCACGGCGGTCAATGTCGGCCTCGCCAATCTCCATCTGGTCTCCCGCGGTGGCGGCGTCCTGCGGATCGGCAATCCCGCCGATCCCCTGCGGGCGGCGGCGGCGGCGGCCACCCGTTCCCTGCTGGCGCCCCAGGCCACCCCGCCGCTGGCCGCCCAGCTGAGCGCCCTCGCCACGGTGCGGGGACTGGAGGGAGTCCCCGCCGCCGACCCCCCGGAGATCGTTTCCCTCCCCACCTTCTACGGCCAGCCCGTGGCCACGGTGCTCGCCAGCGCCGATCTCGACCTGGATCCGGGGCCGGTCGCCACGACGGCCCGGGCCGTGGCCGATGCCCGGGGGATTGAGGGGTATCGGGTCATGGCCCTCTCCCCGGGGCCGGGATCCACCGCCCTCGTCGGCGGCATGGCCGCCGCCACCCTGGGCCTGGCCGGCGCACCGCCGACCGCCGCCCTGCCGGCGGACCTGTCGGCCACGGCCATCGGCATCGACCATGCCGCATTGCGGGGGCCCGGCAGCGGTGCCGTGCTGTTCACGGGATCCGGTCTGGCCCTGCTGGAGACCGCCCCGGCCGCCGCCGCTGCGGCACCGGAGGCGGTGACGCTGCGCAGCCTGCGCGGCATCGGCATCCTCGGCAGCGACATCCAGAGCAACGGCGGCGATGCCACCGTGATGGCGATGGGGGGCTTTGCCGCACCACCGGCCGTGGGCCTGCTGCCCTCGATGGATGCGGCGGGCATCGACCGCTCCACGGTGCTCACCGGCTCCCGCAACGATGTGGTGATGGGCCGCATTCTCACCGAGCAGGAGGCCGGGGTGGATGCGGATGGGAATGGGACGATCTCACCCAACACCTTCCTGGATGCCTCTGCCCTGACGGGAGGAGACGGAGGCTTCGATGGCATCCGCAACAGTCTCATCCACACCGGTTCCGGCAGCGATGGGGTGTTTGGCTCCGCCAGTGGCAGCCGGATCGACACCGGCACTGACAATGACGCCATCCTTCTGGAGAGGGCCCGCAGCTCCGTTCTGGACGGGGGCTTCGGCAATGACAGCGTCCAGGTGAGTCAGCTGGCCGTGGGCAACCGGCTCAACGGTGGTTTCGGCAACGACACGGTGGACGTGGCCGCCGGTGACGGCAACCTGCTGGACGGCGGTTTCGGCCAGGACCTGGTGGTGGGCGGCAGCGGCCAGAACACGTTTCTGCAGTCCAACGCCGGGGCGGCCCTGGATGCTGCCAGCCGCAGCGCCGCTCCCGGGGCGTCCTTCGCGGAGCGGCTCGCCGATCCCGCCTTCTGGGCGGGGCTGGGGACCCAGCAGAAACAGGACCTCTGGCAGAGCGGTGAGCTGCTCCAGGGCGGCCAGGTGCTGCGTGCCGACACGATGAGCAACTTCGATGCCAGCCGCGGCGACATTCTCGAACTGAGCAGTTCCCTTGGCTCGCTCACCCAGTCCCTCTGGGACACCCAGGGGGCCATCTTCGGCGTGCAGAACGGGCAGCTGGTGGTCCGTGACGGGCCGGCGAACAGTCAGCTGGGTGTCGTGGTCGGAACCCTGGCCGACATCCGCTCCCTCGGCATCGGATCTCCCTCGCTCGCCTACGCCACCGACACCCGCCAGCTGATGTTCGATGCCGATGGGAACTGGAAGCAGGGCAGCCAGAGCCTCGGGACCGTGAACATGTCCGATCCGTCCGTCCTCACCAAATCCAACATCCACTTCGGCAGCGGCAGCTGAGCGGAGGGTGCCCTGCCCGGTTCCGATCGTTCCCCGTGGCTTTGACCCATGCTTCCTGTTTCCCGGCTCCACCTCGATCTCCGCAGCGCCCTTGATGCCATGGCCCGCCGGCCGCTGCACGAGCTGCTCGACCAGCACGGGCTGCTCCAGGCGCTGGCCCGGGATCTGGCCCTGAAGGCCCTGCGGGAGGACGTCCGCTTCACGGAGGAGGAACGGCAGGCGGTGCTGAGCCGAGTCTGCGCCGGACTGCCCTGCCCCGCCCCCTCCAGCCTGGAGGGCGACTGGATCGCCACCCTGCCCGAGGACCTGCGGGACACCGTGCGGCAGCGGTGGGATCACCTCCGCCACCAGAAGGCGCTGGAGGATCGCTACGGCGAGCGGGTGGAGGCCCATTTCCTCGAACGCCGTGCAGATCTGGAGCAGGTGGTGTTCCGGCTCCTGCGGCTGCCCCAGCAGGGTCTCGCCGAGGAGCTCTATCTCCGGCTGGTCGATGACGGTGCCGGTTTCGGGGAGCTGGCCAGCCGCTATTCGATCGGGGACGAAAGCATCACCCGCGGCATCGTCGGCCCGATCGAACTGTCCCAGCTGAACCCCACCCTGCGCGGAGTCCTGGGCTCTCTGGCGGTGGGGGACATCCATCCCCCCTTCCTGCTGGAGCAGGCGATCCTGGTGGTGCGGCTCGAACATCGCCGACCTGCCAGCCTGAGCGAGGACCTGCGCCACCGCCTCCTCGAGGAACTGCTGCAACCGGACCTGCACTCCTGCATCGAAGCGGTCCTGGCGGAGCTGCGCCACTCCCTCGCCGCGGAGCAGGCCCCGCTGGCTGCGGTACCGGCTCCGGCGCTGGCTGTGGCAGGAGGCTGAGCCATGGCCACCACCACCCGCATCGAGGACCTGCTGCGCTGCTTCCCATTCCTGGCCGACCAGCCGGAGGAGGCGCTGGAGCACCTCGCCTCCCAGGCCCAGCTGCAGCGTTTCCAGCAGGGCCAGCCGATCTGCCGGGTCGACCTGCCGCCGTCCCGGCTCTATTTCCTGCTGGAGGGAACGGCCCGGGCCGTCGTCTTCTCCAGCCGTCTGCCCCGGGGCGTGGCCACCCTGCAGCGGCTGCAACCGGGCACCGTGATGGGGTGGACCCTGGTCAGCTGCGGGCGCTGCTGGGAGACCCTGATCGCCTCCACCGATCTGGTGGTGGTGGCCCTTCCCCACGAGGCCCTGCAGCGGGAGATGGGGCGCCACCCGGCCCTGGCCGAGCGGGTCCGGAGCAGCGTCAACCCGTCGGAGCTGTTCGCGGTCCTCGATGCCCACCTGCAGGACTATCCCCGGGCCCTCTCCCAGGAGGTGGTGGAAGCGGCGACCCAGCTGGCGGATGGCAGCCTCGCCCTGACCTGGACGGCCGCGGACCCCGCCGCCCTCCCCCCTCTCCAGGGAGAGCGGTTGTGGCTGGTGGCGGGCGGCCCGCTGCCCCTCGGCCAGTCCCTCACCAGCGAGGAGCCCATCGAGGCCGGGGGGAGCCTCCGGGTGCTGGGCCTCGATCGCCAGCGACTGGCCGCCATCCTGGAGCCACCCTCCTCCGAGGAGACCGGCCGTGCAGACAACGGCTGGCACGCCAGGCTGCTCACCCGCTGGGAGCAGCAGCGCCGGACCCTGGAGCCCGCCGCGATCGCCGCGGCGGAGCCCATCGACGTCAGCGTGGCGGTGGAACCGGCCGACGGGGAGCGGCGGGGACCCGACGCCTTCCCCTGGGTGAAGGGCATCGGGCCACTGGAGTCGCCGATCGCCGCCTTCCTGATGCTCAGCCAGCATCTCAACCTTCCCTTCCGCCGGGACATGATGCGCCGCGTGTTCGGCGACCAGGTGCAGCGGCACGGTGAATCCTCCCTGCCGCTGGCGGGTGCCGTAGCCGAATCGATGGGCCTGCAGACCCAGCTACTGGCGATCCAGGCGGGGGCCCTGCCCCGGCTGACCCCCCCCCTGATGATCCGCTGGGGAGATGGTCTGGCGGTGATCTACCGCTGCAGCGCCAAGTCGCTGGTGCTGGGCATTCCGGCCGTCGGCAACCAGGAGCTCACCCTGGCCGAGTTCCGCGAGCAGTGGGGTGAGGCGGGGGATGTTCTGACGCTGAGGGTCAACGACCTGACGCCGCAGCGCCGCTTCGGCTTCCGCTGGTTCCTGCCGGCGCTGCGCCAGCACCGCACGGTGCTGATGGAGGTGCTGCTGGCCAGCTTCTTCGTGCAGCTCTTCGGTCTGGTCAATCCGCTGCTGATCCAGCAGGTGATCGACAAGGTGATCATCAACAACAGCCCCAGTGCCCTCGGTGTGCTCGGTGTGCTGCTGGTGGTCTTCGCCCTGTTCGAGGGTCTGCTCCTGTGTCTGCGCACCTTTCTGTTCGTGGACACCACGAACCGCATCGATCTGAGCCTGGGAACCCAGATCATCGATCATCTGCTGCGTCTTCCCCTCAGCTACTTCGACCGCCGGCCGGTGGGGGAAGTGAGCAGCCGCATCGCGGAACTGGAGAAGGTGCGTGGCTTCCTCACCGGAACCGCCCTGACCACCATCCTCGACGCCATCTTCTCGGTTCTGTACATCGGGGTGATGCTGATCTATAGCTGGCAGCTGACCCTGCTCACCCTCGCGGTGGTGCCGTTTCTGGTGCTGCTGGTGCTGGTGGTGTCACCGATCGTGCGTCTGCAGCTGCAGAACCGTGCCGTGGCCAACGCCCGCACCCAGAGCCACCTGGTGGAGGTGCTCAGCAGCATGATGACGGTCAAGGCGCAGAACATCGAACTGCGCAGTCGCTGGAAGTGGCAGGACCTCTACACCGATTACGTGGCGGATGGATTCGACAACACCCTGGTGGGCACCACGGCCAGCTCGATCAGCGGATTTCTCAACAAGCTCTCCGGGCTGATCGTCATCTGGGCCGGTGCCGGCATGGTGCTGTCCGGATCGCTGAGCCTGGGGGAACTGATCGCCTTCCGCATCATCGCGGGCTATGTCACCGGACCGCTGCTGCGGATGACCTCCATCTGGCAGTCCGTGCAGGAGACGGCCCTGTCCCTGGAGCGCCTCAGCGACGTGATCGACCATCCCCAGGAGGCCCCTGCCGACAACGCCACCCGGCTGATCATGCCCCCCATCCAGGGGGAGATCAGCTTCCGGTCCATCTCCTTCCGCTACAAGTCCTCTTCCCCGCTTCTGCTCAAGGGCCTGAACCTGGACATCCCCAGGGGCACCTTCGTGGCCATCGTGGGCACCAGCGGGTCGGGCAAGAGCACCCTCACCAAGTTGCTGGCGCGTCTGTATGCCCCGGAGGAGGGGGTGGTGCTGGTCGACGGCATCGACATCGCCAAGGTGGAACTCCATTCCCTGCGCCGACAGCTCGGCATCGTTCCCCAGGACACGGTGCTGTTCGACGGTTCGGTGGAGGAGAACATCACCCTCACCAACCCGGAGGCCAGCACCGAGGAGGTGATCGAGGCCGCCCGCATCGCCGCCGCCCATGACTTCATCATGGAATTGCCCGCCGGCTATTCCACCGAGGTGGGCGAACGGGGCAGCAGCCTCTCCGGCGGCCAGCGCCAGCGCATCGCCATCGCCCGCACGATCCTGCAGCGACCACGGCTGCTGATCATGGACGAGGCCACCTCCGCCCTCGACTACCAGACGGAGCGGGTGGTGAGTGAAAACCTGATGCAGGCCCTCCAGGGCTGCACGGTGCTGTTCATCACCCATCGGCTCTCGTCGATCGTGAAGGCCGACATGATCGTCTGCATGGGTCAGGGTGCCGTGCTCGAGGTGGGCACCCATGACGAGCTGATGGCGGCCCGTGGGCCCTACTACGCGCTCTTCCGCCAGCAGGGGCGCTCCTCCCCGAGCAGTTCCCCCGCCCCGCCGCCCCTGGCCGTGGCCGCAGGGCGTGGAGCGCATCCGGTCATCCCCCCAGGAGCGATCGAACCATGAGTCCTTCCAGCAACGGCAACGGCAATGGCCATGGCACAGCCCATGCCAACGGCAACGGCAACGGCCACAGCCACAGCCACGCAACATCCCAGGCCACCGGCAGCCAGGCCGCCCGCACGGCCACCCTGGCTCCCCCCGAGGAGGCCACCCTGCCCTTGGTGCGCCTCTCCCGCAGTCGCCGTCGCACCCATCTGCCCCGTTCCACCCGCGGCTGGAGCCGCGCCATCGTCTGGAGCCTGATCGGGCTGACCGGCTTCGGTGTGATCTACGGCTCCGTGGCCCGGATCGATTCCTCGATCAGCACCACGGGCAAGCTGCGCCCCATCGGTGGCACCCTCGCGGTGCTCCCCCCGTTCACCGCTCCGATCCAGCGGGTCCGGGTCCGGGACGGACAGACGGTGAAGACCGGCGACGTGCTGGTGGAATTCGACAGTCAGCAGGCCCGCCGCGAGCGCCGCGACCTGCTGGCCCAGGCCGAACTCTGGCGCAGGCAGGTGAACCAGGCCGCCCGGCAGCTCAACCTCCCTCCCCTGCCGGGGAGCAGCCGGGAGGAGCGGCAGGTGCTGGCCCTGGAGCGCCGGGACATCCAGCTGCGTCATCGGGTGGCCCTGCAGCGACTGCGACGCAGCCAGGCCGGTGAGCGGGAACAGGCCGACGTGCTGGTGGCGTTGCGGTCCCGCTACGCCCTCAATGCCAACATCCGCGCCCGCATGGCCCAGCTGGCCCGGGAGGGCGCCATCTCCCATCTGGAGCTGGAGCGTCAGGACGAGCGCCAGATGGATCTGCTGAGCACCATCCGGCGCACCGAGCAGCAGATGGCCGCCGCCGGCAGCGGGGTGGTCGAGAGCTTGACCAACCAGGAACAGGTGGGCACTGAAAACGCCCGTCGGCTCTGGGACCGCTACGACGAGGCCCGCCAGCGTCTCCTGGAGACCACCTCCCGGCTGGGCCAGGTGGAGGAGCGTCTCCGCCTCGGTCGGGTGGTGGCGCCCCGTCCGGGGAGGGTGTTCGACCTCCAGGCCCGGGCCGGAGAGCTCCCCACCCCGGGCCGTCCGCTGCTGAAGCTGGTGGGGCAGGGGGGACTGGAGGCGGAACTGGCGGTCTCCAACCGGGACATTGCCTTCCTGCGGCCGGGAATGCCGGTGGACGTGCGGGTGACCTCGCTTCCGTTCACCGATTACGGCTCCCTCCAGGGCACCGTGGTGCGGGTGGGGGCGGATGCGCTGCCCCCTGACCAGCGCACGGGGCAGGAGTCCTTCCCCGCGATCGTGCGTCTCGACCGCAGCAGCTTGGGTCGCCGGGGCCAGTCCTATCCCCTCCAGGCCGGCATGGCAGTGACGGGGATGGTGCAGCTGGGCTCGAGGCCGGTGCTGGCCCTGCTCAACGATCGGGTGGGAGGCTTCCTGGACGCCACCCGCACCATCCGCTGACCGCTAAGCCACCGCCATGGCACCGCCACTGGCAGGGACGCCGGTCGTGTGCAGGGCCGGCAGCTGGGCGAGGGCGGTGACGCTCCTGTCGGATCCCAGCAGCACCAGTCGGCTGCCCAGGTCCCCGGTGGCGATCGCCAGCTGGTCGATCCCGGTGCTTCGGGCATCCATGCCGGCGACCAGCTGATCGAGGGGAGCGATCGGCAGCAGCCGGGCCTGGCCGATCCCGTCGAGCCCTGCCGGCGTCAGGTCGATCACGTTCCCGGCCGCCCCGGGTAGAACGCCCTCCAGTCGCAAGGAGACCTGGTCGGTGAGACCGATGCCATCGGCCGTCGTGGACGGGCTGAGTTCCAGGTCGGCCAGCACCGGCAGGACGAACTTGCTGTCGGCCGCCATCGCGCGGATGGCCTCCACGCCCGCCAGGACGAAGCGATCGCGACCCTGCCCGCCGCTGACCACCAGGCCGGCGGCCGGTGCGCTCCCGGCCGGCGGCCGGGCGGAAAGATCCAGCTCGAACGTGTCGTCTCCGTCCCCACCCTCGAGCCGCAGGGTCTCGGCAGCGGCGACCAGCCGGTCGTCTCCCGCCCCGCCCCGCACCGCCTCGAAGCCGCTGATGCCCCCCAGGATGCCGCTCGCCTCGCCCTGGCGGAGATCGACGCTCACCGGCTCCTGCCAGGCGCCGTAGTCGAGCCCATCCACGCCGTTCCCAGCCTCCAGCACCCCATCGAGCACCCCCCGGGCCCCCATCGACACCAGCGCATCCCCGTCCCCGAGTGCGAAATTCTCCAGCCCACGGAAGTTCAGCGATCCGATGGTCCCTTCTCCGGGGCCATCCAGGCTGAGCCGCAGGGGGTCGGCTCCCAGGTCGTCCGGATGGAGTTCCTCGGACGTTTCGGAGCTTGCCACGGTCCTGAGGGTGTCGAACCCGTCGCCGCCGTCGACGGACCCGGACAGGGCCGCCGCCGGGAGCAGGATCAGGTCATCCCCCGCCGCCGTGTCGAGCGTCACCACCGCCCTTTCTCCGGATGCCAGGGTCAGGGTCAATCCGTCATCGCCGTCCGCCAGTCGGATGGCATTGCTGGAATCCGGCGCCAGCGCCACGGTGGACGACGCCACCCTGCCATTGACCAGCAGCCCGTTGGAACCGCTTCCCAGCGAGAGGCGCGAATCGATCACGGCGCCTTCCACCCTCAGCTGGTCATCGCCATCCCCGAGGAGCACGTCCGACTGCATCAGGGCGATCCGCTGGAGTTCGCCGTCCCGTCCGTCCGGGCCCTCGAGCCGGACGTTGATGCTGACCAGATCGTCGCCGCCTCCCACATCCAGCAGGCTGTCGACCAGTCCAAGGGCGCGGGCCCGCAGCTGCAGGGAGGCATCGTCCTGCCCGGCCTGGGGGGAGGGGATGTCCAGGATCAGGCCAGGGCCTGACCCCTCCAGGTCCAGGAATCCGCTGGAGATCGTGACCCGGTCGTCCCCATCCCCCAGGAGGATGGAGCTGTTCTGCATCGCCTGGGACAGCAGATCGATCCCCAGCTGGCGGTGCTCCGGGGCCGTCGGGGCCCGGAGCTGGAAGCGGGCCAGGCTGCTGAGCTCCAGGGAACCGCCACCGCCGATGTCCTGGAGCTGGCTGTCCAGCATGCCGATAAGGGACTCCAGGATCTGCCCCCGGACGGTTCCGCCGGCCAGCAGGGCGAGGTCGATGACGTCGGTGACCTGCAGGCGGATGTCATTGGTCTCGGGGCCGAACAGCAGCCGCGCCTGATTCAGACCTGTGTTCCGGCTCTCCATCGCCAGATCGGCGTCGTTGAGCACCGAAAGGCTGAGCAGGTTGAGCCGCCGGTCGGAGCTCACCTCCACCAGGGGGGTGGCGACGTTGCGCAGGTCGATCACCGCGTCGGTGATGGCCCCGAGTTCGTTCCGGAAGCTGGTGCTGGCTGCCCCCTCCACCGAGCGGCTGACGATCCCCTCGTTGCTGCGGAGCACCACCCTGAGGGAGGGGATCTCGGGCTCCACTGCCATGGCCATGGTCGTGGCTGTGGCAGCGGCGGTCTCCCTGCCCGCGTCCATGTCCGCCGCGGGGGGTGATGCCGTGGGGCGGGTGGCTTCGAGACGGGCCGCAGCGACGGCCAGGGGCTGGGAAGAGGAGCCCGCGGCCAGGGAGCGGGCTGCGGCGGGTGGCAGCTCCTGGGAGGGGCTGGCGAGGGCGCCGGCCGTCGGCCCCGCCGCCTGCGACGGGCTCCAGCGCCCCGGACCGTTCAGGGACTCCGGCAGTTCCCCTGGCGCGACCCCGTCGGCCCGGGCGGGGTCGGCGGGTGGCGTCGGGGCACCCAGCGCCCCATCGGTGGCCTGCGAGTCCCCTCGGGGGGCAGGGCCCACGGCGCCACCGTTGCCGGGATCCCCGCCAGCGGCGACCCCACCGGGGGAGGACGGCTCCCCCGGTGGGGTCGCCGCCACGGCCACGTCCTGCATCAGGTAGAGAACGGCCAGCCACAGGGCCGTACCACTCAGGACGCTCTCAAGGGACAGTCGGCCTGAATCCTGCCGGAGACTCAACGCCTTGCCGAGTTGGCGACCGAAATGGCGGACGGCCTGACCCATCTCCTTCCCTTTCGCAGAGCTGCTCTTCCACCCCTAGCCGCATTTCGGCCCTGGAGCGATGCGGTGGTGCAAAGACGCTGTCATCATGGCTACCGCCTTCACGGTCCGCAACCGCCCGGCGGGCCCGCCTCAGCTCCAGACGATGAAGGCTCCGGGGGTGAGGTTGAGCAGCGGGCAGGTCAGGATCGGGGCCGCAGCGTCCGCGGCGGCCAACCCTGGCGGCACCAGATCCGTCAGTTGCCTGCGCTCCGGCTCCAGATCGATGCTCGGATGGGCCTTGCGGCGGGCATCGGGCGCCAGCAGCAGGTTCACCCCGGTGGTGCCCTGCCAGCGGGCCATCTCCATCAGCGGCCCGGCCAGGTCGGCGGCGGTGAGCTGGCGGGACTGGTGGGCGGCCAGCAACAGGGCCAGCCCGGGCCGATCGAGCAGGGCCAGCAGGCGGGGATCCTCCTCCCGCTCCAGCAGCAGCCCCTTGCGCCGTGCCCAGTCCCGCAGCAGCTCCAGACGGCTCGCCCCCAGCAGGGCATCGTGGGGGCCGTGCCAGCTGAGCACCGCCGTGAGGCCATGGGATTCCGCCTCCATCAGGTGGCCCAGCTTGGTGCGCTTCACCCGCAGGTAGGCGGCATTGTGGATGCCGGGATCCATCACCAGGGGCACCCGGTCGACCACCTGGAGCCCGTAGCCGCCCAGACCCGCGATCTTGCGGGGGTTGTTGGTGATCAGGCGCAGCCGGCGCACGCCCAGGTCGCTGAGGATCTGGGCGCCGACGCCGTAATTGCGCAGGTCGGCGGCGAAGCCCAGCCGTTCGTTGGCTTCCACCGTGTCGAGGCCGCCGTCCTGGAGGCTGTAGGCCTTGAGCTTGTTGATCAGGCCGATGCCGCGCCCTTCCTGGCGCAGGTAGACCACCACCCCCTCCCCGGCCGACTCGATCATGCGCAGGGCCGCCTCCAGCTGGGGTCGGCAGTCGCAGCGGAGCGAGCCGAAGGCATCGCCGGTGAGGCACTCGGAGTGCACCCGCACCAGCACCGGGCCGCTGCCCCGTTCGGGGTAGCCCTTGACGATCGCCACGTGCTCGCTGCCGTCGAGTTCGTTGCGGTAGCCGATCGCCCGGAACTGGCCGAAGCTGCTGGGCAGGGTGGCCTCCGCCTGGCGGGCCACGAACCGCTCGGTGTCGAGGCGGTAGCGGATCAGGTCGGCGATGCTGATCAGCCGCAGGCCGTGGTGGCGGGCGTAGTCGGCCAGCTGGGCCAGCCGGGCCATGGAGCCATCGGGATTCTGGATCTCGCAGATCACACCGGCGGGGTACAGACCCGCCAGGCGGGCCAGGTCGACGGCCGCCTCGGTGTGGCCCGCCCGCTGCAGCACCCCGCCCTGGCGGGCCCGCAGCGGGAAGATGTGGCCAGGCCGGCGCAGGTCGCCGGGGCGGGTGTCGGGATGGATCGCCACCTGGATCGTCCGGGCCCGGTCCTCCGCCGAGATGCCCGTGCTCACGCCACGCTCCGGGCCCGCATCCACGCTGACGGTGAAGGCGGTCTGGTTGCTGTCGGTGTTGCGATCCACCATCAGGGGCAGATCCAGGGCATCGAGCCGCTCGCCCTCCATCGCCAGGCAGATCAGGCCCCGGGCATCGGTGGCCATGAAGTTGATCTGCTGCGGGGTGGCGAACTGGGCCGCGCAGATCAGGTCACCCTCGTTTTCCCGGTTCTCGTCGTCGACCACCACGATCGACTCACCGTTGCGGATGGCCGCCAGGGCATCGGCGATGGCATCGAAGTGAATGCCCGTGGACTGGCGTGGGCCGGACAGGACGGTCAAGGGAACGGGCTGGATCAGGGAAGGGATCGAACCTCATTTATAGGGTGCCGGTACGATCCAGCGTTCTTCTGCGTTCCGCATGGCTGGCAAGCGCGTTGCGGTGATCGGTGCCAGTGGCTACGGGGGACTGCAGACCCTCAGGCTGCTGCAGGGCCACCCGGACCTCACGGTGAGCTTTCTGGGCGGGGAGCGCAGCACCGGCCGGCGCTGGAGCGAACTGGTGCCCTTCCTCCCCCTGGAGGACGACCTGGTGGTGCGCTCACCGGATCCGGAGGCCATCGCCGCCGCCGCCGATCTGGCCGTCCTGAGCCTGCCGAACGGCCTGGCCGCCGGTCTGGTCCCCGAACTGCTGCAGCGCGGCGTCAAGGTGGTGGACCTCTCGGCCGATTACCGCTACCGCTCCCTGGCCCGGTGGGAAGAGGTCTATGCCGCCGAAGCCCGCCAGGCCGCCCGCCAGGACGACGATCTCTGCCGGGAGGCCGTCTATGGCCTGGTGGAGGTGGCGGAGGCGCGGATCCGCGAGGCCCGCCTGGTGGCGGCCCCCGGCTGCTTTCCCACCGCCAGCCTGCTGGCCCTGCTGCCGTTCCTCGAGCAGGGACTGATCGAGACGAGCGGCATCGTCATCGACGCCAAGACGGGCACCTCCGGCGGCGGCCGGGCCGCCAAGGAGAACCTGCTGCTGGCCGAAGCCGCCGAAGCCGTGGCGCCCTACGGGGTGGTGGGCCACCGCCACACCAGTGAGATCGAGCAGCTGGCGGGCCAGGCGGCGGGCCAGGCGATCCAGCTGCAGTTCACGCCCCACCTGATGCCGATGGTGCGGGGCCTGCTGGCGACCGTGTACGGGCGGCTGCGGGACCCCGGGCTCACCGCCGAAGACTGCACCACCCTGCTCAAGGCGTCCTATCGCCACAGCCCCACCGTGCAGGTGTTGCCGGTGGGGACCTACCCCTCCACCAAGTGGGTGCGCAACACCAACCGCTGCCTGCTGTCGGTCCAGGTGGACCCGCGCACCGGCCAGCTGATCGTCATGAGCGCCATCGACAACCTGGTCAAGGGCCAGGCCGGCCAGGGGGTCCAGTGCCTCAACCTGCTCAGCGGCCTGGAGGCGGGAACCGGACTGCCGCTGCTGCCCTTCTATCCCTGAGTCAGGCGCCGGGCGGCCAGGGTGACGGCCAGCGGCAGGATGCGGTGCTCCTGCTGCTGGATGCGGGCGTGGAGCCGTTCGCGGTCGTCGTCCGCCAGCACCGGCACCGCTGCCTGCACCAGGATCGGCCCGGCATCCACCTGCTCGGTCACGATGTGGGCGGTGCAGCCGGCCACGGTCACCCCGGCCGCCAGGGCCTGCCCCACCCCGTCGGCGCCGCGGAAGCTGGGCAGCAGGGAGGGGTGGATGTTCACCAGCCGCTCCGGGAAGGCCCCGATCAGCACCGGGGTGACGATGCGCATCCAGCCGGCCATCACCACCAGATCGACCCGATGCGCCGCAAACAGGTTGATCAGGGCCCGGTCCAGAGCCTCCCGCGAGGGCTGCCGGCGGTGGTCGATCACCTCGCAGGGGACCCCGAGGCGTTCGGCCCGGCCCCGGGCCCCGCAGTCCGCCCGGTTCACCGCCAGGACGACCACCTGGCCATGCAGCCGGCCATCGCCGCAGGCCCGCGCCAGGGCTTCGAAGTTGCTGCCGGCGCCCGAGGCCATCACCGCCAGTCGCAGCGGGGCGTCGGCGGCCGGAAGCGGCTGTGGCAACGGCCACTGGAGAGACCCGCCGGGATCGCTATGGTCAGCGGAATCGGGCATTGCGTCCATGTCCCATCTCTCCATCCTGCCCACCGTTCTGCGGGATGCCGAGACCCTGGCGGCCACCCTCGCCAGCCTCCAGCTCCCCTGGCGGTGGGGGGGTGAACTGGTCGGATTCGCCGGCGAGCGCCAGGCGGTGACCCTGCAGCTGCAGCTCAGGGACGGCCAGGGCCTGGGATGGGTCCAGCAGAACGACGGCTCCCTCGCCCTGGTGGGCGATCTCCAGCGCATCAGCCGCAACAACGGGCTGCAGCGGCTGCTGGGCCGGATCACCCGGGCCTATGCCGCCCGGGCGGCCCTCCAGGAGGCCAGCCTGGCCCTCCCCACGGCGTCGATCGAGCTCCGTGTCTGACGACCCACCCCAACCCGACACGGTCGCCGGGCCGGTCGTCCAGCTTGATCTGCGCGAGCCCCATCGCCATCGGGTCCAGGTCACCCTCCATCTCACCCCCCGGTGCCAGCGGCTTGAGCTGCAGCTGCCAGCCTGGACGCCGGGCTCCTACCTGATCCGTGACCACGTCCGCCACCTTGAGGCCCTGGAGGTGGATCAGGGTCCCGACAGGGTCGTCCCGGTGCGGGTGGCGGAGGCCCGCTGGCGGCTCTCCCTCCCCAGCCTTGCCCCCCTCGTCGTCCGCTACCGCCTCCAGGCCACGGAGCTGAGCGTGCGCACCTGCCACCTCAATGCCGACCACGGCTTCCTGGCCCTGGCCGGTGTGGTGCTGGAGGCCACGGGCGAACGCTGGAACCCCCACCGCCTGGAGCTGCGGCTGCCCGAGGGCTGGCAGGCCTTCGTTCCCCTCCCGTCGGTCGGCGATGGCGCCTGGAGCGCCGCCGACTACGACCGGCTGATCGACGCGCCCCTGGAGGCCGGCCCCCATCCCAGCCACCGCTTCAGCGTCGCCGGGGTCCCGCACCGCTGGGTCACCTGGGGGGGCGATCTGCCCGCCCGGGATCCCACCTGGCTGGCCGATGTGGAACGCATCGCCCTGGCCTGCTGCCGCCTGATGGGGGAGACCGCCCCCGTCAGCGACGACTACCTGTTCGTGCTCCACCTGCTGGAGGCGGGCTTCGGCGGCCTGGAGCACGACCACGCCAGCGTGCTCCAGTACGGCCGCCGGGCCCTGGCTGCCCCGGGGGGACGCCGCAAGCTGCTGCAGCTGGTGGCCCACGAGTACCTGCACCAGTGGAACGTGCGGCGCCTCAAGCCCGCCGAGCTCACGCCGCTCGACTACGGGCGGGCCACGATCGTGTCCGGTCTCTGGTTCGCCGAGGGGGTGACTTCCTACCTCGACCTGCTGCTGCCCCTGGCGGCCGGTGTGGGCACCGAGGCCGACCTGCTCGAGGACCTGGGGGCGAACCTGAGCCGCTACCTGCTCACCCCCGGCCGCCGGGTCCAGGGACTGCGGCAGAGCGCCCAGGAGGCCTGGGTGAAGCTCTACCGCCAGGATGCCTCCTCGGCCGACAGCCAGATCAGCTACTACCTCAAGGGGGCCGTCGTGGCCCTGGTGCTCGACCTGCACCTGAGGCGCCACGGCTCCAGCCTGGGGGTGGTGCTGCGGGGGCTGTGGCGCAGCCACGGGGCCGCGGGACGCGGCTACACCGACGCCGATCTGATCGACGCCTTCGCCGGCCAGGCCCCCGACCTGGCGGAACTGCTGCCCCACTGGCTGGAGAGCACCGACGACCCCGACCTCGGCGCCTACCTGGCCGATGTGGGGCTGGCCCTGCGGCCGAAGCTGGCCCACGAGCCCTTCCTCGGCTGGCAGCTGGAGGAAGCCGCGGGGGGAACGATGCGGCTGAAGCGGGTGCACAGGGACGGCCCGGCGGAGCGGGCCTGGCTGCAGGCAGGCGATGAGCTGCTCGCCCTCGACGACCTGCGCCTGCGCACCCCGGAGGACCTGGCCCTGGCCCTGGCCATCCCCACGTCAGCGGCGGAACGGCAGCTGCTCTTCTGCCGGGACAGCCGGGTGCGCCGCACCGGCCTGCAGCCCGATCCCCCGGCGATCGCCAGCTGGCAGCTGGTGATCGATCCTGATCGCGACAGCGCGCAGACCCGCGACAACCGGCAGCGCTGGCTGTCGCTGCAGCCATGACATCGTCCCTGCGCCCCCTGGTGCTGGCGGTGGCCGGTGCGGGTGTGATCAGCCTGGGGGGACTCACCTGGCTGGGCCGTGACCTGTTCGGCTCCCCGGGCAATGCCGGTGGCCGTGCCTCCCTCCTCGATCTGCTGGAGCAGGTGCGCCACTCCCCTGCCGATGGGGGGGCGTCGCCGTCAACGCCGGAGCAGGCCCTGCCGCCGCCCCAGGCCGCCTGGCGGGCTCCCCTGGGGGGCGCCTGCCAGGCCGATCCGGCCCTGCGCGCCCGCCTGGCGGGGCTGGCGGAGCGATTGCGCTACGACACCGTTCGGCTGCGCATCGACCCGAGCAACTACGGCGAGCGTTTCCGCCGCGATGCCTTCGGCCAGACGCTTGACACCACCCCCCAGGTTGTCGTGCTGCACGAGACCGTCTTCGGCATCAACTCGGCGATCAACACCTTCATGACGCCCCATCCGCGGGACGAGGATCAGGTGAGTTATCACACCCTGATCGGCCTCGATGGCCAGGTGGTGGAGGCGCTGGACCCGGCCAAGCGGGCCTTCGGCGCCGGCAACTCGGCCTTCAACGGCCGCTGGGTGGTGACCAACCCGGAGCTGGCCGGCTCGATCAACAACTTCGCCCTGCACCTCAGCCTGGAAACGCCCCTCGATGGCGAGAACCAGGCGTCGAGTCACAGCGGTTACACGGCTGCCCAGTACGACGCCCTCGCCGTCGTCCTGGCCCGCTGGATGCGCCGCTACGGCATTCCCCCGGCCAACATCACCACCCACCAGCACGTGGATCTGGGCGGGGAACGCATGGATCCGCGCAGCTTCGACTGGCGGGAACTGCAGCTGCGGCTGGCCGCCCTCGGGGTGCTCTGCTGATCGGGACGCGCCTGGGGCCGGTTCAGATCACCGGGCCGGCTCAGATCAGCGGGCTGGTGATCGGTTTGCGGGTGCCGTAGAGCAGGGCGTGCAGCTCCGGGTCCTGCATGTAGCGCAGCACCCGTCCGGGGTAGTCCAACTTGCCGTTGTGCAGGTAGGCCAGGGTGGCAATGGCCTTGGCGTCGGCTGGGGAGGTGCTGGCCATCAGCAGGGCGTTGTGGGAGAGCCCGAGGGCCTGCTTCAGCCGCACGAACTTGCCCACCAGCAGCCGCACGTTGCGATCGGGGTCAAGCAGCTCCATGCGCGCCTCGTCGATCTGCTCCGCAGTGGCATCGGCGGGCAGGAGCCCCTGCTTGACGAGCTCGCCGACACTGAGCTGGGCCGGGCCGTGGGTGCTGAACAGGCCGCTGCGGGCCGCCAGGGGCAGGTCTTCGCCGGGCTTGGCGTGCTGCAGCTCATCGAAAAGCACGGCGGCAACCAGCATCGGGTTGATGTGGTGGCGGTGGCTCTCGCTGAGGATCACCGGTCTGAGCTCCTCGAGCCGCCCGAGGGTGTGGGTGCGCAGGGGCTGGAGCTGGTCGATGCCCTCGGTGAACAGCTGGGCCAGACGGGGCTGGGGGCCGTGGACGCCGAAGCGGCGGTTGAGCTCCCGCAGTTCCTCGGGCGTGAAATCGACCGGATCGGGCCGCAGCCCTTCGCTGGTGGACGGGCTGATCAGGGGAAAGACCTGGCCGTCGCGCCCGCCATCGGTGAGCAGGAAGGGGCTGCGGGATCGCACCTGATGGTCCCGGCTCAGGGGGATCAGGGCCAGGCCACCGGCCACCAGAAGCAGACCCAGACCGAGACCGTGCTGCCGCAAGCCATGGCGATGCAGGCGGCTCCGATCGAGAGCTTGGCGACCCAGGCCTCGCAGAGAAGCGATCGCCGGCCGGTGGCCGGAGCGTCGTGGCTTAGTTCCGTCGGGGCGGGACAGCAAGCGGAATGGCGCTCTTTAGATCAATTGTAACGAACACGGCCGGACTCTTCCCGTTTCGGGGGCGCTCCGGCGGCCGGCCCCGTGGTGGAAAGCCCGCATCCGCCGATCCGCTTGCCGAACGTGGAGGCTGATGGATACGGTTCGGGGGCCCGTCACGGCCTCCCAGGAGCCATGTCCCCGCTGCCGCCGTTGAACGGCCAAGACTCCGCTGCCCTCTGGGAGCGTTTCCGCCAGCTGCTCTGGCACGACCCTGATCTCGCCCTCTGGCTCGACGTCAGCCGGATGGCCCTGGAGGAACAGGACCTGGAGGCCTTCGAAGCCCCCTTCGCCCGCGCCTTCGCCGCCATGGAGGCCCTCGAGGCCGGGGCCATCGCCAACGCCGACGAGGGTCGGCAGGTGGGGCACTACTGGTTGCGGGCCCCGGAACTGGCTCCCGATCCGGCGGTGGCCGCCGCCATCGCCGCGGAGGTGGACCGCCTCGAAGCCTTCGGACGGGACGTGCTGGCCGGAACGGTCACGGCCCCTGGTGGCCGGCCCTTCACCGATGTTCTCTGGATCGGTATCGGCGGTTCCGGCCTGGGCCCCCTGCTCATGCTCCGGGCCCTGGAGCGCCAGGGGGTGGGACTGCCGTTCCACTTCTTCGACAACGTCGACCCCGACGGCATGGCGCGCACCCTCGCCGCCCTGGCCGACCATCTCACCACCACCCTGGTGATCGTGGTCAGCAAGTCGGGGGGCACCCCCGAACCCCACCTGGGCATGGTCCAGGCCCGGGCGCGGGTGCTGGCCGCCGGCGGCGACTGGAGCGCCCAGGCGGTGGCCGTCACCATGGGCGGCAGCCGGCTGGATCGGGAGGCGGAAGCGGCCGGCTGGCTGCGGCGCTTCGACATGTTCGACTGGGTGGGGGGGCGCACCAGCATCACCAGTGCCGTCGGGCTGCTGCCCGCCGCCCTGATCGGAGCCGACCTGCGCGGCTTCCTGGACGGCGCCGCCGCCATGGACCGGCTGACACGGGTGCCGGACCTGCGCACCAACCCCGCCGCCCTGCTGGCCGCCTCCTGGCATGTGGCCGGTGGCGGCCAGGGGCGCCGCGACATGGTGGTGCTCCCCTACCGGGACCGGCTGGAGGTCTTCAGCCGCTACCTGCAGCAGCTGGTGATGGAGTCGCTGGGCAAACGACTCGACCGTGACGGCCAGGTGGTGCACCAGGGCCTCGCCGTCTACGGCAACAAGGGCTCCACCGATCAGCACGCCTACGTGCAGCAACTGCGGGACGGCCTCGACAACTTCTTCGTGACCTTCATCGAGGTGCTGGAGGACCCGGCGGAGATCCCCACGATCGACGGCGAGTGCCCGGCCGATTTCCTTGAAGGCTTCCTGCAGGGCACCCGGGCCGCCCTGGCCGAACAGGCTCGCCAGAGCATCACCATCACCCTGCGGCACTTCGACGCCCGGGGACTCGGGGCCCTGATCGGCCTGTTCGAGCGGGCGGTGGGCCTCTACGGCGAACTGGTCAATGTCAACGCCTACCACCAGCCGGGGGTGGAAGCGGGCAAGCTGGCGGCCGCCGGCATCCTGGCCCTGCAGAGCCGGGTGGAGGGCCTGCTCGCCGATGGCGAGCCCCGATCCCTGGCCACCATCGGTGCGGAGCTGGAGCTGGAGGCGGTGGAACCGGTGTTCTGGCTGCTGCGCCACCTCTGCGCCAATCACCGCGGCTATGGGGCGACAGGCGACTGGGGGCAGCCCGACGGGCTGGTCTTCCAGCACACTTGAGGGCCCCTCTCCCTTAGCCATGGTCCGATCCCGAGCCGCGGTCGCCTGGGCCGCCGGTCAGCCCCTGGAGGTCACCGAAATCGATGTGGAGGGCCCCCGGGCCGGCGAGGTGCTGCTGCGGGTCGTGGCCACCGGCGTGTGCCACACCGATGCCTTCACCCTTTCCGGCGCCGACCCCGAGGGGATCTTCCCGGCGGTGCTCGGCCATGAGGGCGGGGCGGTGGTGGAGGAGGTGGGCCCCGGCGTCACCTCGGTGGCGGTGGGGGACCACGCGATCCCGCTCTACACGCCCGAGTGCCGCTCCTGCCGCTTCTGCCTCTCCGGCAAAACCAACCTCTGCCAGGCGATCCGCGCCACCCAGGGCCGGGGCCTGATGCCGGACGGCAGCAGCCGCTTCTCCCGGAACGGCGAACGGATCTTCCATTACATGGGCACCTCCACGTTCTCGGAGTACACAGTGGTGCCCGAGATCGCCGTGGCGAAGATCGCCCCGGAGGCGCCGCTGGAGAAGGTGTGCCTGCTGGGCTGCGGCGTCACCACCGGCATCGGCGCCGTTCTCAACACCGCCAAGGTGGAGCCCGGCAGCAGCGTGGCCGTCTTCGGCCTCGGCGGCATCGGCCTGGCGGTGATCATCGGGGCGGTGATGGCCGGGGCGGAGCGGATCATCGGCATCGACACCAACCCCGACAAGTTCGCCATCGCCGGCCAGCTGGGAGCCACCGAGTGCCTCGACCCCAAGGCCTTCGACGCCCCCATCCAGGAGGTGGTGATCGATCGCACCGACGGCGGCGTTGACTACTCGTTCGAGTGCATCGGCAACGTCCAGGTGATGCGCGCCGCCCTGGAGTGCTGCCACAAGGGCTGGGGTGAATCCACGATCATCGGCGTGGCCGGCGCAGGCCAGGAGATCGCCACCCGGCCCTTCCAGCTGGTGACGGGCCGGGTGTGGCGGGGCTCGGCCTTTGGTGGGGTGCGGGGCCGCAGCGAGCTGCCCGGCTATGTCGAGCGGTTCCAGCAGGGGGAGATCCCCCTCGACACCTTCATCACCCACACCATGGGGCTGGAGGACATCAACCGGGCCTTCGACCTGATGCACGCTGGCCAGAGCATCCGCTCGGTGATCCACTTCTGACCCCCTCTTCTGAACACCCTGCGACCCCGGAGGTCGGCGTCCCCATGCTCGAGCTGCTCAGCGAGAACCGCAGTTTCGGCGGCCTGCACCGCCGTTACAGGCACCCGTCCTCCGAGCTGAACGGGCCGGCGAATCTGGCGGTGTACCTGCCGCCCCAGGCCCTCGCCGGGGAGAGGGTGCCGGCCCTTTACTGGCTCTCAGGGCTCACCTGCACCGACGAGAACGTGATGCAGAAGGGCGGCGCCCATCGCCTCGCCGCCGAGCTCGGCCTGGCCCTGGTGGCCCCGGACACCAGCCCCAGGGGAGCGGAGGTGCCCACGGACCCTGAGGGCGGCTGGGACCTGGGCCAGGGGGCCGGCTTCTACGTCGATGCCACCCAGGCCCCCTGGAACCGCCACTACCGGATGCACTCCTACGTGGTGGAGGAGCTGCCCTCCCTGCTGGAAGCGGAGCTGCCCCTGAGCCAGAGCCGCGGCATCAGCGGCCACTCCATGGGAGGCCACGGCGCCCTGGTGACGGCCCTGCGCCACCCGGGCCGCTACCGCTCGGTCTCCGCCTTCGCCCCGATCTGCCATCCCGCCGCCTGCCCCTGGGGCAAGAAAGCCTTCGGTGCCTACCTGGGCCCCGATCCAGGGGCCTGGGCCGCCTGGGACGCCACCCTGCTGATCCCCGCGGCGGCGGAGCGCCTGCCCCTGCTGGTGGATCAGGGCACGGCCGACCCTTTTCTCGACACCCAGCTGAGGCCCGCCGACCTGGCGGCGGCGGCCGAGGCGGCGGGCCACCCCCTGCAGCTGCGCTACCAGGAGGGCTACGACCACAGCTACTTCTTCATCGCCAGCTTCATCGACGACCACCTGCGCCACCATGGCGCCGCCCTGGGGGCCTGAGGCAACGGGCGATGGCCCTCAGGGCACCAGGTTGACCAGCTTGCCGGGCACCACGATCACCCGCCGGGGCGGCTGACCCTCGAGCCAGCGCTGGGCCACGTCGCTTTCCAGCGCCAGCTTCTCGAGGGTGGCCGCATCGGCGTCGGCGGGCACCTCGAGGCTGCCGCGCATCTTGCCTTTGACCTGGATCACCAGGGGGATGGTGTCGCGCACCAGTGCCGCCGCATCAACGGCGGGCCAGCGCTGGGCATGGACGCTCGCCCCGGCGCTGATGGGCTGCTCCTCCCCGTGGCCGCAGAGTTTCTGCCAGAGCTCCTCGGCCAGGTGGGGCGCGAACGGCGCCAGCAGGATCAGCAGGGTGGCCAGGGCCTCGGTGGCCACCGCCGGGTCGGCCGCCTCCACGTGGGCAGCCAGGGCGTTGCTGAGCTTCATCAGCTCGGAGACGGCGGTGTTGAGCTGCAGCTCCCCTTCCAGGTCCTCGCTGATGGCGGCGATGGCGGTGTGCACGGCCCGACGCAGCTCCCGTTCGCCGTCGCTGAGGGAAGCAGCATCGAGCGCCGGCTGGGGGGCGTCAGGGCCACTCAGGCGCAGCCCGCGACCATGGGCCCCGTCCACCAGGCGCCAGAGGCGCTGCAGGAAGCGGTACTGGCCCTCCACATCGGCGTCATCCCACTCCAGATCCTTTTCGGGTGGAGCCTTGAACAGGATGAACATGCGGGCGGTGTCGGCCCCGTAGCGGTCGATCACCACCGCCGGATCGACGCCGTTGTGCTTCGACTTGGACATCTTCTCGTAGAAGACCTCCAGCACCTCGCCGCTGAGGGGATCGCGGGGGTCGCTGGGGTCGGCCACCTGGGCCGGGGCCACGTACTGCCCGCTCTGGGGGTTGCGGTAGGTGATGCCCTGCACCATCCCCTGGGTGAGCAGGCGGGCGAAGGGTTCGGAGAAGCCCAGCAGGCCCCGGTCGCGCAGCACCTTGGTGAAGAAGCGGGAATAGAGCAGGTGCAGGATGGCGTGCTCGATGCCGCCCACGTACTGGTCGACGGGCAACCAGCGGTCGACGGCGCTGCGCTCGAACGGCTGCTTGTCGTTGTGGGGATCGCTGTAGCGCAGGTAGTACCAGGACGAACACATGAAGGTGTCCATGGTGTCGGTCTCCCGCTTGGCGGGCGCACCGCAGCAGGGGCAGGGCACATTCACCCACGTCGCCAACTTGGCCAGGGGGGTGCCCCCCTTGCCGCTCAGGGGAATGTCCCGGGGCAGTTCCACCGGCAGCTGGTCGTCGGGGACCGGCACCACGCCGCAGCTGTCGCAGTGGATCACGGGAATGGGGCAGCCCCAGTAGCGCTGGCGGGAGATCAGCCAGTCGCGCAGGCGGTACTGGACCCGTCCCTGACCCCAGCCCTTCTCTTCGGCCCAGGCGACGATGGCCGACTTCGCCTCGGCGGTGGTCAGGCCGTCGAAGCAACCGGAGCCGATCAGGACACCGGCTTCGGTCCAGGCCTGGCCCTCGTAGGCGTGGGGGTCGGAACCCTCGGGGATCACCACCCGCCGGACGGGAAGTTCGTACTGACGGGCGAAGGCGAAGTCGCGCTCGTCGTGGGCCGGCACCCCCATCACGGCACCGGTGCCGTAGTCGGCCAGCACGTAGTCGGCGATCCAGACGGGGATGCGTTCACCGCTGGCGGGGTTGCAGGCCCAGGCACCGATCGGCACGCCCCGCTTGGGCCGGTCCTCGGCCGTCCGCTCCTGCTCACTCTGGCGGCTGACCAGATCGCAGAAGGCGGTCACCGAAAGCCGGCAGTCGTCCGTGGTGAGCTCGGCCACCAGGGGGTGGTCCGGCGCCAGCACCACGTAGGTGGCGCCATGGATCGTGTCGGGCCGGGTGGTGAAGACGGTGATGGTGGCACCGCTCTCGGTGCTGAAGGTCAGCTCGGCGCCGAGGGAACGGCCGATCCAGTTGGCCTGCATCGTGCGCACCCGCTCCGGCCAGCCCTCCAGGGAGGGCAGATCGTCGAGCAGGGCATCGGCATAGGCGGTGATCTTCAGAAACCACTGGCGCAGCCGGCGCTTCTCCACCTGGGCGCCGGAGCGCCAGGAGCGCCCTTCGGCGTCCACCTGCTCATTGGCGAGCACCGTCTGGTCGATCGGGTCCCAGTTGACGGTCGCCTCCTTGCGGTAGGCCAGACCTGCATCAAGGAACTGCAGGAACAGCCACTGGGTCCAGCGGTAGTAATCGGCGTGGCAGGTGGCCACTTCCCGGTCCCAGTCGATCGAGAGGCCGAGCCGCTTGAGCTGGTCCCGCATCTGGGCGATGTTGCGGTCCGTCCAGTCCCCTGGTTCGACGCCCCGCTCGATGGCGGCGTTCTCCGCCGGCAGCCCGAAGGCATCCCAGCCCATGGGGTGGAGCACCTGCCGTCCCCGCAGACGGGCCGCCCGGGCGATGACGTCGGTGATGACGTAATTGCGGACGTGGCCCATGTGGAGGCTCCCTGAGGGGTAGGGGAACATCGAGAGGGCGTAGTAGGGCTCGCCGCTGTCGTCGTGCGGATCGGGCGTGGCGTGCAGTCCCAGCTGCTCCCACTGCAGCTGCCAGCGCTGCTCGATCGCATCGGGCCGGTAGCGGGAGGGGTCAGTCACGGGCCACAGAGAATGGGAGTGATCGTGTCACAGCCCATGGGAAGGCTCAGCTGAGGGCCCGCAGCGACGCCACGGCAGCCAGGCTGATCAGCAGCAGCGGCGTACCGGGTTCGGTGCTCATCGCCAGGTAATGGCTGTCCTGCCAGCGGATGATCCCATCGAACTCCTTGCCGGACAGCAGGACGACGTTCACAGGGGTGCGGATGCGGATCAGCTCCTGGACGTGCCGCACACTGGGCAGGGTCGTGTCGAGCCTGGGTCCCCGTCGTTCAAAGAAACTCTGCATAGGATCGACCCCAATCTCCAGGTCTCACGGAACGGTGCATCAGGTGCTCCAATTCAGCAAATACCAGGGTCTTGGAAATGACTTCTTGCTCCTGGACGGCCGCAGCTTAGAGGATCCTGAGGGCCTGTTCGGCCTGACCCCCGAAGGGGTGCAGCGGCTCTGCGACCGCCGCTTCGGCGTCGGCGGCGATGGCGTGATCCTGGCCCTGCCGCCCAGGGAGGGCGGCGAGTTGCGGATGCGGATCTTCAACGCCGATGGCACAGAGCCGGAGATGTGCGGCAACGGGATCCGCTGCCTGGCCCGCTTCCTGGCGGACAGCGACGGCGACGAGGCTCCCCGGAGCTGGGAGATCGAGACCCTCGCCGGTCGCATCGTGCCGGCCCTGGCCGAGGACGGTCGCATCCGCGTCGACATGGGCCCGCCGTTCCTGACGCCCGAGACCATCCCCACCACCTTGGCGATGGGGGAGCAGGGGCTGCCCGTGGGTGAGCTCGAGGTGCTGGGCCAGCGGCTGGCGGTGGCGGCCGCCGGCATGGGCAATCCCCATGCCGTCGTGCCCGTCGCCGATGTGGCGACGATCGATCTGGAGGGTCTCGGCGCTGCCCTTGAGGTGCACGGGGCCTTTCCGGCCCGCACCAACGTCCACTTCGTCCAGGTGCTTGCCCCCGACCATCTGGTGATGCGGGTGTGGGAGCGGGGGGCGGGTCCCACCCTGGCCTGCGGCACCGGCGCCTGCGCCACCCTGGTGGCCTGCCATCGGCTCGGCCTGGCCGCCCGCCACGCCCGGCTTGATCTGCCGGGCGGGCCCCTGGAGATCCTCTGGGACGAAGCCAGCGGCCACGTGTTCATGACCGGCCCGGCCGAGGCGGTGTTCGATGGGGTCGTGGCGCCATCGCTGTTCGACGAGGACGGGGCGCTGCCTCAAGTCACGGCGGTCCCCCCCGCCATTTCGGTGCCCCCCGCCATCGAGGACTCCATCGACTGCGCCACCGCCTGCGTCAACGGCTGCCTGCGCCCGGAGGCCTGCCCCAGCGCCGACGCCCGGGCCCGCGTCACGGCCCTGCTGGAGGGGCGCTCCCTTGACGATCTGGTGGCCCTGGCCGGCGAATCCCTGGAATCCCGCACCCGGGGCCGCCTCTCCCGCGATGCCCCCGCCCCCTGAGATCTATCTGGACGCCAGCGCCACCGCCCCTCCGGCGGCGGCGGTGCTGGAGGCCATGGATCGGGCCTACCAGGAGGCCTGGGCCAACCCGTCCAGCCTCCATGGCCACGGCCTGGCGGCGGCGGAGCGGCTGGAGCGCGACCGCCAGACCATCGCCGCCCGGCTCGGCTGCGGCGGCCATGAACTGGTGCTCCTCTCCGGGGGAAGCGAAGCGATCCACACGGCCCTGGTCGGCTCCGACGGACCACTGGAGCCGGGTCGGGTGCTGCTGTCGGCCGTGGAGCACCCCGCCAGCTACGCCGCCGCCGCCGCCCTGGGGCGTCGTGGCTGGGAGGTGCAGCTCCTGCCGGTGGACCGCCGCGGCGTGATCGATCTGGAGGAGCTGCAGCGCCTGCTGGCCCCGCCGACCCGGCTGGTGTCGGTGCTCTGGGGCCAGAGCGAGGTGGGCACGCTCCAGCCGATCGAGGCGATCGGTGCGCTGTGCCGCCAGGCCGGCGTGCGGTTTCACGTCGATGCGGTGCAGGTGGTGGGCCACCAGCAGGTCGATTTCAGCCGACTCCCGGTGGATCTGCTGAGTTGCACGGCCCACAAGATCCAGGGCCCCCGCGGGGTGGGGGCCCTGCTGGTGCGCCGCGGGGTCCGGCTTGAGCCCCTGATCGGCGGAGCCCAGGAGGGTGGCCGTCGCGGCGGCACCGAGCCGGTGGCCCTGGTGGCCGGCTTCGCGGCGGCCCTCGAGCTGGCCGACCGGCGGCTGGCCGCCCACGGGGGCAGCGATCCGCTCGCATCGGTGCGTGATCGCCTGCTGGCCGACCTGCGGCGGCTGGAGGGCGTGCGGCTGAGCGGGCCGGAGCCGGACGACCCCGCCGGGCGCCTGCCGCACCACATCAGCCTGCTGGTGGAAGGGGAGGATGGCCGGCCCCTGGCCGGTCGGCGGCTGGTGCGGGAGCTGGCCCGCCGGGGCTATGCCCTCAGCAGCGGATCGGCCTGCGCCAGCGCCGGAGCCGGTGCGGGCACGGCCGGCACCAGTGCGGTGCTGCTCGCCATGGGATACGGCCCCGCCGAGGCGGCCAGCGGCCTGCGGATCAGCCTGGGCCCCTGGCTGTGCCCCGAGGATCTGGCCGGCCTGCCGGCGGCCCTGGAGCAGGCCCGCCGCAGCGTGGCGGAAGCGCCTGGGTAGGGTCCGATCAGCCCTGCCGCCAGCCGATGCTGCCCGCCGACCTGCGCACCGCCGAAGCCGAAGCCCTGGAAGCCCTGAAGGCGGCCCTGGCGGCCGGATCGGGGGGGCGCTGGACGGTGGAGTTCCGTTTCGAAGGGCTGCGTCTGATGCCGGTGGTGCTGCGCCTGCTCGAGGGGCTGATGGCGGAGCGGCCGGCGGTGCGGTTGCTGTTTCCGGACGCCGGCGCCACCGCCCTGGCCCGCCGGGATGCCCCGGCCCTGGCCGAGCAGATCGGCAGTTTTTCCGACCAGCGGCGGCGCCAGCAGGAGGAACCCTCCAGCGGCGTGCTGCTGCTGGTGGGGGCGAGCCAGGCCGAATACGAGCTGGTGGAAGAGGTCTGCGGCAGCCACGGCGACGCCGTGGTGCTCGTCAATCCCGCCCTGGAGGATGCCGCCGTGGGCATCGGCAGCGTGGCGCGCCAGCGGCGCCGTGGCTTCCTGGCCGGCTGGAGGGCCGCCTATGCCCTGCTGCCCAAGGCCGACCGCGCCCTGCGCTGCGCCTACCCGGGCGAATGGGAGCTGTACCGACTCGACCCCGAGGGCTTCCGGCTGGCGGGGAGCTTCGAGCAGAAGCCCGATGCGGAGCAGCAGGACCTGGCCCTCAGCGGCCGCCAGGAGGCGGGTCTGGGCGGCAACCTCCGGGCCCTTGGGCAGATGATCGAGGACCTGCAGAACTGACGCGCTGGTCCGGGTGGGCCCGACCGGTGCGGCTGGTGCATCCCGGAAAGGCTGCGTACACTTCGCGGGCTTTCCCATGCCCATGCCCAGTACATCGCCCCGGTCCCGTTACTTCAGCCTCGTCGACGTCGGCGCCGCCGTCGCCGCCCTGCTGGCGATCGGGGGCGTGATCTGGAGCCCCCGCCTCAGTGGGGCAGTGGCCCAGGCCACCGGTGCCCTCGAGCCGGTCACCGTGATGGTGGACGTGCGTGGCGAACCGGTCGCCTCTCCCAAGGACCTCCTTCAGCAGGCCCGCCAGGAAGGCAAGGTGGCCATCGTGATCCGCAACCAGCCCCACGGCAGCGTGGCGGTCAAGGAGATCCTCCCCTTCGAGCGGATCATCTCCACCCTCTCCCCCGACGGGAAGGTGGTGAGCGCCCCCGATCCCAACCAGAAGACCTTCAGCACCTTCGATGGACGCTTCGTCCTGGAGGGGCAGGGGCGGCGCACCTCCGGTGGCGTCGTCTTCGGTAACCAGACCATCAAGATCGGTGCCCCGGTGGAGCTGGAGGGGAACAACTACCGCTTCAACGGCACCGTCACGGACCTGAAACTCGGAACCTCCTGATATGACCGCGTCCGCCCGCCCCGGCCACCGCCTGCACCGCCTTCGCCTCGGCCCCCGCCGAAGCGCCCTGAGGCTGGCGGCGCTGCTGCTGGTCGCCGGCGGCACCGGACCGGCGGGCCTGGCGGCCTGGGCCCAGACCGCGCCGGCCCTGCCCTCGGCCCGCAGCCAGCGCCCCCTGCCGATGGCGGCCCTGCCGCTGGCTCCTCCCCCGGTGGGCATGCCGCGGCTGGCCACCGAGGTCAGCTGCCCCGGCCTCCAGCGCCAGGTGGCCCTGGTACTGGGCGATGAGCGTTCCCGCTGGAGCGTCAGCGTCGCCGACGGCAGCGGCCGGCTGCTGGCTGACGTCAACGGACGCCAACCCCGGGTGCCGGCCTCCAACCAGAAGCTGGTCAGCACCGCCTTCGCCCTCGACCGCCTCGGACCCGATTACCGGCTCACCACCCAGCTGTGGCGGCTTCAGGACGGCACCCTGCGGCTCACGGGCCAGGGGGATCCCGACCTGGCCCTGCCCCAGCTGCAGCGCTTCGCCCAGCTGGCCATGGCTGCCGGGGCCACCTCCCCCGTGGGTGGCGCTCCGGTGAGGCTGGAACTGGCGGAGGAAGCCTCCCAGAACTGGTGGCCCAGCGGCTGGAATGTGGCTGACCGGGCCTACGCCTATGGCGCCCCGATCACCCGCCTGGCGATCACCAGCAATGCCATCGACGATGCGGTCAGCAATCCCCCCTCCCGGCTCCAGACGCTGCTGCGTCGTGCCATGGACCAGGGCGGTGGGTCGCCCCTGCAGCTGACCCTGGTGTCCGCCCGCCAACCCCTGCCCGCTGGCGCCGTGCTGATCCACGAGGAACCCTCCACCTCAATGCATGGTCTGCTCAGTCTGGCCAACACCGAAAGCCACAACTTCACCGCCGAGGTGCTGCTGCGCCAGGCGGCCGGCAGCTGGGACGTGGCCGAGGCCAGCCGTCTGACCACCATCTGGCTGGCTGAGCAGGGCCTGCCCATGGAGGGTGTCAGGGTGGCGGACGGCAGTGGTCTCGACCGCTCCAACCGGGTCACCAGCCGCTTCCTGGTGGCCCTGCTGCTGCGCATGGACCACCACCCCTACTCCAGGGACTACGTCAGTTCCATGGCCATCGCCGGGCGCCGCGGCACCCTGCGCAACCTCTACAAGGGCACCAGCCTCGACGGCCGTTTCTTCGCCAAGACCGGCACCCTCACCGGTGTTCGCTCCATCAGCGGCGTGCTCCAGACCCCGGACGGCCCCCGCTACGTCAGCGCCGTCTCCGCCGGGGCCGGAGCACCGAACACCACCATCGGTCGGGTCCTGCGGGAGGTGCAGGCCGTGGGGGCCTGCCCTTCAGCGATCTGAGGCAGCTCAGAGGCGACCGCCTCAGCTGGCCAACCCCCGGCTGGCGGCACGGCGGAGACGGCCAGCGGCACGACGTGCCCGGTCGACGGCGGCGTTCTCCAGGGGAATGGGGGCTTCGGGGGGACGGCTGGCGGCCTGGGTCTCCTGGGCCTGCAGCCGCACCAGCTCCCGCCGGCCGCCGAGCACCACCTGGCTGAGCTCCTTGAGGCGCACCTCCAGTTCCCCGAGCACCTGCTCGGCGTAGCGGTTGGCGCCCTCCTGGATGGCCGCCGACTCCTGGCGGGTGCGGGCGATCAGGGCATCGCACTGCTGCTGGGTCTGCTGACGGAACTGCAGGGCGTCGGCGTGGAGGCGCTCTGCCTCGGCCTGGCTTTCCCGCTGGACCCGCAGACCTTCCTGGCGGATGCCCTCCAGTTCCTGCAGGGCCTGGGCCCGGCTGCGTTCGTGCTGCTCGACCAGCTGGCGGTTGCGCTCCGCCGCTTCCTGCTCCAGCTGCTGGCGCCGCTGCTGGGCCTCCTGCTCCAGCTGCTGGCGCCGACCGGCGAACTGCTGCTCGAACTGGGCCATCCGGGCCTGGTGCTCCTGTTCCGTCTGGGCCACCTGCTGGCGGGCCTGGAGCACCATCTGCTCGCACTGCTGGCGGGCCAGTTCCCGCTGTTCCGTCACCTGGCGCTCCGCCTCTTGGCGGATGGCGGCGGCGTTGATCAACTGCTCCCGCTCGCGCCGCGCCTGGGTGACGATCTCCTCGGCCTGCACCCGGGCCTTCTCGATGAAGCCCTCCCGCTGGCGAATCAGGTCATCAGCCTGGGAGATCTGCCCCGGCAGGGCTTCCCGCAGGGCATCCATCATCTCGATGGCGTCCTGCTCGTTCACCAGACGGCCACCGCTGAAGGGGATCCGGCTGCCGTCGAGAACGATGTCCTCCAGCTGATCCAGCTGATCGAGAACGGTGAAGCGGACCTCAGCCATATGGGGTTTCGGGAGCTGCCTGTCGATTAAAGAGCCTCTCCAGGTCGATCGCCACTCCCGGCGGGACCATGTGACCCACGTCCCCGCCGAAGCGGGCCACCTCCTTCACCACCGAGCTGCTGAGAAAGCTGTGGTGCGCAGCGGTGGCCATGAACAGGGTCTCGACGCGGGGGGCCAGGGTCCGATTGGTGTGAGCGATCTGCAACTCGAATTCAAAGTCGCTCATCGCCCGCAGGCCCCGCAGGATCACCTGGGCGCCGCAGCTCTGGGCGTAGGTCACGGTGAGGCCATCGAAATGGCCCACCTCGATGCCGGCGATCCCCTCGGTGGCGAGGCGGATCTGCTGCAGCCGCCGTTCCAGGGGGAAGGCGGGCTGCTTGGAAGGGTTCATCAGCACCGCCACCACCACGCCGTCGAAGAGGCCGGCCGCCCGCTCGATCAGGTCGAGGTGGCCCAGGGTGAGGGGATCGAAACTGCCGGGATAGAGCGCTCGCATCGCCCCAGCCTATGGAGACGGGCCCTGGCGGGGAAACCGGCCCGGATGGGTTCCTAGAGTCCATGGATCCCTGCCGCCCACCCCATGACCGACGTTGCCCTGGACGCGGCTGCCAAGAAGACCCTGCTGCGCAAGATCCCCCACGGCGTGTTTATCTGCGGGGTGGCCGAGGGCGAGGAGGTCAACGGCTTCACCGCCAGCTGGGTCACCCAGGGCTCCTTCGAGCCCCCCCTGGTGGTGATGGCGGTGCGCGCCGACTCCACCAGCAACGGCATGATCCAGCGCAGCGGGCGCTTCTGCCTGAATGTGCTGGCCGCCGAGCAGAAGGACCTGGCGGCAGTGTTCTTCAAGCCCCAGAAGGGGGTCGGGGGACGGTTCGATGCCGCCCCGTTCCACCTCGGGCCCCTCGGCCTGCCGGTGCTTGACGACGCCCTCGGGGCGGTGGAGTGCACCCTGGTGGGGCAGGTGGCCCACGGCGACCACACCGTGTTCGTGGGGGAAGTGAAGACGGCCACCCTGCACCGCGATGCCGCCGCCCTGGAGCTGTCCGCCACGGGCTGGCAGTACGGCGGTTGAGGCCGGGCCATGGCTGAACCGGTTGCGCCTCCGGGCGGCACTCCGGGCGGCGATGTCGTCGGGCCGCTGCTGCTCCAGCGTGAGCGGCTGTCGGCCCGGTTGCGGGAGTTGCCGGCGGAGCCGGGCTGCTACCTGATGCGGGATGCGAGCGACCGCATCCTCTACATCGGCAAGTCGAAGAGCCTGCGGGCCCGGGTGCGCAGCTACTTCCGCGACTCCCACGACATCAGTCCGCGCATCGCCCTGATGGTGCGGCAGGTCTGCGAGATCGAGTTCATCGTCACCGACAGCGAGGCGGAGGCGCTGGCGCTCGAGTCGAACCTGATCAAGAACCACCAGCCCCACTTCAATGTCCTGCTCAAGGACGACAAGAAGTACCCCTACCTCTGCATCACCTGGAGCGAGGCCTACCCGCGCATCTTCATCACCCGCCGCCGTCGGCTGCGCAGCCCCCTCGACCGCTTCTACGGGCCCTATGTGGACGTGGGCCTGCTGCGCCGCACCCTGGCCGTGGTCAAGCGGGTGTTCCCCCTGCGCCAGCGGCCCCAGCCCCTCTACCGCGACCGCACCTGCCTCAACTACGACATCGGCCGCTGCCCTGGCGTGTGCCAGGAGAAGATCGGCTCCGAGGAGTACCACCGCATCCTGCGCAAGGTGGCGATGGTGTTCCAGGGCCGCAACGACGAGCTCCTGGATCTGCTCCACCAGCAGATGGAGCGGTATGCCGAGCGGCTCGATTTCGAGGCCGCCGCCCGGGTCCGCGACCAGCTTCAGGGCCTCGACCTGCTCACCGCCGACCAGAAGATGAGCCTGGGGGACAGTTCCGTCAGCCGGGATGTGATCGCCCTGGCGGCGGACGATCGCGTGGCGGCCGTGCAGATCTTCCAGATGCGAGCCGGCAAGCTGGTGGGGCGGCTGGGCTACACCGCCGACGCGGCGATCGCCACCCCGGCGGAGGTGCTGCAACGGGTGGTCGAGGAGCACTACAGCCAGGTGGAGCCGGTGGAGATTCCGCCCGAGCTGGTGCTGCAGCACCAGCTGCCGGCCCAGGAGCTGATCAGCGACTGGCTGGCGGAACGGCGGGGCCGCAAGGTGCGGCTGGCCGTGCCCCAGCGGCGCCAGAAGGCGGATCTGATCGAGCTGGTGGAGCGCAACGCCGGCTTCGAACTGGCCCGGGCCCAGCGGGGGGCGGAGCAGCAGCAGCTGGCCACCGAGGACCTGGCCCAGCTGCTGGAGCTGCCGGTGCCGCCCCGGCGGATCGAGGGCTACGACATCAGCCACATCCAGGGCAGTGATGCGGTGGCCTCCCAGGTGGTGTTCATCGACGGGCTGCCGGCCAAGCAGCACTACCGCAAGTACCGGATCCGCAGCAGCAGCATCCGCGCCGGCCATTCCGACGACTTCATGGCCATGGCGGAGATCATGCGACGGCGGTTCCGCCGCTGGTCCCAGGCGAAGGCGGAGGGCGCCGACCTGGCCGCCCTGCGCCGGGCCGGCGCCTCGGCCCTGCACACCG
The DNA here is from genome assembly GCA_943367705.1 of Synechococcus sp. UW140. GTDB lineage: Bacteria > Cyanobacteriota > Cyanobacteriia > PCC-6307 > Cyanobiaceae > Cyanobium. Next base: position 238,795 of record CALRJV020000002.1, read on the forward strand.
ATGGCCTCAGTGACTGGCCGGACGTGGTGATGATCGACGGCGGCAAGGGCCAGCTGTCGGCGGTGATGGAGGCGCTGCGGGAGCTGGACCTGCACGAGGACCTGACGGTGTGTTCCCTGGCCAAGCAGCGGGAGGAGGTGTTCCTGCCCGGTGCCGGAGAGCCCCTCGACACCGAGGCCGACCAGCTGGGGGTGGTGCTGCTGCGACGGCTGCGGGACGAGGCCCATCGGTTCGCCGTCAGCTTCCACCGCCAGCAGCGGGGCGAGCGGATGAAGCGCTCCCGCCTCAGCGACATCGCCGGCCTGGGTCCGAAGCGGGTCAAGGATCTGCTGGCCCACTTCCGCTCCATCGACGCCATCCAGCTGGCCAGCCCCGAGCAGATCGCCGCTGTCCCCGGCATGGGGCCGGCCCTGGCCCGGCAGGTGTGGGAGCACTTCCACGCGCCCATCGACGCGGCCGATGCTGCCAATGACCGTCACGGGGAACCCCTGGAGCTGGCGGGATGAGGCCGGCCGTGCGGACCTGGATGGCGAGGGGCTGGGCCGGGCTGCTGGCCCTGCTGCTGCTGTTGCCATTCGCCGCGGCGCCGGTGGCGGCGTCCCCGGGGATCTGCGTCGGTCCGGTCTGCGGGGACGAGATCAGCCGCAGCGCCAAGCACCACTGGCAGCTGAGGCTCCGGGTCAGCGACCAGGAGAGCCGGCGGGAGCGGATCGTGGTGGATTGCCGCGATGGCGGCATCAGCCCGCGGCAGGGCCCCGTCGACCGGGCCTACAGCGCCGCCGTGGCCCGCCGCTGCTGCCGGCTGGTGGGGGAAGGCTGAACCGAGCCTGCCCATGGCGATCAACCGCACCACGGCGTCTAACTTGACGGTCCGTCGCCCATTGCCCTCCCCCGGGCCCTGACATGACGCTGCCGCTGTCCCTGGCCGTGACCCTGCCCCCCGAGGCCTACCTCTGGTTCAAGACCCTCCACATCGTCGGGGTGGTGGTGTGGTTCGCCGGGCTGTTCTACCTGGTGCGCCTGTTCATCTACCACCGGGAAGCCGCCGAGCTGGAGCCGCCCCTGCGCCAGGCCTTCGAGGAGCAGTACGGCCTGATGGAGCGGCGCCTGGCCAACATCATCACCACCCCGGGCATGGTGGTGGCCGTGGCGATGGCGGTGGGGCTGCTGCTGGTGGAGCCCCTCTGGCTGAAGCAGGCCTGGATGCACGCCAAGCTGGCCGTCGTGGCGGGTCTGCTCATCTACCACCACCTCTGTTACCGGCTGATGGGCCAGCTGCAGCGGGGTGCGTGCCACTGGAGCGGCCGCCAGCTGCGGGCCCTCAACGAACTGCCCACCCTGATGCTGGTGCTGGTGGTGATGCTGGTGGTGTTCAAGAACCAGTTCCCCACCGGTGCCGCCACCTGGTTCCTGGTGGCCCTGGTGGTGTTCATGGCCGCCTCGATCCAGTTCTATGCCCGCTGGCGGCGACTGCGCGCCGAACGGCTGACCCAGCAGGAGAGCGGCGGTGCTGCGGCCTGAGGCTCTCGCCCATCCCCTCACCCCGGTGCTGCGCCAGGTGCGGGCCGACAGCTGCCCGGAGCGGTTCAACTTCCACTGCCACACGATCTGCAGCGACGGCAGCCTCCACCCCCACGATCTGGCGGCCGAGGCCGTGGCCATCGGCCTGGAGCACCTGGCCGTCACCGACCACCACGGCCTCGCCGCCCATGGCGCCATCAGCGCCGCCCTGGACGACCACCGCCGGCGGGGGGCGGCCACACCCACCCTCTGGCGCGGTGTGGAGATCAGCTGCCTGCTGGAGGGGTGCCTGGTCCATGTGCTCGGGCTGGGCTTCGCCGAAGACCACCCTTCCCTGCACCCCTACCTGCAGGGCAACGCCGTCGTGGGGCCGGCCCTGCGGGCCGAGGCGGTGGTGGCGGCGATCCGGACGGCCGGTGGCCTGGTGCTGCTGGCCCACCCCGCCCGCTACCGGTTGCCCCACCAGCGCCTGATCGCGGCGGCGGCGGATCTGGGCTTCGACGGCGCCGAGGTCTGGTACGACTACGGCATGCAAGCCCGCTGGCAACCTACGCCGCTGGTGTGCGAGGCGATCGCCGCCGACCTGGAGCGCCGGGGCCTTCTGATGAGTTGTGGTACGGATACCCATGGGCTGGTGCTCCGCGGCCGCTAGGGTTTGCTGACACCTTCCTCCTTGCGTCGATGGGTCTGTTCGATCGTCTGTTCGGTTCCCGTGCCGCTTCGGTGAGCAAGCCCGAGGCTGCCGCCAAGGCCAAACCCAAGGCCGAAACCTTCTTCCTCGACCCCGAGGCCTCCAGCAGCCTCGGGGATGTCAAGTTCATGAAGCGGTCGAACACGATCCGCCACACCTTCCCCGGCAACGCCGACAGCCCTGGTGAGAAGGAGATGGTGGCGGAGGTGGCCTCGATGGAGGCCCGGGTCGAGAAGATGACCCCCGGTCTGGCCGGCATCCAGGCCACCGAGAAGGGGTCGGTCAACCTCACCGGCGGTATTCCCAAGCCCGTCAAGAAGACCTTCGCCCAGCAGATGAGCGCCGCCGAGCTGGGGCAGCGCATGAAGGGGGCGGCCGTCACCCCCACCAACCTGCCCGGTGGTCCGGCGGCGGCCAAGCAGCAGAAGGAGGCCGAAGTCCAGGGCCAGCCGGCCAGCTCCCAGGCGGCGGCCAAGCCCGGCACCACCGATCCGTTCCGCTCAATGGTGAGGGATCTGGAGCTCTGATCCCGCCGGTGTCGGGAGCCTGGTTCAGCGCTGCTCCACCAGGCTCTCGCTCTCCAGCACCAGCTGCCGGAGCCGCTCCAGCCGCTCGGGATCGGCTCCGTCCCAGAGGCCCCGGTGGTGCGCCTCCAGCAGACGTTCGGCCATGTCCCGCAGGGCCCAGGGGTTGGAGCGGCCCAGAAACTCCCGCACGGTCCCGTCCTCCAGCCAGGCCGCGCTGATGGCGCCGTAGCCCCAGTCGGGGACGCGGCCGGTGCTGGCGTCGTAGGCGAACAGGTAATCGAGGCTGGCGGCCATCTCGAAACCGCCCTTGTAGCCGTGCTCCTGCATGGCGGCGATCCAGCGGGGATTGAGCAGGCGGGAACGCAGGACCTTGTCGAACTCGCGCTCCAGCCGGTGCAGCCGGGGGCGCTGGCTGCGGGAATGGTCGCCGAACCAGAGGGCCGGGGCCCGTCCCTGCAGCCGCTCGGCGGCGGCGCTCAGGCCCCCCTGGAACTGGTAGTAGTCGTCGGAATCCAGCAGGTCGTGCTCCCGGTTGTCCTGGTTGTGCAGCACCACCTGCACCTGGGCCAGGCGCCGTTCCAGGCCGGCCCGATCGGCCGTGGCGTCGATGGCGCCGCCGGTGGCCCCATCGCCGGGGTCACCGTCGTAGCGCCAGGCGCTCCAGTTGAGGAAGGCGTCGCCCAGGTCGGCGCGTTCCTCCCAGTGGCCGCTGTCGATCAGGCCCTGCAGGCCCGCCCCGTAGGCACCGGGGGCTGAGCCGTAGATCCGCCCTCCGTGGCCCTCCTGGCGGACCGAGGCCGCCAGGGGGTTGTCGTCGGGGGCCTCATCGAGGCCGGCCACCAGGCGGGTGGCCCGGTTGAACCAGCCCACCAGCTGGGGAAAGGCATCACGGAACAGGCCGGAGATGCGCAGGGTCACATCCACCCGCGGCCGGCCGAGCAGGCGCAGGGGGATCACCTCCACGTCCACCAGCCGGCGGGTGGGGCCATCCCAGACCGGGCGCACCCCCATCAGGGCCAGGGCCTGGCCGATGTCCTCGCCACCGTTGCGCATGGTGGCGGTCCCCCACACCGAGAGGGCCAGGGTGCGCAGGTCGTCGCCCTGCTCCTGGAGATGGAGCTGCAGCAGCAGCTCGGCGCTGCGCCGCCCCAGGTCCCAGGCGGCCTCCGTCGGCAGGCCGCGCAGATCGACGCTGTAGAAGTTGCGCCCGGTCGGCAGCAGATCCGGACGCCCGCGGGTGGGCGCCCCGGAGGGCCCGGCGGCGATGCGGCCGCCCGCCAGGCCGGTGAGCAGGGCCTGGCGCTCCGCCGCGCCGCAGGCCAGCAGGGGCGGCAGCAGGGCCTGGCGAAGGTGGCCGAGGGCCCGCTCGGTGGCCGTACCAGGCGCGACGGCCGCCCCCGGAAGCTCGGACGTCTCCGGTGCAGCCGCCGATGTTCCGGGCACTCGGCCCAGCTCCCCTTCCACCAGAGCCAGGGCCCGGGCCTCCAGCAGGGCCACCCCGTCGCCGACGTGTCGCAGCACGGGACCACTCGCCCTGTGGACGCTGAGCCGGCCGCGGTCGGCGGCGGAGAGGGCAGCCTCCTCCGGATCGGACCAGGGGTCCAGATCCAGGCCCAGATCAAGGGCCAGGGCCTGGGTGAGCCCCGGCACCCCCGCCTGGGGCGGCCGGGCCAGGCACAGCAGCAGCTCGGCCAGCTTGCCCGGCGCCGGCAGGGTGCCGAAGGTGTGCAGGCCGAGGCGGATCTGGGCCTCCTTGAGCTCGCACAGGTAGCCGTCGGCCGCCTCCAGCTGCCCGTCCAGATCCGGCTGGGCCGTGGCGGGCAGCTGCAGCTCATCCAGCCGCTGGCCCAGGCGCTCCCGCAGCAGCGGCGCCCGGGCGCTGCCCAGCTGGCGTGCCTCCCAGTACTCGTCCAGCAGGGCCTCCAGGCCCTGCAGATCGCCGTGCAGCCCGGCCCGGCCCAGGGGCGGGGTGAGGTGGTCGAGGATCACGGCCTGGGCGCGGCGCTTGGCCTGGCTGCCTTCGCCGGGGTCGTTGACGATGAACGGGTACAGATGCGGCAGGGGGCCGAGCGCCCACTCGGGGAAGCAGTCCTGCGACAGCCCCAGCCCCTTGCCGGGCAGCCATTCTAGGTTGCCGTGCTTGCCCACGTGCACCACCACCTGGGCGCCGAAGCTCTGGCGCAGCCAGAAGTACTGGGCCAGGTAGGCGTGGGTGGGGGGCAGATCGGGGCTGTGGTAGCTGAGGCTGGGATCGCGGTCGTAGCCGCGCTCCGGCTGAATCAGCACCAGCACCCGGCCGAAGCGGAGTCCCCGCACCGGAAAGGCAGGGACCGTGTCCCCGTCCTCCAGGGCCACCGGCTCCAGTCCCGCGTCGGCCTCAGGCGGCCCCCAGACCGCCTCCAGCCGCTGGCGGCCCTCCAGCGGCAGGGCGATGTACCACTCCTGGTAGCTGTCCAGGGGCAGGTGGTCCAGGGGCGGGCGATGGCCGCTTTCCGGGTCGTTGCTGCGTCCCTCCAGCAGCCGGTGGATGAGGGCGTCGCCGTCCATCGGAAGGTCAGCGGCCATCCCCAGGTCGTAGCCGGCCTCCGCCAGCCAGCCGAGCATCAGGGCGGCACTGGCCGGGGTGTCAAGGCCGACGCCGTTGGCCAGGCGGCTGTTGCGGTTGGGGTAGTTGGCCAGCACCAGGGCCACCCGGCGCCCGGTGGCGGGCGTGCGGCGCAGGTCGATCCAGGCACCGGTGAGGCGGGCGATCCAGTCGAGGCGCTCCCGGTCGGGCACATAGCGGTGCAGGGCCGTGGCCAGGCTGTCGCTGGTGGCGCTCCATTCCTTGAAGGCCCCCACCCGTGTGGTGAGGCGTCCGTCCAGCTCCGGCAGGGCCACCTGGAGACTGAGGTCCAGGGGCGCCAGGCCGATGCTGCTGGTGCTCCAGGCTTCGCGACTGCGGCCGCTGCAGAGCACCTGCAGCACCGGCACCCCCAGCCGTTCCCACAGGGGCGCCCCCAGCCCAGCCTCCTCGAACGATACCGAGGCGAAGCCCGTGCCACAGAGCACCGCCTCCGCCCCCTCCCTGGCCAGCAGATCGGCCACCCCCCGCTGCACGGCCCCATCCCGCAGGCTGCTCACCCACAGGGCCCGCGGCGCCAGCCCCCGGCCGCGCAGGGCCGCCAGCAGCGCCTCCATCAGGGCCAGATCCCCCGCCTGCCAGAGGGCCCGGTAAAGGATCACCCCCACCCGGGAGCCGGGCTCGTCCCGCCAGTCATGGGGGAGGGGGTCGGCGGCCGGCGCCGGCCAGGGCGGCTCGGGATGCTCCCCGGCCAGCAGGTGGGCCAGGGTGCGCAGCAGCAGGCGCAGGTTGGCCGGCCCCCCCTCCCGCAGGCAGGCCGCACAGGCCGATGCCAGGGGCCCATCGAGGTTGCCGAGGCAGGCCAGGGCCTGCTCCTCCTCGGCGGTGCCGGCCAGCACCAGCAGCTGGCGGCCCTCCGCAGCGGCGGCCCACTGCCGCAGGCACTCCAGCCCATAGCTCCAGTGGCCGCGCCCCCCCAGCAGCCGCACCACCACCAGTCGGGTGGCAGCGAGGCTGCTGGCCACGTAGTGATCGATCACCGCCGGGTGCTGCAGGGCCGAGAGGTTGAGGGCCCGCAGCTCCCCGGGCAGCAGCTTCGGCTCAGCCTCCAGCAGCTGGGCCACCGCCAGCAGATCCGTGTCAGCGCTGCTGAGCAGCACCACCGGCGCCGGTGGCTGCTCCACGAAGAGGCCGCCGTCGTTCTCCGTCCTGTCCCCGGCGATGGACGCGAGTCGATGCATCACCCCATCCTGCCGAACGCGATGAGAAGATCGCATCGTCGCCACCGCCTTCCATGCACCAGTTCCTGCCCTATGCCTGGTTCGGCGGACAATGCGTCCCCTTTGCCGAGGCGACCCTCTCGGTGGCCACCCATGCGCTGCATTACGGCACGGGCGCCTTCGGCGGCATGCGGGCCCTCCCCAACCCCGCCGACAACAACGAGATCCTGCTGTTCCGCGCCGATCGCCATGCCCGCCGCCTCAGCCAGAGCGCCCGGCTGCTGCTGACGGAACTGCCGGAGGAGACGATCCACAACGCCATCCATGCCTTTCTGCAGGCCAACCGACCCACCTGCCCGATCTACCTGCGGCCCTTCGTCTACACCAGCGACCTCGGCATCGCCCCGCGCCTGCACAACATCCAGACTGACTTCCTCATCTACGGCATCGAGATGGGCGACTATCTCTCCCCCGAGGGTGTCAGCTGCCGGATCAGCAGCTGGTGCCGCCAGGAGGACCGTTCCCTGCCCCTGAGGGGCAAGATCAGCGGCGCCTACATCACCAGCTCCCTGGCCAAGACGGAAGCCGTCAAGAGCGGCTTCGATGAGGCCCTGCTGCTCAACAGCCGCGGCAAGGTGAGCGAAGCCAGCGGCATGAACCTGTTCATCGTCCGGGACGGCGTGCTGATCACCCCGGGCGTCGATCAGGACATCCTCGAGGGCATCACCAGGGCCAGCATCATGGAGCTGGCGCGCTCGATGGACATCCCCGTGCTCGAGCGGCCCGTCGACAAGACCGAGCTGATGATCGCCGACGAGGTGTTCCTCAGCGGTACCGCCGCCCGGGTCACCCCGGTGCGCCGGATCGAGTCCACCGACCTCTCCAGCCATCGCCCCGTGATGGAGCGTCTGCGCGACCGTCTCACGGCGATCACGGAGGGCCGCGATCCCTCCTATGACCACTGGGTCACCCGCATCCGCATCGACGCCTGATGGTCGTCACCGCCGCCATCCACCACCCCACCGACCGCATCGGCTTCCTCGACTGGCTGCACGGTCCGACCCGGCCGGTGCTCGTCTTCGACGGCGCCACCGGCACCTCCCTGCAGGAGATGAACCTGACGGCCGACGATTTCGGTGGTGCGGCCCTGGAGGGCTGCAACGAGAACCTGGTCTTCACCCGGCCCGATGCGGTCCAGGCGGTGCACCGCCAGTTCCTGGAGGTGGGTTGCGACGTGATCGAGACCGACACCTTCGGGGCCGCCTCGATCGTGCTGGCCGAGTACGGACTGGAGGACCAGGCCTTCGCCATCAACCGCCGGGCCGCCGAACTGGCCCGCGAGATGGCCGCCGCCTACAGCACCCCGGAGAAGCCCCGGTTCGTGGCCGGCTCGATGGGGCCCACCACCAAGCTGCCCACCCTCGGCCACATCGACTTCGACACGATGAAGGCCTCGTTCCGCGAGCAGGCCGCCGGCCTGATCGTCGGGGACGTCGACCTGTTCATCGTCGAGACCTGCCAGGACGTGCTGCAGATCAAGGCGGCCCTGCAGGGGATCGAGGAGGCCTTCAGCGCCGCAGGAGAGCGGCGTCCCCTGATGGTCTCGGTGACCATGGAGACCACCGGCACCATGCTGGTCGGCTCCGACATCGCCGCCGTCGTGGCGATCCTGGAGCCCTTCCCGATCGACGTCCTGGGCCTCAACTGCGCCACCGGCCCGGAGCAGATGAAGGAGCACATCCGCTACCTGAGCCAGCACAGTCCCTTCGTGGTGAGCTGCATCCCCAACGCGGGGCTGCCGGAGAACATCGGCGGGGTGGCCCACTACCGGCTCACCCCCACTGAGATGCGGATGCAGCTGATGCACTTCGTCGAGGATCTGGGGGTCCAGGTGATCGGTGGCTGCTGCGGCACCACCCCGGCCCATATCGGCGCCCTGGCGGATCTCGCCGCCGGGCTGAAGCCCGCCCCCCGGGAGGTGCGCCTGCCCCGCCAGCGGCTGGAGCGGCCGCCGCTCCACTACGAGCCGGCGGTGGCCTCGATCTATGGCGTCACCCCCTACTTCCAGGACAACTCCTTCCTGATCATCGGCGAGCGGCTCAACGCCAGCGGCTCGAAGAAGGTGCGCGAGCTGCTCAACGCCGAGGACTGGGACGGCCTGGTGGCGGTGGCCCGGGGCCAGGTGAAGGAGAACGCCCACGTGCTCGATGTGAACGTCGACTACGTGGGACGTGATGGAGTGAAGGACATGCACGATCTGGTGAGCCGGCTGGTCACCAACGTGAACCTGCCGCTGATGCTCGATTCCACCGAGTGGCAGAAGATGGAGGCCGGCCTCAAGGTGGCCGGCGGCAAGTGCATCCTCAATTCCACCAACTACGAGGACGGCGACGAGCGCTTCTTCAAGGTGCTGGAACTGGCCCGTGACTACGGCGCCGGTGTGGTGGTGGGCACGATCGATGAGGAGGGCATGGCCCGCACCGCCGATCGCAAGTTCGCCATCGCCCAGCGGGCCTACCGGGATGCGATTGAGTTCGGCCTGCCGGCCCACGAGATCTTCTACGATCCCCTCGCCCTGCCCATCTCCACCGGCATCGAGGAGGACCGGGCCAATGCGGCCGCCACGATCGAGGCGATCAGGCGGATACGCCAGGATCTTCCCGGCGTGCATGTGGTGCTGGGGGTCAGCAACGTCAGCTTCGGGCTGTCTCCGGCCGCCCGCATCGTGCTCAATTCGGTGTTCCTGCACGACTGCTGCGCCGCCGGCATGGATGCGGCGATCGTCAGCCCGGCGAAGATTCTCCCCCTGGCCAAGATCAGCGAGGAGCATCAGCTGATCTGCCGCGATCTGATCCACGACCGGCGGCGCTTCGAGGACGGCATCTGCGTCCACGATCCCCTCACCCTGCTGACCACCGAGTTCGAAGGTGTCAGCGCCAGGGAGGCCCGGGCCTCAGGCCCTTCGCTGGCCGATCTGCCCTTGGAGGAGCGGCTCAAGCAGCACATCATCGACGGGGAGCGCATCGGCCTGGAGGCCGCCCTGCAGGAGGCCCTGGCGGAGCATCCACCGCTGAAGATCATCAACACCTTCCTGCTGGATGGCATGAAGGTGGTGGGTGAACTGTTCGGTTCCGGCCAGATGCAGCTGCCCTTCGTGCTGCAGAGCGCCGAAACCATGAAGGCGGCCGTCGCCTTTCTCGAGCCCCACATGGAGCGCAAGGAAGGCGAATCCAGCAGCAAGGGCAAGTTCCTGATCGCCACCGTCAAGGGCGACGTTCACGACATCGGCAAGAACCTGGTGGACATCATCCTGACCAACAATGGCTATGAGGTGGTGAATCTGGGCATCAAACAGGGCGTCGACGCGATCGTGGAGGCCCAGCGCCAGCATGGAGCCGACTGCATCGCCATGAGCGGCCTGCTGGTGAAATCCACCGCCTTCATGAAGGACAACCTCGAAACGTTCAATGAGGTCGGCATCTCCGTTCCCGTCATTCTTGGCGGTGCCGCGTTGACGCCGCGGTTCGTCAACGGCGACTGCCGAGCGGCCTACCGGGGCCAGGTGATCTACGGCCGGGACGCCTTCGCCGACCTGCGCTTCATGGACGCCCTGATGGACGCCAAGGCGGCGGGCCGCTGGGACGACCACCAGGGTTTCCTCGATGGCGCTCCCGAGGGCCTGGGGCTGGGCGAGTCCGCGGCTTCCGCGACGCCCGTCGCATCTGAGCAGGCGGCTGCCGAACCTGGGGAGGCGGCGGTGGCGGCTGATCCGGTGGTGGCCGGCAGCGACGAGCGCTCCGCGGCGGTGCGCGCCGAACCGGCCATCGCGCCCCCGTTCTGGGGCACTCGGGTGCTCACCGAAGCGGAGATCGACCTCGACGAGGTGTTCGCCTACCTGGATCGCAACGCCCTCTTCGCCGGCCAGTGGCAGCTGCGCAAGACCCAGCAGCAGAGTCGGGAGGCCTACGAGGCCATGCTCGCCGAGAAGGCGGAACCCGTGCTGCAGGAGTGGCTCGGACGCTGCCGCCAGGAGGGTCTGCTGACCCCCCGGGTGGCCTACGGCTACTTCCCCTGCGGCCGCGCCGGCAACGCCCTGGTGGTGTTTGATCCCGCTGGGATGGCCGATGGGGCAGCGGCCGCCAGCGGCGGCAGGGAGCTGGGGCGTTTCGCCCTGCCGCGCCAGCGCGGCGGCAACCGCTACTGCATCGCCGACTTCTACCGCGACCTGGAGCCAGGCCCAGACGGCGCCCAGCGGCCAAGTGACGTGCTGCCGATGCAGGCCGTCACCATGGGCGAAGGGGCCACCAGCTTCGCTCAGGAGCTCTTCCGGGCCGACCGCTACAGCGATTACCTCTACTTCCATGGTCTGGCGGTCCAGATGGCCGAGGCCCTGGCGGAATGGACCCACGCCCGCATCCGCCGGGAGATGGGATTCGCCGCAGCCGAACCGGCCGCCCTCCGGGACGTGCTGGCCCAGCGCTACCGGGGCAGCCGCTACTCCTTCGGCTATCCGGCCTGTCCGAACGTGGCCGACTCCCGCCAGCAGCTCGCCTGGCTGGGCACCGACCGCATCGGCCTGACGATGGACGAGAGCGACCAGCTGGAGCCGGAGCAGAGCACCACCGCCCTGGTGGCCCTGCACAGCCAGGCCCGGTACTTCAGCGCCTGAGGCCGGACCCCAGGCCATGGCAGGCTTTGTTCACCCTTCGAAACCCTGGCCATGGCCATTGCAGGACCCGGTGGTGTTGATGACGCCATCGCGGCGGGCGTGGATCTGGACGGTTCCCCGATCCCGCCCGCCATGCTCGCCCTCTACGGCGAAGTGATGGAGCTGGAGAGCCGCCGGGCCCGCAGTGGCGTGAAGAAGTCGATGCGCAACCGCATCGTGCGCACCGGAGCCAAGCATCTCGATCGGCTCACCCTCGACCAGCGCCTGCGGGAAGCGGGCTGGGAGGGCCTCAAGGACAAGGAGATCGCCTTCTTCTACGGCTGAGGACAACCGAAGGCCTGAGCGGCAGAGGGGCTCAGCTGCAGAGCTCCTCGAGGCTGTCGATCACGTCCTGCTGGAAAACGTCAAGGGCGTCGGAGTCGCTCAGGTCGATCCCCTCACCGGCGGCGTTCTGGGTGAGTTCCTGGAAGTGGAAGGCACCCTCGCCATGGGCCAGAAACTCCATGGCGGAGGGCTCACCGCTTTCCTTGTAGGCGTCGCAGAGGGCCAGGAAGGCCGCATCCTCGGTGAAATCCCAGCTCATGAAGGGGGTCGTGCTGAAAGACCTTTAACCCCTCTCCCCCGGAATTCGTCAACCTCCTGGGGGCAATTTGTGCCAGTCCTCCGTCAGACTCTCCCCGATCCTGCTCCGCCCCGGCCTTGGTCGCCTCCCCCCTGCAGCCCCCTGCCGAAAGCCACAACGTGCTGGGAGAACCGCTGCAGGAGTGCGGGTGTGCGCCGCTCACCGGCTGGTTCAGGGACGGCTACTGCCACGCCGATCCCGGTGATTTCGGCCGCCATACGGTCTGCTGCGTGGTGAACGAGTCGTTTCTGAGCTACAGCCGCGCCCTGGGCAACGACCTCTCGACCCCGGTGCCGGCGTACAACTTCCCCGGCCTGCGCCCCGGGGACCACTGGTGCGTCTGCGCCGCCCGCTGGCTGGAGGCCTACGAGGACGGCATGGCCCCGCCGGTACGGCTGGAGAGCTCCGCCCTCTCCACCCTCGAGGTGATCCCCCTGGAGGTCCTGCGCAGCCACGCCGCCTGAGCGGCATCCTGCAGCCTGCGCCTCACCAGGGAATCGGCGAGCCGTCCCAGGCGAGGAAGGCGCCGCTGCCGGCGGCCGTCTGGCCCTCCAGCACATCGAGCAGGTGGGCGGCGGCCCGCTCCGGGCTGAACAGGGCCGTGGGCGGCACGGAGCGGCCGAAGGGGGCCGAGAGCGGGGTGGCGGTGGTGCCGGGATGGAGCAGGGTCACGCAGGCCAGGGGCAGGCGGCGCTGCCATTCGATCGCCAGGGTGCGCAACAGCTGGTTCTGGGCCGCCTTGGCCGCCCGGTAGGCGTACCAGCCGCCGAGACGGTTGTCGCCGATGCTGCCCACCCGGGCCGAAAGGCTGGCGAAGTGCACCGGCCGGTCCCTGGGCAGGGCGGCCTCGATCGCCTGGGCCAGCAGCAGGGGACCGAAGGCGTTGACGGCGAAGCTGCGCTCCAGGGCCTGGCGATTCACCTGGGTGAGGCGCTTCTCCGGCTGCAGGGCCCCGTCATGGAGCAGGCCGGCTGTGTTGATCACGATCCGGAGCGGCGCGAGCTCACCGGCGGCACGGGCCGCCAGCGCGGCCAGGCTGCCGTCATCGGCCAGATCGAGCGGGATGTCCGCCCCGCGGCGGCCGGCGGTGCGGACCCGCAGAGCCGGCGCCCGCCGGGCCAGCTCGGCCGCGAGCGCCCGGCCGATGCCCCCCGGGCCCACGATCAGGGCCTGACCCTCCCAGTCGTGCCAGTGGGGGGTGGTGGCGCTCGGCATGGCGGGCAGGGGGATGGCGCATGATGGCAGTTCCTTCCGGGGAACCGCCCCGCGCATCGGTCCATGGGTCTGCGCATCACCGTGCTGGGTCGGGGTGCCTGGGGCGGCACATTGCTGCGGCTCTGGGAGCGCCAGGGGCACCACCTGCGCAGCTGGTCGCGGCGGGATGGGGGAGAGCCGGGGGCCCTGCTGCAGGACTGCGACCTGGTGGTGGCGGCCGTGTCGATGGTGGGGGTCGCCCCCCTCGGTCACAGCCTCCAGGGACGCTGGCCGGAGCGCCTGCCGCTGCTGAGCTGCAGCAAGGGAATCGATCTGGACAGCCTCTGCACCGCCAGCCAGCTCTGGCGGCGCCACCTGCCGGCGGTGCCGCTGGCGGTGCTGAGCGGCCCGAATCTGGCGGAGGAACTGGAAAGGGGGCTGCCGGCGGCCAGCGTGCTCAGCAGCGACGACCCCGCTCTGGCCCGCCGGCTGCAGGAGCAGCTGCGGGCCCCGCACCTGCGGCTCTACACCAACACCGATCCCATCGGCACCGAGGCGGCCGGGGCCCTCAAGAACGTGATCGCCCTGGCCGCCGGCATCAGCGACGGCCTGGGGCTGGGGGCGAATGCCAAGGCCTCCCTGCTGTGCCGGGGTCTGGCGGAGATCGCCGTCGTGCTCCAGGCCCTTGGCGGCCAACCCACCACCCTCTACGGCCTGGCCGGCCTGGGGGACCTGCTGGCCACAGCCAACAGCAGCCTGAGCCGCAACTACCGCTTCGGCAGCCTGCTGGCGGAGGGCTTTGACGAAGCCACCGCCCTCGGCCGCATCGGCGCCACCGTGGAGGGGCCCCGCACCGCCCGCGCCACCCTGGCCCTGGCCGAGAGGGAGGGCTGGCAACTGCCCATCTGCGGCCAGGTGGTGCGGCTGCTGGCGGGCGAGCTGGAGGCCCGGCAGGCGGTGCAGGAGCTGATGCAGCGCGACCTGCGGGCCGAAGCGGCCCCCTGAATCGTGCCGCCGGTCCCGGTGTGGCGGCACGGTGCAATGGGGCGACCGTCCTGCGCCGGGGGGCGCCGGAGCCGGATTGTCCGGCATGATCCTTTCAATCCTTTGTGAATCCTTGCCGTGAGCCGGCACGTCAAGGCCGCCATCGCCGCTCTCCGGGCCACGGGCCGGCGACTGCTCCACGGTTGCCGCCGCCACCCGATCCTGCTCACGGCCCCCCTGGCCGTCGTGGCGGTGGGGGCCGGTTTCGCCGCCCAGGAGCTGATCCCGGCGGGGGCCTCCCGATCGGATCCCGACCTGCTCGAAGCTCTGATCGCCCAGCCCCGGGAGGTCTCCCAACAGGCCACCGATGCCAGCGAAGCCCCCGACAAGGACCTGCTGGCGGCGGCCTCCCTGCAGGCCCAGCGCACCAGCCTCAGCCATCCCGACCCCGCGCTGGTGGAACCGGAGGCCGGCGCTGAGGTCCCCCTCGAGATCCGGGTGGCCCTGCTGGGCGCCTCCCCCTCCCCCCGGCTGGGCGCCAGCGGCTACTGGCGACTGGTCGACCGGGATGGCCGTCCCGTCCAGGAGGGTGGCCCCGCTGACTCCCCTGACCTGGCGGCGGCCATGGCCGGACGGTCCGAGGTCTGGATGGAGACGGGGTCCGACCAGGTCCTGCAGGTGGACGGGCGTCCCTACGAAGGCCGCCTGAGGGTGCTGCGCGGATCCCAGGGCCTGCAGCTCGTGAACCACCTCTCCCTGGAGCGCTACATCAGCTCGGTAGTGGGGGCCGAAATGCCCAGCGGCTGGCACATGGAAGCCCTCAAGGCCCAGGCCGTGGCGGCCCGGTCCTACGCCATGGCCCACATGGCCCGTCCGGCCAGTGCCCACTGGCACCTGGGCGACACCACCCGCTGGCAGGCCTACCGGGGCCTGGGCAGCGTCAATGCCCGCACCCGCCAGGCCACCGCCAGCACCTCCGGGGTGATCCTCAGCTACCAGGGGGGCATCGTTGAAAGCCTCTACGCGGCCACCAACCGCATCACCCAGGAGGCCCATGGTCACCTGGGGGCCAGCATGAGCCAGCACGGCGCCCAGGATCTGGCGGAGCAGGGACTGCGGTACAACGAGATCCTTGGGCGTTACTACCGGGGCGCCTCCCTGGCCCGACTGCAGGCCGGTGCGAGCTGAGCGCCATTGGCAACGGGCCCGTGAGGTCTCGGAGCTGGCCCGCCGCCAGGGGGCCCTAGTGCCCCTCGACACACGTGTCCTGCCGGGTCCCGGCATGGAGCCCTTCGTCCTGCGCGAGCTCCTGTCCTCCACGCCCCGGCACCTGCGCCAGGGGGGACCCCGGCCCAATCCGTTCCTGCCCTGGGACAGGCCTCTGCAGGTGGAGCTGCTTGAGCCGGCCCATGTGCTGCTGCTGAACAAGTACCCGGTGCAGGAGGCCCACCTGCTGGTGATCACCCGTGACTGGCGCCCCCAGGGCGGCTGGATCGAGCCACCCGACTGGCAGGCGGTGGCCCAGGTGGGCCGGGACACCGGTGGCCTGTGGTTCTTCAACAGCGGCGCCCGCTCCGGCGCCAGCCAGCCCCATCGCCATCTCCAGCTGCTACCGCGCCGACCCGGCGAGCCCAGTTGCCCCCTGGCGCCGCTGTTTCTGGAGCAGCTGGAGACGGGGGAGCCCGCCTGGAGCTGGGCCTACCGACTCAGCCGGCGCACCGACCCTGCGGGTGGCTCCGATCTGGAGGGCATTTACCACGCCCATGCCCGGGCCCTGGGGCTGGGGGAACCGGGCCGCGACGGCGAGCCCCTGCACCCCTACAACCTGCTGTTCGACGACGACTGGTTCCTGACCGTGCGCCGGGTGCGGGAGCACGGGGCCGGATTCAGCGTCAATGCCCTGGGCTTCGCCGGTTTCCTTCTGATCACCGAGGGCTCCGACAGGGGCTGGCTGGAACGCCACGGTCCCTGGGCCCTGCTGAAGGACGTGGCGGCCCCCGCTGTCTGAGCCAGGCCATCCCGGGGCCCGGGACCCGGATCGGGAAACTTCCGTGTTTCCACGGTTGTGCGTTCCGCTCCTCCTGGCCCTCTCTGGAAAAGGAGCGCACCGCCAGCCGTCATCGGCGCCGCGGCCCGCCCTGCTTCCACGACATCGCCGACGCACCAGGCCCCACGACCATGGCCCCCTCCCCCTCCAGCCGCCAGACCCTTCCCTCCCCCGCCGCCCGCCGCAACCGGCGGGTGGAGCAGTACCGGGCCGTGGTCCGCCCCCTGGCGCTGCACTACGCCCGCTGCAGCCGGGAATCCTTCGAGGATCTGCTCCAGGTGGGCCTGATGGGGTTGATCCGGGCCGCCGAGCTCTACAGCGACGATCGCCGTACCCCGTTCGAGGCCTTCGCCCGGCCCCACATCCGCGGGGCGATTCTCCACTACCTGCGGGATGCATCCCCGGTGGTGCGGCTGCCGCGGCGCCAGGCGGAGCTCCAGGAGCGCTTCAACCGCCTCAGCCGTCACCCCTCCTTGCTGACCGATCCCGGCCGGGCGATCACGCAGCTGAGCCGGACCCTTGGCGTCACCCCGACGGAATGGCGCCGGCTGGAAGTGCAGCGTCTGCTGGCCAGGCCCGCCAATCTCGATGATCCGGCACTGGTCGAGGCCGTGGCCGCCAGCACCGCCCATGAATCGTGCCGGCAGGAGGAGGCGGGGCCGTCGGTGGCGATGCTGCTGGGCTTGTTGGAGCCACGCCAGCAGCTGGTGGTGCGCCAGGTGGTTCTGGCGGGCTGGAGCTACAGACGGCTCGGGCGGCAGATGGAGGTGAGCCCGATGACGGTGAAACGGCTGCTGCACAAGGGACTGGAGCAGCTGCGACTGGAGCTCGATGCCCGTGGACTCACCCCTGGGGATCGACCTGATCGCGGTGCATCTGCTGTTCCAGGGTGCTGATGGCGGCATTCATCGCGGCCAGCTGACGCTCGATGCCATCGCGCCAGAAGCTGAGCAGGCGCAGCTTGCGTTCCTGATACCGCCGCAGGGCGCTGGCTCCGGACTCCGACCCGGAGCAGTACCCGAAGGGAGGAATCATGACAAAATCTGCAGAGTGGGACCGTTCTAGCGAGCCCGTCGTTCCATCCGGGGCTGCCAAGTCCACGCACCCCCCAACGGTTGGGCCTGCCGTATCCCGCCTTACCGTCCTCTGGCCACCCACACCACCAGCCTGTCGCAATTTGAGATCAGTCCCCCCCATTGGTCCCATCGGTGTCTGGCTGACACTGGGTCTGGGCCTGGTGCTGGCGCAGCCCGCCCACGCCTACGTGGCCCTGATGGCGGGCCAGAAAGCCCGGCCGCTGAACGGCACCTTCAACAGCGTGCCTGTGCTGCACTCCAACCAGCCGGAGGAGGTGGAGGGGCCGGGGATCCTGATCAACACGGCGCCCGGCTACGCCTATGCCGCGGAGACGGGCCAGCCCCTGCGCAATGCGGAGTTCACCTTCAACGGGGAATTCGGCATGCACCTGCACCACAAGTATTTCCCCCCCAACCGCCGCTCCATCGCCCCTGGCGCCCGACGGGCGGAACTGACCCTGGCGGCGATCCTGATCAATCCGGGCGTGCGTCCGGTCCACATCCGCTTCGAGAAGGGGGCGGTGCGCAACAGCTTCGAGGCCCCCTACCTCGCCAACAACCTGATGGGGGTCAAGCCGCTTGGGCCCCGTCCCTGGAACACCGGACCCGGTGATGCCACCGCTGTCCAGATGCTGCGAGGCCGCCTGGACAGCCGACTGAGCGACGAGATCACGATCCCGGCCCGCAGTCGCATCGTGCTGTTCCAGACCCAGCTGCCGGCCCTGGGCATCGCCAACGCCCTGCTGCGCGGCCGCAGCGACGGCCCCTTCCAGATCGCCGTGGTGGCCGCCAAGGAGCGCGACACCGACAGCGAAGTGCTGGCGGTGCTGGATGAGGGCCGGCTTGCGCCCGGCCGGGTTTACCTGAGTCGGATCAACGACATCCACAACCGGCGCATCTTCTCCCGGGTGGGCGGCGTCGCCCTCGGTGATGCCTATCAGGCCTCGATCAGCCACGACCTCGACGTCAAGGGGCCGCTGCACGTGCCCTTCACCAGCACCGACCGGCACAACTTCGGCACCCGCGACGTGCAGGTCAACGCCCTGGCCAGCCGCATGGTCGATTCCTCCCTTGACAACGTCGGCACCTACGGGGTGCGCTTCGACATCGACCTGAACCTCAAGGGCAACGGCCCCTACGAGCTGGTGATGAGCCACCCCACCCTGATCGGCGGCCAGCCGTTCACGGCCTTCCGGGGCTCCATCCAGATCCAGACCCCCGCCGGCCTGCGGGAGGTGCATGTGGGGCTGCGATCGGGGCAGAGCCTGTCCCTGGGTCAGATCGATCTCACGCCAGGGGTCGTGAACCCCGTGCGGGTCAGCCTCGTCTACCCGGCCGATGCCACCCCGGGCCATCTGCTGAGCGTGGTGAGCGCCAGCCAGCTGGCCATGGTCCAGGAACGGGAACGGCAGCTGGAACTGGCCCGGGCCGGTGCCACGGTCCGGCCGGGCCCGCCGCCCGTCGCCCCTCCGGCGATCACCACCCTGCCACCGGCCGTCACGATCAGCCCGACGCCGATGGGGGGAGGGACCGGCCCCCTGCTGCCTCCGGCCCAGATCCTCCGCCCGTCGCCGGCCCCCGGCTGGCTGACGCCGCCGCCGCCGCTGCCCTCCTCCAACCGCGGTGTCCTGGCCCCGTCCCCCATGATCACGCCGATGCGCAGCCGCTCCGGCACCGCCGGCGGCGGATCGCTGGTGGATCGGTACCGCGAAGCTGTGGAGGCCCAGCAGCAGTTCCTGCGGGAGCAGCGGGGACCCTGACCAGCCGCCCGATGTCAGCGAAACCAGCACCGATGGAGCGCTGCCGTGGCTGAGAAGTCGAACGACGCCCGCCAGCGGATCAGTCTCGACCTCACCCGGGAGCTGGTGGCCCACCTGGATCACCTGCGGCGTGAGTGGGGCATCCGCAGCCGGGGCGATGTGCTCGAGCGTCTGCTCGACGATCTGTTCGGCTCCGGTGAGGAGGGGGACGGAGAGGCTGAGGGCGATGGCCTTCGCATTGGCGATGCCGGTGGGGGCCTTGGGCTGGCGCCGGAAGGCAGATCAGCCCAGCGTCACGACGATGACGAGCGGGAGCTGGAGGAACAGGGGGCCCTGGTGCTGGTGGGACGGGGGGCGATGGACACCCTGCAGGCGGAATTCGAGTGGGAAGCTCCGGCAGAGCACCCACCGCGCCCTCAGCCCGCTGGCGGGGGCATCGATCTACCCGGCTTCGTGCGGCGCCGCTCCGATGTGCTCAAGCGCAGCCTGCGGCCCACGGCGCGCCAGAGTGCGGTGCCCCTGCCCCTGACGCCCCTGCCTCCCCTCGGTGGCGAGGTGGTGCAGCAGGCGATGGAGGAAGCCGGCAACCATTGGCGCACGCTCTATGGATCGCCGGCCAACGAAGCGGTGCTGGAGGCGGCCATGCTGTGGTTGGCCCAGGACATCTGGCCCCAGTCGGACCAGAGCGATGGCCGGACCTTCACCTGGTCGGGCGCCTGCCAGGTGATGCAGCAATTCGTTCCCGGCTGGAGCGATGGCCCACCGACGTTCGAGCGGGTGATGGTGACCGCCGGTGTGCTGGAAGACCCCTTCAGTGGTTCCACCCTGAGTCTGCGGATCCCGACCCTGATCCGGCGCTTCGTGCACCGTTTCCGCCGCCGTCGGCGGGGCACGTCCTTCCAGACGCTGGAGCACACCATGACCCTGCACGGCGCCCTGCGGCTCTTGCAGTTGCCCACCGATCCCGGCCAGCGCCTGACCCTGGGGCAGATCCGCGAGGCCTACCGGGACATGGCCCAGAGTCACCACCCCGACGCCGGCGGATCGGTGGAGGCGATGCGGCGCCTCAACGAGGCCTATCAGCTGCTCAAGGAGCTCTATCGGCAGGGTGCCGCGAGCGACCGCTGATTTCACGGTGCGCACCGATCGGGGGCGTCGTCAGTGCCCCAGGCGTCTTAGTTGAGACAACTATCTGGTCTAGGAGTTGGTCCCATGACAGAGCATTGGGATGGATGGCAGCCATCGCCAGAGCGCTCTTTTCTCAGGAGACCCACATGAGACCTGCAGTGTGTCTCGGAGCGGGACTTGCTCGCCATCTGCAAGAACGTGATTTTTCGTCGATTTCATTTGTGATGAGTGACTCATCCCACCTCCTGGCCGTTGCCGACACTGGACGACCGATGGATCTCAGACGCAGTGGCTGTCCAAGGGCGCCTGCCCAGAACGATGGCAATGTCCACGGTTTGGACAGTGCCTAAGAAGCCCTGGCCCAACAGTCTTCTGGATGCCAGCGTATCTGTCTTTGACACAGATACGCAGCTTTAATCGATGGTCTGAAGCGATCGATCCCGGGCCAGCCGCTCGAAAACCCCCAGGGGGAGAGCCATCGTCAAAGGGTTTGTCCGCCTGCATGCACAGGCCCTGCCACATGCACTTCGGATATCTCGGTTGAGTGTTGCCATGGGACCGGCTATGCGACCAATCTGAGACGGCAGAGGAACTGGGGCTGGATCCGCCTCCCACGCACCACAAACCGCCATCCGATGAACACGCCAGCGACAACACCGTCCAGATGTCGCAGCTGAACGGAGTGGGTCTCATGCCAGGACCAGGAGAGAGTCCCGTCTGAGAACCATGGAGCACCCTTGCCGCTGCACGGGGGATCGTCCGCGCGCCACCGGCGGACATCGCTCCCATCGCTGTCTCCACAAAAAACCCCGTCACGAATGTGACGGGGCGAAGGGTTCGAAGGCTCACGGAGACTTGATTGTTCGTCTCACGCCGGACCCACTGTCAGACCAGCCATTGGACCAGAGTGGGACGGCCGGAACGCTCAGGTGGAGGTCTGGAGTCCCTGGATCAGATAATCGAAGTAGGGCCCGGCCAGGGTCGCTTCCTCGGCCCCGAGCAGCACCAGGGCCGCGTCCTTGAGGGTGCGCATCGCCTCGACCATGCCGGGCAGGGGTACGCCGAGGCTGTTGTACATCTCGCGGGCGCCCACCACGCCGATCTGCTGGATCAGCTCGGTGCTGCCGGCCAGGATGCCGTAGGTGACCAGCCGCAGATACCAGCTGTAATCCCGCAGGCACTGGGCGCGTTGCTTCTGGCCGAAGGCGTTGCCGCCGGGAGCCACGTAGTCCGGCTTGCGCAGGAACAGTTGCTTGGAGGCCTCGGCGACGATCTTCTTCTCGTTGTCGGTCAGCACCCGGACAACACTCAGCCGGCGGGCCCCGCCGCTGAGGAACTCCACCATCGTGCGCAACTCGCCGCCGGTGGGATAGCGGAGCTGATCATCAGCCTGGAGGATCAGATCGCGAACGACGCTCATAGCAGCGACCACAGTCGGGCGAATCCTATCGAGCCCGAAGCCTCCACCAGGGCTCCGGGTGCAAGGTGTAACGCCCCTTTGCACGACCCCCGATAGGGTCGCAGCAGTGCTGCGGATCGCAGATGGCCTCGGTGGGCGACAGGCTTCAGCTGGAGATCACCGACCTGGGCCATGACGGGCAGGGGGTGGGGCGCCACGACGGGCAGGTGGTGTTCGTCAGTGGCGCCCTTCCCGGGGACACCGTGCAGGTGCGCCTGCAGGCGGTGGCGCGGCGCCATCTTGTGGGTCAGCTGCAGCGGGTGCTGACGCCCTCGCCCGACCGCCGCCGGCCCCCCTGCATCCTGGCTGACAACTGCGGCGGCTGCAGCCTCCAGCCCCTGGATGACGGGGCCCAGGCCGCCTGGAAGCAGCGCAGCCTGGAGCAGACCCTGCAGCGCATCGGCGGCCAGAGCGCCCCGGTGCGGCCGCTGCTGGCGGCCGATCCGACCCTCGGCTACCGCAACCGCGCCCTGATTCCCCTGGAGCGTCGGGCCGATGGCCGCCTGCGGGCCGGGTACTACCGCCGGGGCTCGCACCAGATCGTCAACATGGCTCGCTGCCCGGTGCTCGACCCGCGCATCGATGCCCTGATCGCCCCCCTCAAGGCCGACATCGAAGCCAGCGACTGGCCGATCGATCGCCACGGCAACGACTCCCTGGCCGTGGAGGGTCCCGGTCTGCGCCACCTGGGCCTGCGGGTGGGGGCGGCCACCGGGGAGCTGCTCATCACCCTGATCAGCAGCCATGACGACCTGCCCGGCCTCGAGGCCCTGGCCGAGGCCTGGTGCGAACGCTGGCCCGAACTGGTGGGTGTCTGCCTCAACCTCCAGCCCCTGCCCACCAATCGCCTGATGGGCGACGAGACCCGGGTGATCCGCGGCCGGGAGTGGCTCCACGAGATCTTCGCCGGCCTGCGCTTCCGCATCGCTGCCGACACCTTCTTCCAGGTGAACACCGGCCAGGCCGAACGGCTGGTTCCCCATCTGATCGAAGCCCTGGGGCCCGCTCCCGCCGGCGGCTCCCTGCTCGATGCCTACTGCGGCATCGGCACCTACAGCCTGCCCCTGGCGGCCGCCGGCTGGCAGGTCAGCGGCCTGGAGCTGCACGAGGGCTCGGTGGCCCTGGCCCGGCTGAATGCCTCCGCCAACGGGCTGGAGGAACGGACGGACTTCGAGCAGGCCGACGTGCCCCTGGTGCTGGAGGAGCGCCTCCAGGGGGTGCAGGCCCTGGTGCTGGATCCGCCCCGCAAGGGGCTGAATCCGGTCGCCATCGCGGCGATCCTGGCGGCGCGACCGGATCGGATCGCCTACGTGAGCTGTGATCCGGCGGCCCTGGCCCGGGACCTGGCCCAGCTGTGCGGCTCAGGGGTCTACCGGCTGAACTGGGTGCAGCCCGTCGACTTCTTCCCCAACACCAGCCACGTGGAGGCCCTGGCGGCCCTGGAGCGCCTCTAGCGGCGCTGCTCGGCGCCGAAACGGCGTTCGAGGGCCTCGCGCACCCGACCATGGGCCGCTTCCACCTCCTCGTCGGTGAGGGTGCGGGCGCTGTCGCGATAGCGGAGGCGGAAGGCCTGGCTGCAGCGGCCGGGCTCCACCTGGGCGCCCTCGTAGCGGTCGATCAACTCGGCCTGCTCCAACAGTGGCTTGCCCGCCTTGCGGATCGCCGCCAGCAGGTCCGCCGCCGTGGTGTCGGTGGGAACGACCAGGGCCAGGTCGCGTTCCGAGGCCGGCACCGTGGGGTAGGGACGGAAGCTGGGCTGCCAGCGGTTGCGTCGGGTGCCGGCACTCAGCAGGGGCTCCAGCTCCAGCTGGAACACATAGGTGGCGGCCGGCAGGTCGAGGGCGTCGGCCTCGGCCGGGTGGAGCTGGCCGAACCAGCCGGCGGGCTTGCCTTCCACCAGCAGCTGGGCGGCGCGGCCGGGGTGGAGAAGGGGGAAGTCGCTCAGGGGGCGGTCCTCCAGGGGCAGGCGCAGGGGCTCCAGACCGGCCTGCAGAACGCCGCGGGCCTGGAAATAGTCCGGGGGGGCGGGCTTGCCGGAGCTGCGCCAGCGCTCGGCGCGGCGCTCGCCGGCGATCACCCCCACCAGCAGGGTGCGTTCCCCATGGCGCTCCTCGCCGCTGGCCGCGCCACCAGGGAACACCCGGCCGATCTCGAAGCCCCAGAAGCCCCCCAGGGAGGCCTGCAGGTTGCGGCGGGCGGCCTGGAGCAACTCCTGGTGCAGGTTGTCGCGCAGGTGGCCGTAGTCGGCCAGCAGTGGGTTGGCCAGGGGCACCCGGCCCGGCGCCGCCGCCACCAGCGACAGGGAGACGATCTCCTGCAGGCCGGCGGCGCAGAGGGAGCGGCGCAGGCGGCGTTCCAGCTGCTGGGCCGGCTCCAGGCCCCCGGGGATCAGGGGATCGGGCAGGTGGGAGGCGAAGTGGTCGTAGCCCACCAGCCGGGCCACCTCCTCGATCAGGTCCACCTCACGCCTGAGGTCCATGGCCCGCTCGGGCGGCACCCGCACCTGCCAGCCCTCCTCGTCCTCGTCAAGCACGCAACCCAGGGCCTCGAGGGTGGCGGTGATGCGTTCGTCGTCCAGGTCCCGGGCCTCGCCCTCCACCAGCACCGGACCCAGCAGGTTGTGGAGGGCGTCGCGGCGCAGGGGCAGGGGCGGCTGGGGGGACGGGGGCCGCTGGTGCAGCCAGCGCCCGTCCACCCGGGCTCCGGCCAGCTCCTGCAGCAGGGCCACGGCCCGGTCGGCGGCGGCCAGGGTGATCTCCCGCGGCACCCCCTTCTCGAAGCGGCTGCTGGCCTCGGTGCGCAGGCCGACGCTGCGGGCGGAGCGGCGCACGGCCTGGGGGGCGAACACCGCCGCCTCCAGCCAGATGGCGGTGGTGGCGTCGGTGACGGCCTCCGCGAGGCCCCCCATCACCCCGGCCAGGGCGATGGGGTGGTCGCCGCAGGTGACCACCAGGGCCTCTTCGCTCAGGGTGCGCTTCTGGCCGTCGAGGGCCACAAACGCCTCTCCGCTGCGGCCCTGGCGCAGGCCGATGTGGGCCGGCTCCGGCGTGCCGCCGGTGAGTACGCCAAGGCGATCCCGGTCGAAGGCATGCAGGGGCTGTCCCGTCTCCAGCATCACCAGGTTGGTGATGTCCACCACGTTGTTGATGGGGCGCACCCCGGCCCGCTCCAGCCGCTGGCGCAGCCAGTCCGGGGAGGGACCCACCGTCAGGCCGCTGAGGGCCGTGAGGCTGAACAGGCCCCCGGCCTCGATGGCCTCGCGGTCGGCCGCCGCGGCGGCCAGGGGCTCGGCCGCCACCTCGGGCGCCGCCGCAGGGAAGGTGGTGTGGCCGCCGCTGAGGGCCGCCACCTCGCGGGCGATCCCGCGCATCGACAGGCCATCGGGGCGGTTGGCGGTGATCGCCAGCTCCAGCACCTGGTCGTCGAGGCCCAGGAGCGGGCCCACGGGCGTCCCCAGGGGGGGGACGCTCTCCAGGAGCTGGTCGAGTTCGGCAATGCCGTCGCTGCCGTCGTCGAGGCCCAGCTCCCGCAGGGAGCAGATCATGCCGCTGCTGGCCACCCCCCGCAGTTCGGCCGGCTTGATCGTCAGTCCCACAGCGGGAAGGGTGCTGCCCACCAGGGCCACGGGCACGTGCAGGCCCTGGCGCACATTCGGGGCACCGCAGACGATCTGTAGGGGCTCGCCGGCCCCCACATCCACCCGGCAGACGCTGAGCTTGTCGGCGTTGGGGTGGGGATCCCGCTGCACCACATGACCCACCACCACACCGGCCGCCCGGGCCGCCAGATCCTCGATGGCCTCCACCTCGAAACCGGCGATCGAGAGGCGCTCCGCCAGGGGCTCAGGCTCGAGGCAGGCCGGTTCCACGCTGACCAGCTCCCGGAGCCATTGGAGCGAAACCAGCATCGGAGGGGTGCACAGCAGCCGCCCACATTAGGAAGCGATCAGGGCCCTACCCATCGGGAGGTAAGGTGCAGGATCGTCTCTCTGCAACGCATCCGCGGCGCAACGTCCTTCCATGGCCAAGAACAAGGGCGTCCGGCTGGTGATCACCCTCGAGTGCACCGAATGCCGGTCCAACCCCGCCAAGCGGTCCCCTGGCGTGTCCCGTTACACGACCCAGAAGAACCGCCGCAACACCACCGAACGGATCGAACTCAAGAAGTTCTGCCCCCACTGCAACGCCTCCACCGTCCACAAGGAGATCAAGTGAGGCTGGATTCCCTGCGGAATCCCATCGCCTGATCGTCCCGCGGCCCCTGCAGCGGCAGTTGTTTCCATTCTTTTCTTCCCTCCGTTCCCATGTCCAGTTCCTTCTTCAAGAAGCGCCTCTCGCCGATCAAGCCCGGTGATCCGATCGACTACAAGGACGTCGATCTGCTCAAGAAGTTCATCACCGAGCGCGGCAAGATCCTGCCCCGCCGCCTCACCGGCCTGACGGCCAAGCAGCAGCGCGATCTCACCAATGCCGTCAAGCGGGCCCGGATCGTGGCCCTGCTGCCCTTCGTGAATCCCGAAGGCTGAGTTGCCCCCCGCCTCGCGTCGGTTCACGGCGGGTGACCTGGTCGGCCTCCACGACGACAGCCGCAGCCTGCTGGCGGTCGTCGTGGCCGAGAAAGGCACGCGCCTCGATCTCAAGGTGGGTTTCGAGGCCAAGGCCGTCCAGCGGGGGGTCCGGCAGCTTGATCTGCTGGCCGCTCTCCCTGGCGATCAATCCCCACCCTCACGCCTGTCCCAGCCCCCCTGGGGGCTGAGTGCCGAGTCGTTGCAGCAGGCCGCCCCCAGCCCCCGCGAGCTGGGGGCGGCCTGGCTGCTGTTGCTGGATGACCCGGCGTCCCTGGAGCTGGGGGATTTCGTCGACCTGATCGGCGACGGCAGCGACCCGATCCAGAGGGCCGCCTGCTGGCTGTGGCTGCAGGGCCCCCAGACCCTGTTCCGCTGGCGCCAGCAGCAGGTGGAGGCCCGCCCCCTGGTGGATGTGCGCCGGCTGCGGCGGGACGCCCGCCGCCAGCAGCTGGCCGAGCAGCGCCGGCGCCAGTGGCAGGACGCCCTGCGCCAGCGCCGCCCGATCGATCCCCAGCAGCTCGATGCCGAACAGCGGCAGCACCTGGCCCTGCTGCGGGAGTGGGCCAGCGGCGACACCAGCCGCCCCCTGCCCGACGATCTGCACCGGGCCCTGCAGGCGGCCCACTGCGCGATGGAATCGGCGCCGATCCGGCACCTGCTGGTGGACCTGGGCCAGTGGGAGCGGCACCATCTCCCCTCCCTGGAGAACACCACCTGGCAGGCCGGCTTCTCCGAGGAGCTGGAAGCTGAGGCCCGTCGGCTGGTGGAGCTGGCCGCCACGGAGCTGCCCGGTGATCAGCGCCGCCGCGACCTCACCGGCCTGCACACCGTCACCATCGACGATGCGGACACCCGCGACATCGACGACGGCCTCTCCCTGGAGCACGGGGCCGGCGGCACACCACGGCTGTGGATCCACATCGCCGACCCCGGCCGGCTGGTGGCTGCGGACAGCCCCCTCGACACCGAAGCCCGGCGCCGGGCCAGCAGCCTCTACCTGGCCCGGGGGCCGCTGCCGATGTTCCCCGAGCTGCTCAGCACCGGCCCGATGAGCCTGCGCATGGGCCAGCGCTGCGCGGCCCTCAGCCTGTGGGTGGAACTCGCCGAAGACGGCGCCGTGGCCGGCCATGGGCTGGAATCCAGCTGGGTGCGCCCCTCCTACCGGCTCAGTTATGGGGATGCAGATGAGCTGATTGAGCTGGCCCCGCCCCAGGAGCGATATCTCAACGAGATCCACGCCCTGATGGAGCGGCGGCGCCGCTGGCGGCTGGCGCGGGGGGCCCTCGATCTGGACCAGCCCGAGGGCCGGATCCGTTGCGACGACCAGGGGCCCCAGCTGGAGATCACCGAGCCGTCCCCGTCGCGGACCCTGGTGGCCGAGGCCATGATCCTGGCCGGGGCCGTGATCGCCTCCTACGGCCAGGAGCAGAGCCTGGCCCTGCCCTACCGGAGCCAGCTGACGGCGGAGCTGCCCCCTGAGGCGGAACTGGCGAGCCTGCCGGCGGGTCCGGTGCGCCATGCCGCCATCAAGCGCTGCCTCAGCCGGGGCCATCTGGGCACCACGCCCGCCCCCCACTTCTCCCTGGGCCTGCCCTGCTATGTGCAGGCCACCTCACCGATCCGCCGCTACAACGACCTGCTGGTCCAGCGCCAGCTGCTGGCCCACCAGCAGGGGCAGCCGGTGCTGGAGGAGGCCGAGCTGGCGGAGCTGCTGGCGGAGCTGGAGGGGGCGATCCGCCAGGGCCTGCAGATCGCCCGGGAAGACCAGCGCCACTGGCAGCAGGTGTGGTTCGAGGCCCAGGAGCAGCACCAGTGGCCGGGGCTGTTTCTGAGGTGGCTGCGGCCCCAGGACCGGCTCGGCCTGGTGCACCTGCCGGATCTGGCCATGGATCTGGCCGCCGAGTGCCATGGCGACCCCGGCCCCGGCGACGCCCTGCTGGTGCGCCTGCAGCAGGTGGATTCCCTGCGCGATCTCCTGCGCTTCACGGCCGCGGGCTGACCCCGGCGGGTTCAGGGGCTGAGGTTGTACTTGCCCATCGCCTGCTGCTTGCAGATGGTTTCGGCCTGGGGAATCGTCGCCCGGTCGTTCACCTGCTGGGCGACGCAAGTGCAGGTGTCCTTGGCCAGGCCGGCCGGCACC
Organism: Synechococcus sp. UW140; assembly: GCA_943367705.1. Taxonomy (GTDB): domain Bacteria; phylum Cyanobacteriota; class Cyanobacteriia; order PCC-6307; family Cyanobiaceae; genus Cyanobium. The sequence continues at coordinate 266,963 of CALRJV020000002.1, forward strand.
GTCTTGCCCGCCTTGGTGAAATCGGCATTCACCGCCAGGGTGCAGTAGTGGATGATCAGCTGGTCGCGCATGTTGTCGAGGCTCTGGGCCCGGACGGGGAGACCGGCCAGCAGCAACACCGCCCCAGCCAGGGACAGCAGCAGCGGCAAGGGCTGAACGGCGGATCCGGGGTTGGCGGAAACCATGGGGAACGGGCGCTGAACCAGCCCATCCTGGCCGAGCTCAGGCCGGCTGGCCCAGGCGCTCCAGGCGGCGCCGCCGCCAGAGCAGCAGCGCCACCAACCCCGCGCAGGCCAGGCCCACCGCCGCCGGGAAGAGGGCCGTGGTGAGTGTCAGGCGCTCCAGGGACAGGAGCACCAGCAGATTGCGCAGCACGAACAGGCTGTAGAAGCCAACCCGTTCCTGTTCGGGGTGGCTCCAGGCGCGCCGCAGGGTGGGGCCGAAGCCCAGCAGGTCCACCAGGGTGAGGACCACCACGGCCCAGAAGGGGTCGGCGGTGAGGAACCAGAAGGGCAGGGCCGAGGCGGCACCGGCCAGAAACAGCCAGTCGCCCGTTGTGATCTCCCGGTCGGCGCCATGGGCGAAGGCCAGCCAGGCGATGGAGAAGGTGAGCAGGGCCGACATGCCGGTGGGCCAGGCCCCGACCCCGCCGCCGCCGGCCCAGGTCGCCAGGAACACCAGCAGGGTGGTCACGCCCCAGATCAGCCAGGAGAAGACATGGGGGCGGGTGCGACCGGCCCGAATGGAGCGGATGTAGGGGAGGAAGGCCGCGAAGGTAAGCGCGATGGCCGCCGCACTGAGCAGTGCCTTCACGGCACGAGCCGTGACACCCGCAGCCAGGGCCCCCAGGGGTTGGCGCAACCGATCAGGGCCACCGGGGTGGGGCGATCAAGGCCCAGCAGCCAGTGGTGCAGGGCCGGCTCCAGGGTGATCAGGGGCCAGGCCCCGGCCTCGCCGTGCAGCACGTAGCCGCCCTGGCCATCGGGCACCAGCTCGCCGCGCCAGAGGCGTTCGCCCGGCTCCGGCGGCGGCGCCCAGCCCGCCGGCGCTGCCAGCTCCGCCGCCTCCAGCTGCCCGTGCCGATCCAGTCGCTCCGGCGCCGCCAGAGCCTGAAGCTGCCGCTCACGCCACAGGGGGTGGTGCCAGGGGGTGTCCCACAGCGGCACCACGCCGGCCGGGGCCAGCGGATCACCGATCAGGGCCTCCTGGAGCCGTCGCACCGGCAGGGCGGCAAGCTCAAGCTCACTCTGCACGCACAGGGCCGCCGCCAGCCCGGCGGCCTGGCCGATGTTGAGCACCAGGGGCTGCAACCGGGTGGCGCCGTTGGCCATGTGGCTGACGCCGAAGCCCTTGTCGGCCGCCAGCAGGTTGCTCACCCCCTCACTCACCAGGGCTCCGTAGGGGATGGTGAACGGGGTGCCGCTCCAGCGGCCGCCCCAGCGGCAGCTCTTGGGGGCCAGGGGCCAGTCGCCGCCGGGGTAGTGGTGGTCGTTGGCGTAGTTGCCCACGGCGATGCTGCGCAAGGACCCGTCGGCGGCGCGGCAGAGGGGGGCGATGCAGGCGCCCTCCCCCTGGGGCAGCAGGTGCTGCTCCAGCACCAGCTCCCGGGCCACCAGCCGGCGGCCCTCGCGCCAGTAGGGCATCAGGGCCAGGGACCCGGAGCCGCTCAGCCGGCCGGCGGCGGCTTCTTCCGGCGTGGGGAACACCGCCGCCGGCCCCAGCCAGCCGCCGCTGGCCTGGCGCAGGGAAGCAGCGAAGGTTTCGCTGTGGTCGCGCATCGCCGCCAGCAGCTCCGCTTCGGCCGCTTCGGCCGCCGCGGGCCCCCCACCGCCGCCGGAAACCCGCTCCGCGAAGGCCCGCTCCAGGCCGTCGTGCCAGTCGTTGCCGTGCAGGGGCCAGTTCAGCATCACCAGCCCCCCGGGCAGGCGGCCGTAGGTGAGGGTGCGCTCCAGGCCGAAGGCCCGGGTGGCCATCGCAAAGGGCTCCGGCAGCCGGGGAGGCGTGCGGCGCCAGGCTTCGGCCTCGGGGGCCGCCGGTCCCGTCCGTTCATCCAGCTGGCCCAGGCACACCCAGGTGGGCGACTGGATGGGCTGCCGCTGGAAGAAGGGATCGTTCCCGAGGCGATCGGCCGTGGGGGCGCTGGGTTCCTGCCACTGCTCCCTGGGCTCCCAGCCGAAGCGGTAGGGGGCTCCGGCCAGGGGATAGAGCTCGCCCCGGTCGCTGCCGTCGATCACCACCTTCGGCACCAGGCGCCGCTGGACGCCACGGTGCTCCACGGCCACGGCGGCGATGCGGTCGCCATCGCGCTCCACCGCCTCCAGCCGCACGCCGGACCACCAGTCCAGCCGTTCCTCGGCCGCCACCCAGCGGCGCAGGATCCGCTCGGCGCTGGCGGGGCGGTAGCCGAAGCAGCTCACCCAGTTCTGATCCAGCCCCTCCGGCTCGATCCACTGCAGGGCCCGCAGGAGGGCTCCCCACAGGCCGCTCTGCCAGGGGCTCAGCTCGTTGCCGTCCGGGGCGCACACCCCGGCGGCGCTCACCATGCCGCCGAGCCACGGGCCGGGGGTGAGCAGCAGGGTGTCGGCGCCGGAGCGGGCGGCCTGCAGGGCGGCGGCCACACCACCGCTGCCGCCGCCCCAGACGAGAACGTCCGCCCTGCGATCGAAGCCCGTGCGCATCGGGGTGAAGGGGCCGGGGTCAGGGGGCCAGCATCCCATCCCGGGGCCATGGGTAGGATCCGGGCCCCGGGCCTGGGCCCACGGGCGTCAAGGGGGCCATCACGGGACACCCTCCTGCCGCCGGCGGATCCGGCCGACGTCGCCTGCCGATGACCTATACCCTCACCACTCCCCTCTATTACGTCAACGACCGCGCCCACCTGGGCAGCACCTACACCACCCTCGCCTGCGACAGCATCGCCCGCTTCCGGCGCCTGCAGGGGGAGCGGGTCACCTTCATCACCGGCTGCGACGAGCATGGCCTGAAGATCCAGCGCTCGGCCGAGGCCGCCGGCCTCACCCCCCAGGCCCACTGCGACGCCATCAGCGGCGAATACCGCGACCTCTGGCGCCACTGGGGCATCAGCAACGACCGCTTCATCCGCACCACCGACCCGCGCCACCGGGCGATCGTGGAGCAGTTCTTCGCCCGGGTCGAGGCCAGCGGCGATGTGGTGGAGGGCCGTCAGCAGGGCTGGTACTGCGTTGCCTGCGAAGAGTTCAAGGAGGAATCGCCGGCGGCCACCGAGCCCCATTGCCCCATCCACCTGCGCCCCCTCGAATGGCGCGACGAGCTCAACCTCTTCTTCCGCCTCTCCCGCTACCAGCATCAGATCGAGCAACTGGTGGCCAGCGAGGGCTTCATCGCGCCGCGCTCCCGGCGGCGGGAGGTGGAGAACTTCGTCGCCGGCGGCCTGCGGGACTTCTCCATCTCCAGGCTTGATCTGCCCTGGGGCATTCCCGTTCCCGGCTACGACGGCCATACCTTTTATGTCTGGTTCGATGCCCTGCTGGGCTACCTCTCGGCCCTGCTCGAGCCCGACGATCCCGCCGACCTGACCCTGCTGGCCGAGCGGGGCTGGCCCGCCCAGCTGCACGTGATCGGCAAGGACATCCTGCGGTTCCACGCCGTCTACTGGCCGGCGATGCTGCTCTCGGCCGGACTGCCCCTGCCGGAGAAGGTCTTCGGCCACGGCTTTCTCACCCGGGAGGGCCAGAAAATGGGCAAATCGCTGGGCAACGTGCTCGATCCAGAAGTGCTGCTGGAGCGCTGCGGCGCCGATGCGGTGCGCTGGTACCTGCTGCGGGACATTCCCTTCGGTGACGACGGCGATTTCCAGCAGCAGCGGTTCAGCGATCTGGTCAACAACGACCTGGCCAACACGATCGGCAACCTGCTCAACCGCACCTCGTCGATGGCGCGCCGCTGGTTCGACGGCGGCGTGCCGCCGGCCGGGGCGGCCGCCGCCCCAGACCATCCCCTGGCCCTGCGTTGCCTGGCCTGCGCCCAGGCGGTCGACGGGGCCCTGGAGGCGCTGGATTTCCGTACCGCGGCCGCCGCGATCCTGGAGCTGGCCGAGGCGGCCAACGGCTTCCTCAACGATCGCGCTCCCTGGAAGGCGATCAAGGCCGAGGACGGCCGCGCCGGTGTGGCCGAGGACCTCTATGCCGTGCTGGAGACCAGCCGCTGGGTGGCGGTGCTGCTGGCCCCCCTGCTGCCGGATCTGTCCGGGCGCATGCTCGACCAGCTGGCCCAGCCGGCCCTGGTGGCCGAAACCGGCTGGACGGCGGCCCGACACTGGGGGAAGCTGGCCAGTGAACTGGCCCTGCCCGAACCGACGCCGGTGATGCACCGACTGGAACTGGATTCCCCCCTTTGACGCTCCCTCTCCCCGCGCGGGGCTGGCGCCTCTCGGCCCTGCTGGTGCTGCTGCTCACGGGCTGCGGTCGCGGTGAAGTGGCCCGCGAGACGGCCCCCACCCCCTTCGTGTTCCGGTCCCTGGATCTGCGTCAGCAGGATGTGTTCGGGCGGCCCAACTGGGAACTCACCAGCCCCGAGGCCCGCTACGACCTGCGCCGCCGCGTCGCCCGGGCCCTGCAGCCCCGCGGGGTGATCTACAGCGACGGCAAGCCCGCCTATCGGGTGGAGGCCTCCACCGGCACCGTGATCAATGACGGCGCCGTCATCCTGCTGGAGGGCCGGATCCGGCTGCAGCGGCTCGGGAAGGAGCCGGTGATGATCCAGGGCTCCCGGGTGCGCTGGCTTCCCTCCCGCAACCTGATGGAGATCGACCGCCATCCGGAGGGTTTCGACCCCCACACCCGGCTCTCCGCCCAGCGGGCCACCTTCCGCCTCGACAAGGACACCCTGGAGCTGCAGGGCAAGCCCCAGCTGCAACGCTGGGCCCAGGCCTTCGATCCCTTCCAGGCCAACCCCCTCGGCGCCCCCCAGATCCTGGTGACGGTGACCTCGGTGCTCTGGCAACCGGGCAGCGGTGCCCTCACCGCCCGTGGCCCCGTGCTGGGGGAACGGCGGCCGCCGGGCTCGGTCGCCACCCGCCCGCTCCAGACCCTCACCGCCACCTCCCTGGTCGGCAACACCCAGACCCAGCTGTTCAACCTCGGACCGCCGGTCCTGTTCAGCGACCCGGCGGTGGCCGGCGGCGCCAGCGCCCGGGGCAAGGCCCTGGAGGTGGATGCCGGCCAGCATCTGGTGCGCATCCCGTCCGGTTGCTTCCTCCAGCAGGACGGTGCCAGCCTCGAGGCCCGCAGCTGCTCCTGGAACTGGCAGACCCAGGCGGTCACCGCCGATGGCTCGGTGCTGCTGCAGCGGCCGGCCAGCCGCCAGCTCACCCGCGGCAGCGTGCTGCGGGGCCAGCTGGGGAACAAGGGGGCCGTGGTGGTCACCAACCCCGGCGGCCGGGTGTTCAGCCAGTTCCAGGTGCCACCGTCGACGACACCTCCACGGCCGGTGGCGCCGCGCCCGAAACCCGAGCCAATCCGCCTGTAAGCCGGCGGGCCCAGCCGTCGATCCAGGCCAGATCGCTGCGGCTGAAGCAGCGGGGCGACCAGCCGCCCAGCACCAGCACCCCCTCGGTGCCGAGGGGCTGGACCACCACCGCCGGCAGGCCGGCGGGGAGGCTGCCGAACTCGTCCCGACCCGGGTAAAGCTTCAGATCCACCAGGGAGATGGCCTTGCCGCTGGCCATGCTGCGGGCGCAGATCGCCCCGGGCAGGAAATCGCCACTGCCCAGCACGCCCCGCTCCAGCAGGGTGCGGCCGCGCCAGTGGAGCAGCACCACCGCCGCCGGCGTCGCCGTCAGCAGCATGGCGCTGCCCCAGCCCAGCTCCTCGGCCAGGGAATCCTCCAGATCCGGCACCAGACGCAGCCCTTCGGGGCCCTCCAGCGGCACCCGTTCCGGGGCCACGGGCTCCACCCGCTGCCAGAGCAGGGCCACCAGCAGCAGCAGCACCGCCAGGATGCTGGCCAGCACCGAGGCCCGCTCGAGGGGGGGGTCCAGGCTGGGGGCGGTCATCTGGTTGAGCACGGCCAGGGCCAGGCCCGTGGCGCCGCAGGCCAGGACGACGCGGGCTGGAGCGGACATCGTCATCGTTGGGAGGCGTTCTGCGACGTGGCGGGGCGTGTCGTGGCGTGGCCGAAGCTGCCTTCAGGATGCCGGAACGGGGCCGCAACGGCAGACTGGTGGCGTCTTGCACGATGGCCTTGGCTTCAGTGACGCCTCCGGTGGCGGCAGCCCACCCCGGCCCCACCCGCCGGGTCGGACTGCTCCGCTCCCTGCTCTCCCTGGTGCTGGCGGTCGCCCTGGTGCTGGCCGTTCCGGTTGCGGCCGCCCGGGCCCTGTCGGCGGCCGACCTGCCCGCCCGCCCACCGGCCGAGCATGTGCTCGACGGCGCCGACGTGCTCAGCCGGGCGGGCAAGGCCGAGATCGAGCGCCAGCTGCAGGCCTTCGGCGCCGAGCGGGTCGATGCCCGTCTGATCACCCTCACCCGGCTCGACTACGGCCTCGATCTCCAGACCCTCGCCGGCCAGCTGCTGGAGCGCTGGTCGGCCGACCCTCCCGCCGGCACCAGTCCCGACCCCCTGCTGCTGCTCCTGATCGACACCCAGACGCGCTCCACGGCGATCGCCGCCCAGGCCCCCCTCGACCGCCAGCTGCCCGATGAGCTGCTGGAGAGCACCGCTGCCACCACGATGGCCCAGCCGTTGCGCAGCGGTGATCGCTACCGCCAGTCGGCCGTCGATGCCCTGCAGCGCCTCGCCGCCGTTCTCCAGGGCGGTGAGGATCCCGGTGAGCCCGTCGTCGAGGAGGCGGCCGCCGTCGTCAGCAACATCCCCACCCGGGAGGAGACCTCCAGCAGCAACGCCTTCACCTGGGTGATCGTCCTGCTGGTGGTGGGCACCGTCGTGCCGATGCTCACCTGGTGGGTCTTCTCCCGCTGATTCCCCCGCTACCCGCCTCCCCATGGGACTGACGAACTGGATGGGTACCTTCGGGCGGGCCCGCTCCCTCGACCTGAGCTCCGATCTCGAGCGCGGCTATGAAGCCGCCCTGCTCATCCAGAGCATCGAGATGGAGCACTACAACGACCGTCCGGTGCGTCCCGAGCTGGAGCTGAGCATCCCGCGGGCGATTCAGGCCCAGGTCCTGCGCCGCTTCCGGGCGGCCCTGCAGGTCTGCCGCCAGTCCAGGGACGTGCTGGCCCCCTACCGGCAGGAGCTCTCCGGCCAGGAACTGCGCCAGTACCAGCTGATCGACACGGTCACCGCCCGTTACGCGGTGGCCCGGGAGGAGCTGCCGGCCCTGAGCCGCACCCCGGAGATGCTGCCCCGCAGCCTGGTGAGCGTGGTCGACCAGGTGCGCCGCCAGCTCGACCCGGAAGCGGAGGCCAGCGTGGTGGCGGGCTTCCGTCGCCGTCGCGATTCCACCCTGGTGTCGCTGCGGATCCTGCTGCTGCTGGTGCTGGTGCCGGTGCTGGTGCAGCAGGTGAGCCGCACCTACGTGGTGTCGCCCCTGGTGAATCGCTTCGCCCCCGACAACGCCTTCCTCGCCTACCCGAAACCCCACCTGGAGGAGCGGGCCGTCGAGAAACTGCGCGTCTACCAGGCGGAGATGGAATTCGATGCCCTGCTGGCGGGCAAGGGGCTGCCCAGCCGCGAGGAACTGCAGACGGAGCTGGCCAAGCGGGCCCAGGAGCTGAAGGAGGAGGCCGACCAGGAGAGCACCCACGCCATCAAGAACGTCCTGGCTGACGTCTGCGGCTTCATCGGCTTCGTGGTGGTGGCCATCCTCGGGCGGCGGGACATCCAGGTGCTGCGGGGCTTCATCGACGAAATGGTGTACGGCCTGAGCGACAGCGCCAAGGCCTTCGCCATCATCTTGTTCACGGACATCTTCGTCGGGTTCCACAGCCCGGAGGGCTGGACGGTGCTGCTCGATGGTGTCGCGGACCATCTGGGATTGCCGGCCCAGGAGAATTTCGTGATGCTGTTCATCGCCACCTTCCCGGTGGTGCTGGCCACGGTCTTCAAGTACTGGATCTTCCGTTACCTGAACCGCGTCTCGCCGTCCTCGGTGGCCACCCTGCGCAACATGAACGGTGGTGGCTGAGCCGGCGGCTGACCCCCCGTCCGGGGTCCGGCGCCATCCCCGCCTCACCCTGGTCAGCGGTCCCTCGCGGGGCGGCAAGAGCCGCTGGGCCGAGCATCTCGCCGACAGCAGCGGCCTGAAGGTGATCTACCTGGCCACCGGGCCCTCCCTGCCCGACGACGACGCCTGGCAGGAGCGGCTGCGGCGCCACCGCCTTCGGCGCCCGCCCGCCTGGGGCTGCCGCGAGGTGGGCGGTGAGCTGGCCGCTGCGTTGGGACGTCTGCAGAACGGCGAGCTGGGGCTGGTGGATTCGCTCGGCACGTGGGTGGCCGCCCACCTGGAGCTGGAGGCGCCGGAGTGGCGACTCTGCTGCGACGAGCTGCTCAACGCCATCGGCGCCTGCCCGGCGCCGCTGGTGGTGGTCTGCGAGGAGACCGGCTGGGGCGTGGTGCCGGCCACGGCGGCCGGATCCCGCTTCCGCGACCGGCTCGGGGCCATCCAGCAGACCCTCCAGGCCCGCAGCGAGGCGGCCTGGCTGGTCCTGCAGGGCCGGGCCATCGACCTGCTGGCCCTGAGCCAGCCCGTCCCCCCCGGCTCCTGAGGGCAGCCCCCCATGCCCCGCGTCGTTCTTTACCAGCCCCAGATCCCGCCGAACACGGGCAACGTGGCCCGCACCTGCGCCGCCACCGGCTGTGAACTGCATCTGATCGAGCCCCTCGGCTTCACGATCAGCGATCGCCATCTGCGCCGGGCCGGCCTGGATTACTGGCCCTGGGTGTCGCTGCACCGCCACGGCGACCTGGAGCGCTTCCAGGCGGAGCGCCGGCGGCGTGGTGGCCGGCTGGTGGCTCTCAGCAGCCAGGTGGAGGCCTCCTACACCGACTTCCGCTTCCATCCCGATGACTGGCTGCTGTTCGGACGGGAGACGGACGGATTACCGAACGCCCTGCAGGCGTCGGCCGAGGCCCGGCTCACCATCCCGATGGCCTGCCGGGCCCGGGATGGCCAGGGGGGCGTCCGCAGCCTGAATCTCTCGGTGTCCGTAGGCATCGTGCTGTTCGAGGCCCTGCGCCAGATCGGGCCGTCCGCAGGCAGCGACTCCTGAGACCCGCGCGGGACGGTCCCGATGTCCCGACCGAGTTGTGCCTGAGGAACCTTGCCGCCTGTGGTTCATAGCGCTACTCTCTGCCGGACCCGCAGATGTTGGCTTCTCTGCTGGGTTTTGTCCGCTGGATGTGAAATGCATGAAGCCTTTCCGCTTGATTCTTCCCTTTCTGCTCTCCACACCGGCCGTCGTGCCGCTCGTGGCCGTTCTCGCTGACGATTCCCCCAGCACGGTGTCCACCGAGACCCTGCTGGCCTCCCTGCCTTCCGCCACCGACCGGGTCTGGGTCAAGGTGCGCCGGCCGGTGTCCATCGAGGAGCTCTCCACCGCCCTCGACCTCGATGAGAGCCGCCTGGCCCGCCTCAACGACGTCGATGAAGACCACCGCTTCGGCAACGGCGACTGGCTTGTGATCCCCTCCCGGGGCAAGGAACGTCTGGGCCGCATCGCTTCCATCGACCCCTCTGTCCAGCGTCAGACACCCCCTGTCGCCACCCCTCCGCCGGTCGAAAACGATGGCGTCGTCCGCTTCGGCGACACGGTGCTCAAGCTGGCCCAGCGCTACGGCCTGAGCGTGGCTGAGCTGATCCGCCTCAATCCGGGGCTGGAAACCGCTCGGCTGGTGGTGGGCAGCCAGGTGCGGCTGGCCCAGTCGGCGCCGGGCCGTTCCCGCATGCTCCTGGGCCTGAAGCCCTCCGTCAGCGGCGGCATCAGCTGGCCCGAGCTCCCCGAGTTCGGCGACCCCCAGCCTCCCTTCGACGGTGGCACCACGGCCCCCTCCACCAGCTGGATCTGGCCCACCCGCGGAGAGTTCACCTCCGGTTTCGGCTGGCGCTGGGGCCGGATGCACAAGGGCATCGACGTGGCCAACAACGTCGGCACGCCGATCATGGCCGCCAGGGAGGGGCAGGTTGTCTTCGCCGGCTGGCATGACGGCGGCTACGGCTTCCTGGTGGAGATCGCCCATCCCGACGGCAGCCGCAGCCTCTACGCCCATAACAGCCGCCTGCTGGTGGCCAGGGGCGAGACAGTGACCCAGGGTCAGGTGATCAGTCAGATGGGCAGCACCGGCCGCAGCACCGGTCCGCACCTGCACTTCGAGATCCATCCCCCCGGCCGCGGTGCGGTCAACCCCCTGCAGATGCTTCCCCCCCGGGCCTGACCCAGCCGGGGGCCGAGCCGGTCATCGTCTAAAGTCTGATCGATTGGCTCGGTAGCTCAGCTGGTTAGAGCGTGGGATTCATAACCCCAAGGTCGGGAGTTCAAGTCTCCCCCGAGCCATTGATCTGGATCATTGTTCCCTGATTTCAGATTGCCCAGGTGGATCCATTCCACCCGGCATCACCATCATTGGATGGTTTTTTGTACAACCTTGATGGAAGCGGGAAGCCGCTGGTTCAGCGCATCTCGATGGCGTTGAGCCGTTCCCGGAAGCTGCGGGCATTGGCGGCCTCCTGGCTTTCCACACTCTCGACCCGGGCCGGCAGCGGAGCGATCACGGGCAGCGCCGGTGCGGGGGCGACCACGACGGTCTGGGAGCTCTGAACCGAGCGGCGGCTGCGGCCGTAACCACCGGACTGGGAACGGTTCTGCAGGGCACGGGTGAGGCTTTTGCTGCGGTTGGCGGCGCCCACGGTTTCCCCATCCTTGGGGCGGATCAGGGGATTGCCCTTGAGTTCGGAGCGCAGCTGATTGATGAGGCGGAAGTGGCCGGTGGTGTTGTATTTGCGCAGGACGGCGGGATCCCAACCCATGGCAGAGGCATTGCTACTTTGGCGACCATCGTAGGGGCCAGGCCCACCATGACCAGCAGCGGCAGGCTCGTGGGCCTCGAGGCCCCCGACTTTCGCGCCACCGCGGTGGTGGAGCAGGAATTCCGGGAGCTGTCCCTGCGCGACTATCGCGGCAAGGATGTGGTGCTGTTCTTCTATCCGTTGAATTTCACTTTCGTCTGTCCGACGGAGATCACGGCCTTCAGTGATCGCCACGCCGAATTCGCCCGCCTCGGCGCCGCGATCCTGGCCGTGTCGGTCGACAGCCCCTACAGCCATCTGGCCTGGGTGCAGACCGAACGCAAGAGCGGTGGGCTCGGGGATGTGGCCTATCCGCTGGTGTCCGATCTCAGCAAGGAGATCGCCCGGGCCTACCACGTGCTCGATGAGCAGGCCGGCACGGCCCTGCGGGGCCTGTTCCTGATCGATCCCGACGGCGTGATCCGCCACAGCACCGTCAACGACGTGGCCGTCGGCCGCAGCGTCGACGAAACCCTGCGGGTGCTGCAGGCGTTCCAGCACGTGCGGAACCAGCCGGGCCAGGTGTGTCCGGCCGACTGGACGCCCGGAGCCCGCACCATGGCCGCCGATCCCCGCGGCAGCCGCGACTTCTTCTCTGCGCTGGACTGATTCCCAGCGCTGGACTGATTCCCAGCGCTGGACTGAGGCTCAGCCCAGGAGTGATTGCAGCAGGCGCCGGCCGTCGAGGCAGCCGGTGACCGGGTCACAGGCCCGCTCCGGATGGGGCATCAGGCCGAGCACGTTGCCCGCGGGGTTGCTGAGGCCGGCCACGTCGCCCCGGGAACCATTCGGATTGGCGACGTAGCGCAGCACCACACAGCCCTCATCCTCCAGGCGCTTCAGCTGCTCCGGCTCCACCTGATAACGGCCTTCCCCGTGGGCAATCGGCAGGTGGATCCGCTCGCCGGCGCCGTAGGCGCCCAGCCAGCGGCAGGCGCCGGGTTGCACCTCCAGCGGGCTGCTCTGGCAGAGGAAATGCAGATCCCGGTTGCGGGTGAGGGCGCCGGGCAGCAGGCCCATCTCCGTGAGCACCTGGAAGCCGTTGCAGATGCCGAGGACGGGGCCGCCCCGCTCGGCGAACGCGCGCACCTCCTCCAGCACGGGGGCGAAGCGGGCGATGGCGCCGCAGCGCAGGTAATCGCCGTAGCTGAAGCCCCCCGGCAGCACGACGGCCTCGAGGCTGGAAAGGTCGCGCTCCTCATGCCAGAGGAAACGCACGGGAATGCCCAGGCAGCCCTCCAGGGCCCAGGCCACGTCCCGGTCGCAGTTGGAGCCGGGAAACACCACAATGCCGACGGTCATCGGTCCGCCCCTCAACCCGCTTCGGCCAGATCCAGCGACCAGTCCTCGATCACCGGATTGGCGAGCAGGCGGTCGCTGAGCAGTTCGAGCCGGGCCTGGGCGGTGGCCAGGTCCGGCGCCTCCAGATCCAGCTCGATCGCCTTGCCGATCCGCAGACGCTTCACGCCCTCCACCCCGAGCCGGGCGGCGGCGGCCCGGGTGGCCTCCCCGGCGGGGTCCAGCACGGAGGGGCGCAGGGAAACCTGGACGCGGGCGTTGAAGAGCGGCACCGGGGGCACGGACGTTTGTTAAATCTTGGCAGCACGCCCCACCACCCCACCGGCGCACCGCCAGCCTGGGGTTGACGCTCCGCACCGCCGGCCGTGGTGCCCCCCCTGCGACGGTTTCTGCTGGATCCGCCGGGGCACGGATGGCTGGCCTTGCTGGCGGGCCTGACCGTGGCCTGCACGGCCCTGCAGGCCCACTCCCTCCCCGGGCTGGTGGCGTTGCAGTGCCGCGTCGCCGATGGTCCCTGGCAGGAGTGCCAGATGCAGGTTGAGGAGCTCGGCCTCCACTGGTTCCTGCTGGTGGGAGGGCAGCGGATCGAGTTCCGCCACGACGGCCGGGGCCGGGTGACGATGCTCAAGCCCTCCGGCAGCTGGCAGCCGGTGAACAGCCGCTGGGTGGAGAACACCGATCTCTGCTGGGACGGGATCTGCGCCAGGGGCGACATCCCCCTCGACTGACGCCGCGCGCGGCATCTGGGGGCTCAGAGGCGTTCGAGGGCGGCCCGCAGGGCGCCGGCGGCGCCGGCGGTGGCCAGCACCACCAGCTCCAGGCCGTCGGGGCCATCGCCCTCGCCGGCGGTGGCGGCAGGGGCCATCCCCGAGCGCTCCTCATACCAGCAGTCGAGGCGGCGGCCGACCCCCTGGATCTGCAGCGGCAGGCGCTTGCCGCCCTGGCGCAGCCGTCCCTTGAGCCGCACGACCGGATGGTCGATCAGCAGCTGCTGCAGCTGGGCCTCCAGGGCAGGCCGCCCCCACTGGCCGGCGCGGCGCACGACGATCGACTCCATCGCCACGTGGGCATGGTCGTGGTGATCGTGGTCGTCGTGGTCGTCGTGGTCGTCGTGGTGATGCTCGTGGTCATGGGCCTCGGCGCGGCCGGGACCATCCAGCACCAGGGAGGGATCGAGGCGGCCCCGGGCCATGGGCAGCACCACGGTGCCGGGGCGCAGGTCGGCGCGCAGGGTTTCGGTCACCCGGGCGAGGGCCTCCGGCTCCAGCCGGTCGGCCCGGCTCACCAGCACCAGGTCGGCAGCACCGAGCTGGTCGGCGAACAGGTCCTCGATGGCGCTGATGTGGTCGAGGCTGGGGTCGGCCCGGCGCTGGGCCTCCACCGCCTCGGCATCCCCCACCACATGGCCGGCGGCCATCGCCTCGCCATCCACCACCGTCACCACCCCGTGCACCCGGGTGCGACTGCGGATCTCCGGCCAGCCGAAGGCGGCCACCAGCGGTTCGGGCAGGGCCAGGCCGCTGGTTTCCACCACGATGCCGTCGAGCCGGTCGGCCCGCTCCAGCAGCCGCTGCATGGTGGGCAGGAACTCATCCTGGACGGTGCAGCAGAGGCAGCCATTGGCCAGCTCCACCAGCCGGTCGTCCAGCTCCTCCTCGGGGCAGAAGCCGCAGGAGGCGATCAGATCGCCGTCGATGCCCACCTCGCCGAACTCATTGACCAGCACGGCCAGCCGCAGTCCGCTCTCCAGCAGCAGGTGGCGCAGCAGGGTGGTCTTGCCGGCCCCCAGAAAACCTGTCACCACCGTGACCGGCAGCCGTCGGGTGCTGGTGGCGGTCATCGGGGAGGGGGCAGGGGGAACCGAAACCTAGGGGAGGCGCTGCCGGTGGGGGTCAGCGGCAGCCCAGGCTCTCCCGGGTGTCAACGCCGCTGAGGGGGTGGCTGCCGGAGGCGCGGGCGCAGAGGGCCTTCTGTTCCGGCAGATCGAGCACCGCGTCACTGAAGTCGGCCCCATCGATGCGGGCATCCCGGAAGCGGCTCTGCATCAGCATGGCGTTGCGGAACTGGGCACCGCGCAGGTCGGCCCCGTCGAAGCGGGTGGCGAAGGCCACCACGTCCTCCAGGTCGGCGCCGCGCAGGTCGGCCTGGCGCAGGTCGGTGGAGTTGAACACGGCTCCACGCAGGTCGGCATCGCGCAGATCGAAGCCCTCCATGGAGGCCTTGAGGAACTCCTGCTGCTGCAGGTTGCGGCCCCGCAGGTCGGGGTCGAGGTCCTGGAAGGAGCGCTGGGCGCGCAGCTCAGGGGCGGTGATCGCCTGGGCCGGCGCCACCGGCAGCACGCTCCAGACGAGCAGCAGGCCCAGAATCGTCCCCAGCACCCCCCCCAGGACGGCCACCAGCTGGCCGGGCAGCGAGGCCCTGGGCCGCCCGACGATCACCGGGGAAGTAAGGGAGCTGGGGACCATGCCACACCGGTACGCTGCCGAATCAAGCTAGGCAGACGAAGCCCGTCATGAGCATGTCCCTGCGGGTGGTGGTCCCCCCCCATCCCCTGATCGGCCACTGGCTCACGCTGCTGCGGGACGCGGCCACCCCCTCGCCCCTGTTCGCCACCGCCATGGCGGAGCTGGGCCGCTGGCTCACCTACGAGGCGCTGCGCGACTGGCTGCCCCATCGTGCGGTGTCGGTCACCACGCCCCTGGGCCACTGCGACGGCCAGGTGGTCGATCCGGAGGTGCCCCTGCTGGTGATTCCGGTGCTGCGGGGGGGCCTGGGGCTGTGGCAGGGGGCCCAGTCGGTGCTGCCGTCGGCCCAGCTGGCCCATGTGGGCATCGAGCCCTGCGGGCCCGATCACAAGCCCCACTGGTTCCTCGATGACCTGCCGGCCACCATCGATCCCCGCAGCGGTGTGCTGGTGTTCCTGCCCGTCCTCGCCAGCGGCTCGATCCTGCTGGCCCTGCTCGACCGACTGGCGGGCCTGGGGGTGGAGGGGCAGCGGCTGCGGGTGATCACCACCCTGGCGGCGAGCCCGGGGTTGAAGGTCGTCGGCGAACGCCACAGCCAGCTCACGATCTACTGCGCCGGCATCGACCCGGAGGTGGACAGCCGCCACCGCGTCGTTCCGGGTTTCGGCGAGGTGAGCGAGCGGCTGTATGGAATCGCCGCCGCCACTGCCTAGGCTGGGCCCCTCAGGTCCAGATGCTCCCTCCCCTGCAGGTTCATGGCTGATCCCCGGCAGCAAACGTCCGCCAGCGGCAGTCTGGTTCTGCTGGCCGGGGCCGCCGGGGCGGTGATGGGGGCCGCCGGACTGGCGGTCTGGCTGCTGCGCCGGGCCGATCGTCACCGTCTCGCCCAGCGCCAGCTGCGGATGCTGCGCGTCTCCCGCATCAACGAAGCCTTCGAGGAGCCGCCGGTGAGCAGCGACCAGCTGCACGACCGCGTCCAGAAGCTCAACCAGGCGATCGACGAAGTGCGCCGCCAGCTCGAGCAGTTGCAGCCCCAGGCCTGAGGGCGCAGGCCCCTCGGTAAGTTGCTGCAGACCCGTTCCTCCCCGGCCATGCTGCGCTCCGACGCCATCACCAAGGGCCTCCAACGCTCCCCCAACCGGGCCATGCTGCGGGCCGTCGGTTTCGGCGACGGGGACTTCGGCAAGCCGATCATCGGCATCGCCAACGGCTACAGCACGATCACGCCCTGCAACATCGGCCTCAACGACCTGGCCCGGCGGGCCGAGCAGGCCGCCCACGGGGCCGGAGCCATGCCCCAGATGTTCGGCACCATCACCGTCAGCGACGGCATCTCGATGGGCACCGAGGGCATGAAGTACTCCCTGGTGTCGCGGGAGGTGATCGCCGATTCGATCGAAACCGCCTGCAACGCCCAGAGCATGGATGGCCTGCTGGCCATCGGCGGCTGCGACAAGAACATGCCCGGCGCCATGCTCGCCATGGCCCGCATGAACATCCCGGCGATTTTTGTCTACGGCGGCACGATCAAGCCGGGGAAACTGGGGCCCTGTGACCTCACCGTGGTGAGTGCCTTCGAGGCGGTGGGGCAGCTCTCCGGCGGCAGGATCGACGAGGCGGAGCTGCTGGCGATCGAGAAGAACGCCTGCCCCGGTGCCGGCAGCTGCGGCGGCATGTTCACCGCCAACACGATGAGTTCGGCCTTCGAGGCTTTCGGCCTCAGCCTGCCCTACAGCTCCACCATGGCGGCGGAGGACCCGGAGAAGGCCGAGAGCGCCGCCCGCTCGGCCGAGGTGCTGGTGGAGGCGATCGCCGCCGGCATCCGCCCCCGCGACCTGCTGACCCGGGAGGCCTTCGAGAACGCCATCGCCGTGATCATGGCGGTGGGCGGCTCCACCAACTCGGTGCTGCACCTGCTGGCCATCGCCCGCACCGCCGGCGTGCCGCTGACCATCGACGACTTCGAGACGATCCGCCAGAAGGTGCCGGTGATCTGCGACCTCAAGCCCAGCGGCCGCTACGTGACCGTCGACCTGCACCGGGCCGGTGGCATCCCCCAGGTGATGAAGCTGCTGCTCGACGCCGGCCTGCTGCACGGGGACTGCCGCACGATCGAGGGGCGCACCCTGGCGGAGGTGCTCGCCGAGGTGCCTTCCGAGCCTCCGGCCGGGCAGGACGTGATCCGGCCCCTCTCGAACCCCCTCTACGCCCAGGGCCATCTGGCGATCCTGCGGGGCAACCTGGCCGAGGAGGGCAGCGTGGCCAAGATCAGCGGGGTGAAGAACCCGGTGATGACCGGCCCTGCACGGGTGTTCGAGAGCGAGGAGGACGCCCTGGCCGCCATCCTCGCCAAGCGCATCAGCGCCGGCGATGTGGTGGTGATCCGCTACGAGGGTCCGGTGGGCGGCCCCGGCATGCGGGAGATGCTGGCCCCCACCGCCGCGATCATCGGCGAGGGGCTGGGGGATTCCGTGGCCCTGATCACCGATGGCCGCTTCTCGGGCGGCACCTACGGGATGGTGGTGGGCCATGTGGCCCCGGAAGCCGCCGTGGGCGGCACCATTGCTCTGGTGCAGGAGGGGGACAGCATCACGGTGGATGCGAAGCAGCGGCTGCTGCAGCTCAACGTGGGCGAGGAGGAGCTGGCCCGGCGCCGCAGCGCCTGGACCAAGCCCGCCCCCCGTTACCGCACCGGGGTGCTCGGCAAGTACGCCCGGCTGGTGAGCAGCAGCAGCCTGGGGGCCGTCACCGACCTGTACCCGGACTGAATCCCCTGGACCCTCAGCCCGATTTCAGAAACGTGCAATTTGCGCAGGGCGATGCAGGCCTGCACTGACGGCGCAGGCCTCCCGCTGCTGACCGCAGCAAGGTGAATCGACCACCAGCACTGGGATCTGACCCAAGGGGGGGCTCCGGCTCACTGTGAAGCGCCCGGCAACAGACCCTGGCAATGGCATTAGAGCAAAGGAAGCCACCCCGCTCGACCCATGCGTAGCCACTCCGATGCCGGTCCCTTCCTGCGGCCCGTGCGCGTCACGATCACGATCCCGTACAACGCCTATCAGGCCCTGGTGGAGCGCAGCAACGTCCAGGGTCGCTCCCTCTCGAACCTGGCCGCCTACCTGCTCGAATCGGCCCTGCAGGGCGGGCACCCAAGCGAGCACAACCAGGGCCGCATGGAGTCGGCGGATGGGTTCCGTCGCCGGGCCTGAACGCTGCGGGAGTCCCGACTACTCCAGCCGGGACTCCCGCAGCAGCTGGGACGGCTTGACATGGAACCGCTGCTGGAAATCCACGCTGAACAGTCCCAGGGAGCGATAGCCGCATTCACGGGCGATGCTTCCCACCGTGTCATTGAGATTCGGCCGCTCCAGCCGTTGCCGGGCACGGTCAAGACGCTGCATCTTGATCCACTTGGTGGCGGTGCAGCCCATGCGCTCGGCGAAGGCATATTGCAGCGCCCTGCGGGAGTAATGGCTCCTCGACTCCAGGTCGGTGAGGGTGAGCGGCTCGCCCAGATTCTGCTTGATGTAGTCGATCAGTTCGTCGAAGGAATCGCGGCCCTGCCTCTGCCGGTGCAGGAGCCGATCCAGGGTCTTGTCCTGGCGGATCTCCGGCAGCAGCATGGCCACCATCAGCCGATAGATCTGGTCGTCGAACTGGAGCCGATCCAGCAGACCCTGACCATACCCTGAGAGCTGCGCCGCCATGGCGATGGTCTGCTGCAGCGCCGTGAGCAGGGATGGGGCGACAGGATTACCGGGTGCGCACCAGCCGGAGGCCTGGGTGACATCTTCCTCCCAGCCTTTCGGTTTCTGCTGATAGCCCCCCATCGCCATCGCCGTCTCCAGGAGCCGGTCACGCGTCAAGGTGAAAGCCACGGCGGACGACAGGGTGCTCTCCATCGTGCAGGCCGCACTGGCCATGAACACACAGCCCCCCCTGGCACAGGGCCAGGTGGTGGAGCCCTGTCGCAGCCGGTGTTCTCCGCCATAGCCCAGCACAACCAGGTGCTCCTGGCGTTCCGAAAAGGCCATCCGCATCGGCCTGGCCGTCCAGGCCGTGGCCACAAGGCTGCCGAGCTGGAGAGTGGCGCAGTAACACCACCAGCTGGCCTCCGTTTCCAGCGGAATGATCTCCACCAGCGGCAGGGCCTCCTGCAACAGCACGGTGCAGGATTGGGAGGTGCAGGATTGGGGATCCTCACCCAGTTGATCCTGACTTAGCAGGGGGTTGGGAAAATGGGCGACTTCAGGATGCCATTGGCTGGAGAAGCAAGGCTCGGTGGACATACGAACTCCCACCTCCTCACTTTCCCTCATTGCTCAGGGTATCACACAATTCGTGTGAACTTCCTCAGGCTCTTCGCCTCTGCGGTGATCGAGACTTTGTGCTTACAAACCTCAACATCTTCCCGACAGAAGCGGGCTCAGGATTGCAGTTCATGATGATTCCTTTCGATCGTCGCCAGGGATGCAGACCTGGCGACTTCCACACCCTCTGCCGGAAACCGTCACAGTCATGCATCACGCCCATGGATCGATCGCGTCAGCAGCAACTGTTCCCTTCACTCCCGGAAGGTCTGGAGGGCTTCGGCGGTTTACATTGAGTGCCCACGTTCATGGTGCCGATGTCAAGGGAAGAATCCACTGAGGCGGAGTCTTCCCTGACACCATCCACGCCCCCCGGCTGCGCAGCCGGCATGCACCTGGTGGCCATCGGGGCCTCGGCCGGTGGCCTGGAGGCCCTGCAGACGCTTCTGGCCAGCCTTCCCGAGGGCGGCAGCGTGGCCTATGTGGTGGCCCAGCACCTCTCGCCCGACCACGGCAGCCTGATGGTCGAGCTGCTGGCGCGGGTCACGCCATTGCAGGTGGTGGAGGCCGTCGACGGGGCCACCTTGCTGCCGGACACGGTCAGCATCTGCCCCCCCAACCACGACATCAGCGTGGAAGGGAACCGGGTGCGGCTGGTGGCGCCCGAACCCCGCTTCGGCCCCAGCCCCAGCATCGACCGGCTGTTCGAATCGATCGCCGACCACTGGAACGGCCACGGAGCCGCCGTTGTGCTCTCCGGCACCGGCTCCGACGGAGCCCGCGGCCTGCGGGCCGTGCGGGCCGCCGGTGGGCTCACCATCGCCCAGACCCCCGAGAGCGCCCGGTTCGCGGCCATGCCCACCGCTGCCGTCGCCATGGGTGGGGCCGACCTCATCCTGGAGCCGGCGGCCATCGGCCATCACCTCACCGTCCTGATGGGCTCGGACGGCGACTGGGTCGAGCTGAACGTTCCCGATCCCAGGGGCCTCAACGTCTCCAGTGCCCTGGAGCTGCTGCTGCACAACAGCGGCATCGACTTCAGCCAGTACAAGGCGTCCACCCTGCAGCGTCAGCTGGCGCGCCGCATGGCGATCCGCCAGATGGAGAGCATGGAGGAGTACCTGCGGTTGCTGGCGGCC
Source organism: Synechococcus sp. UW140 (assembly GCA_943367705.1). Taxonomy (GTDB): domain Bacteria; phylum Cyanobacteriota; class Cyanobacteriia; order PCC-6307; family Cyanobiaceae; genus Cyanobium. The sequence goes on from CALRJV020000002.1 coordinate 287,184, forward strand.
GACAGCCAGGAGGTCTCGGCCCTGGTCCACAACCTGCTGGTCACCGTGACCTCCTTCTTCCGTGACCCGGAGTCGTTCGCGGCCCTCGGGGAGCTCCTGCAGGCCTATGTGGCCCAGCGCACCCGCAAGGAACGCCTGCGGGTGTGGGTGCCCGGCTGCGCCACCGGCGAGGAGGTCTATTCCATCGGCATGCTGATCAGCGAGGTGCTCGGCCACCCCCAGGACCTGACCCGTCACCTCAAGATCTTCGGCACCGATCTCGACGAGGACAGCCTGGCCGTGGCGCGCCGGGCCACCTATCCCGCCGCCTCCAGCCTGGCCATCCCGGAAGCGCTGCGGGAACGCTTCGTGGTGCCGTTCAACGGTGAGCTCCAGATCGTCGAGGCCCTCCGCAACTGCGTGGTCTTCGCCCGTCACAACGTGGCCGTCGATCCGCCCTTCCCGCGGCTGGACCTGATTTCCAGCCGCAACACGCTCATTTATTTCACCCAGCCCCTGCAGGATCGGGTGCTGGCGCAGTTCCGCTTCGGTCTGCTGCCCGCGGGGCTGCTGTTCCTTGGCCGCACGGAATCGCTGGGCCACAGGACGGAGGGCTTTGAGGTGTCCAGCGCTGAGCACCGCATCTTCCACCGCACCACGGAACACCAGTTCACCCGCTACGACCCGGCCATCCAGCCCGCCCAGCGCCCCCCGATGCTGTTCAGCCCCGTCGGCCGGATCTCGATCCTGCGGGAGACCGTGGTCGAGGAGCATGTCGCGACCCTCGAAGCGCTGGTCCGCAGCACGTCGCCACCGTGCGTGATCCTCGATGAAACCCACGGACTGGTGGAGGTGATCGGCGATGTCAGTCCCTTCTGCCGGCTCCCCGAGGGCCGGATCTCCACCGCCGCCACCAGCTTCCTGCTGCCGGAACTGCAGGCCGAGGCCCGCGCCCTGCTGCTGATGGTGCGGGCCGATGGCCAGCCGGTCCGCAGCCGCCTGCTGCACCTGCCGGACTTCTCCATCCACCTGCGGCTGGAGGTCCGGCCGCTCCAGGTCAACGAGCGGGTGCTGACCCTGCTGTGCTTCCTGCAGGAACCCTCCGACGACCCTGCGCCGGTCCCCACGGACGCCCCGCTGATCCGTGATCCGGACTTTGACCAGCAGATCGCCCGGTTGGAGAAGGAGCTGCTCACCAGCCACGACACCCTGCGCCGTTCCCTCTCGGATCTGGAAGAAGCCAATGAGGAACTCGAGGCCTCCGCCGAGGAACTGCAGGCCTCCTCGGAGGAGCTGCAGTCGTCCAATGAAGAACTGGAATCCTCCAACGAGGAGCTGCAGGCCACCAATGAGGAACTGGCCACCCTCAACCAGGAGCTGCGGGCCAGAACCACGGAGCTGCAGCTGCTCAGCACCGACCTGGAGAACATCCAGAACTCCCTCAACCAGGGGATGGTCATCGTCGACCGGGAGCTGTGCATCACCCGGTTCACGCCGCTGGCGGTGCGGGTGTTCGCCCTGGTGGACGACGACATCGGCCGGCCCCTACTCGGTGTCCCCACCACGGTGGCCCTACCGGGTTTGCGGTCGGCCCTGGAGGAGGTGGTCGGCGGGGGTGCCCGACGCAACATTGAGGCGGTCAACGAGGACATCGCCTACCTGGCCCAGGTGCTGCCCTACCAGGAACGGGAGGGGCAGCGGCTCGGAGCGATTATCACCCTCACCGACGTGTCGGAACTGCTGGCCCTGCGACGGGCCGCCGAGGACTCGCTCGATTCCTTCTCCACCCTCACCGATGCCCTGGAAGAGGCCGTCTGGAAGCGGGACGCCAGCCTCCACCGGCTGCTCTATGCCAGCCAGCGCATCCTGCCCCTGACAGGCTGGAGCCCGGCCGAGCTGTTCGCCCAACCGCAGCTGCTCGACGACGCCATCCTTCCGGAGGACCGGGATCGGGTCTGGGCCAGCCGGTCCCCGGCCGAGGGGGGCTGGTCGGTGCAGTACCGGATCACCCGCCGCGACGGCGAGCAGCGCTGGGTGTCGGAAAACGCCAAGGTGCTCACCGAGGAGATGGATCGCTATGTGGTCGGCACCCTCTCCGACATCACCCAGCAGCGCCAGGCCCAGGAGCATGGCCGCGACCTCTCGGTGCTGTTCGAGACCCTGATCCGCAGTCCCAGCTTCTCGGTGGCGGTGTTGGACAGCAACCAGCGAGTGGTGCTGGTCAACGCCAGCCTTTGCGACAGGATCGGCTTCGAGCGCGACAGCCTGGTGGGGTCACCGGCCTCCCTGTTCTGCCAGCTGCCGCAGGCGGCCACGGTCCCCGTCGCCACCGACGCGCCCGCCGATAGGCCACTGTTCGTGAGTGACGCCTTTCCCCTCCGCCATCGGGATGGCCGCACCCTGCAGACCAGGGTCGAACTCTGGCCGCTGCCCTCGTCGATGGGGACCGGCTCGTTGCTGATGGTGCTGCCCTCGCCTCAGTCCTGATCGGGCCGCAGCAGGGCCCGCAGGCGGCGGGCCAGGGCCTCCAGGGCCGCGCCATCGGGGGGGCAGGGGCCGCGCAATCCCGTGGCCCCATCCATCCAGACCGGATGGCTGCCCTGCCACAGCAGGGGCTGGTCTTCCCTGTGCCGCCAGGCCAGGGTGAGGTTGAGCTCCGCACCGCTGCGGTAGATCTCCAGCTCGAGATCCTCTGCCGGCAGCCGCTCGCCCCCGGGGCTGCGGACCTCCAGCCGCAGGCAGAGATCCTGGCTGTCCCCGTGCCCGGCCCCCACCACCGCATGGCGCAGGGGCTTGCGGCAAAGATCGGCGGCCGCCGCCACCAGCTGGCAGAGGTCGGTGTTGGCGCTGCCGATGGAGGACTCAGGCGACGGCATCGATCGCCATCAGCTCCAGGCTGAGGGGACCGGCCCGGAAGCCCGGGTTGGCGGAGCCGTCGTCGCCGAACTTCGAATGCAGGATCTGCAGCCGGGTGATGCGCCCGGCGTCGAAGCGCAGGGGCAGGCCGAGGGGCAGGACCTCGATCGGCTTGGCCCGGATCGAGGCCCGCAGCTGGGCGAAGGGGATCCGCACCCGGCAGGGGCCCTCGGGATCGGTGGCGAAGTTGGCCACCCAGCGCACGCCGCCGGGGATCATCTCGGTGAGGCCCGCCACCCCGTCGGCGCAGGCCACCGCCAGCTTGTAGTGGCGGCCGTCGCCCTGGAGCTCCAGTTCAAAGGCGGCCTGCGTCGAGAGATCCAGGGGAGGGGAAAAGATGGGCGAGCGGCAGCTGACGAACCCACCCCCCTGTTCCACCACCTCCGCCTCCAGCCGCAACCCGCGGCTGCTGACCGTGCACAGCCCCGAACTGCGGCCCCCCATCACCGTGTCGTTGAGGGCATGCCAGCCGCTGAAGCCATCACCGCGGATCACCTGCATGGGAGCCCTCAGGCACGGGGGAGGTCGGCGGCGGCGGCGGCATCGGCCAGGATCACCACCCCGCCGGCCGGCCGCACCAGCCGGGCGGGGGTGCGCTCGGCGGGCTCACTCGGGTCGAGCAGCCGGGCGAGGGCCTGGCGTTTGCCGGCGCCGCTGACCAGGAAGATCACCCGGCGGGCCGCCGAGAGCACCGGCGCCGTGAGGGTGATGCGGGGCAGGCCCTTGCCTTCCCCGATGGTGACCGGCCGGTCGCTGACGCCGGGGGCCGCCGTGCCGGGGAACAGGGAGGCGGTGTGGCCGTCATCACCCAGGCCCAGCAGCAGCACATCGAAGCGGGGCAGCGCGCCGGGGCAGAGCACCGCCAGCTCGGCCGCGTAGGCCTCGGCGCTGGCCTGGGGGGTGGGGCGGTCGGTGGGCACCGGGTGGAAGCGGGCGTGGCTCGCCGGCGGGTGGGCCAGCAGGGTTTCCCGCAGCATCCGGGCATTGCTGGAGGGGTCGTCGGCCGGCACCCAGCGCTCATCCCCCAGCAGCACATCGACCCGCTCCCAGGGCAGGTGTTCCTCGGCCAGTCGGGCATAGGCCGCCCGGGGCGTTTCACCGCCCGCCAGGGCGATCTGGGCCCGATCCCGCTCCGCCAGGGCCAGATCAATGCCGGAGGCGATCTGCTCGGCCGTCTGGCGGGCCAGTTCTTCGGGGCTGGTGGCGACGATCAGCTGGTAGCGGGTGCTGGGTTCGGTCAAACGAGCCACTCGGTGTGGAACGCGCCGGGGCGGTCCGTGCGCTCATAAGTATGGGAGCCGAAGCAGTCGCGCATCGCCTGCACCAGGTTCTGGGGCAGGCGGCCGGTGCGGTAGCTGTCGATGTAGTCGAGGGTGCTGCTGAGGCAGGGCACGGGAATACCCGCCAGGGCCGCCCCCGCCACCACCTGGCGCAGGCCGGCCAGGCGCTGGTTGACCTGGGCGGCGAACCAGGGATCCAGCATCAGGTTGGGCAGGGAGGGATTGGCGCCGTAGGCGTCCTGGATGCGCTGCAGCAGCCGGGCCCGGATGATGCAGCCCCCCTTCCAGATCTGGCCGATGGCCGAGAAGTCGAGGTTGTAGTCGTGGAGCTTGGAGGCCTCCTGCAGCAGGGCCATGCCCTGGCCGTAGCTGGCGATGCAGGCCAGGATGCAGGCATCCCGCAGCGGCGCCATGCCGGTGGCGGGCTCCCCGAGGGGGAAGCTGTGGGCGGCGGGGGCGTGCAGCACCGCTTCGGCCGCCATCCGCTCACTGCGCAGGGAGCTCAGCACCCGGGCGTTGAGGGCGGCATAGATGGTGGGCACGGGCACCCCCATCTCCAGGGCGCTGACCACGGTCCACAGCCCGGTGCCCTTCTGGCCGGCGGCATCGACGATCAGCTCCACCAGATCACCGCCGCTCTCGGGATCCTTGGTGCGCAGGCAGACCTCGGTGATCTCCACCAGGAAGGAGGCCAGCTCCTCGGTCTGGTTCCAGCCCCCCAGCACGTCGGCCATGGCATCGCCATCGAGGCCGGCGATGCGCTTCATCAGGTCGTAGGCCTCGGCCAGGATCTGCTCGATGCCGTACTCGATGCCGTTGTGGACGGTCTTGACGAAATGGCCGGCGCCGCCGGGGCCGATGTAGGTGACGCAGGGGCCGTCGTCCACCTGGGCGGCCATCTTGGTGACGAGGCTCTCGATGGCGTCGTAGGCCGCCTTGGTGCCGCCGGGCATCATGCTCGGCCCCTCCAGGGCCCCCTTGGCGCCACCGGAGACGCCCATGCCGATGTAGCCGAAGCTCTTGCTCTCCAGCTCCTTCACCCGCCGTTCGGTGTCCGTGTACAGGGAGTTGCCGCCGTCGATCAGCAGGTCGCCTTCCTCGAGCAGCGGCGAGATGCTGGCGATGGTGGCATCCACCGGATCGCCCGCCTTCACCATCATCAGGATGCGGCGGGGCCGCTCCAGGGCCGCCACGAACTCCTCGAGGCTGGCCGCTCCCACGATGTCCTTGCCGGCACCGCGTCCGGCCAGGAACTCCTCGGTCTTGGCGTAGGTGCGGTTGTAGACAACGCTCGAGAAACCGTTTCTCTCGGCGTTGAGAACCAGATTCTCACCCATCACGCCGAGGCCGATGAGTCCGAAATGCGCCTTGCCCATAGGAGCGTGGATGTCTTGCTTCCCCGCCACTGTGGCCAGCGGTCGGCGGAGCGTCGGTGTCCCAGGGAGGGATGTCAGCAACTGCTGGCCCAGCCCCCCCAGACGCGGGCCTCAGATGACGGTGCCGTCGGCGATCGTGCCGTTCTTCACCACCACGACAATGCCGTTGCGGATGTAGAAGTTGAGCTCCGGCCGATCGGCCTCCTCCACCCGGTCCTTGTTGACGATGGTGACGTCGCGGCCGATGCGCACGTTCTTGTCGAGGATCGCCCCCTTCACCGTCGTGCCCCGGCCCACGCCGATCGGGGTGCCGCCCCGTTCGCGCAGCACGAGGCGTTCTTCGGAGGATTCGAAGAAGTCGGCCCCCATCAGCAGGGTGTCCTGGAGCACCACCTCGTCCTCGACCCGGGAGCGCACGCCGAGCACGCAGTGGTGGATGCTGCAGGCCTTGAGCAGGGACCCCTCGCCGATGATCGACTGGGTGACCTGGGCGTCCTGCAGCTTGCTGGGGGGCAGGTAGCGGGGCCGGGTGTAGATCGGGAACTTCTCGTCGTAGAAGGAGAAGGCCGGGTTGGGCTGGTCGGTGAGGGCCAGGTTGGCCTCGTAGAACGCCCCGATCGTGCCGATGTCCTCCCAGTAGTCGTCGAAGAGGAAGGTCTGCAGGTGGTCCCCCCGGCCGAGGGAGGCGGGGATGATCTCCTTGCCGAAATCGGTGGCCTCCGGATGGCTGGCCAGCAGGTCGAACAGGGTGTTGCGGTTGAAGACGTAGATCCCCATCGAGGCCAGGTAGGGCCGCCTGGCGGCTTCCTCGGCGGAGAGGCCCAGGCTCTCGGTGTTCACCCGCATGGCCTCGAGGGCATCGCCCTTGGGCTTCTCGCTGAACTCCAGGATCCGGCCGTCGGAGGAGGTGCGCATCAGGCCGAAACCTTCCGCCTGGGCCCCATCCACCGGCAGGGCACCGACGGTCAGTGCGGCGCCGCAGTCGATGTGGTGCTGGACGAACTTGCTGTAGTCCATCCGGTAGAGCTGGTCACCGGAGAGGATCAGGACGTGGTCCACGTCCCACTCCTGGAACAGCCACTGGTACTTGCGCACCGCATCGGCGGTGCCTTCGAACCAGCTGGGGCTGTCGGGGGTCTGCTGGGCGGCCAGCACCTCCACGAACCCCTGGCCGAAACCGGAGGAGAGGTTGTAGCTCATCGTCAGGTGACGGTTGAGCGAGGCGCTGTTGAACTGCGTCAGCACGTAGATCTTGTTGATCTCGGAGTTGATGCAGTTGCTGATGGGAATATCGATCAGTCGGTATTTCCCGGCGAGGGGAACGGCGGGCTTCGCCCGCATCTTGGTGAGGGGGTAGAGGCGTGTTCCCGCCCCGCCTCCCAGGATGATGGCCAGAACGCGTTTCATGAGCCCAGTCCTCGGTCCTTGGCTGGCCAGACCGTACTGGAGCGTGGTGACGGGGAGCGCGGCGCTGCGGCTTCTCGGTTCATGTTCCGTTGCAGTGAAAGGTGGGGCTGGAGCCGGTGAAGCGGGGACCCTCCCGGGGGTGGGGCTCAGGTCTCCGGTGGGTCGTCGTGAAGCTCGAAGAGGTCCTGCAGCACCGCCATGGCTGCCCGCCGCTGCTGGCGGGGCTGGGGGGCCCGCAGCCGGGTGACGGGCGTGTGCAGGATCTTGTTGATGATGCCCTTGCTGAGGGCTTCGACCACCTTCCGCTCCCGCGCGGAAAGGTCCGGGCCCATGCGACTGAGGGCCTTCTGCAGCTCCTGCTCGCGGATGTCCTCCAGCTGGAGGCGCAGCCGGTTGACCAGGGGCACCGCCTCAAGGCCGTCCCACCACTCCAGGAACAGGCGTGATTCCTCGGCCAGGAGCCCCTCGGCCTCGGCGGCCATCTCCCGGCGAGCCTCCTGGTTGCGGGCCACCACCTCCTGGAGATCGTCGACGTCGAAACTGTCAACACCCTGGAGTTCGGCCGCGTCGGCGCTGATGTTGCGGGGCACACCGATATCGATGAGCATCAGGCTGGAGCGGCGGTTCAGCCCCTCCAGCCGCCGGGCCGTGATGATCGGCTCCTCGGCGCCGGTGCTGGTGAAGACCAGCGAGCAGGTGCTCAGGCAGTGGTCGAGGTCGTCCAGGGGACGGCACTGCACGGGCAGGGTGGGGAAATCGGCCGCCAGGGCCTCGGCCCGGGCGACGGTGCGGTTGAGAACCACCACCCCACGGCAGCCCTTGGCCTGCAGGTGCTGCAGCAGCAGCCGGGCCATGCGGCCGGCCCCCACCACTGCCACCTGCTCCTGGTCGAGCGGAACCAGTTCATCGGTGCCCCGGGCCTGGCCCACCTTCAGCTGGGCCAGCTCGACGGCCGCCGAGCTGATCGACACCGCCCCGGTGCCCAGGTTGGTTTCGGTGCGCACCCGCTTGCCGGTGCTCACCGCCTGGTTGAGCAGGCGGTTGAGGATCGGGCCCACGGAGCGGTGCTCCTGGCCCAGACGCACCATCTTCTTGACCTGGGAGAGGATCTGGCCCTCCCCGAGCACCAGGCTGTCGAGCCCGGCGGCCACCCGCAGCAGATGGCCCACAGCCTCCTCGTGGTGGTAGGTGAACAGGTGGGGGCGCAGCTCCTCCACCGCCAGACCGGACTGGCGGCTGAGGAAGTCGCCGACGGCGGTGATGCCCTGTTCGGGGTGGCGCAGGAGCGTGTAGATCTCCAGCCGGTTGCAGGTGCTCAGGATCGAGGCCTCGATCACCTGCTCATCCGCCCGCAGCCGCTGGAGGGAGTCCTCCATGGTCTGCTCGGGGATGCTCAGGCGCTCGCGGATTTCCACCGGAGCCGTGCGATGGCTCAGACCGACGACGGCGATGTGCATGGAGGCGGGCTCCGAGGTCCGGACTCTGGTGGGATCAGCGCAGGGCGATGCTCTTGGCGCCCTCCTTGATGTGCACCGTATCGGTGAAGCGGGCGCTGCGGTCGAGGGTGCTGATGATCAGGCTGCTGGTGCGGGTGCAGTCGGCCTCGAAGACGACGCCGTTGAACAGCAGGCCGGGGGTGATGCCGCTGCCGGCGAAGACCACGTTCTCGCCCGAAGCCAGTTCCTCGGCCTCATAGACCTTGTCGACGTCGGTGATGCCCATCTCGTTGAGGCGGGCGATGTTGCCCTCCTTGGTGTAGTCGGCCCACTCGCTGGTCTGGGCGACGGCGGGGTCGTACACCAGCTGGCCCTGGAAGTGGCCGCCGAGGGCCCGCAGGGCGGCGGCCGAGATCACACCCTCGGGGGCGGCGCCGATGCCCATCAGGCAGTGGGTGCCGGTGCCGGCGAAGCCGCAGGCGATGGCGGCCTGCACGTCACCGTCGCTGATCGGTTTGACCCGGGCGCCGGTGGCGCGGATCTCGGCGATCAGGTCCTTGTGGCGGGCGCGGTCCATCACCACGATGGTGAGGTCGCTGGCGGGCACACCGAGGCACTCGCTCAGGATGGCGATGTTCTCGGTGGCACTCTTGCGGATGTCCACCTTGCCCTTGGCGGCCGGGGGCGCCGCCAGCTTCTTCATATAGAAGTCGGGGGCGTAGAAGAGGCCGCCGCGGTCGCTGGCGGCGAGCACGGCCATCGAGCCGTCCTGGGCATTGGCGCAGAGGTTGGTGCCTTCGCAGGGGTCGACGGCGAAGTCGACGCCGGGGCCGGTGCCGCTGCCGACTTCCTCGCCGATGTAGAGCATCGGGGCTTCATCGCGCTCCCCTTCGCCGATCACGATCCGGCCCTGCATGGCAATGCTGCCCATGCGGGTGCGCATCGCCTCGACGGCGGCCGCATCGGCTTCGTCCTTCTTGCCGAGCCCGGTCAGGCGGGCGGAGGCGATGGCGGCCTGCTCGACGACTTCGAGCAGTTCCTGGATAAGAGTGCGATCCACAACGGTCCGGCAGGGGGAGGGGCCTCAACGAGGGGCCGGCACGCCGGAGGCGGACCGCAGGCAAAGCGGGGAAAGATCCAGCCGCTGCAAGGCCTCTCGGAGTCGAAGCGGGGCCATCGTATCAGCGCGCCCGGGAGCCCCCCGCGAGGCCCGCGGTGGGCGGCTCCTTACAATCCCTTCATTCTTCCGCTGCGGTGGCCGTCCATGAGCACCAAGCCCCTGGTGATCTCCCCGTCGATCCTTTCGGCCGACTTCTCCCGCCTCGGTGACGACGTGCGGGCCGTCGACGCCGCCGGTGCCGACTGGATCCATGTGGACGTGATGGACGGCCGCTTCGTGCCCAACATCACCATCGGCCCGCTGATCGTCGAGGCCCTGCGCCCGGTGACCTCCAAGCCCCTGGACGTGCACCTGATGATCGTCGAGCCCGAGAAGTACGTGGCCGATTTCGCCAAGGCCGGCGCCGACATCATCAGCGTCCAGGTGGAGGCCTGCCCCCACCTGCACCGCAACCTCAGCCAGATCAAGGACCTCGGCAAGATGGCCGGTGCCGTGCTCAACCCCAGCACCCCCCTCGACACCCTCGAGTACTGCCTGGAGCTCTGTGATCTGGTGCTGATCATGAGCGTCAACCCCGGCTTCGGCGGCCAGAGCTTCATCCCCTCCCAGGTGGAGAAGATCCGCCAGCTGCGACGCCTGTGTGACGAGCGCGGCCTTGATCCCTGGATCGAGGTGGACGGCGGCGTCAAGGGCAGCAACGCCTGGCAGGTGATCGAGGCGGGCGCCAACGCGATCGTCAGCGGCTCGGGGGTCTTCGGCCATGCCGACTACGCCGAGGCGATCACCGGCATCCGCAACAGCCGCCGCCCTGAACCGGCGCTGGTCTGAACCACCCCCGTTGGTCGGTCCAGACCCCTCAGGGCAACGGGCCCGCCTGGGCTCTGGGTCCGTAGAAGCGAGGTAATGGATAGGGAAGGGGGCCGAAGCGGGCAAAGGCCAGCCGCAGCGCCGGCCTCCCAGCCCGAAGGATCTCCACGCTGCCCAGGGACTCCACGGTCCCCATCCATGGCATCCAGGAGTCAGGAACCAGGGGTTGGCCAGGCTCCTCAAGCCCGAACAGCACGCCGGTGCTGCCCCGGAAGCCGTCGGCCGGCTGCCACCAGGCGAATCCTCTGGCGTCGGGGTTGAAGGTGGTGAACGCCACCCCATGGCCGCGACCCAGGGCAAGGGACAGGAAGCCCGGCAGGTCGTAGCGGTTGGCGGCAATGAGCTCGGCCTCCTGGAGGGCCTTCCACAGGGGAGGGTTGCGCTGCAGGCCCTGGCGCAGGCTGTCAGGCGGCATCAGTTGGGTCGAGGTATCCAGACCGGTCGGCAACCAGTGGTCGAACACCCCCCAACGCACCTGGATCGCCAGGGTCAGCAGCAACGGCGGCAGCACCAGGGCCGTGCCCCAGCCCCCCGCCACCATCCAGGGCCGCCGTCTGGGCCCTTGCAGACCGGCCAGCCAGTCAGCGGCGAGGGGGAGCAGCAGCCACCAGGCCGGCACCAGCCAGCTGGCGAGCACATGCATCCTCCCGGTCAGGGCAACGAACACCACCAGCTGCGGCAGGACAAGCCAGCGCAGCAGCTGCCTGGCCGCGACGGCCTGATCCCGGCCTGATCTGGGCCACAGAGCCAGCAGCAGAACGACGCCGAGCGTCGGGAAGAGCAGCACCAGCTGGGAGAGCAGGAACAGGGGGGGCGCGGCCAGTGAATAACCGAACCCGGCATCCGTTCGGCCGCCCTGGAAGAGAAAGGAAACCCAGCCATGGTGGATGTTCCAGAGCCACAGGGGCGCCGACACGGTCAGCCAGACCAGCCACCCCAAGGCAGGCCAGGGGCTGCGGTAAAGGGCCTGCCGATGGGCAGATCCAAGGCACCATCCCAGCAGGGAGAGCAGCACCAGGAAGGCGTGGTACTTCCCCAGGGTGATGAGTCCCAGTATCAGGCCAAGGCCTATGGCCTCCCCCGGCGTACCGGGAATCACCTTCGGGTGTCGGGATAACCACCAGAGCAGGACGGCCAGGGCCAGCAGCAGGGGGCTGTCCGGCAGCAGCAGGACCCCTCCACACAGCAGCAGAAGCGGACAGAAGCTGCCCAGCAGGGCACTCACGAGGGCGGCCCGCTGGCCGAACCAGCGCTTCGTCGCCTCGGCCAGCAGGGCGAGGGCGAGGGTGTAGCTCAGCAGTGAGGGAAGCCTTAGGGCGAGGATTGATCCCCCCAACTGCTGGCCTGCCCAGGCCCAGAGCCCCACCGCGGCGGGATGGTCGAAGTAGCTCAGGGCTGGATGCTGCCCGTAGAAGGTGTAATAGGCCTCGTCGTAGCCCGGCGGCAGGATGGCGGAAAGGGCCAGCCTCAAGGCCAGCCCCGCCAGGAGCACCAGGGGGATCCGGAACCGCGGTTCCGGTAACACCCAACGCCAGGTAGGCCCCGTTTCAGTCACCCAGGAACCAGCCGTAGCTGTGCAGCCCGATGCCCAGCAGGTTGACGCCGATGTAGCAGACGGCGATCACCACCAGGCCCGCCGAAGCCACGAGCGCCGGCCGGCGCCCCTGCCAGCCGCGAATCAGGCGGGTGTGCAGGTAGGCGGCATAGACCAGCCAGCAGATCAGGGCCCAGGTTTCCTTGGGGTCCCAGCTCCACCAGCTGCCCCAGGCCTCATTCGCCCAGACCGCCCCGCTCACCAGGCCCACCGAGAGCAGCAGGAAGCCCACCGTGATGGTGCGGTAACTGAGGCTGTCGAGTTGTTCACTGATGCGGAAGCTGCTGCTGCTGAGGGCCATGGCACCGGGGCCGTCGCTGGCCAGCCGGGCCTGGCGGAAGCCGCCGCTGCCGATCGAGCTGCTGCGCAGCTCCAGATCCTCGTTGCGGTCGACGAACAGCACGGCCACCGACAGCAGCGAGCCCACCAGCAGGGCGGCGTAGCTGACCATGATCACGCTGACGTGCATGACCAGCCAGCTGGAGCGGAGCGCCGGCACCAGGGGAGAGGCCTCCTGGAGCCGATCCGGCAGGGCGAAGCTGGCGAAGGCGACGCAGCCCAGACCCATCGGCGTGGCCGCCGCCGCCACCAGCGGGTTGGGCCAGCTGCGCTCCACCAGCAGCTGGGTGAGGGTGCAGGCCCAGGCCAGGAAACAGAGCGACTCGTAGAGGTTGCTGATCGGGAAGTGGCCCGACTCCCACCAGCGCAGCACCAGCTGGGCCGTGAGACAGAGATTGGCCGAGGCCACCAGGATCCTGACCACCGGGTTGCTGTTGCCGCCGCTGACGGACCAGAAGGCGATGGGCAGCACCAGCAGGAGCAGGGCGAAGGCCGCGAGGCCGAGACCGATGACCGGATCGTTCACCAAAGGAGCGGGTCGAAACCGATCCACTTTGCCGTGCCGTTCACCCGGTGGGGGGCCTCAGCGGCTCGCCTGTCGCAGCAGCCAGAGTCCTCCGGCCAGACCGATGAACACCGGCAGCCAGGCCGCCAGGAACGGCATCAGGGTGCCCGTGATCCCCAGGGAACTGAAGATGAACGACATCAGGTAGTAGCCGAAGATCAGCAGCACGCTGATGCCGAACCCCTGGCTGCGGCTGGTGCGGGAATTGGGCCGCACCCCAAGGCTGGCGCCGATCAGGCCGAACACCAGGCAGATGGCCGGGAAGGCGAACTTTTCCTGGATGCGCACCCGCAGCCGCCGCGCCTCCTTGGTGTTGTTGGCCTCCAGCAGCAGCCTCTCCGCCGTCAGGGCCTGGCCCACGGTCATGGTGCTGGCGTCGGTGGGCAGCTGGGCCACCTCGATCGGGTCGCGGGTGAAGGGATAGAGGTAGCGGTCAAAACTGGCCGAGGTGGTGGTGCCGCTGGCGATGTCGATGTTGGTGATGCGGCCCTTGTTGAACTCCCACATGCCCTCCTCCTCGTTCCACTTGCCGGTGAGGGCCGTGAGCATCTGCCGGTAGCCGTGGCGGGAGAAGTCGAGCAGGGTCACATCAAGCATGACCCCCTTGCGGAACTGGCGGGCATGGAAGATGTGGGTCAGCCACTTCACCGAGTCGCCGTTGGGCAGCTTGACGTCGGTGAAGCGGGAATAGAGGGCGTTATCGCTCTGCTCGGTGGCGATGGCCTTGCCGAGGGCCCGCTCCAGGCTGTTGGTGGCTTCCAGATTCGCCCGCGGCACGATCGCGTCGTTGAAGACGAAGGTGAGCAGGGTCATCACCAGGGCCAGGGCCATGGCCGGCAGCACCATGCGCCGGGTGCTCACGCCCACACTGCGCAGGGCGGTGAGCTCGCTGCTCCCCGACAGGCGGCTGTAGGCCAGCAGGGTGGCCATCAGGGTGGCCATCGGGAAGGACAGCACCAGGAAGGAGGGCAGCCTCAGCAGCAGCACCTTCATCGCGGCCAGCACCGGCAGGCCGGACTCGGCGACCCGGCGCACCAGCTCGAACACCGCCCCCACCGAGAGGGACACGGCTGTGAAGGCGGCGATGCCGAACAGCAGCGGCCCCAGCAGCTCCTGCAGCAGCCAGCGGTCAAGCAGGGGCAGATCCCGCCAGCGCGGCACCCGCTTCCAGTCACGCAGCCGCTCACCACCCGGCAGCTGCAACCAGGTCGGACGCTTCTCCAGCAGGGCCCCCTTCAAAGCTGGAAGCCCTCACCGAGGTAATGACGCCGCACCAGGGGATCGTTGGCCACGGAAAGGGAGGCACCGGAGGCAAGGATCCTGCCATCGGCCAGGATGTAGGCCCGGTCGGTGATCGCCAGGGTCTCCCTGACGTTGTGATCGGTGATCAGCACGCCCATGCCCCGGCCCCGCAGGCTGTCGATCAGGGCCTGGAGATCGGCCACCGCCATGGGATCCACCCCCGCGAACGGTTCGTCGAGCAGCAGGTAGCGGGGTCCCTGGTCGCCCACCGCCAGGGCCCGGGCCACCTCGCAGCGGCGCCGCTCACCGCCGGAGAGCTGGTAGCCGCGGCGGTGCTGGAAGCCGCCGAGATGGAAATCCGCGATCAGCACCTCCAGGCGCCGGCGGCGCCCGGCCGGATCCGATCCGCTCTCCTGCAGGGCGAGCATCAGGTTGTCGCGGACGCTGAGCTGGCGGAACACACTCGCCTCCTGGGGGAGGTAACCGATGCCGAGGCGGGCGCGGCGGGGCATGGGGAGATGGGCCACCGACTCCCCGTCCAGCAGCACCTCACCGCAGTCGGGCCGCAGCAGGCCGGTGACCAGGTTGAAGGTGGTGGTCTTGCCGGCCCCGTTCGGGCCCAGCAGCCCCACCACTTCCCCGGGGTGGAGATCCAGGCTCACGTCGGTCACCAGGGGGCGGCCGGCGAGGGTGATCGCCACCCTCTCCAGAACCAGGCTCACGGCTTGGGGGTGGCAGGCTTGGCTGCGTCAGGCTTGGCGGTGCCCTGCTGCTGCAGGCGGAACTTGCTGAAGACCTGCTTGCCGGCCGGCGGCTCTGCCAGCATGCGCTCACTGTCGAGCTGATACACCAGCCGCTCCGCCCGCAGCCGCTGGCCATCGGTGTCGATCACATCGACATCGCCGGTGAGCACCAGGCGCCCCTCGTTGCTGAAGTACTGGGCCTGGCGCGAGGTGGCCGTCATGCCGCGGTCGGCGTAGACGATCCGCACGTTGCCCGTGGCGGTGACGATGCCGTTCTGATTGTCGGCCTGCTGCACGTCGGACTCGATCGTGACCATGCCGGTGGCGGGCGTCTTCGGCCGCGGAGTCTGGGCCGTGGCGGCCGGCGCCTGGGCCGCGACCGGGAGGGAGGGGAGCACCAGCAGGGCGGCGCCCACGAACCCCGCGGCAAGCACGAACAGCAGTGGGCGGGGGGGCAGGGTCAAGGTGGAAATCGTGGAGGCCTTGAGTGTGCTCAATGTACCGGCGCCGTGCCCGTTCCCCGCGCCAGTTCCAGGCGCGGCAGGGGCAGACCGGAGAGATCGCCCTGCTGCTGCAGGGCCTCCAGCCGCTGGGCGGCCAGGAGCCGGACGGGCCCCAGGTCCAGGCCCAGGGCCTCGTCGCCGCAGCCCCGCAGCCGGCCCAGCCCCTCGCCCATTAGCACCGTGGCGCCGCGGCGGTTGTCGCGTTCCAGATGCAGTTCGGCCACGGCGACCTGCAGCAGACCCTGGAGCACGGGCCGCATCGGACCCTGGGTCTCGTGCCAGAGCTCCTCGAAACCGTCGTGGCAGGCATACCACTCGGCCGCGTTGAAGTGGTCGATGGCCTGCCGCAGGCGTGGATCCGCCTGCAGCAGGGTTTCCTCATCGGCGGATGGGGCGCCGGGACTCAACGCTTGGCGGGCTTCTTCACCGGCATCTTGCGCAGCCGGATCGACTCAGGGGTGACTTCCAGCATCTCGTCGGGGCCGATGTACTCAAGGGCCCGCTCCAGGGTCATCTGGATCGGCGACTGGAGGGTGTCGAGCACCTCAGCGCCGGCCGAGCGGATGTTGGTGACCTGCTTGGCCTTGCAGACGTTGAGCTCGAGATCGGGCGGGCGATTGTGCTCGCCGACGATCATCCCCTTGTAGACCTTGGTGCCGGGGGTGATGAAGAACTGGCCGCGGTCCTCGGCGCCCTTGAGGGCGTAGAAGGTGGCGGTCCCCTCCTCGAAGGCGATCAGCACGCCGTTGCGACGGGCATCGAAATCGCCCTGCATGGGCCGGTAGTCGAGGAAGGAGTGGCTCATGATCCCCTCGCCGCGGCTGGCGCGGATGAATTCACCCCGGAAGCCGATCAGGCCCCTTGAGGGCACCACGAACTCCAGCTGGGTGCGGCCGTCGCTGGTGGCCTCCATGTTCTGCATCTCACCCTTGCGGATGCCCAGCTTCTCGATGCAGCTGCCCACCGCCTCCTCGGGCACGTCCATCACCAGGGTCTCGAACGGCTCGTGGGGTGTTCCGTCGATGGTGCGGAAGATCACCTGGGGCTGGGACACCTGGAACTCGAAGCCCTCGCGGCGCATCGTCTCGATCAGGATGCCGAGGTGCAGCTCACCGCGACCGCAGACGGAGAAGCGGTCGGGGGAGTCGGTGTCCTCCACCCGCAGGGCAACGTTGGTGAGCAGCTCCCGCTGCAGGCGGTCGCGCAGCTGGCGGCTGGTGACGAACTTGCCTTCCTTGCCGGCGAAGGGGGAGTCGTTGACGACGAAGGTCATCTGCAGGGTGGGTTCATCCACCTTGATCAGCGGCAGGGCCTCGGGGTGGTCGGGGCAGGCGATCGTCTCGCCGATGTTGACCTCACCGAAACCGGCGACAGCCACCAGATCGCCTGCGCGGGCTTCGGGGATCTCCACCCGCTGCAGCCCCTGGAAGCCGAGCAGCTTGCTGATCCGGCCGCGCTTGATGCTGCCGTCGTCGCGGATCAGGGCGACGTTCTGTCCGCCGGCGATCGTGCCGTTGTGGACCCGGCCGATCATGATCCGGCCGAGGAAATCGGAGTAGTCGAGGGTGGTGACCTGCATCTGCAGGGGCTTGGTGGGATCACCCACCGGCGGCGGAACATGCCGCAGGATGGCGTCGAAGAGCGGCTTCATGTTGTCGCTCTCGGTGGCCATGTCGGGCTTGGCGTAACCGCCCATCCCGCTGCCGAAGAGATAGGTGAAGTCGCACTGGTCGTCGTCGGCGCCGAGCTCGATGAACAGATCGAGAACCTTGTCGACGGCCTGCTCGGGATCGACGCGGGCCCGGTCGATCTTGTTGACGAAGACGATCGGACGCAGGCCCTTCTCCAGGGCCTTCTTGAGCACGAAGCGCGTCTGGGGCATGGGGCCTTCGTTGGCGTCCACGATCAGCAGACAGCCATCCACCATGCCCAGCACCCGCTCCACCTCACCGCCGAAGTCGGAGTGACCGGGGGTGTCGACAATGTTGATGCGGATGCCGTTGTAATCCACGGCGGTGTTCTTGGAGAGGATCGTGATCCCCCTCTCCCGCTCCAGATCGTTGGAATCGAGCACACAGGTGGGCACCGCTTCACCTTCGCGGAAGATGCCGGACTGTTCGAGCAGGGCATCCACCAGAGTGGTCTTGCCGTGGTCGACGTGGGCAATGATCGCGATATTGCGTATCGGGGCGCCTTTGCTGTCGCCGCTCATGGGGATGTCGTCCTGCGAAGGTGAGGGAAGGGGTTCGACGGAATCGAATCGACGGTGGTCGTTTCCAGGGAAACGGGGCGTTGATGGCGAGACGAAGAAGACATGTCGCTGCCAACGTTGCGTTCAGCTAGGCGTTCAGGTGGGCGGAATGGGGAATCCTGGGCCCTGAACGGGGACCAACCAGCGCTCTGACGCTTCGGCAATGTTTTCGGGGAAACCCTGCCGCGCCGGCCCGGTGGGACATGTGGCGAACGTTGAAGCGATTCTTTATCCTACTCCCACCCCCTCCCGCGGCACCGGCGGCGGGTCCCCGAACCTGCCTGCTCAGCGGGCCAGGCGCTGGGCGGGCTCGAACATCTCCAGGGCTTCGGTGGAACCTTCGAAGCGCCAGTGCCAGGGTTCGTAGCTCACACCCTGGCGGTTGCCCCTGGGAAAGGAACGCACGAAATGGAACCGGGCCGCGTGGCGATCGAGCCAGCGGTAGGCCTCGGTGGACTCGAAACTCTCCTTGAGATTGGTGGCGGGCAGCCGGCCATCCCCCAGATCGACGGCGAAGCCCGTGCTGTGTTCCGAGAAGCCCGGCGGCGCACTCACCCGGGCCCGGTCGGCGGAGGTCTGGTTGCGCTCGGCCTTGACATCGAAGAAGAGCTGCTTCTGCAGGTCGACGCTGCGCCAGGCGCTCAGCACGGTCAGGACAACACCGTCGGCATCGGCGGCGGCGCGCATGGACTCGAGGGCACGGGCCGCGTCCGGCTTCAGGCGCAGGCCGGGGGCGATGGCCACCAGGCCAGCGGCATCAGCTTCGGGATAGGGAAAGTGGCCCAGGAGCCGGCCGTCCGGCCCGAGGCGGGCGGCCAGTCCCGGCACGGGCGTGGGGGTGATCCAGCTGCGCAGGGGGCCGATCAGCAGCAGAACGGCGCCACCGGCCAGCAGGGCGCCGGTGAGAACGACCAGGGCGATCCGCCTGGGGAGGCCGGCCGTGCGGCGCGGGCGGGGCGTGGTGCGCCGGGCCAGCGGGATGTCGTCACCGAGGGGCATCACCGAGGAGCATCACGGATGCGGGGCGGAGACGGCCTCTGCTCCGGGCCTGACCGATCCTAGGTGGGGGTCATTTCAGAGGTTTCTCTACCGGGCGGTTACCCGCACGGCGGTGTTAGCTTCCGTCCCACATCCCAATGGCGGAGCAGGTTTCAAGATGTTGCGAGTGGCAGTCGTGGGCGGCGGCCCCAGCGGTTCCTGTGCTGCGGAAGTTCTCGCCAAGGCCGGCATCGAGACCTGGCTGTTCGAGCGCAAGCTCGACAACGCCAAGCCCTGCGGTGGGGCGATCCCCTTGTGCATGGTCGAGGAATTCGACCTGCCGGAATCGATCATCGACCGCAAGGTGCGGAACATGCGGATGATCTCTCCCTCCAACCGGGAGGTGGACATCCACCTGGAGAACAGCAACGAATACATCGGCATGTGCCGCCGGGAGGTTCTCGACGGCTTCCTGCGCAACCGGGCCGGCGAACTGGGCGCCCATCTGGTCAACGGGCTGGTGCAGAGCATCGACACCGGCAGCCAGCGCCAGGGTCCCTACATCCTCCACTACGCCGACTACTCCTCCGGCGGCCCCACCGGTGAACTGAAGACCCTCGAGGTGGATCTGATCGTCGGCGCCGACGGGGCCAACAGCCGGGTGGCCAAGGCCATGGACGCCGGCGACTACAACGTGGCGATCGCCTTCCAGGAGCGGATCCGGCTCCCCGCCGAGGAGATGGCCTACTACGAGGACCTGGCCGAGATGTACGTCGGCACCGACGTCTCGCCCGATTTCTACGCCTGGGTGTTCCCCAAGTACGACCACGTGGCGGTGGGCACCGGCACCATGCAGGCCAACCAGTCCCTGATCAAGGGGCTCCAGAAGGGGATCCGCGAGCGGGCCAGCCGCCGGCTGCTGCGCGGCGAGGTGATCAAGGTGGAGGCCCACCCGATCCCCGAGCATCCCCGCCCCCGGCGGGTGGTGGGCCGCATGGCCCTGGTGGGCGATGCGGCCGGTTACGTGACCAAGAGCTCCGGTGAAGGCATCTACTTCGCCGCCAAGAGCGGCCGGATGTGTGCCGAGGAAATCGTCGCCGCCAGCGACTCCGGCAGCCGCATTCCCACCGAGAAGGATCTCAAAGTCTACATCCGCAAGTGGGACCGCAAGTACGGCGCCACCTACAAAGTGCTGGAACTGCTCCAGAACATCTTCTACAGCAACGATGCCGCCCGTGAGGCGTTCGTGGAGATGTGCGATGACAAGGACGTGCAGCGCCTCACCTTCGACAGCTACCTCTACAAGCGGGTGGTGGCGATGAATCCCTGGCAGCAGATCAAGCTCACCGTGCTCACCCTGGGCGCGGTGCTGCGGGGGCAGGCCCTGGCTCCCGCCGGCTACAAGCCGGTCCCCAGCGCCGTCCGCTCGGTCGAGGAGGCTGAAGCGATCCTGGCGGCCGCCGAGCCCCGCTCCTCCATGAAGCCCGCCGGCGTCCATGCCGTCACCCCGCCCGTGGATCCCGATCCCGACGCCGTCAAGGAGCCCGTGCTGGTCGCCAAGTGAACGCCGGGCCGGCCTGAGGACACCCTCAGGCCGGTTCCTTGTCGATCCGGCTGACCAGGAGCTTGTCGACCCGGTTGCCGTCCATGTCGACGACCTCGATGCGCAGGCCGTCCCACTCGAAACAGTCCCCGGCGCGGGGAATGTGCTCGAGGTAGTGCATCACGAACCCCCCCAGGGTCTGGTAGCCGCCCCGGTCTTCCTCCGGCAGCCGGCCCTTCCCCACCAGATCCTTGAAATCGGCGATGTCCAGGGCGCCATCGAGGAGCCAGGAACCGTCCTGGCGAACGATGATCATCGGGTCCTCCCGGTCCTGGCCGGAGGAGAGATCGCCGACGATCGCCTCCATCATGTCGTTGAGGGTCACCAGCCCTTCGATGCCGCCGAATTCGTCGGTGACCAGGGCGATGTGGACCCCCGAGCTGCGGAACTGCTCGATCAGCTTCAGGGCCCGGGTGCTCTCGCCCACGTAGAGGGGCGGCTGCAGCAGGGCCTCGATATCCCGGGGCCCGTCGCCGAGCTGGGCCACCAGCAGGGTGCGGCCGCGGACCACGCCCACGCAGGCATCGAGGCTGCCGCGGGCCACTGGGAACAGGGAGTGGTTCACCTCCATCACCCGCTGGAGATGGGTCTGCGGCGATTCGGCCAGGTCGAGCCAGCAGATGTCGGGGCGCGGCGTCATGATCGCCTTGACCGGCCGGTCGGCCAGGCGGAACACCCGCTCCACCATGGCGTGCTCGGCCACCTCGAACAGGCCGGATTCCGTTCCCCGTCTCAGCAGGGTCCTGATCTCCTCTTCTGTGATCTCCGGCTCACCGGTCTCGCCGATGCCCATGAGGCTGAGCAGGCGATCGGTGGACGCCCCCAGCAGGTGCGCGAGGGGCGCCATCCAGCGGGACAGGGTCCGCATCGGGGGCGCCACGGCGCAGGCGATGCGCTCCGGGTCGTTGAGGGCGATGCGCTTGGGCACCAGCTCCCCCAGCACCAGGGAGAGGAAGGTGATGGTGGTGACCACGGTTCCCAGGGCAAGGGGTTCGGCCCAGGGGCGCAGCGGCGGCACCGCCTCGATCAGCGGCTGCAGCGACTGGGCCACCCGGGAACCACCCAGGGCGCCGCTGAGGATGCCGATCAGCGTGATGCCGATCTGCACGGTGGAGAGGAAGTCGTTGGGGGAGCGGATCAGCTGCAGGGCCACCCGCGCGGGATGGTGGCCCCGCTCCGCCTCCTGCTCCAGGCGCAGGCGACGGGCCGACATCATGGCCAGCTCGGATCCCGACAGGACGCCGTTGAGCAGGATCAGCACGCCGATCACCAGGCCTTCCAGCAGCAGCGACGACAGGGACGACGACGGCGAAGGGGGCGGCAGCGAGGCGGACGGCACGGGTGATGACAGTAAGGAGGACGGCGACAGGGGGGCCGGACCGCTTCAGCCCCCCAGACGGCTGAAGTCGGCGAGCACCGCGGCCTGGTTGCGCAGCACCGCCAGCAGCCGCAGGCGGTTGCGGCGAACGTCGGGCTCGTCGCAGAGCACCATGACGCTGTCAGCACCGTCGAAGAAGGCGGCCAGGGTGGCGCCGCTCTCCCCCAGCAGCCGGGCCAGCGGCTCGTAGCGGGCGGTTCCGCTGGCGGCGGCATGGACCGCCAGCCGCTCCAGCACCGCCAGCACGGCGGCCTCACTGGGGGAGCCGAACAGATCCGGATCCACCACCCCATCGGGGCTGACCAGATCCGCCGCCAGATCGGCCTGCTCCGCCAGGCGGGAGGCCCGCTGCACGGCCGCCTGCACCAGGGGCAGGCTGCCTTCGCTGCGCAGACGCCACAGCAGCTCCACCCGGGCCCGGGCATCGGCCGGATCCCGCAGCAGCCGCTCCAGGGAGACGCCGTCGCCGGCCACGGCCTGAACCAGATCGGCACTGGAGCCCTCCTCCTCCAGCAGGCCGGCCAGCCGCTGGCGCAGAAAGTCGAGCAGGTCGGCGGCCAGGGTCAGCGGCTGCACCTCCAGATCGGGAAGCAGCCGCTGCCAGTGGGCGGTGGCCTCGGCCATCAGGCCCACCAGGTCGAGCGACCAGGCCCGATCCCAGAGGATCTGCAGCAGACCGTTGCCCGCCCGGCGCAGGGCGTAGGGATCGGAGGAGCCGCTGGGACGCTCCCCCCTGGCGAAGATGCTGAGCAGCAGCTCCAGCCGTTCAGCCAGGGCCAGCACCGCCCCCGCCTCGGAACCCGGCAGGGCGTCGCCGGCGCCGCGGGGCTGGTAGTGCTCCAGCACCGCCAGGGCCACGGCGCGGGACTCGCCCTCCGCCAGCAGGTACTTGGCCCCCATCACCCCCTGCAGCTCCGGGAATTCCCCGACCATCTGGCTCACCAGGTCGTGCTTGCACAGGGGAGCGGCCCTACGGGCGGCGACGGCGGTGGCCTCGCCCAGCGGCAGGCGGCGGCAGAGCAGATCCGCCAGCCAGGCCAGGCGCTGGCTGCGATCGGCCAGGCTGCCCAGCCCCTCGGCGAAGGTGACCCGATCGAGGGCCTCCACCCGCTCGGCGCTGCTCTGACGGCGATCCGCCGCCAGGAAGAAGGCCGCGTCCGCCAGCCGGGCCCGCAGCACCCGCTCATTCCCGCGCCGGATCGTGTCGGCGGCGGCGGCCAGGCCGTTGGAGAGGCACAGGAACCGGGGCATCAGGGCCTCCCCGGCCACCAGGGCCAGGGGATCGGCCGGGGCGTCCGACAGGCGCAGGGGCACATAGCGCTGGTGGGAGCGCATCACGGTGCTCAGCACCTCCGGGGGCAGGGCCAGATAGTCGGCATCGATGCAGCCCTCGATCAGCCGGGGGGACTCCACCAGGTCGACCAGCTCGTCGAACAGCGACTCCGGCAGATCCAGTTCGCCCCCTGCCGCAGTGGCCGCCGCCTCCAGGGCGGTGCGGATCGCGGCGCCCCTGGCCTCCCGGTCGACCTGGACATCGGCGGCCGCCAGGGCGGCGGCATAGCCGGCGGCGGAGGGGATCGTCACGGCCCCGGCCTGGAGACGGTGGCCGCGGCTGAGCCGATCGCTGGCCAGGGGCGGATCCATGTCGGTGAGCGCCACCGGCACCACGGCCTCATCCAGAAGCGCCACCAGCCAGCGCAGGGGCCGGCTGAAGCGGCCATCCCCGTCGCCCCAGCGCATGAAGCGCCGCCCCTGCAGGGAGCGGATCCAGCCGGGGATGCAGCCGGCCAGCACCTCGGCGGTGGGGCGGCCGGCCTCGGTGGTGCGGGCGAACACGAAGGGGCCCTTGTCGGTCTCGCGGATCTCCAGCTGGTCGGGGCTGCAGCCGCAGCGCCGGGCGAATCCGATGGCGGCCTGGGTGGGCTGGCCATCGCGGAACGCCTGCTGGGCCGGCGGGCCCTTGCGGTCCTCAATCAGATCCTCCTGCTCCCGGGGCAGGCCGGAGACGGTCACCGCCAGGCGCCGGGGGGTGCCGCCGGTGCTGATCGTGTCGCAGGCGAGGCGGGCCTCCCGCAGGTCGCGGGCCACGATCGCCTCCAGCTGGGGCTGGGCCAGGCGCACGAAATCGGCCGGCAGTTCCTCGGTTCCGATCTCCAGAAGAAAGGTGGCCATGCAGGGGAACGGTCAGGAGGCGACTGTATGCAAAGGAGGGAAACGGCCGGAGCCTCCGGCGGAGCTCCCCGTCCCATTCGCTAGTTTCAGTCCAGAACCCTTTCTGCATGCCGATGTCCTCGACGACGGTCGCCGACAGCACGTCGCTCCCATCGGCTCCCCCCGCCAAGCCCCCCACCAAGCAGGAGGCGCTCAAGGCCGGCAGCGGCCACCTGCATGACCCCCTGGCGGGCGAACTGGGCAACGATCTGCCCAGCTTCACGGATCCCGCCGTCCAGATCCTCAAGTTCCACGGCAGTTACCAGCAGGACGACCGGGACAAACGCCGCAAGGGCGCCGACAAGGACTGGCAGATGATGCTGCGGCTGCGCAACCCCGGCGGGCGCATCCCCACTTCCCTCTATCTGGCGCTCGATTCCCTTGCCGACCGGCTGGGCAACGGCACCCTGCGGATCACGACGCGCCAGGCCTTCCAGATGCACGGCGTCCAGAAGACCGACCTCAAGGAGGTGATCGGCGGCATCGTGCGGGCCCTGGGCTCGACCCTCTCGGCCTGCGGGGACATCAACCGCAACGTGATGGCCCCGGCCGCCCCCTTCGAGCGCGATGGCTACCCGGAGGCCCGCCTGCTGGCCGATTGCATCGCCGACCTGCTGGCCCCCCAGGCCGCCGAGGGCTCCTACCTCGACCTCTGGGTCGACGGCGACCTGAGCTATCGCATCAAGCCCAAGGGCCCCGTCAGGAAGGCCCGCCGGCTGCAGGAGAGCGGCGCCGTGTTCAGCGGTGATGCGGCTGAACCGCTCTACGGCTCCACCTACCTGCCGCGCAAGTTCAAGGTGGCCGTCACCGTCCCCGGCGACAACTCCGTCGACCTGCTGACACAGGACATCGGCCTGGTGCTGTTCAGCGACCCCTCCGGCCGGCCGCTGGGCTGCAACGTCTATGTGGGCGGTGGCATGGGGCGGACCCACAACAAGGACGAGACCTTCGCCCGCACCGCCGATCCCCTCGGCTATGTGGCCGCCGCCCATGTGCTGGAGCTGGTGCAGGCGATCGTCGCCCTGCAGCGGGACCACGGCGACCGGGAGCAGCGCCGCCACGCCCGGATGAAGTATCTGATCCACGACCGCGGGGTGGACTGGTTCCGCAGCGAACTGGGCCGGTACTTCCCCCATCCGATCAAGGGGATGCGCAGGGAGCCGGCACCTGTCCTCACCGACTACCTGGGCTGGCACCGCCAGTCCCCGGGTCTGTGGTTCGTGGGCCTGCCGGTGCTGTGTGGACGCCTGCAGGGGGAGTTCAAAAGCGGCCTGCGCCGTCTCATCGAGACCTACCAGCTGGAGGTGCGGCTCACCCCCAACCAGGATCTGCTGCTCTGCAACATCGGCAGCGCCCAGCGGGCGTCGGTGCGGGAGGGCCTGGCGGCCCTCGGCCTCACCGCCCCAGAGGCGCCGGCCCCCCTGGCTCGCCATGCCCTGGCCTGCCCGGCCCTGCCCCTCTGCGGCCTGGCGATCACCGAAGCCGAACGGATCCTCCCCGAGGTCCTCGACCGCCTCGAGGCCCTGCTGGAGCGGCTGGAGATCAGCAAGCCCCTGCTGGTACGCATGACCGGCTGCCCGAACGGCTGCGCCCGCCCCTACATGGCGGAGATCGGACTGGTGGGCAGCGCCGTGGACACCTACCAGCTGTGGCTCGGCGGCAGCCACGGCCTGACCCGCCTGGCCAGCCCCTATCTGGAGAAGATGCCCCTGGATAGGCTGGAGGCCACCCTGGAACCCCTGCTGGTGGCCTGGCGCGATGAAGGTGGCCCCCGCAGCCGCTTCGGCGACTTCATCGAGCGGATCGGGGCCGAACGGGTCGCCGGGCTGCTCGCCGCCGCCTGATGGGCCGCCCCTCCCCCGGCACCATCCAGCCCCTGATGGGGGCCCTGCTCGTCTCGGTGCTGGCGGGGCTGCTGCCCTGCTCAGTCCTGACCAGTGAGGCGGCGGAGCGCCCGCGCGAGCCTGAAGCGCCGGTGCAGTACTTCCAGTCCGATCCCCTGGCCTGCCAGCCGGACGCGATCAGGGCCGCCTACAAGGCCCATCTGCTGCCTTTCGCCGACCAGAGCCCGGCAGTGTTGGCCAAGCTGCGCCGCGTCCAGGACGACATGACCCTGGCCAGCCTCAAGCGCTGCGTCCAGAAAGGTCTGCTGACCCGCCCCCAGGCCAGCGTGCTGTTCCGGGAGCTCGGCCTGACCCTGCCGGGCACCGTGATCCCCGTGACCGCGCCTCAACCCTCCCCGGCCACGGCCCCGTAGAGCGCCCGCGGTTCACCGCGGCGCCAGGCCCAGAGCTGGTCGCCGTGGCTGAAATGCCACCACTCGTTGGGGTGCTGGGCGAAGCCTGAGTCCTCCATCACCGCCGCCAGCAGCCGGCGCCGCTGGTGCCAGTCGGCAGCCTCGCTGCCGGGGGCGGCCCCGGCGTGGTGGTCGGGCTCGGAGATAGGGCCGATCGCATCGATCTCCCCGCCCATGGCCAGGGGGCGGCCGCCGGCCTCGGCCAGGGTGAGATCCACCGCGGCGCCGGTGCTGTGGGGGGGCGGGGTGGCCGGATCGGCGCTGGGTGGGGCCCAGAAACGATCCACATCGGCCGCCACGGCCTGCTGGGGGAGGCCGAAGGCGTCGGGGTCGAGGCCCCGCCCGCGGCAGGCCTCACGGAAGGCCTGGCGCACCATGAAGGCCTGCACGCCGATGGGACGCCAGGCGTCGAAGATGGCCAGCCGCCAGTCGGGCCGTTGCTGCTGCAGCCGCTCCTGGGCCCGCTCCAGCCGATCGATCACGGTCCGTCGCAGCCGGAACGGACTGGCACCGGCGCCGTAGGGCGCCCCCAGGGCCTGATACGGGTGGGGCTCCAGCCGCCACAGGCTCGGCGGCAGGTCGTTCAGGGGCTCACCGGCATCGGCGATGGGGATCGGACTCCAGGGGCGCAGGGGCGGCATGGGGGCGGCGGGTCCGGCTCGGCGTCGTTGGTTGTGGGTCAATTCAACTGGGCCGCCTCCACCGAGCGGCGCCGCTGGGCCTCAAGGGCTTCGCGCAGGTGCAGGTGGCGGGCCAGGTCCGGATCCTCCGCCAGGATCCGCCGCGCCGCCGTGCGCGCCTCCTCCAGCACGGCGCCGTCGTCACTGAGGCTGGCCAGGGCCAGGTCCGGCAGGCCCGACTGGCGGGTGCCCAGCACCTGGCCGGGGCCCCGCAACCGCAGATCCATCTCGGCGATCTCGAAGCCGTCGCTGCTGCGGGCCAGCAGCTCCAGCCGCTGGCGAGCCATGGCGTTGTCGCCCTCGTGCAGCAGCAGGCAATGGGAGGCGGCGGCCCCCCGCCCCACCCGCCCCCGCAGCTGGTGCAGCTGGGCCAGGCCGAAGCGCTCGGCATGTTCGATCACCATCACGCTCGCCTCCGGCACGTCCACCCCCACCTCCACCACCGTGGTGGACACCAGCACCTGGGAGCGCCCCTCCTGGAAGGCGCCGATGGCCCGCTGCTTCTCCTCGCCGGTCATCCGCCCGTGCAGCAGCCCCACCGTGAGTTCAGGGAACACCTCCTCATCGAGGTGGCGGTGCACCTCCACCGCCGAGCGCAGGTCGAGCTTCTCCGATTCCTCCACCAGGGGCAGCACCACGTAGGCCCGCTGCCCCTTGGCCACCTCCTGGCGCACCAGCTCCCAGGCACCGGCCCGCTCGGATCCGCGCAGCAGGCGGGTGCGGATCGGCGTGCGGCCCGGCGGCAGTTCATCGATCTGGCTGAGGTCCAGATCGCCGTGGATCGAGAGGGCCAGGGTGCGGGGGATCGGGGTGGCGGTCATCGTCAGCAGGTGGGGCTGGAGCCCCTTGGCCAGCAGCCGGTTGCGCTGCCGCACGCCGAAGCGGTGCTGCTCGTCGACGACCACCAGGCCAAGGCGCTGGAACTGCACCGGATCCTCGAGCAGGGCATGGGTGCCCACCAGCAGCTTCACCTGGCCGTTGGCCAGGTCCTGCAGCACCTGGCGGCGCCGGCGGGCCGGGGTGGAGCCGGTGAGAAGCTCGATGCTGACGTCGAGCTGGGGCAGCCAGCCGGCCAGCTTGTGGAAGTGCTGGGCCGCCAGCACCTCGGTGGGGGCCATCAGCGCCCCCTGGCAGCCGGCGGCGATGGCCCCGAGCAGGGCCGCCAGGGCCACCACCGTCTTGCCGCTGCCCACGTCCCCCTGGACCAGCCGGGCCATGGGCTGGGGGCGCTCCATGTCGGCGCGGATCTCCGCCAGCACGCGGTTCTGGGCGCCGGTGAGGGGAAAGGGCAGCAGGTCGAGGAAGCGGCTCACCAGGTCCTCGCCGCCGCTGGGCAGGACCAGAGGCGGGGCCGGGGAACGGCGCAGGCGCTCGCGCCGGTGGCCCAGGGCCAGCTGCAGCAGCAGGAACTCATCGAAGACCAGCCGCCGGCGGCAGCGCTGCAGCTCCTCGCGGTCGGCGGGTCGATGGAGCCCCAGCAGCGCCTCCCCCCGGCGCACCAGGCCCAGCTCCAGCCGAAGGGGCTCTGGCAGGGGGTCAGGCCAGCGGCTCGCCGCCGGCAGCACGGCGGCGATGGCCCGGGCCAGGGTCTCGCCGCTGAGACCCTCGGTGAGGGCATAGACGGGCACGAAGCGGCCGATCCGCTCCGATCGCACCGGCGCGCCGGGAGCCTCCAGCACCTCCAGCAGGGGATCGGCGAAGCACGGGCCGAAGGGGCTGTCCTTCACCAGCCCGCTCACGGCCACCGTGGCCCCCACGGGGTACAGCCGCTGCTGGGCCTTCAGCCAGCCGGGGCTGCTGAAGCGGCGGCCGGCGAAGAAGCGCGTCACCCGCAGGCGGCCGGTGACGTCCTGCAGCTGCAACTCCAGGATCGCCAGGTTGGGGTTGCGGGGGCTGCCGAAGGCATGGCAGCGGCGCACCGTCGCCACGATCGTGGCGGTCCGCCCCGGCTCCAGGGCCGCGATCCGCACCAGATGGGCGTAATCGAGGTAATCGCGGGGGTAGTGGTGCACCAGATCGCACACCACCAGCAGGCCGAGGGCAGCGAGGCGGGTGGCGGTCTTCGGGCCGATCCCCGCCACCTCCCCCAGGGGCGTCTGGGGATCCAGCCGCTGGGGACCTCCGGCAGGCGAGCCAGCTGCAGGATCAGGGGGCCCCAGCCGCAGGCGTGGCGGTCCCACGGGCCGGACCTCCTGCCGCCGGCGGCGCAGCTCATGCAGCGCCTGCCGCAGGCGCCGCACCAGCGACTGGCGGCCCGCCAGGGCCAGCCCTGCATAGCCGGTGAAGTCCCTGGCGAGAACCCCCAGCTGCACGCGTTCGGCGGGCTCGAGACCCTGCGGCGGTGCCGCCAGGGAGCTGTCGACGAAGCCGCTGAAGCGGTCGCGTCGCCCCTGAAGATCCCCGAAGCCCGCTTCGGCCTCCAGGCGGCAGGCCAGCTGCAGGGACGTGCACCAGCGCTCCAAGGCCTGCTCCAGGGCTGCGGACAGGGACGCGCCAGGCCCTTCCACGGAGGGGGTGCCGTTCAGTCGTTCGGAATCGAGGGGGGGCGGATGTCCTGCAGCCAAAGCTGTTCGGCCTGATGGATCCGTAGCCGCCGTTGCAGGCGACGGAACTGCTGGGCCATTCTGCGAACCTCCTGGCGATGCTGCTGCAGCCGCCGCCGGCAGGTGCGCAGGCGGGGCTCCTCCAGCTCCAGATCGGTGGGCCGCAGCAGCACCGCCAGCGTCTGGGCCTGGGGGCCGCGGGCGCCAGGGAAGGGCAGGGGCAACCGCATCAGGTTGGCAGGGGCGGCCATGGTCTCCAGCTGGCCGGCCAGCACCGCATCCAGCAGGCTCACCGGCAGCAGGCTGCGGCTGACGCCACCGCGCAGCAGCTCCACATTGATGGCGTGGGAGAGGTTGCGCAGGCGCCGGGCCAGGGCCAGCTCCATGCCGTCCATCCAGCGCAGCACCCGCTCGGCATCATCGGGAAGCCGCCCCGACTGCCACAGGGGATCCTCTTCGGGGCCATCCTCGGGCTCCTCGTCGGGGTCGTCGCTGCGGTCGTCCGGATCGTCGCGGCCGTCGTCGTCCCGGTCGCGCGGGTTCTCCTCCTCTGGATCGTCCTGCTGCCCTTCGTCGGTGTCCGGCGGGGGGGCCTCCCCCCGACCCATGGCTCCCCAGAGAAAGGATCCGCCGGCGAGGGGCGAAGCGAAGGCGATCTGCACCGATCCCGGCGGCAGGGGCTCCGGTTCCCCGCCCCCGGTCTCCCCCTCCCAGGTGAGTTCCTCCAGCAGCTGCTCCCGCTCATGCCGGTCGCGGCGCTCACGCTCCCGGGAGATCTGGGCCGCCAGGATCACCAGCTGCTCCACCGTGAGCAGGCTGCAGCAGCGCCCCACCAGCTCCTGGATCTGGCCGTGCAGCAGCCTGCGGCGCTCCACCGGGAGCTCGGTGTAGCGCTGGGGGTGGACCTGGGTGGCGAGGTGGAAGCAGGCCTGACGGACCTGCTGGGGCAACGCCTGGCGCAGCACCTGGAGGTACAGGGCGACGTGGCGGTAGAGCTCCGGGTTCGACTGGCTCAGCCGCCGGGTCAGGGCCTGGAGCTGACCCGGCAGATCGATCGAATCGGACGGGTCGCTCAACGGCTCCGGCTCAGGCCGCCTTGCCCATCGCCGCCACTTCAGCGGCGAAATCCGACTGCTCCACCTCAATGCCCTCACCGAGGGTGTAGCGGGTGAAGCGGCGCACCCGGATGTTTTCGCCGGTCTTGCCGGCGGCCGACTTGACCATCTCACCGACGGTCAGGGTGTTGTCGCGGATGAAGGGCTGGTCCATCAGGGCCAGTTCCTTGAGGCGCTTGCCGATGCGCCCCGCCACGATCTTGACCTTCATCTCCTCCTTCTTGCCGGCGAGATCGTCGCGACCCATCTCGATGGCCTTCTCCCGCTCCGCCACTTCGGGGGGGATGTCGTCGGTGCTGACGTATTCCACGTTGGGGCAGGCGGCGATCTGCATGGCCACGTTGCGCACCAGCTCCTGGAAGAGTTCGCCGCGGGCCACGAAGTCGGTCTCGCAGTTCACCTCCACCAGCACGCCGACGCGGGCGCCGGTGTGGATGTAGCTGCCGACGGCCCCTTCGGCCGCCGTCCGACCGGCCTTCTTCTCGGCGGTGGCGATGCCCTTCTGGCGCAGCCATTCGGCGGCCTTGGTGGCATCCCCACCGGATTCGGTGAGGGCCTTCTTGCAGTCCATCATGCCGGCGCCGGTCTTGTCGCGCAGGTCCTTGACGAGCTTCGCTGTGATCTCAGCCATGGGGTGGGAGTGGGGGAGGTCGGGAGGGAGAGAACGGCTCAGGCGTCGTCGTCGCCGCCGCGCTGATCCTGCGCTCCATGGCGGCCTTCATTGATGGCATCCGCCAGCCGGCCCAGCACCAGCTGGACGGAACGCACGGCGTCGTCGTTGCAGGGGATGGGAACGTCGCAGAGATCGGGATCGCAGTTGGTGTCAAGCATCGACACCAGGGGAATGTCGAGCTTGCGGCACTCGAGCACGGCGTTGGTCTCGCGGCGCTGGTCCACGAGCACCACCACATCGGGCAGGCGGCGCATGTTCTTGAGGCCGCCGAGGTACTTCTGCAGGCGGTCGAGTTCACGGCGCAGCACGGCGGCTTCCTTCTTGGGCCGCATGGCGATGGCGCCGGAGGACTCCATCCGCTCCAGGTCCTTGAGGCGGTCGATGCGGGCGCGCATCGTGCTCCAGTTGGTGAGCATGCCCCCCAGCCAGCGCTGGTTCACATAGGAGGCGCCGCAGCGGGCGGCTTCCTGGGCGATCACTTCGGAGGCCTGCTTCTTGGTGCCGACGAACAGGAACCGCTTGCCACTGCGGGCGGCACTGCGGGTCCACTTGTAAGCGTTGTTCATGCAGACGGCGGTCTGCACGAGATCGATGATGTGGACTCCGTTGCGCGCGCAATAGATGTAGCGCGACATCTTGGGATTCCAGCGACGGGTCTGGTGTCCGAAGTGGGCACCAGCTTCCATCATCTCGGAGAGAGTGACGACAGCCATGGGGGTTGGGGGGGTTTCGGGTTGGCCTCCACCTGCCAGGGATGCCGCGCCACAGGAAGGGCAGCGGATCACCCGAAACGTGCAGGTGTGCGGTGTTGGGTTACCGGGTCAACCTACCAAATGGCCCTGCTGGCGGGCTTCGGCGTGGAGTGCCCGCACGCCGAAGCGGTTGAGGGGCAGCCGCAGCAGCTCCATCGCCAGCCCCGCCTTGCCGTGGCGGATCAGCCAGCGCAGCAGGGGCCGCAGGCTGCGTTCATTGATCAGGCCGCCGAGGGTGAGCAGCTCCCACAGGGCCAGATGCAGCCAGGTGTACTGGATGATGAAGCGCACCCGACGGGTGGGGTGCTTGCGGTAAAAGACGAGGCCCATCTTGGCCCGTTCCCGCTCCACCCGCACCAGATCGGGGATCTGCTCGAGGCTCAGGGGCGGATGCCAGTGGTAGCCCACGGCCTCAGGACAGCGCACCAACCGCACGCCCATGCGCCGCAGCCGTTCCCCGAGTTCGAGATCCTCCCAGCCGTAGAGGCGGAAGCCGGTGTCGAACAGGCCCGACTGCTCCAGCACCCGGCGGTCGATCGCCACGTTGCCGGTGGCGAAGTAGGCCCAGGAGAGATCGCGCAGCTTGTGGGGCTCCGACGTTGGAGCCTCGAAGTTGTGGGTGTTGATCACCGCGCCGTAGGTGAAGCAGAGACGGTCGCCGCTCTCCTCCCAGGCCCGCGCCAGGGCCGTGGCGTGGTGCAGCAGGAACCGCTCGGTCACCACCAGGTCGCTGTCGATGAAGACGATCACATCACCGCGGGCCTCGTCCACCCCCCGATTGCGCCCCTCGGCCGGACCGCCGTGGTCCTGGCGGATCAGGCGCAGATGGGGGAAGGCGGTGGCATGGGCATCCAGCCAGCGCACCGTGTCGTCAGTGGAGCCGTCGTCCACCAGCACCACCTCATAGGCCTCCAGGGGGCCGCCGGTCTCCTGGCACTCCAGGGCCTGCAGGCACTGGCGCAGGATCGGCAGCCGGTTGTAGGTGGGGATGACGACGCTGATGAACATCGGGTGACGGTGCGGGGACCAGGGTGGAGAGGCCATGAAAAAGGGGGATCCGCAGCGAATCCCCCCGGTGCCATGGCCGGACCGCGCCGGTCAGTCGGCGGCGCCGCCGTTGTTGGCCGTGCCGGTCACGCCGTTGCCGGCCCCTTCCCCGCGGCCGTCGTTACGCAGCTTGCGCTTCTTGAACTTGCGGGCGTAGGCCCGGTTGCGCTCCTGCTTTTCCTTCTTGAGGTTCCTGCGTTTCGACATAGGTGATGCGAGCCTTGAAAAGACCTTGAATCTCCACCCTACTCACCCGACCACGGCCGCCTCGGCCCACAGCCGGCCATCCTCCATCCGCACCAGGCGGTCGGCCACATCGAGGATGCGGGGGTCGTGGGTCACCATCAGCACGCCGCAGCCCTCATCCCGGGCCAGGCGCTGGAGCAGTTCCACCACCTCCCGGCCGGTGCGACTGTCGAGGGCGGCGGTGGGTTCGTCGGCCAGGAGCAGGCGGGGGTGGGCGGCCAGGGCGCGGGCGATCGCCACCCGCTGCTTCTGGCCGCCGGAGAGGTCGTGGGGCAGCTTGCCCAGGTGGTCGGAGAGGCCGACGGCCCGGAGCCATTCCCGCGACAGGTCGCGGCGGGCGCGGTAGCCCAGACCCGGCAGCAGGTCGGCCCCCATCTGCACGTTCTGCTCGGCGGTGAGGCAGCGCAGCAGGTTGTGGCCCTGGAAGATCATGCCGACGCTGCGGCGCAGCAGCTGGCGCTCCTGGCGGCTGGAGCCGTTCAGCTCGCAGCCCAGCACCCGCACCGACCCCTCCATCACCTGGCGCAGGGCCCCCACCAGGGTGAGCAGGGTGGTCTTGCCGCAGCCGGAGGGGCCCGTGAGCAGCACCACTTCGCCGGGGTGGATCTCCAGATCGATGCCCTGGAGCACCTGGCGCCGCATCGTGCCGGTGCCGTACCAGTGGCTGAGACCCCGCACCGACACCGTGGGGGGACCGGCAGCGGTGGGGACTGCAGGTGGGGCGGAACCGGTGCGGAGGGTGTTCATCAGCTCAGAAAATGTCGGCCGGATCGGCGTCGCCCAGCTTGCGCATCGCCATCGCCGCCGACCCCATGCACATCACCAGGATCATCAGGAAGACGGTTGTGGCCCGGTCGCCGGCCATGGCCACCGGCAGCTTGGTGGCCGCATGGATGACGCCGTAGAGCACCTGGCCGGCGAGGTAGGCGGGCACATACCCGAAGATCGCCAGGAGCAGGCCCTCCCGCGCCACCACCCCCAGCAGGGTGAGCAGGCTGTAGCCCATGGCCATCAGGGTGGCGTACTCCGGCAGGTGGTCGCTGACGTCGGAATAGAGGATCTGATAAACGATCACGCAGCCCACCACGAAACCCATGGCGGCGCCCAGGGTGAAGATGAAGCCGATGGCGGTGCTGGTGCGCCAGTAGTCCATCTCCAGATCCAGGAACCCCTGCTTGGTGAGCACGGTCACGTCCTCCGGCAGCAGGCGGCGCAGCCGGTCCACCACCAGGGTGGGGTCAGCCCCTGGACGCAGACGGATCAGCCCCAGCTCGATGCTGCCGGGCGGGTTGTTCGGCACCAGGCTCAGCAGGGTTTCCCGGCTGGTGAGCAGGTTGCCGTCGGCGCCGAAGGAGGGCCCGGAACTGAACAGGCCCGCCACCCGCAGGCGCTTGCCAGCCACCTCACTCTCAACGACGCGGCCCTCCCGGAACCACTTGGCCACCGGTCCGAACTCATCGCGGGAGAGGTCGTCGAAGAGCACCCGGCCCTTCTGGGTGAGGCGGGGCGCCAGGGCCGTGACGGCCGGGTCGAGGAACAGGGGATCGCCCGGCTCGAAGCCCAGGGCCAGGATCGAGCGGGTGCCCTTGGTCTGGGGGTTGCGCCACAGGAGCAGGTTCCAGTGGACCGGGGTGATACCGGTCACGTCCGGATCGGCCTTGGCCTGCACCAGCCGGCGCTCGGGGAATCCGGTCATGCTGATCGAGCTCTTGCTGCGGGGGCTGAGCAGCACCAGGTCGGTGTCGAACAGCTTGTGCACCGTGACGCTGGAGTCGAACAGGGCGTCGCGGAAGCCCAGCTGCATGAACATCAGGATCCCGGCGAAGGTGATCCCGGCCAGGGCCACCGCCAGGCGCATCGGCTGGCGGGTGAGCAACAGCCAGGCCAGGGGGATCCGGCGTCCCTGCCAGAGGTTCATGGCTGCATGCGGGCGATGACCTTGAGGCCGCTGAGGTCAGCGACCTTCGCCCCGTCTTCAGGGTCGAGCCGCACCCGCACCTCAACGACGCGAGCATCGGCGTCGCCGGTGGGATCGGTGGAGAGCACCTCCCGCTGGCGGACCTGGGGACTGATGCGCCTCACGGTGCCCCGGAGGGTGCCATTAAAGCCGCCGTTTTCACTGGTGAGGGTGACGGCCTGGCCGACCCGGACCCGATCGATGTCGCTCTCGTAGACCTCGATTGAGGCCTCCATGCGATCGCTGGCCCCCAGTTCGAGGATGCCCTTGTCGCCGGGCCGTTCGCCGACGCGGGACTGGATGCGCAGCACCGTGCCGTCGATCGGGGCCCGCAGCTCGGTGTTGACCAGGTCGGTGCTGGCCTTGACCAGGGAGGCCCGGGCCTCCTGCAGCTGGCCCTGGAGCTCCAGGGTGCGCTGCTCAAGCACGTCCAGATCGGCGGCGGAATAGGCGCCATCGCTGGCCAGCTTGCGGTAGCGCGCCAGGTCCCGGGTCTGGATGGTGAGCCGGCGGCTGAGGTTGGCGATCCGGGTGCGGATCAGCGCCAGTTCCGCCCGCTGCAGGGGCTGGTTGTCGAAACGGGCCAGCAGCTGGCCCGCCCGCACCCGGTCGCCCTCGGTCACCAGCAGCTCGGTGATGCGGGGGCTGCCGCCGATGCCGGTGATCGGCGCCGCCAGGATGCGCACGTCACCGTCGGGCTTCAGCTGGCCCAGGGCCGCCACGGCCTCCACCGGGGCCGGCGGACGGACCACGGCGGCGGCCGGGGGCCTGGCGGACTGAAGGCGCTGATACAGAACGACACCGCCGACCAGCAGACCCGCCACGCCGGCGACGATCAGGCCGTTGCGCCAGGGACCGGTGGGTCGTCGAAGAGCAGGTCCTCGATGTAGCGGTCCGCCCACTGGGGGTTGAACGCCTTCTCCAGCACCCTCCGGGTCTTGTCGTTTTGTTTCTGTTGCTTGCAATACCTCAGCTGCCCTTGCCATCGCGCAACCGTAGCCGGATGGTCATGGGCTTGGGAAGGGCTCGCCGCTGCCGCTGCGGCCAGCACGCCGAGGAACGTCGCCACCTCTTCGACGAACCCCTTCTCCTCCTCCTCCGACTCGGGCCGTACGAAAAGCACGTGGGGGGAGAAGATCGATCCCCAGGGGGGCAGATCGCGCATCTGGGCGAAGGCGGGCCGCTCCCGGCCGGCCAGGGCCTGCGCGATCGGCTCCGGCAAAGTCTCGCCCACCGGCGAAAGATCGACGATGGCGGCGCTCACCCCGGCCTTCCCGGCGACGATGTCAGCGCCGAACACCGGCAGGTCGTGGCGAGGATCGGGGAAGAAGACGCAGTGGAGGATCTGCAGCCCCGCCCCGAGCCGCGCCGTCTCCAGGTGCAGCTTGCGCAGGCCCCGGCAGCGGTGCACCTCGTTGCGGATGAACAGGGCATCCCCGTCCAGGCTGCCGCTGATGGCCTCCAGTTCGGGGTCGATCGCCAGGGGGGCCAGGTCGGGCAGAGCGTTGCGACAGAGCCGGATCCGCTCCGCCAGGGCATCCACCAGGGGATGGATGCCACCGTCAACGGCCGGTGCGACCTCACCCATGGACACGCCGTCACAGCAGAATGCGGATCCTGCCATGCATCCGTGAGCGATTCCCTGGGTTGTTGCGGGTCCTTGCTGCCCGGTCTGACCGCCCCCGTCAGCCACACCCTCGCCAACGGGGTCGAACTGGTGCAGCTCGACCTGGAGGACGCCCCCCTGGTCTGCCTCGACTTCTGGTGCCGTGCCGGCAGCGCCTTCGAGACCCCCACCGAGAGCGGCCTGGCCCATTTTCTCGAGCACATGGTGTTCAAGGGCAGCGACGGGCTGGCGGCCGGTGAGTTCGATCGCCGCATCGAGGCCCTGGGGGGCAGCAGCAATGCCGCCACCGGCTTCGACGATGTCCACTTTCACGCCCTGATGCCCCCGGAGGGGGCGGCCGAGGCCCTTGATCTGCTGATGGATCTGGTGCTGCAGCCCCGGCTCGACCCCGACAGCTTCGCCATGGAGCGGCAGGTGGTGCTGGAGGAGCTGGCCCAGAGCGAGGACCAGCCCGAGGAGGTGGCCCTGCAGCGGCTGCTGTCCCTGGCCTGTCCCGACCATCCCTACGGGCTGCCGATCCTGGGCCGGCGCCAGGCCCTGCTCGACCATGACCCGGCCGCCATGGCGGCCTTCCACCATCGCCAGTACGCCGCCGGCCGCTGCGTCCTTTCCCTCGCCGGTGCCGTCGGCGATGGCGCCCTGATGCAGCGGGCCGCCAGCGGCCCCCTCGCGGCCCTGGCGGCCAGCGGCGCGCCGATGGTCCCGGCGGAGCTGCGCGTCACCCCGGGGGTGCACCGGCTGGCGGTACCGCGGCTCGAGGCCGCCCGGCTGCTGATGCTGTGGTGGCTGCCGCCCGCCGCCGATCAGGAGGCGATGGTCGGGGCCGACCTGGGCACCACCGTGCTGGCGGAAGGACGCCGCAGTCGGCTGGTGGAACGGCTGCGGGAGCAGCTGCAGATCGTCGAGAGCATCGATCTGGACCTGCATGCCATGGAGGGCGGCAGCATCGCCCTGCTGGAGGCCGTCTGCGATC
Source organism: Synechococcus sp. UW140 (assembly GCA_943367705.1). Taxonomy (GTDB): domain Bacteria; phylum Cyanobacteriota; class Cyanobacteriia; order PCC-6307; family Cyanobiaceae; genus Cyanobium. Next base: position 324,881 of record CALRJV020000002.1, read on the forward strand.
CCGAGGAGCTGGGCGAGGTGCGGCAGGCCATCGAGCAGGTGTGGCAAGAGCTTCGCCAGGACGCCCTGGGCGAACAGGAATGGGGACGGGCCCGGCGCCTCGTCGCCAACGGCTACCGCTTCTCCCTGGAATCCCCCGGCGGCGTGGCCTCCCTGATCGGCAGCAGCCGCCTCTGGGGCCGGCCCCAGCCCCTCGGCCATCCGCTGGAGCTGCTGGAGCGCTGGTCGCCCCAGCGGCTCCAGGAGCAGATGCTGCCCCTGCTCGATCCGGCCCGGGCCTGCGTGCTCGAGGCGGTGCCGGCATGAGCATCGCCCCACCCCCCGGCAGCCTCCCAGCCGGCAGCGAAGACAGCCGCGTCCTGGAGGGCGGTCTGCCGTTGCGGATCCTGCACCGGCCCGGGCCGGCGATCCTGGCGGCCCGTCTCGCCATTCCCGGCGGCAGCGGCCGCGACCCCGCCGGTGCCCGCGGTGCCCACCAGCTGCTGGCCGGCAGCATGACGCGGGGCTGCGGCGATCTCGATGCCGAGGCCCTGGCCGACTACGTCGAGGGGGCCGGTGCCGCCCTGCGGGTGGAGGCCCATGAGGATGGGCTGGTGCTGGCCCTGAAGTGCGCCGCCGACGACGCCACCACCCTGGTGCCCCTGCTGCTGGCGATGGCCCGGCGCCCCCGGCTCGAGGCCGACCAGGTGGCGATCGAGCGCCAGCTCAACCTGCAGATGCTGCAGCGCCAGAAGGAGGACCCCTTCCAGCTGGCCCATGACCAGCTGCGCCGCCTGCTCTACGGCGACGGCCCCTACGGCCATGACCCCCTCGGCATCGAAACGGAACTGGCCGGCCTCGGGCCGGACGATCTGCGCCCCCTGGTGGAACGCCTCGGCAGCGACGGCGCTGTCCTGGTGCTCTGCGGCGACGCCACCGCCGCCCTGGGGGAGGCACTGGAGCGGGAACTGGCGGCGTCCCCCTGGAGCACCCACGCCCCGGTGACCCGGCCCTTCGCGGCTCCGCCGCCGGCCACCGGGCACCTGGGCCAGCAGGTCCAGGACACCGAACAGGTGGTGCTGATGCTGGGGGCCGCCACCGTTCCCCTGGCCCACCCTGACGCCCTCGCGCTGCGGCTGCTGCAGGCCCACCTGGGCCTCGGCATGTCCAGCCGCCTGTTCATCACCATGCGGGAGGAGCGTGGTCTGGCCTACGACGTCGGTGTGCACCTGCCGGCCCATGCCGGCGGCGCGCCGTTCGTCATGCACCTGTCCACCTCGGCCGAGCGGGTGGCCGAAGCCACCACCTGCCTGCTGGACGAGTGGCAACGGCTCCTGGAGGAACCGCTGGACGAGGGCTCACGGCTGCTGGCCCTGGCCAAGTTCCAGGGGCAGGACGCCATGGGACGACAGACCTGCTCCCAGATCGCCGAACGGCTGGCCCTGGTGCTCCACCATGGCCTGCCCGCCGACCACGTGCGCAGGGTCCTGGAGCGGGCCCCTGGCCTCGGCGCCGCTGATCTGCGTTCAGCCGCCCGCCGCTGGCTCGCCACCCCGTCCCTGAGCCTGGTGGGCCCGGCCCCGGCGCTGGCACAGGCGCACCAGGCCTGGCAGAACCACGGCCTCAGCCGTCCGCATGGACGGGTTCCAGATCCGTCGCATTGATCAGGAAGGTGCCGCGGCGGAAGCGGATGGCCCGCAGGTCCAGGGCCCGGATCTCCACCACGCGCCCCACCTCCCCCGGATCCACCAGGTCCGGTGGGCGCAGCATCGGCATCGGGTCGGCGGTCTTGAGGTAGCGAAGTGGCTGGCGCAGCCGCACCGCATCCCCCAGATGGATCTCCACAGGCGGAACCGTATGTGCCGTCTCCTCCGCGGCGGGCGGGTCGGTGGGGGTGGAATCCGGCATCGGTGCGGGGTCCGGCGGTAGGGGGCTCCGGGGGTACGGGTGCCCGGCGGACGGGCTGGGGGGCCCTTCTCAGCCGAACCTAGCTGCAGCAGGATGGGCGCCAGCCACGGACGGTTCATTGCGGGCCCTTGCCACCTGGAGCGGAGCGATCGCCGGCCTTCTCCTGATCCTCGTCGGCGGTCTGGTGCCGGCCGCCTTTCCGGTGCATGAGGCGGCGGGCTGGGCCGTGCGTCCGCTCGGCATCACCCTCCAGGTGCCGGCCCTGCTGCTGACGGCCCTGGTCTGCGGACCCCGCAGTGCCACGCTGGCGGCCGTGGCCTATCTCAGTGTCGGTCTGTTCCAGCTGCCGGTGTTCCACGAAGGGGGCGGCATCGGTTATCTGCTCGATCCGGGCTTCGGCTACCTGGCGGGCTTCCTGCCGGCCGCCTGGATCACCGGCAAGCTGGCCCGCCAGCCGGGCATGGACGACCCCCTGACCCTCGCCGGCGCCGCCGCCATCGGCCTGGTGGTGCTCCATCTCTGCGGTCTCGCCAACCTGCTCCTGGGCAGCCTGGCCGGCCGCTGGGGCGGTGACACCCTCACCCTGGTGGTGGGCTACAGCCTGGCCCTGCTGCCCCAGCTGCTGCTCTGCTGCGCCGCCGGTGTCCTGGCCTGGTTGCTGCGCCGTCTGCTGCTGGTGCCCTCGTGATGGCCCGAACGCTGCGCCAGCGGCTGGCGCCCCTGTGGGTGGCGACCATCGCCGTGGGGCTCGATCAGCTCAGCAAGCGCTGGGCCGTGGAACACCTGGCCAGCGGCACCACCCAGCCGCTGCTGCCCGGCCTGCTGCAGCTGCAGCGCGTCAGCAACACCGGGGCGGCCTTCAGTCTCTTCGCCGGGGTGCCGAACCAGCTGGGCCTGGTGAGCGCCCTGGTCAGCCTCGGCCTGCTGTTCTGGATCCTGTGGCGTCCCCCCGCCGGCCTCTGGAACGTGCTGGCCCTGGGACTGCTGCTCGGGGGCGCCGTCGGCAACGGCATCGACCGCTGGCGGCACGGGGCCGTGGTGGACTTCCTGGAGTTCGTCCCGATCCATTTCCCGATCTTCAACCTCGCCGACGTCGCCATCAACCTGGCCGTGGCGTGCTTCCTCATCGATCTGCTGCGACCCCATGCCGACCGCCATCCTTGAAGGGCTGGAGCAGCGACTGCGTCCCCGCAGCCCCGGCCCCCGGCTCAAGGTGCTGCGGCCTGGCCAGCCGGAGCTGGAGCAGCCCCTGCACGGCAGCCTCTACCGGATCGGCCGCGCCGCCGACAACGCCATCGTCATCGATCACACGGCGGTCAGCCGCCACCATGCCCTGCTGGAAAACCACGGCGGGCACTGGCTGCTGAGCGATGCCGGCTCCACCAACGGGCTGTGGTGGCGGGGCCGGCGGGTGCGGGAGCTGGTGCTGCGCGAGGGGGACCGGGTGCGCTTCGGACCCGCCGATCAGGAGGATCTGCCCACGCTCCTGTTCGAGCGGGACGGCAACACCCGCCTCGACCGGCTGGGGCGCTGGGGAGCGCGTGCGGCGGCGGTCGTGGCCGGCGGTGGCGGCCTGCTGTTGGCCCTGTCCCTGCTGCAGGTGCCCACCCGCGGCAGCCTGGCGACGGTGCGGGGGCCCCTGCTCCTCTACGACCGCAACGACCGGCCGGTGGCCTCCGTGGCCGATCGCAAGCGACGCGAGCTTGGCGAGCTCGGAGCCTATCCGCCGGTGCTGATCGATGCCCTGCTGGCCAGCGAGGACAACCGTTTCTGGTGGCATCCGGGGGTGGACCCGATCGGCACCGCCCGGGCCCTGGTCACCAACCTGCTGGGGGGCCGGGTGCTGGAAGGCGGCAGCACCCTCACCCAGCAGATCGCCCGCAGCCTCTACCCGGAGCAGGTGGGGCAGGGGGAGACCCTGGGGCGCAAGTGGCGGGAGCTGCTGGTGGCCCTGCAGCTGGAGGCGCGCTTCAGCAAGGAGGAGCTGCTGCTCAGCTACCTGAACCGGGTCTATCTCGGGGCCGTCTGGGGGTTCGAGGACGCCTCCCGGCGCTTCTTCAACCGGCCGGCCTCGGCCCTGAAGCTCGAGGAGGCCGCCCTGCTGGTGGGCCTGCTCCCTTCCCCGAACGGCTACGACCCCTGCGTCGATCCCGCGGCGGCCCTCGCCTCCCGCAACCAGGTGCTCGACAAGATGGCGGCCACCAACCGCATCTCCGCCGACCAGGCCCGACGGGCCCGGCGGCAGCCGATCCGCCTGGCCGCCGACGCCTGCCGCTCCGCCCAGCAGCGCGGGGCGCCCTTCTACACCGACCAGGTGCGCCGCGACCTGGAGAACCAGGTGGGCAAGGCGGTGGCCGCCGAGGGCAACTTCCTGATCGACACCCACCTCGATCCGCTGCTGCAGGAGCGGGTCGAGGTGCTGCTGCGCCAGCGCATCGACGCCAGCCGGTTCCTGGGGGTGAGCCAGGGGGCGGTGGTGGTGCTCGACAGCCGCACCGGCGGGATCCGCGCCATCGCCGGTGGCCGGGACTATCTGCAGAGCCAGTTCAACCGGGCCTCGATGGCCCTGCGCCAGCCCGGCAGCACCTTCAAGCTGGTGCCCTACGTGGTCGCCCTGGAGCGGGGCGCCCAGCCCGGAGACCGGATCGGCTGCGGGCCGCTGGACTGGGGCGGCCAGCACTTCAGCAGCGGCTGCGGCGGCAGCCTCAGCCTGCGCCAGGCCATGGCGATCAGCAGCAACACCGCCGCCCTGCGGCTGGCCCGCAAGGACGGCCTCGACGCCGTCGTCAGCAAGGGCCGGGACCTGGGCTTCACCAGCCCCCTGGCCCCGGTGCCGGGCCTGGCCCTGGGCCAGAGCGAGGTGACCCTGCTGGAGCTCACGGCGGCCTATGCCGCCGTCGCCGCTGATGGGCTCTGGCGGGCCCCGACCACGATCCGGCGCCTCACCGATGCGGAGGCCTGCGCCGCCTCCCAGACGGGCGCAGCAGCGGCAGGGGCCGATTGCCGGAGCTCCGCCGGCAGCTCCAGGGCCGTCACCAGCCCGGGGCGGAGGGTGATGAGCCCCGCCACCGCCAAGGCGATGCGAACCCTGCTGGAGGCGGTGGTCAGCGGCGGCACCGGCAGCGCCGCCTACGTGGGAGCCGGCAGCTGGGGCAAGACCGGCACCACCAACGAGGGCCGGGACCTGCTGTTCGTGGGCTATGCCCCCAGGCGCCAGTGGGTGATCGGCATCTGGCTGGGCAACGATGACAACCGGCCCACCGCCGCCAGCAGCTCCCTGGCGGCCTCGCTGTTCGGCGAGATCGTGCGCTCCGCACCGCCGGGCCCGTGAAGCTGCCCTCGCGGCTCTGGATCTGGGTCTTTCTGGGTCTGCTGGTGCTGGTGGTGCTGGGCATGGTGCTGCAGGCGATTCAGCAGCTGCAGTGGACCCTGAGCACCTGGCTGCCCTACTGGATGGTGGGGCCGCTGATGCTGGTCCTGCTGGCGGCCCTGGCGGTGGCCCTGGCCCAGCTGGGCTGGCCCTGGCTGCGCCGGCTGCGGCAGGGCGCGGCGAAAGGCCCGGGCAGGTCCGCCCCCGCGGCGATCCCGTCCAGCCGCCGGGAGGCGGCCCAGCGGAACCTGGGCGCCATCGATCGCACCCTGGCCCAGGTGCGCGACGCGGTGGAGCGGGAGGCCCTGCGCCAGGAACGCCAGCGCATGGAGGCGGAGCTGGAGCGGGGCGACCTGGTGATCGTCGTGTTCGGGACCGGCTCGACCGGCAAGACCTCCCTGATCCGCGCCCTGCTGCAGGAGCTGGTGGGGGAGGTGGGGGCGCCGATGGGCTCGACCACCGCCGCCACCCGCTACCGGCTGCGACTGAGGGATCTGAGCCGGGCCGTGATCCTGGAGGACACCCCGGGCATTCTCGAAGCGGGCAGGGAGGGGCGGGAGCGGGAGCGCCTGGCCCGGGAACTGGCCGCCCGGGCCGACCTGCTGCTGCTGGTGCTGGACGGGGACCTGCGGGCCAGCGAGCTGGAGGTGTTCGAGGCCTTGGCGGGGCTGGGCAAGCGGCTGCTGCTGGTGCTCAACAAATGCGACCTGCGCGGCGAGGAGGAGGAACGGCGCCTGCTGGGGCTGCTGCGGCAGCGCTGCGCCGCCCGACTCGGCCCCGAGGACGTGATCCCCGCCAGCGCCGCCCCCCAGAGCGTGCCGATGCCGGGGGGCAAGCCGCTGCAGCCGGAGCCGGAGGTGGAGGCCCTGCTGCGCCGCATCGCCGCCGTTCTCCATGCCGACGGGGAGGAACTGATCGCCGACAACCTGCTGCTGCAATGCCGGCGCCTCAGCCAGGCCAGCCAGGATCTGCTTGACCGTCAGCGCCGCAGCGATGCCGCCACGATCGTCGACCGGTACATGTGGATCGGCGCCGGTGTGGTGATGGTGACGCCACTGCCGGGCATCGACCTGCTCGCCACCGCCGCGGTGAACGCCCAGATGGTGGTGGAGATCGGCCGGGTCTACGGCGTCAGCCTCAGCCGCGAGAGCGCCCAGGATCTGGCCCTGTCGGTGGGCCGCACCCTGGCGGGCCTCGGCCTGATCAAGGGGGGGGTGGGTCTGATCACCTCGGCCCTGAGCCTCAACCTTCCCGCATTGGTCGTCAGCCGGGCGGTGCAGGCCGTCAGCGCCGCCTGGCTCACCCGGGTGGCGGGCCGCAGCTTCATCACCTACTTCCGCCAGAACCAGGACTGGGGGGATGGCGGGCTGCAGGAGGTGCTGCAGCGCGAGTACGACCTCAACCAGCGGGAGGGGATGCTGCGCCGCTTCCTGGAGACGGCCCTCAGCCGGGTGGTGGAACCGCTGCAGCAGCGCCAGGCGCGGCGGCTGCCGCCGCGCCCAGGGCCTCGGGGGGCGGGGGCTGGAGGGGACCACGGGAATCCAGGACCGTGATCAGCACCAGGTAGGCCACCCCGATCAGGATCGAGAGGGCGCCGGTGAGGATCGCCACCCAGCGGCCGCGGCGGTCGGTGGCGGGGCGCTGCGGCGCCACGGGATCCTGCTTCGGTTCAGCCATCGGAGTCCTCCGCCAGGCTCCGCTGCACCACCAGGGCCAGGCGCTCCAGATGCTCACTGCCCGTGTGGGGGTTGCCCAGCACCGCCTTGAGGTGGTGGAGCCCCCGGTAGACGGGCCGCGAGAGCATCAGCTGCTCCCCCAGCAGGGCCGCCCGGGTGGCCGCACTCCAGCGCTCGGCGCCGGCGGCATCGCAGCCCTTGGGGCGGAAGGCGAGCAGGTGCAGGGGACCGCTGCAGAGGGTCAGGCCGCCGATGGCCCACAGCCGCCGCTCCAGCTCGCTGCGGCGCCTGACCGCCGCCTCGATCAGGGCGGCCATGCCGTCGAGGCCCAGCTGGCGCAGCCCCAGCCAGAGCTTGAGGATCTCCCCGGGCCGGGTGCCCTGCAGCCCAGCCTCCCCCTGGTGGCCGCCGCCCCAGCTGGGCTCCATGTAGGGCAGGCCGGTGCCGAAGGCCCGCTGCAGGTGGCGGGGGTCGGCCAGCAGCAGCAGGGAGGAGGTTTTGGTGATGCCGAGCAGCTTCTGGGGGTTGACCGTGATCGAATCGGCCAGCTCCAGACCGCCCAGCAGGGAGCGGAGTCGTTCGCTGAAGGCGAAGATCGCCCCGATGGCCCCGTCCACGTGCAGCCAGTGGCCGTAGCGGCGGCAGAGGGCGGCGATCGGCTCCAGGGGGTCGAGGGCGCCCCGGACGGTGGTGCCGGAGGTGGCCACCACGGCGATCACCGGGATGCCGGCCCGATCCAGCCGGGCCAGCCGCTCCTCGAGGGCCAGGGGGTCGAGGCCGCCGGCAGCGGTCACCGGCAGCCGCACCAGGGCCTCGGCCGGCAGGCCCATCACGGCGACGGCCTTGATCAGCGAGACGTGGGCCTCCTCGCTGCAGAGCACCACCGCGTCGCCGCGGGTCGCCAGGCCCCGTTGATGGCGGGCGGTGACCAGGGCCATCAGGTTGCTGAGGCTGCCGCCGCTGGCCGCCACGCCGCCGGCGCCCTCCGGCAGGCCGAGACGCCCCGCCATCCAGGCGCAGAGGGCACGCTCGAGGCGGCTCAGGCTGGGGGAGAGCTCCTCGGCCAGCAGGTTGTTGTTCAGCCCGGCGCAGATCAGATCAGCCACGATCGAGGCCGACAGGGGCGGCGGATCCAGGTGGGCCAGGGCGCCGGGATGGTTGGGGTTGTAGGCCCCCTCCATCACCAGCTGGAGATCGGCCAGCAGCCGGTCGCTGCCCAGGCCTCCGGCCTCCGGCTCCACCACCGGCAGCACGCTGAGCCCGGGAAGGGGGGTGCCGTGGCCGGCCTGGCCCAGCCAGCGGCACAGCAGGGTCGACGCCTGGTGCAGAAAAGCCTCAAGGGCCGGGTCCACCGCGAACGGATCCACGAAGGAGCCGCACTGCCTGGGGGGCGGCACTGGCCGCTGGGCGGGGGGGACGCTGGCCAACGGCGACGGTGGGGGCTTCGGCATTCTGCCGCTTGCCCCTCCGGAGGCATGGCTAGAAGGAGTCCATGCTGAGTGACACCGCCAGCCTGCTGTGGATGGACCGGCTCCTGCGCCTCGCCGACGCGGTCGGGGCCGGGGGGGAGATCCCGGTGGCGGCGGCCCTGCTGGATGAGGCCGGCCGCTGTGTGGGCTGGGGCAGCAACCGGCGCCACCGGCGGGCGGACCCCCTGGGCCACGCCGAACTGCTGGCCCTGCGCCGGGCGGCGGCGGCCCGGGGCGACTGGCGCTTCAACGGCTGCACCCTGCTGGTGACCCTCGAGCCCTGCCCGATGTGCGCCGGCGCCCTGATCCAGGCGCGGGTGGGAACGGTGATCTACGGGGCGGCCGATCCGAAGCGGGGCGGTCTCGGCGGCAGCCTCGATCTCTCGTGCCACCCCAGCGCCCACCACCACATGGTGGTGCGGGGGGGCGTGCTGGGGGAGCGGGCCGGGGAACAGCTGGAGGTCTGGTTCCGGCAGCGGCGCCTGGCCCGGCAGGAGCTGCGGGCCAGGGGAGAGGGCCCGGCCTGACTCAGGCGACGGCGGCGGCGACGGCGGTCGAAGGCCGGAAGGCGGGCAGCTCGCTCTCGAAGATGGCGAGCAGGCGGTCGACGTTCTCGGGGGTGCTGTTGTAGCCCATCAGGCCGATGCGCCACACCTTGCCGGCCAGATCCCCCAGCCCGCCGCCCACCTCGATGCCGAAGCGGTCGAGCAGGTGACGGCTGAAGTCCTTGCCGTCGACGCCCTCGGGAATCCGGACCGTGGTGAGGGTGGGCAGCCGCAGGGGCTCACTGACATGCAGTTCGAGCCCCAGCCGCTCCAGGCCGGCCCAGAGGCGTTCGGCATTGCTGCGGTGGCGCGCCCAGGCGGCCTCCAGTCCTTCCTCGGCAAGAAGCCTCAGGGCTTCCCGCATGCCGAAATTCATGTTCACCGGCGCGGTGTGGTGATACACCCGATCGCTGCCCCAGTACTTGTTGAGCAGGGAGACATCGAGGTACCAGTTGGGCACCTTGCCGGAACGGGCGGCCAGCTTGGCCTCGGCCCGGGGGCCCATGGTGAAGGGGCCCAGGCCGGGGGGGCAGCTGAGGCCCTTCTGGCTGCAGCTGTAGGCCAGGTCCACCTTCCAGGCATCGATGTGCAGCGGCACCGCCCCCAGGGAGGTGACCGTGTCCAGGAGCAGCAGGCAGTCGTGCTGGCGGCAGAGGTCGCCGATGCCGTCCATCGGCTGGCAGACGCCGGTGGAGGTCTCGGCATGCACCATCGCCAGGATGGCGGGCTTGTGGGCGATCAGGGCGGCTTCGAGTTCGGCCAGGTCGAAGGCCTCTCCCCAGGGCCGCTCGATCGTGACCACCTCGGCCCGGTAGCGGCCGGCCATATCGACCAGGCGCTGGCCGAAGTAACCCATCACCGCCACCAGCACCTTGTCGCCGGGTTCGATGGTGTTGGCCAGGGTCGCCTCCATGGCGGCGCTGCCGGTGCCGCTCATCGGGATGGTGAGCCGGTTGTCGGTCTGCCAGGCGTAGCGCAGCAGTTCCTGCACCTCGCCCATCAGGTCGATGTAGAGGGGATCCAGGTGGCCGATCGGCATCCGGGCCAGGGCCTGCAGCACCGTGGGGTGGGCGTTGGACGGACCTGGACCCAGCAGCAGACGCTCGGGGGTGGCGATGGGGTCCAGGGCGAGCCGGTGGGTGCTGCTGACGGAGGAAGGCACTGGAAGAGAAGGCAAGACCTGGCGGGGCGGCAGAAGTGAACTGAGATTAGGGAACGGTCGCCTCAGCGGGCCCGGACGTTGCTGGAGGACAGGCCGCGGCAGAGGTGTTCGAAGGGGGCCCGCACGAGAGCGGTGTCCGCCATGCCGGCATCGGCCAGCATCTCGGCGATCACCTCACCAAGGAGGGCGATGCTGCGGACGGTGGGACCGGTGGGCACCCCCAGGCTCTTGTAGGTGTCGTCGAGACCGTTCAGCACCCGCTCGTCGAGGATGGTGAAGTCGTCGGCCACCAGGGCGTAGCTGGCGTAGCGCAGGAAGTAATCCATATCGCGCAGGCAGGCCGACAGCCGACGGGTGGTGTAGGCGTTGCCACCGGGCAGCAGCAGTTCGGGGTCCTCCAGCCAGAGACGCTGGGCCGCCTCCCGCACGATGGTGGCGGCTTCCCGGTTGATCAGCTCGACCGCGGCCAGCCGCAACTCGGCCTGGCCGAAATAGGAATCGATCCGATCGATCGCGTTGCGATCGAAATAGCGGCCCAGCTGGTCGTAGCGACCGATCAGACCGGTGATGGCATCTCGCATGGACGAAACGGATCGACGCACCTGAAGCGGAAGGTAGCACTCGCAATCCGCCAGATTCCTGTGCTGCGGCTGGTTCTGGAGAATCTGACAGAAACGGTTACGCGGCCACCGACCGATCGGGGGGGCACCATCGTGGCGGCAGCCTTCCCACCCGCCTTCCGCCATGGCCCCCTCCGCCCAGGACGTCCTGCGCCGCCTCGGAGACGACGGCATCGAGCGCATCGACCTCAAGGTGACGGACCTGGAAGGGCGCTGGCAGTCGATCAGTCTCGAGGCCCATCGCCTCGGGGAGGGGGCCTTCCAGCACGGCCTGGCCCTCGATGGTCTGGTGCTCCATCCGGACCCGGCCAGCGCCTGGATCGACCCCTTCCTCGCCCCCCGGAGCCTGAGCCTGATCGCCGCGCTCGAGGGGCCGACCGACAGTGATGGGCGTCTTCGGCACTGCCCGCGCACCCTGGCGGCCTGTGCCCTGGCCCTGCTGGCGGGCAGCGGACTGGCGGATGCCGCCCGCTTCGGCACCGAGTCCGGCTATTTCCTGTTCCAGGAGCTCGCCTCCCAGGCCGATGATCTCGGCTGCGGGTACCGGCTCGCCCCCGGCGCCGCTCCGCCGGAGGCTCTCCACAGCGAGCTGGGGCTGACCCTGGCGGCCCTCGGGATCCAGGCCCGCCTGCCGCTCCAGCCGGCGGCAGGTCCCCTGCAGCACCTCGCACTGGCCAGCGGCGATCCGCTGCGGGCCGCCGACGCGCTGATGGTGAGCCGCTACGTGGTGCGGAACGTGGCCCGCCGCCACGGCTGGAGCGCCACCTTCCTGCCCAGGCCCAACCTGGAGCCAACCTGCGCCGGCCTGACAGTGCACCAGAGCCTCTGGAAAGCGGGCCATCCCCTGTTCGCCGGCGAAGGCACCTACGGCGACCTCTCCCAGACCGCCCGCTGGTACCTGGGGGGACTGCTGCGCCATGGCCCCTCCCTGGCCGCCTTCACCAACCCGGGCACCAACAGCTACCGGCGCCTGGGGAGCGGGCCCCAGGCGCCGACCCGGCTGGCCTATGCCCGCCACGACTGCGCCACTGTGGTGGCCGTTCCCGAGCCGGACGGCGATCCCGGCCGGCGGCGGCTGGTGCTGCGCCAGGCCGACGGGCTGGCCAATCCCTACCTGGCCTTCAGCGCCATGCTGCTGGCCGGTCTTGATGGGGTGCGCCACCAGATCGATCCCGGCCCGCCTGCTGATCGCCAGCTCGCCCCGGCCATGGCCGCCGCCATTCCTGCCGATCGGCCAGCCGCGCTGCCCGCCGACCTGACAGGCGCCCTGGCGGCCCTGGCGAACGACCACGACTACCTGCTCGCCGGCGAGGTCTTCAGCCCCGCACTGCTCGATGACTGGACCGCCCTGAAGCGCCGCCAAGTGGAGGCCCTGCAGCAGCGCCCCCATCCGCTCGAGTTCGTCGGCGAAGCCAACGCCTGCGTCAGGGCTTGAGCAGCCAGGCCAGCAGCAGCCCGAGTCCCCCCCAGCGCAGGGCCGTCCAGAAGCGGTCACCGTGGCGCCCGCTCGGCCGCAGGGCCTCCGGGAGCGGGTCCAGCAGCCGCTGGGCCAGCTCCAGCCGCTGGCGCCGGCGGCGCTGGCTGACACCGGTGGCGGCGACCGCCCCGGGGCGACCGGCCAGGCTCAGCACCGCCGCCAGATGGTGGAGCACGCCGGGGGACGGGGAGCGGCGGGGGCGCTGGGGACGTCTCATGGCGGCGCGATCGACAGGGCGTGGCCTGGAGCGACAGGATGGATCCAGTTCGGTCCGATCGTCCAGTGGAAGCCCCCGCCGCTCCAGCCGGATCGCCTTCCACGGTCGGCGCCACCGTCCCGGCGAGCCGTTCCTGGCCCGCCGAAGCCCTGCCCCTGGCCGAGCGCCTGCACCGCCAGCTCAGCATCGGCGACCGGGAGTGGCACGCCCTGAAGCGTCAGCGGCCCCGTCGGGCCGCCGAACAGGTGGCGGCGGCGCTGGTCCAACTGCTGGCGGCCGATGATCCCGGTGCCAGTGCGGCCAGCGACGGCCGCCTGCGCGCCATCGCCCTGCTGGAGAACGCCCAGGCCTGGCTCAAGGCCGAGATCAGCGATCCGGGTTGTCCTGCCCACGGGCGCTAGCCGCCCGGCGGGCCGCCAGCTGCAGACGGTTGCCGCGTCCGCTCCAGCGCACGTCGTCAAAGCAGTGATGGATGAGGAACAGGCCCCGGCCGGAGGGGGCATCCTCCTGGCAGGGCAGGCAACCGCGGCGGGCATGGACCGGCAGGCCGGGGCCCTCGTCCTGCACCTGCCACACCACCCAGCGCGGCGTGACGATCCGCCGGATCCTCAGGCACTTGCCCGGATCGCAGCCGTTGCCATGCCGCACCGCATTGACCAGGGCCTCCTGGAGACCCAGCTGCAGCTCCGCCTGACGCAGGGCACAGCCAACGGGTTCGAGGAGCAACTCCACCAGCGGGGCCAGCTGCAGGGTGGAGGGGGTGATGTAATCGGCCCAGCGGAGCTGCATGAAGCAGGAATTCCCATTCGCCTCACCGGAACCTAACGCGGGCGCCCCGCCGCTGCCTCCTCCAGGCGCGCCTGGATGGCGGGATGTTGCAGAAGGGCATCCATGAGCCGCACCCCCCGGAGCTGGTTGATCAGGGGCATGTGGCCTTCGGGGGCGTCGATCGACCACTGGAAGGAGCCTGGGTAGCGGGTCCAGGTGCCGTCGGCCTTCCAGCCCAGACGGGGCCAGAGGCGCTCCCACTGACCCTGGCAGGCCAGCAGCAGCCGGGCCTGGGCCGAGAAGCCGAAGCGCCCCTGGGAGTAGCAGGTCCAGAGGCGGTCGAGGCTGGTGAGATCGGTGGCGGGCATGGTCGCCACCTCGCTGTAATAGACGTAACCGCGGCGCACGGCCCCCTCGCCGGCCAGCTGACGCAGGTGTTCGCTGGTGAGCCGGTCGGCCTCCTCGAACGCCTGCCGCATCAGGTGCAGCTGCAGCGGGGCATAGTCGAGCCCGGCGACGCTGGTGACGGCGAGCCAGCCCTGGGGATGGCGGGCCAGCAGGGCCTCCTGGCGGGCGGTGTCACCGGAGGCCAGCAGCAGCTGGATCAGGTGGCCGGCGGCCCAGTCGTCTCCGGTGGCATCGAGGTGGTCGAGGCGATCCGGGATCAGATCCAGCAGGGCCGACCCGGCCTGTCCAAGGGTGCCCAGCAGGCTGCGGCGCTGACGGGCCGAGCCCGTGAGGAAACGCTCCAGCAGCTGATCGGCATCGACGGTGCTGGAAACCGGAGGACCGGAGAGCATGGGGGAGACGACCGGCCGGAAAGGCAGCAGGGTGGGTCCCACTATGTCAGGACTGATGGGCACAGGCCTGGAGCCGGCGACCTGGCTGTGAAGCCCCGCAAAGGGCCGGGACGAGCTCTGCCTAAAGTCACCTTTTGAGCGTGTGCCATGGCCGCCGCCATTCAGTTCTTCCGCGGGGTGGACGAGACGGTCGTGCCCGACATCCGCCTGACCCGTTCACGGGATGGCCGCACCGGCCAGGCCACCTTCGTGTTCGAGGAGCCCGAAGCCCTGGACCCCCAGTCGATGGGGGACATCACCGGCATGTTCATGCTCGATGAGGAAGGCGAGATGGTGACCCGGGAGGTGAAGGCCCGCTTCGTCAACGGCAAGGCCAGCGCCCTGGAAGCCACCTACACCTGGAAGAGCACCGCCGACTTCGAGCGTTTCATGCGCTTCGCCCAGCGTTACGCCGACGGCCACGGCCTCGGCTTCGCCGGCCAGGGTGAGGAGTCGGCCGAGGAGACCCAGGAGGAGGTTTGAAATTCGGCCAGTGGCTGGGCCTGATCGCCCTGCTGGCGGCGCTCGTTCTGCTGTGGAGCCTGCGTGACGCCCTGATCCTCCTGTTCGCCGCCGTGGTGCTCGCCATGGCCCTCTGCACCCTGGTGGGCGCCATCCGGGAGAGGATCGGCGTGGCCCGTCCCATCGCCCTGCTGCTGGCCCTGCTGCTGGTGACGCTGGTGGTGCTGGTGGTGGCCACGGTGGTGATCCCGCCGTTCATCGCCGAGTTCCGTGAACTGCTGCTGCAGGTGCCGCGGGCCTGGGCCGAGCTGCTCAAGCTGCTGCGCCAGGCCCTCGAGGGGGCGTCCCAGATGGTCTACGGCCGCCGGGACGGCAGCCTGGACTGGCTGAAATCGACCCTCTCGATTCCCGCCACCCTGCCCCCCGATCTGCTGGGCCGGCTCGGCGGCGGAGCGATCGGCCTGGTGGGGGTGGCCGGCAACGTCGGCGCCGGGCTGCTCCAGACCCTGTTCGTCGTGGCCGTCTCGCTGATGGTGGCCGCCCAGCCCACCGGCTATCGGGAGGCCCTGCTGCTGCTGGCGCCTTCCTTCTATCGCCGGCGGCTGCGGCAGGTGCTGGTGGCCTGCGGCTCAGCCCTGAGCAGCTGGATGGTGGGGGTGCTGATCAGCTCCGTCTGCGTGGGCCTGCTGGCGGCCATCGGCCTGTCCCTGCTGGGGGTGAAGCTGGTGGCGGTCAATGCCCTGCTGGCAGGCCTGCTCAACATCATCCCCAACGTGGGCCCCACCCTGAGCACGGTCTTTCCGATGTCGGTGGCCCTGCTGGATGCCCCCTGGAAGGCCCTGGCCGTCCTGGTGACCTACGTGATCATCCAGAACCTGGAGAGCTACGTCATCACCCCCTCGGTGATGCACCACCAGCTGCAGCTGCTCCCCGGCCTGACCCTCACGGCCCAGCTGCTGTTCACCCTGTTGTTCGGCCCCCTCGGCCTGCTGCTGGCCCTGCCCCTGGCGGTGTGCCTCCAGGTTCTGCTGCGGGATGTGCTGATCCATGACATCCTCGATCCCTGGAAGCGGGAACGGCGGCAGACATGAAGGCACGCACCCTGCTCGGGGCCCTGGCCCTGGTGGCGCTGTTCCTGCTGCTCTGGGAACTGCGCTGGGTGCTGTTGATCCTCTTCGGCGCCGTGGTGCTGGCGGTGGCCCTCGATGTGCCCACCAGCCTGCTGCGGCGGCTGACCCCGCTGAACCGTGGGGCGTCCCTGTCGCTGGTGCTGTCGGCCCTGCTCGTGATCGGCTGGGTGCTCGCCAATCTGCTGCTGCCGGAACTGATCGACCAGGTCCGCCAGTTCAGCCAGCTGGTGCCCGAACTGCTGGATCGGCTGGGGGAGGTGGTTCCGAAGACCCCCCTGCTGCGCGACCTGGAGAGGCAGCTGGCCGAGGGAACCCTCTGGGACCGGCTGCAGCCCCTGGGCGGCCAGCTGCTGGGGGTGGCCGGGGGCGCGGCCAACAGCACCATCCAGCTGCTGCTGATGCGGCTGCTGGCCATCCTGATGGCGCTCGATCCCGCCAGCCACCAGCGGCTCCTGATCGCCGCCACGCCGCGGTTCTACCGCCCCCGCATGCAACAGCTGCTGGGGGAATGCCGCGAGGCCCTCGGGGGCTGGCTGGCGGGCATGACCATCTCGGGCACGGTGGTGTTCGTCACCACCTGGGCAGGGCTGGCCCTGCTGCAGGTGCCGCTGGCCCTGCTGAGCGGGCTGGTCTGCGGCCTGCTCACCTTCGTGCCCACCATCGGTCCCACGGCCGCCACCCTGCTGCCGCTGGCGGTCGCCCTGCTGATCTCACCGGCCAAGGTGGTCCAGGTGCTGGTGCTGCGGCTGCTGCTCCAGAACGGCGAAGCCTTCCTGCTGACACCGCTGCTGCTGAGCCGCACCGTCAACCTGCTTCCCACCGTGGCCCTGATGGCCCAGCTGAGCCTGGGGGCCCTGCTGGGGCTGCCCGGTCTGCTGCTGGCCCTGCCCCTGGTGGTGGTCCTGCAGGTGGCCTGCGAGGAAGTGCTCGTACGGGACGTGATGGACCGCTGGGATCGGACCTGATCGCGGGAACGCCCTGGGGCCGGCGTGCCGGCCGTTTCAGCCGCGGACCCGGCGGTAGTGATACCAGAGGGAGGGCTGGGCCACCAGCACCGTGACGGCCAGGAGGTGGGAGCGGACGGCGGCGGTGAGCGAGGTGAGGGTGAGGTGGTCCCAGAGCAGGATCAGCTCCACCCGCAGATCGATCAGGGCCAGCACCAGCAGCACCACCGGCAGCAACGGCCAGCCGCGCCGGTTCGGCTCGCTGCGCTCGGGGCCCCTCATCGCTTCGAGAACACCGGCAGCAGGGTGGGCGCCAGGCCGATGCTCGACCAGCTGCCGACGGCGATGCCCACGGTGAGGGCCACGGCAAACCAGAACAGGGTGCTGCCGCCGAAGAAGATCAGGGCCACCAGGGGCAGCAGGGTGGTGAAGGAGGTGTAGAGCGAGCGGGTGAGGGTGGCATCGACGGCCACATCCACCTGCTCCACCAGGGGCAGATCACCGAGGGTTCGGCGCTGCTCGCGGATCCGGTCGTAGACGACCACCGTGTCGGTGACGGAATAGCCGGCCACGGTGATCAGGGACACGGCGAACAGGGAATCCACCTCGATGCCCTGGAGCAGCCCGAGCCAGGCGAACAGCCCGCAGGTGATCAGGACGTCGTGGGCCAGGCAGAGCAGGGCCAGCCCGGCGAAAATGCCGCTGTAACTGAAGGTGATGTAAGCGGCGATCCCGGCAAAGCTCACCAGCAGGGAGACGAGGCTGCCCTGCAGGAGGCGCGAGCCGAGGGTCGGACCGATCGTGTTGACCGAGGTGCCGCTGGAGAGCAGGGGGCCGACCCGGTTGGCAAGGTCATCGATGACCGCCTTGCTCTGGTCGGCATCCAGGGCCGGCAGCCGCAGCAGCAGGGAGCGGCCGCCGTCGAGCACCTGAACCGAGACGCTGCCCAGGCTGGGGGCCACCTCCCCTTCCGCAGAGGGCAGGGCGAGGCCGGCCAGCCCCTGGCGGACCTCGGCGGCGGTGACGGGCTTGCAGGGGGCACAGTCCCGCTCCACCTGCACCTGGGTGCCGCCGGTGAAATCGAGGCCGGGCCGCAGCGGAGCGCCGATCGACGGGTTCAGCCAGCAGAGGGCCAGGCCCAGCAGGCTCAGGCCGCAGGCCAGGATCGACCCCACCCAGGCCAGGCGGCGGTGGCGACTGATGCGGAAGCGGGGGGACGGGGGGGAGACGGAGGTCATGGCGGTCATTCAGGCCACGCCCGGCTGGGCCGCCGCGGTTCTGGCGGGAGGCAGCTGGTGGGCGGGGAGGAAGTAGGTGGGGCGCCGCAGGGCCGGGTAGCTCATCAGCAGGCGCAGCAGGGTGCGGGTGCAGGTGAGGGCGGTGAACAGGCTGAGCACCAGGCCGATCGCCAGGGTGACGGCGAAGCCCTTGACCAGGCCGGTGCCCAGGAAGAACAGCGCCGCGCAACTGATCAGGCCGGTGACGTGGCCGTCGATGATCGAGGAGAGGGCCAGGGAGAAGCCCGTGTCGATGGAGCGGATCAGGGTGTTGCCGGTCCGCAGCTCCTCCTTGATGCGCTCGAAGATCAGCACGTTGGCATCCACGGCCATCCCCACCGAGAGGATGAAACCGGCGATGCCCGGCAGGGTGAGGGTGACGGGAATCAGGGCATAGATGGCCAGGTTGAACAGGGCGTAGAGGCTGAGGGCCACCACCGCCACCATCCCGGGCAGGCGATAGACCACCGCCATGAACACCGCCACCAGGGCCAGGCCGGAGAGGCCCGCCACCAGGCTGGAGCGGATGTTCTCAGCCCCCAGGGACGGGCCGACCGTGCGCACCTCGACGATCTTCACCGGCAGGGGCAGGGAGCCGCCCCGCAGCTGGACCTCCAGATCGCGGGCCTCCTCGGCGCTGAAGTTGCCGGTGATCGACGCGGAGCCGCCGGTGATGCCGGCCACCTTGAACTGCTCGCCGACACTCGCCTCGCTGATCGAGCGGCCATCGAGGACGATGCCGAGCACCCTGTTGGTGCCGGCGATGGACTGGGTGAGGGCGGCGAACTTCTCGCCCCCTTCCCGGTTGAAGCCCAGGGTCACCTCCCAGCCGGTTCCGGTGGCCTGCTGCTGGCGGCCGGCGCTGGTGAGGTCCTTGCCGGTGATCAGGGGGGGGCCGTAGAGGGCAAGGATGCGGCGGTTGGTCTCCTGGAGCAGCCGCTCAAGTTGATCGACCTCATCGGCGCCGGCGGGAACCTTGATCCCGAGGGAGGTGAGCGCCTTGGCCAGATCCTCCGCCGACAGGGACACCGGCGCCGGCGGCGGCGTGGGGCTGCCGAGGGCGGAGGGGGGCTGCTTGGAGCGCAGCACCGACTCCGCCTGGCGCTTGAGACCCAGCAGGCCCCGCATCTCCTCCTCGGTGCCGGGCTTCTGGGCCCGGAACTCCAGCAGGGCCGTGCTGCCCAGGACCCGGGCCGCCTGGCTGGGGTCCTGTTCGCCTGGAAGCTGGAGCACCAGCTGGTCGCTGCCCACGGCCTGGAGGGTGGATTCGGCCACACCAAGGCCGTTGATGCGTCGCTCCAGCACGTCCTTGACAGCCTCCAGTTGCTCGGCATCCACGCGGGTGATGGCGCCGGCGGGCATCACCTGGAGGGTGAGCTGGCTGCCGCCTCGGAGATCGAGGCCGAGCTGCAGGCCGTAGTTGGCCAGCAGGGCCCCGGAGGCGATGGTGAGGGCGAGGATGAGCGCGAACCAGCCCTGTTGGCGTCCCATCTCAGCGACGACCCGCCTTCAGATCGTGTGCCGCGGCGACGATCTGGTGGGGCTGAATGATCGTGAGATTCTCCAGGTTGCCGTTGTAGGGCGTGGGGATGTCCTGGGAGGAGAGGCGCACGGGCCGGGCATCGAGGTCGTCGAAGCAGTGCTCGGTGATCAGGGCGATCAGTTCCGCGCCGATGCCGCCGGTCTTCATGCACTCCTCCACCACCACCACCTTGTGGGTCTTGCGGATCGAGCGGGCGATGGTCTCCATGTCGAAGGGCTTGAGGCTGATCAGGTCGATCAGCTCCACGTCGACACCCTCGGCCTCCAGCTGCTCCACCGCCTTGAGGCAGTGGTGGCGCATGCGCGAGTAGGTGAGCATGGTGACGTCCTTGCCTTCACGGACCACCTCGGCCTGGTCGAGGGCACAGATGTAGTCGCCTTCGGGGATGTCCTCGCTGAGGTTGTAGAGAAGAACGTGCTCGAAGAAGAGCACGGGATTGTTGTCGCGGATGGCGGCCTTCATCAGGCCCTTGGCATTGGTGGGGGTGCTCACCGCCACGATCTTGATGCCGGGCACGGCATGGAAGTAGGCCTCAAGGCGCTGGCTGTGCTCGGCACCGAGCTGGCGGCCGACGCCGCCGGGTCCGCGCACCACCGCCGGAATCGTGTAGTTGCCGCCGCTGGTGTAACGCAGCATCCCCATGTTGTTGGAGATCTGGTTGAAGGCGAGCAGCAGAAAACCCATGTTCATGCCTTCCACGATCGGCCGCAGGCCGGTCATGGCGGCACCGACGGCCATGCCGGTGAAGCTGTTCTCGGCGATGGGGGTGTCCAGCACCCGCAGTTCGCCGTACTTCTCGCAGAGGTCCTTGGTGACCTTGTAAGAGCCGCCGTAATGGCCCACGTCCTCTCCCATGACACAGACATGGGGGTCGCGGGCCATCTCCTCGTCGATGGCTTCGCGCAGGGCGTTGAACAGGAGAGTTTCAGCCACGGAGCAGGGGCCTGTGCGCGGCCAACCTATCTCAGCCGCCGGCGGCGAAGGTGCTGAGCAGCAGGACCGACAGGAGCATGCCCGGCAGCAGCAGAACCACCAGCAGACCCAGATCGTGGGGTGTCATCGGGGGGAGGAACGGCTGGGGGGCAGCTTAGGAAGGGGATTCGGCCTCGGCCGGCCAAAGGCTGCGGATGAACACCAGGAAGAGCCCCAGGCCGATGAAGGCGAAGGTGAAGGTGGCCAGGAAGCACATGCCCACCATCAGGGTCTTCATGGCGGTGGCGATGCTCTGGGCGAAGGCCGAGTCGAAGTGGGGCGGATGGGTCACGTACCAGCCCACCACCCGCTGGCTCACCCCCAGGCTCAGCCAGGCCAGCAGTCCGCTGGTGAGGGCGCCGGACAGGAAGCTGAGGGGTCCCTTGCGCGGCGGCGGGGCGGGGCGTTCGTCGGTCATGGCGCGGATCCATCCGTCACCAGGCTGACACCGGATCCGCCGCAGCGGCAGCACCAGGCGTCGAAACCCAGCGCCGCCAGCGGCTCCGCCAGGGCGGCCCGGGCCGCCTCGGCCGTGGCCAGGTCCGGATGCAGCGCGAAGAGGCTCGGACCCGACCCGCTCATCGCGACGGCCAGGCCCCCCGGGCCGCGGCGCAGCAGGTCGAGGCCGGCGCGGATGCTCTCCACCTCCGGCTCCACCACCGCCTGCAGGTCGTTGCGCAGGCGGGGCAGCGGGCCCTGGCCGGCCAGGGCCGCCACCAGGGGGCCCTGGCGCAGGGCCTGGCGCCGCTGCTCGAAGTCCTCCTCGGCATCGAGATAGAAATCACCGCGCAGGTCCCGGCAGCGGCCGTAGGCCCAGGGGGTGGAGACGCTGGCCTCCGGATGCTTGATCAGCAGCACCGCCTGCCCGGGCGCCCCGGTCGCCGGCACAGGCTCGAGCCGCTCCCCGCGGCCGAAGCAGAGCTGGGTGCCGCCCTCCAGGCAGAACGGCATGTCCGAGCCCAGCTCGGCCGCCAGCCCGTGCAGCCGTTCCGATCCCAGGGCCAGGCCCCAGAGGGCATCGAGGCCCACCAGGGCGGCGGCCCCATCGCTCGAGCCCCCCGCCAGGCCGGCGCCGATGGGAATGCGCTTGTGCAGCGTGATGTCCACCCCCAGTTCCGGCAAGCCGACCCGGGAGCGCAGCAGCTCCGCCGCCCTGACGACCAGGTTGGTGGCGTCGCTGGGCAGCTCCGCGCTGTCGCTGCGCAGCCGGATCATGGCGTCGGCGGTGGAGCACAACACCAGGGTGTCGGCCAGGTCGATGCTCTGCATCACCATCGCCAGCTCGTGGTAGCCGTCCGGCCGCAGACCCAGCACCTCCAGGTGCAGGTTGATCTTGGCGGGGGCCCGCACCGTCACATCTGCCATCGGGATCACGCTCCGCCGGGATCGGCGCTCGATGCCCGATTCAAGCCGGTGGCGAGCGCCAGCCAGCGGTCGGGGGCCAGCTCCTGGGGCCGCTGCTGCAGATCGACGCCGGCGGCGGCGGCCACCTCCAGCAGGGCCGGCGCCGGCAGCAGGCCCGCCAGGGTGGTGCGCAGCATCTTGCGCCGTCCGGCGAAGCAGCGCGTCAGCAGCCGCTCCACCGCCAGGGCCTGGGCCAGCGGCGGCAGGGACTCCGGCGGGACGGGCTCGATCACGATCACCTCCGAAGTGACCTTCGGCGGCGGGGAGAAGCAGCGGGCCGGCACCGGGCAGACGCTGCTGCAGCGGGCCAGCAGCTGCAGGCGCACGCTGAGGGCCGAAAAGGCGCTGCTGCCCGGCCGGGCCCGGATCCGCTGCCCCACCTCCTGCTGCACCAGCAGCACCAGCCGCTCGAAGCGGCAGGGGGCGGGCCGGCCCAGGCGCCCCACCAGCAGCTCCAGCAGCGGGCCGGTGATGTTGTACGGGATGTTGGCGACCACCTTGGTCGGCGCGGGACGGTCGGGGAACGGCAGCGCCAGCTCCAGCACATCCCCCTCGATGAGGGTGAAGCGCCCGTCGCCCCCGAACCGCTGCCGCAGGCCCGCCACCAGGTCCCGGTCCAGTTCCACCGCCAGCAGCGAGGCCGCCGGCGACGCCAGCAGCCGTTCGGTGAGGGCGCCCCGGCCCGGGCCCACCTCCAGGAGGTGGTCGTCGCTCCGCAGATCGGCGGCCGCCACGATGCGATCGAGGATCGGCCCGTCGGTGAGCCAGTGCTGCCCAAAGCGTTTGCGGGCCCGGTGGCCGCTGAAGGTCATGGAGGCGCCGGCAGGTCTCCCCAGATTGCAGCGCCGCCAGGCCTGGCTAGAGCGGGAGCAGCGTTCTGCCCTCCCTGCCATGGCCCCTGGATTCCGGCTGACCGGTCCTCTGCTCTCCGGTGCCCTGCTGGCCGGCGGCCTTGCCCTGCTGGCCGGCCCCGCCCTTGCCGGCAGCGTCACCGCCGAGTCGATCTTCGACCGTCAGGCGACCCGTCAGCAGGCCAGGAGCCAGGTGCCCAAGGGCGCCACGGTGACCCGCACCGTCTGCGAGGACCTGGAAGTGGGCCTCGACAACACCCGCTACCGCTGCACCGTCTACTACACGGTGACGCCGGCCCCGACCCCGAGTCCGGCGGCCACGCCGGCCCCGGCCGCCCCGGCCACCGGCCAGCCCTGAGCCCCCCCGCTCCCCCTGTCCGGGGGGGCACCTCGCCGGAGGTTCGCTTCAGTCGCCCAGCCGGATCCAGCGCACCCGCGCCCGGGAGGGCGGCAGCGGCACCAGGGCCGCCACCTGCTCCACCGGCGTCCGCTCCCAGCGCGGATGGGCCGCCAGCCAGCAGTCCCAGGCCCGCGCCAGCCGCTGGCGCTTCGACCAGCGCAGGGCCGCCGCCCCGCCGCCATCCAGGCCACCGCTGCGGCGCCCCTTCACCTCCACCAGCAGCAGGCGTCCCGGCTTGTGGACGATGAGGTCCAGTTCGCCCCAGCGGCAGCGCCAGTTGCGCTCCAGCAGGTCCCAGCCGCGCAACCGCAGCAGCCGCAGCACCCGCTGCTCGGCCCAGGCGCCCTTTCGCTGGCCTGGAGTGGGGGGCATGGCCGGCGGGCATGGCTGACTCAGGGTTCCCCGTCGCGGTCCTGGCGAACCGATGGCGGAGCTCAGTCAGATCCAGTGATGGGGATAGGAGCGGCCGGGGACCAACCGGGCCATGCCCACGGCCACCAGCAGGAGCAGCGCGGAGCCCGCCAGCACAGGCATCAGCACATAGCCAGGGCCGGCATGGAGGAGCACCCCAAGCAGGGCGACGGCGCCGGCGGGAGGATGGAGGCAGCGCAGGACCTGGCCGGCGGCGATGGCCAGGGCGACCGCCAGGCCCATCACCCAGGGAGCCGTCCCGAACCAAGCGACACAGGCCACGCTCATGATGGCCGCCGACCCATTCCCCAGCAGCAGATTGCGGGGCTGGGCCAGGGGACTCTCCGGATGGCCGAACAGCAAAACACTGGACGCTCCGAGGGGAGCGGCCACCAGGGGATAGTGACTGGCGAGGCTGATCAGTCCCAGCAGCGTGATCGCCAGCAGCGCACCGAACCAGGACAGCAGCACCTGGGCGGGCAGGAAGCTCGGCTGATACTTCCGGCCCTTACGCCGCTGGGACCGGATCAGGCGCAACCACCAGGTCATGGCAGAACTGTATCGAATTTGACAGTTCACTGGCGCTGGTGCTGGTGCTGGTGCTGGCCGGCTCAGCGTTGCGCTCCACTCAGTAGTACCGGCGTGGGTTCTGGCTGATGGCCAGCTGCACCTCCACCAGGAACAGCAGCAGGCCCACGATCATGGCGCCCATGGCCGCTACGAACAGGGGCACCACGATGGCGGTGACATCAAGGGCCGCCACCGCGCTGATGAACAGCACCGCCACCACGGCGGCCACCAGCAGGGCGGTGACCGTGACCGCCAGGATTGCCCGGTTGATCAGGAAGGTGCGGCGCCGCTGCACCGCCAGCACCTGCTCCAGCCGGTCCCCGTCCTCGGGATCGGGATCCGGCTTCGCCCGGCTCTTCGCCAGGGCCTCCTGCAGGACACGGGTGCGGTCGATGATCCGGGCCAGCCGGGAGCTGAACAGGCTCAGCAGCCCTGTGACACCGGTGAACAGGAACACCGGCGCCACCGACAGCTGGATCGCTTTGGAGAGCCCCGCCACCGAGCGCCCATCGCCGATGTCGATGGACAGCAGCAGGGGGAGGCTCCAGGCCATCCGGGGATCCCCTCAGGCCTCCGCTGTGATCTGGCTCTGGAGCAGGGCCTCCAGCTCCTGTTCGGAGAGCGGGGCCGAAAGCTGGTACCCCTGGCCGTGGCGACAGCCCAGGGTGAGCAGCATCTGCCGCTGCCGGGAGCGTTCCACCCCCTCCACCACCACCATGATCCCGGTGGCGTCACTGAGCCGGATCACCGCGCTGAGCATGGCCTGCTGCAGCTGGTCGTAGTCGATCGCGGAGATCAGGCTCCGGTCGATCTTGACTTCGCTGAAGGGCAGCTCGGTGAGCCGCTGCAGGCCGGAATAGCCGGTGCCGAAATCATCCATGGCCAGCGCGAACCCCTGCCGCCTCAGGTCCCGCAGCTGGTCGGCCACATGGGTCGACATCTCCAGGATGCTGCCTTCGGTGAGCTCCAGGACGATGCGACCGGGCGTCAGCTGGTGGCGTTCCAGGGCCATCAGCAGGTCGCTGCTCCAGGTCGGATCCTGCACCTGGAGCGGCGAGACGTTCACGCAGATCCTGCCCAGCTGCAGCCCGGCCACATCCCAGCGGCGGAGGGCCTCGAACGCCCGCTCCATCACCCAGCGCCCCAGGGAGGAGATCTGGGCCGTGGCCTCGGCCACGTCGATGAAGTCGGCGGGGGACTGGCGGCCCAGCACCGGATCATCCCAGCGGCAGAGCACCTCGGCGGCGATCACCCGGCCGGATTCCAGCTCGATGATCGGCTGGAAGGCCAGCTCCAGCTGCTCCTGCTCGATCGCCAGGGCCAGCGGACGGGCCAGCAGTTCCTGCAGCTGGACCGACCGCTCCACCGGCGCGGCGATGCAGCAGCTGGGGAAGGGCTGGCGGTGGGTTTCCTCCAGGGCCCGGGTGGCGGCGTCCAGGAGCAGCGAGAACTCGCTGCCGTCATCGGGGGCCCGGCTGATGCCCACGTTCAGCGAGGGCTCGATGACGTGCTCCAGCACCGTGGTGGGGCTCTCCAGGCTGGCGAGCAGCCCGCCGGCCATGTCGCGCACCGCTTCGATGCCCATGGCTCCCGGCACCAGGGCCAGCAGGCGGTCCCCCCCCTGGCGGGAGAAGAAGCCACCGGCCGGAAGGGCCGCCTCCAGGCGGTGGGCGATCTCCTCGATCAGCGCCTCGCAGGCGGCGATGCCCAGCCGGCCGCGCACCAGGTCGAGCTGCAGCACCTGCAGATGCAGCAGCACGGCGCCGTCCCCGTAGCGGTCCGTCACCAGGCCATCCAGATCCGCCAGGTTCACCCGCTGGTCGAGCAGCTCCAGCAGGCACCAGACCGCCCCCGGCCCGGCGGTGGCGGGCAGGCGGCTGAGCGACAGGGGAATCGCCGCATCGCTCTGGGGCCCACCGACCAGATCACTGCGCAGGCTCGCCACGGTCCCCGCCAGCAGCGGCGCCACGTCGGCGGCACAGAGCTCCTGCAGGGACCGCTGGCGCAGCGCCGCCGGCTCCAGCCCCGAACGCCGGCAGAAGGCCCCGTTCGCCGCCAGGATCACCCCCTGTCCATCGGCCAGGGCCGCCGGCCGCTCGATCCTCTGCAGCAGGCCCTCGATCGCTCCGGCCCCTGGCTCCCCTTCCTCGACGACGCGGCTCACCATCGCTGTTCCGTGGTGTGGGGTTCCATGGTGCGGGGCCAGCGGCCGGCCCCTGATTGCCGGAAGCCCCTGGGCTGGAAGTCCCTGGTCATCAATGGATGCGGAGATCGAACGGGCCGCCGATGCGGTCCTGCATCACGCTAGTCGCCCTCTCCCCATCGGCATCCCTCCCCGGGCCATGGAGCGGCGGGGAGCCCTTACCTAGGCTGCCCTTCTCCGCTTCATCGCCGATGACGCGCCCCCTGCCACTCTCCCTGCCACTCTCCCTGCCACTCTCCCTGCCCAGGTTCCCGGCCCTGCTGCTGGCCCTGCTCCTGGCCCTGCTGCTGGATGGCCTGGTGCTGCTGGCCCGCCCCGTGCCGGTGGCGGCGGCGATGGACTACGCCAAACAGGTGCTGATCGGGGCTGATTTCCACGGCGCCGACCTGCGCGGCGTCACCTTCAACCTCACCAACCTGCGCGACGCCGATCTCTCGGGGGCCGACCTGCGCGGCGCCAGCCTGTTCGGCGCCAAGCTCCAGGACGCCGACCTGAGCGGCAGCGACCTGCGGGACGCCACCCTGGATTCGGCCGTTTTCGAGGGCACCGACCTGCGCAACGCCCGCCTCGACGACGCCTTCGCCTTCAACACCAAGTTCCGTGGGGTGCTCATCGAGGGCGCCGACTTCACCAACGTGCCCCTGCGCGGTGATGCCCTCACCAGCCTCTGTGCCGCCGCCAGCGGCACCAATCCCGTCAGTGGCCGCCTCACCCGCGACACACTGAACTGCAGCTGAGCCCGTCCCGATGAGCTTCGATGCCCGCAGCCGCGAGCGGCTGGAGGCCCTCGGCCGCCAGCTGCCCCGCCCGCTGCCCGCCCCGCCGCCTCCCACCCCGGCCGCCGGCGCCCCGGCCCCCGGGACATCGGCGCTCGAGCGGCGCCATCCGGTGGAAACCGAGCAGGACCCCCAGAAGCTGTTCCGCGCCCTGATGAATGTCAGCGCCGACGGCAGCGTGCCCCCCCATCTGCTGGAGCGGCTGCGGCAGCTGGAAACGCCTCCCAGCGTCGCCGGCAGCCCCCCCGCCGGCAGTCCCGGACCGGTCCCGGCCGGCGACCCGAGCGACGGCCGCCGTGGCGGTCCAAGCGCCGCTGGCGCCTCCCCCGGAGCCACCACCCGGCGCCGCAGCCCGACCCCCCGCACCGGGGCGAACCGGCGCCCCCCGGCCGACGACAGTGAACGGGAGCTCTACACCGCCTTTCAGCAGCTGCTGCTCGAAGACGGAGACTGACCAGTACATCTGTACTAAGGTGAGGCCTGCCGCCTGGGGCCCGTGCCCGATCCCCGTCACCCCGACCCCGGCCCGGGGGTCGACCTCAACGTCCAGCTGAACCTCCACCCCGAGCGCACCCTGCTGCTGCGCGTCTGCGGCGATTCGATGGTCGGCGCCGGCATCCGCCACGGCGACCTGCTCGTCGTGGATCGGGGGGTCGCTCCCCGCTCCGGCCGCATCGTGGTGGCCCTGCTGGAGGGGGGATTCACCCTCAAGCGCCTGGTGCGCCGGGGGCCGCGCTGGTGGCTGGAGGCGGCCAACCCCGCCTACCCGCCCCTGGCCCTCGGCGGCAGCGACGACGACCGCCTCTGGGGCGTGGCCCTGCACGTGATCCGTTCGCTGCCGGGAGGTCGATGGCCCAGGCCACAGTCCTGATCGACGGCAACAACTTCTACGCCTCCTGCGAGGCGGCCCTCGATCCCGCCGTGATCGGCAAGCCCCTGGTGGTGCTCTCCAACAACGACGGCTGCATCGTCTCCCGCAGCGCCGAGGCCCGCGCCATGGGCATTCCCATGGGCACCCCCTGGTTCCAGGTGCGCCACGACCTGGAACGGCGCGGCGTGGTGGTGCGCAGTTCCAACTACGGCCTCTACGCCGACATGAGCCAGCGGCTGATGGCCAGCCTCGAAGCCTGGGTGGAGGAGCTGGAGGTCTATTCCATCGATGAGGCCTTCGGTCGCCTGCACCGCCCGCCCGGCGACGGCGACCTCAGCGCCTGGGGGCAGGAGCTGCGCCGCCAGGTGCGCCGCCAGCTGGGCCTGCCGGTGGCGGTGGGCATCGCCCCCACCAAGGTGCTGGCCAAGATCGCCAACCGCATCGCCAAGCACGACCCCTCCCATGGCGGCGTCTTCGACCTGGGCCAGGCGGGGGATCCGGGCCCCTGGCTGGAGGCCATCGCTATCGAGGACGTCTGGGGCATCGGCCGCAAGCTGTCCCGCTGGTGCCGGCTGCGGGGCATCGCCAACGCCCGGGCCCTGCGCGACATGCCGAGCGGCGAGCTGCGGCACCGCTGCGGCGTCGTGGGGGTACGTCTGCAGCAGGAGCTGCGCGGCCACAGCTGCCTGCCCCTGGTGGCGGTGCCGCCGGCGAAGCAGGAAACCTGCGTCAGCCGCAGCTTCAGCGAGCCGGTCACCAGCCTCGAGGGCCTGCGGCAGGCGATCGCCACCTACCTCAGCCGGGCCGGCGAGAAGCTGCGCCGCCAGGGGCAGCGGGCGGGCAGCGTCACGGTGTTCGTGCGCAGCAGCCCCTTCAACGGCACCCGCTTCTACGCCAACGCCGCCACCCTCGCCCTGCCCCTGCCCAGCAACGACACCGCCGTGCTGCTCGCCGCCGCCCTGCCCCTGGCCGAGCGGCTGTTCCGGCCCCACAAGCCGCTGCAGAAGGCGGGGGTGCTGCTGCAGGATCTGCAGCCGGTGGAGCTGCTGCAGCACCATCTGCTGGTGCCGCTGCCGCCGGAGCAGCAGCGGCGGCGCGAGGCCCTGATGGCCGCCGTCGACGGCCTCAACCGCCGCTACGGCAGCGGCACGGTGCAGTGGGCCGCCTGCGGCCTGCGGCCCCGCTGGACGATGCGCCGCTCACGGCTGTCCCGGGCGGCCACCACCCGCCTGAGCGATGTGCCGGTGGTGCGGGCCTGAGGCCCTCAGGGGCGCTCGAAGAGGCTGGCGACCTGGTCGCGGCCATTGCCCTTGGCCAGCTCAAGGGCCCGCTCGGCCCGCAGGATCAGGTCGGGGAAGGCGTGATCCTGGGAGGCCAGGGAGGTGAGCCCGCCGCTGATGTGCAGGCGGAAGTCGGAATGGGTGTGCACGCCGGGCATGTGGGTGACGGCGGTGCGGAGGGCCTCAGCCAGGGCCATCGCCTGGTCCGCATCGATGCCCACCAGCAGCAGGGCGAACTCCCCATCCCCGACGCGGGCGGCGAAGTCCCGCTCCTGCAGGAAGGTGCGGGCCAGCTGGACCAGATCGGCCAGCACCCGGTCGCCGGCGGCATGGCTCCAGCGGTTGTTGATCAGCCGCAGATTGTCGACATCGAAGAGCAGCAGCGACAGGGGATGGTGGTCGCGGCGGGCCCGGGCGAACTCCCGCGCGCCGATGGTCAGGAAGGTGTGGCGGGTGGGCAGGCCGGTGACCGGACAGAGGTGGGCGAGGCGCCGCAGTTCCAGCTCACGCATGGCCAGCTGGGCCAGGCGGTGCAGCAGCGCGCGCTGTTCGGGGCTGAGGTCCCGGGGCTCCCGGTCGATGACGCAGAGGGTGCCGAGATTGTGGCCCTCCGGCGTCTGCAGCGGCGCGCCGGCATAGAAGCGGATGTGGGGATCGGCGAAGACCAGGGGGTTGCTGCGGAAGCGTTCGTCGGCGCGGGCATCGGGCACCACCATCACGTCGTCGTCGACGATCGCGTGGGCGCAGAAGGCCATCTCACGGGG
The DNA here is from genome assembly GCA_943367705.1 of Synechococcus sp. UW140. Classification (GTDB taxonomy): domain Bacteria; phylum Cyanobacteriota; class Cyanobacteriia; order PCC-6307; family Cyanobiaceae; genus Cyanobium. The sequence continues at coordinate 354,768 of CALRJV020000002.1, forward strand.
GGTTTCGCGCACGTCGAGGCCCCGCTTGGCCAGAAACCACTGCCGGTCGGCCTCCACCAGGGAGAGGGCCACGATGGGCGTCCGGAAGATGGCGGCGGCCAGATCCAGGATCCGGTCGAAGTGCTCGTCGCTGTCGGCTTCGAACAGCCCATAGCGCTCCAGGTCGCGGAGCCGCTGGTCCTCATCGGCGGGGACGGGAAAGGCCGGATAGGGAGCCATGGCAAGCCTGCGTCCAAACAAAATCTAGGCAGAACGAAGGTGGGAGAGCCGGTTGGTGGGGGCGGACCACCGGCCCGGGTCCGCTGATGGCGGCGGGGTTCCGGTCTCAGGCGGCCGGGGCCGTGAGGGTCTCCTCGTAGCCGGCCCGGCGGCCGTCATCCAGCTGATTCAGATAGCGGCGTTCGGCGTAGTAGGCCTCCTGAAAGCGCAGGGCGTCGCCGTTGAGCGCGTCGAAGAGGTCATGGATGCGGGTCTCCATGTCGAGGCCGGCGCCGGTGGCGGGGGGGGCAGCCGTGGCCGGGGGGGCGTCGCGCTCCTCCTCCAGCAGCCGGGCGATGCACTGCTCCAGGGTCTGGAGGCGCTGGCTCGACCAGGCATCGAGCAGGTGGCGGCAGCGGCGCAGCACCCGCTGGCGCTCCAGGGAGGCCGTGGCCCCCCGCAGCTGCAGCGGGGGGTGGGCCAGGGCCAGCCGCTGCACCTCGCTGGGCTCAAGCAGGGGGGTGAGGCGGCCGAGCAGGGCGCTCTGCTCCACCAGCAGCCGGTCACCCAGCAGACGGGGCAGGTCGAGATCGGCCAGATCCAGGCCTGGGTCGGTGCCCCGGTTGATGGCCTCGAGCCGGCCGGCGCCGAGGTTGTCCTCCTCCAGCTCGCCGATGGCGGCCCAGAGCTGGCGGTGGTGCTGGAGGGCGAAATCATCGAGCTCCCGGCGGCGCAGCTCGGCACGGATCACGCCGCGCCAGGCGGGGCAATGCAGATAAAGGCGCAGGATCTCCGCCTCGGCCCGCTCCCGGTGGCCCACCTCCCCGGGCTGCTCCCAGCGGGCGGAACGGCCGTGCCAGCGCTGGCCCTTGACCTGCTGACGCAGGTCCTCCTCCAGCTGGATGGCCAGCCGGGCCTGGCCGCCGGAGAGGCGCTCCGCCACCTGCTGCAGGTAGTGGCTGCGCACGGCCGACTGGGGCAGCTTGCCCAGCAGCTGCACCAGCCCCGAGACGGCCTGCTGGAACTGGTCGGCCCGGGCCAGATCCTTGCCCTCGAGCACCTGCTCGATCTGCCAGTCGAGCCAGAGGGGGGACTGATCGAGCAGGGAGCGGTACTCCCCCGGGCCGTGCTGCTGGAGAAACTCGTCCGGGTCCTTGCCGGCGGGCAGGTGCAGCACCCGCAGCTCCAGCTGGCCCTGCAGGGCCAGCTGCTCCACCTCGCCGATGGCCCGCTGGGCCGCGCGTACCCCTGCCCCGTCACTGTCGAAGTTGAGGATCAGCCGCCGGCTCTCGCAGCAGCGGCACAGCTGGGTGATCTGGCTGGAGCTGAGGGCCGTGCCGAGGGCCGCCACCGCGTTGGTGATGCCGGCGGCATGGAGGGCGATCACATCGAAGTAGCCCTCCACCACCACGGCCCGGTCGTCGCGGCGGATGGCGTCGGCGGCCCGATCCAGCCCGAACAGGTGCTTGCCCTTCTCGAACACCTCCGTTTCCGGGGAGTTGAGGTACTTCGGCTCGGCCCCGTCCAGCCCCCGGCCGCCGAAGCCGATCACCCGGCCCTGGCGGTCGCGGATCGGCACCATCACCCGGTCGCGGAAGCGGTCGTAGAAGCCGCCGCCCCCCTTGCGGGCCACCACCAGGCCGGCCGCCTCCGGCAGGTCGGGGCCCAGGCCCTCCACCTGCTGCAGGTGCTGCAGCAGACCGTCCCAGCCAGCCGGGGCATAGCCCAGCTGGAACGCCTCGAGGGTGGTCTCGCTGAGGCCGCGGCTCTGGCGCAGGTAGGTGAGGGCCGCCGCCCCCTCCGGTGAACGCAGCTGGCCCTGGAACCAGCCCGCCGCCAGGGCCAGCACCCGGTGCAGCCGGTCGCGGCGGGAGAGCTGCTGGCGCAGCCGCTCCTGCTGGGGGCCATCAAGCGTTTCGACCGGCAGCTGGTACTTGCGGGCCAGATCCAGCACCACCTCGCTGAAGCTGGTGCGCTGCAGCTCCATCAGGAACTTGATGGCGTTGCCGCCGGCCCCACAGGAGAAGCAGTAATAGAACTGCTTGGCGGGCGACACCGTCATCGACGGGGATTTGTCGTCGTGGAAGGGGCAGATCCCGACGAATTCCCGGCCCTTCTTCTTGAGCACCACGTGCTCCCCCACCACATCAACGATGTCGGCCCGCTCCTTGACGGCCTCGATCGTGCGGGGGTGGAGACGGGGAAGGCTCAAGGGTGCAGGTTCAAGGAAGCGGGTTCTGGGGCGCGGGCTGGTGGGAACACCAGGGCTGGGGCCAGGGGCGCCCCCATTGTGGGGCATGGCACCAGGTCTGGGGGCGAGGGCAGGGGCGGTCGGCGCCTGCCAGGGTGGGGGCTCCGACCGGCCGGCCCGTGAGCCCCACCCCATCCGCCGCGGGGCCCGACGCCCCACAGGAAGCGACGGCCGAGCTCGCCCTGCTGCTCGGCGCCCTGGCCTTCAGCCTGATGGCGGTGTGCGTCAAGCGGGTGGTGGGGCGAATCCCGGTGGCGGAGATCGTGCTGGTGCGGGCCCTGCTCAACCTGGCCATGAGCGGCTGGATGCTGCAGGCCGCCGGGGTGAGCCCCTGGGGGCGGCGGCGGGGCTGGCTCGCCCTGCGGGGGATCGCCGGCAGCCTGGCGCTCTACGGGGTCTACGCCGCCCTGGCGCTGCTGCCGCTGGCCACGGCCACCCTGCTCCAGTACCTCTATCCCATCCTCACGGCACTCCTGGCCTGGTGGTGGCTGGGGGAACCGATCGGGCGCCGGGTGGCCCTGGCCCTGGCCCTGGGCCTGCTGGGGGTGGCCCTGGTGCTGCAGCCGGGGGAGGCGGCCTCCGCCGAGGGGGTGCTGCTGGCCCTCGCCGGGGCCCTGCTGACCGCCGTGGCCTACGTGAGTGTGCGCGGGCTGGGCCGCAGCGAGCACCCCCTGGTGATCGTGTTCTGGTTTCCGCTGATGGCGGTGCCCCTGAGCCTCCCTTTCGTGCTGCTCGAGCCGGTGCTGCCCACGGGCGCCGAACTGGCCTGGCTGCTGGGGGTGGGGCTGTTCACCCAGCTGGGCCAGCTCGGGCTCACCCATGGCCTGACACGGCTGCCGGCGGGCCGGGCGACGGCGCTGGGGTACGCCCAGGTGGGCTTCGCCGCCCTCTGGGGCTGGAGCCTGTTCGGGGAACGGCCAGCTCCCCAGACCCTGCTGGGCGGCAGCCTGATCCTGGCGGCGGCCGCACTCTGCCGCCGCTGAATGGCGGCGGATCTGTCCAGAACTGGGTATTCCCCTTTGGGAACGTTGTCCTGAAGATGGCCGGAAGGTGCTCTGAAGCACTGCCACCAGCACGACCGCAGCTTCCGCCATGACGGCCAACGCCTTCCGCACCCCCCGGCGCCTCACCATCACCATTCCCTACGGCACCTACGAGCAGTTAATCGAGCGCAGTGACACACAGGGACGCTCCCTCAGCAACCTGGCCGCCTACCTGCTGGAATCGGCCCTGTTCACGGATCGGGCCACCTACCAGGACGACCCCAGCCGGCGGCGGATCGGCGTCTGATCCGCCGCCGGCGCGCTGGCCACGGCCCCGGAGACACCCATGATGGAGTCCGACGACCGCTCGATCCGGGGGGGGAATGTCCAGCCCGCCTGGCGAGAAGAAGGCCTCGGACGTCCTGCCGGAACTCTCTCTGTTCCGTCTGGCGGTGGAGCATTCCCCGATCGCCATGGGGCTCACCGATCCGGACGGGCGTTTCCGGGAGGTGAACCGGTCGCTGGAGAACTTCTGCGGCCGCGACCGCCAGACCCTGCTGCACAGCGACTGGCAGAGCCTCACCCATCCAGACGACCTGGCAGCGAGCCTGGCCACCCATCGCCGGTTGCTGGAGGGCGAATGCGCCCACTACCGCCTCACGAAGCGCTACCGCCACGCCGATGGCAGCGTGCTCTGGGGCGACCTCACGGTCTCCGCCGTGCGCGGGGCCGACGGCCGCCTGCGGGGCGCCCTCTTCCAGGCCGTCGATGCGACCGAAATGGTGCGCCGCCAGGAGGAACTGGAGCTGGAGCGCGAGCGCTTCCGCCTGGTCGCCGAACTCGGCAGCGATCTGATCGTGATGATCGACACCGAGATGCGCTGCATCTGGACGAGCACCGATCGCGAGGGCCGTAACGCCCTCGGCTGGCCGGTCGAAGCGGAAAGCGGCGTCACCCTCGACCAGCGGGTCCATCCGGAGGACGGGCCGAAAGCGGCGGAGCTCACCGCCGCCCTGGCGGCCAGCGGCCAGTGGCCCAACGACTGCCTGCTGCGTCTGCGCACCGCCTTCGGCGGCTACCGCTGGATGCAGGTGAGGGCTGCGGTGCTGCGGGGAGCCGATGGGCAGGTCAGCGGCTACGTCGCCGGCCTGAGGGACGTGGATGAGGTGATCCAGGCGCGCCGGAGGGAGGCCAAGGAGCGAGGGCGGCTGAGGGCCACCTTCGATTCCCTGATCGACCCCCTCGTGGTGATCGAACCGGTGCGCGACCTGGAGGGCAGCGTGGTCGACTTCCGCTACGTGGCCGCCAATCCGGTGGCCTGCCGGGCCGTCGGTCTGCCCCTGGAGGACCTGCTCGGAACGAGGGTGCTGTCGCTGGTGCCGGCCCTGCGCGATACGGAGCTGTTCGGCCGTTACCTGCACACCCTGGAGAGCGGCGAGCCGTTGGTGGTCGACGATCTCCAGGCCGCCGAGGCCAAGGGCCGGCCGGTTCGCCACTACGACCTGCGCGTGGTGAAGCAGAACGATGGCCTGGTGGTGACCTGGCGGGATGTCACCGAGCAGGCCGAAATGCTGGAATCCCTCGACCTGCTCACCCGCAGCAACGGCGATCTGGTGGTGCGCCTCGACCTTGAAGGCATCGTCCGCTGGGTCTCCCCCTCCCTTCCCTCCCTGCTGGGCTGGGAGCCCGGGGAATGGCTGGGGCGGCGGGGGAGCGATTTCCTCGAGCACCGGGGACGCTGTCCGGGCTACCGAGCATCGCGGCCCCGGCTGCTGGCCGGGGAGCGGCTGGTCTGCCAGGAACGGATCCGCGCCCGGGATGGCTCACTGCACTGGGCGGAGAGCCACGTGTCTCCCTACCTCGGTGGCGACGGGACGATCCAGGGCCTGGTGGTCTCCAGCCACCTCATCGACGATCGGGTGGCGGCGCAGGAGGCCCTGGAGCGCAAGGGAGAGGAGTTGCGGCACAAGCTCCGCACCAGCCTGGCGGCCGCGACGATCGCCCACGAGATCAAGAAACCCCTGAGCCTGCTGCTGCTGCACAGCGAACTGGCCCAGCAGCAGCTGGACGGGCCCGATGCCCCCGACGGGCCTCTGACAGAACTGATCCCCCTGATCCGGCGGGAGGCCAGGACGGTGGTGCACACGATCGAGCGCATGAACGCCCTGCTGCGCAGCATGCCCACCGAAGCGGTGCGGCTGGATCTGGGCAGCGTGGTGCGCAGCGCGCTCCTGTACCAGCGGCCACGTCTCACGGGGCGAGGGATCCAGCTGGAAACCGCCGGCCTCGAGGGCGACTGGCCGGTGTGGGGCGACGGCGGCCAGCTGCAGATCGCCCTCAACAATCTGATCGACAACGCCATCGAGGCCCTTGGCGAGCCCTCCTGCCCCAGGGCTCGGGTCCGGGTCAGCCTCAAGCGGGTGGAGCGGGAGGTCCAGCTGGCGGTGGAGGACAACGGACCCGGGTTCACCCAGCGGTCCCCCGAGGAGATGCTGCTGCGCAGCAGCAAGAGCGACGGCACCGGGCTGGGGCTCTATGTGGTCGAACAGATCGCCGGGCTCCACGGCGGACGGCTGGATCTGGGGTCCTCCAGCCTCGGGGGAGCGGCGGCGATCCTGCACCTGCCGTGCGATCGCAACGATCCAGCGAGCGACTAGGGGGTTGACTCCGACAGGTTGTGGAGCACGGCCAACCGAATCAGTTCGGCGCCGCTGATGCCCAGCTTGGCGGCGATGTTGCGGCGGTGCGTCTCCACCGTGCCGACGCTGAGGCCAAGGTGACGGGCGATGGCCTTGCTGGCGTCGCCCTGACCAAGCAAGCCCAGCACCTCGCGCTCCCGGCCTGTGAGACAGGACAGCCGCTCCAACGGGGCCAGCAGCGTGGGGTGGATTCCCGCCTCGCGGACATAGGCGGCGACCTGGGCCACAAGCACGTCCCAGGCCTGGGTCTTGTCCACCACCGCGATCACGGCCCGCTGCAGAGCATCGGGGCAGACGAAGGCGCCGGCCTGGGCCGAGAGCACCACCACCCGGGCCTCGGGCTCCAGCGCGAGCAGATGCTCGGCCACCTCCAGGCCGGAGCCGTCCGGCAGCTCCAGATCCAGGATCAGCAGGCGGGGTCGGTGGCGGTCGACGGCGGCCAGGCCGTCGGCCACCGAAGGGGCCATCCCGACGATCTCCAGGTCGCAGGAGCTGCGCAGCAACCCGCCCACCAGCTGGGCGAACATCTCCTGGTCCTCGACGATCAGACAGCGGTTGGGCATGGCAGGGGCTCGAAGTGGGAGGCGCCTGAAACCAGAACCAGCTTTACAACGAGTTCTATGCCGTCGGTGCCGTTGGCGCCCGTACGATGGCGCCGCCGGATTGGGCTCCTCCGCTGTTCGCGCCACTTCCCGTCGGGCTCCATGGCTGGCTGGCGACCGTGGAGGCCGGCCTGGGCAACGGATCGGAGATGCGACTGCTGCGGCCGGCGCTCCATCCCGGCATCGTCCCCCTGCCGCTGATGATGCTGACCATCGGCGGCATCTTTCTCGGCACCCTGGCGATCAGTCGCTTTTCGCTGAAGATCGGGGTGCCGGCGATTCTCGGCGTGCTGTTGTTCGGCCTGCTGATCAACCCCTCCGTCACCCTGTTCAGCCATGACACGATCCTGCGACTGCAGGTTCTGAGCCTGTCGATCCTGCTGTTCAACGCCGGACTGGAAACCGATATCCGCTCGATCCGGGGCTTCCTCGAATACGGCATCATCCTGGCGGTGGGAGGGGTGATCCTCTCCAGCCTGATGCTGGGAGTGATCATCTGGTTTGTGGCCTCCCCCGATGCGGACGGCATCCAGCTCGGCTTCCGGCAGATCCCGGTCGCCGTGGCGATGCTGATCGCCGCCTGCCTGGGCTCGACCGACGCCGGGGCCACGATGAACGTGCTGCAGCTGGTGGAGCGGGCGATTCCACGGCGGCTGGCGGCCCTGGTGCAGTTCGAATCCTCCGTGAACGATCCCACCGGCATCCTGTTTCTGGGACTGGTGATCGGCCTGACGACCCTGGAGGGGGCCGGCGGCGGGCAACAGGTGGTGGTGGAGCAGCTGCAGACGTTCCTGCAGAAGATCGGCTCCGGTCTGTTGATCGGGGTCTGCGTGAGCTATCTGGGGCGCTTCAGCCTCAACCGGCTGGTGCGGGAGAGCAACCAGCTCCTGATCCTGGGCATCGCCATCGGCCTGATCTCCTACGGCGTGGCGGAACTGATGGGCGGTTCGGGCTTCATCAGTGCCTATGTGGCGGGCCTGATGCTTCGCAACCACACCTACAGCAACGAACGGATCACACCGGAGGCCCTGCAGCAGACCCTGCTGCCGTTCAACACCATGACCGAAATCACCGTCTTCCTGATCTTCGGTCTGAGCGTCCATCCGCTGGAGCTTCTGCCGGCGCTGCCGGAGGGCATCGTCGTCGCCCTCGCCATGATGGTGGTGGCCAGGCCGGTGAGTGTGCTGCTGCTGCAGCGCTTCTCCCCCTTCACGTGGCGGGATTCGTTCCTGGTCTCCTGGTGCGGCCTGCGGGGGGCCGTTCCCCTGGCCCTGAGTTTCGAGATGGTCGACGCCATCCCCAGGGTGCGCGGCATCGACCCGGCCACGGTGCCGTCCCTGGTGCAGAACGCCGGCGGCATCGTCTTCTGCGTCGTGGTGATCAACCTGCTGGTGCAGGGCCTCACTCTGCCGCACGTGGCCCGCTGGCTGCGGCTCTCCGAAGGGGCCCCCTCAGCCCCGTGAGCGCAGGGGCAGGGGATCGGTGATCCAGTCCTGGCTGCTGCCGTCGCTGCTGCCGCTGGGGCGGGCCAGCCGCCAGCTCTGCCCCCTGGAGCCCGGCTGCAGGTAGAGCTCGAAGGGGCTGTCGACCCGGATGGCATCCCCCGGCAGCCGCCAGTCGAAGCGACCGGTGAGGTGCAGGCCGCGGTCGGCCCCGATGGCCACGGCCTCCTGGCCATCGACCCGCACCCGGCTCACCTCGGGCAGGCCGTCCGCCTGGAGATCGAGGGCCTGGGCGATGGCCCCCTGGGTGAGCTGGATCTGCAGGGAAAGGGCGTCGAGCAGCACGCTTCTGGGGGGCTGGCCGACCCTGCCGCAGCCGCCCAGGAGCAGCAGCACGGCCAGCAGCACAGCCAGCAGCAGCGCCGGCACCGGGGCCCGATGCGACGGGAGGCGAGCCGGGGGGCTTGGCAGGAGGGGCAGCATGGGGGCTGACGCACGTCTCACCATGATCGGCTGGCTGCAGGGGCGACTGGCCGAACCATGGCAGCAGGCTCACCGTTGCGGGGCGCTGCTGATCTGCCAGGGGGTGGGTTACGAGGTGCAGCTCAGCCTGCGGCAGTGGCGCCGCCTGCCGGAGCAGGGCAGCGAGCTGTGCCTGCACATCCACCACAGCATCCGGGACGATGGCTGGACCCTCTACGGCTTCCCCGATCGCCGCGAGCGGGACCTGTTCCGCGAACTCGTGGCCGTGAGCGGCGTGGGCCCCCAGATGGCCCTGGGCCTGCTCGGGGCGCTGGAGGTGCCCGATCTCGTGCGCGCCATCGTCCACGCCGACCTGCGCAGCCTCTGCCTGGCTCCGGGGGTGGGCAAGCGCACGGCCGAGCGGCTGTCGGTGGAGCTGCGGGCGCGCCTGCAGGAGCGCTTCAGCGGCCTGGTGGATCCTCTCGATGATGACGGGGGTGGCGGCGGTGCGCTCGACAGTGCCCCTTCGGCCCCCTGCCGGGAGGAGGTGCAGATCACCCTGGTGGCCCTCGGCTACGAGCCCCTGGAAATCCACCGGGCCCTGCGGGCCGTCGCCGCGGGGATCGACGGCTCCGCCGGCGCCGACGACTGGATCCGGGAAAGTCTGCGCTGGCTGTCCCGCGCCGTGGCCTGAATCGGGCCGGTCCGGGGGTGGGGCAACGGGCCGCACGTTAAGGTGTTGGTTTGCACCGTTCGGGCTCAGATCCGCCCATGCCGCTCACCACCACCCAGAAACAGGAACTGATCAATTCCCATCAGGCCCACGGCACCGACACCGGTTCGGTGGAAGTGCAGGTCGCGATGTTGAGCGAGCGGATCCAGCAACTCAGTGGCCACCTGCAGAAGAACATCCACGACTTCTCATCGCGCCAGGGGCTGCTCAAGATGATCGGTCGCCGCAAGCGTCTGCTCGGCTACCTCCGCGCCCAGAGCGAGACCCGCTACGCCGAACTGATCAAGAAGCTCGGCATCCGCGGCTGAGGACGGTTCCATGGCCCGTCGGCCGAAGCCGAAATCCTTCGGGGCAGACCGTCCCACACCCACCACCCCGGCCAGGGCGCCCCGCCAGCAGGTGATCCCCGATGCGGTGGCCAACCGCATGGTTAGGCGCATCGCCATCGCCACCGGCACCCCCACGGTGCTGGGCATGGGGGTGTTCGTCGCCAGCTACCTGCTGGTGAGCCGGGGTGTGCTCGACATTCCCCCCGGCCTCACCCTGGTGGGCTCCGGGGCCTTCTTCCTGCTCGGCCTGCTTGGCCTCAGCTATGGGGTGCTTTCGGCCAGCTGGGAGGACGGTCCGGGCAGCCTGCTGGGCTTCGAGCAGATCGGCGTCAACATCGGCCGGGTGCGGGCCTCGGTGCGGGCGATGCGCCAGGGCACCTCGGGCTCCGGCTCAGGCAGCTCCCAGGGGTGAGCGCAGCCAGGCCCTGAAGTCGGCAGAGGCCAGGGTCTGCACGGCCGCCGGCGCGTCGGCGACACAGAACTGGCCCCCCAGGCGCACGAAGCGGGTCTGGTCCTGGTGCTTCACCAGCGCCACCACCGGCACCCGCACCCCCGCCTCGTCCTGGCCCGGGCGGTGGCGGGTGAGGCATTCCCGCAGCCGATGCTGGACAGCGATGTCGCCGGCCTGCTCGGGGGCCAGCTCCACCATCACCAGCTGCAGATCCTCAATGCTGCGGCAATCATCCACGAGCAGCTGCACCCGGTCGTCACGGCGGTCGACGCCGGCCCAGAGCAGCAGGCGGGCATCCACCATCAGGTGGTCGGCCAGGCGGGCGTAGCTCTTGGGGAACACCACCGCCTCGCAGGAGCCGGTGAGGTCCTCCAGCTGCAGCACGGCCATGCGGTCGCCCTTGCGGGTGGTCACCTGGCGAATCTCGCTCACCATCACCACCACGCTCACCTTGGCCTTGTCGGCCATCTCCTCGAGATTGGCCAGCCCGATCGGCGTCAGCAGCCGCACCTGGGACGCCAGCTGGCGCAGGGGGTGGTCGGAGATGTAGAAGCCCAGCAGCTCCTTCTCCAGCTTCAGCTTTTCGGTGGGCGGATAGTCGGGCACCGGAGCGGCCTTCGGCGGGGCGGGGGCCTCCACGGCAGCGGCGCTCTCCGAAGCCCCTGCAGCCCCGCCCCCGAACAGGTCGAACAGGTTGCCCTGGCCGCTGGCCCGGTCGCGGGCGCGGGAGCTGGCCCAGTCGAGCACCAGATCGAGATCGGCCATCAGCTGGGCCCGGTTGGCCCTGGGCTCCAGGCCATCAAGGGCGCCGCAGTGGATCAGGGACTCGATCGCCCGGCGGTTGAGCTGCTGGCCGGGGATCCGGTCGCAGAGATCGGCCAGGTGCAGGAAGGGGCCGCCGCTGGAGCGCGCCTCGATCAGCTGGCGGATGGCGCCATCGCCCAGGTTGCGGATGGCGGAAAGGCCGAAGAGGATCTTCTTGCCCACCGGGGTGAAGTCAATGCCGGAGGCATTGACGTCCGGGGGCATCACCTCGATGCCCATGGCCTGGCAGTTGGCGATGTAGCGCTGCACCTTGTCGGTGGTGCCGGCATTCACCGTGAGCAGGGCCGCCATGTAGGCCACCGGATGGTGGGCCTTGAGGTAGGCGGTCTGGTAGGTGACGGCGCCGTAGGCGGTGGAATGGCTCTTGTTGAAGCAGTACTCGGCGAACAGCACCATCTGGTCGAACAGCGCCTCGGCGATGGCGGCCTCCACACCCCGTTCGCTGGCGCCGGTGACGAACTGGTGGCGGTGCTTCTGCATCTCCGACACCTTCTTCTTGCCCATCGCCCGCCGCAGCAGGTCGGCCTCACCGAGGGAATAGCCCGCCAGATCCTGGGCGATCCGCATGATCTGCTCCTGGTAGACCATGATCCCGTAGGTCTCCTTCAGGATCGGCTCCAGCTTGGCGTGGGCCACATCGATGGCCTCGCGGCCATGCTTGCGGTTGATGAACTTGGGGATCAGGCCCGCATCAAGGGGCCCCGGCCGGTAGAGGGCCAGGATCGAGGAGATGTCCTCCAGGGACGAGGGTTTGAGATCGCGGACGATCTGGCGCATGCCGCTGGATTCGAGCTGGAAGATGCCCTCCAGATCGCCCCGGGCCAGCAGGGCATAGGTGCCGGGATCGTTGGCGGGAAGGGCGTCCGGATCGAGCCGTTCCCCCTCGGCCTGCGCCACCAGCTCGATCGTCTTCTCGATCATGGTGAGGTTCTTGAGACCCAGGAAGTCCATCTTCAGCAGGCCCATCGCCTCGACGTCCTCCATGAAGTACTGGGTGATCACCTGGCCGTCGTTGTTGCGCTGCAGGGGCACCAGTTCGTCGAGGGGTTCGGCGGCGATCACCACCCCGGCGGCATGGACGCCGAAGGTCTTGTTGGTGCCCTCGATGCGGCGGGCCAGGTCGACCCAGTGGCGCACCTTGGGGTCGTTCTCGTACTTCTCGCGGAACTCCGGCACCGGCGACTCGGCGCCGATCATCTCGGCCAGCTTGGCGGGCTTGCCGCGGGCCACGGGGATCAGCTTGGCCAGCCGGTCGGCCTCGCCGTAGGGGATATCGAGCACCCGGGCCACGTCCTTGAGCACCGCCTTGGAGGTCATGCGGTTGAAGGTGATGATCTGAGCCACCTTGTCCTCGCCGTAGCGGCGGGTGACGTAGTCGATCACCTCGCCGCGGCGCTCGATGCAGAAGTCGGTGTCGATGTCAGGCATCGACTTGCGTTCCGGGTTGAGGAAGCGCTCGAACAGCAATCCGTGCTCCACCGGATCGATGTTGGTGATGCCGAGGGAATAGGCCACCAGCGAACCGGCGGCCGACCCCCGGCCCGGCCCCACCGGGATGCCGTTCTCGCGGGCGAAGCGGATGTAGTCCCAGACCACCAGGAAGTAGGTGGGGAAGCCCATCTGCTCCATCACCTGCAGCTCGAACGCCAGCCGCTCCCCGTAGGCCGGATCGATGGCGGCATCAGCAGCGATGCCCAGACGGTCGCGCAGGCCCTGGTGGGCCACCTCGCTGAGGTAGCTCACCGCTGTGTGGCCCTCGGGGATCGGGAAGCGGGGCATCTGGTAGCGCCCCAGGATGTCGTAGTCCTCCACCTTCTCCGCCACCCGGGCGGTGGTGGCGATGGCGCCGGCGATCACCTCGGGCTCCAGGTGGTCGGCGAAGAGCCGGGCCATCTCCGCCTCGCTCTTGATGTATTCGGTGCCGGTGTAGCGCAGGCGCTTCTCGTCGCTGATCAGCTTGCCGGTGAGCACGCACAGCAGGGCGTCGTGGGCCTCGACGTCGTTGCTGGTGAGGTAGTGGGCGTCGTTGGTGGCGATCAGGGGAATGGCCAGCTCGGCGCTGATCCGGGCCATCTCGACGTTGACGATGCGGTCCTCGAGGCCGCCATGGTCCTGGATCTCCAGGTAGAAGTCGTCTCCGAACACCTCCCGGTACCAGCTCGCCACCTCCCGGGCCACGTCGGGCCGACCGCGCAGGATCGCCTGGGGGATCTCGCCGCCCAGGCAGGCGGTGGCCACCATCAGCCCTTCGCTGTACTGGCGCAGCAGGGTTTTGTCGATGCAGGCCCGGGCGAAGATCCCCCGGCCGCGCATGCCACGCAGGTGGCTGATGCTGGTGAGCTTCACCAGGTTGCGGTAGCCGACGGCGTTCTTGGCCAGCACCACTAGGTGGTAGCGGCGCTCCTTCTTCGGCTGGGGATCGTCGATCGAGCCGTTGATGACGTACATCTCGTTGCCGATGATCGGCTTGATGCCCGCCTTGGTGCAGAGCTTGAGCAGCTCGATGGCGCCGTACATCACCCCGTGGTCGGTGAGGGCCAGGGCCGGCATGCCCAGCTCCACGGCCCGCTCCACCATCGCCGGCAGCTGGGAGGCCCCGTCCAGCAGGCTGTAGTCGCTGTGGTTGTGGAGCGGAACGAAGGCCACGGCTCGGAGGGCAGCGCCACCACATGAGGTGCCCACCCTACCGGGGGAAACACCAGATCTGGTGCCCCGGCCGAATCAGCTCGCCATGGTCGTCCTAGGGCGGTGCCCAGCTGCAGCGGCCGACCTCCAGGACATCGGCATCATCGACAAACCTGACGATCGATCCATCCCTGCGGATGTACTGGAAATCATCGATTGATGACCCCTCGTTTGTGTACACATAACGTCCCGCCGATTCAGGGGCTGTCGCTTCGATCCACTGCGTCTCGAACTCCGATGGCCTTCCCCCTTCGACCCGCCTGAGCTCCTTCACCTGCAACAGCTTCAGGGGGATGGGGCCTGGACTCCCCTGGTAGAGGGCGTAGGCGCTGGAATCACTGCTGGCTCGAAGGCCGAACTGAAGTCTCTGAAGCGGCTCCACCCCGATGGATCTCAGGCAGCGGACATTGTCCTGACCAGCCCGGACAGGAGAGGCTGCGGTGAACAGGACCAGCAGGACGGCCATGCCGCGTTTCATCGGAATCTCCATGGCGGTTGGCAGGATCAATCAGCCCCCGCCTCGACAGCGAGATCCTGCAACGCGAAGGTTAAGGGGCCCAGGGCGTCTGGCTGCCAGGCCTCCCAGCTGTCGCGGTACTGCGCCGCCGAGGTACAGCGCAGCGGCGACAGGACATCAACACCACGGTCATGGCCAGTGGCCCATCCGGGAGGGTTGGGATTCGGCCTCCTGCTCAGGCCACCAGCGCCGCTTCGGGCCTGGTGGCCATCACCGCCGCCGCCCGTTCGTACTGGTGGGCCACCCGCAGCAGCTTGGGCTCCTCCAGCACGCCGGTGATCAGCTGCAGGCCGATCGGCAGGCCCTGGGCGTCGAAGCCGCAGGGGACACTGATGGCCGGCAGGCCGGCCAGGTTGGCGGGGATGGTGAGCAGGTCGGCCAGGTACATGGCCAGGGGATCGCCGGCGTGGGCGCCGCTGGGGAAGGCGGTGGTGGGTGAGGTGGGGGTCAGCAGCACGTCGACGGTCTCGAAGGCGCGGTCGAAATCGCGGCGGATGAGCGTGCGCACCTGCTGGGCCTTGCGGTAGTAGGCGTCCACATAGCCGGCGGAGAGGGCATAGGTGCCGATCAGGATGCGCCGTTGCACCTCCTCGCCGAAGCCCTCGGCCCGGCTGCGGGCGGTCATCGCCGCCAGGCCGTCGCTGCCGGGCTCCCCGGGAGCGGCTCGGAAGCCGTATTTGACACCGTCGTAGCGGGCCAGGTTGGCGGAGGCCTCCGAAGGGGCGATCACGTAATAGGTGGCGATGCCGTCGTTGAAGCGGGGGCAGCTCACGTCCACCAGCTCACAGCCCAGGGCCTCCAGCTGGGCGGCGGCCGCCAGCACCGAGGCCTTCACCGCGGGGTCCAGCCCCTCCTGGTCGAAGCACTCGCGGATCAGCCCCACCCGCAGACCTTTGATGGGCGTCTCCAGGTCGGCGGAGTAATCCGGCACCGGCGCCCGCAGGCAGGTGGCATCGCGGGGATCCTCCCCGGCGATCACCTGCAGCAGCTCGGCGGCATCGGCCACGCTGCTGCTGAACGGACCCACCTGGTCGAGGGAGGAGGCGAAGGCCACCAGACCCCAGCGGCTCACCCGGCCGTAGGTGGGCTTGAGACCCACCACCCCGCAGAAGCTGGCGGGCTGGCGGATCGAGCCGCCGGTGTCGGAGCCCAGCGAACCGATGCATTCACCGGCGGCCACGGCGGCCGCACTGCCGCCGGAGCTGCCGCCGGGCACCCGATCCGGATTCCAGGGATTGCGGCTGGCACCGAAGGCCGAGGTCTCGGTGGAGCTGCCCATGGCGAACTCATCGAGGTTGGTCTTGCCCAGCAGCACCGCGCCGGCCCGCCAGAGGCGGTCGGTCACCGTGGATTCGTAGGGGGGCACGAAGGTCTCCAGCATGCGGCTGGAGCAGGTCGTGCGGATGCCCCGGGTGCAGAGGTTGTCCTTGATGGCCAGGGGGATGCCGGCCAGGGGGGGGAGGGTCTCACCGGCGGCGCGGGCCGCGTCAATGCGGTCCGCATCGGCCCGCGCCCGCTCGGCGGTGACCTCCAGAAAGGCATGCACGGTTGGATCCACCGCCGCGATGCGCGCCAGGTGGCGATCTGTGAGCTCCCGGGCCGACACCTCGCCCCGCCGAAGCTGCTCCCGCCATTCGGCGATGCCCATCCAACCGCTAGCCAGCTGCGTTGGACGCTATCAGTCAGCCAGAATCAGTCGGCCAGATCCGGGGATTCGGTGAACGGCTCGCTGCGGCCGGTGCGCAGGCACTGGTGCTCCAGGGAGGCCGGTGACTCCGCCCGCAGGTCGTCCAGGAACGCCGGAAGCGCCTGCTCCAGCGTCCGCCGCCGCACGAAGGGCCCGAACCAGTACACCGCGTCGGGGGAGCGGGTCTCCACCCGCGCCCACCAGGCCAGGCCCAACCCATTGGCAATGCCGCGCGTGGGCCAGAGCAGTGGGTTCATGGAGGGGAGAGGGGGGCGAGGTGGCCATTCTGGGGGGCGGCTGGGCCGCCCCCCCCGGTGCCATCAGAGGCGGATGTCACCGTCGAAACCCGGATGGGCCGATGGCAGGTAAGGCAGGGGCTCCAGGGGGTTCGCCGGGGGCTCGGCAGCGGCGGGTTCAGCCGGCTCGGCGGCGGGAGATTCGGCCGCTGCCTCCGGGTCGCCCTCGGCAGGCCCGTCGTCAGGATCGAGCTGCTCATCGAGCTGCCGATCGAGCTCCTCGGCGGCCGCTTCCTCCAGGAGGATGGCGTCCACCTCGGGCATGACCTCCGCTTCCGGCGTGAACTCCGCTGTGGGCATGGGCTCCCCTTGTGGCACAGCCCCCGCTTCGGGCAGGGTCTCCGGCTCAGGATCAGGGGGCGCCGGCATGGAGGGCCGCACGATCCTGGGGGCGGGGGCGGTGCCCGTCAGGCCCCGCATCCAGCCGCGCCGGGCCACTTCGTAGAGCAGCAGCGCCGTGGCCACGGAGGCATTGAGGCTCGGAGTGGCACCCCGCAGCGGGATCCGCACCAGCTGGTCACAGGAGCGGCGGGTGAGCAGCGACAGGCCGTCCCCCTCCGACCCGGTGACCACCACAAGGGGACCCTCCAGGTCCACCTCCTCCAGGCTGACCGTGCCCTCCTCCGCCAGACCCACCACCCGGTAGCCCTCCTGCTTGAGGGTGTCGAGGGAGCGGTTGAGGTTCACCACCCGCGCCACCGGCAGGTGCTCGAGGGCGCCGGCCGCCACCTTCGCCACCGAACCGGTGAGGCCGGCGTTACGGCGCTGGGGCAGGACCATGCCGTGGGCCCCCAGGGCCTCGGCGCTGCGGACGATGGCGCCGAGGTTGTGGGGGTCGGTGAGGCCGTCCACCGCGATCAGCAGGGGTGCTTCACCGATGCTGCGGCAGCCTTCGATCAGGCTGGTCAGGTCGAGGGTCTCGGCGGCGGCGGGCTGCAGCACGATGCCCTGGTGCACGGCCCCGCCGGTGAGCTGGCCCAGGCGCGCCCAGGTCACCTCCTCCACCAGCACGCCGGAGGCCTTGGCCTCCCGCAGCAGCTGCAGGAACCGGGGGTTGAAGCGCATCTCGGGCGTGCACCACACCCGGTGGATCGGCCGGCCGCTCTCCAGGGTGGCCTGGGTGGTGTGACGGCCCCAGATCAGGTCGGTGGGGGCGGCGGCGGCGAAGGCCTCCGCCGCGCCACGGAAATCGACATCGGAGCCGTCGGACTCCGGCCGATCGGGGCCGCTGCGGCCCTGGAAGGGGCGCGGGGCGCGGTCAGCGTCCCGGAACAGGGCCGGGCCGCGGCGGGCCGGCCCCGTCCGCGACGGGATGGGACGGCCGCTGGTCGGGCGTCCGGCGCCGGAGCGGCCGGGGACGGGCCGGCCGAAGGAGGGGCGGGCGGGGACGAAGCGGTCCCCAGGGCGCCGATCGCGGGTCGGCCGGCCGCCGCCGCCGCGGGAGTCGTCGGGGCGATCGGCGCCGGGGCGGCCCTCAAAGGGTCGACGGCCGTAGGGGCTGCCGGCCGAACGGTCGGAGCCACCGAGCCGCTCACCCCGTTCTCCGCCACGCTCCCGATCGAAGGGAGGCTTGTCACGGCTGTAGCCCTCTCCGGGGCGGCGGGGGCGGGCGGAGCCGGAACCGCGGCTGACGGGGCGCCCCCCGGCGCCGGAGCCGAGACGCCGGGGGGTCCGGTCGGCGCCGGGGTCGGAACGGCGGTCAGGACGACGGTCGGGGCGACGGTCGCCGCGGCGGTCAGGGGAGGGACTCATGGGCTGGCGGATGGGGAACGGGGTTCGGTCTTCTCGAGATGGTCCAGCAGCTCAGCCAGCCGTCTGGGGTCCTGCAGAAAAAGCCATCCCAGCATCGTCTCAAATCCCGTGGCCTGCCCATAGGCGTGGGGCGCCCCGCGGCGGGGACCCCGGCCGGCCTGGTTGCGGCCACGCAGGACCAGGCGGCGCTCCGCGTCGCTGAGCAGGGGATCCAGACGCTGCAGGGCTTCGGCCTGGGCTTCGGCCTGCACCTCCGCCACCACCGCCCGGTGCAGATCGGCGGCCCGGGCGGGCTGGCGGCAGTGGCGCAGCCTCTGGTGCAGTTCCCACACCGCATCCCCCAGCCAGGCCAGCTGGGCGGTGGCGAGGGCCGCCGATGGTGCCAGGGCGGGCACGGAGGCCACCCAGTGGCCGGACCCCTCAGGCGGGGGCGAGGCTGCCAAGGGCGGACTCCAGGTCGGGTTGCAGGTGCAGGAAAGCCTCCAGGCGCACCAGCTTGACCGTCTGAACGACCCGGGCGTTGCCGACCACGATGAACTGGCGGGAGCTGTCGTTGAACAGTTTGGCCAGCTGCACGAGAGCGCCGAGTCCGGAGGAGTCGATGAAGTCGATCCGGCTGAGGTCGATGACCACCGGGAGGGTCTCTCCCTTGTGGCGGTCAGTGATGAATTCGGTGAACTGCTTGTCCGAATAGGCGTCCAGCTGCCCCGTGAAACTGAACAGCAGGCACGCATCCCGCCGTTCACTGCCCCCTCTCAGGGAGACGGTCAGTCGCTGCAGGTCGGTGATGGCCCCAGTCCTCAAGGTGTTGAACGCGCCGAACTGTAGAGACCCCGATCCCGAATGCGGGAACCGCAACGAAACGTGCCGATTCAGCGACGTTCCGCCATCAGCGCCGCGAACCGGCCGAAGTGGTGGTCGGCGTCGTGGGGACCGGGGCTGGCCTCCGGGTGGTACTGGATCCCGAAGACGGGCTGGTGGCGCAGGGCCAGGGCGGCCACGGTGCGGTCGTTGAGGTTGAGGTGGGTGATCCGCACCCGCTCGGCCGGCAGGGAGGCCGCGTCAAGGGCGAAGCCGTGGTTCTGGCTGGTGATCTCCACCGAACCGGGGGAACCGCAGGGGTGGTTGAGGCCGCGGTGGCCGTAGCCGAGCTTGAAGCTGCGACCCCCCAGGGCCAGACCGAGGATCTGGTGGCCCAGGCAGATGCCGAAGACCGGCAGCTGCGGCTGCTGCAGCAGGTCCCTGGCCAGGGCGATCCCTTCGGCCACGGCGGCCGGATCACCGGGGCCGTTGGAGAGGAACACCCCCTCCGGTTCCAGGGCCAGCACCTGTTCGAGGGTGGCGTCCGCCGGCAGCACGGTGACCGCGCAGCCATGGGCCACCAGGCGCTCGAGGATGGCGCGCTTGATGCCGAAATCGATGGCCACCACCCGGTAGGGCCGCTCGGGACGGGGCTGGAGCCGGGTGTCGAAGGCGGCCGCACAGCTGCGGTCCCAGGTGTAGGGCTCCCGGGTGCTGACCCGGGCCGCCAGGTTGAGTCCGTCCATGGAGGGGGCGGCCCGCACCTGCTCCAGCAGCACGGCGGGGTCGGTGCCGTCGCTGGCGATGGCGCCGTTGAGGGCGCCGCCCTCCCGCAGATGGCGCACCAGGGCCCGGGTGTCGACGCCACGGATGCCCACCACCCCCTGGCGGGACAGCCAGTGGTCGAGGGTCTCCTGGCAGCGCCAGTTGCTGGGCCGCGGGGAGAGCTGGCGCAGGATGCAGCCGCGGGCGTGGGCGTGGTCCGCCTCCAGGTCCTCGCCGTTGACGCCGGTGTTGCCCAGTTCCGGGTAGGTGAAGGTGATCAGCTGGCCGGCATAGCTCGGGTCGGTGAGCACCTCCTGGTAGCCGGTCATGCCGGTGTTGAAGACCACCTCGCCGCAGACGCTGCCGCGGGCGCCGCAGGCCAGCCCCCGCAGCACGGTGCCATCGGCCAGAACAAGCACGGCCGGCGTATCGCCGCCTGTGCTGGGGGCTTCGGGGGCCGCCTGTGGGGTGTCCAGGGGGGCGTCGGCAGGAATCCCGATCATCCTTCAGACCCCGCCAGGGCGGCGCGCAGGGCCTCCAGCCTGGCCCAGGCGCTGCCGTCGCCCAGGGCCTGGCGGGCCCGCTGCAGACCCGCGGCGATGGACGGCTCCAGCCCCGCGGCCCACAGCACCAGGGCCGCGTTCAGGGCCACCACATCGGCCTGGGCCCGGGTGCCGCCGCCCTGCAGGACCGCCTCCAGGATGGCGCGGTTGGCGGCCACATCCCCACCCTTGAGGGCCTCCAGATCGGCCGGGGCCAGCCCCAGCGCCGCGGGGTCGAGCCAGTCGCTGCGCACCGCGCCGTCCTCCAGCAGGCGCAGCTCGCTGGGCCCCGAGAGGGTGGCCTCATCGAGGCCGCCGTGGCCGTGGACGACGATGGCCCGCCGCTGGCCGAGCCGGCGCAGGGCCTCGGCCATCGGATCCAGCAGGTCGGGACGGGCCACCCCGAGCACCTGGGCCTCGGGGGTGAGGGGATTGACCAGCGGTCCGAGCAGATTGAAGACGGTTCGCACGCCGAGGGTGCGGCGCAGGGGGGCCATGCCCACCAGGGCGGGGTGCCAGCCCGGGGCGAACAGGAAGGTCACGCCGGTGCGCGGCAGGGCCTCCACCACCGTGGCCAGGGGCGCCCCCAGGTCGAGGCCGAGGGCCTCGAGCACGTCGGCCGACCCGACCCGGCCGCTGGCACTGCGGTTGCCGTGCTTGGCCACATGGGCCCCGCAGGCGGCCGCCGTGAAGGCCACGGCCGTGGAGATGTTGAAGCTGTCGGCACCGGCACCGCCGGTGCCACAGGTGTCGATCAACTCCAGTGCCGGCCGTTCCCCCGGCAGGGGACAGGCCTCCCGCAGGACGGCGGCCATGGCCGCCAACTCCTCGCCGCTGGTGCCCTTGGCCCGCAGGGCCGCCAGCAGGGCACCGGTCAGCACGGGATCGATGGAACTGGCCAGCCAGCCCCGCATCAGGGCGGCGGCCTGGGGGGCCTGGAGGTCCTGGCCGCACAGAAGCTGCTCCAGCAGCTGGGGCCAGGCGGGGGAGGCAGGCATCACCGAAAGCTGAACCGTCAGCGGCAACCTAAGGGAATGGGATGGTCACCACCACGGACCGCGACCCGCCTGAAGGCAAAAAAATAGCCCGGGTGCAGAGCACGCCGGGCCGGGTGATGGGGACACTCCCACTATCGCCCGGGGAAGCCCATTCTGACCAACAGCCCGAAAACCGGCCGCCTCGGCTCAGGCGGCGTCGTCGGAGGCGGTATCAAACCCGGACCCCACCGCTTCGGCCACCGGAGCGGGACCCGGCCGGAACCCAGCGGCCCAGATGGCCCGGGTGCGGACGTGGAGTGCTGCGGCGTCCAGACCCCAGAGCCGCAGGATCCGCTCAAGATCGTCGCGGATGTCGGCGGCGCCTGGAAAGCCCGCATAGCGCATCTGCAGCCGGGCCGCGTCCACCAGATGGCCGTCCTCGGGCCGCTCCACCGCCAGCAGCCGGTCGACCGTCTCCCGGTCGATGGCATGGAGGGGATGGTTCTGGTCGTCCATGGCCCGGGCGGCCCGGGGGCCAGGGGAGTGGTGCCTAGGTTAGGGACCCCCTTGCCCCGCCTCTCTGCATGGCTGCCCTGCGGCTGGATCTGATCGGGCGGTACCTCCGCCCCCACAGACGCACGGTGCTGGTGGGGGCCGCCGCCCTGGTGGTGGTGAACCTGCTGGGGGTGGCGATCCCGCTGATGGTGCGGGAGTCGATCAACGAGCTCAAGCCCGGTTTCGTGCTGGCGGACGTACTCGGCGTGGCCGGGCTGATCGTCGTGATGGCCACCGTGATGGGGGCCACCCGGCTCTATTCCCGGATGCTGGTCTTCGGGGTGGGCCGCCAGGTGGAGGCGACCCTGAAGGAGCGGATCTTCGACCATGTGCTCACCCAGGACCCCGGCTGGGTGCAGACCACCGGCAGTGGCGAGGTGATCAGCCGGGCCACCAGTGATGTGGAGAACATCCGGCGGCTGCTGGGCTTCGCCCTGCTCAGCCTCACCAACACGGTGCTGGCCTATGCCCTCACCCTGCCGGCGATGCTGGCGATCGATCCGCTGCTGAGCCTGGCGGCGGTCTCCCTCTATCCAGGCATGCTGATGGTGGTGCGCCTGTTCGGCGGCCGCATGATGAAGCAGCAGCGCCGCCAGCAGGAGGTGCTGGCCAACCTCAGCGACCTGGTCCAGGAGGACCTCAGCGGCATCGGCGCCATCAAGATCTACGGCCAGGAAGCCACCGAGGAGAAGGCCTTCGCCGACCTCAACAAGGTGTACCTGGACGCCCAGCTCTCCCTGGCGCGCACCCGCAGCACCCTGTTCCCGATGCTCGAGGGGATCGCCTCCCTGAGCCTGCTGCTGCTGCTGGCCCTGGGCAGCGGCCAGCTGGAGAGCGGTCGGCTGAGCATCGGCGATCTGGTGGCCCTGATCCTGTTCGTGGAGCGCCTGGTGTTCCCGACGGCCCTGCTGGGATTCACCCTCAACACCTTCCAGACCGGGCAGGTGAGCCTGGAGCGGGTGGAGTCCCTGCTCAGCCACCCCCCCGCCATCGTCTCCCCCTCCGATCCCCTGCCCCCCGCCCGACCGGCCCTCGGGGCCGTCGTGGCCAGGGGCCTCACGGTCCGCTACCCGGGGGCGGGACAGCCGTCCCTGGAGAACCTGAGCTTCACGATCCGCCCAGGGGAACTGGTGGCGGTGGTGGGTCCGGTGGGCTGCGGCAAGACCACCCTGGCCCGGGCCCTGGGGCGGATGGTGGAGGTGCCGCCCGACCAGTTGTTCCTGGACGGCGTCGACGTGACCCGGCTGCGGCTGGGCGACCTGCGCCGCCAGGTGGCCCTGGTGCCGCAGGAGGGCTACCTGTTCACCGCCAGCCTGGCCGACAACCTGCGCTACGGCGACCCAGAGGCCGGCATGGACCGGGTCGAGGAGGCCGCCCGCCAGGCACGCCTGGAGGGGGACATCAAGGGCTTCCCCGACGGCTACCGCACCCTGGTGGGGGAGCGGGGCATCACCCTCAGCGGCGGCCAGCGCCAGCGCACCGCCCTGGGGCGGGCCCTGCTGGTGGACGCCCCCCTGCTGGTGCTCGATGACGCCCTGGCCAGCGTCGACAACACCACCGCCGCGGGGATCCTGCGTTCGGTGCGCGAGGAGCAGCGGCGGACGGTGGTGATGATCAGCCACCAGCTCTCGGCCGCGGCGGCCTGCGACCGCATCCTGGTGCTGGAGGCGGGCCACCTGGTTCAGGAGGGCCACCACAACGACCTTCTGCAGCAGGAGGGCACCTACCGCCGGCTGTGGGACCGGGAGGAGGCCGACCGCCAGCTCCAGGCCGCCTGAATCGGTTTCAAACAGTTGTTGAGCAGCCCCCATCCGGGGCGCCGGCTGGGCTTATCTGGAAGGGCCGTGGTTTTCTCAACGCCTGCCACGCCGTCGCCATGGCCCCCACCCCGTCGTTCCTCAGCCAGCAGCCATACAACATCCGCTGCACCCTGACCTTCGGTGACATCTACGGCCAGGTGCTGGTCTGGATGGCGGTGATCTTCGTGAGCCTGGCGGCGGGTCTGGCCCTGATGGGGGCGAGCCGCCCCCTGTTCGCCCTGGTGGGGGTGGGGCTGATCCTGGTGCTGTCGCTGCCCTTCCTGCTGTTCGCCTTCATCACCACCCTGCTGAACCACATCGCCCTGGTGCCGCAGCAGGACCAACAGGGCGCTGCCTAGGCTGGGTTCCCCGATACGACACCCTTGTTCGGCCTCTTCAGCAGCCCAGTGAGCGACACCAGCCCAGCCGGCGCCCCCCCCCTGCATGCGGTTCTCGGCACCCCCCTGACGGCCGCGCCGGCGGCAGGCCAGGCGGAGGCCCAGTTCGGCTGCGGCTGCTTCTGGGGGGCGGAGAAGGGCTTCTGGCGGCTTCCCGGGGTGATCACCACCGCCGTCGGATACGCCGGCGGCCAACTGGCCTCCCCCACGTACGAGCAGGTGTGCAGCGGCCGCAGCGGCCACGCCGAGGTGGTGCGGGTGGTCTGGGACACCGCCCGGGTCTCCTTCGCCGACCTGCTCAAGCTGTTCTGGGAGTGCCACGACCCCACCCAGGGCAACCGCCAGGGCAACGACCGGGGCAGCCAGTACCGCTCGGCCATCTACGTCGATGACCCGGACCTGCTCGCCCTGGCCGAAGCCAGCCGGGGTGCTTACCAGGCCGCCCTCGACGCCGCCGGCCTGGGCCGGATCACCACGGAGATCGCCACCGGCCAGCGGTTCCACGTCGCCGAGCCGTACCACCAGCAGTACCTGGCCAAGCCCGGCAGCCGCCCCTACTGCTCCGCCCAGCCCACGGGCATCCCCCTGGGCGACGTTCCCGGCGCCACCTACCTCCTTCCCGCCCGTGTGTGGGAAAGCTATGACTGGGCCATCCCCCATTGCGTCCTTCGCGGCGACAATGCGCCGATCGCCCTCGCCTGACCGGTTCCGCCATGGCCGCCCACCCGCTGCTCGCGCTCGGACTGCTGCCCCTGCTGGCGATGCAGTCCCCGTGGTGGGAGAACTACGACATCCGCGAACGGTTCCTCTGCGGTGACCGGTTCTCGGTGGTGCTGGAGCGCAACGCTTCCCAGGCGTCCCTGATCGCCGGTCGCACCCGCTCCACCCTGTTCCGGGAGGCCTCCGATGCGCCGGGCCTGCGCTATCAGAACGAGTCCCTGCGCGTGATCCTGCGGGGCGATGAACTCACGCTTGAGCAGTTACCCATCAAACGGGTCTGCGTGCGCAGCGAACAGGTATGAAGCCCCTCTCCGATCGGGTCGTGATCGTGGGACTGATCGCCGCGGTGGGCCTTTGTTTCGCCCTCGCCTTCTGGACCGTGCGCCTGAACCCCTCCGGCGAGCCTCCGCTGCAGTGGCGCCAGGGGGGTCCCAGTGCCCTGCTGCCGGGAGCCCCGGCGCCGGCCTTCCTCTCGTGAGAGACCCCGCCGAGGAGCAGGACCAGCCGAAGCGCCAGCTGCATCCACTGCCCAGGGGGCTGGTGGAGCTGTACGGGCTGCTGGCGGTGCTGTTCGTCCTGGTGCCCGAATGGATGGCCGGTGGGGCCCTGAAGGGCTTCCCGGAGGGACGGGAAGGATCCGAGCTGCCCCTGCCGTCGGTGGCCTGGCAGCGGCTGCCGGAGCTGCAGCTGGCCTCCATGGGGCTGGCGGAACTGCGGCTGCTGGCCCGTCGCGAGCACCTCTGCGGCTACACCACCATGGGCCGCCAGCGGCTCACGAACCGCCTGATGCGACGGCTCTCCAGGCGGCGCGGCACTCCAAGGACGCTGTGATAGCTTCGTTCCGCCGGGGCGTAGCGCAGCTTGGTAGCGCACCACTTTGGGGTAGTGGGGGTCGTGGGTTCAAATCCCGCCGCTCCGATTCAGCCGGTCCGCCGATCGTTCGCCTCCAGCGGACATCGGTGATTTTTTTTCCTGTCAGCTGATCCCTTCAGCTGATTTTTTTTGGCCATGGCCGGGCCTGCCAGGGCCTCGCCGGGGCCTCAGCGCAGGCGGGTGAGCACGTTGAAGCGCACCAGCCAGAGGTTGACCCGCCGCCGCAGCCGGGGGGGCACCTCCTGGACCAGCTGGAACAACTCCTGGGAAGCCAGCCGACGCAGGGCCCGCACATCGACCCGCCAGAGGGCTTCCGCCTCCCGGATCAGCCGGGCCCAGGTGCGGGCCGTCTGCCAGCGGCGCACCTGCTGGGCGGGGTCGGCGCCATCCACGGAGCCGATCGGCGGCCGGGTGACCATGACTCCGACGCCGAAGAACACACCAAGGGTGGGGAGGCTGGGCTGGAGCGCCCGGGATCCCCGGTTCTGCTTCAGGCATCGAAACAAAAACGGAAGATTCCTGGCCCAACGGCCACCCGCCTCAGGCGCTGTGGGCCAGCCCCTCGGTGGGGAGCGGATCCGCCACCAACTGGACGGGGAAGGGCAGCGCCTCCGCCTCGCGCCGGCTCAGCCGCCGGCTCCAGGCCCGCGGTACGGCCTCGTTCCAGCGGAAACCGGCCTCCCTGGCCCGGTGACGCTCGGCGTAGGGCACCTCCGCCCGGTAGAGGCTGCGGGGCTCCAGGGCGGCCAGCAGCAGCGCCTCCAGGTCGGCGCAGCGCTCAAACACCTGGGCCAGGTAGATGCAGTCGGTGAGGGCCCGGTGGGCGGCCCAGACCGGCACCCCGTAGGCCAGGGCCAGATCGCGGACCGAGGGGGTACTGCGCAGCTGGCGCTCGGCCGGCCAGCGGATGTCCTCCATCGAGCAGATCCAGGGGCGCTCCAGGGGCGGAAGGGGCCCGAGGCCGAACCACTGGCGATCGAAGGCGGCGTTGTGGGCCACAACGGCGTCACAGGCGGCGGCCATGGCCAGGAAACAGGCCAGGGCCTCCTGCCGGGGCTGCTCCAGCCGCGTCACAGCGGCGGGGATGCCGTTGATGGCCTCGGCGGCGTTGGCCTGGCAGGGCAGCAGGAACGACACCTGGGAGAGCACGGCCCTGTGGGGCACATGGAACAGGATCGCCCCCACTTCGATGCACTGCCCCTGGAGCGTGGAAAGGCCGGTGGTCTCCGTGTCGAGGATCAGCAGGGTCTCGGGCCCCCGCGGCAGGGCCCGCTGGGGACGCCCGGCGCAGGCGGGAAGGGAGATGGGCACCGGGCGCGGCGGTTCGATGGGGGGCTGGGGGGCCGAAAGGGCTGGTGGCGGAGCGGGGGGCGACTCCAGGACAGCGGCAGGCGCCGGGGCAGCCGCAGGCGCCGGTGCAGCCGCGGGCTCCGGGGCGGCCAGGCCCAGCAGGTCGTTCTGCTGCCAGAGACCAGGTTGCTCCTGCATCGGCGTCATGCGCTCGCTGGTCCATGGTCGCAAGCCGGGCAAGGTCCAGGCGCCCACCCACAGCCCCAGCCCCCCGAACCCGTGCCCATCTCGACGGTGCCGGCTTCCTAGGGTTAGCGGATCCTGCCTCCGTCCCCCGCTCCGTGGCCCCAGCCCTCGCCCCCGGCGACACCGCCCCCCTGATCGCCCTCCCCGACCAGGACGGCACCGAACGCCGCAGCGACCGGCTGGAGGGCAAGGCCCTGGTGCTGTTCTTCTATCCCAAGGACGAGACCCCCGGCTGCACCATGGAGGCCTGCGCCTTCCGCGACAGCTACGCCGACCTGCAGGCGCTCGGTGCCGAGGTGTGGGGCGTCAGCGGCGATGATGCCGCCAGCCACCGGCGCTTCGCCAACCGCCACCGGCTGCCCTTCCCGCTGCTGGTGGATGGGGGCAACCGGCTGCGCAAGGCCTTCGGTGTACCCAGCGTGCTGGGGCTGCTGCCCGGCCGGGTCACCTACGTCATCGACGGGACGGGGGTGATCCGCCACGTGTTCAACAACCTGCTGGACGGACCGGCCCACCGGCGCGAGGCCCTCGACGCCCTGCGCGGCCTCCAGGTCTCCTGAGCCCGCTCGCGATCCAGGACGGGGGGACCGGACCATGACGGCGTGGCGACAGCAGGGGGAGCTCTGGCGGTTGGAACCCCCGGGCCGGCCCCGGGGGCTGATCGAGTTCATCGGCGGCAGCTACCTGGCGGCCACCCCCCAGCTGAGCTACCGCCGCTGTCTTGAGGCCCTCTCGACGCGGGGCTGGCGCATCCACGCCTGGAGCTACGTGCCGGGCTTCGACCACCAGGCCCAGGCCAACGCCGCCTGGCGCCTGTTCCGCCAGCAGCGGGAGCGGGAGCCGCAGGCCCCCGGCGGGGCCGCCTCCCCCCTGATCCGGCTGGGCCACAGCCTCGGCTGCAAGCTGCATCTGCTCGCCCCCGACGGCGGTCGCCGCTGCGACGGCCTGGTGGCGCTCAGCTTCAACAACTTCTCGGCCGAGCGCTCGATCCCCTTCCTGGCGGAGCTGGGCCAGCAGTTCCGCTTCCGCAGCGAGTTCAGCCCATCCCCGGAGGACACCCTGCGGCAGATCGGCAGCAGCTACAGCCAGCCCCGCAACCTGGTGGTGCGCTTCAGCCGCGACACCATCGACCAGAGCGGCCGCCTGATCGGCGTGCTGCAGGCCAGGGCCGGCGATGCCTCCACCCTGCTGGAGCTGCCGGGGGACCACCTCACCCCGGCCAGCGGCGGCCTGCGCAAGCAGTTCCTGGGGGAGTGGGCCGATGATCCAGCCCGCCAGCGGGCCATGGAGCGGCTGGCCGAGCAGATCAGCGCCTGGTCCGGGACGACCTGAGGTCACCCGGCCAGGCGTGCGCCCTCACACCCTCAGGGCATCGAGCACCGAACGGTCCTCCAGGGTGGAGGTGTCGCCGCTGACGTCCTCCCCCGCCGCCAGGGAGCGCAGGATGCGGCGCATGATCTTGCCGCTGCGGGTCTTGGGCAGGGCATCGGTGAAACGGATCACATCCGGCCGGGCGATCGGACCGATCTCCAGCCCCACGTGCCGGCGTAGCTCGGCCTCCAGGGCCGCATCGCCGTCCACACCCACATCCAGGGTGACGAAGGCCACGATCCCCTCCCCCTTGAGGTCGTCGGGCCGGCCCACCACCGCCGCCTCCGCCACCGAGGGGTGGCTCACCAGGGCCGATTCGATCTCCATCGTGCCCAGCCGGTGGCCGGAGACGTTGATCACGTCATCGACCCGGCCCATCACCCAGAAATAGCCGTCGGCGTCACGGCGGGCGCCGTCGCCGGCGAAGTAGAGCCAGCTGCCGTCGGCAGGCCGGATGTGCTCCCAGTAGCTGCGCCGGAAACGCTCCGGGTCGCCATGGACGGTGCGCATCATCCCGGGCCAGGGGCGCCGCACCGCCAGGTAGCCCCCCTGCCCCGTCGGCACGCTGTTGCCCTCCAGATCGACCACGTCGGCGGCGATGCCGGGCAGGGGCAAGGTGGCCGATCCCGGCTTGGTGGGGGTGGCCCCGGGCAGGGGGCTGATCATCACCCCACCGGTCTCCGTCTGCCACCAGGTGTCCACCACGGGGCAGCGGTCGCCGCCGATCACCTCCCGATACCACATCCAGGCCTCGGGATTGATCGGCTCGCCGACGGTGCCGAGGATCCGCAGGCTGCCCATGTCGTACTGGTCGGGCACCGCGCGGCCGCTCTTCATGAAGGCCCGGATGGCCGTGGGGGCGGTGTAGAAGATGGTCACCCGGTGCTTCTCGATCACCTCCCAGAAGGCGCCTGGCTTGGAGGGCCTCGGTGCCCCCTCGTACATGAGGGTGGTGGCGCCGTTGGAGAGCGGCCCGTAGACGATGTAGCTGTGGCCGGTGATCCAGCCGACATCGGCGGTGCACCAGTGGATGTCGTCCTCGCGGATGTCAAAGATCCACTGGAAGGTGAGATGGGCCCAGAGGTTGTAGCCGGCAGTGGTGTGCACCACCCCCTTGGGCTTGCCGGTGGAGCCGGAGGTGTAGAGCACGAAGAGGCGGTCTTCGCTGGCCATGGGCTCGGCAGGGCAGTCGGCGCTCTGGCCATCCACCAGCTCATGCCACCAGACGTCGCGGCCGGCCTCGAAGCCGGTGGCCTCGCCGGTGCGACGCACCACCAGCACATGCTCGACGCTGGGGCACCCCTCGTCCAGGGCCTGGTCCACCGCGGGCTTGAGCGCCACCGCCTTGTCCTTGCGGAAACCGCCGTCGGCGGTGATCACCAGCTTCACCTGGCCGTCGATCAGACGGTCGCGCAGGGCCTCGGCCGAGAAGCCACCGAACACCACCGAGTGGGGGGCGCCGATGCGGGCGCAGGCCAGCATGGCGATGGCCGCCTCCGGCACCATCGGCATGTAGAGGGCCACCAGATCGCCCTTGCCGACGCCGAGGGCCTTGAGGGCGTTGGCGGCGCGGCAGACCTCGGCGTGCAGCTCTCTGTAGGTGAAGCGCCGCACGTCACCCGGTTCCCCCTCCCAGATCAGGGCCGTCTTGTCGGCGCGAGGGCCGTCCAGATGGCGATCCAGGCAGTTGTAGGAAAGATTCGTTGTGCCCCCCTCGAACCAGCGGGCGAACGGGGGGTTGCTCCAGTCGAGCACCGTGTCGAAGGGCGCGAACCAGTGCAGCTCCCGGCGGGCCGCCTCGCCCCAGAAGCCGTCAGGATCGGCCGCGGCTTGCGCCGCGAGGGCGTCATAGGCCGCCATCGAACCGATCCGGGCCTCGGCGGCCAGCGCCGGCGGCGGGGCGAACTGCCGCTCTTCCTGGAGCACCGACTCGATGGTGGGGGAGGAGTCCTGGGTCATGGCGAGGCCTGCCGGGCAGGCTGGGGCATGGTGCATTCAACCGCAGCCGGGCCACGCTGGAGATCTCCGCCCCCCTCCCATGCCCGCCTGGTTGACGATCCTGCTGGTGATGGGCCTGGTGATCGCCGTCCTCACCCCGAGCCGCCAGCAGTTCGCCTGGTTCCTGCGGCTGCGGCGCCCCCGCTGGCTCACCTTCGAGCGCTGGATCCCGCTGATCTGGTCGCTGATCTACCTCTGCTTCTATGCCTCGGCCCTGCTCCGCTGGCGGGCCGGGGGGCCGGCGGCGCCGCTGGCCATGGTGGGCTATCTGGTGCTGCTGGGGCTGGTGCAGGGCTACACGCTGCTGATCTGCCGCACCCGCCGGCTGGCCTGGGGAACGGCGGCGGGACTGGCCGGCTGGATCTGGGGCCTGGCCCTGACCCTGGCGACGCGGGCCGATGCGCCGACGGCCGCGCTGCTGCTGGTTCCGTTCCTGCTCTGGAGCCCCATCGGCACGTTCGTCACCTGGCGGATGCAACGGCTGAACCGCTGAACACGGGGCTCCCGGGAGCGCCTGGCCGGGCGATCAGGGCTGCTCATCCCTGCTTGGCAAGATCGGCCGGCGGCGTTAGCCAGGGAACGACCCCACGGGACTGGAGCGGAAGGCCATGGAGGAGCAGCCGATCACGCCCCATGCCGGCCCGACGCTCGATGCCGACGGCAACCTGACCTACGTGGGGGACGACGGTCGCCGCTACGTGGTGGGGCTGCCGCCGGACATCGATGAGGACAACGTCGAGAAGGTGATGACCCTGCTGCGGGGCGGCACGGCCCTGTTCCAGCAGATCGAGGGCTTGTGCCAGCGCTGGATCAGCGAGGTGAGCGGCAGCGAACTCGATGAGCGGGCCGCCCTGGTGCTGCTGCTCACCACCCTGGAGACCGCCCTGGAGGATCGCTACCCCGAGACCGATCCGTCCTGATGCAGGCTGGTGGGATGCCCCAGCGACCCGCCGCCTGCCTGTTCGATCTCGACGGTCTGCTGCTGGACACCGAGCCCGCCCATGCCCGGGCCTGGCAGGCGGCGGCCAGCCGCTTCGGTCGCCCCCTCGATGACGCCGAACTGCTCAGCCTGCGCGGCCGCCGACGCCTCGACTGCGCCGACCAGGTGCGCCAGTGGATCGTCGCCGCGGGCGGGCCCCAACTGAGCAAGGAGGAGCTGCTGGCGGTGCGCCAGCCGATCGCCGAGGCCCTGCTGGCCTCCGCCCCGGCCATGCCCGGTGCCGAGGCCCTGGTGCTGCGCTGCCGGGCCCTGGGGATCCCGATGGCGCTGGCCACCAGCAGTGCCCGACCGGCGGTGGCGATCAAGGAGGGCCCCCATCCCTGGTTGTCCCTGATCGAGGAAAGGATCCATGGCGACGATCCGGAGCTGGGCGATGGCAAGCCCGCCCCGGATGCCTTCCTGCTGGCGGCCCGGCGCCTCGGGGTGGCAGCGACCGCCTGCTGGGCATTCGAGGATTCCAGCGCCGGTGCCACCGCCGCGCTGGGGGCCGGCTGCCGGGTGCACGTGCTGCTGCCGCCCGGGGTGAGCTGCCGGGCCTACCCGGAGGGGGTGATCTGCCTCAAATCCCTGGAGGAGGTCCGGCTGGATCCGTAGGGCCGGATCAGTAGAGGCGGCTGAGGACGAATTCCGGCAGGGCCCGCAGGGCGCTGCGGGGCTCGGAGGGGGGCAGCCACTCGATCGCCTCGTGGGCCTCCCTGGCGAAGCCTTCGGCCAGGGCCCGGGAACGGCCGATGGCCTCGCAGCCGCGCACCATCGCCAGGGCCTGGTCGAGGTCGCCGGCCTCGCAGAATTCGCGCTCGATCAGCCCCGCCAGGGCGGGCCGCTCCTCCAGCGCATAGAGCACCGGGGCGGTGAGGTAGCCGGAGGCCAGGTCACTGGCGGCGGGCTTGCCGAGCTGCTGGTCGCTGGCGGTGAAATCAAGGATGTCGTCCACCACCTGGAAGGCCAGGCCCAGCTGGCGCCCGAAGCGGTAGAGGGCATCCAGGCGCGGCTCACTCAGGCCGGTGAGCACCCCGGCGGCCCGGGCGCTGTTGGCGATCAGGGAGGCGGTCTTGCAGTAGCTCTTCTCGAGATAGGTCTCGAAGCTCTGGCCGGTGTCGTAGCGGAACAGGCCCTGGCGCACCTCGCCATCGGCAAGGTCCATGATCACGCGCGACAGGAGCTTGACGACATCGAGGTCGTCGAGGTTGGCAAGGTGCCAGCTGGCCTGGGCGAAGAGGAAATCGCCGGCCAGCACCGCCACACGGTGGTTGAAGCGGCTGTGCACGGTGGCCACCCCCCGGCGGGTGGCAGCCCCGTCGACGACGTCGTCGTGGACGAGGGAGGCGGTGTGGATCATCTCGGTGATCTCCGCCAGCCGCCGGTGGCGGGGGCTGAGGCCGCCATCGGGAGCGATGGCCCGCGACAGCAGCAGCACGATGCCCGGCCGGAGCCGCTTGCCGCCGGCCGCGAACAGGTGCTCGGCGGCCGCCTGCAGAATCGGATGGCCGGCGCCGATCAGGCTGCGCAGGTCGGCCAGCAGGGCATCGAGGTCGGACTCCACCGGCTGGAGCAACTCTGCAACCGTCGCCACGTCACCTCCACGATGAAAAGATCCTAGGGGCCGTGCCTCAATAGGCGCGGGTGGGCGACTGCAGGCTGACGCTCCGCACCGCCGGCCGGCTGCCCAGCCAGGCGGCCGCCGCGCTGGCGAAGGTCTCGGCCTGGCCGGTGACGCAGAAGCGGGTGCGCTGCAGGGGCGGACGCACCGACTCCCCCGCCTGGTCCACCTCGGGGGAGTCCCCCAGGCTGGTCAGCAGCGGTCCGAGGCGCTGGGCGGCCGCCAGGGCCGGATCCACCAGCTGCACATCGGGGGGAAGCAGCTCGGCCAGCAGGGCCCGCAGCAACGGGTAGTGGGTGCAGCCCAGCACGATCGTGTCGACGTTCGCCGCCAGCAGCGGGGCCAGATAGTCGGCGGCGGCGGCCCGCAGCTCCGGAGCCTGCAGGTCGCCCGCCTCGATCAGGGGCACGAAGGCGGGGCAGCCCACCTCCAGCACCCGGGCCGAGGGGCGGCAGGCCTGGATCGAGCGCCGGTAGGCACCGCTGGCGGCGGTGGCAGGGGTTGCCAGCACGCCGACGTGATCGCTGGTCAGCTCGCTGGCCAGGCTGTCGATCAGCCCCACCACCGGTACGCCCGCTTCGGCCACCGCCACGTCGAGGGCCAGGGCATTGGAGGTGTTGCAGGCCATCACCAGCACCCCCACCCCCTGGAGCCGCAGCCAGTGCACCACCTCCGAGGCGATGGCGCGGATGTCCTCCTTCGAGCGCTGGCCGTAGGGGACCCGGGCCGTGTCGCCCAGGTAGAGGCAGGGGGAGTGGGGGTAGAGGGCATGGACCTGGCGCAGCACGGTCAGGCCCCCCAGGCCGCTGTCGAACAGACCGACGAGAAGACTCAAGAGGCCCCCTGGAGAAAATCGAGGATGCCGGCGCTGACCGCCACCGCCAGACGGCGGCGGAAGCCGGGATCGGCCAGGCGCGGTGAGTCGATCTGTCCGGTGACGAAGCCCATCTCGGTGAGGGCCGACGGCATCACCGTGCGGCGGATCACGAAGAACCGCCCCGGCCGGGCGCCGCGGTCGGGCGTGCCCGGCGAGATCGCCATGATCCGGGACTGGATCGCCTGGGCCAGCCTCAGGGAGCTGCCCGACTGGAAATAGAACGTCTCGACGCCGTTCACATCGGGCCGGGCCATGCTCAGGGCGTTGGCGTGGATGCTGACGAACACGTCGGCGTTGCTGCTGTTGGCCAGCGCCACCCGCGGCGGCAGGTCGACATCCACCTCCGAGGTGCGGGTCAACAGCACCTGCACCCCCCGGGCCTGGAGCAGCTGGGCCACCTGCAGGCTCACGTCCAGCACCACATCGGTCTCCCGCAGACCCCCGATCCCCACGGCCCCCGGATCGGGGCCGCCGTGGCCGGGGTCGATCACCACCCGGAAGCGGCCCCGGGGCACCACCGGCAACCCGTCGGCGGAGATGGGCCGGCCGAAGGTGGCCCGGCCGCTGCTGCCGAAGCCGGGGGGACGGGAGGCGGTCCAGCTGGAGGTCGGCGCCTCCATGTCCCCCTCGCCGACGTTGCTGGTGAAGCCGCTCAGGGGCAGGCCGGTGAGGGAGAGCCGCCAGCGGTCGCGGGATGTGCCCACCAGGCGCAGCTGGCGCGGATCAAGGCGGGTGCCGGGCCTGAACTCGAGCACCAGCCGGGTGGTGCCGGGGTCGGGACGGCCGATGCGCACCTCCCGCACCAGGCCGCCGACGGGGACCGAGCGGCTGCGCTGGGGGGCACCCGGCAGATCCACCCACACCCGGGGACCGGTGACGCCGGAGCCCTCCTCGTAGAAGGCCTGCAGCCGCACCCCCGGGGAGGTGCGCAGTTCCAGCACCCCCTCCCGGCTCAGGCGCCAGGCCGACAGGGCACTCGCCGCCCTGGCCGGAAGGGCCCCGAGCACCAGGGGCAGGGTCAGCAACCAGGCGAATCGCGCCGCACGCACTCCCATCACCCTTCAGAACAACGCCGGATGGCGGTGCTGGAGGCTCGGCATCTGGGTACGGACCCTGGCCTCATGGGCCATGTCGACCGGGGCCATGGCCAGGCCCGGCTCCACGCCGGCATCCGCCATCACGGTGCCCCAGGGGTCGATCACCAGGGCATGGCCGTGGGTCTGGCGGCGACCGTAGTGGAGGCCCGTCTGGGCCGGGGCGAGCACATAGGCGGTGTTCTCGATGGCCCGGGCCTGGAGCAGCACCTGCCAGTGGTCCTTGCCGGTGTAGGCGGTGAAGGCCGCCGGGATCATCAGCAGCTGGGCCCCGGAACCGGCCAGCTGGCGGTAGAGCTCGGGGAAGCGCACGTCGTAACAGATCGACAGGCCGACCCGGCACAGGCCGGGCACATCCACCACCGGCGGCGGCTCGTGGCCGGGCTGGACCGTGGCCGACTCCCGGTAGGTGATCCCATCCGGCAGGTCCACATCGAAGAGATGGATCTTGTCGTAGCGGGCCAGAAGCTGGCCCTCCCGCCCCACCAGCTCGGCGCGGTTGAAGGTCTGGCCCTCGCCGGCCGGCACCGGGAAGCCGCCCCCCAGCAGGGTGACCTGGTAGCGGCGCGCCATCGTGACCAGGAAACGGCTGCAGCGCTCGGCCAGGATCGGTGCCAGCTCCAGCCGGCGGGCGTCATCACCCATGAAGGCGAAGTTCTCCGGCAGACCGACCAGGTCGGCGCCGCGGCGGGCGGCCAGCTCGATCAGCTCCTCGGCTGCCGAGAAATTGGCGTCCGGGTCGGGCGTGCTGGTGAGTTGCAGCGCCGCTGCCAGAAAACTGCTCACCGCCGGACCGCTCCAAGACCGGCGAATCGTAAGGGACCCGCCAAGGGGGGCAAGGAGAGGCTCAACTGGCCCTCAGCACCCCGGGTTCGGCCTGGATCGGCACGATCTCCAGGCTGTCGACGGCGGCGCAGCAGGCGAAGTCGGCGTCGTGGTTGCCCAGCCCGATCAGCCGCTGGCCATGGCTGGCGCTGCGCAGGCAGGTCTCGGTGTCATGGCGCCACTGCTGCCAGAGGGCGAGGGCGGCCAGCATCTCGTCGTTGGCGCAGCGCACCCCCATGTGGGGCGCCACCGCCTGCTCGATGGCCGCCGAGGCCACCGCCCCCGCCGCCAGGCTGTCCTCGAGGGAATAGTCACCCTCCCAGCCGCTGCCGACGATCCAGACCCGCAGGGCCTGGCGCTCGATCAGCCGCCGGGCCACGGCGGTGCGATTGGGCAGGCAGGCGGTCAGCAGCAGGGGCACGTCCCGGACCCGATCGAGGGAACGGGTGCCGTTGGTGGTGCTCAGGAAGATGCGCTTGCTCTCCACCCGCTCCCGGGTCACCGCCAGCGGGGAGTTGCCCAGGTCATAGCCCTCCACGCGCTTGCCGCCCCGTTCACCGGCCCGCAGCCGCCGGGCGGCCGGCCAGTCGGCGGCGGCGGTTTCGAGGCTGCCCAGGTCGGCGAAGGCCTGGATCGCCTCGGCCCCGTTCTCCAGGGCCCAGGCGATGGTGGTGGTGGCCCGCAGCACATCGATGACCACGGCGGCGTCCGGGCCGTCCTCTTCGGGGGGCAGCAGGGGGGGAACCGCTTCGGAGGTGTGGAAGTAGGAGAGCAGCACGGAACGCGATCGTCACGGGGGTGCGTCACAGTAGGCAGCAGCTCGACGGCGCAGGACGACGTGGCGGGGGTGGTGGCAGAAGGGATCGGCAAAGCCGTGGGGAGGCAGCGCAACCTGCGCGATTTCATCGGCCTGCTCGACAGGCGCGGTCAGCTGCGGCGCATCACGGCGCCGGTGGATCCGGACCTGGAACTGGCAGCGATCGCCGACCGGGTGCTGGCCATGGGCGGCCCGGCCCTGCTGTTCGAGAACGTCATCGGCTCCCCCATGCCGGTGGCGGTGAACCTGATGGGCACCGTGGAACGGGTGCTCTGGAGCATGGGGATGGAGCGGCCCGAGGAGCTCGAGGAACTGGGGGAGCGCCTGGCCCTGCTGCAGCAGCCCCGGCCGCCCAAGGGCCTGAAGGAGGTGATGAAGTTCGGGGGGGTGTTCTGGGACCTGGTGCGGGCCCGCCCCGACCTCGACCTCACCCCGCCCTGCCACCAGCAGGTGTTCAAAGGCGACCAGGTGAATCTGGAGCAACTGCCCCTGCTGCGCCCCTGGCCCGGTGATGCCGGCGGGGTGATCACCCTCGGGCTGGTGATCACCAAGGACCCGGAGACCGGGGTGCCGAACGTCGGCGTCTACCGGCTGCAGCGCCAGTCGATCAACAGCGCCACCGTGCACTGGCTGAGCGTGCGGGGCGGGGCCCGGCACCTGCGCAAGGCGGCGGCGCTGGGCCGCAAGCTGGAGGTGGCGGTGGCCATCGGCGTCCATCCGCTGCTGGTGATGGCGGCGGCGACGCCGATTCCGGTGCAGCTGAGCGAATGGCTGTTCGCCGGCCTCTATGCCGGAGAGGGGGTGCGGCTGGCCCGTTGCAAGACCCTCGATCTTGAGGTGCCCTCCCACAGCGAGGTGGTGCTGGAAGGCACGATCACCCCCGGGGAGGTGCTCCCGGACGGCCCCTGCGGCGACCACATGGGCTTCTACGGCGGCGAGGAGGATTCGCCCCTGGTGCGCTTCCACTGCATCACCCAGCGCCGTGACCCCATCTTCCTGACCACCTTCAGCGGCCGTCCGCCGAAGGAGGAGGCGATGCTGGCGATCGCCCTGAACCGCATCTACACGCCGATCCTGCGCCAGCAGATCCCTGAGATCGTCGATTTCTTCCTGCCGATGGAGGGCCTCAGCTACAAGCTGGCCGTGATCGCCATCGACAAGGCCTACCCGGGTCAGGCGAAGCGGGCGGCCATGGCCTTCTGGAGCGCCCTGCCCCAGTTCACGTACACCAAGTTCGTGGTGGTGGTCGACAAGTCGATCGCGATCCGCGACCCGCGCCAGGTGATCTGGGCGATCAGCGCCCAGGTGGATCCCCAGCGCGACCTGTTCGTGCTGGAGGACACCCCGTTCGACTCCCTCGACTTCGCCAGCGAGCGGCTGGGGCTGGGCGGCCGGCTGGCGATTGATGCCACCACCAAGATCGGCCCGGAGAAACGCCACGACTGGGGCCAGGCCCTGGGCCGGGATGCCGCCCTGGAGGCGCGGGTGGATGGCCGCTGGAGCGAGCTGGGCCTCGACGATCTGGGCCGCGGCGAGCCCGATCCCGCCCTGTTCGGCTACACCCTGGAGCACGTGCTGGAGCGCCTCGCGGCCGGTCGCTGATGCTGCGCCGCAGCGGCATCTACGCCCTCAAGGCCCTGCTGGAGCTGGCCCTCGACCCGCCGCGCTGGCAGTCGGTGAGCGCCCTGGCCGAGGCCCAGGACCTGCCCGGCCCGATGCTGGAGCAGCTGATGCTCAAACTGCGCCGGGCCGCCCTGGTGGAGGCCCGCCGGGGCCGGCAGGGGGGCTACCGGCTGCGGCGGCCGCCCGCCGAGGTGCCCCTGGCGGCGATCCTGGCGGCGGTGGACGCCCCGGCCGGCAGCCTGATCACCCTGGGAGATGGCGAGGGGGACGCCCGCCCCAGCGACCGGGTGACCCGGGTGCTGAACCGCCGGCTGGTGAAGGCCCTGGAGCGGGAACTGGACCAGCTCACCCTGGAGGACCTGCTGTTCGACCTGCGAAGCGCCCGGGCCGCCTTCAGTGAATCAGGGGGCCTGCTGCTGGGCTGAGGCCGGCCACACCGATGAACAGGACGGCCAGGTCGTCGTCGAAGCCCACCTGGAAACCGCCGGTGCGGCGGTAGTGGATCAGCCGGCCCAGGGTGCGCAGCGGCCCCCGGCCGAACAGATCCATGCCCCGCATGGTGATGGCGCTGAAGCCTCTGGCCTCCAGCCAGCGCCGCAGCTCCAGCGGTGGCACGAACCGCCGCCAGTCGTGGACGCCGGCGGGGATCAGCCGCAGCAGCGTCTCCAGCAGCCAGATCATGGTGAGCCGCGAGCGGAAGGTGCGGTTGATGGTGTCGAAACAGAGCGTTCCTCCGGGGGTGAGCACCCTGGCGATCTCGGCGATCACAGCCTCGGGAGCATCAACATGCTCCAGCACATCGACGCAGACCACCACATCGAAGCGGCCGGTGGCGAAGGGAAGCTCCTCCGCCCTGCCGACGTGGTAGTCGATCGCCAGGCCCGAGGCGGCCGCATGGCTCCGGGCCGCCGCGATGCAGGGGGCGGAGCGGTCGAGGCCGGTCACCAGGGCGCCCCGACGGGCCAGGAATTCACAGGTGTAGCCGCCTCCGCAACCCACATCCAGCACCCGCAGATTGCGCCAGTCGGAAACGAACTGATCGAAGAAGAGAAAGCGAAGCGGGTTGAGTTGGCTGAGGGGAAAGATCGTCGCCGACTCCTGCCACCAGCAGGCCGCCTGCTGATCGTAGAATGCAAGATTGTTGCGCAGCAAGGTGACGGCAAGGTCGGTCTCGATCATTATCCCGACCCTCAACGAAGCCGGCCATCTTGGGCGCACCCTGCAGCAGCTGGAGATCCTCGATCCGGCGGCCGCCGAGGTGATCGTGGTGGATGGCGGCAGCACCGATGCCACCCTCGCCAGGGCCCACGTACACGGCTGCCGCGTGATCCGCTCGCCTCGGCCGGGGCGGGCGGTGCAGATGAACCAGGGGGCGGCGGCGGCCCACGGTGAGATCCTCTGCTTCCTCCATGCCGACACCCTGGTGCCCTCGGATCTGGTGCAGCTGGTGAGCGCCACCCTGGCCGATCCGGCCATCAGCGGCGGCGGCTTCCTGGCCCTGATGCGGGGCGCCGACCGCACCCGCTGGGGGGTGAGCCTGCACAACGCCCTCAAGACCCACTACGCGGCCCTGCTGTTCCGCCCCCACCGCTACCTGCTCAACGGCTTCCGGGTGCTCTTCGGCGACCAGGCGATGTTCTGCCGCCGCAGCGACTTCGTGCGCTGCGGCGGCTTCGACGAGCGCCTGCCGATCATGGAGGACGCCGACCTCTGCACCCGGCTGGGCCGGCTGGGCCGCATCCGGCAGCTCAACCGGGTGGTGGAGACCTCCGATCGACGGGTGGCGCACTGGGGCTCCTGGAAGGCCACCGGCATCTACCTGGCGATCGGCCTGCTCTGGGGCCTGGGGGTGCCGGCGGCGCGGCTGAAGGGCATTTACGGCGAGATCAGGGATTGAGGTTCAGCCTCTGACGCCCGGCGACCGAGGCTCAGCACCGGACGCTCAGCCGTTGAGAGCCCAGTCGTAGGGGAGCCAGGCGATGCGGACGTCGACCGGCAGATCCAGGTCCGGCCGGTGGCGGCCCACGTAGGCGGCGATCGAAGGGGCCACCGCCAGGAAGTCCCGGCGATACCACTGGAAGATCCGGCTGCAGTGCAGGGTGCGGCGGGCGGGATTGAAGCGCAGCTTCAGGGGGTTCCGAAGGAAGCGGCTCGCGTCTTCCTGCAGCTGCGCCGCGATCCGCTCGGGGCGGTAGGCCTCCGGCCGCAGCAGGGGGCAGCCCCTGGCGGCGCAGACCAGGGCGAAATGGAGGCGGGGGTCAGCGAAGCGAGGCCGCAGCAGGCCGTGCTCGATCCGATCGAGGCTGAGGGGCTGGCCCTGCAGGGTGATCACCGACCGGGAGAAGAAGGCCAGGAACGCCGGCCAGTTGGGCACCCCGGCGACGCTGGGGCGGATCGAGGCCAGCGGGAAGCGGGCCAGCACCTGGCGGATCACCAGGGCGTTGTAGAGGTTGATCCAGAGGGCGAACGCCTCGGGACCAGTGCCGGGATCCGGATCGAAGGGGCGTTGCGCCGCCAGCCAGCCCTCCAGCTCCTCCGCGCCCTGCCGTTGCCAGGCGGCGTAGTCGACCCGGCCCTCCCCATCGACATGGCGGCGCAGCAGGTCATCCCAGACGGCGACGTCGATCATGGGGCGATCCGTTCGGGCCCCATCGTTCCACGGCCTTGCCGGGGGCTGGTGATCCGCACCCGAACGGTCGGGGAGGTGATTCCTAGGCTGAAGCGATGGCTCCCGCCCCCTCCCTCCCCGATCCCACCGGCCCCCTGCTGGAGGAGATCCTGGTGCCGCTGCTGCAGGACTACGCCGAGTCCTTCGATCGCGGCCTGCTGCTGCTCGACCACTGCCCGGAAACGGTGCTGTCCCTGGCCGACCAGCACCAGCTGCGGGTACGGCTCGACGAGGCGCGCCGGTCCCTGGCGGCGGCGCGGGCCCTGCGGGCCGCCGCCCCCAGCCCCATGGGCCTGGCCATGGAGACGATCACCCCCTGGCACCGGCTGGTGGTGGAGGTCTGGAGCCTGTCGGCCAGGCTGCGGGCCATCGGGATCCGTCCCTGAACCGGCCGCTCCATAGGATCGCCCCAGTTGGCGCCACAGCCGTTGTCCTCCCCCGCGAGCGTCGATGTCAGCGCAGCCGCGTTGCCGGCGCAGCTGGTGCTGCCCGCCGGCGGCAGCCTGCGGGGCCACGTGACGGTGCCCGGCGACAAGTCGATCTCCCACCGCTCGCTCCTGTTCGGGGCCATCGCCGAGGGCACCACCCGCATCGAGGGGCTGCTGCCCGCTGAAGACCCCCTCAGCACCGCCGCCTGCCTGCGGGCCATGGGCGTCACGGTCTCACCGATCACCGCCGGCCAGGTGGTGACCGTCGAGGGGGTGGGGCTGGACG
Organism: Synechococcus sp. UW140; assembly: GCA_943367705.1. GTDB lineage: Bacteria > Cyanobacteriota > Cyanobacteriia > PCC-6307 > Cyanobiaceae > Cyanobium. The sequence continues at coordinate 396,233 of CALRJV020000002.1, forward strand.
GGCTGCAGGAGCCCGCCGAGGTGCTCGACTGCGGCAATTCCGGCACCACCATGCGGCTGATGCTGGGGTTGCTGGCCGGCCGGGCGGGGCGCCACTTCGTGCTCACAGGCGATGCCTCCCTGCGCTCGAGGCCGATGCGCCGGGTGGGGGATCCCCTGGCCCAGATGGGCGCCCGGATCCAGGGGCGCGAGGACGGCAACCTGGCACCCCTGGCGGTGCAGGGGCAGACCCTGCACGGCGGCGTCATCGGCACGCCGGTGGCCTCGGCCCAGGTCAAGAGCGCCCTGCTGCTGGCCGCCCTGACGGCGAACGGGCCCACCACCGTGATCGAGCCGGCCCCCACCCGCGACCACAGCGAGCGGATGCTGCGGGCCTTCGGCGCCGACCTGGAGGTGGATGGCGACGAGGGACGGTTCATCACCGTGCGGCCCGGACCCGCCCTGCAGGGCCAGACCGTGGTGGTGCCCGGCGACATCAGCTCCGCCGCCTTCTGGCTGGTGGCGGCGGCGATCACCCCGGGGGCCGATCTCACGATCGAGAACGTGGGGCTCAACCCCAGCCGCACCGGCATCCTGGATGTGCTCGCCGAGATGGGCGCCCGGATCACCGTGCTCAACAGCCGTGACGTGGCCGGTGAACCAGTGGGGGATCTCCGTGTGCAGCACGGCCCGCTGCGGGCCTTCTGCATCGAGGAGCCGATGATCCCCCGCCTGGTGGATGAGATCCCCGTGCTGGCGGTGGCGGCCTGCTGCGCCGAGGGGGTCAGCCGCATCAGCGGCGCCGCCGAACTGCGGGTGAAGGAGACCGACCGCCTGGCGGTGATGGCCCGCCAGCTGACGGCCATGGGGGCCAGGCTCAAGGAGCACGCCGATGGCCTCAGCATCGAGGGCCCCACCCCGCTGCACGGGGCGGAGGTGGACAGCGAAACGGACCACCGGGTGGCGATGAGCCTGGCGGTGGCTTCCCTGGTGGCCCGGGGCGATACCCGCCTGGGGCGGCCGGAGGCGGCCGCCGTCTCCTACCCCGGCTTCTGGGATGACCTGGCCCGGCTCCGGTACTGAGACAGCAGCGCCGGAACCGGGGCCCGAGCTGCTGCCCCGGCGGGGGCGCGACGGCAGCTTCAGCCTCTACAGCCGCGACTGCGACGAGGGTTTCCACAGTGCCGCCGGCGCCCGGCGGGAGGCCAACGAGAAGTTCGTGGTCCCGGCGGCGCTGGAGCGCTTCGCCCCGGGCCGGCAGCTGGTGGTGGCGGAGGTGGCCGTCGGCACCGGCACCAACACCGCCGCCCTGCTCACCGCCGCCACCGCCGCCGGCCTGGACCTGGACTGGTGGGGCCTGGAGCTGGACCACCGCCCCCTGGCCCTGGCCCTGGCGGACGCCGGCTTCCGGGCTCAGTGGCCCGCCGCGGTGATCGGCCGGCTGGAGGGCCTCACCGCCAGCGCCCGGCTGCGGCTCGGCGATGCCCGCCGCCGGCTGCCGGAGCTGCTGGGCACGCTGGCGGGTCGCTGCGACCTGGTGCTGCTGGATGCCTTCTCGCCCCAGCGCTGCCCCCAGCTCTGGAGCCTGGAATTTCTCGAGAAGCTGGTGCGGCTGCTGCGGCCCGACGGCCGGCTGCTCACCTACAGCTCCGCGGCGGCGGTGCGCCGCAGCCTGCAGGATCTGGGCCTGGAGCTGCGGGCGATCCGGCCGCCCGCCAACGAACCGGAGCGCTGGAGCGCCGGGACGGCGGCCAGCTTCACCCCCCTGGCCCCCCATCCGGCCCTGCGCCCCCTGGAGCGGTTCGAGCGGGAGCACCTGGCCAGCCGCGCCGCCGTGCCCTACCGGGACCCCAGCGGCACGGCCACCGCCGCCGAGATCCTGGAGCGGCGCCGCCGGGAGCAGGAGCAGAGCAACGCCCCGCCGGCCCGGTTGCCGCGGCGTCCAGGGCCGGGCGGACTGGGCCGCTCCGGAGGGCACCGGTAGATTCCGGCGCAGTCGCCCAGCCGCCGCCCATGCTCGCCGTTGCCGTCCTGGCCGCCGGGAAAGGGACCCGCATGAAGAGTGCCTTGCCCAAGGTGCTCCAGCCCCTGGCCGGCGCCACCCTGGTGGAACGGGTGCTGGGCAGCTGCCACCGGCTCGCCCCCGACCGCCAGCTGCTGGTGGTGGGTCACCAGGCCGAGCGGGTGGAGCGCACCCTCGCCGGCATCGAGGGACTGGAGTTCGTGCTGCAGCAGCCCCAGAACGGCACCGGCCATGCGGTGCAGCAGCTGCTCGGGCCGCTGGAGGGCTTCGAGGGCGAGCTGCTGGTGCTCAACGGCGACGTCCCCCTGCTGCGGCCGGAGACCCTGGAATCGCTGCTCTCCAGCCATCGGACCAGTGGCGCCGCCGTGAGCCTGCTCACCGCCCGGCTGGCGGACCCGACCGGCTATGGCCGGGTTTTCGCCGACGCGGCGGGCCAGGTGAGCGGCATCGTGGAGCACCGCGACTGCAATGCCGATCAGCTCGCCAACACCCTCACCAATGCGGGGATCTACTGCTTCGACTGGGCCCGGCTGGCCACCGTGCTGCCCAGCCTGAGCAGCGACAACGACCAGGGGGAGCTCTATCTGACGGACACCGTGGCCCTGCTGCGGCCGGCCATGCACCTGGAGGTGGGCGACCCTGACGAGGTGGCCGGCATCAACGACCGCCAGCAGCTGGCCCACTGCGAGGCGGTGCTGCAGGACCGGCTGCGGCGCCACTGGATGGCGGAGGGGGTGAGCTTCACCGATCCCGCCAGCTGCACCCTCAGCGAGCACACCCGCTTCGGCCGCGACGTGCTGGTGGAGCCCCAGTGCCACTTCCGCGGGGTCACCAGCATCGGCGACGGCTGCCGCATCGGCCCCGGCTGTCTGATCGAGAACAGCCAGCTGGGCGCCGGGGTGGAGGTGATCCATTCGGTGCTGCGCGACAGCCACGTCGATGACGACTGCGCCATCGGGCCGTTTGCCCAGCTGCGGGCCGGCACCCACCTGGCCGCCGGCTGCCGCATCGGCAACTTCGTTGAGGTGAAGAACAGCCGGCTGGGGGAGGGCTGCAAGGCCAACCACCTCAGCTACCTCGGCGATGCCGACCTGGGCACCGAGGTGAACATCGGGGCAGGAACGATCACCGCCAACTTCGATGGGGTGCGCAAGCACCGCACCGTGATCGGTGGCGGCAGCAAGACCGGTGCCAATTCGGTGCTGGTGGCGCCGATCACCCTTGGGGCGGGGGTGACGGTGGGGGCGGGCTCCACCCTCACCAAGGACGTGCCCGCCGGGGCCCTGGCCCTGGGCCGGGCCCGCCAATTGGTGAAGGAGAACTGGAACGCCGCCAGCCCCCGTCAGCAGCAGGGGGTGGCGGGCTGAATCCCGGATTCCTGGCCTAGTCTCAGCCCACGACATCCCCTCGACCCATGGCCGTCAACCCTGTCATCTGGTTCGAGATCTACGTCAACGACATGGCCCGGGCCCGGGCCTTCTACGAGAGCGTTTTCGAGCTGAAGCTGGAGCCCCTGCCCGATGCGGGCATGGAGTACTACGCCTTCCCGATGCAGAACGACCACGTGGGGGCCGGAGGCGCCCTGGCCAAGATGGAGGGCGTGGCCCCGGGGGGTGGCGGCACCCTGATCTATTTCCACTGCGATAACTGCGCTGTGGAGGAGAGCCGGGTGCCGGGCGCCGGCGGCACGGTGATCAAGCCGAAGATGTCGCTCGGCGCCTACGGCTTCATGAGCCTGGTGCTCGACACCGAAGGCAACACCATCGGGCTCCACTCCCAGCCGTGAGCGCCACGGCCCCGGCACCGCGCTTCCGCTGGTGGCACGGCGCCGCGATTCTGTTGGCCGCCAATGCCGTCAGCTTCTGGCCGGCGGGAGTGCTGGGCGACGCGGCTTTCTACACCGCCTTCCGCCTGCCCGCCTACGCCCCGCCGGACTGGCTGTTCGCGCCCCTGTGGCTGGTGCTGAACATCACCTCCCTGGTGGCCCTGGCGCGGGTGGCCAACCTGGATGTGGAGGACGGTGCCGGCCGGCGCCGGGGGCTGGTGCTGGTCTCGGAAGGGATGGGCTGGCTGCTGTTCGCCGTGTTCACCACCCTCTTCTTCTGGCTGCACAGCCCGGTGCTGGCGGCGGCGGACACGGTGGCGGGCCTGCTGGTGGCGGCAGTGAGCGTGGCGGCGGCGGCCTCCCTCGATCGGCCCGCCGCCGGGCTGATCGGCCTGCGTCTGCTGTGGCTGCTGCTGGCCAGTGCCGTGGCGGTGAGTGTGGCCCTGCACAACCCCGACCCGTTCCTATCCGCCGCCCCGGCGCCAGGTGTGAAACCGTTCCAGTAGGGCCAGGGTGCGCTGGGGGGCGTGGGCCTTCTTCCAGCTTCCGGCGACGTACTTGTTCGCTTCGGCCAGGGTGGGATAGGCGTGCATCGTGCCCAGCACCTTGCCCAGACCCAGGTTCCAGCGCATCGCCAGCACGAATTCAGCCAGCAGCTCCCCGGCCTGCTCCGCCACGATGGTGACCCCCAGGATCCTGTCCTTGCCGGGCACGGTGAGCACCTTCACGAAGCCGGTCTCGGCCGATTCGACGATGGCCCGATCCACCTCGGCCAGCTCGAAGCGGGTGACCTCGAAAGCCACCCCCTGCTCGATCGCTTCGGCTTCGCTCAGCCCCACCCGGGCCACCTCCGGGTCGGTGAACGTGGTGCGCGGAATGACACGGCCATCGACGGCGAAGCGCACCGGATCGAACAGCCCGTTCACGGCCGCATACCAGGCCTGATGGGCCGCCGTGTGGGTGAACTGCCAGGGGCCAGCGGCGTCGCCGGCGGCATAGATGTTGGGGTAGAGGGTCTGCAGGTGGGGGTCGGTGGTGATGGTGCGGCCGGTGGGGATGCCCAGAGCCTCGAGGCCGTGGCCCTCCAGCCGGGCCTGGCGCCCGACAGCGCAGAGCAGCTCATCGGCCTCGAGCAGCAGAGAGGCGCCACCCACCGCCACCTCCACCTGCACCCCCCCCGAGGCGGCGGGCCCCACCCGCTCCACCCGGCAACCGGTGTGGACCCGCACGCCGTCACGCTCGAGCACCTCGCGCAGCAGCGCCCCCACCTCGGGATCCTCCCTGGGCAGCAGGCGGTCGTTGCGCTGCAGCAGGGTCACCGGCAGGCCCAGCTGGGCCAGGGCCTGGGCCAGTTCGCAGCCCACCGGGCCGCCGCCCAGCACCACCAGGCTCGGCCTCGGGGAGGGGTGCTCGGCCAGCGCATCCCAGAGGGTCTCGCTGGTGAGCACCCGCACCGTGTCGATGCCGGGCAGGGCCGGGATCAGCGGCGCGGCACCGGTGGCCAGCACGATGGCGCGGGCCGTGAGGACGGTCTCGCTGCCATCGGCGGCGGTGATCGCCACCGCCCAGGGGCTGAGCAGGCGGGCCTGGCCGAGGCGCACATCCACCCCGAGGGCGGTGTAGCGCTCGACGCTGTCGTGGGGGGCGACGGCCGCCACCTTCTGGCGCACCCGCTCCAGCACCCGGCGCAGCTCCACCCGGGGCTCCTGGGGGGTCAGGCCATAGCGGTCGGCGTGGCGCAGGCGGGCGGCGAGGCGGGCCGTGCTGATCAGGGCCTTGCTGGGCACACAGCCGGTGTTGAGGCAGTCCCCGCCCATGCGGTCCCGCTCCACCAGGGTCACCTTCGCCCGCACGGTGGCGGCGATGTAGGCGGTGACCAGGCCCGCCGCCCCGGCACCGATCACGATCAGGTTGCGATCGAAGTGGCGGGGGCGGGGCCAGGGCCGGTAGAGACGCCAGAGCCGCCAGCGTCCCAGCAGCAGCTTCACGATCCAGGGCAGCAGTCCCAGCAGGGCGAAGGACACCAGCAGGGCCGGTGAGAGGAGGCCGCTCAGGCTGGTGAGCTGGCCCAGCTGGGTGCCGGCATTCACGTACACGAGGGTGGCCGGCAGCATGCCCAGCTGGGAGACGAGGGCGAAGGGCAGCAGGGGCATGGGGGTGAGGCCCATCAGCAGATTCACGAGCACAAAGGGAACCACCGGCACCAGCCGCAGGCTGAGCAGGTAGGCGGTACCGTCGCGGCGGACGCCCGCCTCGATGGGCCCCAGGCGCTGGCCGAACCGGCGCCGCACCGGCTCCCGCAGCAGGGTGCGGGCCAGCAGGCAGGCCACCGTGGCCCCCAGGGTGGAGCCGATCGACACCAGCACCGTGCCCTGGAGCAGGCCGAAGATGGCGCCGCCCGCCAGGGTGAGCACGGTGGCGCCCGGCAGGGACATCCCTGTCACCAGCACGTAGACGGCCACGAAGGCGGCGGCACTGGCCAGTGGAGCCGCCTGCCGCCAGGCCAGCAGCTGCTCCCGGGAGGCCTGCAGGGCGGCGAGATCCAGCCGGTGCTGCCAGCCCTGGCCGAAGAACAGGCCCACGCCGGCCAGCAGCAGGGCGATCATCAGCAGGCGCACCACGGACGAGCCGGGGCCGGTCTGCTGGGCTGGGGAACTCATGGCGGGCTCCCCTGGGGCTCGACCGGCGGTGGGCGCTGGATCACCGGCGCCGCGGCGGCGAGGATCGCGGCGCGGTCGCCGTTCAGCGGGGGAACGATGCGCTGGCCGTTGATCAGCCGCTTGGTGCGCTTGGCGCTCTCGCCGGTGGCGACGACCCGGCGGTCCCAGCCCTCGGTGTAGAGGGCCCCCCAGGGACCCAGATCGAGGATGGTGGTGTACCAGTCGATCCGCAGCGGCAGCAGGGGCAGGCCCAGCAGATCGCAGACCGCGTTGTGGCCGGCGAAGCGGCCCATGGGACGGCTGTGCTGGCAGGACATCACCGAGGTGTGGCCGTCCTCCAGGGCGAGGCGGGCGCTGTCGCCGGCGGCGAACACTCCATTGAGCCCCTCGACCCGCAGATCGGCATCGACCGGCAGGCGGCCGAGGGCATCGGTGGGCACACCGCAGCCGGCGGCCAGCGGACTGGCGCGCATGCCGGCACACCAGATCACGGTCCGGGTGGGGATGACCTCGCCGGAATCGAAGCGGATCTCCGACCCATCGAGGCCGTCCACCCGCACACCGAGGCGGCACTCCACCCCGATGGCCGCCAGGGCCTCCTCGATCACCGGCCTCGCCGCCTCCCCCATGTCGGAGCCCACCCGGGGGTTGTGGTCCACCAGCAGCACCCGCACCGCTCCAGCCACACCGGCACGCTCCCGGACGGCCCGCAGCCGGGCCGGCAGCTCACAGGCAGCCTCGATCCCCGTCAGACCCGCCCCCACCACCACGGCCGTGAAGCGGCCGGGGCCATCGGGGCGCTCCGCCAGGGTCTCCAGATACGCCGCCAGCCGGGAGGCGCCGCCGAAGGTGTCGACATCGAGGCCATGGGCGGCCAGGCCGGGGACCTGGGGCCGCCGCAGCTCGCTGCCAAGGGCGAAGACCAGCCGGTCATAGGCCAGCACCTGCGGGCCGGCCGCGGTCTGCACGCTCACCGTCCGGGCCGTCGGATCAATGCCGCCGACCTCCCCCACCAGCCAGCGGACACCGGCAGGGCCCAGCACCCTCTCCAGGGGGACCCTCAGGGGCGTCAGGTCGGGTTCGTAGTTGCGCACGCGGATGGCGTGGAAGGCGTCGCGGTTGACGAGCAGCACCTCAACGGCGCCGGGGCCGAGGCCGAGTTGATCCAGCTGGCGGGCGGCGGCCAGGGCACTCCAGAGCCCGGCAAAGCCACCACCGAGCACGAGGATGCGCTGGGCTGCCATCAGGTCGTTCCGGCAGGGGGGGCAGGCTTCACCGGGGGCGGTCCAACCGGAACTCAGGCTATCGAGGGCCCGGGCCTTCAGGCGCCAGCCGCCACCAGCCCCGAGTGCCGGATCAGGGCCTCCGGGCTGGGGGGCCGTCCCCGGAAGGACTCGAACACCTCGCCGGGATGGCGGCTGCCGCCGAGGCTGAGCACCGTCTCACGGAAGCGGCGGCCGGTGGCCTGGATCGCCGCCTCGTTCTCCAGCCCCACCTCCTCGAAGGCGCTGAAGGCATCGGCGCTCAGCACCTCGGCCCACTTGTAGGAGTAGTAGCCGGCGGAGTAGCCGCCGGCGAAGATGTGGCCGAAGGAGCAGAGGAAGGCGTCCTCCTCGATCGGCTCCAGCACGGTGGTGGTGGCGGCGATCTCCCGGCGCAGCTGCTCCGGGGTCCGGCCGCACTCCGGCGTCCACTCGCTGTGGAGCCGCAGGTCGGTGAGGGCGAAGTGCACCTGGCGCAGGGTGGCGGCGCCGCCCATGAAGGTGCGGGCGGCCTGGAGCTTGGCGAACTCCGCCTCCGGCAGCGGTTCGCCGCTCTGCCAGTGGCGGGCCATACCCATCAGGGTGGCGTGGTCGTAGCACCAGTTCTCCATGAACTGGCTGGGCAGCTCCACCGCATCCCACTCCACGTTGTTGATGCCGGCCGCCTGGGGTCGCTCCACCGTGGTGAGCATGTGTTGCAGGCCATGACCGAACTCGTGGAAGAGGGTCTCCACCTCCTCGAAGGTCATCAGGCTGGGGGTGTCCCCCACCGGCGGGCTCTGGTTGCAGACCAGATAGGCCACGGGCAGCACGGGCGCACCGGCGGCGTCCACCGAGCGCACCAGGCACTCGTCCATCCAGGCGCCGCCGCGCTTGCTGCCCGGCCGGCTGTAGGGATCGAGGTAGAAGGCCGCCAGGGGCTCGCCGCTGCCGGCGTCATCGACACGGAAGAAGCGCACGTCCGGGTGCCAGACGGGCGCCTCGCCATCAGCCGGGCGGATGCGGATGCCGAACAGGCGGTCGCAGAGGCCGAACAGCCCATCGAGCACCCGGGGCAGGGGGAACCAGGGCCGCAGGGCTTCGCTGTCGAGATCGATGGCCTCCTGGCGCCGCACCTCCGCCCAGTAGCTGACATCCCAGGGCTTGAGGTCCTCCGCCTCGGCCGCCCCCTCACGGGCCGCGCAGGCACGCAACGCCTCCAGTTCCTGAAGCGCGACCGGGTAGGCGGCGGTGCGAAGGTCCTCCAGAAGGGCCTCCACCTCGGCCACCGAACCGGCCATCTTCGCGGCCAGGCTCACCTCGGCCCAGGAGCCATAGCCCAGGCGCCGGGCCTGCTCCCGCCGCAAGGTGAGGATCCGCTCGATCGCCGGCCCGTTGCCGTCGGTCTTGCCCGAGGCCCGGCTCACGTGGGCCTTGTAGGCGATCTCCCGCAGGTCGCGGCGACGGCTGTACTTCAGGAACGGGCCGAAGCGGGGCATGTCGAGCCCCAGCAGCCAGGGGCCCCCGGCCGCCGTGGCCTCGCCATCGCCGGCGTCGCGGGCGGCCTGAGCCAGCTGCTCCTTGAGGCTCTCGGGCAACCCCTCCACCTCGGCCGGATCGCTGAGCCGCAGGGTCCAGGCGTTGGTGGCATCGAGCACCCGGTTGCCGAACGCGGTGGCCAGCTCGGCCAGTTCCTGGCTGGCGGCGTTGAAGGCCTCCTGGGTCTCGCCCTCCAGGCCCACGCCCCGCAGCTCCATGTCCCGCAGTTCCGCCGTCAGGATCCGCTCCTGGGTGGCATCGAGCCCGCCCTGGGCCTGGAGCCGGCGCAGCGCCTCGAACAGCACCCGGCTCTGGCCGGCCCGGTTACCGAAGGCGACCACCGCCGCCTGCTGGCTGGCATGGGCCTCCCGCAGTTCCGGGCTGTTGCAGACGCCGTTGAGGTGGCTGACCACCCCCCAGCTCCAGCGCAGCCGCTCCCCCAGCCGGTGCAGGGGGTCCATCACCTCGGCCCAGCCCAGGTTGCGGCCCGCTGCCGCCGCCGCCGCCAGATCCGCCTCCAGCCGATCGAGCTCCGCCTGCAGCGTGCTCAGCAGCGCCGGGATGTGGGCCACCACCTGGTCGGGGGTGATGGCTTCGAAGCGGGGGAGGCCCTCGCCGGCCAGCAGGGCGGGGGGGCTCTGGAGGGTGGTGGTCATCGCCGGGCTGCCGCTTCGATGGAAGACCCCATTTCAGCCCACCCGGGCGCCGGACGGCGGTTCAGCCCAGGGCGGCGATCCGTCCCATGGCCACCGCACCCGTACTGGCCAGCTCGGCGGCCAGACCGTTGGTGCTGGCCTCGTAGAGATCGATCGCCACCCGCGGCCAGAAGCCGATCACCAGGGTGGGCACCAGCAGGGTGAGACCGATCAGCAGCTCCCTGGGCTTCATGTCACCCACCACCGCCAGGGCCGGAATGCGAGGACCGAAGAACACCCGCCGGCAGAGGGAGAGCAGATAGACGGGGGTGAGCACCAGGCCGATGGCGGCCAGGACGATGGCGATGACGCGGAAGCCGATCGTGAAGCCCTCGTAGGAGGTGACGCCGAGGAACACGGTGATCTCGCTGATGAAGCCGCTCATCCCAGGGAGGGCCAGGGAGGCCAGGGAGCTGGCCAGAAAGAAGGCGAAGGTGATCGGCAGCACCTTGGCCAGACCGCCCATGTTGGGGATCGAGAGGGTCTCGGTGCGCTCGTAGAAGACACCGGTGACGAAGAACATCGCCGCGGCGATCAGCCCGTGGCTGATCATCTGCAGCATGGCGCCGCTCATGCCCAGGGCATCGACGGCGCCGATGCCCAGCAGCACGAAGCCCATGTGGCTGACGGAACTGCAGGCGATGCGGCGCTTGACGTTGTCCTGGGCGAAGGCATTGAGGGCCCCGTAGACGATGTTGATGATCCCCAGAACGATCAGGGCCGGGGCCAGCCGCAGGTGGACCTCCGGCAGCATCTGGACGTTGAAGCGCAGCAGGGCGTAGCCCCCCATCTTCAACAGCACCCCCGCCAGCAGCATCGACACCGGCGCATTGGCCTCCCCGTGGGCATCGGGCAGCCAGGTGTGCAGCGGGAACATGGGCAGCTTGACGCCGAAACCGACCAGGAAGCCCAGGTAACAGAGCAGGCCGAAGGTGCCGCCGGGGGAGCGGGCCGCCAGTTCACTGAGGTTGAGGGTGAAGGTGTCGCCGGAGAGGGCGAGGGCCAGGCCACTGATCAGGATGAGAAGGGAGGCGGTGGCCGTGTAGAGGATGAACTTGGTGGCGGCGTACTGGCGCTGCTTGCCGCCCCAGATGGCGATCAGCAGGTAGACCGGCACCAGCTCCAGTTCCCAGGCCAGAAAGAACAGCAGGAAATCCTGGGAGAGAAACACCAGGCTCTGGGCCGTGGCCTGCACCAGCAGCAGGGCGAAATAGAGGCGGGTCTTGAGGCGGATGTTCCAGCTGGCGGCCACCGACAGCAGGGTGACCAGGCCGCTGAGCACCACCAGGGGGGCGGACAGACCATCGGCGGCGAGGGACCATTCCAGGCCGAGGGCGGGCACCCAGGCCACGCGCTCCACCAGCTGCAGGCCGCCGTGGCTGGGATCAAAATGGCGGGCGAAGACCCAGAGAATCAGGGCCAGATCCACCCCAAGCACCCCCAGGGCCAGGGTGCGGGGGAGGCGGGGGTCGCTGCCGTCACCGGGCAGCAGGGGCATCACCAGGGCAGCGGTGGCCGGCAGCAGCACGATCAGGCTGAGCCAGGGAAAGCCCGCCTCGGTGAGTCCGGATGGAAGGGAGGAGGACGCGAGCGAGAGAGGCAGGCTGGCGTCCATCACGGTGGGGTGCTCCAGGCGGGAAGTATGACGGGAGACGCTGCCGCCTTGGGAGGGTGTACCCGGGCGGCAGAGCCAAATAACTGGGTAGTTCTACTCACCGAGAACGGCTTGTGGGTGGCTCCCCTCGGGCAGGGTGGCCCAGCTGCTGCCGCCCTCCTGGAGTCCCAGCACGGCGCTGTGGCTGCTCACCCCTTCCGCCAGCCAGGCGTGGGTCATGGCCTCTCCCACCGCCGCCGCCCGCTCTTCGGGGGCCAGGGCCAGCAGGCTGGGCCCGGCGCCGCTGATCACGCAGCCCCAGGCCCCGGCCTCCATGGCGGCCTCCCGCACGGCCCTCCCCCCCTGGATCAGTCCCCAGCGGTAAGGCTCGTGGATGCGGTCGTGCATGCCATCGGCGATCAGATCGCCGTTGCCCGTGCGCAACCCCTGCAGCAGCAGGGTGAGCGCCCCCAGATTCATCACGGCGTCGCTGATCGGGATGCTGCGCGGCATGGCGCGGCGCGCCTCGCTCGTGCTCAGCCGGATGGTGGGGATGGCCACCACGGCCTTCACGGCCGGGTTCCACTCGCAGCGCACCACCCGCCAGCGGTGGGAGGCGGCCCGGGCCGTCAGACACAGTCCGCCCAGCAGGGAGGGAACCACGTTGTCGGGGTGTCCCTCGATGTCGATGGCCAGCTCCAGCAGCTTCTCGCGGCTGAGGGGCTCCCCCACCAGGGCATTGGCGCCGATCAGGCCCGCCACGATGGCGGTGGCGCTGCTGCCCAGACCCCGGGCGGGGGGCACCGCCAGCTGCACCCGCGCCTCCAGGGCCACCGCCTCCACCCCCACCTCGCGCCAGACCCGCTGGGCCGAGCGGTAGACGAGGTTGTCGGGGCCGCCGCGCAGGTGGGCCCCCTCGGGACCCTCGATGATCAGCTCAAACCGTTCACCACCCCCCTCGATCACCCGCAGCTCGAAGCGGTTGCCGAGATCAAGGGCGGCGCCGAGGCAATCGAAACCCGGGCCGATGTTGGCGGTGGTGGCGGGTACCGCCACCACCACCCCCTGGCCGATCTGGGGCCGGACCATAAATGACCTGTCGTTGGGCTCAGTGTTGCAGCCGACTCAGCCCAGCAGCATCCGGGCCCGGCAGGCGGCACTGAAGGTGCCGACCCCCGGATCCACCACGGCGGTGATGGGCATCGGCTCCAGGGTGGAGCGCAGCCGGCCCTTGTTCAGAAACGGGACCAGGAAGGAGTCCGAGCGCAGGCTGGCCAGCAGCTTGGCGGCCGTGCCGCCCGCCAGCCAGAGTCCGCCGCGGCTCAGGCAGGCCAGGGCCAGATCCCCGCAGACGCTGCCGTAGGCGCCCAGCCAGAGCTCCAGGGCGTCGGCCGCCAGGGGATCACCGGCGGCGGCGGCCAGGGCCACCGCGGCCGGCAGGTCGGCCCGGTCGGGCCCATCGCCGGCCTCGCTCCAGAGCTGCGCCGGGCCGCTGAGGGGATGGTCGCCGCCGGGGTGGCGCCGGTCGAGCAGCCAGCGGGCCACATGGCCCAGGCCGGTGCCGCTCACCACCCGCTCGATCGAGATTCGCTCCAGGGCCAGATCGGCCCTGAGCCACTGCTTCAGGTCCCATTCCGCCGCCGAACGGGGGGCGAACTCGCCGTGGGCCGCCTCGCTGGGGAGGGCCCGCAGGCCCGCGGCGGTGGGCAGCCCCATGGCCACCCCCAGGCCGGTGCCGGCGCCCAGCACCAGCAGCGGCGCCTGCGGATCCCGCTGGCCCTCCCGCACCGGGGCCGTCTGGGCTGTATCGAGATGGGGCAGGCCGTAGATGAGCACGGCGAAGTCGTTGACCAGCTCCACCAGCGGCAGTCCGCAGCTGCGGGCCAGGTCGGCGCTGTCGAGCACCCAGGGGAGGTTGGTGAGCCGGGCCTGCCCCCCCTCCACCGGACCGGCCACCGCGAAGCAGGCGGCGGCTGGAACGCCGCCGGCCGCCGGGCCGGCGGCGGCCAGGAAGTGGCGCACCATCGGGGCCAGATCCTGCCAATCCGCCGAGGCAAACCGCTCCTCCATCACCAGCTCGGGCCGCTCCCCGCCCGGACGCCAGAGGCTGAGCAGGGTCTTGGTGCCGCCGATGTCGCCCGCCAGCAGGAGGCTCATGCCAGGGCCAGGGTGGCCAGCCGGCCGGCGTTGGCCGTGGCGGCGGCGGCCACCAGGGCGTCGGCGGCCACGCTGCCCAGATCCCCCTGGCGGCGGCTGCGCAGGCTGACCGTGCGGGTTTCGGCCTCCCGGGCACCGATCACCCCCAGCACGGGAATCTTCATCTGCTCGCCGTTGCGGATCAGCTTGCCGAGCCGATCACCGCTGTGGTCGATGCCGGCGCGGATGCCGGCGGCCGCCAGCAGGCCCTTGAGCTCCTCAGCCCAGGGAAGGGCGTCATCGGTGACGGGCAGCAGCCGCACCTGCTCGGGGGCGAGCCAGAAGGGGAAATCGCCGGCGTAGTTCTCCACCATGACGCCGAAGAAGCGCTCCAGGGAGCCGAAGATGGCGCGGTGGATCATGATCGGCCGGCAGCGGCTGCCGTCGGCGGCCACGTAGTTCAGATCGAAGCGTTCCGGCAGGTTGAAATCGAGCTGGATCGTGGAGCACTGCCACAGCCGGCCGATCGCATCCTCGATCTTGAGGTCGATCTTCGGTCCGTAGAAGGCGCCGCCCCCCTCATCCACCTTGTAGGCCCAGCCCTTGCGCTCCAGGGCCTCCACCAGGCCGGCGGGGGCCAGCTCCCACACCGCGTCCTCGCCGATCGACTTCTCGGGGCGGGTGGAGAGATGGATCTCGTAGCTGCGGAAATCGAAGGTGGAGAGGATCCGCTCGGTGAGGTTCAACACCCGCAGGATCTCATCGGAGATCTGCCCCGGCAGACAGAACACATGGGCGTCGTCCTGGGTGAAGCCGCGCACCCGCATCAGCCCGTGCATCACCCCCGGCCGCTCGTAGCGGTAGACGGTGCCGAGCTCGGCCCAGCGGATCGGCAGCTCCCGGTAGGAGCGCAGCCGGCTGGCGAAGGTGAGCACATGGAACGGGCAGTTCATTGGCTTGAGCTGGTACTGCCGCTCGTCCACCGCCATCGGCCCGAACATGCTCTCGCTGTAGAAGTCGAGGTGGCCCGAGGTCTTCCAGAGGCTCAGGTCAGCCACGTGGGGGGTGTAGAGGAGCTCGTAGCCGTCGTCGAAGTGGGCCGAGCGCCAGAAGTCCTCGATCAGCAGCCGCATGCGGGCGCCGCGGGGATGCCAGAACACCAGGCCGGCGCCGGCCTCCTCCTCGATCGAGAAGAGATCCAGGTCGGTGCCCAGCCGTCGGTGGTCACGGCGCAGGGCCTCTTCCTTGCGCCGCCGGTGCTCCGCCAGCTGCTCGGGCGTTTCCCAGGCGGTGCCGTAGATGCGCTGCAGCTGGGCACGCTTCTCATCACCGCGCCAGTAGGCCCCGGCCACGCTTTCGAGGGCGAAGGCCTTGGGGTTGAGCTCGCCGGTGTTGGCCACGTGGGGGCCGGCGCAGAGGTCCCACCACTGGTCGCCCAGGGTGTAGAGGGTGATCGGCTCGACGAGCCCCTCCAGGATCTCCAGCTTGTAGGGCTCGTTCTGGGCCCGGATCCGCCGCTCCGCCTCCTCGCGGCTCACCTCGATGCGCTCCAGGGGCAGCTTGCGGGCAATGATCTTGCCCATCTCCTTCTGGATCGCCTTGAGATCGGCGTCGGTGAAGGGTTCGGGGTTGTCGAAGTCGTAGTAGAAGCCGCTTTCGGTCCAGGGGCCGATGGTGACCTGCGCCCGGGGGAAGAGCTTCTGCACCGCCATGGCCAGCACGTGGCTCATCGAATGGCGGATCCGCAGCAGCTGGGGGCTCTCGCTCGTCTTCGGCAGCACGATGGCGGCCGCCTCGGAGGGGGCGTCGCCGGAGGCGGCGGGGCTGGAGGCCGGTGGCACCGGCGAAGGGGGCGCGGACGTCATGGAGGCAACCTGTTGAAGGCATGGTATCCAGGCCCACCGGTGCGCCCCCCCGGCCGGGGCCGGCGCCGGGGGCCGGAGCGATCGTCAACCGGCCCTAAGTTGGAGAGGTTGAGCACTGTGATGGCCGCCCGACCCACGCCAGGACCCGTCCAGAGCGCAGTGCAGCGGCCAGCCCCCGGCGGCCCGGAGGGGTCGGGGCTGAACAGGTCGGCGGAGCGGCGCAGCGTCGCCCTCAGCTACCTGCTGTGGTGCACGTGCCTGGTGGGGCTGTGCGGCCTGCCGCGCTTCTACAACCGCAAGCCCCTGAGCGGCACCCTCTGGCTGCTCACCTTCGGGCTGTGCGGCATCGGCCAGCTGCTGGATCTGGTGCTGCTGCCCGACATGGTGCGCCAGGCCAACCAGTCGCTGTTGCTGGAGGAGGCCCTGGCGGGCCAGGAGACGGCGGCCTATCCGCCGATCGAACGCCAGCTGCTCCAGCTCGCCCGCCGCACCGGCAAGGGCGGCTTCACCCTCAACGACGCCCTGCTGGAGCTCCATCTGCCCCCCCAGGCCAACAGCAGTGTGGTCAGCGCCGAGATCGAGCGGCTGCTGCTCAACCACCTGCTGGACGTGGGCAACGACGAACGGGGCCGGGTGGTCTACCGGGAACCGTGAGGCGGTTCAGGCGCTGGTGAGGCGCCGCTGCCGCTCCAGCTCCCGCTCGTAGAAGCGCTGCAGCTCGGTGCGGCACTTCACCGGCTGGCCGTAATGGCTCTCGCCCGCCAGGGTCGGCAGGGAGGCCCATTCCGGTGCCAGCCGTGCCAGCACCTCGGGCGTCAGTCCCTGGCGGTCGAAGCTCCCCAGGGCGCCGCGCTGCTGGATGAGATGCAGGGCGGCCTGGTCCTGGTTGGCGGGGCCGAAGTCCCGGAGTCCGAGGCGTTCAGCCGCCCGATCCCAGGTGGTGGGCAGGAACTGGTAGGCACCGGCGGCGGCGCTGGCATAGCCGCGCCGCACGACGGTGTCGGGGTGACGGCTGAAGTCGCCGAAGCGGTCCCCGCCATAGAGCACCCGGTAACCGTCGTCGCTGCCGTTCAGCCAGGTGCCCTCGGCGTAGCGGATCGTGTTCAGCAGAGCCCGCCGCTCGGGGGTGATGCCGTAGGGGCCGGGGGCGCTGGCCACCACCGGCCGGGCGGCCGGCAGGGGGGCGGGCCGGATCGCCGGCGGGGGAACGGGGGCGGCCGGGCGTTGCACCATCGGCAGCATCAGAAGCAGCACCAGGGTGAGGGGGCCACGCTGGAGCGGCTTCGGCGGCGGCGGCAGGGGGCGACGCAAGGGCAAGCGGTCGTCAGGGATCCATGACCCTGCTCAGGCCGGGGCCCTGGACGCGAGACCCCGGCGGCCGTACTGGACAAACCGTGGCCCGGTGTGCTTTCAGACCCCGCCCGAAGGGCGAACTTTCAGGAAAAATTCAGTCGGCAGCCGGGAGGCGCGGCAAACCGGCGGCCGCTGACCGCCCCCACCGGGCAACCGACTGGCTCCGGTACACCCAGGGCAAACGATCAGCTGTCGTGATCAATACATAACGATTGATTCACGCTTTTCCCGGGCCCCTTGCCGCCAGAACCGCGCCCCGGTTCAATTCTGAGCCAGGAAACCGAGGGCACCCCGGACCCGCTGCAGGGTCGCGGCGGCCACGGCCGAAGCCCGCTCCCGCCCGTCCCTGAGCACCGCCTCGAGGTGGGCCGGGTCACTGCGCAGCTCCGCGTAGCGCTGCTGCAGGGGCCGCAGGGCCTCCACCGCGGCATCGGCCAGCAGGGGTTTGAAGGCCCCCCAGCCCATGGCGGCGCAGTCCGCCGCCGCCCGCTCGCGGCCCACGCCGGAGAGCAGGGCATAGAGGCTGAGCAGGTTGTCGGCCTCCGGTCGCTCCGGGTTGCCGAACTCCAGGCCCATGACCGGGTCGGTCTTGGCCCGCTTGATCTTGCGGGTGATGAGCTCGGGCGGGTCCAGCAGGGTGATGCGGGAGCCCTCGTTGGGGTCGCTCTTGCTCATCTTGCTGCTGCCGTCGGTGAGGCTCATCACCCGGGCCCCCTCCTTCAGGATCAGGGGCTCGGGCACCTTGAGGACGGGGTGCTCAGGATCCGGGGCGTAGCGGGCGTTGATGCGCTGCTGGGCGATGTCGCGGGCCAGCTCCAGGTGCTGCTTCTGGTCTTCACCCACCGGCACCCGATCGGCGTCATACAGAAGGATGTCGGCAGCCATCAGCACCGGGTAATCCAGCAGGCCGGCGGAGACGTTGTCACCCTGCTTGAGCGCCTTCTCCTTGAACTGGATCATCCGCTCCAGCCAGTTGAGCGGTGTGACGCAGTTGAGCAGCCAGCAGAGCTCGCTGTGCTCGCTCACGTGGCTCTGCACGAACACCGTCGAGCGCTGCGGGTCGATGCCGCAGGCCAGATAGAGGGCGGCGGTGCTGAGGGTGTCCTCCGCCAGACGCTTCGGATCGTGGGGCACCGTGATCGCGTGCAGGTCGACCACGCAGAAGAACGTCTCGTGGCTGTCCTGGAGGGCCACCCAGTTGCGGATCGCCCCCAGCCAGTTGCCCAGGTGCAGGGCCCCGGTGGGCTGCACACCGGACAGCACCCGGGGGCGCGCCGTCCTGGCGCCGGTGTCGCTCACGCTTCGGGGGTGGCGTCGCCCTCGGTGTCGGCGGAGGCCATCGCCCCCTCGGCCGCCTCAGCGTCGGCTTCGGGGGCCGCCACGGCCTCGGTGGCTTCGGCCTCGGCCTCCGGCGCTTCCGCCGGAGCTTCGGCTTCGATCACAGCCACCGGAGCCGCGGGCCGGCTGGGCCGGGCGAAGGGATCGATCCGGGCACCGCCGTGGCCGCCACGGCCCACCTGGCGAGGCTGGCCATCGCCGCCGCCGCCACGGCGGGGCTCACCCCCACGGGGAGCGGGGGCGCGGGAGCCCGCCTGGGCCCGGTGCTCCGCCACCAGGGACTCCAGCTGACCCTTCTCCAGCTGGTCGGCGAGGGTGCGGAGGGCAAAACCCAGCACCGCGACGGTGGAGCGCAGGCCGAAGGCCTCCTGCAGGGCACGGGCGGCCTGCATCTCGTTGTCGCTGAGGCGGATGCGGAAGCCGCCCGGCTCCCGGTTCGGCCCCGAACGGCCGCCCCGCTCGGGGGCTTCCCCGCGGCCGGAGCCCACGGGAAGAGGGGTGTTGGTGTCGTCCGCCATGGCCGCAGCCCGCAATCAGGGGCAAGTGTCGCGCATCGACGTCCGGCCGGCGGCGACGTCAGGACCCAGCCACAGCAGCCGGTGCCTGCCCCGAGGAGCACGGCCGTCACGGCGGGCCAGCACCAGCAGCGGCACGGACCGGGGTCCGCCGGCGGCAAAGCGCAGCCGGTACTGCTGCAGCAGGTCCAGGTAGGTCTCGAGCGTCCAGCCCTGGGTGCCCCGCTCCTGGGCGGCCCAGAACTTCCGCAGCGCCTCCCGGCAGGCCTCCGCCCCGAAGTCCTCCCAGCAGAGGCGCTCGGCCTCCCAGGCCGGGTGACCGGCGGCCACCAGCTCCCGGTAGCGGCGCAGCTCGGGGGCCTCCTGGCTGCAGTCCGGCGGCAGGCGGTTGGCCAGGTGTTCCACCGGGACCCGGCTCAGGCGCAGCCAGCAGCGCTCCAGCAGCAGCACCGGCAGCCCTCCGTGCCAGTGGTCGCTGGCCTCCAGCTCCTCGAAGGCGCGGCCCAGCTCCTCCAGGTGGGGGCCCAGCAGAAACAGGCCCTCCACCGCCTCAGCCGGGCCGGACGTCACAGCCTTGCCGTAACGGGCATCGGAAGACGGCACGGAGCGGACCTGGACGACAGGTTGAATCATGCTGCGTCCGGCCGGGTTCTGCAGGGATGGTGTCTTAAGGGAGGTGGACGCGGGGGTGTGAGCCCCGTCACTTCTGAGCTAGAGAGGCATGCCGCCGGTACCCGCCCGTGACGCCCCCGGATCCCCTGCGCCGAGCCGCCCTGCCCTCCCTGCTGTCCGCCGGCTGGGGCAGGCAGGCCCTGCTGCTCGCCGGGGGGGTGATCGGGGGCGAGCTGGTGCTGCGGGCTTTGCCCGGCGAAGGACTGGGTCTGGTGGGGATCGCCGGGGTGGCGGCGGGCTGGTGGTGGCTGGGCCGGCGGCCCGCCCGCCTGGCAGCGCCCCGGTTGCCCGCCAGCTTCGACGCCTGGATGCGGCGCTGCGAGGAGCTGCTGCTCCAGTTCGAGCAGCTGGAGGGGGAGGTGGCAGGGGGCCAGCGGGACGAGGGCCAGACCCAGCGCCGGGCGGCCCTCGCCTCCCTGCGACAGGAGGGGGCCCGACCCGGTCTCCAGCTCGCCCTGGTGGGCTCCGTTGCCCCCGACGCCGCCTGGGCACCGCCGCTGCAGCAGGCCCTGCGCGGTCGGCTGGCCCTGAGCCTGCGCTGGGGTGAGGCCCTGCCGGCGGTGAGCCGGGAGCGCCAGTGGCCCGAGGGCTTCGCCGCCGCCGATGTGGTGCTGTTTCACCTGATGACCCCCCTGCGGGCCGCCGATCTGCGCTGGCTGGAGGCGGTGCCCAAGGGCCAGCCCCTCTGGCTGCTGGTGCAACCGGAGGCCCCTTGCGATCCGGGCGATCTGGCGGCCGAACTGACCTCCCAGTGGCCCGGCGCTGTCGCCGATCGTCTGCTGCCGTGGGACGGCTGCCCCGACGCTCTGACCGCCAGCCTGCAGCCCCTGTCCCGCTGGCTGGCAGCGGAGGGGGCGTCCCTGCGCCGGGCCACACCGCTGCGGCGCATCGAGGCCCTGCACCGGTGCTGGCAGGCCGACCTGGAACGGCTGCGGCGGCAACGGCTGGTCCAGCTGCAGCAACGCACCCAGTGGATCGTGGCGGCCGGCGTGTTCGCCGCGCCCCTGCCCTCCCTTGATGTGCTGGTGCTGGCGGCGGCCAACGGCCTGATGCTGCAGGAGATGGCCCGTCTCTGGGGCTGCCCCTGGAGCGCGGAGCAGCTCAAGGCCGCCGCCGTGGAACTGGGCAAGGCCTCCCTGCTGCTGGGCGTGGTGGAGTGGAGCAGCCAGGCCCTGGCTGCCGCCGTACGCCTCCACGGCGCCACCTGGCTGGTGGGCGGGGCACTCCAGGCCCTGAGTGCGGCCTACCTGACCCGGGTGGTGAGCCATGCCATGGCTGATGTGCTGGCCCTTTCCGCCGGCGTCGAGGTCCCTGACCTCGAGCGGATCAAGCGGGAGGCCCCCCTGCTGGTGGCGCGGGCGGCCGAGGCGGAGAAGCTCGACTGGTCCGGCTTCCTGGCGCAGGGCCGAACCTGGATCAGCCAGCAACTGAGCGCACCAACCCAGCCATCGGTGGCAGCGCCATCCCTGCCGCCCGCTGCGTGACGTTGTTTTCATGAAGTCTGTTCATGAATATTTATTGCTAGACGACCCGATTGCCTGAAGGATCGTTGCGCTCCCGGTCCGGCTCCCTTGGGGTTACTTAATGTGAATGGACCTCCCTTGTGGAGGTATCACTGCGTCTTCCTATCGTCTTACTTCCATGACCACTGCCATTCGCAGCGGCCGCTCGGAAAGCTGGGAAAGCTTCTGCGCCTGGGTCACCTCCACCAACAACCGCATCTACGTCGGTTGGTTCGGTGTGCTGATGATTCCCTGCCTCCTGGCCGCCGCCATCTGCTTCATCGTCGCCTTCATCGCGGCCCCCTCCGTCGACATCGACGGCATCCGTGAGCCTGTCGCCGGCTCCCTGATCCAGGGCAACAACATCATCTCCGGCGCCGTTGTTCCCTCCAGCAACGCCATCGGCCTGCACCTCTACCCGATCTGGGAAGCCGCCAGCCTCGACGAGTGGCTGTACAACGGTGGCCCCTACCAGCTGGTGGTCTTCCACTTCCTGATCGGCATCTCCGCCTACATGGGCCGCCAGTGGGAGCTCTCCTACCGCCTCGGCATGCGCCCCTGGATCTGCGTCGCCTACTCCGCACCCCTCTCGGCGGCCTTCGCGGTGTTCCTGATCTACCCCTTCGGTCAGGGTTCCTTCTCCGACGGCATGCCCCTCGGCATCAGCGGCACCTTCAACTTCATGCTGGTGTTCCAGGCTGAGCACAACATCCTGATGCACCCCTTCCACATGCTGGGTGTGGCCGGTGTGTTCGGTGGCTCCCTGTTCTCCGCCATGCATGGTTCGCTCGTCACCAGCTCCCTGGTGCGTGAGACCACCGAGACCGAGTCCCAGAACTACGGCTACAAGTTCGGCCAGGAGGAAGAGACCTACAACATCGTGGCCGCCCACGGTTACTTCGGTCGCCTGATCTTCCAGTACGCCTCGTTCAACAACAGCCGCAGCCTCCACTTCTTCCTGGCCGCCTGGCCAGTGGTCGGCATCTGGTTCACCGCCCTTGGGGTGAGCACGATGGCCTTCAACCTGAACGGCTTCAACTTCAACCAGTCCATCCTTGATGGCCAGGGCCGGGTGATCAACACCTGGGCCGATGTGCTCAACCGTGCCGGCCTCGGCATGGAAGTGATGCACGAGCGCAACGCCCACAACTTCCCCCTCGATCTGGCCAGCGTGCAGTCCGTTCCCGTGGCCCTGCAGGCCCCGGCGATCGGCTGATCCCCTCGGCACCCATGGGCGGCGCCGGCTCGCGGGCCGCGCTCCGTCCCCCCCCTGCCCCCTCCGTCCCCTGCGGACACGGAGGGGGCTTTTCCATGGCGGCCATCCGTCCGTGGCAGGGCCGCGGTGGCGGCCAGAATGTTCACTTCAAGCTTTCTGCTCGCCAGCGGCCGCCATGCCCCAGCACCGCCGTGGCGGCCAGAGCCACCCCAAAGGCCTCCGGTTCCACCTGAAGCAGACCCTGGTGGCCGCCGCCCTGATGGTTCCCCTGCTGGCCGGCGGCTGCACCCCCGGCCCGCAGGGCGGCAGCCAGGCCACGGGCGCCGGCGACACCGGCGGGGCTGCGGACCAGCGTCCCCTGGTACTCACCACCTTCACGATCCTGGCGGACATGGCCCGCCAGGTGGCCGGCGAGCGGGTGCGGGTGGAATCGATCACCCGGCTGGGGGCCGAGATCCACGGCTACGAGCCCACCCCCAGCGACCTGAAGCGGGCCACGGGGGCCCGGATGGTGCTGGAGAACGGCTTCGGGCTGGAGCGCTGGGCCGAGCGCTTCTATGCCAGCCTCCGGGATGTGCCCCACGTGACGCTCACCGAGGGGATCACACCCCTGCCGATCGCCGGCGACGCCTACCAGGGCAAGCCCAACCCCCACGCCTGGATGTCCCCCCGGCTGGCCAAGGTCTATGTGGAGAACATCCGCCGTGCCCTTACCCGCCTCGATCCCGCCGGCGCCGCCACCTTCCAGCGCAACGCCGTGCGCTACAGCGCCGAACTGGACGCCCTCGACCGAGACCTGCACACCTCCCTGGCCCGGATCCCTCCCGGCCAGCGGGTGCTGGCCACCTGTGAGGGGGCCTTCTCCTACCTCGCCCGCGACTACGGCCTCACCGAGGCCTACCTGTGGCCGGTGAACGCCGAATCCCAGGTCACCCCCCAGCGCATGGCCCGCCTGATCGCCCTGGTGAAGGAGCGCCGGGTGCCGGCGGTGTTCTGCGAGAGCACGGTCAGCGCCGAGCCCCAGAAGCAGGTGGCGCAGCAGTCGGGGGCCCGCTTCGGCGGCGTATTCCACGTGGATTCGCTCTCGCTCCCGGACGGCCCGGCCCCCAATCTCCTGGAGCTGCAGCGTCATAACGTGAGGACCCTGCAAGCGGGTCTGGCGGGGAGTTGAACCGATGCCCTCTCGCCCCACCTCACCTGCCGGCAACGAGCGCATCGCCGTCCGCAACCTCTGCGTCGATTACCACGGGGTGGTGGCCGTCCATGAGGCCTCCCTGCACCTCAATGCCGGCACCATCTGCGCCCTGGTGGGGATGAACGGGGCCGGCAAATCCACCCTCTTCAAGGCCCTGATGGGCTTCGTGCGCCCCTCGGCCGGCAGCATCAGCATCAATGGCCTGCCCCTGCGCCAGGCCCGCCGGGCCCGGGCGGTGGCCTACGTCCCCCAGACCGAGAGCGTCGACTGGAACTTCCCGGTCAACGTCCATGAGGTGGTGATGATGGGCCGCTACGGGGCCATGAATCTGTTGCGCATCCCCCGTCCCGTCGACCGGGAGGCGGTGCGGGAGGCGCTCGAGCGGGTCGACCTGTGGCCGCTGCGCCACCGGCAGATCGGCGCCCTCTCGGGCGGTCAGCGCAAGCGGGCCTTCCTGGCGCGCGCCCTGGCCCAGGGCGCTTCGGTGATGTTGCTGGACGAGCCCTTCAACGGCGTCGACATCCGCACCGAGAAACTGATGATCGAGCTGTTCGAGCAGTTCCGGCGCGAGGGGCGGACCCTGATGATCTCCACCCACGACCTGGCCCACGTCACCAGCTTCTGCGACCAGGTGGTGCTGATCAACAAGACCGTGCTCGCCTACGGCGAGACCTCCTCGGTGTTCACCAGCGAGAACCTGGCCCTCACCTTCGGCGGCCTGCGGCTGGAGGGCGAAGCGCCCATGGCCGCCGACTCCGACGGGCCCCAGGCGCCATGACGGCCGTGCTCACCTGGCTGATCGAACCGCTCCAGCAGGAGTTCATGGTGCGGGCCCTGCTGGTCAGCATGCTCGTCTCCTGCGTCTGCGGCCTGCTCTCCTGCTACATGACCCTCAAGGGCTGGGCCCTGATGGGGGATGCGGTGTCCCATGCGGTGATGCCGGGTGTGGTGATCGCCTACGCCCTGAACCTGCCGTTCGCGGTGGGGGCCTTCGTCTTCGGGGTGGGGTCGGTGGCCCTGATCGGCTACATCAAGCAGATGACCCGGATCAAGGAGGACACGGTGATCGGCCTGGTGTTCACCGGCTTCTTCGCCCTCGGCCTGACGCTGATCTCCAAGGTGCGCAGCAGCATCGACCTGTCCCACATCCTGTTCGGCAACGTGCTGGGCATCAGCTCCTCCGACATCCTCCAGACGGTGGTGATCAGCGTGCTGGTGCTCTCCGTGCTGCTGGTGCTGCGCAAGGACCTGATCCTGTTCTGCTTCGATCCCACCCACGCCCGCTCCATCGGGCTCCACACCGGCGTGCTGCACTACCTGCTGCTGTCGATGCTGTCCCTGGCCGCGGTGGCGGGCCTGCAGACGGTGGGCATCATCCTGGTGGTGGCGATGCTGGTCACGCCGGGGGCCACCGCCTACCTGCTCACCGATCGCTTCGACCGCATGGTGTGGCTCTCGATCCTCTCGGCGGTGCTCTCCAGCGTGGCCGGGATCTACTGGAGCTACTGGATGGATGCCTCCACCGCCGGCTGCATCGTGCTGGTGCAGACCCTGCTGTTCCTGCTGTGCTTCCTGCTGGCGCCGCGCCATGGCCTGCTGGCCCAGCGGCGCCGCTCCCCGCGGGCCACCCGCTTCCCATCCGCGTGAGCGCGTCCGCCAGCGGCGCCGCCCCGGTCTCGCCCGCGGACCAGCGCTGGCCCTGGTGGCCCCTGCTGCCCCTCTACCCCTACGGCCGCCGCCGCACCCTGGTGCGGGAGCTGGTCGCCGGGCGGCTCTGGAGCTTTGAGCAGCTGCAGGGGGTCTGGTACGTGGCGGTGCCGATCCGCATGCTGGTGCTGCGGGTGCGGGAGGGGCTGCTCCTCTACGCGCCGGTGGCCCCCACCGCCGAGGTGCGGACCCGCCTGAGGGAGCTGGAGGAGCGCCACGGCCCGGTGTGCACCATCGTGCTGCCCACCACGTCGGGGCTGGAGCACAAGCTGCCGGTGCCGGCCATGGCCCGGGCCTTCCCCAAGTCCCAGGTGTGGGTGTCGCCGGAGCAGTGGAGTTTCCCCCTGCCCCTGCCGCCCGCCTGGCTGGGGTTCCCCGCCGCCCGCACCCGGGTGCTGCTCAGCGATGGAGTCCCCCACGGCGACCAGCTCGACTGGCTGCCCCTGGGGCCCCTGGACCTGGGGCTGGGCACCTTCCAGGAGATCGCCTGCTTCGATCGGGCCAGCGGCAGCCTGCTGCTCACCGATGCGCTGGTGGCGATTCCGCCGGAGCCGCCGGCGGTGTTCGACCTGGATCCCACGCCGCTGCTGTTCCATGCCCGCGAGCGGGGGGACGAGCCCCTGATCGACGATCCCGAGCGCCGCCGCCGGGGCTGGTGGCGGCTGGTGCTGTTCGCCACCTACCTGCGCCCCCGGCCCCTGGAGGTGCCGCCCCTGGGCGAGGTGCTGCGCCGCTGCCTGGCACCGGGGTGTCGCAACGCCCGCACCCACTTCGGCTTCTACCCGTTCCGCTGGCTGCCCGGCTGGCAGGACGACTTCAAGGCCCTGGCGCCGGGGGGCCACAGCAGCCTGCAGGTGGCGGCGGTGCTGGAGCGGCTGGTGTTCCCCCGCCAGCGTGCGGCCCTGGTGGCCTGGATCCGTGGGCTGGCAGAGCTGAAGGACCTGCGCTGGGTGGTGCCGGCCCACCACGACGCCCCGGTGGCCAGTTCGCCCCAGGAGCTGGCGGCCCTGGCCGACCGGATCGAAACGGAGGCATGGGCTCCCGACCAGGGAGCCTGGGAAACCCTGGCCGGCATCGACAGCACCCTGGTGCGGCTGGGGCTGGTGCCGGGGGAAAGGGAGCGCTGAGGCCTGGAGGGAGCTGGGGCTAGAGCTCGAGTTCTCCGGGGTCGGCGTCGAGGCCCCCCTCGAAGCCTCCGCTGCCGAGCATGGCCGACTCCAGCTCCATGCGCTGCTCCATCTGGCGCAGGAAGTAGCCGGTCATCATCGCCGAGGCCAGCAGTCCGGCGAGGTTGTCGCGGCTGGCCTGGATCTTCACCTCGAACTGCTCACCGGGGAGCATGCCGAGCAGGCCCTGGACGTTGTGGCGGATGATGTCCTGGATGTCACCGGTGGCCGAGCGGGCCACCCTCTGGAGCACGTCCGGAGACTGTTCCTGCAGGTACTGAATCAGCGAATTGTCGCTGATCGCCTCGTTGTCGGCGGTCAGGAACTCCGGGTTGAACATGTGCCCTCCGGTGTGCGCTGCAACACGACCAGCACCCTAACGCAGTCTTTCAGTCGGCTTCCCCAGCGTGGGGAGAGGAGAACCCAACCGGTCCGAACCGGTCCAGGGGCCAGTACCGCCAGATGGCGGTGCCGATCAGGTCGCTCTCCGGCAGGGGGCCCCAGAGGTGGGAATCCAGGCTGGCATTGCGATTATCCCCCAGCACGAGCACCTGCCCAGGCGGAACCACGAAGGGCTCCAGGGCGTAGTCCATCGGCTCGCGGGCCCAGTCCGGTTCGGCGGGGAGGCCGTTGCGCCAGAGGCGCCCGCCCTTCACCTCCACCCGGTCACCGGCCACCGCCACCACCCGTTTGATCAGGGCCGCGCCGGGGTCGTAGCCCGCCTGCTGCAGGGCGGCGGGGGGATGGAAGACAACGATGCGGCCGGCACGCACCCCAGAGCCGAAGCGGGGGCTGAGCTTCTCCACCAGGACCCGGTCCTGGAGCTGCAGGGTGGGCAGCATCGAGCCCGACGGGATCCAGCGGGGCTCCACCACCGTCCAGCGCAGCAGCAGGGCCACCAGCACCCACAGCAGCAGCCGGAACAGCTGCTGCAGCAGGCCACCAGCCCCACCCTGGGGGGCGGAAGGCGGGGTGGGCGGGGCGATGGCGGGGCCGCTGCCCATGGGGAAACCGTCCGTGAGGATGATTCCCCCATCCTGAACACCGGAGCGTCCCCCTTGGCCGGGTCCCCGACTTCACTGGCCAATGTGCAGGCGGCTGTGGCACTCCTGGGGGCGCTGCGCCGGGGCGGCCTGGCCCAGGCGGTCCTCTGCCCCGGCAGCCGTTCGGCGCCCCTGGCGGTGGCGGCCGCCCTGCTGGAGCCTTGGGGACTGCGGCTGCACACCGCCATCGACGAGCGCTCCGCCGCCTTCTTCGCCCTCGGCCTGGGCCGGGCCAGCGGCCAGCCGGCGGCCGTGATCACCACCTCGGGCAGCGCCGTGGCCAACCTGCTGCCCGCCGCCGTGGAAGCCGACTTCGGCTCGATCCCCCTGCTGCTGCTCACCGCCGATCGCCCGGCGCGACTCAAGGGCTGCGGGGCCAACCAGAGCGTCAACCAGGAGGCGTTCCTGGTCGGCAGCTGCCGCTGGCTGGGGGAGGGCGACCCGGAGGGGCTGGCCGCCATGGCCCCCGCGGCGCTGGAAGCCCTGGCCCGCCGGGCGCTGGCCGCCGCCCGGGGCGATGGGGCCGGCCGTTCCGCCGGCCCGGTGCACCTCAACCTGCCCTTCGACGAACCCCTGCATGCGGACGGCCCGGATCTGAGCCGGCTGGCCGCCGCGCTGGCCGATGGGCCACCCCCGCCCCTGGAGGCTGGGGCCGCAGCCACCGCAGGCGACTCGGCGTCCCGCATGCCCCAGGTCGCCGCCGGGAGGGTCCTGGACCCGGACCGCCCGGGTGTCGTGGTGGCCGGCCCCTGGCGCGGGGCCCCGGCGGCCTGGGGGGACCACGTTGAGGCCCTGCGGCGCTGGCAGCGGCGCAGCGGCTGGCCGGTGCTGGCCGATGCCCTTTCAGGCCTGCGGGGTCTGCCGGAGCTGGACACGGTGACGGCCTACGACCTGATCCTCTCGGAGGGCGCCGGCGGCGAGGTGGCGGCGCCGGCGGGTGCGCTGCAGGTGCTGCGCCTGGGCCCCCTGCCGGCCAGCCGGCGTCTGCAGCGCTGGCTGGCGGCCCAGGGGGGGGCCCAGGTGCTGGTGAGCGAAGGGGACGGACGCCGGCTCGATCCCCTCGGGGTGGTGCGGGGCCAGGCGAGCGCCGGTCTGGCGGCCTGGCTGGCTCAGCAGACGCCGCCGACCGGGGCGGGCGATCCAGCAGAAGCATCCCTGGCGCTGGCGGACCGCTGGCGGCGGGCGGAGGCGGCGGTGCAGGACCTGCTGGAGCGCGAGCTGGCCAGGGAGGCGGGGGAGCCGGCCCTGGCCCGGCGGCTGAGCCGGCTGCTGCCGGCGGGGCTGCCCGTGCTGCTGGCCAACAGCAGTCCGGTGCGGGACTGGGAGAGCTTCGCCGACCCAGCCGCCCCGCCCCGGCCGATGCACGGCTTCCGGGGGGCCTCCGGCATCGACGGCACCCTCTCGAGCGCCTGCGGCCTGGCGGAGGCCCTCGGCGCCCTGGTGCTGGTGAGCGGCGATCTGGCCCTGCTGCACGATGCCAACGGCTGGCTGTGGCGCCCGCAGCTGCGGGGGCGGCTCACCATCGTGCTGATCGACAACGGCGGCGGCGGCATCTTCGAGCAGCTGCCCATCCGCACCCAGCCGGAGGCGGCGATGGATTTCGAGCGCCTGTTCGCCATGCCCCAGCCGGTGGACCCGCTGGCGCTGGCGGCAGTGCACGGCGTGCCGGGCCGGCGGCTGGAGAGCCTGGACGGCCTGGAGGACGCCCTGGCCTGGGCCCTGGCCCAGCCGCTGGCCCTGCTGGTGCTGACCACCGACCGGCGACGGGATGCGGCCCTGCGGCAGCGGCTGCGCACAATGGCCGCAGATCTGGCCGACCCCCTGGCCACCGGGCCGATCCCCTTCCCATGACCCCCGTTCCCCCCGCCCCGCCGCACTGGACCAGCGCCGGCACCTACAGCGACATCCGCTTCGAGACCAGCGGCGACGGGATCGCCCGGATCAGCATCAACCGGCCCGAGAAGCGCAACGCCTTCCGCCCCCTCACCGTCCAGGAGCTCTGCGATGCCTTCAACCGGGTGCGGGACGACCCCAGCATCGGTGTGGTGCTGTTCACCGGCGAGGGGCCGGCCGCCGACGGCGTCTGGGCCTTCTGCGCCGGAGGCGACCAGAGCGTCCGCGGCGATGGCGGCTATCTCGACGATTCGGGCCTGCCGCGGCTCAACGTGCTCGACCTGCAGCGGATCATCCGCAGCCTGCCCAAGGTGGTGATCGCCCTGGTGGCCGGCTACGCCATCGGTGGCGGCCAGGTGCTGCACCTGCTCTGCGATCTCAGCCTGGCGGCCGAGAACGCCGTCTTCGGCCAGACCGGGCCGCGGGTCGGCAGCTTCGACGGCGGCTTCGGCGCCGGCTACCTGGCCCGGGTGGTGGGCCAGCGCAAGGCCCGGGAGATCTGGTTCCTCTGCCGCCGCTATGACGCCGGCCAGGCCCTGGCCATGGGGCTGGTGAACGCCGTGGTGCCCCTGGAGGACCTGGAGCACCAGGGGGTGGCCTGGGCGCGGGAGGTGCTGCAGCACAGTCCCACGGCGATCCGCTGCCTGAAGGCGGCCTTCAACGCCGAGACCGACGGACTGGCGGGGATCCAGGAACTGGCGGGCCAGGCCACCCACCTCTTCTATCGGACCAGCGAAGGCCAGGAGGGACGCAATGCCTTCCTGGAGAAACGGGACCCGGACTTTTCCGAGGCGCCCTGGCTGCCCTGAGCGACCCCGTTCCATACTTGTTTCCCACGCAGCGACGACCGTTGTCCGCCTATCCGATCCCGGACAACGAGGCCGAGCGCCAGGCGGCGCTGGACGACCAATTCATCCTCGATAGGGAGCCCGATGAGGACTTCAACCGCATCACCCGTCTGGCCAGCCAGATGCTGGGGGTTCCGATCGCCCTGATCTCCCTGGTGGATCGCCAGCGTCAGTGGTTTCTCTCCCGCGTGGGCCTGGAACCGAGGGAAACGCCACGGGAGCTGGCCTTCTGTGCCTACACGATCTGCTCCGATGACGTCATGGTCGTCAGTGACGCGACCGCCGATGATCGCTTCAAGGACAATCCCCTGGTCACGGGGGACCCCCACATCCGCTTCTACGCCGGCGTCCCCCTGCAGACCCGGGCCGGCTTCAACCTGGGGACCCTGTGCGTGATCAGCCGTGAACCACGGCAGCTGGCCGGCACGGAACAGCAGTTGCTGCAGGATCTGGCCGGCATGGTGAGCCAGTATCTGGAATCACGCCGCAACAGCTATCTCTGTCCGCTCACGGGTCTCCAGAACCGACGTCCCTTCCATGAGGCGGGCCAGAGGGAATGCCAGCGGGCACGGCAGAGCGGCGATGCGCTCACCCTGCTGCTCTTCGGCCTTGACGGGTTCGGGGCGTTCTGCGAGCGTTTCGGAGCTTCCCAGGGGGATCGCCTGCTCCAGGAGATGGCCAGCCGGCTGCGGAGCCAGGTGGGGGAAAGCGCCTTGCTGGGCCGTGTGACCGCCGACGAGTTCGCCGTGCTGCGCCCGGGCCTGGACAACCCGGAGGGGATGGCCCTGGCGGAGCAGATCCGGGCCGCCCTCGCCCTCGATGGCTGGCTGGTGGACGGCGCCCGCCATCCCCTGGCCATCAGCGGCGGTGTCGCCTCGCTGGGCGGCGACGACGACGGCTTCAAGGACCTGTTCCGACGGGCCGAGGCGGCCCTGAGCCAGGCCAGGCTGTCGGGCATCACGCCGTCCTAGGGCGAGCCGACCGGGTCAGCGGGCCTGGCGAGGCGCCACGCCTGGAAGCGATCCAGGGCGGCACAGAGATCCACGAAACGCAGGGGCTTGGAGAGAAAGTCGTTCATGCCGGCGGCTTCGCACTCCTGGCGATGGGAGCTGAAGGAATAGGCCGTCAGGGCAATGATGTACACCTCCGCATAGCCCTCGCGGCGCAGCTGACGGGCCGCTGAGATGCCATCCAGACGGGGCATCTCCACATCCATGATCACCAGATCAAAAGGCTCACTTCGGAGGCTCTGGAGTACGGCGTCGCCGTCACCCACCAGCTGGGCCGACAGGTTCAGCCGGGCCAGCATCAGCTCCAGCACGCGCTGGTTGACGCGGTTGTCGTCGGCCACCAGGATCTTCAGCCCGGGTTCATAACCCTGAGGAGGGCTGCTCTGGACAGGCTTTTTCTGGCTCTTCGAGGCCACAGCGAAGGGCAGACGGACCGAAAAACAGCTGCCTTTCCCGAGGCTGGAATCCACCGTGATCTCACCGGCCATCAGCTGGCACAGGCGGGAGCAGATGGCCAGGCCGAGGCCTGCACTCTGGCTGGTCTGCTCCGGGTTGGCGTGCCCGACGAACTCCTCAAAGATGAACGGCAGCGCGGCTTCGGCGATGCCGATTCCCGTGTCCGACACACGGACCAGGAGGCCCACCGCCTCCGGCGCCGTCCGGGTTGCCTCGACGACCAGACGGATCTCGCCTTGGTTGGTGTATTTGCAGGCGTTACCCAGCAGGTTGAAGAGGATCTGACGCAGCTTCAGATCGTCACCGATCAACCATCGCGGCACCTCTGGCGACAGGTTGAGCTGCAGATCAAGCCGCCGGATAGAAGCCTGATGCCGAAACAGGTTCAGCACATCATCCAGCAGGGAATGGAGATCAAAGGTCCTGGGGTTCAGCGCCAGACGACCGGTCTCGATCTGGGAGATATCGAGGATGTCGTTGACCAGATTCAACAGATAGTCGCCACTCTCATGGATGGTCTGGATCATCTCCCGGTGGCGTTCGTCCATGGGACTGGCCAGCAGCAGATCACTCATCCCGATCACCGCATTGAGCGGCGTGCGGATCTCATGGCTCATCGTGGCCAGAAAGCGGGTCTTCGACTGGCTGGCCGCCAGGGCTTCATCCCGGGCCTGGCGCAGTTCACGGGTTCGCTGGGCCACCTGCTGCTCCAGCTGATCGCGCGCGTCAATCAGCCTGTCCTGGGCCTGGACGATCGCGCTCTGATCCCGGAACGTGAAGACAAGGGAGGGCTTGTTCGGGACGTTGACGGTGGCCCACGACACCTCGATGACCCGCCGGGGTGGGGTGCTGGCGAGCTCCCAGGTGGTGGTTCCCTCGGGAGCCTGCGTCCAGAAAGGCTGGCCGGCCCGGGGCTCGGGCGTGGCCTGGGGTTGGCGGTGGGGAAGGATCCCGCTCAGGGAGCGGCCCAGGCACTGCAGACGGGTGAGGCCCACGAAGCGGTCGAAGGAGGCATTGGTCCACTCGACGATTCCATCGAGATCGGTGAAGGCGAGAGCTTCTTCAACGGCCCCGAGGGCCGCCTCCAGCCGGCCGAGGGTGGTGCGCAATTGGGCGACGAGCTCCAGATCGGCCATTCCAGGCTCAGCCCAGCGGACGCAGGGTCGCCGCAAAGACCCAGCCATCCCCTCGGCGTTCGGCCACGATGAAATGCTCTGAATTGATGGCCTGTTGATCCTTGCAGATTGTCATCAACTCCAGGGGATGGTTGAGAATCTGGGATTCTCCAACGATCTGAAAGCGTGAGAATCCAAGGTGATGGGCGTCCCGGAAGGAGTCGGGGAGAATCATGGAGAGGGACTGGCCCTTGAGATCCTGAAAGGTCCAACCATACGTGGATTGGAAGAGGTCATTGATCTCCACGATGCACCCGTCACGGTCGGCGGCAACGAAAGGCAGGGACTTCTGGCGGAGCTCTTCAATCGTGACCATGGCCTTTGCCGCAGAAATCACCGGGTGATTCACAAACCTTAGCGCCGTACGCCGGAAGATGCTCCGGCTCCATCAGGGCCTGGACACGGCCCCACGCTGGCCGGAGAGACCAGGGAACCGGACAGCCACGACCCCAGCCGCGAGCCCCGCCGAGAAAGGCCGTCCGATGGCGGAAGCCCCAATCCTGCAGGAATGGTAAGATCAACGAGATTCGAGATTCCATGTGTGGATGATCTATCCATCCTGAACCCTTCAGGTTTGCTTGATGCCCAGAGTGGCGCCGAACTGCGATCATCCATCGGCTCACTTCTGAACGAAAAGCCCGGAGACATCCTGATTGACTGTCAGGGCATCGACTTCATGGACAGCAGTGGCTTCGGTGCCCTGGTCTCCGTGCTCAAGCGGGTCAGGGAACATGGCAAGCAACTTTATCTCTGCAGTCTCAACAGCCAAGTGCGCATCGTTCTGGAGCTCACCGGCACCGAAAAGGTCTTCACCATCTTTCCGGACCGGGAGGCCTGCGTCTCGGCCCTGTCACAGAAGCCGATCGCGTAAGCGCTGAGAACGCTCAGGACAGAATGGCCCGGATCGCGGAATAATCATCCGTGAACGGGGCATTGGCCGTGATGTCGTGGATCTGGGACAGCAGCCGGTCGAGGCCATCGTCGTCCGACAGCAGGCCCCGGCAATGTTCCGCCAGTTGCATGAAGTCCGGCAGCGTTCCCATCACCCCATCGGGCCGGGGGACTTCGTAGAGCCCATCGCTGTAGACGAGCAGGCACCCCCCCTCGCCGACCTCCAGACTCTCGGTGGCATAGGTGGACTCCTCGAACAGTCCCACCGCCATGCCCTGGCCCCGGAGCCAGCGGCTGGGAAAGGTGCCGGTGCGACTCCAGAGCAGGGCCGGGGGGTGACCGGCGCTGGCATAGCGCAGGGTCCTGCTGGAAAGCTGGTAGACGCCGTACCAGATGGTGAGATAACGCCCCTGGTGGCGTTCCATCTGGAAACCGCTGTTGAGGGACTGCAGCACCGCCGCCGGATCTCGCAGATCAACAGGCAGCGAACGCGAGCGCAGCTGGTTGTGGACGGAGATCGAGGGGAAGGCCGCCGCCAGCCCATGGCCGGAGGCATCGGCGAGATAAAGGATGAAGTGATCCGCATCCAGCCAGAAGAAGTCGAAGGAATCGCCACCCAGCTCATGGGAGGGCTCGAAACGTGCCTCCACCCGGACGGCGCCGGTCATGGCCCCGGGAAACAAGGAGCGCACATAACTGGCCGCCTCCTCCAGCTCCGCATCCAGCCGGGCCTTCTGCTGCCGCAGCTCCTCGGCCAGATCCTTGAGACGTTCGTTGGCCTGGTGCAGGCGGAGCCCGGAGCGGACCCGCGCCAGCAGTTCGTCGGGGTCCACCGGCTTGCTGAGGAAGTCGTCGGCGCCGCAGTCCAGCCCACGGACGCGGTCCTCCACCCGGGAACGGGAGGTGAGGAGGATGAAATGGGCCGACTCCAGGGACGGATCGGCCTTGCAGGCCCGGCAGACCTCCAGACCATCCATGCCCTCCATCAGCCAGTCGCAGAGGATCAGGGTGGGCGGGCAGAGTCGCGCCTGCTCCAGAGCGGCTTCGCCGGACTCCGCGATCACGACCTGATAACCCTTGGCGCTCAGCCGGGCCTGGAGCAGGCGGGAGTGAATGCGGTCGTCATCGACAAGGAGGATCGTGGGCGAGGCGCCGCTGCTGTCCATGGGGGCCGGGTCAGGATGCCGTGGGGCGTCGCTGCCGCAACGCCTCGGTGACGCGACCAGCCTCGACGAGCAGCTGGTCGATCCGGAGCTGGGGCCACACCTTCGGATCGGATCGCAGGGACTCCTCGACAGTTCCGCACAGGCCGGCCAGACCAAGCGCTCCAAGGCTGGCACTGGGGGAGCGCAGGGAATGGGCGGCGGCGATCATGGCCGGCGGGTCGTGGGACTGGTGGGCCATCACGATGGCCGACACCAGGCGCAGAGCGTCTTCGAGAAACAGATCAATGAGTTCCTGGAGCAGCGTCTCGGCCCCATCGCCGAGAGACTGCTCCAGCTCCTGCCAGGCGCCGGCGTCGATCGGGTCGTCCCCGCCCGGCACTGGCGGGGCCACAGGTTGGTCGCGGGGTGGGTAATGCTCCAAGGCGTAGGTGAGCTGGGCGGGCACGATCGGCTTGGCCAGGAAATCATCCATGCCGGCCTCGAGGCAGGCATGGCGATCCTCCGGACGGCCATGGGCCGTCATGGCGATGATCCAGGGTTGCACGAACGGTGCCGGCAGCCGCCGGATGGCCCTGGTGGTGGCATAGCCGTCCATCTCCGGCATCTGCACGTCCATGAAGACGATGTCGAAGGCGGTCGCCTGGACGGACGCGAGGGCCTCGGAGCCGGACGCCACCGCATGGGCCCGATAGCCCAGGCGCTGCAGCAACAGAAGCGCCAGCTGGCGGTTCACGGGGACGTCATCGACGATGAGCAACCGCAGTGGCAGCCGATCGGCGAGTCGATGGGACCCACCCTCCTGGGACGATGGACGCGTCAGCGATGGCGTGCCGGACAGGCGCCGCTCCGCTGGGCTCTGGAGTTGCTGCATCAGGGCAGCTCGAAGCTGTCCGAGTCGCACAGGCTTAGTGAGCATCACAGGCGGGGTTTCAGGGAGCAACGCCAGCTCGGCGACCCTGCAGCGGTCGGCCAGGACAATCCAGGGGCGGATCCGGAGCAGGGGATCCCGCAGAAAGGCTGGTGGCGATGGGTCGCCATCGCATCCGAGCAGCCGGCCATCGATCACCACGGCACCCGTGCCGGCATCGGCGATCGTGTCATGGGCGACCCGCATGGGGATCTCGCAGAGATCGGGGGCGATCACCGACAGCCCCATCCACCCCAGCTGCTTCTGCAGCAGCCCGCGGAGGGTGGGATTGGCGATCAACAGCAGCACCTCGGCCGCGCCAGGGGCTGGGACCGTCAGGCTCTCTGGCGTGAGGCTCGCCGGCGCGGTCGGATCAAGCTGCAACAGCACCGTGAAGGTGAAGAGGCTGCCGACCCCTTCCTCGCTGGCCAGATGGATCGATCCCCCCATCAAAGTGCAGAGACGCCGGGTGATCGCCAGGCCAAGGCCCGTGCCGCCATACCGTCGGGCCGTTGAGGGGTCGGCCTGGCGAAAAGGTTCAAACAACTGGGGAATCAGGGCGTCTGACACGCCGATGCCGGTATCCCGGATCTGAAACGTGAACAGACATGGGGAGGGCGCGCCGACCGCAGCGGACTGGGGCTCCGCCGACACGGCGACGACGATCTCGCCATGGGAGGTGAATTTGACGGCATTGCTGAGGAGATTCCAGAGAATCTGGCGGAGGCGGGTGCGGTCGCCGATGACGGCCGTGGGCAGGCTGGGGTCGATGTCCAGGATCAGTTCAACCTCCTTGTCCTGCAGGCGGGACACACTGAGATCCAGGGCCTCTTCGATGCAGACACGTAAGTCAAAGTGCTGCTCATCGAGCTGCATGGCGCCGGACTCTATCTTCGAGAAGTCGAGGATGTCATTGATGATCGTCAGCAGGGAATCGGTGCTGCTGTTGATGATGTCAACATATTCACGCTCCACAGGTTCAAGCCGGGAGTCCTGAAGCAAACCAGCCATGCCGATGATGGCGTTCATGGGTGTTCTGATCTCATGGCTCATTGTGGCCAAGAAGGTATCCTTGGCCGAATTGGCCGCTTCCGCGGCCCGCCTGGCCGCGTCCAGCTCCGCGTTGAGCGCTGACAGGCGCTGCGTCGATTCGCGCAGCTCAGTGCGCTGGGTTGTCAGAATCTCGTTGAGCTCCTGACTTTCCGCGAGGGCCACATTGCGCGCCTGCAGCAGAAAGAGAAAGTCAACCAGGGAATCATGGAGAGGAAAGTCATTGATCTTCAGCCCGAGGAGTTTCAGGTCCTCCAGCTGCAGCAGACAGGGCGTGCCAACAAACAGCAGTTGCTCCCTATCATCAAGGCAGCAGAGCTGGCCCTTCAGCTGCAGAGAAATCTGGCCAGATTTCAAGATGACATGTCGGTCGGTGCAGTCGCTCAGACTGGAGAAGTCCATGGACACATCCGGCCGCAGCAGGAGGAAGTGGTCGTCAAGGGGCTGACCGAGGAGATTCGGAACCGGAAGAATGCGACGCAGGACCGAACCCGCTGAACGGATGATCAGCTGACGATCAAAAACAAGATGAAACGGAAACAGTGGGTCAAGAAGGTGGTCAGGTATCGGCACGGACATCCCCTTCACAAACAACGCCGGGTCCTGGGAGCCCCATCTCCTCCTCGAGCGCGACAGGGGTGCGGAACCGCATCCCCAGACCATGAAGCAAACCGGTCACCATCGAGGCGAATCCTCTGCGGTTCGAGCGGTACTCCAGTTGCATGGACGCATCGGCACGGTACTCGCAGCGGAAGGAGGGGGGTTGAAGCTCTGGAAAGGCCAGGGCAACGCGGGCGTGGAGGTTGTCGAGGTGATCCAGTGCGCGCCAAAGGCCTGCATCAACTGATCCCCCGAGGGGCCGAGCTCCTCGGTGGCCGCCGCCACCGGCCGGTGGGTCACATCATCGGGATAGGCCTTGGAGGTAAGGCAGAAATCAGGATCCTGGAGATCGGCCCGCTCCGGGATGTGATGCCAGGCATCCTCTCCATGGTGGGTGGTGACCATCTGCTGTAAGGCCCGGTTGACCAGCCCATTCATCGATGAAGGCCAGATTGGATCAATCTAGCCGGCTACAGCAGTGAGGATTCCCTCAGCGGTTGAGAGGTAACTGATCAAGACACCACTGAAAATCGCGACGAACCTGATCACGGACGGGCTCATGGATGAACAGACGCCCCCGGGTGGCAAGGATGGCCGGCAACGCGGACGGGAGTTCCAGGCTGGCCAGGTCACAGCCGGGGAGATGGAGCCGCTGGCAGAGATCCCTGCCTTTATTGGAATAATGGAGATGGTAGGGAACCCGTCCTGCGGCCAAGGACAGAACAGCGGTGTGAAACCGCACAGCAATGACGATGTCCGCCAGGGCGAACAGGGCCATGGCAAGCTGCCAACTGGGCACGGTCGGATTGCCGACGAACGGGTTGAGGATGGCGGTACCGGGGGCACGATCCTGGATAGCTGCGGCCACATCAAGATCATTGTCGGAGCCATAGGCCCCTGACTGGATCAAGACGATGGGCTTGAGTCCGGCGCCAGAGAGTTCAAGACTGAGCTGGGACATTCTGGAGACAAAGGCCTGATTGTCGTGGCCATACATGCTGTCAAAACCACGGACGGACATGATGGCCGCCTGGGCGGGGTCGATGGCCAGCTGTTCCAGGGATTGGCGTGCCGTGGCTTCCGCCAGGGGTGAACTCTCGAGGACAAAAGCAATGTCATAGGACAACTTTGCGGGCACTCCTGCCGCGCAGAGTCGCTGATGGCTCTCGGCATCCCGAACACAAACAGCGGCCAGGCGTTTGAAGTAGCGCTGCAGCAGGAAAAAGCCGAGACCATGGCAAGAACGAGGGATCGACTGGCCGAACAGAATCGTGTGACTAGGACTATGCCTCAGTTCAGCAAGATTATTGAGGAACGCCTTGGTAACTAACCATTCGCGCGAATTATTGAAGATATCGCCTCCAACGCTGATATAGGCGTCACATTTCCTGGGGCGATCAGGCATGAAGCTGACACCAAGGGTGGAATCAGGATGTTCATCCTGGACGCAACCGACCAGGTCCATGCCCGGCAGGAGTTGGCGAAAAGCGCTGTAGATCGCCGCATCTCCCAGATTCAGGGTGCTGTAGGCGTTGATCAGGCCAATGCGCACGGGAAACTACAAAGAAGGAAACAGTTCAGATCACGCCATTGGGATACCTGGCGTATTGGGTATTCTTCCATATGGCTTCCTCAACGAAGCAGGAGCATGGAAGCTCTTAACATCCTATCAGCAGTCAGAGAGGATGGTCCAGAACAGGCAGACCACGTGAGGGCGTCATGCAGACCGCAACAAACGACGCAGTTTTCCCTTCACCATCTCCAAGGTAGGAATGGAGCGAACAAACTTCCGGTAAGCAGCACCAATCCCCATGAGCTTGGCAGGACGCTGACCGGAGAATGCGGTTCGGTCCAAGAGCGCAAACCAACGATCCTGAAAATTGGCGGCATAATCCGCATGCCATGGCTTGACCTTACCCAGGAAGTGGATGATGCCGTCTGAGAAATTGACGTCCGCCCTGCCTTTGGATGTGTTCCATTTGGAATCAAGAATCAGCCAGTCGTCCTCAAGGACGATATTCAAGGCGTCTTGATCCATCTGATCAAGCAAATCATAGTGATCCTGTGCGATGGTCAAGGCTTTGGATTGGATTTGGTCGCGACGCCAAGCGTCAAGATCCATCACAATCACGCCTGAATTGAAATACCGCAGAGGGTTTTTCAACTTCAGCTTGTCACGGAGTCGCTGCTGCTGCTGCGGCGTATCAATCCCGCCGTCAATGACACAGGCACTTGAGTTCCCCTGCAGATCAAGAGATTGCAGAGCATCAAGATCAGAACAGACAATAAGGTCGGTATCCAAATAAATGCAGCGAGAGACGTCTTCTAGATACTCGGGGATAAAGAAGCGTGCGTAAGGGGATTTACTTTTGACGAGCAGAGTGCTGCGGAGCTTGTCGACCTGAGCAAGGTCAAAGTCAATGAACTTGATGATACCAAGATTAGGAGTTTGCCAGGACTGGGAGAGACGCTGCTTATCATCAGACGATAGGTCAACACTGATGACATAGGCATTGAGGGTAGTGCTGCAGGTTTCCAATGCGGAGCGAACAGTGACTGCCGCACCCCATAGATAATTGGCAGTGGCAACAATGACAATATTGACCATCGTGTCTGAGGTGACCTTGTTCAATCGATACTAGCTCAGCATCATGAACCAACATCAGGGGGCCTGGTCCATTGGGCGCAAAACCTGACATGGGCCCTGGGAGTGCAACAAGGCCTGCGCGGCTGGCCTGAACCAGGTACGCGGTGCCAGAGGGTGTGAATCACGGGGCGGTGCAGATCAGGCAGATCCTTTGGACATGATGGAGTCATGGGATCCATGGTCGCTGACCCTCAGCCGGTTTGAAGCTGGATAGGGTTGACAAACAGCTCGGGGCATGGAGGATTGTTGTGGAGCTGGCGTTGATCCTGGCGAGAACGTTTCAACCGAGGCTTGCTTGGCACAGGTGGAACACAAAGGCGTGGCAGAGCTCCGCTCGATCACAAACGGATTCTGATGGGGATACCCTTTGGAGCCGGTGGTTCATCCAGATCAGTAGCATCGCCGGGCCACCTGTGAAACGGCAGCGTTGAACACCGTGGGGACATTGGCCTGGTAGCCACGACGGCTCCCCATGACCCGCCGCCTTCTCCAGATGCTCTGTGTGTGCATGGGGGACAGCCATCCGATCAGGAGGCTGATTCCAGCCGCTCTCTATGCCAGATTCAGGGGCAGCGGAAGACAGGCCGAAGAAAGCGGCCTGCGCTGGTCAGGACAAGGGCAGTCGCATGCTGGAGCCTGATGGGTCAACAGGCCAGAGGCGATCCCCGATGGCAAGGACACTTCTCCAACATCCTCAGCAAAAGACAACCTACCTTGCGGACGACGGATGGGCTAAGATGAAGAAGACAAGCCATTCAGGGAAACGGTTCCATATCGACACAGATGTCGAAAATCCACTTATGGCTTGTGACGCTGGCTTGCTGTGTTGGCACAGCGGGAGCGGCCCAGGCATTACCCATCTCTCCTGGTGATCGTGTCAAAGTCACCATCCCGGAAGGAGAAGAATTCAGTGGAATATTTGAAATCAATCTGAATGGAGAACTGGAACTTCCTTTCATCAAGGGGATTCCTGCTGTCGGTTTGGAACCAAATCAACTCCAAAAGCGTGTTGCTCAAGCCCTCGTCCAACAGGGTTTCTTCCAACCCTCCTTTCTCAGAGTCAGTCTGAGTGTGGTCCAGTGGGCACCGATCCCTGTCTTTGTCATTGGATCCGCCTTTCAGCCCGGTCGGGTCTTGATCAACGAGTTGAGTGATGTAGAACAGACGCAGACTCCTGTTCAACTCTCAGGACAAGCCCCACTCAATCGTATGCTGACCACGGCCCTGCGTCGTGCAGGAGGCGTTACACCAACTGCCGATGTCACCGCCGTGGAGTTAAGACGGGGATCCAGAAAGCAAGTGGTAGACCTCTCCGGTACCTTCACGGGGATACCCTTTAAGGACATCCCCCTCATTGCTGGTGATCAGGTGATGATTCCCGACACAGGTATCGTGAATCCACTGATCGTTCGCCCTTCGCAAATAACACCGACTGAGATTGAAATCAATATCTCTAATCTTACTGTTCCTGCAGCTGGAAACTCTGTTGCTGGCATTGGCTCTCAAGCCAGGAATTTTCCCTATGGATCACGCCTTTCCCATGCCGTAATCTCCGCAAACTGTGCTGGGGGAACCATGGTCACCAATGCGCGTCGGCGAGCCATCTTAGTGAGAACGCAAAGAACCACGGGTAAAACGACTGTCTACGAAAGGGGCGTTGAAGATCTGCTTCGTGCGTCAACTGATAACGCCAACAACCCCTATCTGATGGCAGATGATGGTGTTGCCTGTTACGACTCCAAGACGACCAACTTCCAGGCGGTCCTGAGCATCTTCGCTCAGTTCCTGAATCCAGCTGTTTTGATCTATGATCGCAGTATTCCTTAGACTAGAGTGAAAGACACTCCACGGATCATCAGACGAATCAAGCCAAAGGTGCTGGCGGTGCAAGAGCCATTGGGCAAAGCAAAGCGGCTGTTTGCTGAACAGTTCAGGAATATACCCGGGTTGAGAGTTCCCCATCCAAAGGGTTGGTGGAAAAGGCTGAGTCGAACCGATAA
Source organism: Synechococcus sp. UW140 (assembly GCA_943367705.1). Lineage (GTDB taxonomy): Bacteria > Cyanobacteriota > Cyanobacteriia > PCC-6307 > Cyanobiaceae > Cyanobium. Next base: position 438,139 of record CALRJV020000002.1, read on the forward strand.
GCTTCGTTGGAGCCGCTATCTGTTCGTATCCACATGCACGAACAGCCTAATATGGGGATCCAGCATTCTTTATCTTTTACTATCGAAACCAGTCTATACCAGCTCCTGGGCATTGATTCTTCCCGGGAGTGCTAATGCTGTCAATCTGAGCCTGCCTGATATTGGCCAAGCCACGGCATCAAGCGAATCCCTGGGCTTGGCAACGTTTGACCCCCGTGCCAACTATGAATACATCTTCGTCAGCGAACAAGTCTTGGCTCGAGCCGCCAAGATTTCCGGAATTGCGAAGGCAGACTTTGCTAAGCCTCGCATCAAGAATATCGATAACACGACACTGATGCAGATTGATTCCACAGGTCCATCTCCTGAGGAAGCACGCAAGCGCTCCTTTGCCTTGTATGAGGCCATGGTCGAACGACTGAACGAACTGCGCGTCAGTGAGATCAACCAGCGACAAGGACCAACGCAGAAGATTCTTTTGGAGACGCAGCAGAAGCTGGAAGCGGCACAGAAAGATGTCTCCGAGTACAAACGCAGATCTGGACTCACGTCGACGGAGCAGGTCGAAATCCTCTCAGCGAACATAGAACAGCTGCGGAAGCAGCGGGCCGAACTGGCTGCTCAGCAATCCCAGGCTGAGAGTCGACTGCAGAAGCTGAGCCTAAGCTTAGGCCTCTCGCCATCCGAAGCCACTGATGCGTTCAAGCTGCAAGTGGATCAGATTTTCCAACAGAATTTAAAGGATTACAGTGAAGCCACGTCGATACTCAAGGTTCAACTATCTAAGTTCGGTCCTAATAATCCCCGGATACTCAAAGAGATTAAGCGGCAGGAGGCTGCCATGCAGGCGTTGAATCAACGTGCCAAGGTCTTGCTGGGTCGCCCGGCCTCCGCCCAGTTGCTCGCACGTCTTGCATTGACAGGTGCCAGTTCCGGTCGTGAATCGCTCTTCCAGAATCTGGTGAATTTCCAATCAGATGCCAGCGGTGCCGCTTCACAGGTCAGCAAGCTTGATCAGCAGATCGGTTCTTTGGAACAACGACTTCGGATGATGTCCCAGAGGCAGTCCTCTCTGGAGAATCTCAAACGGAATGAGCAGATCGCTGAGGCTGTTTTTGCATCGACATTGGCTAAACTGGATCTTGGCCAGTCCAATATTTTTGCAGCCTTCCCCCTGATCCAGATTGCGGTTGAACCATCACTGCCAGAGAAGGCAACTTCACCAAAGCGTTCGTTGGTTCTTGCTGGTTCAGCCTTTGGTTCAATCCTGACGACGACAGGTCTTTGGATCCTATGGATCCGCAAGCCGTGGATCAAACGTCTCGCCCATTGGGTTTCAACGTAGCCAGGAGACTTCATTGGGACTCAAGACGCTTCTTTCCAGGGTCTTCCATTCTGAAGATGATCTTCAACCGGGAAACTGGCCAGAGCGTCTGGTGTGGTGGTCGATTGTCTGCACGTATCCTATCTGGCTCATCGGTGGACTTTATGTGGTGGGCTCTGTTCTGTGCTGGCTACTTCTTGGTTGCCTGCTGATCAAGATCCTGGCCCACATGGATCACCCTGAGGAGAATGAAAAGATATCGATTTCGCCGGTGATCTGGCTGTGGATTATCGGGATGATCATCATGGAAGTTGCCTTGATCGCCGGGCATGTGAACTTTAACCTTGGTACTGGAGCGATCATCAAGTCCACGATTGGGTGGGCCAAGGGCTGGGCCGCTTTGGCCCTTTACCCGTTAGTTGGTGCCCTGCCGATTCGTAGCAGCATCGTGACACGTGCGATTTGCATTGTCGGTCTTCATACACTGCTCATCATTCCATTTCTGATGCTGACCCCGAACCTGGGCCTGCCAGAAGTGCTTTATGTCTCGCCCTTGAGAGCCGTCGGTGGTCCTGGAAATGAGTTCTTCGATGTTCCTCTCTACGAGATCGATGGCAGCACGGGTGATCTTCGCTGGCGGCTCTTCGCACCGTGGGGACCAGCCCTGGGTTTTGTTGGCAATATCAACTTCATGATCTGCCTGCTGGAAAAGGATCGGAAATGGAAACTTCTCGGAATCGCCGGGTCGATCGTCATGTGCTTTGTCTGCAAGTCACGTCTTGCCCAGCTCTGCATCATCCTGATCCCAGCTGTGACGGCCATCATTTCCAGGCTTCGCAGGCCGGCGATGCTGATTTCACTGGGTGTTGTTTCCTATCTGGGAGGCATCTTTGCCACATCCGTTCTCACAGCCTTCAATGATTACTGGGAAGGCTTCAAGGGCGCTCGAGCTGGCTCGACCCGTGTTCGCTTTGCGTTGAAACGCATCGCCTTCCATCGCTGGGAAACTGAAGCCCCGATCTGGGGGCATGGAGTTGTCGAAGGCGGCCCCCATCTGGTGGAGTACATGGCCATCGGCTCCCATCACACCTGGGCCGGGGTTCTATTCGTGAAGGGTATCGTTGGCTTTTTTGCCCTGGCCGTTCCCATGCTGGCCTCAGGGCTTGACCTGTTGCGCCGCGCAGCCAGCCCCCACTATCAGCTTGGCTCGGCTGGACTGGGAATCATCATCCTCCTCTTCATGTATACGTTTGGTGAGAACCTAGAAATCCTCGTCTACCTATTCTGGCCTGGAATGGTGATCATGGGGATGGCCCTGCAGGAGAAAAGGGGCACAGCTGAGCCTGAACTTCAGCCCGTGTCGTGATTCACTCCCGACCTCCCTGCCGTGTGAGAATGAGGCCCAGATGCGAGGATGAGCCATCGGCAGGCAAGGGCAGGGCCAATGATGTCGAGGCTAGGAGGGCTCTGCTGGCAGTGGCCAGGCCTGCGCCAGTGGCTGAGACGCCAGCAGTTCCGACGTGGGGTTGACCATTGATGGGACTGCTCAGCAAGCTCAAACAGTTCATCCCCAAGGATCGATTCATCCGAAACATTGGCTGGATGGGTGTGGGGGAGGTGGGGATCCGAGTCTCGCGGCTGGTCGCCACCGTTCTGCTGGCCAGGCTGCTGAGCCCCAGGGACTATGGCCTGGCGGCCATCGTGTTGACCTCCGGGGAACTGGTCAAGGTCTTCACCCGCAACGGCATCGGCGACAAGATCGTGCAGGCCGATGCGGATGAAGTCAGTGAGATCTGTCAGACGGCATGGAGCCTGAACTGGCTGATCGGCTTCAGCCTATTTCTCATCCAGATCATCGGTTCGTTTGTCATTTCCAAGGTCTACAACGACAACGCACTGATCGTACCGATCATCGTGGTGAGTTTCAGCTATCTGATCTATCCACTCTCCATGGTCCAGTCAGCCCTGGTGCGTCGCAAGAATCGGCTGAAGTTCTACAGCATGACCAACCTCGCAGCCGTTGCCAGCGAAAACCTGATGACAGGGATTTTTGCGCTAATGGGGATGGGGATGTGGGCGATCGTGCTTCCCAAGTTGCTCGTGGCACCGGTCTGGGTGGCGATGATGCTGCGCTTCGAGCCATGGCGGCCGGCACTGTCGTTCACGCTCAGGCGCTGGAAGTCCGTGCTGCAATTCGGCAGTCGCATCCTCGGGGTTGAGCTGCTCAACACCTTCCGTGAGAATGTGGATTATCTCCTGATCGGCCGCTTCATCGGAGTCAAGGCGCTTGGGGTGTACTACTTTGCTTTCAACGCCGGATTGGGTCTGAGCCTGAGCGTGATCAATGCTCTCTCCGTCTCCATCTACTCCGACTTCTGTGATGTCCGCAGCCAACCCGCCGTCCTCAAGGAACGCTTCCGTAAGAACCTGCTCACGATCACCAAGGTGATCGTCCCGGTGGTGGCCTTGCAGTGCAGCCTTGCTCCTCTGTATGTACCGATCGTCTTTGGTCAGAAGTGGGTATCGGAAGGTGCAGTGCCGATTCTCATGCTGATCTGCCTCTCGGCCCTGTCCCGACCCTTCGCCAACGCCTCCTCCATGCTCTTCCGCGCCGTGGGCTTGCCCCAGGTGGATCTGCTCTGGAACCTGGCCTTCACCGTGGCCCTCACCGCGGCGATTCTGATCGGCACGACAGGGGGCTCCCTGGGTGTCGCCGTCGCCGTCGCAGCGGCCCATCTCACGCTGCAACCCATCTACCTGATGCTCGGGCAACGGTTGCTGCGACGGATTCAGATGGCTCAGCCCGCAGGCCTGTGACGGGGACCCCGCCCAAGGCGCGGTTATGGTGATGGCAGCCTTTCAGCATCGCTGCTCCCGCGCCAGTTCTTGAGCCTGTCAGTGGCGCTCCGGCTGCCATCAGAGCCAACCTTAGATGTCCGTCAGCCCGATTCACTCGTGAAGATCTACGCCATTTGTCTGATCAAGAATGAAGGCGATGTGATTGCCGATTGCCTACATCACGCACGGACATTCTGTGATCGGATCTTTGTGCTTGATAACGGCAGCACGGATGGCACCTGGGAAACCGTGAACGCCCTGGCACGACAGTATCCAGACATCGTGATCGAGGAGCAGCTCCTTGTGCCCTTTCGTGATGGGATGCGCTCGATCGTTTACAATCGCTATAATCATGAACTGACGGATCAGGATTGGTGGCTGCGACTGGATGGGGACGAGTTCCTTGAAGGCGACCCCCACGACGTCCTTGCCAAGGCAAACCGTGAAAAAGCCGACTTCGTGACGGCCTGGAATCTTCAGTTCTATTACACGGATGCCGATTACAAGAATTGGGCGGCCGAGAAGCAGTATTGCAACCGACCCATCACGGAACGACGCCGCTACTACTCGGCCAATTGGCGTGAGTACCGCTTCTTCCGCAATCAACCCCATCAACCCTGGGACGAAGCGGCGGCTCCCCAGTGGCCCAACGGACTCAAGAAAGCCTGCTCCCAGCGTCTCTACAACCGCCACTATCCCTACCGCACGCCGGATCAGATCAAGGAGAAGCTTCAGGCCCGCTACGGCCATGCCCAGTTTCGGCATATCGGCTCCATCGACTGGACCTCCAAGCTCCTGCCGGCCCGTCAGTTGCACCACTTCCAGGAGGGTCAGCCGCCAACGATCAACCAGTTTGATTACTACAGCAAGCGCCTGCGGATGGCCTGGATCAGCCTGATGGGGCGCGTCAGGACGGTGCTGGCTCGGATCACAGGCGGCCATCGCGCCAGCCATACGTCGTAGCCACCGCGATGACACACACCGATCCGGACGGGAACGCTGCGGTGGTTCCGGGCGCCGCCGGGCTGAGCCCACCGAAGGTTTCGGTGGTGGTTCCCATCTACAACGCGGCGCCGCACATCGCCCAGACGCTGCGATCGGTGCTGAGCCAGAGCCTGAGCGAGTGGGAGTTGATCGCGGTGGACGACGGATCCACCGATGACAGCCCCGCCATCGTCAGCCGCCTGTTCGGGGATGATCCCCGGATCCAGCTGATCTCCCAGCCCAATGCGGGGGTCGCCCTGGCGCGCAACCGCGGCGTGGCGCTGAGCACGGCGCCCCTGATCGCTTTCCTTGATGCCGATGACCTCTGGCATCCGGACAAACTGCGCCTGCATGTGGAGTACCACCTCCACCATCCTGATGTGGGCGTGAGCTTCGCCCGCGTCGAGTTCCTGTCACCTGAGGGGTCGCCCACGGGCCTGATGGCGGCCCGACCCCGAGCCTCCTATCGGCCGGTGGATTTCCTCTGTGAGAACCCCACCAACACGACGTCCAACTGGGTTTTGCGGCGCGATTTGTTCACTGAAGTGGGTGGATTCGTCTCCGACATGAGTTACTCGGAAGATCTGGAATGGTTGCTGCGGGTGGCCTGCGATGGCCGCTGGCGCATCGCTGGGCTGCCGCAGGTGCTCACCTACTACCGCACATCGGCCGGAGGACTCTCCTCCAGCCTGCAGCGGATGGAGCAGGGCTGGCTGCGGCTGATCGAGGAAGCCCGCGGCTATGCGCCGGAGTTGGTGAGGCGGCACTTCGCCACGGCCCAGGCCATTCACCTGCGCTACCTGGCCAGGCGTTCCCTGCGCCTGGGGGGCACTCCCGCCATCGGGACGGACTTCATGTGGCGGGCCCTGCGCTCCGACTGGCGTCTCCTGCTGCGGCAGCCGCGCCGTACGGTGCTCACAACCCTGGCCGTCTGCGCCCGTCAGCTGCTGGCCCCCTGGCGCCCTCTGGGTGGCCGCCACGGCGGGGCGCGGTCATGATGGCCTTCCCGACGCCCCCCTGCCTGTGAGCCCGCTGCCATGAGCCGATCCCCGTTGGTCACGGTGGTGATGCCCCTCTACAACTCCGCCGCGACGGTGCGGGAAAGTCTCGAATCGGTGCTGGCCCAGACCTACGCCAACCTCGAGATCCTCGTGGTCAACGACGGCTCCACCGATGACGGGGTGGCGATCTGCCAAGGCTACGAGGATTCGCGCCTGCGGATTCTGCACCAGCGCAATCGGGGTCTGGCGGGCGCAAGAAACACGGGAATCCGGCAGGCCCAGGGGGAGTTTCTTGGATTTCTCGACAGTGATGATCTCTGGCTGCCCACCAAGGTGGAGCGCCATGTGGCCCACCTTCAGGCGCGGCCCGAGGTGGGGGTGAGTTTCTCACGATCCAGCTTCATTGATGAGGCCTCCAGGCCCATCGGTATCCATCAGATGCCGCAACTTCGGGACATCACTCCGGAGATGGTGTTCTGCCGCAATCCGATCGGCAATGGCTCCGCGGTCGTGATCCGCCGCGAAGTCTTTGCTGCCATTCGCTTCAGCGCCAATTTCTATGGCGAGATGGAAGACTTCTACTTCGACGACAGCTTCCGTCAGTCCGAAGACATCGAGTGCTGGCTGCGGATCGCCCTCCAGACCCACTGGCGCATTGAGGGCATTCCCGAGGCCCTGACGCTTTACCGCATCAGCGACGGCGGACTCTCGGCCAACCTGATGAAGCAGTACGCCTCCTGGGAGCGGGTTCTGATCAAGACCGAAGCCACCCACCCTGACTTCATCGCCCGCTGGGGTTCCAGGGCAAGGGCCTATCAGTTGCGCTACCTGGCACGCCGGGCCACCCGTCAGCGGGATGGCGTCCTGGCCGTGCGTCTGCTGCACCAGTCCCTGGCGACAGACTGGAGGGTGCTGCTGGAGGAACCGCGACGCACCCTGATCACCCTGGTGGCGGCCTACCTGCTGCTGGTGTTGCCTGAGGGACCCTATCGCTGGCTGGAGGGCCGGATGCTTCGCTCCACCGGCGCCAGCCAGAAGCGGCGCATGCAGGGGGAACTGGGCCGATGAAGATCCTGCTGGTCTGTTCCTCGGGTGGGCATTTCAAGGCCCTGCAGCAACTGGCCGACTTCTGGGGGCGCCATCCCCATCTCTGGATCACCTTCCGCACCCCGACCACCGAAACGGCGCTGGTTGGGGAGACGGTGCAATGGGCCCACAGCCCCACCAATCGCAACCTGCCGAATCTGCTGCGCAATCTGGGGCTCGCGCTGCAGGTGATCCGCCGCCAGCGGCCGGACGTGATCGTTTCGACCGGTGCCGGCGTAGCCGTGCCCTTTCTGCTGCTCGGTAAGCTGTTCGGATGCAAGACCGTGTTCATCGAGTCCGTGACCCGCATCGAGACCCTGAGCCTTTCGGCGCGGCTTGCTCGACCGTTTCTTGACATTCTTTACGTGCACTGGCCCCAGCTCCAGCGTCGCTATCCCCGCGCTGAGCTTGTCCAGAGCAAGGTGGGCGCATGATCCTGGTGAGCGTGGGGACCGAACAGTTCCCGTTCAACCGGCTGATGCAATGGATGGAGCTGCTGATCCAGCAAGAGCTCATCGATGAGGAGATCGTTGTTCAGTACGGCACCTGTACGTTTCTCCCCAGCGGTACCACCGTGTACCGGTTGCTGAAGGAGGACTCCTTTCGGGCCCTGGTGGAAAAGGCGCGGGTCGTGATTGCCCATTGCGGTGAAGGGACTGTCCTGTTGCTCGACGAACTGGAGCAGCCCTTCATCCTGGTGCCCCGCAGCGTCCGCTATCAGGAGCATGTCGACGATCACCAGGTGGAACTTGCCCTGGCACTGAAGCAGATGGGTGTACCGATCGCTTGGGGTCCGGGGGATCTGGTGCGCTTTCTCGCGGCCCCGTTCAAGACCTCGATCAGCGACGTGACCGACAGCTCCGCCCTGTCCCTCTGCCGAAGTCTCCAGTCCCATTTTCCTGAGCCATGAACGGCGCCCCGTCTTCCCAGGATTCGTTCGTCAGGACCGTGCGCAACGGTGTCCTGATCCTGCAGCTGCCGCCGCGGCTCACCGTGGCCGAAGCCGTGGCGTTCCGCTCCGGGTTCGGGGGCTGGCTGGCGGAGGCGGAGGGCCTGCGGCAGGTGATCCTGGACTTCGGCCGCACGGCCATCATCGACAGCAGTGGCATCGGTGCCCTGGTGGGCGCCATCAAGGCGGCCCAGGAGCGTGAGGTTCCCCTGGCGGCCTGGAGCCTGAACCGCCAGGTGTTCCTGGCCCTGCAGATGACGGGACTGGAGAAGGTCCTGCCGATCACGGCCCATTCCGAGGGGCTGCTGCCCCAGCTGTCCCATAGGGAGGACCAGCGGCCACCGCTGACCCACCCCTCGGTGCGCTCCGCCGTCAAGCGATGCCTCGATATCGGCGGTGCCCTGGTGGGGCTGGGGGTGACGGCGGTGCTGTTCCTGCCCATCGCCCTGGCGATCCGTCTGGACAGCCCGGGGCCGATCCTGTTCCGTCAGGTGCGCTGCGGCTGGATGGGCCGCCATTTCCGGATCTGGAAGTTCCGCTCGATGGTGAGTGATGCCGAACGCCTGAAGGACCGTGTGGTGAACCAGGCCCAGGGGGCCTTCTTCAAGAATGACAATGACCCCAGGATCACGCGCGTGGGCCGGATCCTGCGCAAGACCAGTCTGGATGAACTGCCCCAGTTCTGGAACGTGCTGATCGGCGACATGAGCCTGATCGGCACCCGGCCCGCCACCCCGGACGAAGTGCAGCGCTACGCCATCCCCAGCTGGCAGCGGTTTGATGTGCGGCCTGGTCTGAGTGGGGAATGGCAGGTGAGCGGCCGCTCCTCGATCCGGGATTTCGAGGATGTGATCCGTCTGGATCTGCGCTACCAGCAGAACTGGAGCCTGGGTTACGACCTCAAACTGATCGTCCGAACCTTTCTTGTCCTGTTCAGCAAGAACTCAGGGGCGGCATGAACCCGCCCCAGGCTTCGGAATTTGATCGGCCCCTCAGCCAGCTCAGCGTCCGCAGCGATCTCGATGAGCTCGAGACGGTGCTCCGCTGGTTCGAGCAGCTGAAGGATCCCACCGTGCCGTCGGAGCTCTGGATGCAGGCCCAGCTGGCCCTTGTCGAGGGGTTCACCAATGCGGTGCGCCATGCCCACGCCGATCTCGACCCCCCGCCGCCGGTCCAGCTCGCGGTGCAGGTGAGCCGCCAGCGGTTCTGCATGCAGATCCTCGACAAGGGAGCCCCATTCGACTTCGAGGCCGCCCTGACGACCGTGGAGAAGGCGATGGAAGCCAGCGATCAGGATCCCCTTGCCAGGGAGGCCCACTGGGGCCTGGTGATGTTGCTGAAGCTGCGCAGCGCCTACGGATGGACGATCAGCCACCGGCGGATCGACGCAGCGAGCAACGGCCTGACCCTGTGCCACCCCCTCACCGCTGATGGGGGGGCAGGAAGGTCATCGTGAAGTACTCGGGATGGCAACGGGCGGGCTGAACGATCGACCAGCGGGTCCACAGATGCAGGTAGTGGTTCGTCCCGTTCGGCCCCCGTCCCCAGCCATGGGCGACGGACTCACCCCAGACGATGCTGTTCGCTTCCAGGGCTTTTCTTCGTTCCGGAGGGAGGGAGTGCAGATCTCCGCGGTAGAGAATTCTCCGGCCCCGGTAGAAGAAGGCGGGTTCGGTGTCCGTGTCCCTGTGGTGCTCATCGACCAGGAACCACACCTTCTTGCTCTTCTGGAGTAACCAGAAGCTGCGTGAACAGCGTGGCGGGACGGTGTCGTTCTTGTAGCTGTAAAGAAGGCCGTGGTGATGCTCCGGGGCCCCAAGGGCTGGGGCGACGCTCTCCAGACCCATGAACAGAACGGCAGACGTGCTGACTGCGAATCGGTGCCACCATCCCGGTGGACCCTTCGGTAGTGGTGGGGGGGACTTTAGGGCGGTCGATGCTCCGCTCCAGCCACGGCCACGGACCCTGCCTGCGTTCGGCTCGCTAACCTCAGAAAACACGTCTGATCCCGGCTGACCGCATTGTGAACCGCCAAGCCACTCTGCCCCTGGCTCTGGCCCTGTTCAGCTGTCTCTGGGGATGGTCGGTGGAGCCCGCGATGGCCGCTGGCCCAGGTACCGACCCTGCGGCGGCCACCCCTGGGCCGGCAGCAACGACGGCGGAGCCCGCCTCCCCCCCACTGCAGCTGATCCTGGATCGCCGCCGGCGGCTGCTGAAGGTGATGGAGGGGGACCGGGAACGGCGCCGCTACCGGGTCGGGGTGGGCATGCCCGGCTGGGAAACACCGGTGGGTTCGTTCAGCGTGATCGAGAAGACCGCCTACCCGATCTGGGAACATCCCGCCAAGGGCGTGCGCATTCCCCCCGGCCCCACCAATCCCCTCGGTTCCCGTTGGATCGGCTTCCACCGCGACTGCAAGGGCCGGCGTGGTTTCAACGGCCAGGAGCACCTGGTGGTCAAGGGTTGCGTGACCTCCGGTTTCCACGGGACGCCGAATCGCGACAGTGTGGGCGGTGCCGTTTCCCATGGCTGCGTGCGGCTGTTCGACGAGGACGTCAAGGAGCTGTTCGACATGGTCCAGGTCGGCACACCGGTGACGGTGCTTCCCTGAGCCCGCTGTCGCCTGCAGCCGGAGCGCTCCGTGGCAGCCCGTAGAGTTCCAGGCGCACCAGCGATCGAGCACGGATGAGGGTTCTGTTTGCCGCTGCGGAGTGCGCTCCGATGATCAAGGTGGGGGGCATGGGCGACGTGGTCGGCTCCCTGCCTCCGGCCCTGGCGGCACTGGGGCACGACGTCCGGATCATCATGCCGGGCTACGGAAAACTGTGGAGTCGGCTGGAGATTCCGACCGAGCCGATGTGGCGTGGCCACGCGATGGGCACCGATTTCGCCATCTACGAAACCCGCCATCCGACCAGTGGTCTGACCATCTATCTGGTGGGCCACCCGGTGTTCGATCCCGAGCGCATCTATGGCGGCGAAGATGAGGACTGGCGCTTCACCTTCTTTGCCAACGCCACGGCCGAATTCGCCTGGAACGGCGGCTGGAAGCCCCAGGTTCTCCATTGCCACGACTGGCACACGGGGATGATCCCGGTGTGGATGCATCAGGACCCGGAGATCAGCACGGTGTTCACCATCCACAACCTCCGCTACCAGGGTCCCTGGCGCTGGAAGCTGGACCGCATGACCTGGTGCCCCTGGTACATGCAGGGCGACCACACCATGGCGGCGGCCCTGCTCTATGCGGACCGGGTGAATGCGGTCTCGCCCACCTATGCGATGGAGATCCGCACGCCCGAGTACGGCGAGCGCATCGACGGCCTGCTCAACTTCATCAGCGGCAAGCTGCGCGGCATCCTCAACGGCATCGACACCGAGGATTGGGATCCCGCCACCGACACCACCCTGCCGGCCCCCTTCTCCTCAGACGACCTCAGCGGCCGCAGCGCCTGCAAGCGGCTGCTGCAGGAACGGATGGGCCTGAACGTCAACCCCCGTTCCTACCTGATGGGGATGGTGAGCCGGCTGGTGGACCAGAAGGGCGTGGACCTGCTCCTGCAGGTCGCCGACCGGGTGCTGGCCTACAGCGACAGCCAGTTCGTGGTGCTGGGCACCGGCGAGCGGGGCTATGAGTCCGGCCTGTGGCAGATGGCGGCCCGCCACCCCGGCCGCTTCGCCGTCTTCCTCACCTACGACGACGCCCTGTCGCGGCTGATCTACGCCGGCAGCGACGCCTTCCTGATGCCGAGCCGCTTCGAGCCCTGCGGCATCAGCCAGATGCTGGCGATGCGCTATGGCTCGATCCCGGTGGTGCGCCGCGTCGGCGGCCTGGTGGACACCGTGCCCCCCAACGACCCCACGGCCGGCACCGGCACCGGCTACGGCTTCGATCGCTACGAAGCCATCGACTTCTACACGACGATCGTGCGCTCCTGGGAGGCCTACCGCAACGAGCCCAGCTGGCAGGAGCTGCAGCGCCGCGCCATGACCACCGACTTCAGCTGGAACCGCTCCGCCCTGGAGTACGACGCCATGTACCGGGAGGTCTGCGGGGTCAAGGAGCCCACCCCCGACGCGGCCCAGGTGGAGCGCTTCTCCCAGGGTCAGGGGGCGGATCCCAGCCTCCTGCACGACGACTCCCGGTCGGAGGGGTCCCCCAAGGAGCCGCCGCCGCCCCAGCGACCCCGCAACCCCCTGGCCCTGCTGCGCCGCCGCAACGACTCCTGAGCCCGTTCCCCGTGTCCGGCGTCCATGGCTGATCCGGTTCCGCCACCCTCCGATCTGCCGGCGCCCTACGCGAACCCCTGGGGCCGGCTCGCCCAGGCGCTGCGGGCCGTGCTGGCCTCCCTGCGGCTGAAGCTGCGGGAGCTCTGGCGCCGCAATGGCGAGGGTGACCTCTCGGTGCCGGGGTTCTGGCCCCAGGGGCTGGCGCCGGTGTTCTGGCCCCTGCTGCTGGCGGTCCTGCTGGCCCTGTTCCTGGCCCTGACGGGCCAGCTCTGGCGCGGGCTGACCCATCGGGCGGCCCCGGCCGGGGGTGCCACGGCCCACCTCGTGGCTCCGGCCCTCCCCGTGTCACCGGCGCCACCGATGCCCCCCTCGCCCCTGCCAGGACCGGCGCCCGTCCCCGCAAGCACGCCCATCCCGCCAACCACGGCCGACCCCGAGCCGCCGCCCGCCCTGGAGCTCGATCCCCTGCTGGCCCTGCTGGCGGAGGACGATCCGGACCACCTGATCGCCTCGGCCCATCCGGAGCCCGCCGAGGGCCGCCTGGTGCTGACGATGGCGCCGACCTACGCCGGCCTCGCCCCCGCGAGCCGGGGCCGCTGGGCGGAGCGCTGGCAGCAGCGCGCCCGGGGGCTGGGCTACGAGCGGCTGGAGCTCGTGGACGGCCAGCGGCGGCTGCTCGCCCGCGGCGCCCTGGTGGGGTCGGGCATGATCCTGCTCGACCCCGGACTGTCAGGTTGATGCTGCTGCCGTTCGAGCCGTTGCGCCAGCTCTGGGGCGAGCCCCTGCTGGCCCCCGGGACCGCCGCACCCGACCCCATCCGTCGCGTCAGCACCGACAGCCGCGGCGATCTGAACGGCGCCCTGTTCGTGCCGCTGGTGGGGGAACGCTTCGATGGCCACCGCTTCGTCGCCGATGCCTTCGCCGCCGGAGCGGCGGCGGCCGTGGTGCAGCGGGACCGGCTCGATGGGGCGGCCCTGGCGGAGCTGGTGGCCGGCTGCGGCCGGCCGATCTGGCCCGTGGACGACACCCTGGAGGCCTACCAGCAGCTGGCCCGTCTCTGGCGGCGTCAGCTGGGGCTGCCGGTGGTGGCGGTGACCGGTTCGGCGGGCAAGACGACGACACGGGAACTGATCCGGGCGGCCCTGAGCCCCCTCGGGCCGGTGGTGGCCAGCAGCGGCAACGAGAACAACGACGTGGGGGCGCCGCTCACGATCCTGAAGGCGGACGCCGGCACGGCGGCCCTGGTGGTGGAGATGGGCATGCGGGGACTGGGGGAGATCGACCGCCTCACCCGCTGCACCGAACCGGACGTGGCCGTGATCACCAACATCGGCACCGCCCATATCGGCCGCCTGGGCAGCCGGGAGGCGATCGGCCAGGCCAAGTGCGAGATCAGCGCCGGACTCGGGCCGGAAGGGGTGCTGGTGATTCCCGCCGGGGATCCCCTGCTGGAGCTGTCCCTGGCGCGGGTCTGGCGGGGCCGGGTGGTGCGCGTCGCCCTGGAGGACGAGGCGGCGGACTTCCCGGCGGGAGTCCCGGCGGCGGAGCTGGTGGGCCGCCTGGAAGGTTCGCAGCTGAGCCTGCCGGACGGCCCGAGCCTGGCCTTGCCCCTGGAGGGCCGCCACAACGCCCGCAACCTGCTGCTGGCGGTGGCCGTCGCCCTGGAACTGGGCGTGCCGGCAACGGCCCTCGGCGACCTGGCGGTGCAGCTGCCGGGCGGCCGCGCCCGACGCTCGCAGCTGGGGGGGGTGGAGCTGCTCGATGAGACTTACAACGCCTCGCCGGAGGCGGTCCTGGCGGCCCTGGAGCTGCTGGGGGCCCCGGGTGGAGCCTGCGAAGGCCGCCGCTATGCGGTGCTGGGCACGATGCTCGAGCTGGGGGACCGCAGCCTGGAGCTGCACCGCCAGGTGGCGGGCCGGGCCCGGGCCCTGGGGCTCGACGGGCTGGTGATCGTGGCCGCCGAGGCCGAAGCCCAGGCGATGCTCGCCGCCGCCGCCGGATTGCCGCGGCTGGCGCGGGCGGCCACGCCGGAAGAGGCGGCCGCCGTGCTGCTCGACTGGCTCGAGCCGGGGGATCGGGTGCTGCTCAAGGCCAGCCGAGGCGTGGCCCTGGAGCGGGCGATTCCCCTGCTGGAGGCCGGCCTCGGCCCGGCCACGTGAAGCGCGGCGCTTGATGGGCGTTGCCGTTCCCAGCAGGATGGGGCGGCCGCCGACCGCCTTCTGATGGTGAAACCCGTGTTCGTGACCACCACTTTCACGATCGAGGGCTATGACATCACCGCCTACCGGGGCCTGGTGCGCGGCATCGTGGTGCGCTCCCCCACCCTGGTGCAGGGCTTTCTGGGCGGGCTGAAGCAGATCGTCGGCGGCCGGATCGGGGCCTACACCGAGATGTGCGAGCAGGCCAGGGAGCAGGCCTACGAGCAGATGATCCAGCACGCCCGGGCCCTGGGGGCCAACGCCATCGTCGGCACCCGCTACGACGGCTCCGAGGTGCAGGGCGGCACCGCCGCCGCCACCGAGGTGCTCTGCTACGGCACCGCCGTGGTGGTGGAGCCCCGGCCCAGCAGCAACGGCAGCAGCGCGTAGAACAGCATCAGGCAGCGACAGCCCACGCCGGCGTCCGTGTCTGATTGTGGACAGGCCGCAGAAGTCACCCCATGCCTTTGCCAACCCGCAGGGTCCGGCGCCTGGGCGCCTGGGGGGGATCCAGTCGATGGATGACGCCCAGGGCCTGAAGCGGGCGGCGGACCCCTCCCGCTACACCCTCTCGCTCCAGGCGGATGGCCGGGCGATTCTGCAGCTCGACTGCAACCCCGCCACCGGCAGCCGGTAGGTCGAGCCCAGCGCCGACCCGGGCAACGGCAGTTTCCGCTTCGGCCCCCTGGCCCGCCAGCGTCCCTTCGTGCGGGGCTACCTGTTGCGGGACGGCCGGCTGAACCTGAGCCTGCTGGCTGGTGCTCAGGCCTCGTCCGCCAGCCGCCAGTGCAGCACCTGGCCGGCATGGAAGGGCACCAGGGTGGTGGCGGACCCGTCGGCGCCGTTGCCGTGCAGGCGCGGCGGCACCGTGTGGGGCTCCCGCACCAGGGTGATGTGGCCGTCGTTCAGGGGCAGCCCGTAGAAGGCGGGGCCGTGGAGGCTGGCGAAGGCCTCCAGGCGTTCCAGGGCCCCCTCCTGCTCGAACACCGCCGCGTAGCTCTCCAGGGCGAAGGGGGCGTTGTAGATGCCCGCACAGCCGCAGGCGCTTTCCTTGGCCGAGCGGGGGTGGGGGGCCGAATCGGTGCCCAGGAAGAAGCAGGCTTCCCCGGAGGTGGCCGCCTCGCGCAGGGCCAGCCGATGGCGTTCGCGTTTGGCCACCGGCAGGCAGTAGAAATCCGGCCGCAGTCCGCCCTGGAACATGGCGTTGCGGTTGATGTGCAGGTGGTGGGGGGTGATGGTGGCGGCGAGGTTGGCCCCCCCCTGGCGCACGAAGGCGACGGACTCGGCGGTGGTGATGTGCTCCAGCACCACCTTCAGGCCCGGATGGCGCGCCAGCAGCGGCGCCAGGTGGCGCTCGATGAACACGGCTTCGCGATCGAAGATGTCGATCTCCGCGTCGGTCACCTCGCCGTGGATGAGCAGGGGCATGCCGATCCGCTCCATCGTGGACAGCACCGCATCGATCCGGGCCAGGTCGGTGACGCCGGCGGCGGCGTTGGTGGTGGCATGGGCCGGGTAGAGCTTGCAGGCGGTGAAAACCCCCTCGCGGTGGCCGCGCTCGATCTCGAGCGGATCGATCGTGTCGGTGAGGTAGGCGGTGAGCAGGGGAGTGAAGCGGCTGCCGTCCGGCAGGGCCGCCCGGATCCGGGCGCCGTAGGCCGCGGCCGCCGCCACCGTGGTGATCGGCGGGCTGAGGTTGGGCATCACGATCGCCCGGGCGAAGCTGCGGGCCGTGGCCGGGGCCACCGCCTGCAGCAGGCCGCCGTCCCGCAGGTGCACGTGCCAGTCGTCGGGACGGCGCAACTTCAGCCGGGAGGTCACCATCGGGAGGCCTGGAGCAACCGGTTCATGGCACCCAGTCTCTAGAAAAGCCTCTTGCCGCCGCTGCCCGTGACCAGGTAGCCGCTCAGGGACAGCAGCAGGACGCTCAGGCAGAAGAAGGCCAGGGAAGGACCGTCAATGATCGGCAGGGTCAGCATCGCCTTGAAGGCCGACACGATCAGGGCCACCACCAGCACCTTGACCAGTTTCTCTTTCAGCTGGTCGAGGTCGCGGATGTCGAGCAGTCCCCCGCCCCCCTGGTCACGTTCCCGGGCCGCCTCGATCGGGGAGATCAGCAGCTCATACACCCCATAGCCGAAGATCAGCAGGGCGATGCCGATCAGGTAAAGATCGATCCCCGTCACGATCGCCCCCAGCAGTTCGGCCACAAAGGTCTTCTTGGTGTGGACCACATCTCCCAGGCTGAGCAGGGCCTTGCCGATCTCGAGCGTGCCGAGCACGAAAGCGACCACCGTGCTCACCAGGCTCATCACCACCGGCAGGATGGCGATCAGCCGCAGGCGCCACAGCATCCGCTCGAAGCGATGCTCATACCGCTTGAAGCGGCCCTTCGGCACGGAAGCCATGCGGCGTGGATGCAATCGGCCAACCCTAGGCAGCGTTCCGGCTGACCACATCCATCCGTCACGGCGATGCCACCGCCGGTTCAGCGCTGCGGACGCCCCAGCAGAAACACCACCGCCATCGCCAGATAGCCCAGGGCCCAGGGGGTGCCGCTGCCCCAGCCGGGAGCCAGCACCGTGTCGGCCAGGGTGAAGCTCCAGGCATGGATCAGCCCCAGCCAGGAGGCGGCCGCCGCCACCAGGGCACAGAGGGCGGCGGCGCGGAACCGCTGCTCGATCACGTACACCAGCATCGCCGCCAGCAACATTGCCGCCAGGATCTGGCCCTGCTCGAGGGCGAAGGCACCGGCGGCCCAGACATCCGCCTGCTGCAGGGGCAGCAGCAACTGGGGACCGAAGGGGTTGGCCGGGGTGCCGCTGCCCCCGGCCCGCAGCCCCGCCTTCAGCATCAGGGAGCCCCAGCCCGCCAGGCCGGGCAGCAGCCCCAGGGCCACGGCGGGGGCATGGGCCGGCGGTGTGGCCTGGAAGGCCTGGGCCGCCATCACCAGGGCGATGTAGAGCACGATCGCCATGCCGGCCTCGATCGGCACCAGCTGACCCACCACCCCGAACAGCCCCAGCAGGCAGCCCAGGCCCATCACCAGGCCATTGAGCCAGGAATAGCCGATGCGGGCCCCCATGCCCTTCCAGCCCGGATGGCCGATGTAGATGGTGGTGGGGAAGCAGGAGCCCAGCACGGCGGCGGCGACCGTGCCGATGCCGTTGATCAGCAGCGAACTCTTCACCGGGTAGGCGTCGCCGGCCGCCTCGGCGCTCTCCAGGTTCTGCAGGGACCCCAGCAGGTTGAACAGGCCCATCGGCACCGTCACCCCCAACCAGGGGACCAGTGCGTCACGGCCCTCCCACAGCGCGCCGAGACGGGGCACGGGCAGGTGCAGACCCACCTGGGCGATGTTGGCCTGCCAGGTGGGCCCATCCAGCCGCAGCAGGCCCGTGGCCGCGGCCAGGACGATGCCCACCAGCACCGCCAGCACGCCACCCGGCAGGGGCAGCCTGGCCTGGCCGAAGTAGGCCAGCAGGATCACCGCCAGCACCGCCAGGCCCACCACCGGGACGGCGTAGGTGCGCAGCAGGAAACCCAGCCCGATGTACCCCAGGGCGATGCCGGCCAGGGTGGAGAGCAGGGCCGCCCGGGGCAGCCAATGGCGCAGGGGGGCCACCAGGAAGGCACCCCCCGCCTCGATCAGCCCCGACCCCAGGCAGGCCAGCAGGCCGGCGCGCCAGGAGAGCTGGGCGGCCTCCAGAGGATCCAGCCCCTGCCCCACGGCCGCCAGCTTCACCGGCAGCATCACCAGAAACACGTAGGCGAACAGGCTGACCGTGTTGATGCCGTAGGGCAGGGCGGTGCGGTCGCCTCTGCCCTCGCGTCGCCCCAGCCGGTGGGCCTGGACGGCGTAGGCCCCGTTGCCCACCACCAGGCTGATGCCCGTGGCCGGCAGGATCGTGCCGAAGATCAGGCTGTCGGGGTACCCAAGCACCCCCCGGCAGAGGGCCACGATCAGCAGGATCTGGATCAGGTTGTCGAGGCCGAGTCCCAGGAAGCCGTCCAGGTCGCCGCGCACCCACCAGCGGGGCGCCGCCGGCGGGAACGGTGCAGTGAGCTCAGCCACGGGGAAGCCCCGCCGGCACCCGGTCCGGGAACAGCACCCCATCGAGGTGGTCGCATTCGTGCTGCACCACCCGGGCATGGAAGCCCTCCACCTCCCGCTCGAAGGGTTGCCCCTGGGGATCGAAGGCCCGGTAGTGCAGGCGGCGCCAGCGGGGGACCCGGGCGCGCCAGCCGGGCACGCTCAGGCAGCCCTCCCAGGCGTTCGCGTCCTGTTCGTCGCCGAGGGGCGTGAGCACGGGATTGATCAGCACCGTCTCCGGGATGGGGGGCGCCTCCGGGTAGCGGGGGTTGAGGATGATGCCGAAGATCACCACCCGCAGGGGCACGCCGATCTGGGGGGCCGCCAGGCCGGCTCCATCGGTGGCGGCCATGGTGTCGCGCAGGTCGTCGATCAGGCCCGGCAAGGCAGGGTCGTCGAACCGTTCCACCGGCGCACTCACCTGCCGCAGGCGGGGATCTCCGATGGTGAGCACGTCACGGACGGCCATGGGCAGCTCAGGATCGGCCCCACTGTGCCGCCTTCCGGCCGCCCCGTCCGTACCATCCGCAGATAATGCTGCGATCGGCGGTTCCATGGCCGTGAGCTCCCTGCGGGTGGCCGTGCTCTGCTGCGACGGCCCCTACCAGCGCCACCTGGTGCGGCGGGCGGCCGAGGACTTCACCCTGGTGGGCGTGGTGCTGCAGGTGTCGCCGCCGGCCAGTCGCCGCATCTTCTCCCGCCTGACGAAGTACCGCCGGCCGCTGCGGCTGCTGCGCCAGCTGATCGCCCGGGTGCTGCTGCGACCCCACGACCGCCGCGGCGCCGACCTGGAGCGGCAGCTGTTCCACCGGGACGGCGCACCGCCCGAGCTGCCGGATGGGGTGCCGGTGCTGGTCACCTCGGCCATCAACGAGGAGCGCACCGCCGAGTTCCTGCGCCAGGTCGCCCCCGACATCGTGCTGGTGAACGGCACCCAGCTGCTGCGGGCTCCGGTGCTGGAGCTGATCCCCGCCATCCGCCACGGCATCATCAACCTGCACACCGGGCTGTCGCCCTATTCCCGCGGCGCCAACTGCAACCTCTACATGCTCATGGAGGGGCATCCCGAGCTGGTGGGCGTGACGGTGCACCACATCGACCCCGGCATCGACAGCGGCGACATCATCCTGTCGGCCCACGTGCCGATGGAGCCGGACGACAACGTCGAGACCATCGAGGTCCGCAGCTTCCAGGTGGGCATCGAGCTGCTGATCGAGGCGGCCCGCCGGCTCGAGGCCGGCACCGCGCCGCGGGTGCCCCAGTGGGAGAAGGGCAAGCTGTTCCTGCGGCGCACCGGCTACGTCTACGAGCCCTGGCAGCGGCTGATGGCCAACCGCCGCATCGCCCGGGGCCTGGTGCGCGACTACCTGGCCGACCAGGCCCGCCGCGACGGGGCCGTACGGGTGGTGCGGGGGGAGCAGCCATGAGCCGGCTGGGGCGGGCCGCCAACCGGGCGGCGGACCTGCTGTTCCTGCCGCCGCTGGATCGCCTCTGGCTGCGGCGCCTGCGGGGCAAGGTTCTGTGTCTGCTGTACCACCGGGTGGACGAGCCGGGCCGGGAACCCTTCCTCGACCGCTTCGGGGTGCCGCCGATTCCCCCCGGGGAGCTGGCCGCCGAGCTCGCTGTCCTGCAGCGCCGCCGCGCCCGCTTCCTCACCTACGCCGACCTGCGGGCCGGCCGCTTCCCCACCGGCTCCGAGTTCGGGGTGATCGTCAGCTTCGATGACGGCCTGCGCTGCAACTACGAGCAGGGGATGGACGTGCTCCAGGGCCTGGGCATCCCGGCCGTGTTCTTCCAGTCCACGGCGATGGACGCCGGCGGGGAGCTGGTCTGGGAGCACGCCCTCTACTGGTACGGCGCCCATCCCAGCCTGGCGCCCCGGCTGGAGGAGCTGGCCCGCCAGCGGCTGGATCTGCCGGCCGACCTGGCGGGCGCGGCCCTGATCGCCCGGCTGCGGGATGGCACCCCCGTGGTGCGGGTGCGGGAACTGCTGGCGGAGCTGGCGGAGCGCTGGGGCACGGCCGGCGAGCTGGCGGCGGCGGCCCAACGTCTGTATCCCAGCGGGGAGCACCTGCGCCGGGCCCGGGAGGCCGGCCACGAGCTGGGCAGCCACGGCCACCAGCATGTTCCGCGCTGCAGCATCAGCCCGGAGGCGTTCGAGGAGGAACTGCGCCGCTCGGCCGCCGTGCTCGAGCAGGTGCTGGGGGAGGCCCCCCGGGCCTTCTCCTACCCCTTCAACAGCCACCTGCCCGGCGACGGGGAGATCTGCGGCCGCCACTACCTCCAGGTGGCCACCGTCGACGCCGCCCTGGTCACCCCCGCCACCCCGGCTTTGGACCTGCCCCGCTTCACCTGGCCGGGGCCCCACGCCAACCGGCTGCGCCGCCGCCGCTGGCTCTGCACCGGAACACTGGCCTGGCCGAGGAGATAGGGTCTGAATTCCTTCCACGTTGCGATGGCCTGGCCCCTGGCCGTGTTCGACGGGACCATCAGCCTCACCACACTCCAGACGCTCCTCCAGGACTGGGGGTACTGGGTGGTGTTCGGCGCCATGCTGCTGGAGAACGCCGGCGTGCCCCTGCCCGGCGAGACGGTGACGCTGCTGGCGGGCTACGCGGCCGGCAGCGGCCAGATGCAGGTGCTCGGGGTGATGGGGGCAGCGGCCGGAGGGGCGATCCTGGGGGACAACCTCGGCTACTGGGTGGGGCGCCGGGCCGGCTGGGGGCTGCTGCTGCGGGCCGGACGGCTGCTGGGCCGGACTCCGGAGCAGATGGAGGCCCTGCGGGAGCGTTTCCTGCGCCATGCCGGCAAGTCGGTGCTGCTGGGCCGGTTCGTGGCGGTGCTGCGGGTGCTGGCCGGCCCCATCGCCGGAGCCGTGCACATGCCCTACCGCCGCTTCCTGCTGTTCAACATGCTCGGGGCCGTGCTCTGGGCCTCGACGATGGTGGGCCTGGCCTGGCTCGGGGGGCGCTGGATCCCCTTCGATCAGATGGTGAAGGGGGTCGTCGAGTTCGGCCTCGGCGCCCTGGTGCTGCTGGTGATCGTGCTGGTGCTGCCGAGGCTGGTGGCCCGCTTCGAGGAGGCGGCCCTGGAGACCGAAGGCGAGGAGCCTCCCGCCTGAGGGAATCGCCCGGACAGCGGCGCAGATCGTCAGGGTTGGGGCCGACAAACCATGCCGGCCGCGCATCCAACCACTGCCGTTGAGCCGTTCTCCCGCGGCTTGGGTGGTGTTTCAGCAACCTCCTGGTGCCCCGCCGCGGCCCGGGCGATCACCTCACGGACGGCGTCCACGACCAGTTGGGGTTGGAGGAGGTGGATGTCGTGGCCGCTGTGGGTGCGGGTGAGGTGTAAAGCGTTGGGCACCAAGGCCGCCAGCCGGGCCTGGGCCTCTGCCTGCGCAGCATCGAAGATGGACCCGAAGCCGGGCGGGACATCCGCTGGGACGGCACCGGAAGCGATCATGCAGGGGAAAGAGGGACCGAGCAGTTCGTCAGCGGAGAGCACGACGAGGGGCATGGGGCGCAGAGGCGGGGCGGAGCGCAGTTGGGCGAATGTGGCGTCGATGTCGAACGTCTCGATGTCGGGGTACTCGGCCACAGACTCGGGGATGTCAGCCGCATCCACCCTCATCAACACCCGCTGGATGTTCCAACTGCCCGGCGTCTCGGCGTCCCGGAGGAACTCCGAGGCGGCATCCACCAGGACCATGCCGACGACTTCGTCGGGATAGGTCATGGCATACAGGCGCACGATCATCCCACCGAGAGAGTGCCCCACCAGGACAAACGGCCCCTTTTCTCCGGCCGCGGCGAGCAGCGTCTGGAGGTCGGCGGTAGCCGAGGCCGCATGGGTCGGTTGGGGAACCGGGTCGCTGCGGCTGATCCCCTCCCCCACCACCGTCCCGGGCCGGTCATAGGCGCACACGCGGTTGGATCGGGCGACCGCCTCGAACACGGGAGGGGCGGGCGGCGTGGCCCGGGAACGGGTGGTGTGCCACTCGGCAGCCGACGACCGCAGGCCGGACACGAGCACCACCGTCGGCGATCCGGTCCCCGAGCATTCGAGGTACATCGAACGCCCGCCACCGATGGGGATGGTGCCCGCGATGTCGCCGGGCGTCACGGCAACGGTGGTCGAAGCCGCTGCGCCCCACTCAGCTGCTGCCGTTGTGCCGCCGCCAGAGATCAGGACGGCCAGGAACCCGGCCACGATCGCAACGCCCGGGCGCTGGACGGGTAGGGGCGAGCGGCCATCTCGCTGAGATCCGACAACAGCTCTGGAGCGAGGAGTGGTGTTGCGTGGCCTCTGGGTCATGCGTCCGCCGGCGTTGGCTCCCACCATGAATCGGGAGGTTGGGCTGATAGAACCGCTGATCGAACCGAGGAACGGGAACCGCCCCAAACTCATGGGTCCCATGGTCTCCAGAGAACGGCAACGGCGCCACCCCATCGACCGTCAGCGCCGGGGACCCAGAGGGGCAAGGAGTTCAGAGCCCTCCTAGAGCCCGAAGTGGCGACAGATCAGCCAGGGCACCACCAGGGCCAGCGTGATCGTGAGCGGTGCCCCGTAGCGGGCCATGTCGAGAAAGCGGTAGCGGCCGGGGCCGAACACCATCAGGTTGGTCTGGTAGCCGATCGGGGTGAGGAAGCTCTGGCTGGCGGCGAAGGTGATCGCGAAGATGAAGGCCATCGGCGGTAACGCCAGCCCCTTGGCCAGTTCGGTGGCGATCGGAATCAGCAGCACCACCGTGGTGCCGTTGCTGAGGGCCTCGGTGAAGACCTGTCCCAGCACGAACACCACCAGCAGCACCCCATAGGCGGGCCAGCCCCTGAGGGAGTGCAGCAGGTCGGTGGCCAGGGCCTCCGCCAGGCCGGTCTTCTGCATCGCCACGCTGAAGCAGGAGAGGGAACCCAGCAGCAGGATCACGTCCCAGCGGATCGAGCGCAGCAGCTCCCCGGAGCGCAGGCAGCCCGTGGCCACCATCGCCACCATGGCCAGCAGCACCGAGGCCATCAGCGGCAGGATCCTGAACATCGGCAGCAGGATCATCAGGGCCGCGATCACCATGCCGACGAGCTTGCGATCGGTGGTGGGCAGGTCCTTCTCCAGCTCATCCAGCAGCACCAGGTCGTTGTTGGCCTGCAGGCCGCGGATGGCATCCACGGGTGCCTGCAGCAGCAGCACATCGCCGGCCTGGAGCACCACCCGGCCCAGCAGCTCCCGCAGCACCTGGTTGCCCCGCCGCACCGCCAGCAGGGTGGCGTTGTAGCGCTGACGGAAGCGCATGTCCCGCACACTGGCGCCCGCCAGGGTGGAGCCGTTGGGCAGCAGCACCTCCACCACCCGCTGGGGGGAGGTGGCCTCGCCGGAGAGCTCCCGCAGGTCCTCCTCCTGCTCGCCGATCGGGGCGAGGGTGACGGTGTGCTCCTGCTGGAGGCGCAGCAGGTTGTCCCGGTTGCAGCGCAGCAGCAGCCGGTCGCCCGCCTGGAGGGGCAGGTCGGCCAGGGGGGCACTGAAGCTGTCCTGGCCCCGGTGCAGCTCCAGCACGTCCACATCGAAACGGCGCTGCAGGCGGCTGTTGTGCAGGGACTGGCCGATCAGCTCGGACTGCTCCGGGATCAGCACGTCGGTGAGGTAGCCGTCCCGGGCAAGACCGCCCAGCAGGTCCTCGTCGCCCTGGCCGCGGTCGGGCAGCAACCGGTCGGAGACAGCGAGCATGTACAGCCCCCCCAGCAGCCACACAGGGATGCCGATGGCGGTGAAGCTGAACAGCTCCAGCGAGCCGAAGCCCAGCTGGCGGCTCACATCACTGGCCAGCAGGTTGGTGGAGGTGCCGAGCAGGGAGATGGTGCCGCCCAGCACCGTCGCGAACGACAGGGGCAGCAGCACCTTTGAGGGGGAGACGCCGCGACGGTGGCACCAGCCCTCGATCACCGGCAGCAGGGTGGCCACGATCGGGGTGTTGGGGATGAAGCCGGAGATGGGGGCCACCACCGCCACCATCAGGGCGATCATCCGCTTGGGACTGCGG
Source organism: Synechococcus sp. UW140 (assembly GCA_943367705.1). GTDB lineage: Bacteria > Cyanobacteriota > Cyanobacteriia > PCC-6307 > Cyanobiaceae > Cyanobium. The sequence continues at coordinate 462,873 of CALRJV020000002.1, forward strand.
ACCGCCTCGGAACCGATCAGGGCCCGCAGGCGATCGAGGCCACCGCTGCGGAACAGTCCGGCGGAGACGGCGAACAGGCCCATCAGGGTGATCAGGGCGGGGCTGCCGAAGCCCTGGACCGCCTCATCGGGCTTGAGCACCTTGAAGCTGACCAGGAGCGCCGCCGCCAGCAGGCCGGTGACCTCCGGAGCCAGCCAGCCGGTGACGAACAGCACCATGGCCCCGGCAAACACCGCCAGCGTGATCAGACCGGCCGGTGTGGCGCCGACCGTGAGGAACGCTTGCATCGGGACGTTCAGAGGTAGAAGCCGACCGTAGTGACGACCCGGGTACCGCGCTCGCGCAGGGCCCGCCGCAGGCGGATCGTCGACTGGTTGTGGAGCAGGTTCTCCCAGCGGTGCCGGGTGACGAACACCGGCAGCACCACCATGCAGAAGGAGAGGCGATCTTTGTGGTGCTGCTGCTCGAACCGCCCGACGAAATCGACCACCGGATCCACCAGGGAGCGATAGGGCGACTCCAGCACCTCCAGATGGACATCCGGGACCTGGCGATTCCATTGCCGGCGAAAGGCTTCGGCACGACCGTCACCGAGATCCACATGCACCGCCACCAGGTCGCTGGCGACGCTGCGGGCGAAGCAGAGGGCCTCGAAGGTGCCGCGGTGCAGCTGGCCCACCAGCACCACCGTGGGGGTGCCACCTCCGTTCGGAGGCGACGGCGGCAGTTTGAGTCGGACGTCGGAGCCCATCCGCAGGCGCTTGGACACATGGTTGTAGTGGGTGCGGATGCGCAGGTACATCGCCACCAGCAACGGAATCGCCACCACCACCACCCAGGCCCCATGGGTGAACTTGCTGAACAGCAGGACCACCGCCACCACGCCGGTGATCAGTGCGCCCACGCCGTTCATCAGCGCCTTGGAGCCCCAGCCGGGCTCCTGCAGCTTCCACCAGTGCATCACCATCCCCGCCTGGGAGAGGGTGAAGCTGATGAACACCCCCACGGCATAGAGCGGGATCAGGCGGCTGACGCTGCCATCAACGATCACCAGCAGCAGGCCGGCCAGGCCGCTGAGGGCAAAGATGCCGTTGCTGAACACCAGCCGGTCGCCGAGGGACGAGAGCTGGCGGGGCAGAAAGCCGTCCTGGGCCAGGAAGGCCGCCAGCCGGGGAAAATCGGCATAGGCCGTGTTGGCGGCCAGCAGCAGGATCAGCAGCGTCGCCAGCTGCAGCACGAACAGCAGCAGGCCATCCCCGAAGATCCGCTCCCCCAGCTGGTAGAGCAGCGTGGGACCGTTCTCCTCCACCACCAGGCCGCTCTGGTGGGCCAGGGCGCTGATGCCGCTGAACATGCCTGCCAGCATCAGCACCATCACCACCAGCACCCGCCGGGCGTTGCGCCACTCCACCGGGCGGAAGGCGGCGACGCTGTCGCTGATCGCCTCGATGCCGGTGAGGGCGGCGCAGCCGGAGCTGAAGGCCCGCATCAACAGCACCGGCCCGATCGCCTGCAGGCCCTGGCTGCCCTGGTGGGCGGCCTGCAGCAGCCGCTCCTGCTCCGCCAGCGGCAGGGGTGGCAGCAGGCCCATGCCCGTCTTGATGAAGCCCGCCACCAGCAGGGTGACGACGGCGCCCATGAACAGATAGGTGGGCACACTCAGAAATCGGGCGCTGGAGCTCACACCGCGCAGGTTGGCCAGCATGACCAGCAGCACCGCCAGCAGGCAGAGGGGGACCCGCTCGGGCTCCAGCACGGGGAAATAGGAGGTGAGCGCCGAGATCCCTGCGGCCACACTCACGGCCACGGTCAGCACGTAGTCGATCGAAAGGGAGGCTCCAGCCACCAGACCCGCCGTCTGGCCGAGGTTCTCCTGCGAGACCCGGTAGGAGCCGCCCCCGTGGGGATAGGCCTTGATCGTCTGCCGGTAGCTGCTGGCCACGATCAGCATCAGCCCCACGATCAGCACCGTGATCGGCAGGGTGAACGCCAGGGCCGCCGCCCCGCCCATCCCCAGCACCAGCACGATCTCCTGGGTGGCGTAGGCCACCGAGGAAAGGGCGTCGGAACTGAGGATCGCCAGGGCCTCGGCGTTGCTGTACCGCTCCTCGTGATGGGCGCTGGTCGGCAGGGGAGTGCCGATCAGCCGACGTCGCAGGTTGTCAAGGATGAGCATGCGACTTCGGCTCTTCCGCGGAATCGATGAGGACGCTCATTCTGTTTCCCCATCCAACCAGGACCGCCTTTTCGGCGGATTGTTCGGACGGGTTGATCAGAGCCATGGCACACCCTTCCCTGCTCAGCTCCCGCCGGGCCGCGATCCTGCGCACGGTGGCCCTGAGCTTCCGCACGCCGCTGCTGGCGTTCTGGCCCCTGCAGAGCAGCTTCGGCCTCTCCATCCCCACCACCCTCCTCTGCCTGGCGGTGCTGAGGGCCACCGGCACCGGTGTGGCCCTGCGGGTCCTCGCCCAGCGGCGTGCCATCCAGACCCCCTCCGGCCGGCTGCTGGTGAGTGTCCGGCCTTGGATGATCTGCAGGCCATCGGCCTTCGGGCGATCGCCACCGCCAGCGCCGGTCTGCGCCTTGGAACCCATGGCATCGGCTGGGGCGGGCCGCTGCTGGGGGTGCTGACCGTGCTCTCCGAGGTGTTCCTGCCCCTCTGCTTCATCACTGTGGGGATGCGCATCGGCGCCGGCACCCTGCTGCAGCCGGCGGCCTGGAGCCTGGCAACGGCCCTGATCGTGATGGCCCTGCTCAGCAAGCTGGCCTGCGGCCTGGGCATCGATCGCCACGACCGGCGGCGCCAGGGGTGCAGGGCGAACGGGAGCCAAATGAACCCATACCTAGAGTTTGGGCCAATCGTGATCCACCGCGTTGACCGCTACCGCCACAGCGCCCGCCTGGCACGCCCTGGCTCCCGAGGCCTGCCTGCAGGCCCTGGAGGCAAGCAGTGACGGACTGAGCACGGCCCAGTGCGCCGAACGCCTCGCCCGGCTGGGGCCCAACCGGCTGGAGCTCAAGGCGGGGCGCAGCAACCTGCGCATCCTCTGGGACCAGTTCAGCAATGTGATGCTGATCATGCTGCTGGCGGTGGCGGCGGTGTCCGCGGCTGTGGCCTACGCCGCCCAGCGGTTCCCCAAGGACGCGCTCGCCATCGTGCTGATCGTGGGCCTCAATGCCCTGCTGGGCTACCTGCAGGAAAGCCGCGCCCAGGAGGCCCTCCAGGCCCTGCGCGACATGGCCCAGCCCCTGGTGACCGTGCGCCGTGACGGGATCTGGGAGCGGCTGCCGAGCGAGCAGCTGGTGCCCGGGGACCTGATCCGGGTGGAGGCGGGCGACCGGGTGCCCGCCGATGCCCGCCTGCTGGAGGTGGCCGAACTGGGCCTGCGGGAGGCGGCCCTCACCGGCGAGGCCGAAGCGGTGAACAAGCTGGCCGGCCTGGTGCTCGAACCCGGCACCCCGGTTCTGGAGCGCCAGAACTGCCTGTTCCAGGGCACCGAGGTGGTGCGCGGCCGCGGCCTGGCGGTGATCACCGCCACGGGCATGCAGACCGAACTGGGCAAGATCGCCCAGATGATCAATACGGCGGGTGGCGAGACCACACCGCTGCAGGAACGGCTCGATGGCCTGGCCAACGTGCTGGTGGTCTCCGCCCTGGCCCTGGTGGCCGTGGTGGTGCTGCTGGGCTGGTTGCTGGGCCAGCGCCTGCTGGATCTGCTGGAGGTGGCCCTGTCGATGGCCGTGGCGATCGTGCCGGAGGGCCTGCCGGCGGTGATCACCGTGACCCTGGCGATCGGCACCCAGCGGATGGTGCAGCGGGCCGCCCTGATCCGCCGCCTGCCGGCCGTGGAAGCCCTGGGCTCGGTGACGGTGATCTGCACCGACAAGACCGGCACCCTCACCCTCAACCGCCAGGTGGTGCAGGAGCTCTGCGGCGGCACCACGTCCCTGGCGGTCAGCGGCAACGGCTACGACCCCCACGGTGAGTTCAGCGCCACTGAGCTGACCCCGCCCGCGGGAGCCGCGGCCGGCCTGGCCCCGGGGGGCAGGAATCTGCTGCTGCAGGCCGGGGTGCTGTGCAGCGACGCCGAACTCAAGCAGGAACCCGATGGACGCTGGGAGATCCTCGGGGATCCCACCGAAGGGGCCCTGGTGGTGGCCGCCGCCAAGGCCGATCTCGACGGCTTCGCCCTGCGCAGTCACTACAAGCGGCAAGCGGAGATCCCCTTCAGCTCCGAACGCCAGCTGATGGCCGTCTGGGTGCAGGACCGCGAGGGCACCCTGCAGGCTCCCCTGGGGGCCAGTGCCACCGGTTCGGCCACCCTGATGATCAGCAAGGGGGCTCCCGAGGTGATCCTCGGCACCTGTGACCGCTGGCTCGACGGCTCCGGCGTGGCAGGCCTCAGCGAGGACCAGCGCCAGTGGTGGCTGGAGCGGGCCAGGGACCTGGCCGCCTCCGGCCTGCGGGTGCTCGCCTTCGCCTGCGCCCCCCACCACCCGAGCCCCGAGCAGGAACTGGAGCACCAGGTGCTGCTCGGACTGATGGCCCAGCTGGATCCGGCCCGCCCCGAGGTGGCCCTGGCGGTTTCCCGCTGCCGCGAGGCCGGCATCCGGCCGGTGATGATCACCGGCGACCACCCCCTCACCGCCCGGGCGGTCGGCGTCAGCATCGGGCTGGTGGACGACGGCGCCGAAGTCGTGCTCGGCCGCCAGCTGGAGGAGGCCGATGCCGGCGAGCTGGCTGCGATCGTCAGCCGCTGCAACATCTACGCCCGGGTGGCACCGGAGCAGAAGCTGCGCATCGTCAAGGCCCTCCAGGGCCTGGGACAGATCGTCGCCATGACCGGCGACGGGGTCAACGACGCCCCGGCCCTCAAGCAGGCCCACATCGGCGTGGCCATGGGCATCACCGGCACCGAGGTGAGCAAGGAGGCCTCCGACATGGTGCTGCTCGATGACAACTTCGCCACCATCGTCAACGCGGTGGAGCAGGGCCGGCTCGTCTACGCCAATATCCGCCGCTTCATCAAATACATCCTGGGCAGCAACGTCGGCGAGCTGATCACGATCGGCTCCGCCCCCTTGCTGGGCCTGATGGGGGTGCCGATGACCCCCCTCCAGATCCTCTGGATGAACCTGGTCACCGACGGGGTGCCCGCCCTGGCCCTGGCCCTCGAGCCCGGCGAAGCTGGGCTGATGCAGCGCCCGCCCGCCGAACCGGGGGAATCGATCTTCGCCCGGGGGATCGGCAGCTACATCCTGCGCATCGGCGTGGTGTTCGCCGCCATCACGATCACGATGATGGTCTACGCCTCCCGGAGCGGCGGCCCGTGGAAGACGATGGTCTTCACGATGCTGTGTCTGGCCCAGATGGGCCATGCCCTGGCGGCCCGCAGCGACCGCCCCCTGGTTCAGGTGGCCCCCTTCAGCAACCCCTGGCTGCTGGGGGCGGTGGTGTTCACCACCCTGCTGCAGTTGTCGCTGCTCTACGTGCCGGTGCTGTCCACATTTTTCGGCACTGTGCCCCTGTCCGCCCGCGACCTGGGCATCTGCGTGGGCTTCAGTCTGCTGTTCTTCCTCTACCTGGAACTGGAGAAGGTGTGGCGTCTGTGGCGCCGACGCCGCAGCGCCGACGCCTGAGTGCCGCACCGCCACCGGCCGACTGATAACAACCTCTTGGTGAACCCATAGGGCATTCCTTCCTGGAAAGCCCGCCGCCAGCCGCCTGGGATCTTAGTGTTCGCCACCACGCGGACCCTCTCCGGTCCCGACCGTTCTCCCGCCATGACCCTGTTCTTCGCCCAGACGGCCTGGCTGGTCCCCCTCTACCCCCTGGTGGCGGCCCTGGCGTCCCTGGCCTGGTCCCCCGGATTCATCTGGAAGACGGGACCACGCCCCTGCGGCTACCTCAACCTGACGATGGTCACCCTGGCCTTCGCCCACAGCCTGCTGGCCCTGCTGGCCGCCAATGCCCACCCGACGGCCCTGCCGCTGCATTTCGGCTGGACCTGGCTGGACACCGCCGGCCTGACGATCGGATTCGACGGCTCGATCACCCAGCCGGCCCTGATCGCCACCCTGTTCGTCACCGGGGTGCACGTGCTGGCCCAGATCTTCGCCATCGGCTATCTGGAGATGGACTGGGGCTGGCCACGTTTCTTCGGATCGCTCAGCTTCTTTGAGGCCGGTCTGTGTGCCCTGCTGCTCACCGATTCGCTGTTCTTCAGTTATGTGATCCTCGAGCTTCTCACGCTCGGCACCTATCTGATCGTGGGTACCTGGTACAACCAGTCGCTGGTGGTGAAAGGGGCAAGGGATGCCTTCCTCACGAAGCGCATCGGTGACCTCATCCTGCTGGCCGGTCTGGTGGCGATCCTGCCGGTCACCGGCACCTGGAACTTCGGATCCCTGGCCGACTGGGCCGCCGCCCAGACCCCCGGGAGCCTGCCGCTGAGCCAGCAGCTGATCCTGCTGGCGCTGGTGGCCGGGCCGATGGGCAAATGCGCCCAGATCCCCCTGCACCTCTGGCTCGACGAGGCCATGGAGGGGCCGCTGCCCTCCACGGTGCTGCGCAACTCGGTGGTGGTGGCCGGCGGCGCCTGGGTGCTGCTGCGCCTGCAGCCCATGCTCGCTCTCAGCCCCCTGGTGACCACCGTGCTGGTGGTCGTGGGCGGCACCACCGCCCTGGTGGGGGCGCTGATTGCCCTGGCCCAGATCGACATCAAGCGGGCCCTGTCCTTCCTGGCCAGCAGCTGGATGGGCCTGCTGTTCATGGCCGTGGGCCTTGGCGACCCCGGCGTGGCCGGGCACCTGCTGCTGGTCTACCCGCTGCCGATGGCCCTGGTGCTGATGGCGGTGGGCACGGTGATCGTCAGCAACGTCACCCAGGACCTCACCCAGCTCGGCGGGCTGTGGAGCCGTCGGCCCCTGGTGGGCCTGGCCTTCCTCACCGGAGCCGGCGGCCTGATGGCCCTGCCCCCCTTCGGCGGCTTCGCCGCCATCCGCGAACTGCTGGAGCTCTGCAGCTCCAGTGCCCAGCCCTCCCTGCTGGGTGGCTTCGTGCTGGTCACCAATGCCCTGATCGCCGCCGGCCTGGTGCGGGTGTTCGGCCTGATCTGGGGCGGGCGCCCCAGCATCTTCACGGTCCGCTCCGCCGAGGTGCTCTGGCTGATGGTGGTGCCCACCCTGGTGCTGATGGGCGTGGTGCTGCACCTGCCGATCCTGCTGGCCCGCTTCGGGGTTTTCGCCACCTCGCCGCTGCTGGGCTGGGGTCCCCAGGCGGTGCCGCTGCTGCTCTCCACCCTGGTGGGCGGTGGTGTGTCGGCGGTGTTTTACCTGCGGCCCCACCCCCTGGCCAAGCTGCCATCGGCCCTGGGCGGTCTGCAGTACTGGCTCGCCCACGACATGAACACAGAGAACTTCTACCAGCGCTCGGTGGTGGCCCTGGTGGTCGGCCTGGCCCGCCTGAGCTCCTGGACCGATCGCCAGGTGGTGGATGGCTTCACCGGCGCCACCGGGGAGGCGGCCTTCCAGAGCGCACGCCGGCTCAGCTTCACCACCTCGGGGCGCACCCAGACCTACGCCCTGACGCTGCTGATCGGCGTGGTGCTGATGGCCGCCTGGCTGCTGACGATCGTGCCCTCCACCCTGCTCCGCTGATGGCCCTTCTCCTGCTTCTGCTCCTGCCGGCCCTCGGGGCCGTGCTCCTGCCCCTGCTGCCGGAACACCAGGGTCTGCTGCGCCGGGTCAGCCTGGCCACGGTTCTGCTCCAGTTCGTCATCGGCCTGACCCAGCTGGGCCAGGCCCCCAGCGAGCTGCACCAGGCGTGGCTGCCGCGGATCGGCCTCTCCCTCGACCTCGGCCTTGATGGCCTGTCGGCGCCGCTGGCTGTGCTGATCGCCCTGATCGTTCTGGTGACGGTGCTGGCCACCCCCGCCGAGCAGGCCCGGCCGCGGCTGTTCCTCAGCCTGCTGCTGGCCACCGATCTGGGTCTCACCGGCGCGGTACTGGCCCGCAACGCCCTGCTGTTCCTGCTGGCCTACGAACTGGTCCTGATCCCCACCACACTGCTGCTGGCCGTCTGGGGAGGTCCGCGCCGCGCCCAGGCGGCCATCCAGTACGTCATGTACGGCGCCGTCTCGGGGCTCGCCCTGCTGGGCGGCGTGCTGGCCCTGGGCTGGCTCAATGGAGACGGCTTCAGCTTCGCCTTCGCCGACCTGGCGTCCATGCAGCTGCCCTCCGGCAGCAGCCACTGGATCTTCGCCCTGCTGGTGCTGTCCTTCGGCCTCAAGCTGCCGGTGGTCCCCCTGCACGGCTGGCAGCCCCTGGCCTACGGCCAGGCCTCCAGTCCGGTGGCGATGCTGCTGAGCGGCGGCGTCTCGATCCTGGGCGGCTACGGCCTGCTGCGCTTCGCCATCGGCTTCCTGCCCGACGAGTGGATCCTCTGGTCGCCGTGGATCGCCGGGGTGGGGGCCCTCACCGCCGCCTACGGCGCCCTCAACGCCATTGTCCAGAGCGACATCCGCCGCCTGGTGGCCTACGGGTCCCTCGGCCACATGGGTCTGCTGGTGGTGGCCCTGGCCTCCGCCACCCCCCTGAGCCTGCAGGGGGTTGTGGCCCAGCTTCTGGCCCACGGCCTGATCTCGGCCCTGCTGTTCCACCTGGTGGGACTGATCGAAGCCAAGACCGGCTCCATCCAGATCCCCGAGCTGGCCGGCCTGCTCAACCCCTACCGGGGGCTGCCCTTCACCCTCGGCCTGTTCCTGCTGGCCCTGATGGCCAGCGCCGGCATCCCCGGCCTGGCGGGCTTCGTGCCGGAGTTCCTGATGTTCGAGGCCAGCTGGACCCCCTTCCCGGTGCCGACCCTGCTCTGCCTGATCGCCTCGGGGTTCACGGCCGTCTACGCCGTGCGGCTGTTCAACCGGGTCGGCTTCGGCCGCCTCGACAACGACCGGGTCGACTACCCCACCACGGTCTGGAGCGAGCGCTTCCCCGCCGTCCTGCTCGCCGTGCTGGTGGTGGTGGGGGGCATCTGGCCGGGCCTGCTGGTGGGCTGGAGCGAATCCACCACCACGGCCCTGGCCCTGCGCCGTGAGCCCTTCTCCGCCCTCGTGGCCATCGCCCCCTCCGCGTCCCCTCGCCAGCTGCCCTCATGACGCCCCCCACCGCCACCGCCCCGGACAGCGTGCGTCAGCCCCTGATCCCCCCCTCCACCCACCGCTACGCGGAGGTGATCCATCGGCTCGAGGCCGGCGGCTCGATGCTGCCGGACACACCCGAGAACCTGATGCAGATCATCGGCATCTACAAGGCCTATGCCGTGCCGATGGACTTCTACTGGCGCGACCTGCTCTACATCGCCGAGCAGGTGTTCCTCGATCCCCTGCCGGCCTTCAAGTACTTCCCCTCCCAGGAGTACCTGGATCTGCCCAACTCCTACGCCGGTGAGCAGTCGAAGCTGCGCATCTGGCGCGGCGGTGAAAAGGCCCACCCGGAACTGCTGGAGTTCATGGCCAAGGGGGAAACCACCACCATGCCGAAGCTCCTCCATCACCTCTGGCATGACCGGATCAACATGGAGTTCGCCGAGGCCTGCATGGATGCCATGTTCTGGCACCAGGGCATGGGCGGCCGCTTCTACGACTACCTGGAATGCGATGCCTACAAGGCGAATGCCGATAAGGCGATCAAGGCCTACTTCAGGGGCAACCCCCTGATGCTGGGGCTCTACGCCCTGTTCCCGGACATGTTCCTGGAGCAGGTGCGCAAGATGAGCTACTACGCCAACCTCGGCCTGTTCTGGGAGGTGATGGCGCCGGTGTTCTTCGAGATGAGTGACATCTACGACGAAGGCGGCTTCAAGGGCGTGCCCGACGCCATGGACTTCCTGGTCAACGGCATCTTCGCCGTCGCCGGCCGCCCGATCTACCACCATGTGTTCATCGGCGGGGAATGCTTCGAGATCATTCCCAAATCGGAAGGCTTCACCTGGCTGTACGAGGCGGCCCTTCCCTACGTGGAGGCCGTCTTCTACCGCACGGCGCCCTTCCGGGGCACCAAGAGCTACAACGCCCAGGCCGGCCAGGTGCCCGACAAGCAGGAGGACTTCCACTACGGCATCCTCTATGCCGATGTGTTCCCGGTGGGCTCTGCCGGCATCCCGCCCACCCTGCTGATGCAGGACATGCTCCACTTCCTGCCGCCCTACCTCACCGAGCTCTACGCCAAGCACAAGCGCGGCGAAGGCGACGTCCTCAACCAGCTGGGCATCACCTTCCAGCGCTCCATGTACAACGTCACCTCGGCGGTGATCCAAGCCCTGCGCTGCGCCCTGCTCTATCCCCTCGATGACACCGACCCCGAACACCTGATGGCCAACCGGCGCTTCTTCGAAGCCCAGATGGATCGCTTCCTGCGGCCCGAGGCACGCCTGCCCCAGATCCAGACCCAGGACTACCGCTAGGAGACCCCCATGGCCAACATCATCGAAACCGCCAAGGGTGCCGGCTGCTTCGCCACCCTGCTCACCGCCGTCGAGGTGGCCGGACTCACCGGGGCCCTGGAGAGCCCCGGTCCCTTCACCGTCTTCGCCCCGGTCGACGACGCCTTCGCCGCCCTTCCCCCCGGCACGGTCCAGACCCTGGTGGACAACGTGCCCCAGCTGGCCCGGATCCTCAAATTCCATGTGCTCTCCGGGGCCTACCGGCGGGAGCAACTGATTGAGCAGCCGGAATGGGAGAGCCTGGAAGGGGCGCCGGTGGCGATCCGCCGGGCCGATCCCTTCGAGGTCAAGAACGCCACCGTCGTCTCCGCCGACATCGTCTGCGACAACGGCATCGTGCACGTGATCGACCGGGTGATCCTGCCGGGATGACCAAAGCGGGCCTGCTGGCGCTGGCGGTGCTCGGTGCCCTGATGGGCTGCGCCACCGGCAACGACGCCCCCGGCAGCCCCACCATGGCCAAGATCCGTGAGCGCGGACGGCTGATCTGCGCTGTGGATGGGGCGGTGCCAGGCTTCAGCACCGTGGGCCCCGGCGGAGCCTTCGTGGGCATCGACGCCGATTTCTGCCGGGCCGTGGCCGCCGCCGTGCTCGGGGACCCCATCAAGGTGGAGTTCCGGCCAGTGACGGCCGGCGAGCGCTTCGTGGCCCTGAACAGCGGCGAAGTCGACCTGCTCTCGATCAGCTCCACCCACACCCTCAGCCGCGACGCCGCGGGCGGCAATGCCCTCAGCTTCGGGCCCGTGTTCTTCTACGACGGACAGGGGGTGATGGTGCCGGCGGCCAGCGGCGTCCGCAGCCTGCGGCAGCTGGCCGGCAAGCCGATCTGCGTCGAGAGCGGCACCAACACCGAGCTCAACCTGGCCGATCGCATGCGGGAACTGGGGGTCGCCTACCAGCCGCTGCGCTTCCAGTCCGGTGAGCAGGCCTACCCGGCCTACGAGCAGGGTCGTTGCGCCGCGATCACCAGCGACAGCTCCCTGCTGGCGGCCAAGCGCAGCGGCTTCAAGGAGCCGGCCGCCCACGTGCTGCTCCAGGAACTGCTCAGCAAGGAGCCCAGTGCCAAGGTGACGATCCAGGCGGATCCGGCCTGGGCCGATGCAGTGCGCTGGGTCACCCACACCCTGGTCCAGGCGGAGGAGAGCGGCCTCACCCAGGCCAACGTCGAGGCCCGCCTCGCGGCGGCCCGGCGGGACCCCAGCCAGGCCGAAGCGCGCCGCTTCCTGGGGGTGGAGGGGGATTTCGGCCGCCAGCTGGGCCTGCCCCCCGACTTCACGGTGCGGGTGGTCAAGGCGGTGGGTAACTATGGCGAGCTGTTCGAGCGGCACCTGGGCAGCGCCACCCCCCTGGGCCTGGAGCGGGGCCTCAACCGGCTCTGGAACGACGGCGGCCTGCACATCGCGCCCCCCTTCCGCTGAGGAGGTTCCTCAGGGCCTACCTGCACCGGCCCGCACCTGCAACAATGCGGCCACCTTTATGTCGCAGGCATGTTCCGGACCCGGACCCGCTCCCTGGTGGTTTCCCTCTGTGCCGCCGGCCTGCTCGCCGGTTGCGCCGGCGATGGTGGCGGGGTGCAGAGCCAGAAGCTCTCCACGATCACGGGGCGGGGCAAGCTGATCTGCGGCGTGGAAGGCAAGCTGCCCGGCTTCAGCTTCGTGGGCCCCGACGGCAAGTACCTGGGCCTGGATGTGGATGTGTGCAAGGCGGTGGCCGCCGCGGTGCTGGGGGATCCAGACAAGGTGGAATACCGCGACCTGAACTCCAGCGAGCGTTTCGCCGCCCTGGCCAGCGGCGAGGTGGACCTGCTCTCGCGCAACACCACCATGACCCTGAGCCGCGACGCGGCCGGCGGCAATGGCCTCAGCTTCGCCCCCACCACCTTCTATGACGGCCAGGGGGTGCTGGTGCCCGTGGCCAGCGGCATCAAGGACCTGAAGGGCCTGGCCGGCAAGCCCATCTGCGTGGAGAGCGGCACCACCACCGAGCTCAACCTGGCCGACCGCATGCGGGAGCAGAACATCCCCTATACGCCGCTGAAGTTCCAGACCAGCGACCAGACCTTCGCCGCCTACCTCGGCGACCGCTGCGTGGCCGTCACCAGCGACCGCTCCCAGCTGGCGGGCAAGCGCACCAGCTTCCCCAAACCGGATGACCACACCCTGCTGCCGGTGGTGATGAGCAAGGAGCCGCTGACCCCCGCCACCACCAACGGCGATCCCGCCTGGGCCGATGCGGTGCGCTGGATCGTGTTCGGCCTGATGCAGGCCGAGGAGAGCGGCATCACCCAGGCGAACGTGGACGCCAAGCTGGCCGAAGCCAAGGCCAACACCAACCAGGCCGACCTGCGCCGCTTCCTCGGGGTGGAGGGTGACTTCGGCAAGCAGCTGGGCCTGCCGCCCGACTTCGTGGTCAAGGCGGTGAAGGCCGTGGGCAACTACGGCGAGATCTTCGATCGCAACGTCGGGCCCGCCTCCGCCCTCAAGCTCGACCGCGGTCTCAACCGTCAGTGGAAGGACGGCGGCCTGATCTACTCGCCGCCCTTCCGTTGATGGCGCCGGTGCCCCCCGCCGACCCGGCCCCAGTACCAGCCACTCCGCCCTCGCCGCCCTGGTGGCGCGACCGCCGCATCGTGCCCTGGGTGGTGCAGGCGGTGGTGGGACTGCTGGTGCTGTTCCTGATCGCCTTCCTGCTGGGGAATCTGATCCGCAACCTCACCGCCGCCGGGCTGCTGCTCAGCTGGCGCTGGCTGCAGCAGCCCGCCGGCTTCGACATCTCGGAATCGGTGATTCCCTTCAATGCCCAGCTGCCCTACTGGCGCGCCCTGGCCGCCGGTCTGGTGAACACGATCCGGGCGGTGCTGGTGGGCCTGGTGGGGGCCACCCTGCTGGGCACCCTGGTGGGCATGGCCTCCTTCAGTCACAACGGCCTGCTGCGGCGGCTGGCGCGGATCTACGTGGAGGTGGTGCGCAACATCCCCCTGCTGCTGCAGCTGGTCTTCTGGTATTTCGTGGTGTTCCTCACCCTGCCCAACGGCGTGGCGGCGATCCAGCTCCCCGGCGTGGTGCTGGCCAAATCGGGGCTCTACATCGCCGGGTTCGGCGAGGGGCTGCGCTGGATGGGGCCCAGCCTCGTCAACGAGGTCTGGCAGGCGCCGCTGCGCCTGAGCGTCGAGTTCGGCGCCCTGCTCACCGGCCTGATCGTGTACTCGGGCGCCTTCATCGCCGAGGTGGTGCGGGGCGGCATCGCCGCCGTTCCCAAGGGCCAGTGGGAGGCGGCCTCCTCCCTGGGGCTGAGCTGGTTCGCCACCCTGCGCCGCATCGTCCTGCCCCAGTCCCTGCGCGTGATCGTGCCGGGGCTTAACACCCAGTACATCTCCCTGGCCAAGAACTCCTCCCTGGCGGTGGCGGTGGGCTACACCGACCTCTATTCCGTGGCCGAGACCACCCTCAACCAGACCGGCCGGGCGGTGGAGGTGATCCTGGTCCTGCTGGCGGCCTACCTCACCCTCGATCTGCTGATCTCGGCCCTGATGAACGGTCTCAACCACCTGGTCCAGATCCGGGAGCGCTGAGATGAACGCCCTCATGAGACGGCTGCGCGCCGAACTGTTCGCCACCCCCGCCGACGCGGCGCTGAGCGTCGCCCTGATCACGCTGCTCAGCCTGGGGGCCTTCGGGTTCCTGCGCTGGGCCCTCACACAGGCTCAGTGGGCCGTGGTGAAGGTGAACAGCACCCTGTTCGCCGTGGGCCGCTACCCGATCGAGCAGCAGTGGCGCCTCTGGCTGCTCTCCGCCCTGCTGATGGCGGCCAGCGGCGCCACCTGGGGGCTGCTGCGTGCCCACCCCCGCCCGGACCGCACCGGGGTGCTGTGGCCCAGCAACGACAGGCTGGCCCTGGCGCTGCTCGCCCTGATCGCCCTGGCCGTGCCCTTCGCCCTCGGGCTGACCCTGGCCATCCAGTCCCGCTGGTGGGGGCTCCTCCTGCTGCTGGCCCTCTGCCGCTGGCTGGCCGGCCGCTACGGGGCGAACCTTTCGCCCACCGGCCGGCGGCTGGCCGCCCTGGTCTGGCCCCTGCTCTACCTGGGGGGCATGGTGCTGATCAGCGGCGGGCTGGGCCTGGTCACCGTTTCCCCTTCGGAATGGGGCGGCCTGTTGCTCACCCTGCTGGCCTCCAGCTTCGCGATCCTGCTGTGTTTTCCGATCGGGGTGCTGCTCGCCCTGGGACGCCGCAGCGAGCTGCCCCTGCTGCGCTGGGGCTCGGTGCTCTACATCGAGTTCATCCGCGGTGCGCCGCTGATCACCCTGCTGTTCCTCGGCCAGAACATCCTCGGCTTCCTGCTGCCCGGCGGCCTGGCACCCGAGCGGGTCTGGCGAGCGGCGTGGGTGCTCACCTTCTTCGCCGCCGCCTACCTGGCAGAGGCCGTGCGCTCCGGCCTGGCGGCCGTGCCACGGGGCCAGCTGGAGGCCGCCCGCTCCCTCGGCCTCTCCTACCCGAAGGCCCTGCAGCACGTGGTGCTGCCCCAGGCCCTGCGGGTGGCCCTGCCGGCGATGGTGGGCCAGTTCATCTCGCTCCTGCAGGACACCACCCTGCTGTCGCTGATCGGATTGCTGGAACTGCTCGGCACGGCCCGCACCGTGATGGCCAATCCAGCTTTCCTGGGCCGCAACGGTGAGGTGTATCTCACCCTGGCGGTGCTGTTCTGGGGCTGCTGTGCCGCCCTCGGACTGGGCAGCCGGGCCCTGGAGCGCCGCCTCGACCCCCACGCCGTGCCCTCCGCCACCTGAGCCGCGTTCCCCTTTCCCTCCTCCCCAGCTCCGATCCCACGTCCCGCCCCATGAGCCAACCCAGCAGCGAACTGATGATCGAGGCGCGGGCCGTCGAGAAGTGGTATCCCAACGGATTCCAGGCGTTGCGCGGGGCCAGCCTGACGGTGCGGCGCGGCGAGGTGGTGGTGATCATGGGCCCCTCGGGATCAGGCAAGAGCACCTTCATCCGCACCTTCAATGCCCTGGAGGATTTCCAGAAGGGCAGCATCACCGTCGACGGCATCGCCCTCTCCAACGACCTGCGCAACATCGACGCCGTCCGCCGCGAGGTGGGGATGGTGTTCCAGCAGTTCAACCTCTTCCCCCACCTCTCGGTGCTCGACAACCTGACGCTGGCGCCGGTGCTGGTGCGCAAGCGTTCCAAGGCCGAAGTGGAGACGCAGGCCCGGGCCCTGCTGGAGCGGGTGGGCATCGCCGAGCAGGCCGGCAAGTATCCCGGCCAGCTCTCGGGGGGTCAGCAGCAGCGGGTGGCGATCGCCCGGGCCCTGTGCATGGAACCGCGCATCCTCCTGTTCGATGAGCCCACCAGCGCCCTCGACCCGGAGATGGTGCGGGAGGTGCTGGAGGTGATGCAGGATCTCGCCGCCGACGACATCACCATGGTGGTGGTGACCCACGAGGTGAAGTTCGCCCGCCATGTGGCCCACCGGGTGGTGCTGATGGCCGACGGCGAGGTGGTGGAGGAGGCCGAACCGGAGGTGTTCTTCACCAACCCCAGCCACGAGCGCACCCGTCGCTTCCTGGATCAGATTCTCTGAGGGTGGCCGCTAGCCCCTGGTCGCCCAGTCGGCGGCGTTGAGCTGCGGGAACAGCCCGTCCTCCCGCTCCACCCCCACCAGCCACTCCCGGGGCAGGTCGGTGCCGTGCTCGAGGGCATCGATCAGCCGCCAGAAGCGATCGAGGTGGCGGCGGATCCGCTCCCGGGCCAGGCCGGTGGTGGTGCCGGCCCGCAGGATGAAGCTCCAGTCGGAGCTCTGGGCCAGCAGCAGTTCGCGCCCCGCCTGGGTGAGCAGGGCCCGCTGGGCGGTGCTGCCCACGCCCCGGTTCACCCGCTGCACCATGGCGCGGGAAGCGCGCTGCCACTCCGCCACCACCCAGGCATTGGTGTCGTTCAGCCAGTAGTCGTGGTAGCCCCCCTGGCCCCAGCTGGAGGGGGCCGGCCGGCAGACCTGCAGCGCCCGGTTCTGGCTGAGCACGTCGCGGAGGTGGGTGAAACGCACGTCCAGGGCAGGACCCTGGCGGAAGAGTTCGGCCAGGAACCGGGGCCCCTCGAACCACCAGTGGCCAAACAGCTCCGCATCGAAGGGGGCCACCAGCAGCGGCGGTGGCTCGATCGTCGCCGCCAGCTGCCCCATCTGGGCGGCGCGGCCCCGCAGGAAGGCTTCGGCGTGCTCCTTGACCCGCTCCGCCGCCCGCTCCGGGTCGTAGGAGCGCTTCAGCTCGAGGGGGCAGCCCTGGGCGCTGACCCGGTGCAGCTTGAGCCCGAGGGGGCGGCGGTCGTGGATGCCCTGGGCCTCCAGGTCCGCTTCCGGCAGGTCCCAGCCCAGGTCGCGGTGGAACTCCCGGTAGGCCCCGTCGCCCGGGTAGCCCTGGCTGGCACTCCACACCGGCAGGGTGGATTCACTGTCACGGGCGAAGAAGGCCACCCCCGCCGGGGAGCAGATCGGGGCATAGACCCCGTAGCGCGGACGGGGCAGGCCATGGAGCAGGCCGTGGCCGTCGAGCAGGGAATAGCGCAGGCCGCACTCGGCCAGGAGCCGGTCGAGGTCCTCGTAGTAGGCGCACTCCGGCAGCCAGATGCCGAGGGGCCGCTGACCGAGCAGCCGCTGATGCTCCCGCACGGCGGTGAGCAGCTGGGCCCGCACCGCCTCCGGCGAATCCCGCAGCAGGGGCAGGTAGCCGTGGGTGGCCCCGCAGGTGATCAGATCCAGGACCCCCTGCTCCTGCAGGCGCCGGAAGCGGGGCAGGAGATCCCCCCCCATCTCCCGCCACTGGGCCTCGATGGCTGTGAGGGTGCGCTGCAGCTCCCGGGCAGGAACCTCCAGGTCGGGGTCGGCCCCGTCGAGCAGGGTGCGGCGCAGGGCGAGCCAGGCCGGGAAGCGGCCGTTGAGGGCCCGGTCGCTCAGCAGCGACAGCAGGGTGGGGGAGAGACCGAGGGTGAGCCGGGGCCGTTGCTCCGGATCGGCGGCCGCCCGCTCCAGCACCTCCAGCAGCGGCAGATAGCATTCCTGGAGGGCCTGGAAGTACCAGTCCTCCTCCAGTGAACCGGGTTCCCCGGAACGGACATAGGGGAGGTGGGCATGCAACACCAGGGCCAGATCGCCTGCGGCCATGGGAAACCCTCTGTGCGGCCACTCTACGTTCCGCTCCCGGACGTTCCGCTCCCAGGGCGGGGTCTTGCGGCCCGTAGAGTGGTCCTAACTCATAGCTGTTCCGCCTAACCCCATGGCCCGCGATCCCGGCCGGGTATTGATCTTCGATACCACCCTCCGCGACGGGGAGCAGTCCCCCGGCGCCAGCCTCAACCTGGAGGAGAAGCTCGCGATCGCCCAGCAGCTGGCCCGCCTGGGGGTCGACATCATCGAGGCCGGCTTCCCCTTCGCCAGCAGCGGTGATTTTCACGCCGTTCAAAAGATCGCCGCCACCGTCGGCACCCCCGAGGGGCCGGTCATCTGCGGCCTGGCCCGGGCCGCCAGCGGCGACATCAAGGCCTGCGCCGAGGCCGTGGCACCCGCCGCCCGCCGGCGCATCCACACCTTCATCGCCACCAGCGACATCCATCTGGAGCACAAGCTCCGCAAGACCCGCGCCGAGGTGCTCGCCATCACCGCGGAGATGGTGGCCTATGCCCGCTCCCTCGTCGACGACGTGGAGTTCTCCTGCGAGGACGCCGGTCGCAGCGACCCCGAGTTCATGCATCAGGTGATCGAGGCGGCGATCAACGCCGGCGCCACCACCATCAACATTCCCGACACGGTGGGCTACACCACCCCGGCCGAATTCGGAGCGATCATCGACGGCATCAACCGCTCGGTGCCCAACATCGACCGGGCCGTGATCTCGGTCCATGGGCACAACGACCTCGGCCTGGCTGTCGCCAACTTCCTCGAAGCGGTGAAGAACGGCGCCCGCCAGCTGGAGTGCACCATCAACGGCATCGGCGAACGGGCCGGCAACGCCTCCCTCGAGGAGCTGGTGATGGCGCTGCACGTGCGCCGCAGCTACTTCAACCCGTTCCTGGGCCGGCCGGCCGACCAGCGCGACCCCCTCACCAACGTGCGCACCGAGGAGATCACCAAGACCTCCCGGCTGGTCTCGAATCTCACCGGCATGGCGGTGCAGCCCAACAAGGCGATCGTGGGCGCCAATGCCTTCGCCCATGAGTCCGGCATCCACCAGGACGGGGTGCTCAAGAACCGGCTCACCTACGAGATCATCGACGCCCGCACCGTCGGCCTGGCCGACAACCGCCTCTCCCTCGGCAAGCTCTCCGGCCGCAGTGCCTTCCGGGCCCGGCTTGAGGAGCTCGGCTACACCCTGGAGCGCAACGACCTCGACGACGCCTTCGCCCGCTTCAAGGAGCTGGCCGACCGCAAGCGGGAGATCACCGACCGGGATCTCGAAGCGATCGTCAGCGAGCAGGTGCAGCAGCAGGACCAGCCCCGCTACGCCCTGCAGTCGGTGCAGGTGAGCTGTGGCACCAACCTGCAGCCCACCGCCACCGTGACCCTGCGGGACGGCGATGGCATCGACCTGACCGAGGCGGCGATCGGCACCGGACCGGTGGATGCGGTCTGCCAGGCCCTCAACCACCTGGCCCAGGTGCCGAACGAGTTGGTGGAGTTCAGCATCAAGTCCGTCACCGAAGGCATCGACGCCATGGGTGAGGTGACCATCCGCCTGCGCCATCAGGGGGTGCTGTATTCGGGCCACGCGGCCGACACCGACATCGTCGTGGCGGCGGCCCAGGCCTTCGTCAACGCCCTCAACCGGCTGGTCTCCGGCAGCCAGCGCGCCCCGCTCCACCCTCAGAAAACGGCCCTTCCGGTGGCGGAACTGCCGCGTCTGTGAACGCCCCCAACCGCTCTCCGCTGGCCACCGGGCTGCAGCTCGCCCTGCTGCTCCTGGTGGCCGTGCTGCTGCTGCTGCCCCTGCTGTGGCTGGTGAGCACCTCTCTCAAGGGGCCGGCGGAGGACATCTTCACCAGCCCTCCGGCCCTGCTGCCCAGCCAGCCGAGCCTGGAGGCCTACGGGCGCCTGTTCGCCGCCAACCCGATGGGCACCTACCTGCTCAACAGCACGATCGTCAGCGCCCTGGCGGTGCTGGCCAACCTGCTGTTCTGCTCCCTGGCGGCCTACCCCCTGGCGCGGATGCGTTTCAAGGGCCGCGGGCTGGTGCTGGCCCTGGTGGTGGCCACGATCCTGATCCCCTTCCAGGTGGTGATGATCCCCCTCTATCTGCTGATGGTGCAGATCGGGCTGCGCAACACCCTCTGGGCCCTGATCGTGCCCCAGGCGGCCACGGCCTTCGGCATCTTCCTGCTGCGCCAGAGCTTCCTGGCGGTGCCGGTGGAGCTGGAGGAGGCGGCCCGGATCGATGGCTGCACGCCCATCGGCGAATGGTGGAACGTGATGCTGCCGGCGGCCCGGGCCGACCTGATCACCCTGGCGATGTTCGTGTTCATCGGCACCTGGAGTGACTTTCTCTGGCCGCTGATCATTCTCGACGACCCCACCCTGTACACCCTGCCCCTGGGCCTGCAGCAGCTGGCCAGCAGCTTCTCCCTCGACTGGCGCCTGGTGGCGGCCGGCTCTGTGGTGTCGATCCTGCCGGTGCTGCTGCTGTTCGTGGTGCTGCAGCGCTACATCCTGCCCAGCGCCAGCGGCGACGCGGTCAAGGGCTGAGGCCCGCCAAGGGAGCTCAGGGACTGGCCACCGGCGGGGGTCGGAGCACGCCGCCGCCCTCGCCGCGTTCGGCCGGCGCCTGGCCGGGCCGGCCGCCGCTTCCCGGGGAGGGCATCGGCGCGGCGGGGAAGGTGTCCGGATCCCGCTGGGGGCGCCGCACCGCCCGGCCCTGCAGGTCGGCCAGGGCGGAACGCCACTCGTCCTGCTGCTGCTCGAGGGCCTGCAGTCGCTGGGCCCCGGCTTCCAGGGTCTGGAGGCGCCCCACCATCGCCCGCTGCTGCTCCTCCAGCACGGAGGTGCGATCGAGGGCGCGGCTGTTTTCCAGCCCCTGCAGGCGCTGCTCCAGCTTCATCAGCAGCTGGCTCTGCTCCCGCGTCTTCCCCAGGATCACCAGGAACAGGACGGCGAGCATGGAGCTCAGGCCGATCTGCAGCCAGCTGGTCCAGGCCGGCGGGCCGGAGGCCGGTGGCGGCAGGCCGGGGGCCGGGGGCGGGGGGGAACGCCGGGAGCCGTCGTCGTCGCGGTCGGTGATCGAGACCATGCGCCCCCTGTGCTGACCCATCCTGCCCTGCGTGGCCCGGGCCGTCAGCCGCCGGCCGCCGGCAGGCCGGCGCCGCTGCGGGCGACGGCACCCGCCAGCAGCTCGGCCACAGTGGAGCGGTAGACGGCGCTCGCCTGCTCCGGGTCCCGGCCGATGCAGGTCATGCCCAGTTTGCCGAACTCCGAGAGGCAGCCCAGCAGGTGAAACACGCTGCCCTGCAGGCGGGCCGGATCGTAGTGGAGGCCGGCCTCGGCCACGATGTCGATCAGGTCGAGCGGCATCAGGCCCCGCAGGCGGGGGTCGCTGAGGTTGTCGGTGGCGCGGTAGTGCAGCGGCTGGCCGGTGGGGGAAAGGAAGCAGCCGGTGGCGGGGTCGAGGCTGCCGGCGGTGATCGCCCGCAGGGCCATGAAGGGGTGGGTGGTGCCCCCCTGGCGCAGGTTGACCTCGATGGCCTGCAGGTCCCAGCGCTCGCCGAAGCGGCGGGCGATGAAGTCGACCCCGAAGCGCTCAAGGGCCCCTTCGGCGGCGAGGGCCCTGCCGACGGCCAGGCCATGCTCCATCAGCGCCACCCTGTAGGGCTCGGCCGCGGGGAAGCTGCAGCCCAGGTAGGTCTGGCCGCCGGCGCCGCCGAGGATCTGTTCGTGGGTGGAGAGGACCTCCACCATCCCGCCTGGGTGGATCGTGCCCTGCACGCTCGGGGAGCGCAGGTCGTCGCCGCCCTCCAGCCAGGCCTCGGCCAGGGCCCCCTGGCCGGCCAGCAGCTCCGTCCAGCCGGCCGCCGGCATCGGCAGGGCCTCCAGGGCCCGCCGGATGCGCCCGACCCGCTCGCGCCTGGCCAGTCCGTCCAGCGCCAGGGATGTGAAGTCGAGGCGGGCATTGCCTTCGCCGCTGAAGCCCTCGTTCAGCTTGATCACACAGCCGCCCAGCCCTGGGTCCCTGTCCCACAGATCAGCCACCGCCTCCGCCAGGTCATCGAGGCCGTGGGCCAGGCCGGTGCCGGAGGGATGGGGAACGCCGCAGCGGGCGAACAGCTCCCGGCTGCCCGCCTTGGTGCCCCAGTAGCCCAGGGCCGGATCGGTGCCCAGCAGGGGCACCTGCAGGCGCTCGGAGAGGGTCTTCTCCAGCTCGGTCACCACGTAGCAGATGATGAAGCTCCGGCCGGGCCGCAGCCGCTCCCGGATCCGCCCGAGCAGGGCCGGCCGCTCCAGCAGCTTCTGGGTCAGGGGCCGGGCGGAACCGTCGTCGGTGTCGAACAGGTGCAGCCGGCGCCTGGCATGGGAGGTGGGCACCCCCGGCATCAGCTCGAGGACCGCATCCACCACCAGCTCAGGCAGCAGCTTGCTGGTCACATAGACCACCTGCACACCTGGGTTGCGCAGCCGCATCAGGGAGAACAGCTGGCGTTCCTCGTAGTGGTGGGCCCCCGTCACCAGGGCCAGCTGGGAGGGGTCCATGGTGAGCGAGGGCACCATCAACAGGTCGAAATCCGCACCCGCCCCGCCACCGGCGTCGCCATGCTCCCGGCCCCACGGGGCCTGCAGCCCCTGCTGCAGTTCGCGGAAGCTCAGGGCCATGGCCGGATGGGCGGAATGTCGTCATGCTGACGGCCACAGCGGCCAGCGCCAATGGAGTCGTTCACGGTGAATGCCCTCGGGTATGGCGCCGCCGCACTCACCACCCTGAGCCTGTTCCCCCAGGCGCTGAAGACCGTGCGCAGCGGCGACACCAGCGCCATCTCGCTGCGGATGTACGGCCTGTTCACGCTGGGGGTGCTGGGATGGGCCGTCTACGGCCTGCTGCGGGGCGACGGTCCGGTGATCGCCGCCAACCTGATCACGCTCGTGCCGGCGTCGGTGGTGCTGGAACGCAAGCTGCGGGCCCTGCTGGAGGGCCGGGACCGCCCGGGTCCCGGGGGGAGGGGCTGAGGTGACGGCACCCATGGACAACGGCGCCCTGTTCGTCGCGATCGGAGCGGTGCCGGGGGCCTGGCTGCGCTTCCGGGTGGTCAACCACTTCGAACCGATGCTGCCCCGCAAGCATTGGGGCACCTTTGGGGTGAACCTGATCGCCTGCTTCGCCATCGGCCTGCTGGTGAGCCTGGAGGCCAGCTGCGGGGTAGCGGCGGGACGGGCCCTGCTGCTGCTGGGCACGGGCTTCCTCGGCAGCTTCAGCACCTTCTCCACCTGGATCGCCGAACTGCACGCGACCCTGCACCAACGCCAGCGCCGCGAGGCCGTCCTGCTCTGCGGTGGCTCGGTGCTGGGGGGCCTGCTGGCCGTGGCTGCCGGGCTGGCCATCGGCGGCAGCTAGGGGAGAACGATGGCGCCATCCCCTTCACCCAGCCCCCCCACCCAGCGCCGGGAGGCCCGGGACCTGCTGCTGGTGGCGGCGGGCGCGGTGCCCGGCGCCCTGCTGCGCTGGCGCCTGGAGGACGTCGGCAAGGGCCTGGAGGGCGTGGCCACCGGGCTGATCGAAGCCGACCTGGTGGCCAACCTGCTCGGCACCTTCCTGATCGGTGTGATCGCCGGCCTGCACCCCCCCCGGCCCCGGCTGCTGCTGCTCGGCGGCATCGGCTTCTGCGGCTCGCTCACCACCTTCAGCAGCTGGATGCTGGAGATCAGCCTGGCGCTGCGCCGCGGACGCCCCGATGAGGCGTTCGCCGTGGTGCTGGTCAGCCTGCTGGGGGGCCTGGTGGTGGTGGCACTGGGGCTGGCGGCGGGCCGCCGGCTGGGCCGGTGGCGGCTCAGGCGCTGAAGGCCTTGCGGGGGGGGATGGGGTAGGGAATGCGGCGGTGGCGCATGCGCTTCCAGACCCGCACGAAGGCGCGGATCACCAGCTCCAGCTCCGCCCGGGAGATGCCGCTGCCATCGAGCTGGCCGTCGTTCTGGCGGGCCTCCACCAGCCGCCGGACCATCGCCCGGGCCTCGGCTTCGGTGGTGCCCGGCGGCAGGGAGCGCAGGGCGGCCTCGCAGCCGTCGGCCAGCATCAGGATCGCCGTCTCCCGGCTGCGGGGAGCCGGACCGCGGTAGCGGAACTGCTCCTCCCGCACGGAGGGGTCCCGCTCCTTGGCCTGGTGGAGAAAGTAGCCCATCTTCAGCCGGCCCTGGTGCTCGGGGATGAAATCGGCCAGGGGGCGGGGCAGCCGGTAGCGACGGGCCAGCTTGAGCCCCTCGTCGACATGGGCCTGGAGGATGGCGGCGCTGGCGAAGGGGTCGTCGAGTTCGTCGTGGGGGTTGGCGCCCTGCTCCTGGTTCTCGATGAACCACTGGGGGCCGTGCAGCTTGCCGACGTCGTGATAGAGCGCGCCGGTGCGGATCAGGTCCACATCGGCCTGGATGGCGCGGGCCCCCTCCTCGGCCAGGCCGCAGATCATCAGGGTGTGCTCGAAGGTGCCCGGCGCCTCCATCGACAGGCGACGCAGCAGGGGCCGCTCCAGATCGGCCAGCTCCATCAGCCGGGCCCGGGTCAGCAGGCCGAAGAAACTCTCCACCAGCGGCGCCAGCAGCAGACCGGCCATCAGCAGACCCGCCATCAGCAGGGCCTCCTGCAGCAGGTCGGTGCCGCTGAACGGGCCCTGGGAGGCCTCGAAGCTGCCCAGGTGGAAGACCTGGATCAGCAGCCCCTGCAGCAGCACGGCCCCGATCGGCAGCAGCAGGGCCAGCTGCAGCAGCTGGGCCCGGTTGCGCTGCCGTCCGGCCAGCACCGCCGCGATCGCGGCCACCACCGCCGCCACCCCCAGCTGGGGCACCAGCAGGCCCTGGACGGGCACCGGCCAGAGCAAGGCGGCCACGGCCAGCCAGGCCAGGCCCGCGGCCGTGCCCAGCCCCTGGGAGAGCAGCAGGGTGGGAGGAACCAGCAGGGCCAGGGGACTGACCTGGCTGCCGAGCCAGAGCTTGCACCCCTGCACCAGCACCAGCATCGCCAGGGCCAGCAGGGCCTGGCGGGGTTCGAGGCTGGCGCGCCAGCGGCGCATCACCAGCAACAGCACCCCGCAGGCCGCCAGGGCCTCACTGAAGCGGCCCAGCCAGGCCAGGGGGCGGGGGCGATGGTTGACCAGATCGAAGTGTTCCAGCACGTCGAAGGCCTGGGAGCTGATCGGCTCCCCCTGGCGGGTGATCAGGTCGTTCCTGCGGACCCGGATCGTGGGCAGCCCCTGGCGGGTGAGCAGGTCTTCAATGCGCCGCTGGCTGAGGAAGCTGTCGCCGCGGAGGTTGGTGCGGCCCTGCAGGCTGGCGGCCAGCAGGCGGCTGCCCAGGCTGCGGGCGGGGGGGGAGAGGTCCTGCAGCTGGAGTTCGGCGGCCGTGAGCAGCTGGCCCTCGGAGAGGCTGGCCACGACGCCCTGGCTGAGCATGCGCTGCTGGGCCCGGCGCAGGGAGACCTTCCAGCGCATCAGGTCGGGGAGCGTCAGCCCGGTCAGCCAGCGGCGCTCCTCTTCGGTGAGATTGAGGGAATCGGGCCGGGGCTGGTCGTCGGAGACCTTCTGGCGCACCCGCTGCAGCCGCAGCTCCAGCTGCTGCACCAGGGCTTCACTGGCCTGGGGGTCGACCACCTGGATCTGGCTGCGGGGCAGCATCTGGTTGCGGCGCTGCTCCAGGTCGGTGCTGTCGATCACGGTGGCGTCGGTCGGGGCGCGGACCGTGAACGGGGCCGGCATGCCGGGACGCAGGTTCGGCTCCACCAGCCAGGGCCAGCTGGAGAGCAGGGCCACCAGCAGACAGAGCAGGAGCACCAGCAGACCGCCCCCGGGTCGCCAGGCCACCAGGGCCTGGCGGGGACGCTCGAGCCGCAGCAAGTGGCGCCACAGTCCCCTGATCCGCCGCAGCCCGAATCTCATCAGTCCACGCTAGCCAATGGATGGGGGTCGCCCTCCGGGTGACGTCGGTGCATGCTGGGGTTCGGCAACCTTCCCCCCGATGGCCACCCTTCTCGATGGCAGGCGACTGGCGGCGGTGATCGAAGGGCGGCTGAACGCCGTGGTCGCCGATGGGCTGGCGGTGGCGGGACGGCCCCCCGGCCTGGCGGTGCTGCGGGTGGGCGATGACCCCGCCAGCGGCGTCTACGTGGCGAACAAGGAAAAGGCCTGCCGTCGCGTCGGCATCAGCAGCCATGGCGGCCATCTGGCGGCGGACACCCCGGCTGAGGAGGTGCTGGCCCTGATCGCGCGCCTCAACGCCGACCCGACGGTCGACGGCATCCTGCTGCAGCTGCCCCTGCCGCGGGGCCTGGATGAGGGGCCGCTGCTGGCGGCGATCGACCCGGACAAGGACGCCGATGGTCTGCACACCCTCAACCTGGGGCGCCTGCTCAAGGGGGAGCGGGGCCCGCGCAGCTGCACGCCGGCCGGGGTGATGGCCCTGCTGCACAGTGCCGACGTGCCGATCGCCGGCGCCCAGGCCGTGGTGGTCGGCCGCAGCATCCTGGTGGGCAAGCCGATGGCCCTGATGCTCCAGGCCGCCGATGCGACTGTCACCATGGCCCATTCGCGCACCCATCACCTGGCCGAGGTGACCCGGGAGGCCGAGATCCTGGTGGTGGCGGCCGGACGCCCCCGGCTGATCGGCGCCCAGCACGTCCGGCCGGGGGCGGTGGTGGTGGATGTGGGTATCCACCGGCTGGAGGGCAGGCTCTGCGGCGATGTGGACTACGAAACGGTCGAGCCGCTGGCGGCGGCGATCACGCCGGTGCCGGGTGGGGTGGGGCCGATGACGGTGGCGATGCTGCTGGTGAACACCGTGCTGGCCTGGTGCGAGCGCCACGGGCTCGACACCGCTGAGCTGGCGGATCTGCGCTCCTGAGCCACCGCCCGGACAGAGCCCCGGACGGCAGCGACCCTCAGGGCCTGGAGGCCGTGGGGCGGCTGGCGTCGTGGGGGTCGCCGGAGCCCACCAGCAGGGGGACACCCACGCCGATCCGCACCAGACCCGACGCCAGCAGCAGGCCGGTCAGCAGGACGGCGGACAGGCTGCCGCAGATCAGGGGCACCAGGTCCGGCTCGCTGTCCAGGGGGGCCTGCATCGCGCGCAACAGCGTGACTGGGGCAAGCATGGCGGCGCTGGGGGTCCCGGACCGCACGCCTTCATCGGGCTTCACCGGAGGGTGCCTATCGTGTCGAAACATAAAGGCGGCGGCGCCTGGACCGCGGCCTGAGAGAATCCGCGCCAACCCTCAGGACCCCATGACTCCGGCGGTGAGCACGGCCTTCGACTTCACCGCCTACCTGGAGGCGGCCCGCTGGCGCGTGGAAGCGGCCCTGGACAGCTCCCTGGGCCCCGAGCGCCCCGAGTCGCTGCGGGAGGCGATGCGCTACTCCCTGCTGGCGGGCGGCAAGCGGCTGCGGCCGATCCTCACCCTGGCGGCCTGCGAGCTGGCGGGCGGCGACGCCGATCTGGCCATGCCCACGGCGGTGGCGATGGAGATGATCCACACCATGTCGCTCATCCATGACGACCTGCCCGCCATGGACAACGACGACCTGCGCCGCGGCCGGCCCACCAACCACAAGGTGTATGGCGAAGCCAAGGCGATCCTGGCCGGCGATGCCCTGCTGACCCGCGCCTTCGAGATGGTGGCCCTGCGCAGCCCGGGGGTTCCCCCCGAACGGCTGCTGCTGGTGGTGGGCGAGCTGTCCCTGGCCTCCGGCGCTCCCGGCCTGGTGGGCGGCCAGGTGGTGGACCTGGAATGCGAGGCCCGCCAGGTGGATCTCGACACCCTCGAATACATCCATCTCCACAAGACCGGCGCCCTGCTGCGAGCCTGCGTCATCTCCGGTGCCCTGGTCGCCGGGGCCTCCGAGGAACTGCTGACGGCCCTGCGCACCTACGCCCGCGGCATCGGCCTGGCCTTCCAGATCATCGACGACATCCTCGATGTCACCGCCAGCAGCGACGTGCTGGGCAAGACGGCGGGCAAGGACCTGGCCGCCGACAAGACCACCTACCCGAAACTGCTGGGCCTGGAGGAGTCCCGCCGGCGCGCCGATGCCCTGGTGAGCGAAGCCAAGGCGGTGCTGGAGCCCTGGAGCGCCAAGGCCGCCCCGCTGCTGGCCCTGGCCGACTACATCACCAGTCGCGACCGATGAGCGGGGCCATCGGCGCCTTCGATGCCCTGGGCGAGGTTCTGGCCAACGGCGTGCTCGCCTGGGGCCTGGCCGCCTGCGGCGTGGCCCAGCTCTCCAAGCTGCTGATCGAGCTGGTGGTGCATCGCCGCTGGCGCCCGGCGGTGCTGATCGAGACGGGCGGCATGCCATCGAGCCACTCCTCCCTGATGACGGGCACCGCCGCGGGCCTGGGCTGGGAGCTGGGGTTCGCCGATCCCCTGTTCGCCCTGGCGGCGGTGCTCTGCTTTGTCGTCCTCTACGACGCCAGCGGCGTGCGGCGGGCCGCCGGACTGACGGCCCAGCGGGTGAACGGCCTCCCCGATGGCCTCTGGGACACCCATGCCCAGGACGCCCCGCCGGAGGGTGCGCCGGTACTGCGCCCCCTGAAGGAAAACCTCGGCCACACCCGCGCGGAGGTGCTGGTGGGCAGCCTGATCGGGCCCCTGGTGGCGCTGCCGGGCCTGGCCCTGCTGGGCTCGCCGCTGCAGATCGCCCAGGGCGCCGGCTGGCTGCCGCTGGGGTGAGCGATCACGCCGGCCTGAGCGACGACCAGCAGCAGGCGGCCGCCGCCTTCGCCGACTGGCTCGGGGCCCCGGCCGATGGGGTGCCGTTCGTGCTGGAGGGCTACGCGGGCACCGGCAAGACCTTCCTGTCGATGCGCTTCCTGGCCCAGGCGGAGCGGGCGGGTCTCTGCTGGACCGTGGTCGCCCCCACCCACAAGGCGGTGGGCGTGCTGCGCCACCACCTAGGCCTGGCGGGCCTGCACCCCACCTGGTACCCCTCCACCATCCACCGCCTGCTGCGGCTGAAGCTGAAGCGGCAGGGGGACCGGGAGCGCTGTGAGGAGACCCTGCAGACCGCCCTGGCGCTGGAGAACCTCGGGCTGGTGCTGATCGACGAGGCCTCCATGGTGGATGGCGGCCTGCTGGAGATCACCCTGCGCTGCGCCCAGGCCTACCGCACCCGGCTGGTGTTCGTGGGGGATCCGGCCCAGCTGCCGCCGGTGGGGGAGGAGCAGAGTCCGGTGTTCGCCCTGGGGCGGGCCCGGCGGGTGGCCCTGACCCATGTGGTCCGCCACGGGGGCCCGGTGCTGCGCCTGGCCGGCGGGCTGCGGGAAGGGGCCCTTCCCTGCCGCCGGCCGCCGCTGCTGGATCCGGTGCGCAGCGCCGAGGGCCGGGTGTCGCTGCTGGGGCGGAGCGACTGGCTGGCGGCCGCCCAGGAAGGCCTGCGCCGCAGCGCCGCAGCCGACGATCCCGACCTGGCCAGGATCCTCTGCTACACGAACCGCTCCCTGGAGCGGCTGGTGCCGATCGCCCGCCGCGCCCTGCACGGGGCCATGGCCGACCAGCTGCCGGTGCTGCCCGGCGAAGTGCTCATCACCCGAACGGCCGTGATGGCACCGGCCTGCCGGGAGGGGGACGCCGCCGCCGAGGAGCCGGACCTGCTGCTGGGCAGCAACCGGGAGCTGGTGGTGCGGGACGTGCGGCCCGACCGCTGCGATCTGGCCGAGTTCGGGGTGGACGCCTCCCTCGGTCCTGCGGTGATCGACACCCTCAACGCCACCGTGGAGGCGGGGGAGTCCCAGCTCAACCTGCGCCTATTGCCGCCGATCGGCAGCGCCGCGCGGGCCGCCCTGGACGGGGTGCTCGAGCGGCTGCGGCTGCAGGCCCGGGAGGCGGGCCAGAAGGACGGCAAGGCCCTCTGGCGCCGCTTCTTCCTGGTGCGCGATGCCTTCGCCTCCCTCGGACCGGCGGCCGTGCTCACCGTCCACCGCAGCCAGGGCAGCACCTTCGGCGAGGTGTTCATCGACGAGGACGTCTTCTGGCCCCGGGACCTGCCCCTGCGCCAGCGGCTGGTCTACGTGGCGGTGAGCCGGGCCAGCCAGGCGGTGACCCTGATGGCGGGAGCCGCCGCCGCCGCCGGCGAACGGGAGCGCTGGGAGCGCTGGCTGCGGGACACCGGTGGCGACACCGGCGGCGCCTGAACCGCTGGGGGATCGGGACGTGCGCAAAACGGCTCGACCCGTTACCCTCATCACGATTGTTTCGTGGTGGACGAACGATTCGTGCTGGAATCCCGTCCCCTGAACGCCCCCATCGGCATGGCGCCTCCCCAGGCCGGAGTCCTCTCCCTGATCGGGACCACCCCGGCAACGGACGGCCAGCCGGCCGATGCCAGAGCCGTCGGCGGCTCCGGCGGCGGAGAGCTGCTGACGGATGTGGGGGCCCTGGGGATTGCCGCGGCCCTGGTGGGCGTGGTGATGCTGGTGCGGCGCTGGCTGATGCTGCGCTCCCGCCCGCCCATGCCTGGCCTGCCGAAGGAGCGGGTGCTCCCCCTCTCCCGCCACGGCACCCTGCACGACCCCAAATATCTGGGCCGGATTCTGGAGGCCGAGGAGCCCCCGACCGGCCCCTGAACCTCACCCCGCCCGCAGCCCTTCGATGCCCTGCCAGCCCAGGTAGACGGCGAGGCCGAAGCAGATGGCCGCCACGATCAGCTCGGCGTTGTCGAACAGCCAGAGCTTGCCCGCCTGGAGCACCGGCAGCAGCCGTTCCTGCCCCACCAGCACCAGCCCCGCCAGAGGCAGCAGCAGCAGGGTGCCGGAGAACAGGCTGAAGGCGGCCGTGGTCAGCACCTCCCGAGAGCGGCTCAGCCCGGCCTCCAGCAGGCTGGCGGCGGTGCGGGCATAGAGGAACAAATCGTCGGGACTCGACACCTGCACGGCCGCGCTGAGGCCGAGCAGGAGCGGCAGGGGCAGGGCGCAGAAGCCATCCAGCCGGCGGGTCCAGCCGGGAGGGCCGCCCCCCTGGCGGCTGCTCTGCAGGCCGTTGAGGCCCAGGGCCAGCAGGCCGCCCGCCCCCAGCAGGTCGAGGCCGGTGCGCTGATCGGTGCCCCGCTCCATCGTGAGCAGCAGGCCGTGGCCGACGGTCAGCAGCAGGGCGATGGCCGCCGCGGAGGTGAGCAGCCAGCCCAGCACAAACCAGCTGCCCCGGCGGAGCGGGCTGGGGCCCAGCAGGATCAGCAGCAGCAGGCCGATGTGCAGGGGGCTGAAGCTGATCGCCAGGCCGAATCCGAACAGTTCACTCCAGAGGCTGGGGGTCGGCATCGCTGCGATCCGTGACGCCCCATTGTCCGGTGCTGGGGGTGGTCAGGTGCGGATCTCGAACCAGTCGGTGCCCGCCACGGCCACCTGGCCACTGGTGACGCTGCTCACCTGGGCGCCCTGGGGACCCTTCTCGCACCAGAGGCGCAGTTCCACCAGCCGGTCGGGCAGCCCCTCGGCCTCCACCTCCACCGAACCGTCAGGACGGTTGCGCACCCAGCCGCTGAGGCCGAGGTCAATGGCCTTCTGGCGGCAGCCCAGCCGGTAGCCCACCCCCTGCACCACACCGCGGACGCTCATGCGCCAGCGCTCATGGGGGGTGGAGGTCACCCGGAGACTGGGTGGCAGGAAACGGCGTTCCTCGGCAGCGGCACGGCGCTGGCGGCGGATCTCGCCAGTCTCGAGGGAATCGCCGGGCATCCAGCCCAGTGGAGGTGCAGCCAGGTGGCGTGAACGGTCGGAGCGCTCCATCCTTCGATCCTCCCGGGTGATCCCCAGCCTTCAAGTTGCCACAGGCTCTGGGCCTCTGCCAACACATCGCCGCCGAACGGCTGGGGCAGCAGCTGCCAGCGGTGGAACTCATGGCCGCAGAGGGATTCACCGCGGCGCACCAGCAGCCCGTCGGCCTCCGGCATGGCCTGGCGGTAACCGAGGCTGAGGGGCCCCCGGCAAGCGCGGAAGGGGAGCAGGCCGGCCATGGGGTGGGGCAGGCCGTCCGGATCCTCCAGCTCCCGGCCCAGCAGCAGCAGGCCGCCGCATTCGGCCACGATCGGCAGACCGCCCCGGGCGGCGGCCCGGAGGGATCCGAGGCTGCGGCGGCTGGCCGCCAGCCGGGTGGCGTGGAGTTCGGGGTAGCCGCCGGGCAGCAGTACGGCCCGGCAGTCCGGGGGCAGGGGATCGTCGGCCAGGGGGCTCCAGGGCACGGGGCTGAGGCCGCAGGCCTGGAGCAGTTCCTGGGCTTCGGGGTAGCGGAAGTGGAAGGCCGCATCGCTGGCGATCGCCACCGGCAGGGGGGGTCCGGCCCCGCCGGCTCCCTCAACTAGGGCGGCCGCAGCCGCAGCCCCGGTGCGGGCCGGCTCCGGCGGGACGAGGTCGAGGCACCAGCGGATCGGATCGCGCCGTTCCGGCGCCGGCGCCGGTGGCGCCAGCAGCGGCCACAGCCGCGCCAGGTCGAGGTGCTCCTCGGCCAGGGCGGCCCAGATCCGCTGGCGTTCGCCCAGGTCGCCCAGCTCTCCCGGCGTCAGCAGGCCCAGGTGGCGGGAGGGCAGCTCCAGGCTGGGGTGGCTGGGCAGCACCCCCAGCAGGGGCACCTCGATGGCGGCCAGAGCCTCGGCCAGCAGCAGCCGGTGCCGTTCGCTGCCCACCCGGTTCAGCACCACCCCGGCCAGGGTCACCCGGGGCGGGCCGTGGTCGCGGAAGCCGCGCACCAGGGCCGCCAGGCTGCCGGCCTGCCGGGACGCCTCCACCACCAGCACCACCGGCAGCCCCAGCAGGGCGGCCACGGCGGCGGAGCTGCCCTCGCTGCCGGCCCCGCGGCCGTCGAACAGGCCCATCACCCCCTCCACCAGCACCCGTTCGGCCCGGCCGCCGTGCCAGCGGTAGCTGCGCCGCACCCACTCCTCGCCGCACAGCAGGGGATCGAGGTTGCGGCAGGGGCGGCCCGCCACCGCCCCCAGCAGCTGGGGGTCGAGGTAGTCGGGCCCCACCTTGAAGGGCTGGATGGACTCCCCCCGCGCCCGGGCCACGGCCGCCAGGCTGAGGCTCAGCAGGGTCTTGCCGCTGCCGCTGCAGGGGGCCGCGATCAGGCAGCTCATGCGGTCGGCGGCATCGGCCGCTCCGGCGGAAGGTGCCTCAGCCTGGCAGCAGGCTCGCCGCCAGCGGGGCCGCCGCCGCCAGCAGCGGCGAGGTGGAATCGTGGCCCCCCGAGAGCAGACGGGCCATCTCCATCTCCTCGCTCTCCTCCGGCAGGGGCACCACCCCCTCGGCCAGCTCCATGCTGGCCATGCCACCGGACTCCAGGCGCATGCAGCCGCCGGACTCCGAGCAGAGGATCACGCACAGGGGGGGGCGCTGCTGCGGTTCACAGATCAGCCGCATGCCGACGATCGCACCGGGGTGGGTCTTGGGCGCTCCCATCGGCACGGGCATCAGGGTGAACTGCACTGCCACCCCGTCCGTGCGCTCGAACTCCGCCGTGATCCCCGGACCCGGCCCGTCCACCTCCACCGCGTAGCTGGTGATCAGGTGCCAGCCGAGCCGGTCGGCGATCCAGGCGGCCAGCAGCAGCCCCTTCACCGGATGGTCCCCCTCCACGTCGATGTCGAGCTGCACCACGTGGCCGAGGGCATCGCGGCGGGACGGGGGATCGAAGACCATCGCCAGGGATTCGCGCCAGGTGCGCAGCCGCAGCCAGTTGAGGTCGTTGACCGCCTGACCGGCGCTGATCCGGGCCAGCATCAGGTCGAGGCAGCGGCGCGGCTCCCCGAGCGAGCTGTCGATCACGAGACGCCGGGGCAGGGGCGCCAGGGCCTCGAGCATCTCGGAGGGCTCATCCAGGCTGCTGTTCCACCACACCCAGCAGGGCAGGGAGTCGTCCACCAGGGAACCGATCAGATCGAGGCTCTGCTTCAGGGCGCCCATGCCGCCGCGCAGCACCACCACGTCGCCACAGGCGGCGCCGGCGCCGCCGTCCTCCGGCAGCGGGCAGTAGGCCGCCACCAGGGTCTCGAGGGGATGGCCCGGATCGAGGGTGGGGGCCAGGGTGATCAGGCGCCGGGGCATGTGGGCGCTGATGGCACTCTCGACGAACTGGCCGCGCAGGTCCTCGGGCCGGTGGTTGCCCTCCTTCTGGCCAATGGCCCAGGCCAGGCGGGGGTCCATGGGCGCCGTGCTGTAGGGCAGACCGGTCTCGGGCACGGCCTGGCGGGCCGCCTCCAGCAGCTCGGTGCTCAGCAGGCCGGTGATCGGCCCGTCGACCCGGCCGATGCGCAACATCTGCTGCTCCAGCCAGGAGGGCTCCCACACCACCAGGGTGAAGGTGGCGGCCCCGGTGGAGCCCTCCAGATCATGGGTCCAGAGGCGGTGCAGGTAGGGGTTGACCTCCTCGGGCGGCAGATCGAGGGGGGCCTGGAGGGTGAGCTGGGGAGCCATGGGCGCGGAAGGGGGGCGGGGAAGCGGGGCTGCGAAAGGGAAGGGGCGCGGGGGCCCTGGAGCCGTGTCTCAGGGACGCCGCCAGATCAGGCCGTCGCTGGCCAGGAGGCCATCGGCGGCGGCGGGCCCCCAGGTGCGGGCCTCGTAGGGCTGGACCGGCAGTTGCCAGGGGGATTCCTCGATCAGGGCCAGCAGCGGCGTGTACAGCCGCCAGGCCGCCTCCACCTCGTCGCTGCGGGTGAACAGGGTGGGATCGCCCAGCATGGCGTCGGCGAGCAGCCGCACGTAGCCCTCGTCGGAGGGCTCGCCGAAGGATTCGTCGTAGCTGAAGGCCATGTCGACCGGGCGGCTGCGCATGCCGGAACCGGGGGCCTTGACCTCGAACTTGAACTCGGCGCCCTCGTCGGGCTGGATGCGCAGGATCAGCTGGTTGGGGGTGGGGGCGCCACCGGCGGCATCGAACAGGTGCACCGGCGCCTCCCGGAAGGTGAGCACCACCTCGCTGAGGCGCTTCGGCAGCCGCTTGCCGGTGCGCAGGTAGAAGGGCACCCCCTGCCAGCGCCAGTTGTTGATGGCCACCTTCATGGCCACATAGGTTTCGGTGGTGCTGTTGGCGTTCACCCCGGGCTCCTGGCGGTAGCCGGGCAGGGGCCGGGCCAGGCTGCCGCCGGCGGCGTACTGGCCCCGCACACAGCACTTCCAGGGCTCCGCCTCGTTGGCCAGGCTGGCCGACTGCAGCACCTTGGCCTTCTCGTTGCGGATGGCCTCCGGATCGAAGCGGCCGGGGGCCTCCATGGCGGTGAGGGCCAGGATCTGGGTGAGGTGGTTCTGCACCATGTCCCGCAGGGCGCCGGACGACTCGTAGTAGCCGGCCCGCTCCTCCACCCCCACGGTTTCGGCGGCGGTGATCTGAACGCTGGAGATGTAGTTGCGGTTCCAGATCGGCTCGAAGATCGTGTTGGCGAAGCGCAGCACCAGGATGTTCTGGACCGTTTCCTTGCCCAGGTAATGGTCGATGCGGAACACCTGGCTTTCCTTGGCGCAGGCCTGCACCACCTTGTTGAGGGCCTGGGCGCTGGCGTAGTCGCGGCCGAAGGGCTTCTCGATCACCACCCGGCTGCGCTCGGCATCGGCCAGCAGGCCGGCACCGGCCAGGGCGCGGCAGCCGCTGCCGTAGAACTCCGGCGAGACCGAGAGGTAGAAGGTGCGGTTGCCCCGGGTGGCCCGCAGCCGGTCGATGCTCTCCAGCCGTTGGCCCAGGCGCACCAGGTGGTCGGGCTGCTGCAGGTCGACAGGCTCGTAGAAGAGGCCCTGGGCGAACTGGTCCCAGGCGGTGCGATGGGAGACGATCTCATCGGCCAGGGCGGCGCCCATCTTCTCGCGGAACTCCTCATCGCTCCAGGGGCGGCGGGCGCAGCCGAGCACGGCGAACTCGCTGGGGAGTCGTCGCTGGCGGAACAGCTCGAACAGCGCCGGGATCAGCTTGCGGTGGGTCAGATCACCGCTGGCCCCGAAGATGACGATGCACTGGGGCGAGATCACCCGCTCCTGGCGCAGACCAACCCGCAGGGGATTGGTGAGGATGGCGGTCATGGGGAGGGCGTCCGGTCATCCCTGGTTTAACGGCGGCGCCGGCATCCCGCTGCATCGCTGCCACAGGCAGCCTGCCGGTGTGAGCATTCTCGGATCGTCAGCCATGAAAAAGGCCCGCCGGAGGCGGGCCCTGGGGCACTGGTGGGGACGGGGCCGGCGCCGGGGTCAGTAGGTCTCGACGTGCCAGCGTTCCGCCTTCTTGAGCTGGGGCCGCAGCTCGCTCCACTCGAGGCCCTTGGCGGCGGCGGCGGCGGTCATGGCCTCGTCGATGCCGGGCTCCATGCCACGCAGACCGCACATGTAGACGTGGGTCTTGGGATCCTCGATCAGGGAGAAGATCTCATCGGCGTGTTCGGTGACGCGGTCCTGGATGTACATCCGGCCGCCACTGGGGTTCTGCTGCTCGCGGCTGATCGCCTTCGTGTAGCGGAAGTTTTCCGGGTACTCGGCCAGGTAGCGCTGGAAGTCGTCCTCGTAGAGGAGATTGGGCGTCTTGGGAACCCCCATGATCAACCAGGCCTTGCCGCGGAACTGGTACTCGGGGTTCTTGGCACGCTCGGCGGGCTCGAACATGCGGCGCAGGTAGGCGCGCATCGGCGCGATGCCCGTGCCGGTGGCCAGCATGATGACGTTGGCGTCCTCATCGGGGGGCAGGAGCATCTCCTTGCCCACGGGGCCGGTGATCTTCACCTTGGCGCCCGGTTCGATGTCGCAGAGGAAGGTGGAGCAGACCCCGTTGATGGTGGCGCCGTCCTTCTCGTACTGGAGCTGGCGGACGCAGAGGGAGACGGTGCCGCCTTCGCAGTTGTCGCCATGGCGGGTGCTGGCGATCGAATAGAGGCGCAGCTTGTGGGGCTTGCCGTTGGCGTCCTCGCCGTCGGGAATGATGCCGATGCTCTGGCCCTCGACGTAGTGGAGGTTGCCTTCCGAGAGGTCGAAGGTGATGTGGTTCACCCGGCCGATGGCCCCCTCCGCCAGGAGGCTGTAGTTGCCGGTGACGGTGCCGATGAAGGGATCCTTCGGCTTGTAGAGATTGACCGGGACGTCGGCGTGGCTCACGGGGGCTTTCTTGGCGGGGGTGGGGGTGGCTGCCGGGGCGTCGGAGACGGCAGCGTCAGAAGGGGCCGGGGTGGCGGAGCCCGCGGGGACCTCCTCAGCGTTGACGGCCTTGATGCGTCCACCCTGCTGGGCGATGGTCTGCATCAGCTGCTGCAGCTGGGGGAAGGGCACGGTGATCCGGCGCTCGGCCCGCCGCTGCTGGCCGACGCCGAAGCCTTCGACCACAACCGTGAACATGCGGCCGTCGGACTGGGTGGCCTTGCCGGTGGAAACACGCATGCGGGCGTCGGAGCCGAAAATCGGGCCGATCATAGAGAACTCAGCTCACACCCCCTGCGTGCGGATTCGTTGACCGGATTCCGGAGACACCGGTTAGTTTGTGTTCCGTCGCACCAATCCCGGTGCTGACCGCTGCCACCCTCACGCAAGCCCCGAGCGAGCTCCGATCCGTCTTGGCACAGCTTCTGGCGTCGTTTCCCCGCCCCGTGCACCTCCCGTCAACCGACGCCATGGTCGCCAGCGAGGCCAGTTGTGCCCTCGACACGATCCAACAGGAGATGGAGCGCCTCCCCCAGGGCACCCGGCGCCTGGCGGTGCAGCTGCGTCTTGATCTCCCCCCCGA
Organism: Synechococcus sp. UW140; assembly: GCA_943367705.1. Taxonomy (GTDB): domain Bacteria; phylum Cyanobacteriota; class Cyanobacteriia; order PCC-6307; family Cyanobiaceae; genus Cyanobium. The sequence continues at coordinate 500,268 of CALRJV020000002.1, forward strand.
GTCGATCTGGTCGGTCCTCACCGACTACGACCATCTCGACCGCTTCATTCCCAATCTCGCCAGCTCCCGCCAGCTCTGGCGCCGCGGCAACCTGGTGGCCCTGGAGCAGGTGGGCACCCAGCAGTTCTGCGGGTTGCGCTTCAGTGCCCGCGTCCAGCTGGAGCTGAACGAGCAGCCGGAACAGGGCCGCCTGGCCTTCCGCATGCTGGAGGGCGATTTCCGCTGTTTCCAGGGCGTCTGGCAGGTGGGTGCCGACGACACCAGCACCTGGCTCCTGTACGACCTCACCGTGCAGGGCAAGCCGGGCATGCCGATCGGCCTGATCGAGCAGCGGCTGAAGGAGGATCTGGCCAGCAACCTGCGGGGCGTGCAGCGGGAAGCCCAGCGCCGCGCCCAGCAGGCCTGAGGCCCTTCGCCCTCTAGCCCAACCGGATCAATACCCTCCCCAAGCGCCATGGCCTGGGGGGCTCAACAGTGCCCATCTGTAAGACGTCCCGGTTAAGGACGAAACCGCCCCGGGCCCGGAACCGATGCATACCCCCAAGGGGATTCGAACCCCTGTCGCCTCCGTGAAAGGGAGGTGTCCTAGGCCTCTAGACGATGGGGGCGAGGCCACAGCCGGCTTGGCGCCGATCTGATGTGCTGGACGCTACGGGCCGGAGGGACCCTTCGTCAAGGAAGGTCCTCGGCCGTTGGCCGGCCAGGGAGGGAGCGGTCCGGTTCCGGGGAGCTCTGGCCGGTCCAGACCGGCACGGTGAAGTTGAAACAGGCGCCCTCGCCGGGTTCGGACACCACCCAGATGCGGCCCCCGTGCACCTCGGCGATGCGGCGGCACACCGACAGCCCCACGCCGAAGCCGGAGGTGGTGCCGGAGGTCTGGGGCAGCCGCACCCGGTCCTGGAAGATGCGGTGCTGCTCCTGGCGGGGAATCCCCGGACCGCTGTCGCAGATGCTCACCTGCACCCACTGGCTGGTGCGGTGCATGAGGCTGAGGCTCACCTTGCCGCCGTCGGGGGTGAACTTGAGGGCGTTCTCCAGCAGGTTGAGGAACACCTGCCGCATGCGCCGCTGGTCGGCGTGGACATCGGGCAGGTCGGCGGGGATGTCGGTGACCAGCTGCAGACCCCGACCCACCCAGAGCTTCTCCAGCTCCAGGATCGCCTCGGCCGCCACCTGGCTCAGATCCAGGCGCTGGGGGTTGAACAGGGCCTCCCAGCGGGTGGTGCCCACCTCCAGAAGATCCCTGGAGAGGGCCTCGATGTCGTCGAGCCGACGATTGAGAACGTCGCGGAAGCGGCTCTCGTCGATCTGGCCCAGGGCATGGCTCTGCAGGGCCAGCTTGGCGGCGGTGAGGGGGGTGCGCAGCTCATGGGCCACCATGCGCAGCAGCCGTTCCTGGACGCCCAGCCGCTCGATCAGGGTTTCGTTCTCCTGACGCAGCACCAGCAGCTGGTCCTCGAGCTGCACCTCCCGCTGGCTGCGGCTGCCGTCGATCTCCGCCGGCCGCAGGCTCAAGCCCAGGGTGGTGACCACCTCCATCTGCTGCCAGCGGGGCAGCCAGATGCGCAGCTGCTGGGCCAGGGTGTTGCCGGCGAAGACCTGCTTGGGCAGGGGATCGAGCTTGATCAGGGCCGGGGTGGCCACCAGCCGGTGCAATTCGAGCAGCTCGGGGTGGTCGGCCGGATCGGCCACCTGGAGGGACACCTTGCAGGTGCACTCCTCCGAATGGAGGAAGGCCAGCAGGGCCCGCAGATCGGCGGAGGCCATGTGATGGCGGGCCGCCACCAGCAGCAGCTTGAGCGGTTTCTGGGCCTCACCGGTGCCGGTGCCGGCCTCCGCCAGCGCCGACGGGGATGGGGTGGGCGGGACATCGGACTCCCCCAGGACCGGCAACGACAGGCATGCGGCAATGCAGCCAACCTTATGGGGTTTTGGGCAGAACCCGGAAACGTCGCTAGGACTTCAGGGATCGCGTCCGTGTGCCTGGGTGGGCCCGCCATGACCACACCGACCCAGCCCGGTCTCTCCAGGGTCCCTCCCGTGCAGAGCCGCATCCGCCTCGACAGCAGCCTGCGGCGCTGGTTCGCCCGCAACCTGGGGCTGTGGCGGTCGCGCCGCACCTACTTCTTCACCGAGGACGACGCGGTGCTGCGGGTGGACATGAACCTGCGCATCGAGGTCCACAGCGAGCTGGTGGACGGCGATGAGGGCTACCGGTTCACCTGGTGGGCGGAGGGGCAGCAGTCGTTCTTCGACACCAAACCCGACTACCGGGCCGAGGGCACGATGGAGGCCTGGCTCTGCGGTCACCAGCTGCGGCGCAGCTGCGGCTACCTGGCGGGGGCCCCCACGGTCAGCCAGATCCGCCAGATCGATGAGCACACCATGGCGTTCCAGTCCCACTACGACGACTGGGACGTCCTTGAACAGATCCGCCTGGTGGACCAGGACCGCTACCGCTCCCGCTCGATCCACACCTGGCGCCACGGCAGCCTCGAGCTGGTGGAGCTCCACCACGAGATCCGGCTGGAGGCCGCAGGTGAGCCGATCGGTTAATCGCTGTCAGGGCCGGGGCACCGGGGGCTGGGCCGCCTCGCGGAGCGGTCTCTGCAGCGGGTGTGGCGGCTGCTGCGATGCAGCACGATGGGGGTTCACGGATCTCTACCCCTTGTCTCTCCTGCTCCGACGCTCCCGGCCGCTGCTGGCACCCCTGGTCGCCATGCCGCTGCTGCTGGCACCTCTGGCGGCCCACGCCGCCCCCGCCACTCCCGCCGAAATGGGGCTGTACACCCGCATCGGCGCCGTCAATGTCTGCATCTCCCGTGCCGCAGGCATCGACTTCGAGAAATCGGTGGGCATCGCCGGCGAAACCATCGCCCAGCTGATCCTCGGCCAGCACAAGGGCGAAATCCAGCAGGTGGGCACCAAGGCCCTCACCATCGAGGAGCTGCGCCGCGGCGCCATCAACTCGGCCGTGCTCGGCGCCGCCGAGATCTGCCCCAAGGAGGTGCCGGCCGATGTGATGAAGAAGGTTCAGGACGCCATCAAGCAGCAGGGCGCCACCAAGCCAGCCCCGGCGGCCCCCAAGTAAGCCCCTGATGGCCGTCGTCCACCTCGCCGACTACCGTCCGGCTCCTCACCTGCTGGAGCGCACCGACCTGACGGTGCGCCTGTTCGCCGACCATGCCCTGGTTGAGGCACGCCTGGCGTTCCTGCCCAGGCCCGGCGCGCCGGAGGGGCCGGCAGGGCTGGACCGGACAGTGGAGACCCTGGAGCTGCGGGGGGTGGACCTGGAGCTGCGGGCCCTGGCGATCGATGGCGTGGCCCTCGACGCCGGGGCCTTCGTGATCGAGGACGACCGGCTGCTGGTGCTGGAGCCGCCCCAGCGGCCGTTCGTGCTCACCAGCACGGTGTGGCTCGATCCGCGGGCCAACACCAGCCTCGAGGGGCTCTACGTGAGCGGCGGAATGGTCACCACCCAGTGCGAGGCGGAGGGCTTCCGCCGCATCACGTATCACCCGGATCGCCCCGACCTGCTCAGCCGTTTCCGGGTGCGGATCGAGGCCGACCGCGACAGTTGCCCGGTGCTGCTCTCCAACGGCAACGGCATCGAGGCCGGCGACCTGCCACCCGGGACAGGCGGAGAAGCGCGCCATTACGCCGTCTGGGACGACCCCTTCCCCAAGCCTTCCTATCTGTTCGCCCTGGTGGCGGGCCGGCTCGAGGAGGTGCGCGACACGTTCGTCACCGCCGAAGGCCGCACCGTGCAGCTGCGCCTGCACGTGGAGCCGGGCGATGCCCCCTTCACCGCCCACGCCATGGCGTCCCTGAAGCGGGCGATGGAATGGGACGAGTGCGTCTATGGCCTGGCCTACGACCTCGACGAGTACAACATCGTCGCGGTGCGCCACTTCAACATGGGCGCGATGGAGAACAAGAGCCTCAACATCTTCAACTCCAAGCTGGTGCTCGCCGATGCCGCCACGGCCACCGATGGTGAGCTGGAGCGAATCGAGAGTGTGATCGCCCACGAGTACTTCCATAACTGGACGGGCAACCGCATCACCTGCCGCGACTGGTTCCAGCTGTCGCTGAAGGAGGGGCTCACCGTGTTCCGGGACCAGAGCTTCTCGGCCGATCTGCATGGCCATGCGCTCAACCGGATCGAGAACGTGGCGATGCTGCGCAACACCCAGTTCCGGGAGGATGCGGGTCCGACGGCCCATCCGGTGCAGCCGGACCAGTACCAGGCGATCGACAACTTCTACACCACCACGATCTACGAAAAGGGATCGGAGGTGATCCGGGTGCTGCACACCCTGCTGGGGGAAGAAACGTTCCAGCGGGGCATGGCGCTGTACGTGGAACGCCACGACGGCACCGCCGCCACCTGTGAGGACTTCGTCCAGGCGATGCAGGACGCCGCCGGTGAGGTGGACGACAGCTGCAGGCTGCCGCCCTTCGATTTCGTGCAGTTCCGCCTCTGGTACCACCAGGCGGGCACGCCGGTGCTGCACGTGCGGCGCCGCTGGAACAAGGCCGCCGGAACCCTGGAGCTGTTCGTGCGCCAGTCCACCCCGGCCACACCCGGCCAACCCCACAAGCAGCCCCTGGTGATCCCCCTGGCCGTGGGCCTGGTGGGCCAGGCGGGCCAGCCCCTGCCGATGCGGCTGGTGGCCGAGGACGCCGACCACGGCGCCGCGCCCCTGCTGGGCCGCCGCTGGGGGGCGGGCACGCGGCTGCTGCTGATCGATCGGGAGGCGCAGGTGTTCCGCTTCGAGGGGCTGCCGGCCCAGGCGCCGCCGCCGGCCCTCTCCCTGCTGCGCCAGTTCTCGGCGCCGGTGAAGGTGGCGCTGGGGCGACCCTCCAGCGAGCTGGTGCACCTGCTGGCCGCCGACAGCGACCCCTTCGCCCGCTGGGACGCGGGCCAGGTGCTGCTGCGTCGCGCCCTGCTGCGCCGGGCCGCCGGCCGGGTGGACGGGGGGCTGGAGGATGCCCTGATCGACGCCTTCGGGCGGATCCTGGCCGATCCCTCCCTTTCGGAGGCCAGCCGCAGCGTGCTGCTGGCCCTGCCGGGGCTGGCCGAACTGGAGGATGGGGCGCCGGAGCCCGACCCGCCGGCCCTGTTCGCCGCCCTGCAGGCCCTGCGCCGCCGCTTCGGGGAGGCCCTGGCCGAGCCCCTGGAGCGGGCCCTGGAGCGGGTCAGCGCCCAGTGGTCGCTGGTGTGGCCGGAGGGGGTGGGCGACCGGATGCTGACGGGCTCGATCTGGAGCTGGCGGGTGGCCGCGGGTGATGGGGCGGCGATCGCGGCGGCCCGCGCGGCGGTGGACGGCCCCTCGATGACCCTGGCCCGGGCGGGCCTGCGGGCGCTGCAGGACCACCCGATCGCCGAGCGCCAGGAGGCGGTGGACGCCTTCTACGCCCGCTGGGAAGACAAACCCGTGATCCTCGATTCCTGGTTCGCCCTGGAGGCGTCCGCCCCCTTCGCCGACGGCCTGGAGCGGGTGCGGCGGCTGCTCGACCATCCCCGCTTCGATCCGGCGGCGCCCAACGCCGTGCGGGCGGTGCTGGGGGGGCTGGCGGGCAATCCGCCGGTGTTCCATGCCGCCGACGGCAGCGGCTACCGCTTCATGGCCGGCCAGATCGCCGAGCTGGATCAGCGCAATCCGATCACGGCCTCGCGCATGGCCAAGGTGTTCAGCCGCTGGCAGAGCTACGGCCCCGGACGGCGCGAGCGGATGCGGGAAGCCCTGGAGGGGCTGGCGGCAGCCGAGCTCTCCACCAACACCCGCGAGGTGGTGGGCCAGTGCCTCGGTTCAGCCGGCGGGGACGCCTAGCGGCCGCCGAACACCTCGCGGTTCAGGCGGCGGAAGCCGGCCTGGCGGGCGGCGGCCCCCTCCGGCCCGGCGTACTGGCCCCAGAGCCCCTCCCAGTAGAAGAAGATCACGCCGTGGCCGCGGGCGGCGGAGAGGCGCACCTTCTGCTCGAGGGTGGCCATGTCGGGGGTGCGGCCGCCGAAACCGGAGAGGATGCCGATCTCCACCGGCATGCCCCAGCGGCGGGCCTTGACCAGGGCCGGCTGGTCGAGGTCACGGGCGAAGCCCTTCACCGAATAGGCGTAGTTCTGGATGATCAGGTCGTCGACCAGCTCGCCCAGGGCCCAGAGCTCCCAGTCCTGCAGCCAGTGGTTGTAGGCGAAGCGGAAGGGACCCGGCGAGAGGCTGATCACCGTGCGGCGCGGACCGCCCACCTCCTGCAGGGTGGCCCGCAGTTCCCGCAGCAGGGCGGTGAGCTGCTGGCGGCGCCACTTCATCCAGTAGCGGTCGTTGAAGTTGGCGGGAGGCTCCCGGCCGGTGTCCGCCAGGTAGAGGGCGCGGGTGTAGGGGTCGTAGCCCAGTTCCACCGGCCAGGCGAAGTGGTCGTCGAGCTGGATGCCGTCGACGCCGCAGCGCTGCACGATCTCCTTGATCAGGCCGATGAAGCGGGCCCGCACGCCCGGGTGGGCCGGATTCAGCCACACCCGCAGATCCTTGAGCGGGGAGGTTTTGAGGTTGGCGCCATGCATGGCGTAGAGGGCACTGCCGTCGGCGCGGCGCAGCACCCATTCCGGGTTCCGCTGCACCACCTCCGCATCGCCAGGCTCCATCAGGCCGTACTCGAACCAGGGGATCACCTGCATGCCGCGGCGATGGGCGGCCTTGGTAAAGCGGCAGATCGGGTCGAGGCCGGGGTTGGAGCGGGCCAGGGCCGGCTCCATCGGCGCCCAGCGGCTGCGGTGGAAGGTGGCGCCCCGGCTCCAGACGTTGGGGTAGAGGGTGTTGAAGCCGGCGTCGTCGAGCTGGGCGACGGCGGACTCGATGCGGGCGGCGTCGTAGTAGAGGGGGCTGGGGCTGTTGGTGAGCCACACCCCCACGCGGCGCTCGAAGCTCTTCGGCAGGCTGCCCTCGGCGACGGCGGCACGGGGGGCCCCGACGGTGAGAGCGAGCAGGGCCGTGACGAGAACGGTGAGGGGTGCCGGCAGTTGGCGCTTGAGGCGGGCGAAGCGCCGGAGCGGCACCCGCTGGACGGGCGGTTCGGGAGCGGCCATGGTGGTGGCGCTCAGCGGAACATGGAGCTGACGGAGCTCTCCTGGTGGATGCGCCAGATCGCCTCGCCGAGCATGTTGGCCACCGACAGCACCCGCAGCTGGGGGAAATGGAGATCCGGGCTCAGGGGGATGCTGTTGGTCACCACCACCTCCTCGAACAGGCCCGGTTCTGAAAGGCGCTCGATGGCCGGGGGGGAGAAGACGGCATGGGTGGCGCAGGCCAGCACCCGGGCCGCCCCACGGGCTCGCAGCAGCCGGGCCCCCTGGCAGATGGTGCCGCCGGTGTCGATCATGTCATCGATCAGGATCGCCGTCTTGCCGGTCACGTCGCCGATCACGGTGAGGCTCTCGGCCACGTTGTGGCCGGAGCGGCGCTTGTCGATGATCGCCAGCGGCGCATCCTTCATCTGCTTGGCGAAGGCCCGGGCCCGGGCCACACCGCCCACGTCGGGGGAGACCACCACCACCTCGCCCAGGTCGCGGGTGGCGAGGTAGTCGACCAGCACGGGGGAGCCGTAGATGTGGTCGCAGGGGATGTCGAAGTAGCCCTGGATCTGGGAGGAGTGCAGGTCCATCGCCAGCACCCGCTCGACGCCGGACTTGACCAGCAGGTTGGCCACCAGCTTGGCGGTGATCGATTCGCGGCCGGCGGTCTTGCGGTCGGCGCGGGCGTAGCCGTAGTAGGGGATGACGGCGGTGATCTGGCGCGCCGAGGCCCGCCGGCAGGCATCCACCATGATCATCAGCTCCATCAGGTGATCGTTCACCGGAGCGCAGGTGGGCTGGATCAGGAAGACGTCGCAGCCGCGGATCGACTCCTGGATCTGGATGTAGACCTCGCCATCGGCGAAACGCTTGATCACCCTCGGGCCGTCGGGAACGCCGAGATAGGCGCCGATCTCCCGGGCCAGATCGGGGTTGGCATTGCCGCAGAACAGCCGCAGCCGCCGGGGGTCATGGCTGGTGAGGGGCGGGTGCCCGCTCTGCTCCACCCGTTCAGCGGTCGAGAAAGTGGCCAAGGGCGCAGGCGGCGTGGCTTCGCAGCACGATGGTAGAAGCGAGCCGGCCCGGACAGTGCAAACAACCATGTCGGTTTCAGGGTTCGGCGCCGAGCCGAAGGGCGGCCTGCTGCTGGTGGGCCTGGGGCGGCAGCGGGAGCTGGAGGGCCTGGCGGCGGTGGCGGCGCGGCTGGCCGCCGCCGAAGGCGTGGCCCTGCGGGAGCTGGCCGGCGCAGACGATCCCGATGCCGGCCTGGCGGCCCTGACGGCGGCGGGGGCGGCGACGGGCCCCTGGCTTGCCGCCCTGCCCCTTGATGTGGGCCTGCCCCTGGAGCGGGGCGGCAGCTGGGCCGAGGCCCTCGGGGCCTGGCGCCAGCCCTGCCTGCTGGTGCTGCGGGGCGAGCAGCTGGAGACGGGGCTGCCGGCGGCCGGCGCCGCCCTGCTGGAGCACTGGCGGGTGCCCCTGGCCGGGCTGGTGCAGGTGGGCGGCGACTGGCAGCCCGGCAGGCGCCGCCGCGACGGCCTGCCCTGGCTGGGCTGGCTGCCGGAGACCGGCGCGGAGGGCGGGGAGGCGGCCGAGGAGGCCGGGGCCGCGATGGCGGCGCTACAGCAGGTGCTGCGGGGCCGCTGGCGGGTGCTGCAGGCGGCTTAAGGCCTCACTCGCTGCGTTCCGCCTCGCCGTTTTCTCGCTCCTGGGCCTCACCGCCCGCCGCAGGGGCACCGGGCTCCGCCGCAGGGGCACCGGGCTCCATGGTGACGCCGAGCTCGCGGCAGGTGCCGATCGGATCGACGCCGGGTGCCAGGCCAAGGGCCTTGCGCAGGGCATCGATCTGGCCCACCGACTGGATGTCGATCGTGTTGGCGACCTGCTGGCAGGCGATCGTCTGCAGGGCCCGGCCATCGGGACGGCCGCAGCCGGCCAGGAGGCCGAGGGCCGCAAGGGCGGCGAGAGAGACAACCCGAGTCATGGGGATGCCGGAGAGAACGCCCGCCAACGTAAGGGCGCATGGCTCACTCCCCAAGGGCCTCGGCCACGGCGCGCTGGAACACCGCCTCCTCAGGGGTGATCCCGGTCCACTGCTCGAAGATCTGCATGGCCAGCTGCACCAGCATCTCGACCCCATCCACCACCGGGCAGCCGTGGCGGCGGGCCGTGGCGAGGAACGGGGTGATGCGGGGGTTGGTGATCACATCCACCACCACACAGACCGGATCCACCGAGTCCCAGCGGACAGGCACCGGCTCCAGCTCCGGCGCACAGCCCAGGTGGGTGGCATTCATCAGCAGGGTGGTGCCCGCCGGCACCGAAACCTCCCCCTCCCAGGCCTGCCACACCGCCGGCACACCCGAGGCCCGGGTGACCGTGTCGGCCACCTCCTGGCCCTGCTCCTGCCGCCGGGTGATCAGGGTGAGGTGGGACGCGCCGGCCCAGGCCATCTCCACCGCCATCGCCCGGCCGGCACCGCCGGCGCCGAGCATCACCACCCGCCGGCCCGCCAGGGGCGCCAGCTTCTCGATCGCCTTCACCACCCCCTTGCCGTCGTTGTTGTGGCCGATCAGGCGGCCGGCTTCGATGGTGAGGTAGTTGGCGGCACCGATGGCCCGCACGTCGTCATCGACCTCATCGAGCAGGGGCAGCACCGCCACCTTGAAGGGCACGGTGATGGCCATGCCCCGGTAGCCCAGGGGCACCAGGGCCTTCACCGCCAGGGCCAGGTCCGCCGTGTTGGCGATGTCGTTCTTCCAGAACTGCCAGCACAGCCCGTGGTGGGCATAGACCGCATCGAACATCCGATCGATCGGGTTCTCGGCCACCGGATGGCCGAGCATGCCGGTCATCTGCTTCTGGGGAGGGATCACGGCGAGCCGGCGGGAGGCCCCAGGGTGGCAGGGGGGGGGTGATGCGGGGGGATCAGGAGGAGGCCCTGATCCAGTGGGTGGATTCTGGGCCGAGGCCGGCTGGTCCGCCAGCACAGTCGCCAGGGGAGCCCAGTGGGGATTGGCCCGGGCTTCGGCATAAACGGCGGCCAGACGCGAGCCATGGGCGGGATGGCTCAGGGAGGCGGAATCCCCCGAATGGGCAGGGGCATGACGCAGCCTGGGCAGAGGATGCAAGGCCCGCGCGAAGGCTGGATCGATCAGCCCGAGCCGGCGTGCCAAGGCAACCTTGGGGCAGAGGGAACCCAACGGCTGGTCGGGGATGAACAGCTCGTCGCGGCTGTCCGTCAATGGGGCTCAACCGACATCGCACTGACCCTCCAGCCGTCGCCTCAGGTAGGCCTGGAGCTCCGGATCACAGGCGAAGACCCAGCAAGCCTTCGTGCCCCGGCTCATCAGGGTGCGGTAGGTGTTACGAATAATCGCGTCAGCCTTCAGTCGGATCGCCTCGGGCTCACGTTTCAGCCCCACCTTGTATCCCTTCAATGACTGATCCGATCGTGCCCGTGCCGTCGGCACCGACACAACCTGGCCATCACGGAATGCCAGATCCGGCCCGATGATCACCCCGATCGTCTCCAACTCCAGCCCCTGGCAGGTGTGGATGCAGCCCACCTCCTCCACCGTTCCCTGTTTCATGATCCACACGCTGCCATCCTTACTCAAGTTCCAGCGTGCCCTATAGCCGTAGGGCTCAATCGTGATGTCCCAGGCCTTGGGGTGATACTTCGACGCCCAGTTCCAGCAATAACCGGCCACCATCCGTGCCTGGTTCCCATGGTTGGCCTGTCGGATCGACTCGTGCAGGGCCACCGGATCGTCGAACACACGGAAGTCGTAGCTGCCTTGCTCCAGCCGACCGTTCGCTGTGTCGCGGATGCCGAGGGTTTGATCCAGCCAAGCCAGATAGCCATCGGAGCCACTACATCGGAACTGCGATGGCAGCACATCGCGATGCAATTCTGCTTCATGGAATTGGCACCATTTCTCGATCTCACCCGTACTCCCGATATCATCGAAGGTGACGCGCTGATCCTCATCGAGGAAGAACACTGTCAGCTTGCTGGCGTGGATAATCTCCTTGATCTGGTTCTCCCCCTGCTTGTCGTAGATGGTCTTGGTCATCAGCCGGTGGCTTTCATCCACGATCAGGGTGTCGTAGAACCCCTCCTGGCACCCCACGAAGCAGGCTGAGCCACAGAAAAGATTGTCGTACTCCCCTTTCGCAAGGGAGCCGGTGAGTTTGGCCCGGTAAACATGTCGGGGGGCCATATTCTTACTGACATAGCGAGCATTCAGCCCCATCCCAAGCAGCCGGGCCAGGAGGTTGACAGCCACGACCGATTTGCCGGTACCGGGCCCACCCTGCACCAGCAGCACACAGTGGCGCCCTTCCCGGAGCTGACGTGCCAAGGCTAGCGCTTGTTCGAACACCACCTTCTGCTCGTCGATCAGGACGAACTCGGCGTTGCCCTTCAGCATCCGCTCCACTGCGTCGGCGAGCTGTCGGCTGGGCTTGGCCTTCCCATCGCGGATCTGCTCGATCGTGCGACCTCGGTCACCCTCCTCCAGGCAGCGGCGCAGGAAGGCAGCCATGGCAGCATTGTCATGACGTAGGAACAATGGCGCCTGCTCCAGATAGGGTCGGTAACGGGCATCGGTGATACCGCTGCCGTCCTTGCAGTTGTGCAGGTAAGCGCAGGGGCTAAGGGCAATGTTGTGCTCCACCACCGCCGTGTTGAATCCTCGGAGCAGCGCCCCGTAGCTCATCGCCTGATAAGAGGGATGCGTGGTCTCGCGCGGTCCTTTACCCAGGAAGGTGCGCACCACCCCATCCAGATCGGTGGGTTCCACCGTTTCCCACTGCTTCAGTTCCACGATCACCGCCGCCGGATCTCCAGCCTCGTTGCGCCCTGAAAGCAGCAGGTCAATACGCTTGGCGGTGTTGTGGATGCGGTATTCGATCGCAACCCCCAACTCCCGGGGGATCGCTTCGAACTGCAGCACATTGCCCACGCACTGTAGCGAATTCTGCCAGGCGCGAAACTCATTGGTGGCCACCATGTGACCGGTCATGGCGATATAGCGCTCCCGCACCTCCTCTTCGATGCGCTGTTCGCGCACGTGATTGAGGAACTCTTCCCGCGTTTCGAGGTAGATGATCACGTCGGCAATATGCCCAATGAAGGCGGCTGAAGGGATTCAGGCTCTAGGTTGCTAATGGAGCTGCAGTTCGGTCTCAAGACAAGCTTGAGCCAAGCAGGATACGAGTTTGCCACCACCTCATTGTCTACCTCGATCGATCGGCGCAGAGCCTTGAACTGCACCTCCGACATGGGCTCGTCGATCCTGAGCACGAGCACCTTTTCATCTCACCCGTGAGCACGCTCGCCAGGATATGGCCGAATCGAACTCGTTGGCGTTGCTGGTGACGGGGAGGGCCATGGTCAGGGGCGGTGGGAAAGGCCATAAGTCCAGGGGTTTATCAGCTCCAGGCCGATCGCCTCGAAGTTGGCGGGGTTGGGGGTGGCAAGTTAGGCGCCTTGGGCAAGGGTGGTGGCGGCGATCACGGCATCGGCAGTGGCGATCTGCCTGGCCTGTCGCTCACGCCGGCTCACCAGCGCACCGCTCGTGCGAAAGAGTGGTGGGGCCTCCCCGGTTGCTGTCGCCATGGCGTCCCTGCGCTGCCACCTGCTGATCGGCCAGCCCGCCAGCGGCAAGACCACCCTCGCCCGGGCCCTGGCGCCCCTGCTGGCCGGCCCCGGCGATCCCCCCGCCCTGGTGCTCTCCACCGACGTGATCCGCCAGGAGGTCTTCGGCGATGCAGCGGTGCAGGGCCCCTGGGTTGACATCCAGCAACGGCTGCACCAGCGCCTGGTGGAGGCCGTCGCGGCCGGCATCCCGGTGATCGTCGATGCCACCCACGCCCGCCGGGCCTGGCGGCTGGCGATCACCCAGGCCCTGGCCCTGCCGGCACCGGTGGAGTGGATCGGCTGGTGGCTGTACACCGATCTGCCCACCTCGCTGGCCTGGAACGCCCGGCGCCGCCGGCCGGTGCCGGTGCCGGTGATCCAGGAGATGACCGCCGCCCTGGCCGATCCCCACTTCGGGCCCTCCCGTGCCGAGGGCTTCGCGGCCCTCTGCACCGTGGTCCCCAGCCACCACAGCGATCTGGGGCCGGTGCTGGCGGCCGAACTGGCCGGGCTCGACCGCCGCATCCGCTCGGCCACCAACCGGGAGCGCCAGGTGCAGCGCCACGGCTACTCGCGCCTGCTCGATCTGGAGCGGCTGCTGCACCTGATCCGGCTGCTGAGCACCTGGCCCGACCTGGCGGCCAGCGATCCCGCCGGCGCCGAGGAGCTGGCGGCGATCCTCTCCCCCCTGCCGGAGGGCGATCTGGCCGATCGGGCCGCCGCCTTCCTGGGCCGTCTGCACGGCAGCTGCTTTGCCGATGCGGCCGCGATCCGGCAGGACCTGGCCTGGCTGGAGGCCAACGGCTTCTGCAGCGCCCTGCCCGCCACGTCACCGATCCGGCTGGCGCCCCTGGCCCGCAGCCGGCCGGGCGCCGTCCATGGCGGGCTGCCGCCGATGGGCGATGGGCCGGTGTTCCTGCGGGTGATGACCCTGCTGCGCCACCTGCTCCAGGTGCCCTTCGACCGGCCGGCCGAGCGCGGCGGCAACCTGCACCAGCACCTGATCGCCGCCACCGAGGCGATCCCTGGCGCCTACCTGCCGGGGGAAACGGCCACCCTGCGCAAGGACCTCGAGAAGATCCTCACCCCCTACGGCTTCCGCAACCGCAACGACAACGTGCGCCACGGCTACTGCCTCGGCACCGCCGTGCTCTCGCCTCCGCGGCTGCGGGAGCTCCACAACGTGGTGCGCCAGACCGCCGGACGCCTCGCCGACCCCTCCGCCCAGGACCTGCTCAGCGAACTGGACGAGCGGCTGGGCTGGTCGGGTATCAGCGCCGCCGAACAGGCGCCGGTGCGCAGCTACGCCCGCCACACCGTGGTGGACCTGGCCCTGGTCCGGCGCGATTCGCTGGCGGCGCCGCGGCGCGCCGAGGCGATCGAGACGGCGATCGTGGAACACCGCCGGGTGCTGCTGAGGCGCTTCCCGGGCATGGGCAGCTATGCCGACGGCCCCAGCGGCGAGCTGCGGGTCTGGCCGCTGCAGCTGATCTTCCACCACGTGGGCTGGTACCTCCTGTTCGAGGAGGATCACCTGGGTCACGACCAGGGGCTGATCCGCAGCGAGCGGCTCGATCGGCTCGCCATGGCCCAGGCCCACGGCGACCTGCGCCGCAACGCTGACACCCACGCGGCGGCCCTCAAGCGGCTGGAGCGGCTGCTGCACCACAGCGGCGGCATCTACTTCGGCACCGACCTGGAGCAGCAGCGGCAGATCACCGGCACCTCCCCCCAGCGCCGCGGCCAGGCACTGGAGACCCTGCACTTCCGCTGCGCCGCCTGGGCCTTCGCCTTCATCCGCGAGGGCCTGCAGCGCTATCCGATCGAACACACCCGCTTCTCCCGCCCGCTCCCGGACGACACCTGGTGGCACCACCCCAAAGCCCCCCATGTGCTCGATCCCAGCCCGGCCGGCAGCAGCCACCCCTACCCGGTGGAACTCGACCTGCCCCCCTGGACCGTGGCCGCCGACATCGACCTGCGCAACTGGCTGTTCGCCTTCGGCGGCGGCATCCGCATCGAGAGCCCCGAGTCCCTGCGCCTGGAGCTGCTGCAGCGCTGCCGCGAAACGATCGAGGCCAACGGCAGCGAGGACCCCCAGCCGACAGGGTTCGGCTTCCGCCGGCGCGCCCGGCCCGATTGAACGTCAGTGACCGATGGAGGCTGCTGGCCCGATTGAGCGTCCTGGCCGGCCTCAGATCTTCAGCGTCACCCGGCTGAGCAGGGTGCTGGCGCCGGTGGCGATGAACTGCACCCCGATCGCCAGGGTGAACAGGCCCATCACCTTGATCAGCACCGTCATCCCCACATGGCCCAGCAGCCGGGTGAGGCGGGCGGCGAAGGTGAACATCAGGCCGATCAGAATCGCCATCACCCCAATCGCCGCGAACAGCTGCAGGCGGAGATCAAAGTTGCGGGCCGCCTCGGCATACACCGTGATCGTCGACATCGTGCCGGCCCCGGTGGTGAGGGGCAGGGAGATGGGCACGATCGCCGAGGAGGTCATCTGCCCGACATCCATCTGCGACACATCGAAGCTCTTCTCGTGGGAATCGCCCGGATCGGTGGCGTTGAGCATGCTCAGGCCGCTGAAGCCCAGCAGCAGGCCACCGGCGATCTGGAAGGCGCTGACGCTGATACCGAAGAACTGCAGCACCGCCGTGCCCAGAAAATAGGCGCCCAGCATGATCAGCAGGCTGGAGAGGGTGGTGATGCGGATCACCCGTCGCACCTGGCTGGCGGGCACCCCCTGGCTCAGGGTCAGGAACGGCCCCATGGCGGGGAAGTTGTTGGCGACGGCGAACAGCCCCAGCAGGTAGTGCTGGAAGCTGCTCGGCACCAGCAGCTCGGGAGGAACGGCCATGGCCCCCAGTATCGCTATGGGGCCGCCGGCGGCTTCCACAGCGGCGGAGTCGCACCGGCCTCCAGCTGGCGCAGGCCCTTGTGCTTCTCCTCGGCGGGCTTCAGCGGCAGGCTGGCGAACTGCACCGGCTTGCTGCCATCGAGCCCGGCCGCCAGCAGGCTGAGGGTCTCGCCCGGCGTCAGGTTGGTCTGCACCTTGGGCTGCAGCTGGCTCACCAGGAACGGCAGCTTCGCCAGCCGCTCCGGCTGCAGCATCCGCTCCCTGAGGCTGGTGGCCACCAGCTGCTGGTTGCTGCGGCGGCCGGTGTCGCCCAGCCAGGTGTCGCGGTAGCGCACCAGCTGCTCCACCTTGTTGCCCCCCAGCTGCTGCAGGCCGGCCTGCAGGTCGATGGTCAGTTTCTGGGTCTTGTCGGTGTAGCTCATCCGCTGCGGCGGGCTCAGTTCCAGACCCCCCAGCCCGTTGACCAGATCCCGCAGCGCCCCCCGGGGGAGCACCAGGTAGCGGTCGGGGGCGGGCGGCTGCAGCCCCACCAGCTCCCGCACCGCGTCAGCGGTGAGGGCCACCCCGCCGAGGCGGAACGCTTCACCCAGCCGCTTCGGGCCTTTCTGCCCGGGCAGGTTCACCGCCAGTTCGGTGGGCAGGTTGAGCACCTGCAGGGGCCCCTCCGGGTTGACGCGTACCAGCAGCAGGGCATCGGCGTTGGCCGGGCCTGCGGGGGCGGCCTTGTTGAGCGGCGCGCCGATCGCCTCGGCATCACTGCCGATCACCAGCAGGGTGATGGGCCGGGCCGGCGGGGCGGCGAGGCTGGCCGGGCCCACCTCCGGGGTGGGCGCCAGGGCCCGGTCGGGCATGGGCCAGAGCAGCCCCAGAACGCCCATCCCCACCACGGCGCCGGCGGCGGTGACGCCGAGGCTCTTGAGCAGCCGTCCGGTGGCCAGGGGCCGCTTGGGGGCCGCTGGCTGGGCCGTGGAGGTCGCGCTCCCGGGGGCCGGGGGTTCGTCGGGGCGGCGGGGCTTCCGGCGGGCGGGCATCGGGGCCGAAACGGTGGGGAGCTGCAGGCACTCTCGCGCAGGCGTCGCCGGCCTCCGGCGGCATGGGAGCGCAACGACGGATAGCTTGAGCGTCGAGCTCCCGCGCCCACCACCGCTTGTCCTCCGTTCCTTCACCGGCGCCGTCGTCCCTGGCGCCGCACGATCGAGCCCGACCCCTGGCCAAGGGCAGCCCCAAACCCGCCAAGGATCTCTGCAGCGACTGCGGCCTCTGCGACAGCCGCTGGGTGGCCTACGTGCGCCGGGCCTGCGCCTTCCTCGAGCAGCGCTTCGAGGCGATGGAGGAGCAGGCCCACGGCCGCAGCCGCCGTCTCGACGACGAGGACGAGCTCTACTTCGGTGTCCACCAGCGCATGGTCACCGCCCGCCTGCGCCAGCCGATCGAGGGGGCCCAGTGGACCGGCATCGTCAGCCGCATCGGCGTGCGGGCCCTGGAGAGCGGCCTGGTGGATGCGGTGCTGTGCGTGCAGCAGAGACCGGACGACCGCTTCACGCCGGTGCCGGTGCTGGCCCGCACCCCTGAAGAGGTGCTGGCGGCGCGGGTGAACAAACCCACCCTCTCCCCCAACCTGGAGGTGCTCGAGCAGCTGCCGGGCAGCGGCATCGAGCGGCTGCTGGCCATCGGCGTGGGCTGCCAGATCCAGGCCCTGCGGGCGGTCCAGGCCACCCTGCCCCTGCAGAAGCTCTACGTGCTGGGGCTCCCCTGCGTCGACAACGTCAGCCGGGACGGGCTGCAGACCTTCCTGGAGAGCGCCAGCCGCTCCCCCGACACGGTGGTGCACTACGAGTTCATGCAGGACTTCCGCATCCACTTCCGCCACAGCGACGGCCAGGAAGAAACGGTGCCCTTCTTCGGCCTCGACACGCCCGCCCTCAAGGACGTGTTCGCCCCCAGCTGCCTGAGCTGCTTCGACTACACCAACGCCGGCGCCGATCTGGTGGTGGGCTACATGGGCGCCACCTTTGGCCGCCAGTGGGTCACCGTGCGCAACCCCCTCGGCCAGGAGCTGCTGGATCTGGTGGAACCGGAACTAGATCTGGCGCCGGTGACCAGCTCCGGCGACCGCCGCCAGGCGGTGCAGCAGGGCATCGACGCCTACGAAAAGGCCCTGAGACTCCCCATGTGGCTCGCCGAACTGGTGGGGGTGTTCGTGCAGCGCTTCGGGCCCAAGGGGCTCGAATACGGCCGCTTCTCGATCGATTCCCACTTCACGCGCAACGCCCTCTGGCTGCAGCGCCACCACCCCGAAAAGGTCGACGCCCACATCCCGGCCTTCGCCCGCCGGATCGTGGACCGCTACCGCCTGCCGACACCGTGAGCAGCGACCCCCGGGCCTGCGGCGTCCTGCTCCACCCCACGGCCCTGCCGGGCACCCGGGCCTGCGGCAGTTTCGGCGCCGCCGCCCGCGACTGGATCGACCTGCTGGCCGCCGAGGGGGTGGGGGTGTGGCAACTGCTGCCCCTGGCCCCCACCGACGGCACCGGCTCCCCCTACAGCTCCCCCAGCGGCTCGGCCCTCAACCCCTGGCTGATCGATGCCGACGACCTGGTGGCCGATGGCCTGATCACCGCCGCCGACCGGGACGCCCTGCCCACCGGAGCTGAGGATCGCCTCGATCCGGCCGTCGCCGGCCAGCGGGCGGCCGCCATCGCCACGGCCCTGGCCCGGGGCTGGGCCGGGCAGCCGCCGGAGCGCCGGGCGGCCTTCGATCGCTGGGAGGAGCGCCAGCGCTTCTGGCTGGTCGACCACTGCCGCTTCATGGTGATCCGCCGCCTCCAGGGGGGGCGGCCCTGGTGGGAGTGGCCGGAACCTCTCGCCCGGCGCCAGGCCCCCGCCCTGCGGGCCCTGGTCGACGCCCAGAGCCAGGCCCTGCAGGAGGAGGCCCTGCTGCAGTGGCAGCTCCAGGTCCAGTGGCGACGGCTGCAGGAGCGGGCCCATCGCCAGGGGGTGCGCCTGGTGGGGGACCTGCCCTTCTACGTGGCCCACGACAGCGCCGACGTCTGGAGCCACCGGCGCCTGTTCGCCCTGCGCTCCGACGGCGGGCTGGTGGAGCAGAGCGGCGTGCCGCCGGACTACTTCTCCACCACCGGCCAGCTCTGGGGCACCCCCGTCTACCGCTGGTGGATGCATCGCCTCACCGGCTTCCGCTGGTGGCTGCGGCGGCTGGGGCGGCAGCTGGAGCTGATGGATCTGCTGCGGCTCGACCACTTCCGCGCCCTGGAGGCCTACTGGAGCGTCCCCGGCGCCGATGCCACCGCCGAGCACGGCTCCTGGCGTCCCTCCCCCGGCGCCGCCCTGCTGGGCCGCCTGCGCTCCCGCTGCCGCCGCCAGGGTCGGCTGCTCCCCGGCGGCCGGCTGCCGTTGATCGCCGAAGACCTCGGCGTCATCACCCCGGCGGTGGAGGCCCTGCGGGACCACTTCGCCCTGCCGGGGATGAAGATCCTGCAGTTCGCCTTCGACGGCAACGACGACAACCCCTACCTGCCGGCGAACTACAGCGGCAGCCGCTGGGTGGTGTACACCGGCACCCATGACAACGCCACCAGCCTCGGCTGGTGGCGGGACCTCGACGACGGGGCCCGGGGACGGGTCGCAGCGGTGGTGGGCGGTGAGGTGCGGGCGCCGAGCTGGCAGCTGCTGGAGGTGGCGCTGGCCTCGCCGGCGGAGCTGGCGGTGGTGCCCCTGCAGGACCTGCTGGAACTGGGCGACGAGGCCCGCTTCAACACCCCCGGCACCATCGACGGCAACTGGAGCTGGCGTCTGTCGCGGCCCGTGTCGGCGCTGGCCGGGCCCCTGCAGGGCTTCGGGGCCATGGCGGCCCGCTATGGCCGGGGGCGCGGGGCGGCGGCCGGGGGCGGGTAGAGGAACTGGGCCTGACCCTGGGGGGTGGCCGCCACAGCGCCGGGATCGGCGGCTGCCGCTGGGGTCAGCGGCTGGCCGTTCCAGCGCACGGACCCGGCCGGCGGGGCCGGCTCCAGCCGCAGGCTGAAGGGGGGCAGCACCGGCAGGCTGAGGCTGCCCTGCACCGCCGGCAGCTGGGTCTCGACGCCCCGGTCGCTGCGCAGCGACACCCGGGTGGGCCGGGCCAGCTCGAGGCGCAGCAGGCCGAGGGCGAGATCGGGCCGGTTCTGGCTGGTCTCCCGGCGCAGCCGCTGCAGTCCCTGGCCGGCGGCGGCCTTGCCCAGGGGACGCAGGTCGGGGTAGGCGCCCAGGATCGCCCGGTCCGCATCCTCCAGATCCGCCCGCTCGCTCTGCTCGGCGCTCAGGGGCGGGATCGGCCGCAGGACATGCAGTCCCTGGGCGGCCAGCTGGCGCTGCTGCAGGTTGAGGCCGTAGATCAGACCGCCGCAGAGCACCGCATAGAGCACGGTGCCCTGCCAGGTGGTGAAGACATCGATCGAGCCCGGGGTGAAGCGCAGCAGCACCGCGTCCCGCCGGCGGCCGTGCTGGCGGTCCCGCTCCGGCGGCAGCACGCCGTCGAGGCTGCCGCGGGGCAGCTCCAGGTGCTGCTCCAGCAGCGGCAGCATCGTGCGCAGATAGGCCGCTTCCGGCAGCCGGTCGCGCCAGCCCCGCTCCAGGGCCTCCAGCACGGCGGTGCTGATGCGGGTGTCGAGGGCAAGCTGGCGCAGGCCGAGGCCGCGGCTCTCGCGGGCCTCCCGCAGCTGCCGGCCGGCGAGCAGCAGGGGGTCCTGGGGCCGCTCCACGACGACCGGACGCGACGGGCGCTGGCCCGGCAGGCGCTCGCGCAGGCGCTGGAGCAGGGGCTTGGCCGGGGTGGGCAAGGAAGGGGGGCTCAGGGAGCGACGGCCAGGGGGCCCCATTCTCCAGGTTCGACCCGGCGCCAGGCCCCTTCCGCCAGATCCCCCAGCTGCACAGGGCCGATGGCAATGCGGCTGAGGTCGAGCACCGGGTGGCCCAGGATCTCCGCCGTGCGCCGGATCTGGCGGTTGCGGCCCTCCCGCAGCACCAGCTCCAGCAGGGTGGCGCCACGGTGGTGGCGCAGCCGGCGCAGCTCCACCGGCAGGCTCGGAAGGCCGTCGAGGGGCACGCCGGCCCGCCAGTGCTCCAGGGTGGCCGTGCGGGGCAGCCCCTCCACCCAGACCCGGTAGGTCTTGCGGTGGCCGTAGCGGGGATGGGTGAGGCGCAGGGTGAGGGCGCCGTCGCTGCTGAGCAGCAGGGCGCCGCGGCTGTCGGCATCAAGGCGGCCCACCGGATGCAGGCCGGGGCGCAGCTCCGGCGGCACCAGCTCCAGCACGGTGGCGCGGCCGTGGGGGTCGTGGCAGGTGCTGAGCACCCCGGGCGGCTTGTTGAGCAGCAGCGTCAGGGTGGCGACCGGCAGCTCCAGGGGCCGGCCGTCGACGCTGATCCGGTCGCAGGCGGGGTCGGCCCGGTCGCCGAGCTGGGCGGGCTGGCCATTGACCAGCACCCGGCCGTCGCGCAGCCAAGTCTCGGCCTGACGGCGGGAGCAGAGCCCAGCGGCCGCCACGAGTTTCTGAAGCCGTTCGGCGCCCATGGCTCCATTGTGGGCACCGCTCCAGGTCGGAGCGAGTCCGCGAAGTGATGGTAGATTTACGAAACCAAATGGTTTCGTAACAAGGGACGATGCCTTCGATCACCGTCACGGCTGCTTCCACGGTTACGGCTTCCTCCGCGTCCCTGCTGGTCCCCACCGGCGATTCGCTGCGTTCCTACCTGCGGGACATCGGCCGCGTTCCGCTGCTCAGCCATGAGCAGGAGATCACCCTGGGCCGCCAGGTGCAGGAGCTGATGATCCTCGAGGACCTGCGCGAGGAACTCACCCTGCGCTCCGGTGGGGAGGAGCCCAGCCCCGAGTTGCTCGCCGCCGAGGCGGGCCTCACCCCGGTCCTGCTGCGCAAGCGCCTCCACGCCGGCCGCCGCGCCAAGGAGCGCATGGTGGCCGCCAACCTGCGCCTGGTGGTCAGCGTCGCCAAGAAGTACACCAGGCGGAACATGGAACTCCTGGACCTGATCCAGGAGGGCACCATCGGCCTGGTGCGGGGCGTCGAGAAGTTCGATCCCACCCGCGGCTACAAGTTCTCCACCTACGCCTACTGGTGGATCCGCCAGGGCATCACCCGCGCCATCGCCGAGAAGAGCCGCACGATCCGCCTGCCGATCCACATCACCGAAACCCTTAACAAGCTCAAGAAGGGCCAGCGGGAGCTCAGCCAGGAGCTGGGCCGCACCCCCACCCTGAGCGAGCTGGCCGTCGCGGTGGAACTGCCCGAGGAGGAGGTGAAGGACCTCCTCTGCCGGGCCCGCCAACCGGTGAGCCTGGAGACGAA